>NZ_JAABNO010000009.1 GCF_009928445.1 Clostridium sp. C8-1-8 | reverse complement strand
GCTCCCGCTGTTATTCCTAATATTTCTGTAAGCTAAAGCTATATTCTTTTGGTCTGTTATTACAGAAATTAAATCTTCAAATATATAACCTTCTCTACTTTTTCTGTAGAGTTCATCTTGAATTTGTTGAGTATAATAGTATTCGTTATTTCTTAGTTGCTGTTTCTTTAATATTCCTTCTTCACCTGCCGTCATTAGTTAGCTTCATTCTTATTGTTTCGGCTTTTCTTAGTCTTAATCGAACCTAATGATTTTCGTATAATTTAATATTAATAAACATTGACTTGTGGCTATCCCTCCACTTGCTTTCGCAAGCTTCTACGGTACTGTGCCACTACTTTCACTGATATAAGAGCAAGTTATAGCTTCAAACCTTTCCTTGCTACCACTTCCTAGGAAATAAGTCCTCTGTGTTATCAGCTTACCACGTTCCAATAACTTTATCTTTACATATATCCTTAGATAATTCCTATGAGCCTGTGTGCTTGATACTGCCTGTAACAATATAAGGATCTTCATAACACCGATTTTTACTAATCCTCACACACCCTACAACTTAGGTAGGAAAAATATTTCTACTTCCTGTATGTTTAGACCCTTACATTCGGAATTTTGTCAGTCCCTTTGGGACATTCTTACCATAGATATTTTATAGACTCCCGACCTATCTTACACTCGACCACCTCTGGTTCGCTGTTCCTCAGCCTTATCTGTTAGGATGTAATCTCAGCCGACTTCACCGAGCTTATAACAATTTTTTCTTATTAAAGAAACTGCTATTCGGAGTATCAGAGAAAGCCCTTCAAGGCGTTACCCCCTCATTTGACTTTTCAAGTTATTAGTTCTTAAACTGCTTAGCATTTTAGGCAATACTTTTCATACTGCAACGTGTCGCACCGGTATCATACCTTTACCCAAACTCCAAAGTCTTGGTATCTATCCAATTTTCTCAAACTCGAAATCCGTTGGTATCACTAGTCTAGAAGGACTGGCTACAGTATACCATTGTTAAAACTAATGAACTTAGAACTGTCCGTTTCAAAAGCTGTTGCCAAATCAGCTTAGTTTGTACAATTATTTAGAAAGCTTGTAGAAACACATGGTTTCATTATTTATCAATTTTTGCCCTTTAGGACATATATAGGGCAAATCTTAGGCTATTTCAGGGCATATACTTTGTTGATTTCACTTGATTTGGGCAGATAGGACATATCTTTTTCCAAAATACAATCTATTCATTAGTAATAGTATACCATATTTTGAGAAATACTTTCATTAAACTATGCCCACTACACCCAAACCCTTGTGAATACTAGGTTTTGTCACATCAAACCTCGCCCAAAATGTGTCCTAAGTCTATCCTAGCAAAAAGAGCATCCATCAACTTCATCAAGTGATAGATGCTCTCCTGCATTTGGTTTTTTGATGATTCTCACTGCAGAATTCTAATTATGATGAAAGTTTTACGTATTAATAAACCAATAGAACCTTATATTTCTTAAGATATAGTAAATCTTATTCCTAATAAAATTATTTTGTAGTGAAATTAGCTTTTGTTTTGCAGTCTAATTTAAATGAAAAACTGTTTTATATCGTAGTTTGCAATAGTACCTGCTAATCCAATAGGCGATATGCCATAGTTATTTTGCAAGTTTTTATCAGCCCCAAATTCTAAAAATAATTTTATTATTTCTCCCCTTCCTTTTGAATAAAATACTGCATCTGACAATGGCGTATTACCATGGTCATCAACAATATCAACTACAATACTATTATGTTTTAAAAGTATGTTAGCAGCCTCAATAGAATAATTTTGAGCTGCAAAATGTAGAGTACTTCTCCCATCAATGTCTCTTAAATTTACATCTGCACCGAGACTAATTAATAGCTTTACAATTTCAATTTTATTAGACATCACAGCATTCATTAAAGGGGTTCTTCTATAACTATCTCTTATATCCACATCGACACCTATATCAAGTAATGCCTTAATCCCTACAATATCTCCTTTTGAAATTAATATAAGCATTTTTTTTGCGTTTTCTTGTTGTTCTTTATTTTCTTTCATATTTATACCTCAACAAGTTCATCTCATTTCTACGGCTCCTATTGAAGATGCATCCTCTAGCTGATATAAGTCTGGATTATTCATTCTATCATTGAATTCTCGTTGTGTTAATCCTTCACTTTCAGCAATTGCCTTTTCTCTCCAAAATTCATGGCTAAATACATGACCTAAATCTGGTTTCCCTTCTATTGGCTTACGTGTATTAGGGTCTATTGGCCTTCCATCGGCAGTTCTTGGAGCTTTTTCTTCAACAGTTTGTCTTACTTCTTTTCTTATATAAGGTCTTCTTAATCCTTTCTTAGGCTTAGAAACGCTTGGACTACTAGCCGTGCTACTACCACTGGATTCGGAGCTACTGCCAGAAGATACTTTTCCTGAGTCATGAGAGACATATAAAGTATCATCTCCAATTACATATGAATCCATGGTAAACGATAAAGCCGCTACAAACACGCCTACAAACAATGCTACCGGATTAGCTGCTATGTTTATTCCACCAAGCAAATCTAGCCTACCAAATAAAGAAAGCACCCCATTATGACCGCTTGGGTCAAACGTATTTACCGGGTTATTCTCACAATATGCAAACATATTATGAGATAACAGTTCACCAGTTTGTCCAGCTATTCCATCCGAATTAATAAACCTACCCCATTCAGGATTGTAGTACCGCGAATTCAGATAGTACAGCCCAGTCTCTATATCATACCTTTACCCAAACTCCAAAGTCTTGGTATCTATCCAATTTTCTCAAACCTGAAATCCGTTGGTATCACTGGTCTAGAAGGACTGGCTACAGTACACCATTGTTAAAACTAATGAACTTAGAACCGTCCGTTTCAAAAACTTTTGCCAAATCAGCTTAGTTTCTACAATGATTTAGAAAGCTTGTATCATCATTAGGATTCCATTACATCTAGTATTTTCAATAGTTTGAGATATATCTCTAATATATTTCATTTGTTTTTATAATGCTTCACTAATGGTCATACTTCTTTCCTAATTTTACCATTAACTTGCACACAAAGAAAAGCCAACAAGTATTTTTAGTACTTGTTGACTTATTGTTACTACATCTTACTACAGAATTTAGATTATGCAGCCTTGAGTTTAAGCACCATTATCTGTATTATGAGTATTGTTGAAACATCAACAATTATTACAACTTTATGAAGTAAGTTCTATATTATTAAGTAGTTAGATTTATACTATAACCACTTAAATTACTATCTAAATACTATCACAACTTTACAGAATTAACAGTTATAATAGCAGTCTCTAATTTATACTTCTCATCTATAGGTTGTGAATCTACCCTTAATATCTCTAACTCACTTACATAGCCATTGACAATGTGTAACAAAATTTGAATTGGGACTCCATCGCTTGAATCAACAAGCATTTCTACAGGTACTCTTTGAGGATAAGGGTACTTAGGTGCATTATGACTTACTTTTATATTTATAGATTTACATCCGCAAGTACAATATCCAGTGACTTTAGCAGATTCAAGTTGTTTTTCTATAATTTCTTTTCCTTCTACTTCTACACTCATCATTTTATCTAATATTTCCCTTTCCTCATAAGTTAGCTCCCTTGGATTATCAAGCTGAAAATTAAGGTTTACATTACACATTTTATCACCTATATTCGATTAGTTGTTATTACATTAATGCTCTAAGCCTTTTTAATCCTTATATCCTATTGATACGGAATTAAATAAATAATCTATTAACCAAATTTCGTAGATAATTTTAACAACAAAAACTATACAGGAGTATATTCTTGATATACTTTTTCCATTAGTTTATTACTTATATATTCTTTATAAGTATAACCTTTAATTTGAATCTCTCTCTTCGGAATATTTTTCTTTATCCATTTGCACAACAAAGTATATGATTTAGACAAAATATCTGATTTTTTAATTTGTTCATTTCCTTCATAGTATATATTTTCAAACCATAATCTTCCTGAAGTTATTTGTTTCTTACTATCATCTATTATAGTACTATTGAATTCAATGACTGGACTATCCGTGATATCAATTCTATGTTTATCATTAATATCAAAGACTAAATTTCCAAAATCATTTCTATAGATGTATAGAGTACAAAGGTCTTTTTTATAACATGTTAAATCATCCAAGTTATCAAATTCTATTACTCTTTCATCATCCAAATCAACATATAAGAGCTTAAATCCTTCATCAAAACAAAATCTAATAAAATTAATCTCATTATCGTTATCCATATAAAAATTAATCTGTTTTCCCATTTTATCTCCTTTAATCTGGCATAAAAATTATTGGTTCAGCTCCAGGTACATTATAGGGTAAAAAGTATACTGGTGCCCCATTATATTTAGGCGAACGTATTATATCTTCAATTGCCCTAGATTCCCTAATTACTGGCATTCCATTTTTATTAACTTTTCCTACTTGATATATTTTTGACACTTGTCCATCTTTTATCTCTACAGCATCAGCAAATCTAGTGTTCTTATATCCCCCTGGCGTTTTATACTACTGTTCGTATCTAATAGATGATGTTTTACTTGATGAATTAATTCTATTGATTTATTAATTAAGTTTATCATTAATTCTATTAAAGCGAAAAGCAAACAAGTACTATTTTAGTACACGTTGACTTTTCATCTTTTTGCTTTCTACTACATAATTTCTAATTACTTTTATGCCACTTGTCTTCTCCAATAATCCTATCTATGATATGCTCAGCTTCCCAAACAGCTGCTTGCTCAAGACCATCACACTCAAACTCATTAGAAGGCTCAAACTCTCCTTTATAATATATAGAATATTCTCCTGACATACTATCTATAACACACATAGGAGGTGGCCATGCTTCATTTTCATCTTTAAATGCCCTACTATCAACAACACTCCATTTTCCTGATTGAAGTACATCTTTATATACACCAACAGTAAAGCTATACTTCTCTTCCTTTGGGATATCCTCTATATTCTCTCCTATATGTTTATATATAGCAATACACCCATCCTTGAACAATCTTCCATATGCATATTTACCATTGGGAAGTGGAATTGCATATACATCACCTAGCCTTAACTGTTTACGTCTTTTTTGTATCATTATTTACCAAACTCCTCTTCTGAAGCATCTAGATATATTTGCCGCCTTGGATTTTTAGGAGATATCCCATTTATACTATTACCAGATTTACCTCCTATAGACTTAGCTCCACCATTTTTATCTATGAGCATCTGCTATCTACCAAGAATTACATTTTTATTAGGTGAAGATTTATCAATCCTTGCAGGCCCAAATCCCTTATCATTCATATGATGATTAACATCTCTCTTTGTAACATTCTCTAAAGTGTTCACTTTCCACTTGTTCTACCTGAATATACCTCTCCTGTACGTGGATTAGACTTAGTATAGTTTGATATGACCTAGTATATCTTGCAGCATCATTAGATTTCCATTATACCTAGCATTTTTAATAGTTTGAGGCATGCTTCTACCAATCTTCATTAGTTTTTCTAATGATGCGTTAATGTTCTTACTTCTTTCTTAATTTTACCATTCATTTACTGAGAAAGAAAAGCCAACAGGCATTGTTCACACCTACTGACTTTTATGTTATTTTCCCTATAGAATTATTATTCTGCTTTTACCACGATCCTTACTATTAAATTCCTTACATATTTTTATCAACAAAATTTATAGTAATTTGTCTACCTTTTTACATCTATTAGCTTCCTATATGTCTTATAAAACATTCAGTATCGGACTCATCTTTAGCTATTTTTTCTTTTAAAGATAGCATTAACAATAATAAAAACTGATGTAAATGCCAACATACCTATGACTATATATGTTGTTATATCTTCTCTTTTGAAATAATATATAGATAACAACATGGCTACTAATAGCATAGTAAGTACATCACTCAAAATAAATATTTTAATATCAAACTCTTTTTTAGCAAATGCTACTATATTTATTATAGTCATTCCTAAAGTAGCAGCCCCCCCTAAAATTATTGCACCTATCAGAGTTTTACTAAAAAGCAATCCAATAAATGCAGGTATCAATAATGCTATACCTAATCTTTCACGGATGTATGTCCATTTCATTATTCAAATTATCTCCTTTCAGATATAAAACCATTGAAAAGAATTAAATCAAAGCATAGTTTATTAATTTTCCGTAATATATTTTTAATTTAAATATAAAAATTTTCATCATTTTATAGATATTATCTTCTAAACCTTATGCTGTTTCATCATTTATTATTTCAAATACATTTCTACTTTTTATACCATATCCATATACTACACACCACGATATATCATTCCTGTTAAATTCCACATCATCTTCATATTCAAATTCGTCCGAATACTCATACAATACACATATATTAAATGAGGTATCCCCATCTTTTGATACATACTTCTCCAGTTTGAAATTTTCTTTAATTTTTATAGCTGTTGGATAATATTCTAAATCATATATTATTATATTTTTACTACAACTACTACATTCTGCTACTATTGTGGGGTGATTATCTTTATATATTATAAATTCTTTATTTAAACACGAGCATATTATCTCATATCCAAATGTATATTGTTTTAACTCATCAAAATATTTAATATTATATTTTGATGAACTCTTAAGTAGTTCTCATATTTCTTTCTTAATTTTACCATTAATTTGCACATAAAGAAAAGCCAGCAGGTATTGCTTGCACCTGCTGACCTTTCACTTTGTTAATTCTCACTACAAAAATTTTTACAATATTAATATTCATTAATATCACAATATCTACTATACCGCTTTTATACACTGTTATTATTGAATTTATTAATATTACTATTAATTCAAACTCATATTTTGTGAATATTGACTTGCCTTAAGCTGAATAATTATATTCTCAGCTAATACTCTACAATTCATCAAGTCTATCTGAGACATACTTTGTATTTTTTATTTTTTAAAAACCTCACTGCACCTTACAGGATAAGGAATGAAATGAAAGTACTTCTCAAAATCTTGCTTTGCTATATTTACTCTCTCTTCAAAATCCAAGAAGTTATCTAAATCCACCTGACATTTAGCTTCAATATCACTAACAGACTTTAACTCAAATTGTGTATTTATCTCTTTTAACAATTCAATTATTCTTTTAACAATCATAACAGAATTAGGTTTTGCAAATCTAATATTCAATATTACATTTCCAATATCATTTGTCTTGTTCACGAGTTTATCACTTTGTTTACCTATCAATTCAAACAAAATTTTATTTTGGTCTTTTACAGTTGAAACTAAAATCTCTATTATACCTATGGTATAAATAAACTCCATAGAGACATCCCTATTATCCTCTAGATTTATAACACTTCCACCTAGATCCTTGAGCCTATCAACTATTTCATTAATAGAATGAAAGTTTTTAAACTTAACTCCTATTCTGTATGATTCTAATCCCATGCTTCTCACTCCATCTTGCCTAAATCAACCATTATAAAGTTACACATTTATAGTTTAGGCTGCAAAGTAATTATACTTCCCTAGTTTCCCCTGCTAACCAAACCTTCTCATCTTCATTTAGATACGGAGAAAGTTTGTTATATACATCCTTATGATAGATATTGAGCCATTGTTTTTCTTCAGAAGTCAACAATTCTGTCTTTAGTCCTTCTAGATCTATAGGACAGTACGTTATTGGTTCAAACTTCATAAACTTTCCGTACTCAGTTTCTTCTGCTTCCACTACCAGCATCATGTTTTCTGTTCTTATACCATGTTTTCCTTCTTTATAGATTCCAGGCTCATTTGTTAGTATCATGCCCTTTTCTAGCTTTACAGCATTAGGTACTCTACTTATACTTTGTGGACCTTCATGCACATTTAAGAAAAATCCTACACCATGCCCAGTACCACATTTATAGTCTAATCCATAATTCCAGATAGGTTGCCTTGCTAGTATGTCTAAGTTTGATCCTGTAGTTCCTTCTAAGAACTTAGCTGTGCTTAAGGCTATATGTGCCTTTAAAACTAAGGTAAAGTCAAACTTTTCTTCTTCTGTTAGGCTACCTAAAGCTATAGTTCTTGTAGTATCTGTAGTTCCATCATAATATTGTCCACCTGAATCAACTAAGAAGAAGCCCTCGTTTTTCAAAGTGTATTGAGATTCTTCTGTGGCTTTGTAGTGCATCATAGCTGCATGATCTTTATATCCAGCTATTGTATCAAAGCTAGGTCCTACACATAAAGCTTGTTCTCTTCTTAGGCTTTCTAGCTTTTCTGAAGCAGAAATTTCTGTGATAGCTTCTTTTCCTACTGATTCCTTTAGCCATTTTATAAACTTCACCATGGCTACTCCATCTTTGGTCTCACAATGCCTTAAGTTATCCATCTCAATTTGATTTTTGATAGCTTTTAGTTTAGTTGTTATGTTATCTTCTTCTAATTTCTTAACTTCTTTATCTATAGCATGATAAAGTCTTGCATTAGTTTTCTTAGGATCAAAGATTATTGTTTCTTCTGCTTTAATCTGCTGTAAAAACTTTTCTACTTGATCATAAGCTTTAACATATACTTTTTCAGCTTCTAATATAGCTTTCACAGCTTCTGGAACCTTTGAGATATCAATAAATAACTGTGTCTCCTCCATTGTTACAACCACATATGCTGTTACTACAGGGTTATTAGCTACATCATTCCCTCTGATGTTAAGAAGCCAAGCTATGTCATCTAAGGAAGTCAAAAGATAGTAATCTGCATTCTTAGCTTCCATTTCTTTTCTTACTTCTTGAAGCTTTTCTACTCTAGATTTTCCTGCATATTGTATTTCATGGTCAAAAATATTGTTTTTAGGTATACTAGGTCTATCCTTCCATAGTTCTCCAACAAAATTTCCCTTCATGTTAATGGATATTTTCTTTGAAGCAAATTCCTTCTCCATGTCTTTAACCATATTTACAGAAAAAACACTGCCATCAAAACCAACAACACTTTCTTCTTTAAGTTTATCCTTTAACCATTCTGTGTAAGAAGGAACCCCTGGATCTACTGCTCTAAACAGCATTATGCCACTATCTTTAAGCTGTTCCTCCGCTTGTATGTAATATCTACCATCAGTCCAAAGTCCAGCCTCTTCCTCAGTCACAACCACAGTGCCGGCAGAACCTGTAAACCCTGATATCCATTGTCTACTCTTCCAATGCTCTGCCACATACTCACTTTGATGAGCATCAAAGCTTGGTATGATATAAGCATCAATACTTTTTTCTTTCATAAGCTCTCTTAGCGCTTCTATTTTTTCTCTAACCTTCATACAGTTATTCCCCCAATCTATGAAAATATAATTTCTTCAAATAATATTAATCTCTTTGATTCAACTATACCAAACTTATCCACAGGATACCACCTAAGATAGAATAAAATTCCACAAACTTATTATGAATTCAGTATATCTTTTGTGCTATGTTAATGAATACAGATATAAAATAAAACTTCTTAAATTGCTTTATTTATAAATTCTTATATTCTTACAAATATAACAACTTAACAATATAAGAAGTTAAGAATTTATTGGATTTATGCGGCTTTACGATACTTTTAGAATCTTTCCACTCTCCAATAGGCATAATTTATAGTCCCTATTGTAATGTATTAAATAAATGTTGTTATAACTTTTAAGTAAAAAAGTCTAATCACAATGAGCGTTAAATATCAATCTCATTGTGATTAGACTTAAGTTTATTATTTATTCTTTTTTAAATCTCTTATAAAGAAAGGCACTTCATAGGTAAGCATAACAATCCAACCAATGAAACAGCTCACTGCTATACCTGCAACTCCAAGTCTTGGTGCAAGTATATATGAAGCAATAACTCTTCCTACCATCTGCATGAAGGTAGACATCAAAGTTATTTTAAGATCACCCATTCCTCTAAAGTAACCTTGTATCCCATTTGTCCAGCCAGGAAGAATGTAAAAGAAAGCCATCATTTGAAGATAACTTACTCCTAAGCCTACTACTTCACTATTTCCTTGAACAAATAGCTTCATGAGGCTTGTCGAACTAAAATAAACAGCTATCAATAGTATCACCCAGTATAAAGATTCCAGTTTAAGCCCTGCCCATAGTCCTGGTTTCATACGTTCTTTCTTTTTAGCTCCTCTATTCTGAGCTAAGAAGGTAGTCATAGCCTGTGCTATGCTTTGTTGTGGCATAAAAGCAAAATCATCTACACGGTTTACAGCATTGAAGGTTGCAATAGCTTGTACCCCCAAAGGATTAACAGCTCCCTGTACTAAAACTTTTCCAACATATAGGCAAGTCTGCTGCATAGCAGTAACAGAGCTATAATTTATTGTGTTTCTAAGTAAAACTCTATCTAAAACAATTTCTTTTCTTGTGAATCGTAGCATTGGAACTTTAAAATACACATAAGCAATACAAAAAACACTAGAGAACATTTCAGCCGTTACTGTAGCAATAGCTGCACCTTCTACCCCCATCTTAAAACCTTTCAAAAACAATATATCCATAACTACATTTAAAATCGCAGAAATCATAAGGAACTTGAGTGGTGTCTTTGAATCTCCAATAGCCCTTAAAGTAGCTGCAAATACGTTGTATAAAAAGGTGAAAATCAAACCAAAAAAAATGATTCTTAAATATTTTGTTGCATCTGGAATAAGTTCTTCAGGAGTTCTTATTAGCTGCAAGATAGGTTTAGTAAATACCACGCAAAAAAATATTATAATTATGGTAAATATAAAACCGCCAATCATAGTAGTAGATACTTCTCTTTTAAGCTTTTTTATATTCCCACTACCAAAATACTCACTCATCAGTACTGATGCCCCCATGCAAATACCTATTATAAGAAACATTACAATATTCATTATAGGGTTGGCTGTGCCTACAGCTGCCAAGGCTTTAGTACCTACAAATCGCCCTACAAATATAGAATCTGCAGCATTATAAGTAAGTTGAAATAAGTTTCCTAGAACTAATGGAATAGAAAAGCTAATTAAGTGTTTAGGTATGTTACCTTTAGTCATGTCTGTAGCCATTATACGTCACCGTCCGTTCTTTTGTATACTTTCTGATAAAGCCTAATTTGCAGATAGAGACATCCCTTGTAAATAGTGATATATCCTAAAGTTAATTAACGATTTTGATTTATAGGGATAGGGTTATTTTTATTATTAATAGTATGGGGCACAGTAGATTTTAAAAATTAGAATATATAATTAACTCTACATAGGGATATCTTTATCTATAAACTGACTATAAAAAAGTCGCTGAAGCGACTTTCTTCAGTGAGCTTTTTTGCGCATCTGCCTTTTCTGAACGTATGTGAAGAAATTCTGGCAGGCGACTTAATTTTTCTTTTTTATTCTTTCTCCAATCTATGCATTTAAGCCATATAGGCATAATTATGCACAGCCTTATTTAGAATATAACTTTCTAAAGAGTAAAATAATTAATAAATGTTATCATTGTTCACGTGAACAATGATAACACTCATTATTCTATACTAATTTAGTTGTAAAAGAAAGTACTTTTTATATAAATGTCCTCAACAGTAAACTTAGCTAAGTCTTCCTTATTTAACTAGCTTCTTTACACAAGATCATTAAAACAGCAGAGCACTGAACTATTAATTTCAACATGGCTCTTTAACAGAGCCATTGTTTTAAACAAAGCTTATAATTTAAACTATTGAAACAATACATATTTGCTTGTTATGCTACTATTTGTCTAATAAAATCTGCTATTTCTTTATTTTTGCAATTTCCAAAGAAATATTCTTTAAACTTTTCTCCACTAACAGCACCTTTTAATAGCTCTTGATCTATATTCTTAAGTATAGTCAATATGTCTACATAAGTTATCTTCTTAACTTCGTCTAGTATTTTCTTATTTCTTTGTTCTGGAACAACTCTATCCTTTGGATAACCTTTACCACTCTCTCCCTCAAATAATCTTTCAAATACATATTGTAGGTTTAATTCTGCTCCCCATCCAAAACCTTTGGCAAAAGGCATTGCAATAGCATTTCCATCGTTTATTTGAGAAAACATATAAGCATCTGAAGGATCAACTACATAACCACAGATAACTCCAGGGAATGAATTGCAGGCAAGCATAGCGCCTTCCCCTGTTCCACAGCCTGTTATTACATAATCTGCTGCTCCTGAGTTTAGAAGTATAGCTGCTAGTATTCCATTCTGTACATAAGTTAGTGAATTTGGGTCCTCTGCTCCATACATTCCATAGTTAAAAACTTCATGGCCCATTGGTTCTACTACTTTTTTCAAAGTGCTATATACTATTTCATTTTTTGAAGATTGACTATTTTCATTTATTAATGCTATTTTCATATTTCACTTCTCCTATTCAACAATTTATATCTGTTCAGTTATATTGTATGTTTTCACGTAATTCATATAGGTATCCGACTTCAACTATTAATTTATATATGCCAGATAATCCCCAGACGCCGGTATTATCGAACATTTATAAATTAAGTTTCCGTAAAGGATACCTATAGCTTGAACCAAACCATTTCTATCTTTCACTGAAAGTTAAAAATCTTTATTGTGGTTGCTTTCCTATGTAAGCTAATATACCACCATCCACATATAGAATATGTCCATTAACAAAGTCTGAAGCATCAGATGCTAAGAATACCGCTGGTCCCATCAAATCTTCTGTAGTCCCCCAACGAGCTGCTGGTGTTTTTGATATAATGAAGCTGTTGAAAGGGTGTCCCTCTTGTCTAAGCGGTGCTGTTTGAGGAGTTTCTATATATCCCGGGCCAATACCATTGCATTGAATATTGTACTCACCATATTCTGAAGCTATATTCTTCGTTAACATCTTTAATCCACCCTTGGCAGCAGCGTATGCAGATACAGTTTCACGGCCTAGTTCGCTCATCATTGAACAAATATTAATTATCTTTCCATGTCCCTTTTCAATCATTGACGGAATAACTGCTTTAGAAACTATAAATGGAGCATTTAAATCCACATCTATTACTTGTCTGAATTCTTCTGCAGACATCTCACACATAGGTATACGCTTTATAATACCTGCATTGTTTACCAATATATCTATAGTTCCTACTTCTTCCTTAATCTTTGCTATCATCTCAACCACTTGATCTTCTTTGGTAACGTCGCATACATATCCGTGAGCTTCAATTCCTAAGTCTTTATAAGCTGCAAGGCCCTTATCAACTAGGTCTTGTCTTAAATCATTAAATACTATCTTAGCACCTGCATTTGCATAGGCACTTGCAATAGCAAAACCTATACCATAAGATGCCCCTGTTATTAAAGCCACTTTTCCTTTTAATGAAAATGTATCTAAAATGTTCATATCAATTCCTCCTTATATTTTATCATTTAAACTTTCCCAAGTTTATCTAAAACTTATCTATGGATTAAGTATATCATTTCATATTTTCGATTTCTTGTGATTTTTTGTATAAAATATTGTAATTATTGAACAGTAATTTTATACTAAACTTATATGATTTCTGACCCAAGATTTATTAACAAAATATTATTAATGATGGGGGCTTTATTTTGAAAGAGTTAAACTCATGTAAGGAAGCAATTTCAAACTGTATGAAGGACAAAAGCTTTGCCATAGCACATTTATATCAAGATGAAAAAAGCATGGATATGCACATTCATGACTGTTACGAGATATACTATTCTATTTCTGGAGGTAAGCAATTTTTAATAAATAATAAGTTTTATGATATATCAGCTGGAGATTTATTTGTAATCAATCAATATGAAAGTCATTACTTATGTCAAACTGAACAAATGAAACTAGAGCGTATAGTAATATCTGTTCATCCTGAATTTATAAAAGACCTCTCTAGTGATAAAACTGATTTAAATTATTGTTTCTCTTGTAGACCAAAAGACTTTAACCATAAAATCACTCTTACAAAAGAACAACAGCAAAGGTTTATGTATTATGTAAGTAAAATAACCTCTGCTGAAACTTACGGAAGCGATATTATAGAAAAAAGTTCCTTTATGGAATTACTTGTTATGCTTAATTCAATATATCAGTCTCAGGCTGCAGATAATATAAATGATACTTCCTATAAGTACAATGAATTAGTTGAAGATGTTCTCACTTATATTAATTCAAATATATGCAAGGAAATAACCATAGACAATCTATCTAAGCAATTCTTTATAAGCAGCTCCTATTTGTGCCGTATTTTTAAATCAACTACAGGTACAACCATAAATAAATACATTACAGCCAGAAGAATAAGCATAGCTAAATCATTGTTAGCCTCTGGAAGCAGCGTCAGTGATGTCTGTGATAAATGTGGCTTTAATGACTATAGTAACTTTTTAAAATCTTTTACAAAAACAGTTGGAATATCTCCTAAGAAATACTCACAGTACTGCTTTAGCTAACTATTTAATTTTTGAGGCTACGCTTAAGGATATTATTAAAATTAACTTTTCCCAAGATTTCATTGAGAAATATTACAGATATGTACTTAATTTCATCACAGTACTATTAAAGAAACAAAAAAAGTTGACCTCTAGTGTTAAAAACTACTAAAGATCAACTTTTATTTTTTTATTATTCTTCTACTACTTGACCATCATTTCTTTTTCTAAGAAACATTACACCAGAAGCTATAGCTATAACTCCTATAACTAGCAGAAGCCCAGCACTTACTATTGAACCAGTCTTTGGTATGGAGCTTAATGTACTATTTGAAGTTGCCTTTGAACTACTTGTAGTTGTCCCATTGCTGTTTCCATTACCACTTGTGCTTGTTCCATTAGAACCAGCTGTAGTTGAACCGTTTGAACTTGTATTTCCTGGGTTATTAGTGTTTGTGTTGCTACCTGTGTTTGCACTGCCGCCATTATTGCTACCATTATTGTTTGTATTAGTATTAGTGTTTCCTGAATTAGCTGCTTCAAGTTTCTTTATTGCATCTTCTGCTGCAGTTAACTTATCTAAATTAGTTACGGCACTCTTTTGAGTATCTGTCAGTGCATTATAAGCATTTCTTGCATCAGTAACTACTGGCTTATCAGCTAAAGTAACATTTGCTGGAATCGCATTTATCTTAGCTACCACAGCATCAGAAGCTGCTTTATCAGATTCTAATTTTGTAATTGTCTGCTCTGCTTTAGCAAGTTTATCTACATTTGTTACCATTGATTTTTGTGGGTCTGTTAAGGAATTATATGATGCTCTTGCATCCATAACCTTTGGTTTATCAGCAAGGGTTACTGTATCTGGTAGTGCATCTATTTTTGCTATTACTGCATTAGCTTCAGCTTGACCAGCCTTTGTTATATCACTTGGATCTGAAACCATTAGCTCTACAGTGTTTCCATATTGTGCTACAGAAGCTATTACATCTATCTTATCTCCTACCGCTATATCCTTTAAGGCAGGCATCTTGTATATTACTGTAGTTCCTGTTGCATCAACTAGAGTTGAGGATGCATCTGTATTTATATCTTTTAGAGAAGCATCTTTAATCTTTATAAGTTGTGACTGAACAGAATCATTTATCTGACTTATTGTTAATACCTTTGGAATAACTACATTGTTACTGCTTAAAACTGAAACATCAGTAGCAGCTTTAGGTGTTATCTCTATTAAGCTATGGTAATTTGATAAATCACCTGTAACTGTAATCTTATCTCCTTTTTTCACTGCTGCTTTAGGCGCATTATTTACACAGATACCAGCCTTATCATCCTGCATGAATACATTGCCTCCAACAACATTAGTTACAATACCTGTTAAAATCGCTTTACCAGAAGCTTTTGCTCTAGCATCGCTTATACTCATTGCTACAGGTTCTGATATATCCTTATCTGCTATTACATAATCACTATTATGAGTTATATCAAACTGCACCGAGCCATCCTGTATTCCTAAACCACTAGCTATATTTTCTAATTTCTTTGTTTGTTCATTATAGTAGTAAACAAATAAGCTCTTCTTTGCGTTCGTTGGATCTGAAAGCCATTGTGAATCCAACTTAGCTTTAACTGTTGCTTTTCCTGGAAGTTGTCCATTGTTTGCGAATGACACTAAAGTAACACCTGCATTTCCTGCCTTAGCTGCTATTGCATCCCTATTAGCAGAAGCAGAGCTATTAAGTCCAGAAATATTAACTGCCATATCAAGGTTCTTTGTAGCTCCTGTTAGATTTTTTCCGTTAAATGACCATTGAAGATTATTTTGAACAAAGTTTAAAGTTATATTTTTTCCTTTTATAGCATCTAACAATTGCTTATCAACATTCTTATTACCACTTACATCAACTGTTATATTTGATCCATCTGCTGCATTATTTATTACATCTAATACTTTGTTTGTATCTCCATTTACCACTTGTGTAGTTTTTACATTGGATTTTTCTATTGTATATCTATCTGTTACTTCCATATTATCAGTTCTATAAGTAGTTATTGTTAGGTCTTTATCACTAACTTCTACATTTGAGAAAGTTGGAACATGGAATTGTTGCTTTACAGCTTCGTAATAGTTTTGGCTGTTTGGCTCTTTAAACTCGTAATACTTACTTCCTGAAGCTGAGTTTGCTGTGATATAAAGAACTCCTGTAGGATCTGTAACCTTTTCATCCTGATAAGCAGCTCCTGATTGAGTATTTACAGTCTTTTTATCATCCTTTGCTTGAGGTGTAGGTACATTGTTTACCATCTGATAAGTTCTTGTATAACAGTGATCATGTCCATCTAAAACCACATCTATACCAAGTGCAGTATATACTTGAGGCATAGAATTTCTTCTTGCTATAATATCTGCATCTGTTTCATGGTTAGCTGAACTATATATAGAGTGATGTAGTGATACTACCTTCCAAGTAGCATTAGGATTTTTAGCTATTGCATCCTTCATGAAAGCTTCATGATCTGCAGTGTTAGTATCATTACTGTTAAGAACCATGAACAAAGTACTTCCATAAGTGAAATAGTAATCTGCTCCAGTATCTGGGTTAGAAGCTACTGCTCCATAAGTAGATAAGTTTGGAACATTAAAGTGAGTATTGTGACCATTTTTAATCATTTCATGGTTACCAGCAAAAGCTGCTACTGGTAGATTCTTCAGTTGATCTGGAGCAAAATATCCTGTATACTCTGCTTCATTGTTTCCGTCAGTAAGCTCTTTTCCATTATTAACTTGGTCTCCTAAGGATAGTAAGAAACTTGTATTTTTGAAAGCTGCTGTTGCCTTACTTAGTGTATCCTTCCATCCGTTAGTATCTTTATTTATATCTCCACTAGCACCTATCTGTGGGTCTCCTGCAAGTAAGAAGTTATAAGCACTTGGGTTCTGTGTCTTAAAGTCGAACTCTTTGCTCCAGCTTACTCCGTTACCAACACGATAAACATAAGCGGTATTTAATTCAAGGCCATTAACTGTAACTTTATTTGATATACCACTATTGTTTCCTTGTGACTTCTTTCCTACAAATGTTTTTGCTTTGTCAGTTGGGAAACTGCTACCAGTGTAATCTGATTTTTTAACTATTTGTACTTCTGTATCTCTTGAATTTATATCTGTATACCAAGTAAAATTCATTTCTGATGCATTGCTACCAGGCGCAAAAGTTATATCTGTTACCTTTGGAGCTGGGTCATCCTTAACATCATTTTTAGCCAAAGTATATCTATCTATTTTCTCTAGGTTATCTGTTCTGTAGGTTGTTATAGTAAGACTGTTATCAGTTACTTCTACATTTGAAAAAGTAGGAGTATGACTTTGATTTTTTACAGCCTCATAGTAACTCTTACCGTTAGCTTGCTGCATCTCATAATACTTACTTCCTGAAGCAGAGTTTGCTGTTATATAAGCAACTCCAGTAGCATTAACTACAGTTTCATCCTGATAAGAGGTTCCTGAAGGATTTGTTACTGTAAATTTCTTATCATTTGCTTGAGCCTTAGGTTCATTGCCAACCATCTGATAAGTTCTTGTGTAACAGTGATCATGACCATCTAAAACAACATTTACCCCTAAGCTAGTAAATATTTGTGGAAGAGTATTTCTTCTTGCAATTATATCATCGTCTGTAGCATGATCTGCAGAACTATATATAGAATGATGTAAAGATACAACCTTCCAAGTGGCATTAGGATTTTTAGCTATAGCATCCTTCATAAAAGCTTCATGGTCTGCAGCGTTAAGATCATTACTGTTAAGCATCATGAATAAAGTATTGCCATAAGTAAAATAATAGTCTCCTCCAGTGGTAGGAGCACTGCTAATGCTTCCATAAGTAGATTCATTAGGTGCATTAAAATGAGTATTATGCCCTACACCATAAGTTTCATGATTTCCTGGTATAGCTGCTATTGGAATATTTTTAAACTGATCAGGAGCAAAATATGCTGAATACTCTCCCTCATTGCTGCCTCCGTTTAACTCTCCGCCATTATTAACCTGGTCACCTACTGAAAGTAAAAAGCTTGAATTTGGAAAGCTAGCTGATGCTTTATTCATAGTAGCTACCCATCCATTTTTATCGTTATCTATGTTACCACTAGCACCAATCTGTGGATCTCCAGCAAGTAAAAAATTATATGCACTTGGGTTTTCTGTACTATAGGTATAAACTGAGCTCCAATTGCTTCCGTCTCCAACACGGTAAACATAGTCTGTAGCCTTTGTAATACCTGTAGCTACTACTTTATTAGAACTGTAATTGTCGTTTCCGCCATTTTTATTTCCTTTGAAGGTTTGTGCTTTATCAACAGGGAAAGTTTGTCCATCATAATCAGCTTTCTTTACTATTTGCACCTCTGAATCACCTGAGTTTTTCACTGAATACCATGTAAAGTTTAATTCACTTTGGTCCTTTCCTGGTGAAAGTGCTATCTTTGTAATATTTTCAGTACTATTTCCAGCAGAACTTGTTGTATTGCCATTACCAGCATTATCTGCTGCTAATACTGTAGTTCCATTGCTCATTAAAGAAGAAACCACCATAACTGTTGCTAGAATTGATGATAATAATTTTCTTCGCACTAGATAAATACCTCCTCATAATTATAAATTGCTACCATTTGGAAGTATAATCCTGTTGTGTTAACTTCTCATTTAGCTTTAGTTAAGGCTATATTAACCACTGTTAATTTTTGTACATCTTATAATTTATTGTAATCTTAATATATGCTTAACCTAGACTTTACAAAAATCCATTATATTGAAGTTTAAAGTAAATTATAAAGATACACTTTATTGTAAAGAGTTTACATATCGTAGTTTTAGTTATGAACTCTATAAAATGCTCTAAATTACTAAAGAATATTAAAAAATATAAATGGAGGTAGTCCAATGTTAAAAAGCTTTAGGTTATCAAGGATTGCTATATGGCTAGTAATCTTCTCTCTGTTTGCTATATTTTTATACAAATTTAACATTAATCATCCTGTAGGCTTCAATACCCAAGGAAAAACTTCTTATGTTAAATATGAAAAAGCTGAGGTTTTAACAATAAAAAAAGAAGCTTTAACGAACTTTCAAAACAGCAGCACCATCAAGTTAGGAAGTCAAGATATAACAATTAAAATATTGTCTGGGGAACATAAAGGTGAAATAAAAGATATAAGCAACTATCTAAGTGATACTCACAGTGTATATGTAAAAAAAGGAATGACTATAATAGTTGAAATAGACACTGCTGGTACTCAAAGTCAAGTTTTAGTTTACAACTACTATAGAGCTCCTATTCAATACTTATTCATACTTATATTTATAGCGGCACTTTGTATCATAGGTAGAAGTAAGGGCTTCAAATCAGTTGTAGGACTAGCCTTTACCTTTGTATGTGTAATATTCTTATTCATTCCTATGCTTTACAGAGGATATTCACCAGTAATGTCTGCAATTTTAATAATAACCATAGTTACTTGTATTACACTGTTTTTGCTAAACGGTTATAGTTCAAAGACCCTTTCAGCAGTGCTTGGAACTCTAGCTGGAGTAATAATAGCTGGATTTATAGCTCTTATAGTAGGCAATCTAGCTCACTTAAATGGATTTAATACTCAAGATGTAGAAACCCTTAATATGATATCAGCTAAATTTAATATGAAAGTAGAAGGTTTATTACTGTCTGGAATATTGATAGCAGCTTTAGGGGCAGTAATGGACTTAAGTATTTCTATAGCTTCTTCTATTCAAGAAGTATATATTTCTAATCCAAAAATAAGTAAAAAAGAACTGTTTAATTCAGGTATGAATATAGGCAGAGATATGATGGGAACCATGGCAAACACACTAATCTTAGCCTTTACAGGCTCATCTTTAAATATGCTTATAATAATTTACTTCTACAATGTAAGCTATAATCAGCTTATTAATATGGATATGGTCAATGTAGAGATTATTCAAGGCTTAACAGGCAGTTTAGCTGTGATCTTGATAGTACCGATAGTTTCTTTTATTGCTTCTGCACTAATTCCGGCATTTGCTACTGATAAGAAGAAAGCAGCTTCCTATAAAGCAAAGAATAAAAAAGCCGCTAAAGCAAACCTCCTATAGCTACTACTTTATCAGCCTGCATTTCTAAATGCATATTAGAAAAAACTAGAATACAAAATATATATTAAAAATATGTTCTCTACTTATCATCAACAGGTTTAGCTAGATATAATAAAAACATACCATGATGAAATAATACAAATATATTTCATCATGGTATGTTTCATTTAGGTTAATCTCAAACGGATTTAATATTTGGGCTATATTTAATAATAATGTTGAAATTCAGCAGTTAAGAAGGAGATGCTATATGAGCGAACAACTAGCGCAAGCTCATCTAAGCATCGGATAACTGACCAGTGAATTTCAACACAGTACTTTAACAGAGCCAATATTTAAATAGAAGCCTAACATAAAGCTATAAGCTACAATTCAATAAGCTCATACTGCTGACTTCCTAGCCCTATCTTCTCTGAGTATTCTAAGGTATATCCACCTCTTCTAAATACTGTTTTACCATTATTCTTATCAACAACATCAAGGCAAGCTTTATCTATTGCCACTGGATCAGTGGATGCAAAAACTCCAACATCATTGACAATATATATGTAGTATTTTACTTATCGCTTAAAAGCTTATCTAAATAAACTGACTTCATCTGCTTACTTGCCATGGATCTTTTAATTGGTGGCAACTTCAAAATAGCTGAGAAAACTGCAGCCATTGCTCTATGACTAAATAGTGCTTTATTGTCAAAGATAAGTTCCTGAAGCTGCCCCTTCTCAATAGCTTGAAGAACAATCCTATGAGTAGTACTAGCAGGCGTTATTATTTCCTTTTCTCTATGCTTAAGATATATGGCTTTCTTTGGACAATTTCTAACACATACTCCACACCCAAGGCATATTCCTTCATCCACTACAGCTTTCTTAGTTAAAGGATCAAGCTTCATAGCTTCAATAGGACATGCCTTTGAGCACTTTCCACAGCCTACACAGCTTTCCTCTACTACCTTTGGAAGAAAAGCTGTAGTTTGTATAGGTGCCATATATCCAAATTTCTTCACAGCTAGCATGCCTTCACAGCAGCAACCACAACAATTGCACATGAACACCGAACCGTTTCTAACATTTTCCCCACACTGTACCAGATTGTAATCGTAGGCCATGTTTAATATATCTAAGCCTTCAGATGCATCTATTTTTCTTGCATAACCATGCTTACTTAATGTATGTGCTGTGTTCCCAAGAGTTATGCAGGTTTCCATAGGAGCATCACAATTTTTTCCTAGATGCTGCATCTTATGCCTGCAAAAACACATACTAACTGCAATATGCTTTGCTTCCTTAATAACGTTACTTGCTCTGTCATAGTCCATTATCTCAAGTTCATTCTGCCTAGATAGCACTCCTTCTTGAACAAATACCTTTCCGAATCTAGTTTCAGTGCCTAGGAACAAATCCTTAATAAAGTCCTCTTCCACATTCAAATATTGAAAATAAAGCTCAGATAAAGTTTTTTGATCTATATCATCCCTAGTCCTCATAAGAGAAAATTCGAAAAAACCTATCATAGGAGGTGGTAAACAATATTCTTTTTTACCATCAAGATCAATATCCATCAAAATAGCCTTGGATGCGAGTTTTTGTAAAATATTTTCTGTCTCCACTTCATCTTTCTTCCATATGCTGCTTGCAGTCTTAACTGTAAAGGGCTTAATAGGAAGCATAGCTACTAACTCAGCCTCTTTTTCAGTAAAAAGCATACTCAATATTTTATATAATGTCTTTGAAGGCGGCGCCCCTTGAGGGAATCTATTAAGTCTTTCCTCTAGCATCTTGTAAGCATTTTTATTTGAAATATGGGACATATATTCACAACCTTTCTATATATGTTTTAATTTTACATTTACTTTTTATGTAAGTCAAAGTAAAAAATTCTCCGAAGTGAACTTTTTCAACAGACTTTTTTCCGTATCTGACTTTCTGAATATATATCAGGAAAATCTGGAAAGTAAAAAAAGGCATATATAACTTTAAATTTATATATGCCTAAGTTCTATTTAATTAATTATTTTCTCATACTCTTTATTTTGTTAGAGTATAACATAACTCCGCCAGCTAATATTATGAATATACCTAATATAGTATAATCTCTAGTAGAAACTCCACCAGTCTTAGGTAGATCGGATGTATTGCTATTGGTATTATTTGATCCAGCATTTGTATTGCTTGATCCGTTACTTGTATCTGTTCCTGTGGTTGTATTACTTGCAGGTGTTTGATCAAGCCCCTTAGCACTAACTAATGTAAAGGAACTGAATTTATTAATAGTAAATTCAAGTCCAAGTTTATCACCATTTTTATAAGAAACAACTTTTCCTTTTATTAATTCTTTTGTTCCATCATGGTGTTCTACATAAACCGCAAGATTATTTAGTATATCTTTACTGTCTTTTGTTATTGAATCTGGCAATGGAAGAACTAAAGTCACTGTACGGTTTTCCATATTTGTTTCTATAGTCATTGGTCTTCCTATAACTTCTACAGTATTACTATTTGCATATTTCTTGATTTCTGAAGCATCTTGTAACCTATCTTTTACAGATTTTATTTCAGAAGCTTGCTTTATTGGAACTATTCTAAAATAAAGATCATCATTAAAGTTAGTCAATGAGCTGTTTGGAACAATAATTCTACCGTTCTCTGTATACACTTCAAGATCAAGCTTATTCTTTAATATTTCAGTTAAAGCTTCTTTTGGTGCACCAACATATACTTCTGAAACTTTATCATCAGCATCTGGAACTGAAAGACGTACATTAGTATATCCATTTTCTACTGCCTTTTTAGCAGCTTCCTTTGCATTGCCTTCAGTTATATTAACATTGTCTTTAACAACTCCATCTGAAGTTGTTGTTCTAGTAATGGTTGTCTTAGTAACAGATGAACCACCACCTATATTTCCAGTTTCAACATCAGCATTAATTACTTCTTTCTTAATATCTGATTTGTTTACTACTAAAACATATTGTTTTTTAGTAGTATTATCCTGAGCAGTTACTACTATGTTAATAGTATTTGCTCCAGTTTTTAATGCTACATCATCCTGTGAAGCCTTACCATTGATAGTTACACTAGCAAGATTATCGTCAAGTACAGGATTTACAACAATACTTGAAACACTGTTATCTACATCAACGTTAAACTTTAAAGTAGCTGAATTAAATATTGGGCTTAAAGTACCTTTATTAATAGTTAATCCCTTTAGATTAGCATTTGTAGATGGATTATTTTTTATAACATTAAGGTTAAAATCTACAGTCTCCTTAATATTATTTTTTATTAGTGTAGCGGTAAGAGTTAATGAAGCATCTCCATTAGCATAAGTAGGTCTTACAACCTTACCTGCTACATTTATTACATCAGCTTTATTAGATGACCAGCTTACTGTAACACCATTAGCTCCTGCAGTTGGAAGTGTTATATCCTTACTTACTTTGCTAGCGCTATCGCCATAAGCATATCCTATCTGTAGTGCATTTTTTGCTTCCTCTACTAACTGAGTATCACTCTTTATTACAGTCACCTTACCTTCTGCTACCTCAGTACCTAGTCCCTTCCCTAAGGCATCAGTGAAAAGTAAGTTGTTTGGAGAACTCTCATCTATAGTAAGAGCTTTATCTCCAAGGTTATTAGACTTAATTTTTATTTTTACTGAATAAAGTTCTGCTGCGCTGTTTATAGTCTTATCTCCAGCAGTAGTATCCACCCATGCTGCTTTTAAGTATCCTGAAGTGTTATCAAAGTTTGACCAAAAGCTTGAGCTCTCACCATACTTATTAGTAATATCCATCACTTCAAAAGTAGCTGGGTCATAGTTAATCTGCATACCATAAGACGCTATTCCACTTCCTGGCTTACCTATACTTACAGGCACTTCTACTACATCTCCAACAGATCCTTGCACATTTCCTATAGTTACTGCAAATTTACTACTTGTCATTGTATTTATCAAAGCTTGAACTGCTTTAGCTTTAATTCCGAAAAAAGACACTAATCCGATGACCATTATTAAGCTAAAGCAAATACCTAGTGCTTTTCTAAAGGACTTCGATCTATAATTCATTTTTTTATCCTCCTAAGTTATGTTATAAACATCTATTAATATATAGAATGGCTTCCAATATATTGGTATATATTTTGATTGTAAACATCCCATTCCTTTGAATAATAGACGTTATATCCACCGATGATGCCCTTCTTTCTTACAACAGTATTGCCATCTGCAACTATTGGCTTGCTTCCAACAAAATTAGGATCACCAAGCACATCCACTATTTGACCATTTTGCTTTACAACCAAAGCATTGGTTATAGCTGAGGACATATAAAGTTCCTCATTATAATATGTAGCATTACTTATATCAAAGAAATCATAAAATTGAGAATCAAGTATTATATATGGCATGTTTTGGTATCCACCAATAGGAACGGTTAATACTCGTTTAGTCTTTGTAACTGGATTCCATTGATGCACTTCTAATGAATATGGCGATTTTGTAACATCAGGATAATTTATACCAGTATTGTTAAATACCTCTAAAGCAATTCTTCCACCTGGGCCTTGCAAATATTCAGATATAAACATGCCAGAAACCTGTGGTCTTTGCTTAATCATTGAGTCAGTTATGGTTATATCTGACCAAGATCTTATTCTATTGTAATTATCCACAGAAACAGCATATATGTGCTGACCACTAGTAACAGGAATGTTAGTAGTACTTCCTAATATATTAGTGTAAGCTGAAGCAGAATCATTAGCATTAGGTCTGGTATACTGACCAGCAGCTCCAACTACATACTTTATAGTTCCAGCAGGCAACGCTGAAGCTTTAGTATTGTCTACAACATCTCCTGGTCCAAAAGTAAGTCCAGCTACATTAAGTGCCTGACCTTCTATTTCTGCTTTTATAGACATAGGCTTGGTTGTTATATCTTGTCCACTTTCTAATCCACTTCCCTTTACTGTAATGCTGAAGTTATTATAATCTGTATCAAAGTCAGCTCCTGAATTATCTAATAGAACCATATATGAATTAATATCATACGGAACAACTGCAACAAGTTCTACACCTGCAGGTGCATTGTTAAGTGTAAAATCTTGTTCCGATACATTATCTTTGAAATTATCTCCATTTATTCCAACCACTATAGTTGCTCCTGATAAAGAACTTTCTGTAAGTTCGCCACCACCAAATACTGAAACACTTAAGTTTCTTGTTGATATTTTAAGTACTGCCGAATCGTTTTTAGCTGATTCATTGCCTGCTTCATCAGTAGCAGTTATAACATAGTTATACTTTCCTTCTGGTAGATCCCCTATATTTTTAGCTGATACAGAGCCATCTTGTGCACTAACACCGAGGGTTATAGGGCTTTGTAGCTCATCTGAATCAACCTTTCCATCTCCATTTGCATCATTCCATAAGTAAGCCTTAACAGTAGCTCCACCTTCTGAGATTGCTCCTGCTACTCCAGAAATACTGTCTTGTTTAGGAGTATCATTATTTATAAAGTTGACCTTACTTATGTCTACTGAAGGAGCTGTAGTATCAGGAATTATTACCTTAGAGCTTGCAGAGCTCAAAACTGATTTACCAGTTTCTTCTCCACTTACAGCTAAAGGAGTAACCTCGAAGAATATGTATTTATCTCCATCCTCTGAACCTAATGTATATTGCTTTGAAGTAGCTCCACTTATTAGTACCTTGTCGCTACCATCTTCCTTTGATGCTCTATACCACTTATATACTGAAGTTCCTTCTGCATCATTTTCATCATCAGCATAGGTATAGCTTGCTGAAAGTGTCTCTCCAATTTTTGCTGTTCCAGTTAGTGTAACATTACTAGCTACTGGAATATCATTTGAATTAGTTATAGTTAAGTACTGGCTAGATATGAACTTACCACTTTCTACTGCACTTGCTTTTACATCTATTAAAGCATCACTAATAGTTGCATCAAAATCTGTACCATCAAAACCTAATGTTATTTCCACTGAACTCTCATCTATAAAGGAAAGATTCTTTATCCTAGTTCCAGCTGGTGCATTTCTTAAATCAAATTCACCTGAAGTTGCTGCTTGCTTAAATGAATCTCCTCTTAAAGTTAAAGTTAGAGTAGCTCCTTCAAGATTATTCTCTTCTAAAGCTCCTCTGTTTGAAATAGATACATTTAAATCTCTTATAGCAAAGCTTAGAACAGAACTTTCATTCTTAGATGATTCATTGCCTGCAACATCTGTTGCTGTTATTACATACTTATACTTTCCTGGAGTTAATTGTCCTATACTAGCTGGAAATACTGATCCATCAGCCATACTAGTCCCTAAATTTATAGGACTTAGTAGCTCTAGGCTATCAATCTTATTGTCATTATTAATATCAACCCATGGGTAAGCCTTAACTGTTGCTCCACCTTCAGATATAGCATCAGCTATTCCCGAAACTGCGTCAGAAAAAGGAGTATTATCTGTAAATACAAACTTGCTCGTATCTACGGTTGGTGCAGTTGTATCTGGTATTATAATCTTTTCACTGGCAGAACTTATAACTGTTCTTCCAGTTGTTCCTCCACTTACTGCTACTGGAGTGACTTCAAAGAATAGATACTTATCTCCATCTTCTGATGTTAATGTATATTGCTTTGATTGAGCTCCGCTTATTAATACCTTATCCGAACCATCTTCCTTTGAACCTCTATACCATTTATATAATGAAGTTCCTTCTGTATCATTTTCATCGTCAGTATACTTATAGCTTCCAGTTAAAATTTGTCCAACTATAGCTGTTCCAGTAACTTTCATATCAGCTGCTACTGGTGCATCGTTAGAATTTTTTATTACTATACTATCTACCGAAATATCTTTTCCACTTTCTACAGCAGCTGCTTTAACTTCTATAGCAACGTTATTACTATTAGCATCAAAATCAGTACCATCAAAGCTTAGTGTAACTTCAACATGTCCTTCATCAACATACGAAACATTACTAATACTTACTCCAGCCGGAACATTACTTAATACTAAATCGTTTGAGGATATGCTGTTTTTGAAAGAGTCTCCTTTTAAACTTAAAGCTAAAACAGCTCCATTTAGGTTATTCTCTTCTAGTTCACCTAAATTAAGAACATATGATTTCAAACCTCTTGCTACTATATTAATAACTGCAGTTTCATTCTTAAGAGATTCATTTCCTGAAGCATCTGTAGCCGTAATTACTACCTTATATCTTCCAGGTGTTATGGAACCTAAATTCTTAGCAAACACTGAACCGTCTTGCGCACTTACCCCTAGATTTATTGGCATTTGAAGCTCAGCTTCATCCACCTTCCCATCTCCATTTGTATCATTCCATAAATAAGCCTTAACGGTAGCACCGCCCTCTGATACTGAACCAGCCATACCAACTATTACATCTTCTGCTGGACTTAAGTTATCTGTAAATATAAATTTACTTACATTTACTGTTGGTGCAGTTGTATCAGGTATTACTACCTTTTCACTAGGTAAGCCTAATACTGAATTACCGTTTACTTGACCAGCTGAAGCTATTGGAGTAACCTCAAATAATATGTACTTGTCTCCATCCTCTGCGCCTAAAGTATACTGCTTAGAAGTAGCTCCATTTATTACCATCTTATCTGAACCATCTACCTTTGAAGCTCTATACCACTTATATGCTGAAGCTCCTTCTGCATCATTTTCGTCGTCAGAGTACTTATAGGTTGCAGTTAAGGTTTCTCCAACCTTTGCTGTTCCTGTGACTTTAACATCACTTGCTACTGGTGCATCATTGGAGTTCTTTATTGTTTGGTTATCCGTTGATATAGCCTGTCCACTAGCAACTGCAGTTGCTTTTACTTCTAAAGCAAAGTTATTAATAACTGAATCAAAGTCAGTACCATCAAAGGCTAACGTTACATTTACATTTCCTTCATCAATGAATGAAACATTTTTCACATTCAATCCTGCTGGACCGTTCTTTAACGCTATATCTGATATAGCTATTGTGTTCTTAAAAGAATCTCCTTTTAACTTTAAGTTTATCGAAGCATCATTTATATTACTTTCTTCCATTAAGTTTCTGTTAGACAGACTAGCTTCTAATGCTCTAACCGCAATATTTAGAACATAAGCTTCGTTTTTAGCTGATTCATTTCCTGCATCATCTGTTGCTGTAATAACGTATTTATATTTTCCTGGTAAAAGATCTCCAACATTCTTAGATGATAGAGAGCCATCATGCTCACTTAACCCAAGAGTTATAGGCGCCTGAAGTTCTGTGCTATCAGCCTTGTTGTCTCCATTAGCATCTATCCATAAATATGCTTTAATAACTGCACCTTTCTCTGATACTGCACCAGCTAGTCCATTTATTGTATCTTCAACAGGACTTTGATTATTAGTAAACTTAAACTTAGTTAGATCTATAGAAGGCGCTGTAGTATCTGGAATTATTACCTTTTGGCTTGCTGCACTTACGTTAACACTACCACTTGAAATACCCGTAGTAGCACTTGGAGTGACTTCAAATAATATGTACTTATCTCCATCCTCTTCTGTTAAAGTATATTGCTTAGATGTAGCTCCATTTATTAATACCTTATCAGAGCCATCTGCTTTAGTAGCTCTATACCACTTAAAGGTTGATGTACCTTCTAAATCGTTGTCTACATCCATAAAGATATAGTTTCCATTTAAAGTTTGTCCAACTGTTGCATTTCCATCTATGTATACCTTTGTAGCTATAGGAGCATCATTTATATTTCTTATGCTAACTGCTGAGTTCGAGAATATACCACTATTAGGCTTACCTAAATAAGTATTCATAATCACATCTGCGTCAGCATTTGTTATCTTTCCATCTTCATTTAAATCCATACGGCTTTTATCTGCATCTGTTGGAATATCCTTACCACTAGTAACACGGTATATTAATAAGGCATCTGCTGTGTTGATGAAGCCGTCTCCATTTAAATCACCTAATTTATTCAGCTTAACTTCAAATTTGTCTACCAATGTTGATTTATCATCTGATGCTGTAACAGTGATTATGACAATACCTATAGACTTTACGTTAAGAGTTAAGGTACTTCCACTAACATTTGGAGTAATTATATTATTGTCACTGGACAATGCAGTTATAACAAGCTTGCTGCTATCAAGCATATTAAAATGCTGAGATAAATCTATTGTTATATTAGAACCTACTACATTTGCGCTAGGTTGCATCCAAGCAATATCCTGTGATATTGCTATACTTTTCTTAGGAATTATGGTATCAGCCTTTACCTCTTTCATATATAAAGTAGAGGTGGCAGCCAATATAGAACATGAAATCAAAATAGATTTCTTAATATTAGAAGAATATCTAAAGTTGCCAAATTTATTGCTCATCTTCTCTCTCCTTTTTGCGAACATATCTATTTAATACTATACTATCTTAATAAAAATTATTCAACGAAAATCATTATTTAAATTTGAATTTTCTAAAAATTAATAATAATTTTCCATATAATACTGCTGTATCCACATCATATGTCTATGAACACTAATTCATTAATATGGATATTTGGTTTCTAAATAAATATAAACTGCTCCATATCAACAATGCAACTATTTTGAGCAATTCCAAAATACCGTTTACATTGTTGTTTTATGAAGTAGTTTATCCTTCTTACTTATAAAAATTATATTTTTATTTATTGTTATAGTTTAAATTTATTGTATCTATATATATTTCGCAAAAATTTTTCTCATCTTTATCTTCATATGAAAATATTAATTTTTATTTATTGGCATGAATACTGTTTTTTCCCTTGGACTCAAAAAATATTCTTCAACTCTGTCTATCCACTTATTGAAGTGTTCTGTCTTTAAGTGCTCTTCCATAGCTTCTTCAGATTCATATACCTCATATAACAAAAACTTCCCTGCTTCATCTACAGTTTGTAAAAAGTCAAATCTTATTACTCCCTTTTCCTCTAGAGATCCTTTTTGATTTTCTAATGTAGCCTCAATAAATTCCTCTATATATTCTGGTTTTATATCAAATTTAACGCTTTTTACTATCATAACTATTTCTCCTCTACTTAAAACATATTGACTCTTTACGCAAGCTCATTTAAGCATTTCATGACTAACCACTCAATTTCAACACAATTTAATAAAGCCATTCTCATAAATATTATAAGTTATGCTTTAATAACTTGTATTGAAATAAGCTTCATATATTCATTTTTATCTAGATTGGTAAGAGTGCTTAACAAATCAGTCTCATAGGCATTACCACAAACAATATAACCTTCCGCCTCTATGCTAGATAAAAGCCTCTCGTAGGCAATATACATAGTTTCATAAGAACCTTGATGATAGGTAGAAGCATATATACCAGCTGGTTTCTCAAACTTTACTATATCTATTCCATTAAAGTTTTCTGCTATGTTTATACCAAAATAAGCTGTATTTCTAAAGCTTCCCTTTAAAATATCTTCCTTTTTTATTATATTACACACTGGATTCTCAAAATCAATTTGAAGAAGCTTAGAATGATTACAAAGCTTTATAAAGCTTTCCATATAAGTCTTTTCATCAGGCTCTTTACATTCTTCAACCATAAATAACTGCTTGTCTTCTTCTGAGAACTTAACTGCTTTAAAGTCATTAACAGTAATAACCTTTTCAAGAAGCCTAGCCCGTCCGTCTATCTTCTTACGAATTCTGTCCATTTTTTGAATTTCTAATTCTAGTTTTTCCTTTTGCTTTCTAAGCATCTCGATACAGCTTTGTGCATTACGTTCTTTAAGATACTCTTTTAACACAGTGATGGGAACCCCTAAGTCCCTAAAAGTTAATATAGAATCTAGCTCGTCTGCCTGCTCCAAAGTGTAATATCTATATTCTTTTTCCCTCTTAGCTGGGGAAATAAGTCCTATTTTATCATAATAAATAACTGTTTGTTTTGTAACTCCAAGCATTTTTGCAAGTTCACCGGTAGAAAGATATATTTTATCGCTCATTTTAATATGACCTCTTGACTATATAGTTACTATACCCCTTATTATAACTATTGCATAATACTTATACAATATAAAGAAAATGGGGACAACATATGCTTGAAACAAAGAAAAGATTACTTAACAATAAAAACATGATAATAGCCATATTTGCTTTAGCTTGGCCTTCTATTATAGAGCAAGCGCTTCAAACTATAGTACAATATGCCGATTCTGCTATGGTAGGACGTATAGGTCCTGAAGCTTCTGCTGCCGTAGGACTTACAACAACAGTAACTTGGCTTATAAACAGCCCTTTCTTTGCAATGGGCATCGGTGTATTAGCTTATATATCTCTATCCATAGGCGCTAAAAAATATGAAAGGGCAAAAATAGCAGCTGTTCAATCAATTTTAATAACTCTAATACTTGGTGTTATGGTTGGAATAATTACCTTGTCTGTTAGCCCGTTTCTCCCTAAATGGCTTGGAGCTGATGTTTCTATTCAAAGAAATGCATCTCTTTATTTTGGGATTATATGTATTCCAATGATATTTAGAGCTTCAAGTATAATATTCGGAGCAGTACTGCGTTCCACTGGAGACATGAAAACTCCTATGATGGTTAATCTTATTATGAACGTGGTCAATATCGCCTTGAACTTTCTGCTTATTTATGATACCAGAACTTTGGTTATAGGAGGCTTTAAACTTCATATTTACGGAGCAGGTTTAGGAGTGGTTGGGTCTGCCACAGCAACAGCTATAGCACACTGTATAAGCGGTTCATTGATGTTCATAGCGCTATATAGAAACAAGCTAGTATCTCCTAAAGGACAAAAGATACGACTTAATAAGCCAATAATGAAAAAATGCATAGAGGTAGGTTTTCCAGTATCCTTAGAGAGAGTTGCAACTTGCTTAGGTCAGGTGGTATTCACCTCACTTATAACAAGACTTGGTACTGTAGCTCTTGCTGCTCATTCAATTGCAATTACTGCTGAACAAGCTTTTTATATACCAGGTTATGGTATGCAAGCTTCTGCTGCCACTCTTGCAGGAAATGCCCTAGGAGAAAAAGACGAAAAAAAGCTTCACCACACCTCTACTACAATAATAGGAATTGCAGTTGCAGTTATGACCATAACTGGTGGTATACTTTTTCTATTTCCTAACTTTATGATGTCCATATTTACTCAAGATCCTACGGTTATAAAAACTGGCGCATCAGTGTTACGAATCGTAGCTATTTCTGAGCCAATGTTCGGTGCTCTAATAATCTTAGAAGGAATTTTTAATGGTGTAGGTGATACAAAGACTCCATTTTTCTTCTCAGTATTCTCTATGTGGGGCATTAGAATCCTGTCAACCTTCTTATGCGTCGCTGTGTTTGGACTTGGGCTAAAAGCTGTTTGGTTCTGTATGGTAGCAGACAACGTAGTAAGATTTTCACTATTGCTAACCCGCTTCATAAGTGGACATTGGAAGAAGAAACTGAAATTTGACAAATAAATTTTATAGATAAAATACTGTCTGGGTGAAATACTATAAATAAAAATATGAGAGGTATGAAAATGTATAATATTATATTATTTATTGTAATTGGTCTTTTGGCCGGTATTTTAAGTGGTTTATTTGGTATTGGCGGAGGAGTGATAATCGTTCCTGCACTTATATACTTATGCAGTTTTTCCCAGCTCAAAGCCCAAGGCACCTCGCTAGCTGTTCTACTTCCTCCAGTTGGCATTTTGGGTTTTATTGAATACTACAAGAATGGAAATGTAGATATAAGAGGTGGTATAACAATATGCCTTATGGTTCTTATAGGTTCTTTAGTAGGAAGTAAAATTGCTCAGGCTATATCTCCTGATTTATTAAAAAAAAGCTTTGCTTTATTCATGATTGCAATATCTTTAAAAATGCTTTTTGGTAAATAGGACTTATTCAAATAATAGTTATACTTAAAAATATGCTTGAAATTAAGTGGTTATAAAAGAGCGGCTACATAATCGAGCTATTAGCCTAGGCTCATCTAAGCATCTAATGACTGACCACTTAATTTCAACAGGTTACTTTAACATAGTCTAAATAATAAGTTCTAAAAAGTAGTATTACTTATTAATCTTATCCTCAGTAATTTTCTCTATCACCAAAGTACCGACGCTTTCTCCTTGTAGGTCATTCTCCAACTCGTAGACTTCTCTAAATTTTAAATAGGTATTTTCATCAACCTGAATAGTATGTCCAGCCATTATAACAGCCTTTGTTTCATATGCATAATTAAATATGCTCTCAAAAATATCATATATCTCTTGAGTTTCTTCTAAATTACCAAAATACGCATACTCATATATATCGTATAAATTATTTCCCTTTGTAACAAACCAAACTCCATTGTTGTAAGGTATTTTTATAAAACTTCTCCAAACCATCATCGCTGGAGTTGTTGCAAATATCTTCGTCTTTTCATCTTCTACCATTCCTTCAATCAGTGAAGGAATTAAACTATTCCAACTATAAGGATTGGCTAGTCCTACTAAATCACAATTCAAAAATCCATAAGCTAACTTCGAATAAGCATTTAATATTTCATTCTTATCCTTACATTCTCCTTCATAAAACGCAATGATGTGATATTTATGTTCTTTCATTCTAAGAAGCTCAACTTCATTCCCATAAGAACAGTTTATTGTGTAATCAGCTATTTCATTTGGAATTGGAGCATCTATACCAAACAATCTAAAGGTATGATTATTTATTCCAACATAGCAGTATAAGCCTTCTTTTCCGTCTAAATCAAACAAAGGCTTTATCCAAACCTTGTCATTATCAATTTGCTTTATTCTCTCTTCAACTTCTTCATTTTTTAAAGCAAAGGAATCGTAAAATAACATATATAATGCAAAGCTTGGCTCATTGTTCTTTATTACTTCTTCATTACTAGTATTCTCAGTCACCATCTTATTTACAGTGGTATCTTGTCTATTCTCTTCCCTGTCTTCTTTCTTTTTAGGCCTCTTCTTTAAAAAATCAAACATTCTCAATCCTCCAATTATAATTTAAGCCATATTAAACACTGTACTGTAATATTGCTAAATCTTAATAACTTTTTTAAAAATAATGTAATCACCTATTTTTAAGTATGCCAGTAGTTTCTTCTATCATCTGCCTTGCCCAGTTATATGCTCCTCTATCTGCATATTGTCTATAATCACACTCTAAAACTGAGATTAAGAATAAATATAGATCATACCACCTAACACGCTTTTTCTGGTTATCAGTCAATACATCTACTCCATAGCCCTTATAAAAATCCTCATCGTATCCATAAGACCTAAATCCTACCTCCATAAGCACATCTGCCCATAGGTATCTCTCAAAGTCTATTAATCCAGTTATATTACCATCCTTAACAAAAACATTACCAGCCCACAAATCCCAATGTACTAATTTGGGTTCTTTAACTTCCTTAAATATTTCTTTATCTTTTACTAGCAGCCGTCTTATAGTTTCAGGCTCAACACCTATATCAATATTAAGTACCTTGGCATCATAAATAGCATCATTAATCATACTATAAAAGACCTCAAACCATTCAACACCTTGCTTATCTGGCTGTCCGTAGTATCCAAACTTTTTTCCTTTAAAGCTGTTTATAACTTGGTTATACTCTCCAACTTTATAATTAATATTATTTTTTTCAGTATCATTAAGCTTTTCTCCTATGGAACTTAGACTCTCTCCGGGGAGCTTGGACATAAAAAAATAATCTGAATCACATAATTCATTACTATTATCGTAATAAAGAACCTTAGGAACTGGTATATTAGTATTTTTTTCAATTAGCTTCATAACCTCAACTTCTGTTTTCATTATATTTTTCTCGTGGGTCATGATAATAGTATCTTTAGATGGGGCAATTTTAAGTATTGTATACCTACCATCTGATAGTTTTACTCTATAAGCTACATTAAAAAATCCTTCTGTCAATTCTACTGCTTCTATCATTTTTACGTCACAAAAAGCATTATGAACCATATCATTTATTATATTATCCGATTGTTTATTCTTTGTTGAAGTTTCCATGAGCACCTCCAATTTAATAACAAAACATACACAATTATACAGCATATGAATAAATATTTACAGCTACAATTTTTTTGGTTTTATCTTTTCACAATCATAAGTATTTGAACCATTTGTCCATACTTATCATAAAATTCACCTGCTATATAATCTTCTACAAAGTTAAATTTCTTTTATCATACTTTGCAAAAGTCCTTCCATATTAGATAATTCATAGATAAAAAAGTAAAAGAGCAGGATTTCTCCTGCTCTACATATCTATAATTTCTTTCCCCATACTGCAACTCCATATTGATCTTTTCCAGTAATTGAAAGAGTTGGTTCATCTAATTGCCAGTCCCAAGCTGGAGTTACCTTATATGTCTCAACAATATTACCATAAGAAATTACAATTGTAGTACCATCAACATATTCCCAGTGTCCATTAATTGAGCAGCATGTAAACTTTCCGTCCTCTGCTAAGGTCATAGGAACTGAATTGAAAACTCCTTGAGGTATAGATGGTACTAGTTTTATTCTCTCATATTCTCCTGCAATAAACTCTTTGCTTATATTTTGAGTTTTTTCACCTGCATAACATTCTGGATTAATCACTGGCCATCCATCAGGTGTCCAGAACATCTTGTATATATGCATAGTGGATATTTGAGGCACCTTAAAGTCATGCTCTCTTATATGGCATACCAGATACCATTGGTTATCAAAGTCTCTTAAAACTGAATTGTGCCCTGGTCCCATATATCCTTGACCATCTTTGAAATGATACCCGCAGGCAACCATATATCCAACTTCATTTCTGTAATCCTCTAGATCATTCATATCTCTTCCATTAACGTCATAGTATGGTCCTGTGACATTCTTACTTCTTCCAACTCTTATATTGTAATCACTTTTTAGTGATCCATAAGAAACGAATAGATAGTAGTATTCTGTGTCTGGATTATATCTTATATAAGGTCCTTCTATAGCACAATCAGCCCACTTTGGTCTACGAGCTATACATTTACCTATTCCTTCTTCTGCAGCTAAACCTGTGTTTTCATCAAGCTTTATTATATGACATCCGCCCCAAAAAGATCCGTAGGCCATATACTGCTCTCCTGTTTTTTCATCTACTATAAGATTTGCATCTATAGCATTAACAGGCATATCTTCACTGGTTTTTAAAACACAGCCTCTAGGAATAAATGGCCCTTCTGCATTGTCAGCCACAGCAAGGAATATGCAGGATTGACGCACTCCCCAAGTAGAGTTAGAACAATATAATCTGTATTCATTACCTACCTTAATTATATCTGGAGCCCATATACCATTATCTCCAACCCAATCAATGGATTCCTTTGGTGGATTCTCAACAACCTTGCCTATATTTTCCCAAGTAATCATATCCTTGGACCTTCTAGCTATTGCTCCAGTACAATAAGTGTAATAATTGCCTGACACAGGGTCATGGTATATAGCAGGATCGTGTGATCCCCATAAACTTAATTTATCTGGCTCTTCTGGTTTTTCACCTGGTACAAAGATTGGTTTAGCCACTGGAACTGGTGGCTTACTTGGAAATTCTATATTACAATTATCAAATTTAGCCATGATTATCCTCCTTAAAACTCAAACTTAGGTAAGTCACATTTTTTTGCAAAGCAAGCTACTCCATTGGTATCTTTTCCAGTCAGAATAATAGTAGGCTTACCTAATTCATTATCATAAGCTTGCTTTATTATATAAGTTTCTTTATAGTTTACATAGGTAAACTCTATTGTTTGAAAGTCTATAAGCTTCCAAGCTCCCCTTATACTTCCCCCTAGCTCTATTCTTCCCTCAGCATATTCAGGCATCTTTACTGCCCAAGAATTTCTAGTACTGCTTGCACCTTGCATTTCTTTAGCTAATATATCTAAGGATACAGAATTGAAAACTCCCTGAGGCAAAGTAGGGGTAAGTTTAATAAACTCATAATGACCAATTAAGTCCTCCAGTGTTAGTGTTTCTTCTTGAATTTCTCTGTAGAGCTCAGGACTTATAACCGGCCATCCATCTGGAGTCCATAATAACTCTCTAACTTCAAAGATTTTTTCCTTTTCTTTGATATTAGCTAATCCTTCTTGTAAGAAAAACCACTTACTATCCTCTCTTTTAAACACCAAAGGCCTGCTTACTGCACTCCTTCCAAAAGAATCGTCAAACCTATAGCCACAGGAAATCATATAACCGATCTCAGATTTATAGTCATACGGATCTGTAAGATCTCTATTGTTTACATCTAAATAAGGACCAGTTATCTTTTTACTTCTTCCTACTCTTATATTGGCATCTATGTTCTTATCACCATAAACTACGAATAAATAATAATAGCTTGTCTTTTCATTGTATACAACATAAGGTTCGCTTATAGCTTCTCCAACCCATTTAGGCCTTTTAGCAACGCAAGTACCAAAACCTTCTATATGTGCTAGCCCATTTCTCGGATTTAAATGCAATGCATATATACCATCTCTTCCATCTCCATAAAACAGATAATGTTCTCCTGTCTCAATCTCTAAAACAGGATGAGGATTTTCTGCAGAAACTCTGTCATTCACATTTGAACTTATAACAGGTAAACGTGATACAAATTCTTCTTCCAAACTTTTAGCTGTAAATAGATTTATACTACTAGAAGTATCCTCATCAGTATAAACGGTTTCATAAATCCTATATTCATTAGTTGCTTTTATAGTATTAGCACCGATGAAGTTTGGTATTAATGTTTTAATATTTTTTAAAGTATATACCATATTATCTTCCATCCTCTCTCCCCTTTTATACGCTCTTAAGCTATGTTATCTATTAAGGTTTCTTATATATATAACATCATTCAAAGCTTTTGAAAGCTTAATGCCCTATTTTTAATATATCATGCGAAAAATTATATATCAATAATCAATTTAAGTATATATAAAATAATTGATACTATACTAAAATACTTAATATAGTATCAATCCTCATACTTTTTATCATAAAGACCTTTTATCAATATCACTATTTAGTAAATATATAAGCTCCATCACCTTCTAGAAGTAGCTTTAACTTATACCTTTCATTACCAAGTTTATTGAACTGATCTTTTGTTACAAATAACATAGCATTTTTTGTACTATCCTTTAAAAATCCTTCAAGACCTTCATTACTTGGCTTTAAATCAGCATAAAGCTCTGCACTTAAAAAAACGTTTTGTTCTCTTTCGCAGTTGTACATATATAACGGCTTACCTTTATACTCTAAGTTATTTCCTATAACCTTCATTAGTTCCTGATTACTATCCATCGTTATGATTGAAATGTTTCGAGATATTATAACTTCGTATTTATATACAGAAAAAGTTACCATAGCAATTATAAATAACTGAGATAATATATTTCTCTCTTGTTCCTTTAGTATAATACTCACAGTTATGCCAATTGCTATAGCCATAGCAGGATATATAGGAAGTATATACCAATTAATTTTAGTTTTTACAATGCTGTATAGAATAAAAGGAACAAGAACCCACGTACACATAAGAGTAATCCCATCTACATATATCTTATTGGAAATGTATTTTTTAAGTGAGGTGAAAAATGATAGTATTCCACTTACAAATACGACTATACAGTAGAAATAGTTTCCTTGAAGGTAATCAACATAATAAGTTAGCCCCCCCGTATGCCCTTCCAAGCAACTTGAACTTCTAGCTATCAAATCATAACCTACCATGGTGTTTATAAAGTTTAATCCATCTCTTTGATATCTTAGTACTATCCATACTAAAACAGGGATTACAGCGCTTATTATGGCGCCAATTATATATTTAATTTTTATCTTGAATAGCTTCTTCCTAAGCAAAAAATATATTATGCCTATAACTATAATATTTCCTGCATGCCAGCTCTTCGTGAGAAATGCAAAGGCAAAGGCTACCCCAAAAACATATAACCACTTTTTATTTCTTTCAAATAGAATTAGTGATAATATAGCTATAGTAAAAAAAAGAACATATATTGAGTCTGGATCCCCTGATCTTGCACAGTGGTCTATAATATAAGGCATGGTTGTAGTCATGACAACAGTTGAAACCAATGATTCAATTCGACCATATAAAGTAAAACTAAACCATGCTACTATAAATATTGTTGCTAAACCTGCAATAGCTGATAGTAGCCTTAAACCCAAAGTAGTGTATCCAGCGAGCTTATACCCTATTACTATAGACCAGAAGCTTATTGGTGGCTTTAGGTTCCAGTAATCATTACTGTATCCATATGTATTAACTATGTAATTATTTGATTTTATCATCTCATATGCACTTACGCCATGTCTCGCTTCATCCCAGCTACGTATAGGACATACTCCCAATCTATAAAATATATTGAAGCAAGCTACTATTAATATTAAGATTATGAGAAGATAATACAACCTTTCTATAAATTTTATTATTCTATCTAAAGGCTTAGTGTTAAATACATTCATATAAATTCTCCTGCTAGTAAAAATTCATAGTAATTTTAAAACTATTTATTATTTTTCCCATGTTAGGTAGTTTGTATAACATACTTAACTTTAATAAAAACTTTTATTTATAGTAAAAAGTTGTTCAAACAAGCTTATTCGGTGGGCTACTTGAAACAACTAGGTTTAGCTAAAAAACTTATCTTGTTCTATAAAGAAAAAAGTCGCTGAAGTTCTCAACTCCAGCGACTTTTTTGACTATATTAACTTATCTATAATCTAAATTAGATTAATAAACTCTTTTTACATTATTTAATTAGATAATTTTAATCAAACCTATCCTCTAAGACTTAAAAGCTTATTCTTAAGCTGTTCTTCGATATGCTGCAACTCTACTTCAGCTTCTCTACGCTTCTGACGTCCTTCAGTTTGAATTCTAAGCACTTCATCAAGAGTAGATATCAAGGACTCATTTGTTGCTTTAAGCGTATCAATATCAACAATACCTCTTTCTGATTCTTTAGCGGTCTCAATAGTTGACATTTTAAGCATCTCTGCATTCTTTCTTAAAAGCTCATTAGTCATATTTGTGACTTCATTCTGAACTCTAGCGGCATTAGTAGAGTGCGCAACCCCTAGAGCTAAAACAATCTGACTTTTCCACAGCGGAATAGTATTGACAAGAGTTGATTGTATCTTTTCAGACATCAAGGAATCATTGTTTTGAACTAATCTTATCTGAGGTGCCATCTGAAGAGAAATCATTCTAGTCAATTCTAAATCATGTATTTTCTTTTCAAAGCGATTGCAAAGTGCCATAAAGTCATTAGTCGCTTGAGCATCTTCTGGAAGTCCTGATGCAGTTGCTCTCTCAGCCAATCTAGGAAGATCCTCATTTTGAAGCTTTTCCAGCTTCTTTTTACCTGCAAAGATATACATTGATAACTCTTTAAAATAAACCTTATTTATTTCATACATTTTGTCAAGCATAGCTATGTCTTTTAAAAGCTGTACTTGATGATTCTCAAGTTCATTACTAATCTTATTAATATTACCTTCAACCTTCTCGTATTTTGCTTTCATACGGGTTATCTTTTCTGAAGTCTTTTTAAATAACCCTAAAAATCCCTTTTTCTCTTCTTCATTCTCAAAGCCTTTTAGTTCCGATACCACATTGGTAAGCATATCCCCAATTTCGCCTAATTCCTTAGTTTTGATATTATTTAAGGCACTTTCAGAAAAATCAGCTATTTTCTTCTGAGCACCAACTCCGTATTTAAGAATGGAATTAGAGTTATTAATGTCTATTTTATCTACAAAGTCATTGACCATCTTTTTTTCTTCTTCAGTTAAAAAACTATCATCAAATACATCTGCTTTCTTTTTCTCTTCTTGAACCTTAACTGAATTATTAACTTCTTCCTCAAAAGGATCAAAGGTCAAGCTTGGTGTAATATCAAGATTTTCGTTTATTCCATCTTTCATTCTAGGTTCCTCCTATTAGCTATATGTAGACGCTCCACTTCATAGTAAAACTTAGATTTTCGCATTGAAGTGGTACATCTTTATAGGGTCCTAACTTCAACTATTAAGTTATACATGCCTAAAAGGTCCTCAGAAACCACGATTTTCGGACATGCTTAACTTAAGTTTTCGTAATGGAACCCTTTATCTACTTTTCAAAATCTTTCTTAGTTAGTCCTTCTTGGCTAAATAGTGTCTCAAGTACAGATATATCCGTAGAAATATCCATTGCTACATCCTCAAACAAATCATCTAGAAGCTTCTCAAAAGCAATGTTTATAGTATCTATTGTATTATTTATCTCTTTTTTAGCGTTTCTAATATTCTCTCCCTCTACTGGTTGCTCATTTAATTCCTTATATGCATTAACAAGCTTTAAAGTAATCGGAAGATAATGCTTAATAAACTTATTTACAGAAGACAACTTTTTAGGATTTTTCTCTATAAAGCTAAGTATTTGACCTACTATACTGTAAAGCCTATCAAGCTTTAAGCCTATTTCAACTTCATGTATAGATTCCTTAGCTTCCTTTATTTGCTTGATGTAGTTGTTTCCAGTTTCAACAACATATCTTAGCTCTTTCTTTTCTGGATCATTTACCTCTTGTTCCACCTTTTCTTTTTGCTTTAATTCCTCTTCTTTGCGCTTCTTAAAGGCTTCCTGAGTAGCTAAATAATTTTCATAAACCTCATCGCTTAACATAAAGAACTTATTTTCATCATCTATATGAGCTTCTGGAAACATACCTATGGCAATCATTTTCTTTAAATCTTTAACTACAAACTTATAATTTTGTCCAACAGATCTAGATATCTTTTCAATTGAGCAGTAAGTGTTGCCATCAAGAGAAGCTACATACTTTTTAAATCTTCCTACTCTCTTTCTTAAGCTTATACCTCTAAACATCATTCCAAGGCTTAACATTAAAATAGCTAGTAGGAACCCCATACTAACTAAGTTTGCCATTAAAAACTTATTATATAAGGACATAAATACTGTATAAGCTATAGCTTGAGTTCCTAATGTAACACTTCCAATAGCACCAAAGACTATATATAAAACTCCTGCTACACTTCCAGAAGGTTTTCTATCAACATAATTTCTTACAGCTCGTCTTTCAAACCTTTTTTCTATCCTTCGCTCTGCTCTTTCTACTCTTCTTTCAGCTCTTTCCATTCTTCTATAAAACTTATTTTTTTCTTCTATTTTATCCCTCATCTTTTCGTTAAGTCTTTGAGTCTTATTTAGAAGGTTTTCTTTTACATCATTTATTGTATTTTCAGCTTTATCTTCTATATCTTTCTTTAGATTCTCAAGATCAATATCTATATAATTGAATGCATTTTTTACAGTGGATCTAATTTCATCTTCCAGGTCTGAAAAATCTCTTCTACTCATCTTCCCATGCCTCCAACTCAAATTTACTTATTTATTATAAGAATATGTAATAATCAAAATATTGTGGCTCTATTATATATCATTCTTACATAAATTACAATTTACAACATCTTTATTATTTTCCATATTTATTATATCACCCAATGATAATATTATAATATAGGTACATGTATAAAATTCTATGTTTATAATCTAAATTCAAAATAATTTATCTATACCTATCCTACATTATCCCCCTGTTCTTAAAATTATCCTATTTTTAAAGTTAGTTAAAACAACTTTAAAGACTAATGAATTATATTCCTATAATGGTTCTATATTTATATCCCCTCCTTTTCAATGTAGATTGTTTTAGTGTACATTTTCATTTATACTAACAATAAGATTAAGAATTTTCTGATTGTTCGACAAATTACTAATAACTAAGGAGATATAGCATGAAATCATTACTATTTTCAAGTATAAATGATGCAATAAGCTATACAAAAAGCCGTTCAGACAATGGCTATGTACTTTTCTGTAATATCAATCTCATAGTAGAACTATCTAAAAGGGTTTCGTCAAATGTTGTTCTTTGCTCCACCTCTGGAGAATATGGTAAAGATGGGTATAAAAACGGATGTATTACAGGATTTGAGTATGATCGTTCAGATGCGGAAGTAACTGAAATAATGTATCCTCCTATTAAATCAGTTGAAAATATAAAAAACTCTTACAATAAGGTAAGAAACAATAAAAATGCTTTTGGCCTGTTATTATGCGATGGGTTGACTGGAATGGAAGAAACAATACTCACTACTTTATATTTTATAGACGATCATTTTAAGATCATAGGAGGAAGTGCTGGCGATGACCTAAAATTCAATGAGACTTTTGTATTTATCGGTTCTAAACGTGTACATAGCGTAATGATATTTTTCAATTTAAAAAGTAAAGTTCATATATTGAAAGAAAATATATACGTTCCAACTGGCAATAGGCTTTTGGTAACTGAATCCGATGCTATGACACGTACTGTAAAATCCTTTAATAGGTCCCCCGCAAGTACTGAATATGCTAAAGCATTGAATATTAGAGAAAGTGATTTGCCAAATTACTTTATGAATAATCCTCTAGGAAAACTTTATAAAGATGAGATTATCATTGCTTCTCCTATGAAAGTAAATGCTGACAAATCTATAACTTTTTACTGTCAGTTAATGGCAAACACATTTGTTGAAATATTGCAACCTATTGAACCAATAACTCAAATCAGAAGCACTCTAAAAAGTATACCTTTTACTCCTAGCTTTATGTTAGCAATAAATTGTATATTAAGAAGTTTAAAGTTCCAACAAGAGTCACTTTGGAAAAACGTTGATAAAGAACTGCTATCCTTTTGTTCTAACACCGCTGGTTTCATAAGCTATGGCGAACAATTTTATAAGGCTCATGCAAATCAAACTATGGTAATATTAGCAATTGAATAACTAAGGAGATTAGGAGAATGTTAAAACTTTTTTTTAAAGATATACCTAAGAATAAAGATTTAGAAAAAGTAGAATTTCCTACGGAATTAATTAGAGAAGAGAAATGTTTTTTACATATAAAAGAAGTTATAGAACTTACAACCCAGATTCAAGACAATGTAAACAAGTTAGTAAAAGAAGAAGGTACTATGACTTATGGTTTGGATAGCCTTTTGAAAGGGACAGAATATACAACAAATCAAACTGAACAGGTTAATGAGTATCTTCAGATATTATCAGAAAATAGTGCAAAAACTCAAACCCTTGTTGAAGATGTTTTTAACAGTTTAGCTAATTCTCAAAAAGAAATAGAAAATGCTAAGAATGACTTTAAAAATCTAATATCTCAAGTTAGTAGTGTAGCTGGAGTATTTGATGAGTTTTTAAAATTTATTTCTGATATACAAAGCCACTATAACAGCATTCAAAATTTTGCTAGTATCATAACTGGTATAGCACAGCAAACTAATCTGTTATCTCTAAATGCTTCAATAGAGGCTGCTAGAGTTGGCGATGCTGGAAAAGGATTCTCAGTAGTGGCAAGCGAAATAAAAAAGCTTTCTGTTGACACTCAAAAAAATGCAAAGGATATTATGTCATCCTTAAATAATCTTACAACATCAATGAATTTGCTAATAGATAAATCCAATGAAGGTTCTGTAGTTATAAATAATACTACTACCCTAATAAATGGTTCATCAACATTACTTAATAAGATAATTGATGCAGAGTCAAACGTGTATAAACATGTACAAGGTGTACAAGAATCTCAAGGCACAAATTTGGCTGGAATTAGAGAAATATCTAATAATCTCAGTAATATAGTTGACAAATCAAAAGCAGAAAATCAAGAATTAGAAACAATTATCTATAGTATACAGAGAAAAGCAGATTTCTATATGCATATACTTAACAACTTAAATCAAATTAAACTTCTTGATAAAGACTAGTTTAAATACTACTTCACTCTTGATACTACTTTAAGAGTGAAGTAGTATTTTTTCACTTACCCTTGTAGTTAATCCCCAAATCACCAACTATTATCCAAGGCAAATAATTTTATCTTTATTTTTCCTTTGCATTAGATTAAAATTATAATGATTATCAAAAATATGTTATATTTTAAGTAAGGATGTACATCTTCAATCCGAAAATATAAATTTATTATGAAGGTGTACCTCTATAAGAGTAACCTCTTATTATTTACTCTTAACTTAATTTAAATATGCAATAGGAGATGTGAGACTATGTCAAATGAAATTAATTCTTCTAATTTTATAAGAAACATAATAGTAGAAGATCTTGATAGTGGCAAACATGATGAGATAATAACTCGTTTTCCACCAGAACCTAATGGGTATCTACATATAGGACATGCTAAATCAATCCTTTTAAACTTTGGTCTAGCAAATGAGTTCAAAGGAAAAACTCACTTAAGATTTGATGATACAAACCCAGTTAAAGAAGATACTGAGTATGTTGAATCTATTAAAGAAGATGTTAAATGGCTTGGCGGCAACTGGGATTCTCTTTTCTTTGCCTCTGATTACTTTGAAGAAATGTATAATAGAGCCATACTTCTTATAAAAAAAGGAAAGGCTTATGTTTGTGACCTTTCACCTGAACAAGCTAAAGAGTATAGAGGAACTTTAACAGAACCAGGTAAGGAAAGTCCTTACAGAAATAGATCCATTGAAGAGAACTTAGCTTTATTCGAAAGAATGAAAAATGGTGAGTTTGCTGATGGTGAAAAGGTTCTTAGAGCTAAGATAGATATGACTTCTCCAAACATAAATATGAGAGATCCTATTATATACAGAATTTCTCACTCTACTCATCACAACACTGGAGACAAGTGGTGTATATATCCTATGTATGACTTTGCTCACCCATTGGAAGATGCAATAGAGCATGTTACTCATTCTATATGTACCTTAGAATTTGAAGATCATAGGCCTCTTTACGATTGGGTTGTAAGAGAATGTGAGATGGAAATAGCTCCAAGGCAAATAGAATTTGCAAGATTAAATATGACCAACACTGTTATGAGTAAAAGAAAACTTAAGCAGTTAGTTGATGAGAAGATAGTTGATGGATGGGATGATCCTAGAATGCCAACTATCTCAGGTCTAAGAAGAAAAGGATGTACTCCTGAAGCCTTAAGAAATTTCTGTACTGCTATAGGAGTATCTAAAGCTAACTCATTAGTTGACTCTCAAATGTTAGATTACTTCATAAGAGAAGACCTTCAACAGAAAGCACCACTAGCTATGGCCGTGCTAAGACCTCTTAAACTTGTAATAACTAACTATCCAGAGGATCAAACAGAAATGCTTGAAATAGAAAATAATGCTAAGGATGAATCCCAAGGCAAGAGACTAGTTCCATTCTCTAGAGAATTATATATAGAAAGAGAAGACTTTATGGAGATCCCTCCTAAGAAGTACTTTAGATTATTCCCTGGAAATGAAGTTAGATTAAAGGGTGCATATTTCGTTAAGTGTAACGATATAATCAAAGATGAGAATGGTGAAGTAATAGAAATCCACTGTACTTACGATCCAGAAACAAAGAGCGGTTCTGGTTTTACTGGAAGAAAAGTTAAAGGAACTATCCATTGGGTAGACGCTAAAACTTGTGTTCCAGCAGAGTTCAGATTATATGAACCTTTAATATTAGATGACGAAGAAGAAAATGAAGGTAAGCACTTCTTAGAGCAAATAAATCCAAATTCTATGGAAGTACTTCAAGGCTTTGTTGAACCAACTGCCTTCAAGGATGCTAAACCTCAGGATAAATTCCAGATGGTTAGAAACGGTTTCTTCAATGTAGATTCTAAATATACTACAGCTGATAAGCTAGTATTTAACAGAATAGTTTCATTAAAATCATCTTTTAAATTGAATCAATAATCTGTTTAAAAAGCTACCTAAGGGATAATTTATTTAGATAATAAAAAACTTTATGATTTCTTTTGCAACAAAGCAAAATCCACTGAAGTAATACTCTTCAGTGGATTTTATTTATTATAGAGCTAAAAACTTGTCAAATCTGCTTCTAGTCTTTTCTTCACCCATAATTTGCATTATAGTATAAAGATCTGGAGTGTTATTTCTATGAGCTATTGCACTTCTAACTGCGCCAGCAACGTCAGAAATCATTCCCTTGAATTGATCAGGGTTTGCCTTAAATTCCTTTCTGTTAGCACAGTATCCAAGCTTAGTTCCTATTTCCTTCAAGTCTTCAAACCAAGCCTCTTGACTTCCAGCATTGAAGTTAAATTCATTTTTATAAGTTGCAATTATCTCTTTTGCCGCTTCTAAAGTAACACCCTTAGGAAGTTCTACTTGCTCTACTGCTTCTTTATCAAATAATTCATCAAAGAAGTAGAAGATCTTATCCTTAACTTCATCCCACTTAGCAAAATCTTTTCTTGGTTTTGGACCTTCCTTGTCTATATTAAATATCTCTTTAGCCATAGCCTCATTTGCTGTAACTAATTTGTACATGTCTTCATCAAATTCCTTAGCCCAAGCTATATAGTTATCATAAACATCAGTAGCCTTCATAGCAGCTATACGATCCTTAGATACATCATTTAGCTTAACAAGGTCAAACAATGCACCACTCTTACTCATCTTATCTAGCTGAACATCAAACTCATGGTAGTCAACAGCAGGGTTTTCAGCTCTCCACTCTTCAAAAGTTGAATTAACAATATTAAGTAAGTACTCTATTACAGTTACTGTTGGGAATCCAACTTCTTTGTAGTAAGAAACAGCAGCTTCCGCATCTTTTCTCTTTGAAAGCTTTCTCTTAGAACCACCGTCTTGCTTCATTATAGTAGGAATATGAGCATATCTAGGAAGCTCAAAACCTAAAACTTCGAATAATTGAACATGTATAGGAAGTGATGATAGCCACTCTTCTCCTCTTATTACATCTGTAGTTCTCATTAGATAATCATCTATTGCATGAGCAAAGTGGTAAGTTGGAAGGCCATCTCCCTTTATAAGTACCACATCTTGATTATTTTCTGGGAAAGATATATCTCCTTTTATCAAGTCATGGAACTCAACTCTGTTGTCTGGATTTCCTGGAGACTTTAATCTTAGGATATATTTTTCTCCTCTTTCTATTCTCTCTAGAGCCTCTTCTTCAGTTATATTTCTAAACTTTGCATACTCTCCATAATAACCTGGAGTTATTTTTTGAGCTATTTGTCTCTCTCTTAATTCTGCTAATTCTTCTGGAGTACAAAAATCTGGATAAGCTAATCCTTTTATTAATAAGTCTTTCGCAAAAGTATTATATATTTCAGCTCTTTGACTTTGTCTATAAGGACCGTACTCACCTTTAGAAGTATCTTCACTAGTCATTCCTTCATTGAAGTCTAGGCCAAAATGATGCATGGTATCTATTGTATCCTCTATAGCACCTTCCACTTCTCTCTTTTGATCAGTATCCTCTATTCTTAAATAGAAAATCCCTTCACTTTGACTTGCTATTCTTTCATCAATTAAGGCAGCAAAAACTCCACCTATATGTTGGAACCCAGTAGGACTTGGTGCATATCTAGTAACCTTAGCACCTTCTTTAAGATTCCTCTTTGGGTATTTTTCAATATAATATTCTGTTGAGTGCTTAACCTCTGGGAATATTATCTCTGCTAATTTTTCAAAACTCATTAACTTCATCTCCTTTTTAATCTATGTTTATAGAAAAGTCGCTAAAGCGGCCTTCTTCAGTGGCTTTTTTGTACAATGTCATTATCAAATGTACATTTGAATCTGTCAGACTACATAATTTTATTTTACTGTTTATCCTGCTTTTATTATTGATAGCTTTAGAAACAAAAATATTACGCTTTATTTAACAGTAAAAAAAGTCCCTCATCCTATAATATTAGGACGAAAGACTTACTTCCGCGTTACCACCTAAATTGATTAATTTCTTAATCCACTTAATTATCTTTAAGGGAATAACCCCATAAATATACTACTCTCAAAGAAGTTCTATTTATTGCTCCAAAGCTTCCTTCAATAGTTTTAAATTCCAGGCTTTCACCTTCCCCAGATCTCTTTGATTTAAAATTCTATTTACTCTTCTTTATCAACGCACTTTATTATTTTATGGTTATTTATTTACAAAATACAAATCAATTATACATTTTGAGTAATCAAATGTAAAGGTAATTTATAACTGAATTTATGTGATAACATATAGATATATTTTAATAATATCATCTATTACTTTTTCTTTTAAAGAAAATTCTTTTATATATTAGATATACAATTGCTGATGATGGTACATTTAATAACCCTATAATTCCCCAAAGCCATGGATTAGGAACATTGTTTTTAATGGCATCTCTAAATATCAAGGTTCCTTGAATAACTACAAGTATAATAAGAAAGATAGTTTGTGCAATTGTAAGCATTATGCTCCCCTCCTTACTTTTCTTTTAATAAGGATATAATTTAATGCTAGCAGTATAATCAAGAGACCTATCTGACTTATGAAAACCGCCTCTATTTTAAGTTTAGTATAAATAAAGCCTATAAAAGAAGCTATTATAAAGGCTACTAGTAAGAACTTGAAGGTTTCTCTTCTGAGCTTCTTTTTATCTCTGAGCTTTAATCCTTCTCCAACAGCTTTACTTACCTCTACTCTGGTTAAAGATTGTTGATCCAATTTTTCTATGATTGTCATCCTATCCAAAGCTTGCTTTAGCTCAACTGCTTCATCATCTTTTGCATCCAGGGTTTTATCATAATACTTATCTATGTTGTCATTATTATTAAAAGGCTTCATAGCTATCTGCCTCCCTTAAATTTTGATATAATCTCTTTTATTCCATAGTGCAATCTGGATCTTACAGTGCCTACAGGACAATTCACTATATAACTTATTTCTTCATAACTATATCCATAGTAATGCTTCAATATAAAAACATTTCTTTTGTCCTCAGGCATATTCTTTAAAATTTTAAAGACTTCCTCAATTTCACTCTTTTCAATCACTTTATCTTCCAAAGAGTAATCTTCTGGAATTATATCAAGCAATATATCAGTTTCTTTCACTTTTCTTAGATAATCCTTATATTTATTAGAGGCTATCTTTATAAGCCAAGTAGAAAATTTAGCTTTAGGGACAAAGGTATCTATATTAATAACTGCAGCTAATAAAGCCTCTTGAATAATATCTTCTGATAATTCCCTGTTGCAAGTAAGCTTTATCATATACCCCTTCAAAATAGGTAAACTATCATTAATTAAAATTTCAAAGGCGGCTTTATCCCCACTTCTGGCTCTCTCTATTAAATCTTCTTCTTTCAAACTATATAAATTCATAGGTATACCCCTTTTTACACCGGCTTCATTAATTAAACGTACAAAAATAAAAAAAGTTCATTTTAATTATTTACCTATCTGATGCTTATAATGAATGTGAAAAAAAATAAGTTATGATTATAAGTTTTCTTTTTTATATGCATATTAAAAAATTTCAAATCATTATATTAGCCTAAATTATTTTATAATTTATATACAGCAAAAAACCCCTTAAATAGTATAACTATTTAAGGGGTTAATATTTACTAATTAAAGAATTGTAACATTTTCAGCTTGAGGTCCTTTTGGTCCCTTAGCTACGTCAAATGAAACTTCTTGGTTTTCTTCTAATGTTTTATATCCATCTGTCTTTATTTGAGAAAAATGTACGAATACGTCTTTTCCATCTTCTCCTGTAATAAATCCAAATCCTTTTTCTCCATTAAACCATTTAACTTTACCGTTCATATAATATTACCTCCGAAATTTTATTATGCTTAAATTTTTTTATAATAACTCACTAATAAAATCTCGATATCATCATACTATATTTATTAAGTACTAATTGAAATATATTTGTGTTATATTACTTACTATTAATTTAAGTACTAGATAACAATAACACAATATACAAAATAAAGCAACTACTTTATTTTTATTTTGAATCTTCCTGATTCTCTAGGTGATATGGGAAAGTAGATACCACTATGTTCTGATGTCTTAGCAACGCCTCTCTAATTATCAAACTAGTGTGATTGTGTAAAACTTCTCCCCAGTACTCATGACTCATAAACTCTGGTAATATTACCATTATCTTTTCCTCTGGACCTGCCGCTTTTGCAATTAGCTCTATATTATTAAGCAAAGGGGTTACTATGGTTCTATATGGAGAATATTTTGCTACCAATATAATATCAGTATCCAACTCCTTCCACCTACGCTTTAATTTTTCTAATGCTTCGGCATCAGTTGATATATTAAGAGCTATAACGTTATCGCTTATGCTGTAGGCATACTGAAGAGTACTTATGGCAGCTTTATTTAAGCTAGCAATTGGAACCACTATTATATGGGTATATTTTGTTTTCAAATCTAAGCTTTTTAGATTTATATCACTTATACTAAGACCTTTGGCGACTTTATCATAGTGTGCTCTAATTCTAAGCTGAGTTAGAATTATAATTGGGATTAAGATGACTACAATAAAGGCTCCTTGGCTAAATTTTTCTATCAAAATTATTATGGTAGTTAATAGTGACACCGCCGCTCCCAATCCATTGATAAGCGCACTTTTTTTCCAATCTTTCTCCTTATCTTTCACCCAATGCTTTACCATTCCAAACTGTCCTAAGGTGAAAGATGTAAAAACTCCAATTGCATATAAAGGAATCAATCTATGAGTATCTGCTCTAAAAATAATAACTAGCAAACAAGCTATAAAAGATAATGATCCTATACCAAAAGAAAAACTTAACCTTTTTCCTCTAGTAGTAAACTGTCTAGGAGCATAGCCATCCTTCGCAACTATATACATAAGCATAGGAAAACCAGTATATGCTGTGTTACATGCCATAAGCAGTATAATAGCCGTACTAAATTGTATAACGTAAAACATAAAGCCATGATGAAATATACCGGTAGCTATCTGAGCAATAACTGTAGGACCATTTTCTAATGGTACTGCTGTATAATAAATAGCAAGTATCGAGCTTCCACCAAAAATAAAAAAAATCAAGATTGCTAATAGTACCATTACAATCTTAGCATTTCTCTGACTCGGCTCCTGAAAGTTAGGAACTGAGTTACTTACTGATTCCAGCCCAGTCAACGCAGAACATCCTGAAGAAAATGCTCTTAAAATAAGAAATACAGATAGCCCCTCAGTTGCTCTTAGATGAGGGTTATGTATGGCCGGTAGTGGGTGAATACCTAATACAAAATACTTAAACAAGCCATATATTATCATAAAAATCATACTAAAAATAAAAATGTATGTAGGTATAGCAAAAATTTTAGAAGATTCACTTATTCCTCTTAAATTCAATATAGTCAAAATCACTATAACAACTACAACAAATAAAACTTTGTGTCTTTGTATATTGGGGAATGCAGATGCAATGGCATCGACTCCTGCACTAGCACTAACAGCTACAGTAAGTAAATAATCTATTATTAAGCCAGCGCCTGCAACCAATCCAGCTTTATCACTTATATTTTCTTTTGCTACCTTGTAGGCTCCGCCTCCTTGAGGATAAGCTCTTATAATCTGAATATAAGAAATAGTAAGTATAATAAGAAGGCCTATAATCATAAATGCAGTCCAAGTTAACCACTGATAAGCCGCCGCTCCTAAAACTATTAAAACAAATAGAATTTCTTGGGCAGCATAAGCTACTGATGATACTGCATCACTGGCCATTATAGCTAAACCAAAAGGAATATTATATTTTTCATGCTTTCCCTGTTCACTAGATAAAGGTTCTCCTAGAACAACATCCGAAAATTTTTTCATCATATGTTATGCCCCCTAAATGAGTATTATTAAAGGTTAGTTTTCTATTCTTCAGCGCTATTGAAGTACTGTGTTGAAATTAACTAGATATTTACGCCATACTTTAATGAACTTACTCAAAGTATTAGTATGAACCAAGTTTATAATTCTATTATTCCTAAGTTTTTATTAGCTATGCTTTCCTAGGACCATATCCATATTTTTCAAAAAAAGATCATCTTAACAACCTAACTAATTGTTCTAATTGGCTAATATTGATAGTTTTATCTATAAACATATTTATGCTTTTCTTTATAATAAAAAGCACTAATCTAATTTAAAATAGCCCCTATGTCAAGGACATTTTAAATCAGACTAACGCTTTTTATTAATAATTTTATATATAATTTATAGGATGATTGCTTATATGCTTAGATATTTCTTCCAGCACTAAGTTATATTTTTCTTGAACTAACCAATGTCCTGCATCAACTTCAACAAAGTTGTACTCACCCTTCATGTACTTCTTAGCCTCTTCAACTCCCTCTCTGGCTATGGCCAAATCTTTATTGCCCCAGATGAAAAGTGTTGGTATAGTTACCTCTTCATATTTAACTTCAATTTTATTATTTGCACGATACCAATTTATCACTCTATTGCGGCCTTCATAATCTTTAAATATATCTAAGTAGTCTTCTATTTCCTTTTCTGAATGTTCACTCCAAATGGACTTTAAATAGTCTAAATTCTTAGCTCCAAGAAAAACTTCCGGCAACACTGGTACTTGAAACAATCTTATATATCTGCTCTTTTCTATTTGTTCTTTATCACTAGCCTTTGCATTCATATATGCGGCCATATGAGGTACCGATAAAGCTGACCAATCATTTACCCTTTCTGGATAGATAGTCAAAACAGTCCATCCGCAAGCTGCGCCCCAATCATGACCCACTAAATGAAACTTCTCAAAGCCTACAGCATCAGCAATCGCTATAACATCTGATGCAAGCTTTTCAACCGTATAGCTTTTTACGCCCTTAGGTCTAGCTTCTTTGCTATAACCTCTTAGGTCTGGCGCTATACATCTATATCCCTTTTTAGAAAAACTAAGCATTATTTTTTCCCAAATAACAGAACTTTCAGGAAATCCATGAAGAAATATAATTGGCTCTCCTCTATTTTCAAGTCCTGCAGTTCTGCATTTAAACTTGTATCCGTTTGCTTTTATTTCATCTATATTAATCTGTAAATCTAACATAATACTATCTCCATTTTAATAAATTATAATATATTAGTTATTATATACTATGTTTTAGAAATGTATATTTATGATTCTAGTTATATTTTCAGAAGTTCTTTCAACATTTTCTTGCCCTCTAGAAAGAGCTTCCTCAAGAGACGTTACACCTTGCATAATTCCAAATATTGCATCTATTCCTTTGTCGTATAATACTTCTACACCTTCACCAATTCTTCCTGCTAGTGCAATTACTGGTTTATTATACTTTTTAGCAACTATTGCCACACCGATAGGGGTTTTGCCAAATTCAGTTTGAAAGTCTATACTTCCCTCACCAGTCCAAACCATATCAGCATTCTTAATTTTTTCTTCAAGTCCAGTATATTCTACTACAATATCGATTCCTCTTCTTAGGGTTCCACCTAAGAAAGCCATAAGTCCTGCTCCTAATCCTCCTGCTGCTCCAGCACCAGGTATATCTAAAACATCCTTTTCCAATTGTTGCTTAATTATTTTGGCATATTGTTTCAGATTATCATCTAAGGTTATTATCATATCTTTAGTAGCTCCCTTTTGCTTACCAAACATATTAGAAGCTCCATAATCTCCACAAAGCGGATTAGTAACATCACAAGCTACTTGAACTTCAATATCCTTTAATCTTGGATCCAAACCGCTTAAGTCGATATAACTTAGCTTTCCTAGTTCTCCACCACCAAAACCTAATTCCATTCCTTCTTTATCTAGAAACCTTCCTCCAAGAGCTTGAATCGCTCCTACTCCTCCGTCATTAGTAGCACTTCCACCAATAGCTATTAGTAGTTTCTTTACACCATGGTCTAAGCAAGCCTTTATAAGCTGACCGGTACCAAAGGTTGTAGTTATTAAAGGATTTCTTTTCCCAACGGGAACCAGCTCAAGCCCACTAGCACTAGCCATTTCAATTACTCCTACTTGACCTTTTCCTAGGATACCATAATTAGCTTCAACTTCCTCGCCTAAAGGTCCTACTACTTTTAGAGAATATACTTTCCCTTTTGTAGCATCTATTAGAGACTGCATGGTCCCTTCTCCCCCATCAGCCATAGGTACATGAATACATCTAATATTACTATTTGCTTTTTTTATTCCCCTTTCCATTGCGTTGCAGGCCTCTTTAGCCGTCATACTTTCCTTAAAAGAATCTGGTGCAAGTACAATAATAAAATCCTCTTTCATGCTTTACCTCCGTAGGTTTTCCTAAGACATTTCTTATCTAAACCTCAACTAAATATTTATCTAATACAAAGCTAATATGTTTATTGTAAAAATACTAATCACTTATTTTATATTTAATTCACAAAAAAGTATAAAGTTTAAGATAGAAAATATGTTCAAAGATTTTTATGAAACACTATTCTCCTATATTTTCTTTTATATGCCTATTAATTTATTTTATATAAAAACATGATAAGTATTATTATTTACAAACACTATAGATAAACATCTGAGAACTCAATTTTAACCCTCTCCTCATAATTTTTAGAGTTCAAGTCTTCATAACTCTCTAAGCTAATTGAGTCTTCTTTTATATATATTGGAAGTTTAATTATGAACTCACTACCTTCTCCTAATTTACTTATTACCTTAATGTCTCCCCCATGAATTTTTACAAGAGACCTAACTATTGCCAATCCAATACCACTGCCTTCAGCATATCTTCTCAACGAACTGTCTACTTGAGTGAATGTATCAAATATCTTTTCTATCATATCCTCTGGAATCCCAATACCATCATCCTTTACAGAAATTATTAAATCTTCATCTCTAACATATAAATTAACCTGAACGTTCCCACCTACTTCTGTATACTTAATAGCATTAGATAAGAGATTAAGTACAATTCTTTCTATTTTCTCCGAATCGCAACAAACTATTTTCTCCTCAACTTCAGTATCAAAAATAACATTAATCTTTTTAATACTTGCACATTCTATTACTGACATAGTTATATCTTCGATGACTTTTACTATATTCTTATTTTCTAGCTCTAGAGTAAAGAATCCCAACTCTATCTTATTGATGTCTATTATATTATTAATTAATCTAGTAAGCCTGTAACAATTTTGCTTCATTATATCAGCGTATTTTGTAAAAATATTATTCTCAGCAGTAATAGTGCCATGATTATAGTAACTTTCGAGAAGCTGGATAGAGCTAAAAATAATGTTTAATGGTGTCTTTAGCTCATGAGATAATATAGAAAATCTTTGAGTCATTAATTCATTTAGTTTTTTTGATTCCTCAAGCAGCAAGTTTGTCCTTTCAACCTCACTTTGCAGCAACTTTGAGTTACTCTTAAGCTTCAGCTCTTCATATCCTATTTTTGACATAGAATTAGAAAATATGTATAATATTTCCGCCGCAGCCTTCACATTCTTTTCTGTTGTAATCTTAACTTCCTTAACTGAATCAATAAGTTTTTCTTCATTTACTTGTATTTCTTCTGCTACTTTTTTATATAATATCTCATCAGGTTTTTCTGTTAAAACTTGTCCACCTAATATTGTTCCAATAAGATTACCATCAATCATAATTGGCGCTGCAAAATCAATTAAACCAGCATGGCAGGTATAAATATAAGGTTTGCCAGTAATAGCTGCCATCTCCCCGCCCTTTTTGTGAGACTCTGCACATCTGCTGTCTCCTATAGTAGTTGAATGAATAAAATTAGTGCAAAACCTTGTATAACAGCTAGGTTTAGTCACTGGATTGCCATTTCTGTCAACGGTCACACTTGCTATATCCATGCTTTCAGCAAAATTATCCTGAAAAGTTTGAAGTAACGCTATATCAATTACATCTTTTATCTCAATGGATTCTATTAAAACATTGGTATTATTCATAATTATTTAACTTATCCTTTCCAAGAAATTTTATTTCACGCCTGCACCTATAAAATTAATAATTTTCTTCATATGATTATATCTAACCTAATTTTAAAGGATACGAAGCTACTTAGTAAATACATAATATGCCAAATTAATCACTATCTATTCGACATTCTATATATAAATCCTTTGATGTTATGATATTTTAAATAATCTTAATAATTTAGAGTATGGTTTTCCTGTATAGAAAAACAGGATCAAGCGCAACTTAATGCACTCAATCCTGTTTTTTATTTTATAATTGTGATCCATTACTTTCAATTACTTGCTTATACCAATTAAAACTCTTCTTCTTAGAACGTTTTAAAGTACCATTACCTTCATTGTCCTTATCAACGTATATAAAACCATATCTCTTCTTCATTTCTCCAGTAGATGCACTTACTAAATCTATACAGCCCCAAGGTGTATATCCCATAAGCTCTACTCCATCTTCATTTACAGCAGCCTTCATAGCTTTAACATGTTCCCTTAGGTATTCTATACGGTAGTCATCTTCTACATAACCATTTTCATCTGGATTATCTACTGCTCCTAATCCATTTTCAACTATAAACAGCGGTTTTTGATATCTATCATATATAGAGTTCATAGTGATTCTAAGTCCTAACGGATCTATTTGCCATCCCCATTCACTTGCTTTTAGATAAGGATTCTTTAAGGTAGCAAATACATTCCCTTCTGTTTCTGCACTTACCTTAGGGTCAGCACTAGTAAGTCTTGAGGAGTAATAACTAAAGGAAATAAAGTCTACTGTGTTATTCTTTAGTATCTCTTCATCTCCTTCTTCCATCTTTAAGGCGATGTTATTTCTTTCGAACATCTTCTTAGCATAGTTTGGATATTCTCCTCTTGACTGAACATCTATGAAGAAATAGTTTTCTCTATCCTTCTCCATTGACTTCCATACATCTTCTGGAGAACAAGTATTTGCATAAGTATTTCCTGCTGCTAGCATACAACCTATCTTAAAGTCAGGATTAATATCGTGAGCTATCTTTGTAGCTTTTGCACTAGCCACTAATTGGTGATGAGCAGCTTGATACTTAACAGCCTCTTCATTTTCACCTGGTTCAAAAGTTAATCCAGCTCCTATAAATGGCAGATGTAAAAGCATATTTATTTCATTAAAAGTAAGCCAGTATTTAACCTTATTTTTATATCTATTGAAGATTACCTCACACAATCTTTCGTAGTAATCAACCATTTTACGACTTCTCCAGGAACCAATAGTTTTAACTAGATTCATAGGAACATCAAAGTGAGTTATTGTTACAAGTGGCTCTATTCCATACTTCAAGCACTCATCAAAAACCTGGTCATAAAACTTTAAGCCTTCTTCATTAGGTTCAGATTCGTCTCCATTAGGGAATATTCTAGACCAAGCTAGAGACATTCTAAAACACTTAAAGCCCATTTCAGCAAATAGCGCTATATCTTCCTTATAATGATGATAAAAATCAATAGCTTCATGGCTTGGGTAGAAGTGATTGTCGTCACATTCAAACATCTTCATCTTTCCAAGCATAACAGGAAAACGATCCTTTCCTGATGGAATTACGTCTACTGTAGACAAACCTTTATTTCCTTCTAAGTATCCACCTTCGCATTGGTTAGCAGCAGTAGCTCCTCCCCATAAAAAACCTTCTGGTAGTTTATTTAAACCCATAATATTTACCTCCTACTATTTAAAGATGTACCACTTCAACCGAAATATATTTCCAATGCTTTTCTATATTCTAAGAGCTTAATTTGAAAGTATAAATTTCATTACTAAGTGATGCGCCTATATATTAATCCATGATACTTCAAAAATTATACAGACACTCTTCTTATGCCAATTATATTTTTAATAACCTTAACAAACAATATTTTTTCTAAATTAGAAAATTAAATTTTATGTTTCTAATTTATTTTACTAAAATTAGAATTTCATAATTATTAGATCATAACAGTCAACAGTTCTTCTTTATAATTAATAGACTTTTTATCAGTCTCAATAATATCTAAATATCTATCAGAATTAGTTATTATAACTGGTGTTATTAAAGAAAAACCTTCTTTCTTTATTGATTCTACATCAAACTCCAGTAATTCCTGACCTATCTTTATACTGTCTCCTTGCTGTACCTTTGAGCTGAAGTATTTCCCTTCTAATTGAACGGTATCCATTCCTACATGAATTAAAATCTCTGCACCATTCTTGCTTGTGATACCTATTGCATGCTTTGTTGGAAATAGCATTGTTACTGTTCCTTCAACTGGTGATACCACTTTACCTTCCTTAGGTTCAATAGCTATTCCTTTACCTAATGCTCCTTTTGAAAAAGCTTCATCCTTTACTTCAGATAAAGGCTTTACTTCTCCCTTTAATGGGCTTACTACTACTTCTTGTCTTATAAGGTCATTGCTTTCTTTCTTTACTTCTTCAGTTTTGTTTTCTTCATCCTTAAAACCAGCTACCATCATTAATAGAAATCCAAGAACAAAGCTAACGATTACTGCTATTAAAGCACCATAAAAACCTTTATCCATTCCTTGAGGATTAATATAACTAGGAAGTGCAAATACTCCTAAGCCTCCCATAATGAACCCTTTTGTTCCCATAAACTCAGCTATTGCTCCACCTACTGCTGCTGCTATACAACTTAAGATAAATGGCTTTTTACGTGGTAATGTTATTCCGTAGATTGCTGGTTCTGTAACACCAAATATACCTGAAATAAATGCTGGTATTGAAAGTGATTTTAACTTTTTATTCTTTGTCTTTAATAATATTGCTAGCACCACACCTGTTTGAGCGAAGGAAGCTCCTATAGCTGCTGATAAAACTGTATCATAATGCATAGTTACCATATTGTTTATTGCTATTGGGATTAGTCCCCAATGTAGACCAAACATAACAAATACTTGCCAGAAACCACCTATGAATAAACCAGCTAAAACAGGGCTTAAACTGATTATTGCTAGTGTAGCTGTTCCAATTAACTTACCAGCCCAAGTTGCAACTGGTCCTATAACGATAAAAGTTAGTGGTACTGTAACTAAAAGTGTACAGAACGGAACCAAGAAAGTCTTTACAACATCTGGTATTATCTTTTTAAATCCACTTTCTATCTTAGCTCCTACATAAGCTGCCAAAACTATAGGAATAACACTTGACGAATAATCCATAAGTATTACTGGAATACCTAAGAAAGTTATATTAACATTAGACTGAATCATTGTTCCATTAAATAGAGTATATAATGGCTGAGCTGTGGTTAATGCTAATATCTTAGGATAAACAAGTGCAGCACCTATTGCCATTCCTATAAAGTTATTTCCCTTAAACTTCTTTGATGCTGTATATCCTAAGAATATAGGGAAGAAGTAGAATAAACTATCGCCTATGGCATTCAATATAGCATAGGTTCCTGACTTATCTCCATATAGTCCTAATGCAACAAATAGTGAATTAAAGCCTTTTATCATACCAGTAGCTGCAAGTACTCCAAGCGTTGGAGCAAATACTCCAGATATTATATCTATAAACTTATTGAAAGGACTAAGTTTCTCTTCAGAACTGCTGTCTTCAGAAGCTGTACTAAATCCGCCAACAGACACTACATCTGCATATACCTCTGGTACATGGTTACCAATAACTATTTGATACTGACCACCACTTTGAACAACAGTTACAACTCCATCCATATTTTTTAGAACTTCTGTATTTGCTTTCTTCTCATCTTTTAACTTAAAACGTAAACGGGTTACGCAATGAGTTAAACTATTTACATTTTCTTTACCACCAACATTTTTAATAATGTCTTTTGCTAAACTTTCGTACTTCATATCTTACCTCTCCTTTTAATTTTGATTATCTTAAATAACTCTGTTAGAAAAAAATCATAATAAAGCGCCAGGCTCTACCTTTAAACTATTTCTTTTACATACATATTTTTATATAAAAAAGGCGCTGAAGCGACCTTCTTCGTTGAGCTTTTTTTGCGCATCTGCCTTTCCGAATGCATATGAGGAAAATCTGGCAGGCGACATAATTTTACTTTTTTACTGTTTACCATAAATAGCTTTTCTAATTCCTTGATATTACTAGGTTTAGTTTTAAAAAAGTTTTATAATTTCATATACAGTGAAAAAGGCGAAACCATATAAATAGTATAATCTTTCATACTATCTATTTGGTCTCGCCTGCATTACCAGTAACAATCCAAAGTTGTTCCATATAAAATTATCTTTGAGTTACCCTCTGAATATGGATAGTTAAGTATAACTGTTCTTCATCAGATAGAGCTACTTCTAAGTATTTCTCAACCTTTAACATACATTCATAGGCTTCTTTATATTTTACCTTCACCTGTTTTAACAAAAAGTCATCTTCTTTGGGATCTTCTAATTCTTGTTTCTTGTTTAAACGCTGAAAGAAGAATCTTAAGTGAGTAACGAACCTCTCATAGCTTATGGACTTTTCATCTAACGCTATATTAAAAGTGTATTTAACTATATTTAATATATCCTGAACCATTTTAGTTTGCTTAGCAACATCTTCTACCTTATTTGAAGCACTTTTAAACTGTGCATTTATTAAATGAAGAGTTATATTAGCAGCTTCATCCTCAGGCAACCTTTTTCCTGTTGCTTCTTCAATCGAATCTAAAGCCTTTAGTGCCACCTTATATTCCTTAGGATAGAACTTTTTAATCTCCCAAATTAGTGGATTAGGATTAGTGAAGCCTTCATCAAATAATTTAAGTACATTGCTTATGTGATCTGTCAAAGTAACATATATGTAATCATTCAACTCAACCTCAAGCGTATTTTTAGCATAATCTATTATGTCACCACAAAGTGTTATATGCTCTGAAGGAATATGCTCTAATAATAATTTGAACTTTTCAGAAGCATCCTTTTGTTTTAATATAAAGGTTTTTTCAACTAGTTTCTCTTCTATTGTTTCTCCAACACTTTTCTTGAATCCAATTCCACTTCCCATAACAACAACTTCATTATTGTCCAAATCTCTAGCTAAAATAGCGTTATTGTTAAATATCTTTTTTATTATCATTCTTATCCCCTCACCACCTTGCTTTATTTATATATAAATATGAAAAAACCTCAATTAATCAAAAGAGATATTATTCTCTTCTCATTAATTAAGGTCTCGCCTGATCGTATCAGTAACAATCCTCACAATGTATGTAAGCGTTTAATTCATGTTTTTATTATATCCACTTCATTTATAATAGTCAATACCTTTATGAAAACATTTTAATAAAAATTCTAAAGCTGCCTTCTTTAGAGATTTTCACCCATCTGACTTTGAAAATATATACATAGAAAATCTGACAGTCGAATAAGATTTCTTTTTTAACACTTGTAATTACTCGTTTTAGCTATAAAACTTTTTTCTAATTTTGTACACGCAAAAAAAGAACATAAATAGATTGATGTGATCTATTTATGTTCTTTTAATTTAAACTAAACTTTAAATTTGTTCATAATAACTTTCAAATCTTCAGACATCTGAGCTAGAACCTTACTAGATGAAGCAATTTCTTCAACTGAAGCTAATTGTTCTTCTGTTGCTGCAGATATTGTTTGAGCTTCATCAGCAATCTTCACACTTATATTTTGAATATTATTAACCGAATCTACTGATGCCTTTGTTCCACCATCTATGTCACTAATAGCTTTTGATATATTGTTTATTTGCTCTGATATGTCCCTTATCATCTTAAGTATTTCCCTAAAGCTCTCACCAGCAATAGTAACAACCTTAGCTCCAGTATTTACTTCTTCAGAATTCTCATTCATAACAGAAACCGCACTATTAGTTTTGCTTTGAACACTACTGATTATATCTGAAATCTCTTTAGTAGAGCTCTGAGACTGCTCAGCTAGCTTTCTGATTTCGTCAGCTACTACACTAAAGCCTCTTCCAGCTTCCCCTGCTCTTGCTGATTCTATTGCAGCATTTAATGCCAATAAATTAGTCTGTTCAGATATACTGTTAATAGTATCTATAATCTTGCCTATTTCTATTGATTTTTCCTCTAATTCACTTATAATTTCTGAGGCTTGCTTAGTCTTCTTCTCAATAATATCCATTTGGTTAACAGCCTTTTCAACAGCTATTTCACCAGAATTTGCTGAGTTTTTAGCATTATCAGTGAGATTTAAAACCAATTTACTGTTTTTAGACACTTCTCCTACTTTTTCTGCTATGTTTTCTACTACTTTAGTGGTATTATTTGCAAAGGATAGCTGGTCCTCTGATCCACCAGCCATTGTTGTTACTGCATTGGCAACTGAATTTGATGCCTCTGCTGATTGTTCAGCACTTGCAGTTAATTCTTCTGAGGAAGAAACCAAATGTTCTATGGTTCCATTTAATTCTTTAATTAAATCATTAATACTAATCCTCATTTGTTCTACAGAATTTGATACAAGACCAAATTCGCTCTTATCCTGAAGACTTACATCACTTACAGCAGTTGAAAAGTCTCCTTTTGCTAATATTCCCATAAAGTTTACGAAGTCATACAGTCTCTTAGTGATACGCTTTGATATAAGCCATCCTAAGACTAATATTAATGCTGTTGATATAATAATCATGCTAATGAAAATCATCTGCGCAGTTTTAAAATTTGCTGCATTGTCACTATTAATTTGTTTTGCAAACTCAGAACTATGATTTCCAAGCTCCACTAGCTCGCTTAAGAAAGCTTTTGCATAGGTATCGACATTTTTTTCATAGTATTCATAAGCTTCCTCGTTCTTATTTTGAGCAGCTAAATCTAATACAACTTTTCTACCTTCTCTGTATTTCGCTAAATTTTCCTCTACTTCTTTCATCTTACTAGTTTCAAAGGAATCTAGTCTTATACCTTGATATTTCTTTATGTACTCATTAAATCTAGTTGCATTAGTAGTTATATCCTCAAGTAGCGTTTTGTTAACACTTTCATCGGTGTTTATCATAAGCTTAAAAATATCTGTTGAAACATAACCAGCATCAATCCTAGCCTCATTCAACCACTCACTAGACATCAATCTTTCATTATACATAATATCTAGAGCCCTTTTAGAATCTAGTAAATAATAATACCCAGTTGAAGCCACCGTCAATAATGCCACTAAAGAAACCACTATAAGCAATAATAGTTTTTTACCTACCTTTAAGTTATTAAGCCATTTCAATACATAATCCTCCTTTGTTAATCATAAATATCTTTCACTAATTAAATTCTTAAATATATTACTTGTAGTTAATTTTCGTAAATTGCATTTCTAACTTTAGTTAATATTTTGCAAATCATTATTAACAGAAAAAAATTATTATTTATTTTTCAATCAATTAACTGTAATTAATTTACTCATACTGGTTTAGAAAAGGCAGATGCGTAAAAAATATATCTGTTATATAATACTTATATAAGTTTTTTCTTAGGAGGTTATTTTTTTATGCACAATACACTTACTGCAGAAAACATAAAAAAATTAAGAGATGAATTAGAATATAGAATGACTGTAAAAAGAGCTGAGATAGCACGAGAAAAGTTGGAAGCAGCTGCTCATGGAGATAGATCAGAAAATGCGGAATATAAAGAAGCCTGCGCTAACTATAGAGAGAATGATAATAGAATCCAATACTTAATGACCATGCTTTCAACAGCAACAGTAATAGACGATGAAGCGTTAGATAAATCAGTATTAGGTATTAACAGTAAAGCAAAGGTAAGATTTGTAGAGGATGACTTTGAGACAGTTATAACCTTGGTTACAACAATGGATTTAGATCCAGACAATATGATGATAAGTATTGAATCAGACTTAGGAAAAGCTCTATCTGGTAAAAAGGCTGGAGCTGTTGTTGAAGTAAATGCTCCTGGTGACAACTACACTGTTGAAGTTTTAGAAGTCTTGCCTAATGACTAGATTAAATAGTTTTAAATGAACAACTAGTTTTTCTCATCAAAGTTCTACTTAATTAGTAATAACTATACAGCAAAAATTTGACTGGTTAAAGTTAGTATACTTTGTAGTATATCAACTTTAACCAGTCTCCTCATTAGAAGCTTGGTAGTTAATGTTACCTATCTCAACAATACCATCCGCCTCCAATCTTATTACTCTATGGCATATCTTAAGTGCTGTATTTCTATGGGTAATTATTATACAGGTTGGTTTATAATCAAGGCTCTGAATATTATTAAGCACCTGCATTTCTGTCTGAGAATCTAGGGCTGAAGTAGCCTCATCTAATAATAATATGGGAGTCCTATGAATAATAGCCCTGGCAATAGCTATTCTTTGCGCTTGTCCTTCAGAAAGACCTATTCCTCTTTCACCGATTATGGTGTACATGTCATTCTTAAGTTCTCTAATAAAGTCCCAAGCGCAAGCTGATCTCAAAGCTTCAATAATCTTCTCCTTAGAGGCTGTTTCACATCCCATCCTAATATTATCTATAATCGTTCCTGAAAATAATGTATTTCCTTGAGGGACATATGAAATCAACTTACGGGTTGATGCGCATATTTGAAATTTTTTGTCCTTATTACTTATATAAATATTTCCACTATTAGGTTTCAAAAGTCCCATAACTAGCCGTATAAGAGTAGTTTTTCCTTTACCAGAAGGTCCTATAAGAGCAACAGTCTCTCCCTCTTCTACCTTAAATGAAACATTATTTATTATATGTTTGTTTTCTTCGTAAAAAAAGCTTACATTTTCAAGTCTAATACCCGCACTGGTAAAATCAGTGAACTCATTTAGTTTTATTTCCTTTTCTAGATTCTCAAGCTCCATTATTCTTTCAATTGATGTACTAGCAGATATTAGTTGAGGTAGAGAATAAGCTAGTCCTGTAAATGGCCCTTGTACCCTATTTATAAGTTGTATAAATGCAGTAAGAGCTCCAAAGGTCTCTGATCCATTGAATATCCCAACAGCTCCCCATCCAAAGGCTATAGCATATCCTACCCAATAACTTATAGAAAGAGCAGAATTTGATACTATAGTCATTCTACCTCGTCCCATTACAAATCTATATTTCTTATCCTGGAGCTTTTCCAACTTCCCATCAATAAATTCTTCAAGACAAAAAGTTTTAATTATAGTTATATTTTGTACAGCTTCCTGCAAAAAAGATCTGCAACTACTTTCAGAATTTTGTATCTTTACATTAAACTGCTTTAGTTTTCTAGCATATAGTCTACTAAGAATTAGCGAAATAGGACCTAATATAAAGGCTATCATTGCAAGAGAAGGTTTTAGCAATAACAATGCAAAAAAGGAAGCAATAAGAGATGCCGCTAAAGATACTATATCTGGAACTGTATTCACCAAAATACTTGTAATGTTTCCTATATCACTTGTCATCCTTGTTGATATATCTCCACTATGATATCTTGATAATTCACCCCATTGTTTTTCATTAACTCTTGTAAGAAGATTTTCTCTCAACTTATTGGAAATAAACTCCGTATTATGAGTTTTAATGTATAACAAGATTCCATCTAATACTAATTGAATAATTATGCTACCAATAAAAAGTCCAACATAGGTAATAAGCAAGGCTTTATCCCTATTCTCCGCAGCATCAATTAAATTCTTAGATATAATTGCCATGGCTACACTGGAAATCGACAATATAACCTCAAGTATCAATGGCAATGTTAGCACTAAAACAAATCCTTTTGAGTGTTCTTTTAGCCAATTTACCTTTATTAGAATTTCTTTCAACGTATCTTCCTCACTTATCTGCGCAAAGCTCTATAAACTTTAATGATATTAATTCTGAAAGGTCGTAAAACAAGCCATATTCTAGCCATAAATTTCAAAAGTAAATTTTCTACCTCTATCCTTTTATTCTGCCTCCATATGGCATTGACTTTTGCAAAAATCTGATTGAACCTAAGCGGTCCTTCTATATCTTCCTGAGCATCCCCTATCATATAGAAACTACCTTCTTCAACCTTTATAACTCTATGCATAACATACTCATTTGTGTCTCTAAGCACCATGACTATATCACCTTTTTTTATGGTTTTAGGATTAATATTTGACAGCTCAACACTATCAATATTCTCCCGTAGGAAAGGATACATGCTCATACCAGTTACTGTAATCCTAGCGCTTCTTCCCTCATTCAATATACCCTTTATAACTGGAAGTAAAACTTCTGACTTTATAGTTTTAAGCTTTTGCATAGGTACTACACTCCATATCTTTAACTTGGGATCAGCAACTTCTACCTACTGAACTAGTAAGCCATGCCTTTTTACCTTTGATATAAATTCTAAGGTGTCTTTTAAGGCAGTTGCTTCATCTATTTCATATTCAGAAGTTATTGCAGCTACTAAAGATTCTATATCCTTTCCTTTCTCTATTTCCTTCCAAAGTAGTGCTCCGCTTTCACTTAAAGTCATTATGCCATTAAATTCAACCACTCTCTCTCCCAGTGGTACCACTACCCAAGTATCAACAATTTCTCTTAACATGAATCCCTCTTTAATCTTCATTTATTATCTATCCTTCCATATAGTCTTATATACTAAATCAACAGCTTCTAAGTCTGGCTTACATTTAAGTAGATATACCGGTACAAGCCTCAACAAACTTTCTAAATTGTTTATGGCAATATTCATAAGCTCTCTGTCGTAGTAAGGCAAAAAGCACCTTGGCATAAGCCTTGATACAGCCTCTTCCGTATTGAGCGGAATTATAGAATTGTTAGAGGCTTGCTCAAGCATAATAATTCCAGAAAGTGATGCACTATTATTATTACACTCCGATGGTTCACCACTCCATGGTGTACCATATATGTATGGTTTATTATCTATAATCCTAATAGCAGGCCTATCGTTATTTATTAGCTTCGCTCCCATCTTTTCACACCAAAGTTTAGCTTGAGTAGTTTTCCCAGTCTCTGAAGGAGCTGAAAAAAGAATACCTTTCCCTTTATATTCTACTGCTGATGCATGAACTACTAACCCCTGGTTAAATAAAAGTCTGTTGCGAAATAAAATCTCAGCTAATGGCCCTGTGGCAGCAGATTCACCATCAAATTGTGGCTGCTTGTAAAATATATCAGCTTCATTCCACTGGTTATTTGTACTTAATAAGTAAGCAATATCGTCAGGCTCATTCCTACATATATATACAGATGTATCTTGTTCTCCGCCTTCACTTTTTGCCCAAACTATCTTTTCGTCTAAAACCACTTTTCCTCTTGGCTTAGGAATATATTCTGAAGCTGAAACCTTAAGAATAATTTCTTGCTCTTTATTATCTAAACATTCAAAGGGTTTAAACTTCTCTAAGTCTAAAGTTTTGTTGCTAGTAATTTCAATCTTTAAGTCAGCTATACTTATTTTCTGCATGATAACTTCTCCTTGTTTCTTAAGAAAACTATAAGTCTTTCCTTACTAAAGACAGACTTATAGTTTATTTTAACCTAGCTTCCAGAAGGACAATGTTCTCTTCTTCCAGGATGGTCTCCACAATTTGGACCTCCATGAGATTTTTTTGGCTTAGGTTGGTTGTAGCATCTAGCTATTCTTTCTTCTAATCTCAACTCAACTGCTTCAAAGGTTGGTTTCACATACTTCTTCACTTGTAATCACCTCCTTTCCAGCATAACTTTCTCTCATAACCTCACAAAGATAAGGAGCCGCTTTATCATAAAATCCCGTTTCAATCTTAAGTCTTGCTGGACAAGGCATGCATATATCCTTATGTTCACATTGCTTACATTCATAACAACTAGGTATTAAGGCACAGCCTTTTTGTACATCAACCCACGCATTTTTAAATCCTTCTTCAAAAGGATGGCTATATGGCTCATCCATAAGAGCACAAGGAGTCATTCTACCATCCCAAGTTATCCAGAAAGCACATTTTCCTGCAATACAGTTAAATGCATCTTTATTTGATGCTGCCTCTTTCTCTTTTATCTCTTCATCAGCCTCTTGTATTTCCTTCTCCTCTATACCATCTTCATAATCTATGTTATAGGCTTGTCCACTCTTGCTTTCAAAATATCTACCTGCATCTTCTCTAAACTTAACTAATTCAAATGGAGATAGTCTCTCTGCTTCTGGAAATGTACCACATCCTTCTCTACGTGGAGAAATATAACTAATCATCCCTAGTTCTATCCCACGTTCTTCTGCTATTTTCGCTATATTATAAAAGTCCTTTACATTTCCTTTCACTATTGTGGTCTTTAGCCAAACTGTTATCCCTTCTGCCAGTAAAAGATCGATTCCCCTAATAGCTAAATTAAAAGCATTACCGTTTCCACATACCCTTTCATAGGTTTCATAGGATGCTCCGTAAATAGTTATTCCTATCTTGGAAGGAGGTATCCGGCCTAAAGCTTTTGCAATATCAGGTGTTATCATTGTTGCATTTGTATATATCTCTATATGAAAACCCATCTTTACAAGTTCAGAATATATATACATAAAATCTTTACGCAAAAACACTTCTCCACCAGTAATCAGAAGGTACAGCATACCTGCTTCTTTAGCCTCTCTAGCAATAGCAAGCCACTCTTCTGCTGTCCGCTCTTTACTCATAGCTTCCTTATCACTAGCGTATTTACATACGTAGCACATCTTACAATGGAGATTACATCTTGCAGTCAATTCAAACTGACCTGAAATTGGTACACGGCTTAACTTAGCAGAATCATACAACTTTCTGCCTAATTTTCCCCATGTTAATTCTGTCATCAAATCCCCTCCATCCATAGTAGAATATAAATAACTTCACAATTTTACCATCATTATACATCTAATTCCATATTATGTAAATAAAATATACATATTTCTTATTCCTGGTATTCTAAAAACAAACTACTTTTGCGCACTAACCCAAAAAATGTAAATCTTTGCGCAAGCTCATTAAAGCATTTGATAACTGACCCCCTAACTTTAACAGATCAAAAATAAAAACAGCCTACCTCATTTTACTGAGTAAGCTGTTTGTAGCAGTTCTATTTGTAAATTTTATCCATAGTAAAGCCTCTTCCCTTTACTTCATTAACCCTATTTATTATCATAAAGGCTTTGGGGTCAATTGATAATACCATTTCGTTAAGCTTTGGAAGTTCTCTATTAGATATAACAGTTAGTACAACTAAGTTATTATTATGGCAATACCCTGTTTCAGCATGAATTAGAGTGGATCCTCTGTCCAAATGTTTAATAATCATTTGATTAATCTCCTCATATTTATCACTAACAACCTTCACCTGAGTCCTAGACTGACCAAGCAAAAGTATTTTGTCTAATACTACAGTGTAAATAAGAACCAGAAGTATACCATAAAGTACTTGCTCTTTATTAGCAAATAGCATTTGTGACAATAATATAGTAAAGTCTAAACCATACATAACTACAGAAACAGGAAAGCCAAACTTCTTATTTAAAACCAGCGGCGGGATGTCCATACCTCCTGTAGAAGCTCCAGCTTTTATTACTATTCCAATACTAAAACCTATCATTATACCTGCATATATAGTTGAAAGTAAATGATCTGAAGTCATTCCCTGTAGATAAGGAATCTTTTGAAACACTCCTAAAATAAAGGGATAATAAAAGGTACTTATAAGAGTGGTAAGTGCAAACTTTTTCCCCAATACCAACGCTCCTAATATAAACATACTTATATTAAAAATAGATACAAATATTGTAATAGGAACTCCTAGCTGATGATAAAAAAGCAAAGCTAATCCAGTAGTTCCACCTGTAATTAAACTGTTGGGAAGTATAAACATAGTAACTGCCAAAGCATATATAGTATTTCCTAGCAAAATCAATGCTATATTTTTTAAAAGTCCATAATATTTCTTGAGCATATAACATTTTCTCCTTAAATCTTATAACCTTATTATTTTGAATAAAAACTACTCTCTAAATTATACTACACTTTAATATTATTAAAATCTCTAAAATGTTATTGTACCAGCCTGAACGCTTTTAGCTATCCATTTAGTCAAGGCACCGTGACAGCACTAATCTCTAAAGTACATGCCTATAATTCCCTTACTTTAACATTGCATTCACATATTTTTTACAAATTAAACACATAATTGCCACTTTCCAGTTTTAATATTTATATAGTTTCAATATAATATATGTTAATTCTGTTGTATTAAAATTATAAAGAATAATTCTTTACATAAGCTCGTTGAAGTATCTAATGATTAATAATTGATTTTAAAATTATATTTAATTGAAAATAATTCAAAGAAATATTGAAAAGAACAAAACTAAAATCTTTAGAATCAATAATTTTACATTTACAAACATAAGGAGGTTTTTATCTTGAATAAAAAATTCAAACTGAATTGGGAAACTATCTGCTTAACAGTACTATTAGTCCTTTCAGCAATACTAAGCTTTGCCAATTTAAGCATCGAAGGATATGCTAATACTTATTACTCCGCTGGCGTTAAAAGTATGCTGCAAAGCTTTAAAAACTTCTTCTTTGTATCTTTTGACCCATCTGGCTTTGTAAGTATTGATAAACCACCTGTGGGTTTTTGGCTGCAGGCTTTATCTGCTAAAATATTTGGCTTTAGTGGTTTTAGCGTTATTCTTCCACAAGCAATAGCTGGTGTTCTGTCAGTTTTTATTGTATACCGCTTAGTTAAGAAAAATTTCGGTGCTTTGCCAGCTCTTATTTCAGGATTATGTCTTTCTGTTACGCCGGTTTTCGTAGCTGCTAGTAGAAACAATACCATAGACAACTTACTTGTGTTAGCATTGGTTCTATGCTGCTATCCTCTTTTTAAGGCAGCTGAAGAAGGGAAATTTAAATATCTTATCTTATGCCTAGTAATTCTAGGAATAGGCTTCAATATAAAAATGGTCGAAGCTTATTTAATAGCTCCAGCTATTTATATAACATATTTTCTTTCGTCTAAACTTACTTATAAGAAAAAGCTAAAACATCTTTTTTTAGGTTCAATGATTTTATTATTTGTATCATTATCCTGGGCCGTAATAGTTGATTTGATACCTTCTAAAGATAGACCCTTCGTAGGAAGCAGTACTAATAATACCGTTACTCAGCTTATCGTAGGCCATAACGGATTAGAAAGAGTAGGACTTAACAGTTTACTTAATAAGGCGCCACAGAGGCAGGAAGCTCCTAAAGACAAAAAAATTATGTCTAGGAATAATAAAAAATCAGAAAAGAACTTAACGCTATACGCAAATAATGAAAAAGCTGAAACCACACCAAACATAAATCCAATGAATAATAATTCAAAAACTGGTATAACAAGGCTGTTTCATTACGATAACTTATCGGATCAGATATCTTGGCTACTTCCCTTTGCAATAATAGGATTTATAGCTGCATCAGTAAGAGAAAAACTACGATACCCATTTGATACTCCTAGAAAACTATCTCTTATATTCTGGTTTGTTTGGCTCCTTACAGAGTTTATGTATTTTAGTTTTTCTAGAAATGTTACTCACACATACTATTTGACTACTATGGCTCCTCCAATTGCTGCATTAACAGGCATAGGTCTTGAAGCTATGCTGAAGCTGTTCAAAGAAAATAGTTGGAAAAGATGGTTTCTTCCTTTAGCCTTTATGGTAAATGGAATTATTGAAGTAATCATCTTATACCCCAACTTATCCAAATCAGATGGCTATAAATTCACTGGTCTAGAAACAGGTATACTATGCATAGGATGCTCAATAGTACTTGCTGTTTTAGCTGCTGGAAAAGTTGCCTCTACTTCAAATGAATATGCACCATTAAATAAATTAGTCATAATCATCGCTTTTGTAGGTACTCTTACCGCTCCATTAATATGGTCATTTACTACACTATTTTATCCACTAAATGGCTCAAGCCCATATGCTGGACTTGAAATAGTATCTAAAAACCGTAGTAGAAGTACAGACTTTAATAATATAAAAAAGTTAGTTCAGTTCTTAGAAGCTAACAAAGGAAAGGAACAATACCTAGTGGCAGTGCCTTCTGCAAATACTTATGCTTCAGATTTGATATTAAAGACAGGAGAACCAATAATGACTATAGGCGGTTACAGTGGAGGTGACAAGATAATTTCTCTTGATCAATTTAAGGATATTGTATCTTCAGGTAATTTAAAATATGCTATTGTATCCAATAATGGACGTATGAGAAGTACTAATAATGACATCATGAACTGGATAAAAAATAACGGAAAACTTGTACCAGATAATCAATGGAATAATTCATCTGTTTCAAGTAAAATACCTGATGACAAAGGTTTTAACCTATCAACTGAAAACCAACCACAACTATATGATTTGAGCAAACTTGTTTCAAGATAGTTATATTGTAGATTCAAACAGCTACTTATAATTTCATGCAGACTTAAAAAGCCACTGAGGATAACCTTTCTTCAGTGACTTTTTTCTACATCTATGATTTCTATTTGCTCTCAATAATAGCAACGGCTGCAGCTCCTATTATTCCTGCTTTAGTCTTCAAAGACGCTGGAACAACTTCACAGTTCTCACTCAAAACCTTAAAACATCTATCTTTTACTACTTGCCTAACTTTATCAAACAACACATCTCCAACCATAGAAACTCCACCACCAATTACAACCTTTTCAGGGTCAAAGGCAGTTATTGCATTTGCTACACCTACCCCTAGGTATTTTAATGCGTTATCTACAACCTCACAAGCTAATTTATCCCCTGCTTCAGCTTCCTTAAAGACTTCATAAGAAGTAACTTTCTCATAATTTCTTAGAGAGCTTTCTTTAACTTCCTGTAAAGCTTTATTAGCTTCTCTTGCTATTGCTGTACCAGAAGCTAGTACTTCTAAACATCCATAATTGCCACAGTTACACTTAGGTCCATCTGGTAAAATAGAAGTATGTCCAAGTTCTAAAGCATTGCAAGTAGTCCCTCTATAAATCTTACCATCGATTATAGCCCCAGCTCCGATTCCTGTGCTTACAGTTATATATACCATATTTTTTGTACCTTTACCGGAACCAAATAAGTATTCTCCAATAGTTGCTGCATTTGCATCATTTTCTAGATAAGTTTTTATATTAAACTTATTTTCAATATATTTAACAATTTCTACATGCTTAAAAGGTAAATTAGGTGTATCTAATATAATACCTTTATTGGCATCTAACGGCCCTGGAGATCCAATGCCTATTGCCCTAACCTCAGAAGCACTTTTTTCACTATCTTGCAAGGTTCTTTCTATTATTGATATTATTCTTTCCAATACCTTTGCTTCTCCTTCATGAGCATCAGTAGGAACAGTATTTTCCTTTATTATATTTCCTTCTAAATCTGTGATAGCACAGGCAATCTTAGTCCCACCTAAATCTATGGCTACTATATAATTCTTCTCCACTATATCAATACTCCTTATAATAATATTTGCAAAATTATATGATTATATATTTATACAATTATATAAATATATAGTTATTATGCTGGTTTCAAGCTTTTTTGAGCATCTGCCTTTTCTGAAACTATGTTAAGAAATTCTAGCAGTCGGCTCAAGCTTTTACTGTCTATTCTAAATAACTATTCTAAATCCTTCATATCATTAGTTTTAGCTAGCAAAATAATTTATACTTCCCTTAATAGGAATATAAGACTTTCGCTATTGAACTAGCGAAAGTCTTACATACAATTTAGAATCCGTTATTTTTTGCTACTTCCTTTATCCAATATCCACTCTTTTTAATAATTCTATTTTGAGTTTTTAGATCTAATTGGATAAATCCGTATCTATTTTTATAGGCATTGCTCCATGACCAATTATCTATAAATGTCCACATATGATAACCTTTTACGTTACAGCCTTCTTCTATAGACTTATGAAGCCAAGTTAAGTGACCCCTAACGAAGTCTATTCTATAGTTATCTTCTACTTTTCCATCAACTATAAATCGTTCTTCGTCTTGTACACCCATGCCGTTTTCTGAAATATACCATTCTATATTTCCATAATTCTCTTTTAGATTTATGGCTATATCATATATTCCCTTCTCATAAATCTCCCAGCCTCTGTAGACATTCATCTTTCTTCCTGGCATTTCATAATAATCAAAGAAATTATCAGGCATAAGTGGTGCTTCAGGGTTTGGCATACACTCCTTAGCCTTTACCCTTCTAGGTTGATAATAATTTACGCCTAAGAAATCTATAGTGTTTTCTTTTAGTAATTCCTTATCTCCCTCTAGTATTTTAGGCACTAATCCTTCTCTTTTTATTATCTCAACTAGCTCTAATGGGTATTCTCCCCTTACAGCTGGATCTAGGAAGCTTCTATTGAAGAATAAATCTACTATATTAGCAGCCTTTAAGTCATCAGGGTTACTGCTTCTTGGATAAGAAGGAGTCAAGTTTAGCACTATACCTATTTTTGCTTCATCAAGCTGTAAAGCTTTGAATTCTTTAATAGCTTTAGCATTTGCAATCATAGTTCCATAAGCAACTTGTACAGCTCTATTAAAGTCCACCACGTTAGGATAGTGGAAATCATACAGGTATCCACCTTCTACAGGAACAACTGGTTCATTAAAGGTAAACCATCTTTTTACTCTATCTCCAAATAGCTCGAAACATATCTTTGAGTATTCTGCATAAGCATCGACTACTTCTCTGCTTTCCCAGCCGCCCTTTTGTTGAAGCTCCAAAGGCATATCAAAGTGGAATAGATTTATAAATGGCTCTATATCATTTGCTAACAATTCATTTATTACATTATTATAGAATTCTGCAGCCTTTTGATTTACTTGTCCTACTCCACCTGGAATAAGTCTTGCCCAGGAAATAGAGAACCTGAAGGAGTTATGTCCTATTTCTTTCATTAACCTTATATCTTCCTTATATTGATGATAAAAGTCTGAAGTCACCGCTGGACCTACTCCATCGAAGAATCTATTCGGCTCTTTCTCATACCAGTAGTCCCATATGTTTAATCCTTTTCCGTCCTCTTTTGCAGCACCTTCCATTTGAGTAGCTGAAGCTGCACTTCCCCACCAAAAACCTTCTGGAAACTTATATTTAACTGTCATCTTTAGTCCTCCTAAGGTCTTATCTTACTCTGTAAAGTTCAACTATTTCTGTTGCTAGATCTCTAACAGTCATTGCTGTCATTAAGTGATCCTGAGCATGAATTAGTAGTATGTTTACAGGGTTTGACTCTCCATTTGCTTCACCTTGGATTAGCTTAGTTTGGAATCCATGAGCTTTACCTAGTTCTGCAGTAGCTTCCTTTAGAAGTTCTTCAGCTCTTTCAAGGTCTCCTTTTTTAGCTTCTTGTATAGCTTCCATGGCACAAGATCTTCCATTTCCTGCATATAATATTAATTCAAATGCTATGCTATTTATATCTTCCATAATTGATTGCCTCCGTTATCATATATTAATAAATTTATGTATTGCGTATATTTCTGCGATTATTCTACTAATGTTTTTACTATGCACTAATACCTTCAGCTTCTAATTCGTCCTTGTGGTACTTTTTGTCCATCATTAGTATGAATGGTGTCCATATTATGAATACTATAGCTAAGTTAACAAGTTGTAATATTCCACCTTTGATAGATCCTGTTGCAAGTGTTCCACTGAAGAATATCGGAACTGTCCATGGTACGTCTACTCCTATTGGTGCTGGTACTATTCCTATTGACATAACTATATAAGTAAATGCTGTTACAACCATTGGTGCTATAATCCAAGGTATTAATATCATTGGGTTTAGAACTATAGGTAAACCAAATATTACTGGTTCATTTACGTTAAATATACCTGCTGGTCCTGCTAATTTACTTAATTCTTTTAACTGTTTACTCTTAGCGAATATGATTATACCTAATATTACTGCTAGAGTCATACCTGTACCACCCATACCAACTGTAAAAGTGTCCATGAATTGTTTATTTACAATGTGAGGAAGCTTTGATCCTGCTTGGAATGCTTGATAGTTTTCAAGTGATAATGTTCTCCAAATTGGGTCTAAAACTGAGTTAACTATTATTTGCCCATGTAATCCGAAGAACCAGAATAATTGTATAAAGAATATTGCAATTAATGTAGCTGCTAATCCTGATCCTAAAGTCATAAGTGGTGCTTGTATTATCTTATATACAAAGTCATGTATATTACCCCAAGGAGTAAATGTAAATGCTATTCTTAGTAATAAGAAGAAAGTTAATGTTATAAATGCAGGGATAAGTGAGCTAAATGATCTTGAAACCGCATCTGGAACACCAGCTGGCATCTTGATTGTCCAATTTTTTTGTATTACTAGTCTGTAGATTTCAACTGCTATGAATGTTCCTATTATTCCAACGAACATTCCCTTAGCACCAAGTCTATCTAATGCTATAACTCCATCTAATACATCTTTTGATGTCTTTCCATATTGGACAGCTGTAGGAGTTAGTATAATGAAGGCTGCTACCGCTACTGCAGCACCATATATCGCTTCTACTTTATACTGTTTACTTAAACTATATCCAATACCAAATACAACGAACAGTGTCATTATTGACATAGTGGAATTGGATGCTGCACCTAATAAATTCTTTAATTCATTTAGTCCAGCTGCACCTAGTAATCTATCTAAATATGGCAGGTTTGAAATAACAACGAAGATTGATCCAAATATGATTAGTGGTAAACTTAGCATGAAACCTTCTCTTAAAGCCGCTAAGTATTTATTATTGTTAAGTTTATCAGCTATAGGCATTAAGTATTTTTCAAGGAAACTCATTATTTTATCCATAAATAAAATACCTCATCTTTCTTTTTTATATTTTTATTATTTTGAAATCATTGAAATTGCTGTTGCTAGAATTGCTTTACCATCACATCTGCCATAATCCATAGGCTTTATAACATCTACCTTTATACCAACTTCATTAGCCTTTGGTTCTAACTTTGCTTTTAAGAATCTCATTTGAGGTCCTATTAATAAAACATCTGCTTTTTTCATTTCTTCTTCAACTATATCTTGAGAAACTGCCCAGATCTTACATTCTATACCTTGTTGACTTGCTGCTTCTTCCATTTTCTTTACTACTAAGCTTGTTGACATTCCTGATGCACATGCTAATAAAATATTCATAATAATGCCTCCTAAAAATTAATTTATTTTAATTTTTTATTTTTTTATTTCTTACGCTTATTTATATAGCAATACCTGTGCCAACTTTTTATGAACACTTATTAATTATTATATTTTTCTATAGTTTACAATGATTTATTTAAATCCTTTACATAAGTATTGCTTTATAAGTCTTTATTTAAGCCATTCTAGTTATTTTTATTAAATAGGGATTTTTTTATACTCATAAGAAAAGAATCTGAACTAATTGTTATCATTTATGCTATAAAAACAAGTTTTTTTATACACTTAACACTTTTCCTATACACATTTCATTAAATATTTATCTGTATAATACTTTTCTATACACATATACATATAAGCTATAATTAAACGCGGCTATTTTTATACACATTTTCATTTTGCATATTTAATTTATACATGTCCCATCATCCAGAGTACTCTTACTGTTTTGAACTTACTAGATTTACTTTATACTTTCTTGTGAAAGAGATAAGCTTTTTTCATCATAATATTATGAAGGTTTAAATTTATTGGTAATTCCTTTAGAGTAAAAAAACTGTGCATAATAAGGATATTAACTTCCTTATTATACACAGCTTTTCTTTTCATAATTTATATACTAAAAATAATCATAATAATATAACATAACTCATCTTGAGAAAACTCTATGTTATAATACTTTTCTATAGGCAGCAGCGACTTTTTAAGATTATCATATTCTTTACCATAGGTATTCTTTATTTCTTCTCTTCTATTGCATACAGATGTTTTTTCATTATTTATCAACCTCAAAACTGCACAAGCTAGATGTAATATAAACCCTGAAACCTTATAAATATCCATGTCTGTAGTTATATTTCTTCTTATATCATCTATTAATTCTATACATAAAGGCTTAAATTCCATTATATTTATTTCTGTTATCTCTTTTTCTAAGCTTTCGAAGATTTCCTTATAAACATCATCTGGTGTCTTTATCCTTTTAACTATGTCTTTTATTCTAGTATAATTGCTATCAAAGAATAATTCTGAAGTAGGAATAAACGGTATATCATATATATTAGGATTCACTGTTCCCACTATGGCAATTATCTTCTTTCCTTTAGATAACACATTTATGGTATTGTACATCTCCTTTTTATCATTGGCTGAGATTGCAATAACTTGTATATCCTTATCACTTAGATTTACTCTCTCTTCAATCATATTCTTCAACTTAACTGCACTACCTTCACCTGTAATACAGTTGGTTATTATTATATTATCTTTACTTGGTATGTAATTTTGAGTTAAACTAGTGCTGTAGTTGCTTAAAAAACTTATTGAATGTTGTACCTCTTCCCATATCTGATGAATATTATTGTTGGTTTGTGCTTTTCTTGAACATTCAATAACTAATAGTGTAGATACCATATCTATTACTCTTATCTCTATACCTGTTTCCTCAGTTATTAACTCTCCAAACATTCCTAAAGATCCCATATCCACAAGAAGAATAACTCCTGCTCCCTGATGATTTTCTATAATAAGCTCCTTTAGCTCTTGATAAGCTACCTTAGGCTTTTTATCAAGATTCATATCATACGCATAGACATTATTCCCTCCAACCAGCTTGTTTGCAACCTCTACCATTGAAGATGCTGTACTTCTCCCATGCATTGCTACAACAATTATTGGCTTACTGCCTTCTGACTCTTCATCTAGATCATCTATGCACAAAAACATAGCTATAAACCCAACTTCATCTGCAGGTATCTTTATATCGAATTCCTCTTCTAATCTATTAGCTATTATTAAAGCCAATCCATATTCTTCACCATGTTTTTGTATTATTTCAGTTAAATTGTGATTTACTATATTTTTGTGATGCATTATTCTTTCAATACTAGAGCTTATATGAAGACATAAGCCATAAAATACTTTTGTAGGGAATATTCTCTTTAATTGTTCCGATGCAGTCTTCAAGAAATTCTCTACTATAGTAATAATATTTTTATCAACTATTTTAGAAAGCTCTTCCTTATTAACCTCTTGCTCAAACTTTCCTATGTACTTATTAAAGTAATTTTTTATGTCAAAAGACATTATAAAATTAATATCCGCTTCCTCAACACCACGATCCTTTAGCTCTTGAATTCTCTTTTCAATGCTGTCATAGAAGTTATCAGGCAACACTCCATTGCTAGCATCCACATGCAGTTTAGTACCTTTAGAGTTGAAGCTAAGCTTTGTATCATCCTTTATGATCTCATCTACTCTTTGTGAATACTGCTTATACATAACCAAGCCTTGTCTTACATTGCTTGAAAAATCTGTACTATGTACTTCTATACTTTTACGTCCTTTGGACACGAATTTTAAGAAGGCATTAGCACAGCCTAGCTGGATATCACTCTTTAACTGTCCTATATTACCGCTGCAATTGTAAAGTAATAACGCTCTTATGGTGTCAGTAGATACGGTTATCTCTTTTCCTATCCTTATGGACTCAGTCTTAAAGAACTCACAAATAAGCTCGAAACGCTCTTCCAAGGTTCTTTCCTTTAATGCTGGAACATTTATTGTAATTGGAATTCTTCTAGTAAAGGTAGCTAGTAATGTACTATCAACATCTTCAGTAGTTGCACAAATTATAAGGACCTTGCTACTTTTCTTGTTATCTATATCTCCTAATGGAGTATACACACCTTTATCTATGAGCATAAAAAGCATTTCTTGTCCTTCAGGTGGCAGTCTATGAATTTCATCTAAAAACAAAATCCCTCCATTTGCCTTATCCACAAGCCCCTGCCTATCTTTATCTGCCCCAGTAAAAGATCCTTTCTTAGAACCAAAAAGATGTGATAAAAGAAGCTGAGGATTATTGGCATAGTCCGCACAGTTAAAAGCTACAAACGGTGCGTTGTGAGGCATGATTGACTGCTCTATAGTAAATTTATACATAAGTTCTGCAAACATAGTCTTTCCAACTCCAGTAGGACCAAGTAAAAGAGTGTGAAGTCCATTTGGTGGATAAAGCATAGCTGCCTTTGCCTGCTGTATACACTTCTTAAGGCTTCCTTGCTTGCCAATAAGTGTGTCAAAGCTACCCTCAGCCTTTATAGACTGCTCCCCTTCTTCAGATAAAGCTATGGCATAGATTGTTGGCTTTCCTTTAATCTTATAAACCTTTCCTAAATCACAAAGCTTATTTAAAACTGCACTTACATTTGTTCTCTGCAAAGACAGATCTTCCGCAATCTCCTTAGTAGTACACCCTACTTGCTTATCCTTGTCTTTTGTCCTTTGCTCATTGCATCTATCTTTTAGATAGTTAAATATCATTTCTTCCGACTTTGTCATATTATATCACCCATTAAATTTAAATTTGATATTATTTTTTCCTGAGTTATAGCTTTATTTATATATAATCGCTAAATGCTTCCTATATCGAAGCTTAATTTATACTTATTCCATAATCCCCGCTTCTGTGGATTATCGGGCACGTATAACTTAATAATTGAGTTAGTAATCATCCTTAATTACAGACCAACTTCAACCTTTAAGCCTTCGTAATATAGCTATAATAAAGTGATCCTTTAACAAGATTATAAGTTATATATTAAAATTTTATGTGTATAATTACTTTATACACATAAAACCACATCTTGTCTATACTTTTATTTTAGATATTTATACCAATATCTTCATATTAGAACTTCATTATATGCTTGTAGCTCTTATTTTAATTAAGTGATTATAAAGGAATATTTTATATGCATTTAAATCTTCCCCGTAACTTTCAACAGCTTTATCTAAAATATAATTTTCTACGAAGAATAAGGCGTTTTTCACTATACTTTCTGAAGACGTAGCCTTCATATGGATTCTAACGAATAAAAAATGGTACAATTTACGCTTGCTTATACACGAAATATAGTATACAATATTATTTAATATGGTTCTGAGGGAGTAACAAACTAAGATTTTAGTAGCAAAAATCGTCATTACGGAGAAAATCCCGGTTTTGCTTTAAATTGTGAGACTCTGAAACAATGTGTATATCACTAGTATATACATATTGTTTCAGAGTCTTTTTTACTGTAAAAGAAAATGTATCCCCCTTAACTAAACCTAGTAATATCAATGTTTTATCGACTTTTTCAATGTAAAAGCATAATATTTAACTTTTAGGAGGATTAACATGAGTACAAAAAAAGCACTTAGAAACTTTTTACTAATCACTATCGTAGCTCTAATATTTAATGCCTTTATATGGGTGGATTTAGGTTCAGCAAAGGCACTGGAATTCCTAGGTGGCTACGTAATTGAACTTAGCCTTAGTGTGGACAACCTATTCTTATTCCTTTTAGTTTTCTCTAGCTTCGGTATTAAGAGAGAATATCAAAAAAGAATACTTAACTACGGAATCATTGGTGCAATAATACTAAGACTTATATTTATATTATTAGGAGTTGCTGTGGTAAGTAAATTCCAATGGATATTATATGTGTTTGGACTTCTTTTAATTTTAAGCGGCTATAAAATAATAGCTAATAAAGAAAAAGAAGAATCTGTTGAAGATAGTAAACTAATAAAACTTTTAAAGAAGTTCATTCCAGTTACAGAAGAACTCCACGGAGAAAAGTTCTTTGTAAAGATAGGTAAAGTAATGCATGCAACTCCATTATTCGCAATACTGTTTTTAATTGAAGGTTCTGATATATTATTTGCTATTGACTCAATACCAGCTATATTTGCTATAACTACAGACCCATTTATAGTTTATACTTCAAACATTCTTGCTATATTAGGTCTTAGAAATCTTTACTTCTTACTTGAGAAGCTTCAAAGTACTTTTGAATATGTAAAATACGGCGTAGGTTTTGTTCTATTATTCACAGGCTTAAAACTTGCCCTATCCTTCAAGATACATATTCCTATATTAGCTTCAATACTAATCATAGTTGGTATATTAGGACTTAGCGTACTATTCTCTATGTTCATGAATAAGAAAAAAGCTTCTAAAAATATAGAAGCTTAGAACACTTACTGTTATATGTATGTTTTTAAAAAAGATATACATATAGCAGTTTGTTTATTTTATGTGTCATTTGAACTAATAAAACTAAATTCTAACTTTACTTAGCTTCTTATAAACTGAGGAATAAACTAAAATTGCATTCATAAACAATAAAGCGCTGGTAATAAAGAATACATATCTTATTCCACAAAAAGCTGATACCTGTCCACCTAAAATAGATCCAAGAAAAACTCCTATATACTGAGCAGACATACTAAATCCAAATATCCTTCCCGTAAGTTCATCTGGAGAAATCCTTTTTATCAGTATATTAACTGAAGGAGTAAGTCCTGCAGTTGCTAATCCTAGAACAAATCTTAACCCCATAAGCTGCCAAGAACTTTTTACAAAAGCTTGAGGGATAAATACTATTCCAGCTATCAATAAAGCTCCTAGCATAACTTTTTGTGGCCCTATTCTGTCAGACAATCTACCAAGTCTTGGAGCAGCAATTATACTTGCCAAACCAGATGCTGAAAACGCCATTCCAGAAATAAGGGCTACATGCTTGCTATCAGATGAAAGATGAGTTACATAAACTGTTATGATAGGTTCTATAGAATATAGTGCTAAAGTTATTATAAAAGATGTTAGAAAAAGTATTCCAAGTAAAGAAGTATCGGGAACACGTCTCAAAACCTGCTTAGCACTTAAAATCACCTTTTCCTCTTTATTAAAACTCTCTCTTACAAATAATAGTGTAGTAATAAAGGCAATCAGCATTAAGGTTCCTGTTATAAAGAATACATTCTGCATGCCAAAGTTCTCTTCAATAAAACCACCTATCATTGGTCCAAGAAGGGAACCTCCAATGGATGCTGTAGCAAGTGATCCCAAGGCCCAGCCTGCATGCTCTTTCTCCGTTTGAGTAGCAATTAAAGTTGTACAAGCCGTAGTGTATCCAGCAATAACTCCTTGCAACATTCTAAGCCCTATAAGCTGATACACATTTTGTGCAAACCCCATACTGAATATGACAATGGCCATACCAAAACTTGATCTAAGCAGCATAGGTTTTCTCCCAACTTTATCTGCAAAGTGCCCCCATATTGGAGAGAAAATTGCTAAAATCATATAATTAACACCAAAAGCAAATCCTGAGAACTGCTCAATCATTTCAGTGTTATGTACTCCCAGGTGCCTTATGAATAGAGGTAGCACTGGAGCAATCTGACTGGTGCCTATATTGGTCACAAAAACCCCAAACCAGCAGACTATTAGATTTCTTTTCCACAATTTCATAAATAAAGCCTTCTTTCTTTTGTACATTAAGTTAACTTATGGATGCACCACTCCATATTAAGCTTTATATATTCAAATTCTCCTATAAGGAACCAGAGGATTTTTGAACATAGCTTTAAGATTGAAGTGGTGCATCTTTAACAATTCCGTCTTATATAATAACTCACAAACAGGCTTTACTCCATGTACTATACTAAAATCCATGGACATTATTGCTATAAAAATCTAATGGACTAACCCCTTCTATTTTCTTAAACAATCTACTAAAATAAAACTCATCTCCAAATCCCAGTTCCTTTGCAACCTCTTTTATCTTTCTATCTCCATCTATAATAAGCTCCTTAGATTTATCAATCTTTAACTTATTAAAGAAATGAATCACCGAATAACCTGTCCTTTCTTTAAATGCTCTTGATAAATAAGTTGGTGATAAGCTAACCATATCTGACAATTGTGGTAAGGTTAGTTTTTTAGTTATATTTTCATGCATGTATCTAATTAAGGTCTCTACCTTAAGCTCAATGGAATAGTTGCGATTTTCTCTTTTTTCTCTTGTATAAAGTTCAAAAATCAACTGCTGCAGCAAAGCTTTCGAAGAAAATTCATAACCTGGCAGTTTATCATACCACCCATTTACCAATTGCCAAAACAAGTGATTTATATTATAAATATTTTCAGCACCTTGCATTATACTAAGCGGTAGTTCTCTATCTTCATCCTTAACAGACCAATTATTTTCACAAAAAAATACATTAGCATAGCAAAAATGTACTGAGATAAAATATAGTGGGTTATTAAAATCCGACTCTATTGACTGCATTGTATGTGCTGGAATATAAAATACATTTCCTACCTTTCCGTTAAATCGTTTATTGGCTATAACTATGCTTCCCTTTCCACCAGTTACAAGTATTAGCTCATGATGATCAAGAGTTCTTGTAAGCTTAGCTTTATACTTCCAAGGTTCATTAGCTTGCCTCATACTGCAATAATTGATATAAAAAAATAAATTATTTATATTCAAGGTTCTATTAAAACTCCTTCTACTTCATTTAATTCATCAATTGTTTATATATTAAAAAGTAATACTTACCACATGCTTAATTATAGCAAATCACACAATTTTATAATAATACATTTAATCCCATCCGACTGTGTAGTATAATACTTATGTATAAAATATCTGTTACTGAAGCTTAATACTTATATTAATAGCTTAGAAGTTCCTTCAGAAAGCTTAAATTTACTTAATTGAACAAGTTTTTAGAGATATTTTATTATATAACACATTGATAATTGGAGGATTTATATATGCTTAGAACAATTGCTTGGTATACAAATTTTGCTGCCAGCCTTGTGGTAAAAGTACCTCAGATGTATAAAGTTAAGAAACTAAAAAGTAAATTAGATGAAAAAGCCTTTGAAGAAGAAGTACATAAAATAACTTCAAAATGGGCTGCTTCCCATGTGAGAATGAGTGGTGCTAGGGTAAAAATTCATGGTGAAGATAACATTCCAAAAGATGTTCCTGTAGTATTTATAAGCAATCATCAAAGTAATTTTGATATAGCACTTTTTATGAGTTATATAAATAAACCAAAAGGATATATTTCTAAAGTTGAAATAAAGAAGGTACCGCTTCTTAGAACCTGGATGGAGTATATGGATTGTGTATTTATAGATAGACACAACCTAAGAAAATCAGCTCAATCTATAGTTGAAGGTGTAAAGATACTTAAGAAAGGGCACTCACTAGTGATATTCCCTGAAGGTACTAGAAGCAAGGGCGGCCCATTAGGTGAATTTAAAGCTGGAAGCTTTAAACTTGCTACTAAAGCCAAGGTTCCAATAGTCCCAGTTACAATAAGCGGCTCCTATAAGCTTATGGAGGCTAATGGTAACAAGATAAAACCTGCAGATGTAGAAGTTTTCATACACCCTGCTATAGATACATCTAACCTGTCAAAAGAGGCTCAGGACGAATTGCCATCTATGGTTAAATCAATTATTGCATCAAAGCTGTAGTTGAATTTTTTAGAGTTTAATAAGGATTTGTATTTTAAAAATAATAAAACCATGCACAAGCTGAGCTTATATAAATTATATTTCTCAGTTTTGCATGGTTTTATTGTTAAATCATGACTAATTTCATATTATAGTATTAAACCTTGAACTTTTCTATTAACTTTTCTAAAGTCTGAGCCAATATATAAAGTTCATCAGCTTGTGCTTTTACATTCTGTATATCATTTAGTTGATTAGCTACACTCGCATTTACTTCTTCTGTTGCGGCAGCTGACTGCTCTGAAACAAAAGAAATATTGTGTATATTGGATGTAAGTATACTACTATTAGCTAGCATTCCCTCTATACTTTCATTCATTGCTGTAATTTTTTCTATAATATTTTCTATAGAATTATTAAGACTAACAAAACTTTGTTCAGTAGTCTCAACTGCATAGTTTTGATTCTCTACATCCTTTTTAATATTGCCCATGTTTACTTCAGCTGCTTTAGTCGTTTCTATAACTCTAGTTACTATATTTCTTATATTTTCTGCAGAAGCCCCTGATTGTTCCGCAAGTAATCTAACTTCTTCAGCTACTACCGCAAAGCCTCTTCCTGATTCTCCTGCTCTAGCTGCTTCTATGGCTGCATTCAATGCTAAAAGATTAGTTTGAGAAGATATACTCAATATTGTACTCAGAATTTGTCCAATATCTTCTGTCTCTTTTGCTAAAACAACAATACTTTCAGAAATTTGAGATACTCCGTTTATAGTACTTTCATTCTTGGTTTTAAGTTCTTTAAAGGCAGCCATTGTTTTTATGCTGCTAGCTTCCATCTCTTTACTTTCAATATTTATATTATTATTATATTCTTTAATTTGAGATAGACTATTATTAAACTCCACTGTGACCTGTGATGCCTTCTCCACCTCATATGACTGCTCTTGTCCACCTTTAGCGATTTCATCTATAACTCTTGCTATTTCTTCGCTGGAAGTAGTTACCTCTTCTGCTCTTTTAGTAAGATTTTCAGAGAAGTTCAATACATTAATTGCAGAGCCTTTAACTGAAAGTACTAAATCCTTAACACTATCAACCATATTAGAGAATCTTCTTCCAAGCTCTCCAAGTTCATCAGATGTATTTATGCTGGTTACTATGGTCAAATCTCCAGCTTCTCCTTTTTTCATAGCTTCTTTTAGTTGATTGATAGGATTTGTCAAACCTCTAGAAATCCTTAGGCCTATAAATAAAGCTGCTGCTATAAATATGAGGAATACACCTGTTAATATTAAAACAGTAGATCGAATTTTAGAATATACTTCGCTTGTGTCAATCATTCCAGTAAGCTTCCATCCAGACTTCTTATTAGTCATAGAATATATAAATTTATCACTTCCTAGAAACTTAGTTTGTTCAAGCTTATTATTTCCAGTCATGACATCCTTCATCCAAGATACTTCTGATTTATTCTTGAAAGCATTCTCCATTTTTTGATCCTTGGTATCCGCATTAGTGTTTACTCTATCAGGATTTAAGTTCTTCTCTAATAGATTTTTATTCTTTGTGGCTATTACTACACCAGTCTTATCCATTAATAAGATCTCACCGGTCTTTTCAATTTGAGTATTATTAAATAATTCTGCAATATTCGTTATATCAATATCTACCCCAGCAACTCCTATTGCTTTACCTGAGCCGTCAAATATCTTTTTTGTTGCCGTAACCACCATTTTACCTGTTGCTATATCTTTATATGCATCTTGCCAAAGTATATCATCCTTTGAAATAGTGTCCTTATACCAAGACTTTGCTGTAGGATCATAGCCTTTAGGAAGTTCGGTTTCGGGAAATATATACATGCTCTTATCTTCAGTAGCAATATATGCATTTAATATTCTCGGGTTACTTTTGATAATTCCATTTAGTTCTTTTTTTACTATCGCTCCGTTAGGATTTGATAACGATAATTTTGCTATTGAATTCTCAGTTATTTGAGATAATGTTGCTTCATATCCAGTATAGGTTTCATCTATAACATTATTTACACCAGTCAAGGATTTCTCTATGGAATTTGTATAAGAAGTTTTCAGATTATTGTACATTATTACATTTGAAATGATACCGGTAGTACACATAGGTAGTAATATTATAAGTATAAAAGCAAAGATGAGTTTTTTCTTAATAGTGTTGAATTTCATTTATGTTTTCCCTCCAAAATATTATGTCTATAATATTATCGAGTAAAATTAATGAAACTAAAGAAATAAGTTACACTATAGCCAATCATAAAACATAATATGTCTTACTTGTTACAATTGTTAAACATTAATTAAATCAAAGTAATAAATTTTATTTAATAAGTTATCTCTGTTAAAGTACTGTGTTGAACATAGCCTATATTTTATATTCTAATCTTGACTTTGTATTTAATTGTTCTATATTATATTTTTAATAACTATACTTTAACCATTAGTACATCTATACAACAAAGAACACACAATAATATCAAAAGATATTATTGTATGTTCTAATATAAAATATTTCTTAGCTATACACTCTTTATTTTATATATAACAAGCTAGGAAGATGTTTATATATACGCTTCTTCTGCAGCTTCCCTTAAGATTTCGTATGCCTTATCACAGTCTTCTTTAGATGCTATAAGCGGTGGCACCATGCGTATTATTGAACTTCCTATTAAAGTAACCAAAAGCCTTCTGTCAAAGCAGCCATGCTTAATATCCTTACCTACTGGAGCATCAAACTCAACTCCTACAAGAAGCCCTTTCCCACGTACTTCTTTCACATGTGGAAGAGTTCTAAGCTTCTCCATAAAATAGTTACCTACTTCCCTAGCATTACCAGCTAAGTCATTGTCTAAAAGCTCATTTATTTGAGCAAGAGATGCTGCACAGCATACTGGATTTCCTCCATAGGTTGTACCATGGGAACCTACTGTAAAGGCCTTAGACACTTCTGAGTTTGAACAAATTGCAGCAATAGGCATTCCTCCCCCCATTGCTTTAGCCATAGAAACAATATCAGGCTTTATATTATAGTCCATATAAGCCATCACGCTTCCTGTTCTACACCATCCAGTCTGTACTTCATCTAAAAGCATCAGAAGTCCCTTTTCATCACAAAGAGCTCTTATTCCATCCATAAACTCCTGAGTAGCTGGTACTACTCCTCCTTCTCCTTGTACTGGTTCTATCATAATTGCTATGGTATCTTCTGTAACCAATTCCTTAAAAGATTCTAAATCATTAAAATCAGCATACGAAAATCCTGGAAGCATTGGCTTAAGGCCAACTTGACAGGCATTGTCCGGTTGTCCTGTAGCAGTTAAGGATCCATAAGTTCTTCCATGGAAGCTGTTCTTGGCTGTTATAATATGATATTTATTTTCTCCATACTTCTCTACTCCATATTTTCTAGCCATTTTAATCATGGCTTCGTTAGCCTCAGTGCCTGTGCTTTGGTAAAATATCTTATCCATCCCTATGGTATCACATATCTTTTTAGCCAAAAGAGCTTGAGGAATAGTGTAAGGATAGTTAAAAGTATGAATTACATCCTCCACCTGTTCTTTTATGGCAGCAACAACTTTTTCATTACAGTTTCCAGCACTATTTACAGCTATTCCTCCATAAAAATCAAGGTATCTTTCACCTTTTTCATTGTAAATATACATACCTTTCGAGTATTCACAAATAAAATCATACCTCTCATAAGTATCAATCATGTACTTTTTAACTAATTCCTTTACTTCCTCTGCAGTTAGGTCTGATTCTTTTAATCTCATACAAAAAATCTCCTTATTACATAAATTTGAACTTAATTATTTAGTTAATTAATAGCTTCAAGCAGTTAGTATTTAAAAATCGAATTATTAGTAACTTAATTTCAATAACATGCTTTAATAACACGTAATTTTAAAGAGTTAAGTTATACATATATCTATCATCTATTTCTATATGCAAGCATGATAAATCTCTTTAATCTCATCAATAGTAAATTCCTTAGGATTATTTTTAACGGATACCAAAGATACCTTCATACAGTTTTCCGCCATCCAATCTACATCTTCATGAGTTACTCCCATTTGTCCAAGAGTTACATTTAAGTTTATATCTCCAAGAAATTTACGAATAACCTTTGAGCAATCCTTCTCATCAGTTCCACCTAAAATCCTCGATATATCAGCGTATTTCATAGGTAAATATGCATATGACCTTTCTATTATCTCTGGCATTAGAGCCGCTAACCCCTTTCCATGCACCACATCTTTAAGTCCACTGACAGGGTGCTCTAAGGCATGAGCTCCTGCAACTCCAGCTGCTCCTATTACCATTCCTCCTAAGGTTGATGCAAAAGTGACCTTTTCAAAGGCCTCCAAATCTGCTGGCTCATCATACACCTTTTTTAAGTTTTCTGTTATAAGCTTCATAGCATAAATAGCTTGCATATCTGTTATTGGCTGACTAGCCTTTGATACATAAGCTTCCATACTATGAGTAAGTGCATCAAAGCCTACTGCAGCTATAGTCTGCTTAGGCATAGTAACCATAAGCTGTGGATCTATAATAGAAGCCTTTGCATAAATTGCATTAGTCCTTAAGGATTTCTTATCTCCATTTTCCGGATTGGTTAACACCGCAAAATTATTTCCCTCACTTCCTGTACCAGCAGTTGTAGGGACAAGTATTATAGGGAATGCCTCTACACCAACCTTCCTTCCAAAAATATATTCAGAAATATCCCAAGGATTTTTTACACTGAAAGCAATGGCCTTTGCTGCATCCATTATGCTTCCACCACCAATTCCAACTACAACATCGCATCCTGCTTCTACTGCCATATCCGCTCCAGCTTGTGCTGTAGTTGTTAATGGGTTTTGGTCAACTTTATCAAATACAATTCCTTCAACACCTTCTACTTTTAGAAGTTCTAAAGCCTTATCAAGTAATCCTGTCCTTTTAGTACTGCTTCTCCCAGTAACCACTAAAGCCCTTTTTCCATACCTTGCGGTTTCTTTACCTATCAAATTAATCTTGCCAGTACCAAAAATTAAATTTACAGGTAAGAAATAATTAAAATTCATCATATATCTTCCCTTCCTCTATAACTGCATTAAACTACATTTCTTATATACATCAAAAGATACTACCCTTGCTTCATTAAGAAGTAAATCAAACTACTTTCATAATCACCGAGCAAGTACTTTGGTCCATTAGCTCCGTCTCCTCTGCTCCACCCATTAGGAATCCATATTGGTGAGGGTCGTAATCATTTAAGATAAGCTGATTTATTCCTGTGATATATGCACTACCTGTGATTTCTGGAATGATGGCTATTCTTTCATCAAGGTTGAGTTCTTTTGTTACTCTACCACTAAACATAGATCCGGTTATACTCTCATAAACAAACTTCTCCCCTAACCCTATCTTGCAAGTTTCATAAAGATAAGCAAGCTTAGCACTAGTTCCTGTGCCGCAGGGTGATCTATCAACCTGTGCTTCACCAAATATGACCACATTTTTCAGATTAGCTTTTGGGTTAGATGGCTTTCCGTAGAACTCTACCAGATCAACTTTGGTGATATCTAAATATGGATGAGTTATTTCAACTGTCTCATTAATTTTTCTTATAAGCTTCATTCCTAAATCAGTAAGAGCATTTAAGTTTCTTTGTTCAATGGGAATTCCAATCTTCTCTGTATCCACTAGTGCAAAAAAACTTCCCCCAAAGGAGATGTCAACTGGAATAATCCCATATCCCTTAATTTCTACCCTTAAATCTTTTTTATACAAAAAGGCTGGAACGTTTAGAATACTTACTTCTACTGCTCTTCCACTTTCAACCTTTACCTTAGTTTTTATTATTCCTGCTGGAGTATCTAATACTACCTCAGTATAAGGTTCTTCTACCTTAACCAGCCCTGTTTCTACTGCCACAGTGGCAGTTCCTATGCTTCCATGTCCACACATATTTAAATAGCCACCACTATCCATAAATATTACCCCTAAATCAGCCTCTTCACTGATTGGCTCCACAACTATAGCCCCAAACATATCTTTGTGACCTCTTGGTTCAAGCATAAGAGCTTTTCTGTAGTCATCATAATTGCTCTCAAGGAATTTTTTCTTTTCCATTATGGTTTTGCCCTCTAACTCAGGAAAGCCATGTAATATAATTCTTGTGGGTTCTCCCATGGTATGGGAATCAACTGCAAAAAATGTTTTTTGAGCCTTTGGTAACTTAGGTAAACTCTCCATCACAGCCTCCTGTATCTATAAATTCATATAACTTTTCCAATGTAATTTATCTTCAAATAAAGGCTAAGTCAAAGTAAACTATCAACTCTCCACTCCAATGTCCCCACTAAACATTATGTCTATACTCATACGGCAACAGCTTTGACTGTCCAAAGTGATCAAACTCAACTACGCACTGAAGAGAATCCTTAAGTATTCCTATCTGCATCTCAATATTATTTGGTTCTCCCGCGTTAGAGCCTATAGGTACATGAGCTGCTGCAATACGTGGGGCACCTTGCTGCTTTGCAATAGGTGGAAGTGCTGCAATTACTATTCCAGACATTCCTGCTTCCTCACAAGCTCTTGTTACTATGGTAGCTGAACGGTGACAAGTACCGCAGCCTCCTGTGCATAGAACAATATCAACTCCTTGAGCCTTTAACTTTGAAGCAATCTCTGGCCCAGTTTCATTTCTAAACTTATCAACGTTTCCGCCTCCCCCCATGAAGCCATACATTTCTTCTGCTAAGCTTCCTATAAAACCTTCTGCAACTAACTCACGTAATCTATCTAGAGGAAACATAGCATTTACATCCTTATTAATATCTGAATTATCAAAACCTCCATGTGTAACCATAAGTTCACTTGTTATAGTGTCTGATGGTATTGGACGATAGCTGTAGTCACCTGCCGTATTAAATGGTTTCTGATCTTTTTTATGAATACCTCCTGCTGTGATAAATGCAACCTTACATTCACTTAAAGGTTTTAATAATGGTGTCCAAACTGGTTTGGGTGTTACTGGAACGAATATCTCTGATTTTAATCCTACTGCTGTAGTAAGTTTCATTTTACTTCCTCCTCGCTAATTGATATATCTAAAGCTTCCCTTTTCTCTTAAAAACTGTTGTAGCACAAATATTAATTTCTGGCTGTTCAGCTTAATATAAAACTTGTATTTTAAAAATAACTATAGGAATCAAAAGGGGTTTGAAAATAGATTTCTAATTGAAATAATAGATCTTTATACAGTTTCTAACTCAACTTATGATTTATATGTGCCTTAAAGAATCCCTTACAGCCTATATCTGTAAACAATTATAAATTGAGTTTAGATATAAGATGTCTTTATATGGTCTGCATATAACTGAAATAGAACTCTACCATCTGACCGGCCTCAAGCTTCTTATCTGTAAATACCCATCTTAGTGGAACACATATAGTACCTAATCTCCCTTGAACATCTACCTTTACAGCTGTATCATTTATTTCTACTATCTTCCCCTTAGTTAAGATCGGATTTAGATCAATCATTTTCCTAGTACCTCATCTACAATTATTTGATTTTTATCTATAACTTCCTGGGTCCATTTAGCTTCAGCAGGTTCTATTGGTATACCTGCCATTTTAGTTTTTAACATTAATATAGCTCTATCCGCATCTGGCTTCGTTATAGAGCTGCAGCCTGCAACTTCATTTTCAAAACCTTCTTTATCTTTATTAATCTCAATCATTGCATCCATGTATTTATTTCCTACAACCAGCTGTCCTTGGTATGCACAAAAAGATACTCCAACCACTGGAATTCCCCTCATACCAATTTGTTCAATATGGTAAGTAAAATCTATATGATTGTTTCCGAACCCTTCAGTGGTAACAATAGCTCCCTCTACATTTAAGGCTTCTACCAAAGTTCCTAGGCGTTCTGAAACATATGCTTTTTCATCATTAACTTGAGGGCTTCCTACAAATATAACTCCAACTAAGTCTAATTCTTCATCTTCTGCCAAAGCTTCTACTAGTGGTTCACGAAAATAATGTCTTGTCATCTCTTTAGTTGCTGGTCCTATACAGGTAAGTGCATGAATAGCTCCATCACGTACTTGGTTAGGTGTCATCATCACAGGTACGTTTCCAAGATCAACATTTTTCTGCCCCCCTTGTATACCTGCTGGCTCTATTGGACAAAGAACATTATCATGCATAGCCCCCTGCCCCATTATCTCCTTTATAAGAACAACTCTTGGACGACTTGTCTTTTTTACATCCTTGCATATCTTTTCTTTCGCCACTGGTTCTTTTGTGTTTTTTATTATGTTTCTAACTTCTTGGATTATCACATCCTGAGCTGAATGTGCTGCAAAAGGTCCTCTTCTCTCCATTCCTGTTCCACGCTGAATAGTTGCATGAACACGAATTATAATATCATCCTCATCTGCACAGCCTGGTCTTCCAAAAGCCATCTTCTCATCCAAATATCCTTCTGAAGAGCCAAACTCATGTACCTGAACACCATCCTCATCAACTCCTGTAAGCATAAACACTACTCCATCTAAAGTATGAGAAATTCCTTCTCCTAGCTTGCCTTGAACCTTAGTGGAAACTGGACATACATCCATTATGGTCTCAGTGTAAACATGCCTATTATCTGGCTTAATAATATCCATTTTTAAGTTCTTTACTAATGGATCTGCTTTAAGAGCCTTGCTTATTACACTTTCATTTATGGTCAATACTCCTTCTGAGTAAGAGGTCTTTTCTCCAAACCTTACATCCCTTACCTTGTAATACTTTTTTACTAAGGTTCTCACCACCTTATTCTGTAAAACAGCTTCTGACTCTCTTTCATTTAAAGGAATGACAGCCTGCCCTTTAAGCATTGAAAGTGGTATATCTAGCTTTAGTCCTTCCAATTTTTCTATCTCTATATGAATCACGCCTTCATCATTAGGCTTTTGAGGCATCTCTCCCTTTTTATCATTTATTTCTTTTGCTTTTACGTTTCTCTCTGAATAGTTAACTCCATCAACCATATCAGACACTATTGGTGTAAGAGCATCCACATCCACAACTAAGGTTCTTCCTAAAACCTGCTCAATAGTAAGACCTTCCTCACTTAAGGTCATAAGTCCTGATTCAACCATATCCTCAAATATTGTTGGATCCTCTAAATCTTCTGCACTAATTTTCAATCCTTTTTTTCTCTGGCAGCAAAAGATCGCAGGATCTTTTAGGTGTTTTTCCAAGGTTTCTTTATTAATTGACATATTTATAGCCCCCTATTTTCTTAATATTTTATGCCTATTGCCTAATTGGATTTTGTATTTACAGATCGAATATTTTATCCGAATCTAATTTGTATTACTTTTTAAAAGAAAGTCATATAGCTAAATCAATAAAGCTTGATCTTAATAAACTTTGGTTCTAATCAGTATATATCTAGGTAAACTCTAACCAAATAAACTAATTTTTCTAAAAAATATACCACTCCAATAGAAGTTGTATTTTAATACCTCTGCCTATAATTTAGAGGTGATTTAAAATATCTTACTAATTGAAGTGGTACACCTTTATACCTTTAATTGCTTTTAAGTTTTCTTATAAGTCTGTGATTTACTGCTCTTAGTGCACTATCAGTACAATGATGCACTTGCAGCTCAAGCTTTGGAGCACAAGACATTACTGTATTGGTGCAATCAGAACAATTGCTTATTAAAACTGCCTTTGCTCCCGCTTTCTTCAATGCCATTACCTTCTGCACCTGTCCTGGACAAATTCCTGGATTTTCGCATTTATAAGTTTGATTTACAGGCTTTGCATGCTTACAATATTCAATGCCTACAACTTCTGATTCCATTGCTTCTGCTATCTGAAGCAATCTCTCTTTATCTGCTCCACAAGCACATACTAATAGTCCAAGCTTATCTGGCCCCTTTAAAAAGGTTTCTGTAACAATTATTCCTCCAGTAGTCTTAATTACTGCTTCATCTAAAACTGTTCGCTTTCCAGTAAAGGGGCCACCCATAATTATTTCACCATATTCAGACTGACATCCTCCGGCTTTATCTATAAGAGTTTTGACCCTTGTACCAATAGGAATATCCTCAAATACTTGAATCAACTCTCCCTTTAATTTACCTGCCACTGTAATATCCTTATCAATTAGAGGTTTCTTTTTATCAACCGCTTCATAAATTCGATAGGCGGTTTCTGAATTTATAACTATGCTATTTACCTCAGAAGGAAGTTCGTTAACTTCAAGTAATTTTCCATTTACTTCTCTGATAATAGCTCTTTCTTCCCCCATTGGATACATATCTGGAAGAAGAATTATCTTAACACCATGATTGGAAATAGCTTCTTTTAAAGCCTCTACAGCCTTCTTGTTTTTTTCTTTTATAGCAACTACTCCATGTTCAGCCTCAGTAATATCCATAGCTATTTGGAGTCCACGAATTATCTTTTCAGCTTTCTTCTCTATACATAAAATATTGTGGCTAAGAACTGGTTCACATTCAGCTGCATTAACTATAACGGTACCACCTGCCTTAAGTTTTTTTGAAAGCTTTATATATGTTGGAAAGCCTGCGCCACCTAAACCAACAATACCAGCTTCCTCTACTAGCTCCAGTGGATCTTCTGCTTTCAATCTTATATACTCACCATCGCTACTTCCACAGCTTTTCTCAATCTCAATATATTCAGGGGCTACTGCTTTAACTTTTCCATCAACACTAGAATGAATATTACTTCCAAGAGCTCCTTTAGGCTTCTCCCCAATAAGCTGCCCACGCTTTACAAACTCGCCTTCCTTAACCCTAGGAAGTGAAGGTACTCCAATATGTTGCTTAAGTGAAAATTTGTAATATTCCATGCCATGCCCCCTTTCATTCATTTACATACCTTATAAAGTAATTAGTGTATTTTATTGTATTGTTATTGCTTTTTCAATATAATAATACATATTATAGAAATAGTAAAATTACACTTTTCCATGCTAGACATTACATTTTGTCATGAAAACAATCACATAAAAACTTAAGGAGGGGGCATTTATTGGATCTTAAAAAATATGAGCTTTTTGCTGATGTGGCTGAAACAGGTAGCTTTACCATAAGTGGAGATAAGCTTGGATATACTCAGTCTGGCGTGAGTCACATAATAAAAAACTTAGAAACTGAATTGGGGTTTTCATTGTTCGTTAGAACTAGAAAAGGAGTCTCTCTCACTGACAACGGAAAGAGAATTGAGCCTCTTATAAGGCAGCTTCTTGCGGACAATTCTCGCCTAGAACAAACCATTAATGGTATAAATGGCTTAGTTACTGGTTCAATTACCATAGGCACATATTCAAGCATTGCTATAAGCTGGCTTCCTAAGATTATCTATGAATTTCAAAAGGACTTTCCTAACATTGATATTCATATGAAAGAAGGAGGAATAGATGAAATAGAATCTTGGATTGAAACTAGCACAGTAGACTTTGGCTTCTGCAGTCAAAGAGATTCACAAAGCTTTGACTGGGTATCCTTACAAGATGATCCTCTTATGGCCATCTTGCCAAAAGACTTTCCTGTATCCAAAGGTGGCACCTATCCTATTTCAGCTTTTCAAAATCAACCCTTTATCATCTCCGCTCAAGGAATTGACTCTGACATTCATCTAGCACTGACCAAGGCAAAGGTTACACCATACATAAGATTCTCTTCCACAGATGACTACGCTATAATATCTATGGTTGCAAACCATCTTGGTATCAGCATACTTCCTAAGCTTATAATTCAAGAGTGGTCAAACCAAGTTACTTCCTTATTTCTTGAACCCTATTCTTTTAGAAGTCTAGGTATAGGAATTAAGTCACTAAAGCAAGTTTCTCCTGCTTCTAAGAAGTTTATAGAGTACTCTAAAAAAATTATTGCAAATCAAAAAAATACTGTATCATCTATATAGCAGTCTATACCTTGTTATATTTTTCCACCTTCATACAGAAAATCAGATGCGAAAAAAGTTGCTAAAGCTGGTGACTTTAGCAACTTTTTATTGTATCTGAAAGTATAATCTTCTTTTTAACTAAATCTAATTATTTTAAGGATTTAGCATAGTTTTCTAATATACAACCAACTAGCTAACTTTTAGAATAATTAAATTTTTACACCTCAATATATTACAAAACCTCTCCGTTAGTGGCTATAACTTCTTTATACCAGTAAAAAGATTTCTTTTTATATCTATTTAAGGTACCTGTACCGTCATCATTACGATCAACATATATGTATCCATAACGCTTTTTTAACTCTGCTGTAGATGCACTAACCACATCTATACATCCCCAAGATGTATAGCCCATTAATTCCACTCCATCTTCAATAGCTTCAGCCACTTGAAGTAAATGACTCTTTAAATATTCTATACGATAATCATCAACTACAGTTCTTCCACCATGTCCATCATCCACTAATTCATCCACAGCTCCAAGGCCATTTTCCACAATAAATAATGGCAACTGATATCTATCATATAATTTATTTAAAGTGAACCTTAGTCCTTTCGGATCTATTTGCCATCCCCAGTCTGAAGCCTTAACAAATGGATTTTTATATCCCCTGCTTAGATTTCCACCAGTCTTCTCTCCAAAATCGGGATTAGTAGTCTCACAATTGCTTGAATAGTAACTGAAGGATATAAAATCAACTGTATGCTTTAGTATTTCCTCATCACCAGGTTCCATCTTTATATTAATACCATGCTCTTTAAAAAATCTATTCATATAGCTTGGATACTTACCTCTTGCATGTACGTCAGCAAAAAACAAAGTATCTCTATCTTTAATCATTGTTGCTATGACATCATCTGGATTAGGTGTTAGTGGATATGTAGTAATACCCAAAATCATGCAGCCGATTTTTCCTTCTGGCATAATCTCATGGCCTATATTTACTGCTAAAGCACTGGCTACAAGCTCATGATGAATTGCTTGGTATAAATCATTTAAGCTCAGTTCTTCCTTAGGAGTTAATATGCCTCCACTCATAAAAGGAGCATGAATCAAGGAATTAATCTCATTAAAGGTAAGCCAATACTTAACCTTATTCTTATATCTTTGAAAAATAGTTCTTACATAATTCTCATAAAAGCCAATCAACTTACGATTTCTCCAGCCATCATACTTTTTTGCAAGCCCTAAGGGAGTTTCATAATGAGATATGGTCACAAGAGGCTCAATGCCGTACTTATGACATTCATCAAATAAATCATCATAGAATTTCAAACCTTTTTCATTTGGCTCAAGCTCATCACCATTAGGAAAGATTCTTGACCATGCTATAGATGTTCTAAAAACCTTAAAGCCCATTTCAGCAAAAAGCTTAATATCTTCCTTGTATCTATGATAAAAATCTATTCCAATCAATTTCAGGTTATCTTCAGTAGGTTCTTCACTCCTATTACCATTTAAGCCATTAGGAAGTACATCCTGAACACTCAAGCCCTTACCATCTTCTAGATAAGCCCCCTCACATTGATTGGCAGCAACTGCTCCTCCCCATAAAAAGTTATCTGGAAATTTCATACTCATTTTTACTTCTCCTCTTTCTACTTATAAATTCTGTTTACTACTGCGTAGCATTATGCTTTAACAAGTTATTCACCTTTTATATAGACCAGCTTCAACTATTAATTTATGCAGGCCCGATAATCCCCATCAGCAGGGATTATCGAACATTTATAAATTAAATTTCCATAAAGAATACCTATACTTAAACTGCAAAGTGCCATAAAGCTTTAATTTAGTCTTTACTTAATCAAATTAATCAATTTATCCTTTTGCTTTATACACTCAGCTTTTTTAGCTTCAAAGGAAATATTACTGTATTCTGAAGAATTGGTTATTATTATCGGTGTTATAACATCATAACCAGCTTTTTTTATCTCATCTATATCAAACTCAACTAACAAATCACCTAAATTTATCTTATCTCCTGCTTTTACCCTTGCTTCAAAGAATCTTCCGCCTAAGTCCACAGTGTCTAACCCTATATGTATTAGAAGTTCTACTCCTTCATCTGAAAGAATTCCAATAGCGTGTTTTGTTTCAAACAATGCGCTAACAGTTCCATTCACAGGAGAAACTACTCTTCCTGAGCTTGGCATAATAGCTATACCATTACCCATTATACCTTCTGCAAAAGTTGGGTCTTTGACTTCACTTAAAGGAACTATGCTTCCTTCAAGTGGTGAGCAAATTATACTATCTTGTACTTTTACTTCAGCCACTTCAGTAAGATTTTCTTTCTGCTTTTTTTCTTCAACAATGTCTTCAAAGCCTATAATATAAGTAATTACAAAGGAAACCACAAAAGCTATAGCTGCACCAATACATGCAAACATTATATTTCTGAAACCATTAGTTCCAATATAGCCTGGTAGTGCTAAAAGTCCTGGTGAACCGGAAGTATATCTTCCAACTCCAGTAATACCTAAGAATAGCCCTGAAACACCTCCGCCTATCATAACTCCTGCTAAAGGACGTTTTAGTTTTAAAGTAACACCGTACATTGCAGGTTCAGTTATACCACAAACTGCAGTTATACCAGCAGACGATGCAAGCTGTCTTAATTCTGTATTTTTAGTTTTTAGCGCTACTGCTAAAGCTGCACCACCTTGGGCGATGTTAGAGCCAAGCATACCTGGTCCTACTACTGTGTCAAAACCTGCTGTAGCAAGATTGTTTATACCTATAGGAATTAATCCATAATGCATTCCTGTCATTACTAATAATGGAGAAAGTGCTCCAACAATAAATGGAACTAACCATCTAGCATATTTGTTTAAAAATTCAATTGCCGCTGATATTCCGTTACCACAGATTATCCCCAAAGGCCCTAATATAATTAAAGTAACCAATCCTACAACTAATAAAGTCAATAAAGGTTTTGTAAAGAACTTAATAGCTTTAGGAGAAACCTTGTCAGCAATTGGTTCAACAAAGGACATAAACCAAATAGCTAAAATTATAGGTATAACTGATGAAGAATAACTGGCTAAGGTTACAGGTAACCCTGCAAAATAGATTCCTTGTCCACTCTTCTTAGCTGCATTTACCATGTTAATAAAGTTAGGATGCAAAATAACTGCTGCTATAGACATAGCCATATAAGCATTACATTTGAACTTCTTTGCAGCTGAATTAGCAATTAAAAATGGTAAGAAGTAAAAAGCGGCATCTGCCATGAAATTTAAAATAGAATATACTTGAGTATTAGTGCCTATAACCTTGAAAGTAACTAATAGGGCCATAACAGCCTTTAGCATACCAGCCCCAGTAATGGCTGGAATAATTGGTGTAAATATACCTGCTATTGTATCAAGAACTTTTACTACAGGTCCCTTATCATCAGAAGGTTCATTTGCGGAATCGTTATCAAAGTTGCCAAACTTATTTATCTCTGAATAAACATTGGCAACATCGCTTCCTATGATCACTTGATATTGACCACCTTTATTTACAACTCCCATAACTCCTTTTATATTCTTTAATATATCTGTAGCCGCTTTGGTGTCATCTTTAAGGTTAAACCTTAGCCTCGTAGCACAATGTGTCAGTGAGGTTACATTTTCTTTGCCACCAACATTTTTTATAATATCTTTGGATAATTGTTTGTAATCCAAGATCAATACCCCCTCTTTATCTTTTCTTTGATATCATTTACAACTAAATTATATTGACTTATCATATATGTATCAATACTATATTTAATATGGTGATCATAGTTTATATCTATATATGGAGGAATATTTTTAATGTTAGAAATAAGACTTTTAAATTACTTTTTAGTACTTGCTGAAGAACTTCATTACACAAAAGCTTCAGAACGGCTTAATATTTCACAGCCTACTTTAAGTAATCAAATTAAGATTTTAGAAAGCATGCTTAATGTTAAGCTTTTTGAGTATGTACAGAAAAAAACAGTACTAACAGAGCCAGGTAAAATATTGAAGCAACACGTTTATAAGATATTTTTTGATTTGGAACAAGCTGAGAGCGATATAAAGAATTACATAGGTAAATCAAGATCTCAAATCCGTATAGGCGCTTCTGGCTCACATCTACTTTTGATACCTTGTTCGAGATTTAATAATATTTATAACAATGTATTAATAACAATAGAAGAACATAGCAGTAAAACAATAATTGAAGATGTAAAAAACGGAAGGTTAGACTTGGGCATTGCATACTATTCTTCTGATGATTCAGATATACATTCTGAATTGCTAAATATAGAATCATACATGGCAGTTGTACCTTTAACTAACGAATTAGCTGAACTATCTTCAGTTTCTTTGAAGAAGTTGACTAAAGAAAACATAGTGTTATTAGCTCAAAATTCTAACTCTAGAAGAAATATAGATAAGGCTTTTGATAGGATTAATCATATATGCAAGCCAAGAATACAAGCTGCAAATTTAGATTCTTGCCTAAGACTTATAGAAAACTCTGATAATATTACAATTTTACCAAACTCCTATGTAAAGTCTGTAAAGCAAGTAGATTTTAAGGCTATCTCCATTTCTGACTACCCTCCTAAACAAACTATTAATCTTATATATAGAAAGGATTTATTCATAGATGATATATTAAAAGCCTTCTTAGATATAATAAGAGATTTTCATCAAAATATGTAACAGTTAGCCCTTACCCAAAAAACTATAAAAACTCTTGGTAGATTCATCGAGAGTTTTTAACATAAATTTTATTAACTTTGCTATTTACATTAAGGAAAATTTTCTATATTATGTAATTATAGTATCAAAAATAACTACCATATATAAAAATACAAAGGGAGGTGAAACATAAATAAGGTCTAACGTAACATTAATTGCAATTGTCAAAGTAAAAAAATAGTACTATTCTATGATTATTCTTTCTAACTTTCAATAAACTTTACACAATTCTATTAACAATATTTATTTTTCAAATTTCTAAATTTAAAGTTATTTAATTTAGCTCTATTATTCTCTTTTAAAATCCAATAACATTTTTAGACATCGTTTTAATTTTTCATACAAACATAAATTAAGCTAAGTAAGTTCAATGAAAAATATATCTTAATACTAATATGTAGGTCATTTCTAAAGCATTAGCCTTTAACCAAAGATTATATATATTTACCTTATGTATATAAGCACTGCTATTATAAATTCTAGAGTGTTTTTTCAACTCACTTAAAAGTATATATATATTTCACATTAGTACATCTATTTTTAGCATTAAAAATAGAATCATTTGAAACCGATTACTGAAAAGTAATATGTCAGCCCTTGCTATATAAATAAATTAACTTTATTTTTCTGACTTATTTAATGATCACATTCTAACTACTCATACTTTAGCATAGACAATCTTATTTTCTAAAGTATATGAAAATATAAAAAACAAGCTATGTTTAGGAATATTGTTGAACTTAAATGGTCATAAAGAAGATGCTATATGAGCGAGCTATTAGAATTAAATGATTTTTTCAGATGGAATGGCTTTAAAAATCGCTAATACGTTCTTTATTAGTGATTTTTTGCGCAAGCTCATCTAATCATCGGATGACTGACCAATTAATTTCAACATCGCACCTTAACAGAGCAAAAATATAAAACTTGGAGGTAATATATTATGTTTTCTAAAATTAAATCCTTTAGACCACTTCTATTAGCAATGGCCTTTTTATTTACCAGTGCCGTGCCTAACTGGACTGCTGTAGCAAATGCTGCACCTTCAATGACTTCTGACTTCAAACAACTTAACTCTTCTCAAATTGTTTCAGCTATGGGCGCAGGCTGGAACTTAGGCAATCAGCTTGAAGCAAATAACAATGGTACACCTAATGAGACTGCCTGGGGCAACCCAACTGTTACCCAAGCCTTAATTCAGAAAGTTAAAGCTGCTGGCTTTAAGACCATCCGTATTCCTGTATCTTACTTAAACGCAATAGGTAGCGCACCAAACTACACCATCAATCCAACTTGGTTATCTAGAGTAAAGCAAGTGGTTGATTATGCTTATAGCCAAGGTTTATATGTAATCATTAATATGCATGGTGATGGTTATAAGTCAGTAAGTGGTTCATGGCTTATCTGCGATTCAAGTGACCAAACTACTATTAAAACTAAATATCAAAAGGCTTGGCAGCAAATAGCAAATACCTTTGTAAATTATAATGAACATCTTATTTTCGAATCAATGAATGAAGAATTTGATGGGACTTATGGTACGCCTAACACAACTTATTATTCAAATATAAATGCTTATAATCAAATCTTTGTCGATACTGTAAGACAAACCGGTGGCAATAACAGTGCAAGATGGCTTCTTATTCCTGGATGGAATACAAACATTGACTATACAGCTGGAAACTATGGCTTTGCTCTACCTAAGGATAGTTACAGGTCATCAACTGTACCTAGTTCAGAAAAGAGAGTAATGATTTCTGTTCACTACTATTCACCTTGGGATTTCTGTGGCGAAGAATCAGCCAATATAACTCAATGGGGAGCAACTGCTACGAATACTTCAAAAAAGTCAACTTGGGGGCAAGAAGACTATCTAAATTCAGAGTTTAAATCCATGTACGATAAATTCGTTACTCAAGGTTATCCAGTAGTAATTGGAGAATATGGTTCAGTAGATAAGACAAGCGCTGATTCAACTAACAATACCTATCGTGCTGCTTTTGCAAAAGCTGTTTGTTCTACTGCGAAAAAATATGTTTCAGTTCCTGTATACTGGGACAACGGATACAATGGACAATATGGCTTCGGTTTATTCAACAGGTCTAATAACACTGTAACTCAGCAAGGAATCATCAACGCAATAATGAGCGGTATTAATGGCAACTAATGTAACCTTCAGCTTCGTGCACTTTTTAAATTGTGTTTATAAAGTTTCTAAATAAACTAATATTTTATTCATTACCACTAGACACTTTATATTTATCATACGAATCTTAGTTAAACAAAAAGGGCTATATTTAAGAATATTATAGAAATTAAGTGGCCATGAAGAAATTATATTAATTCTTTGCTCAAGCTCATTAAAGCGACGGATCACTGACCGCTTAACTTCAACATGGTACTCAAATAGAGACTAAAAAATAGGAGGTATGTTTTATTATGTCAAAAGTTAAGTCATCAAAACTTTTCCTACTGGTAGTGGCATTCTTATTTGCAAATGTTATTCCTAGCTGGGGTTTAGTAGCTCATGCTGCTACTACTTTAAGTAGTGATTTTACTCAATTAAATGCCTCACAGATTGTTTCCTCAATGGGAGCAGGCTGGAACTTAGGTAATCAGCTTGAGGCCAGTAATAGCGGTACCCCTAGTGAAACTGCCTGGGGCAATCCAACAATAACAAAATCATTAATTCAAAAAGTAAAAGCTGCTGGTTTTAAAACAATCCGTATTCCAGTATCTTATTTAAGTACAATAGGAAGTGCACCTGATTATACTATTAATTCAGCTTGGCTTGCTAGAGTAAAAGAAGTAGTAGATTATGCTTATAGTGAAGGCTTGTATGTAATCATTAACATGCATGGTGATGGTTACAAAACTGTTAGTGGTTCATGGCTGATATGTGATTCAGGTGATCAAGCCACTATTAAAGCCAAATATCAAAAAGTATGGCAGCAAATCGCAAATACTTTCGTAAATTACAACGAACACTTGATATTTGAGTCTATGAATGAAGAATTTGATGGTACCTATGGTACTCCTAATGCTACTTATTATGCTAATATAAATGCTTATAATCAAATCTTTGTTGATACTGTAAGACAAACTGGTGGTAATAACAGCGCAAGATGGCTACTTATACCTGGTTGGAACACAAACATTGATTATACAGTAGGTAACTACGGTTTTGCACTCCCTACAGACAATTATAGATCAGCTACAATTCCAGCTTCAGAAAAGAGAATAATGCTTTCCGCTCACTACTATTCACCTTGGGATTTCTGTGGAGAAGAATCTGGAACAATAACTCAGTGGGGATCAACCTCTACCAATAGCTCTAGAAAATCAACTTGGGGACAAGAAGATTATTTAACTACTCAGCTAAAAGCCATGTACGACAAGTTTGTAACTCAAGGATACCCAGTTATATTAGGCGAATATGGCTCAGTAGATAAAACTAGTGCTGATTCAACTAATAATACTTACCGTGCTGCCTTTGCTAAAGCAGTATGTTCTACAGCAAAACAGTATAGCGCTGTTCCTGTTTATTGGGACAATGGTTACAATGGGGCTTATGGCTTTGGTTTATTTAATAGATCTACAAATGCTGTAACTCAGCAGGGCATTATTGATGCTATAATGAGTGGAATCGGTACAACCATTGCTCCTAGTTCTACAATTACCCCTACCACAGCTACCTTCGATATTAAAATTTCAGCACAAAGTGATATATCAGTAGTTATGAACCTAAATGGAAACACCTTAAGTGCAATATCTAACGGTTCAACAGCATTGGTAGCAGGTACAGACTATACCATTTCAAGCAATACTGTGACTATATCTAAAAGCTACCTTGCTAAACAGCCAATTGGCACTACAAATCTTACCTTTGACTTTAGTGCAGGTAACGATCCAGTTATTGGAGTCAACATAATAGATTCCTCTGATCAATCTGCAAGCATAAAAATACAAGAATTCAATGGTACTACATCCGTTTCCTCCAATACACTTAGTCCAAAATTAAAACTTACAAATACAAGTACGTCAGCTATAACTTTATCCAATGTAAAGATACGCTATTACTACACTACTGATACAGATAAAGCACAAAACTTCTTCTGTGACTGGTCTACAGTAGGCTCAAGCAATGTTACTGGAACCTTTGGTAAGCTCTCAACTGCAAAAACCGGTGCAGATTCTTATGTTGAAATAGGCTTCACTAGTACTGCAGGTACTCTTGCTGCTGGTCAAAGCGTAGAAATTCAAGTTAGAGTATCTAAAGTCGATTGGACTAACTATACTCAAACTGGTGACTATTCTTTCAACTCTACTGCAACTTCTTATACAGATTGGAATAAGGTTACAGGTTACCTTTCAGGTGTATTAAAGTATGGAGTAGAACCTTAAGTTAATATAAGTGAACTCTTGGTAAAAAATTTACTAAAGTTATATTAAGAACAAAAAATCAAAGCTCTAGCAATTAGTTTATCACTTCTTTGCTAGAGCTTTATTATGTTCATTCAATTACGTATCACTTTATTGATAAAGCCTATATCCTACAATACTCCTATAAAAAGTTAACGTAGATTTTAGATAGATTTACTATATAAGTGATTCACTTTTATAGATATTTAGCATATCTCTTTAATATCTTAGCAATTGGCAACCCAAATATTAAACCTATAACGATTTGAGTAACATTTCCAGGTATAGATTGTACTGGCGCTATCCAATTACCATAAAGAACTCCCTCAGTAACATAATACCCAAAGAGCATCCATATTCCAGATAAAATAATGGCAGCAATATTTAATACAATACTATTGCCTTCTTTCTTTCCACTCCAAGCTATAGCTCCTACCATATACCCCATAATTCCTCTTACTACAAAAGTAAATGGTGCCCAAAGAGCCCAACCTGAAGATAAATCAAAGATTGCCATACCTATAGCTCCAGCTATTGCTCCCTTTTCCTTTCCAAATACTATTGCAGTTATAAATAGCATTGCAGTTCCAAGATGAACCAGTCCACCATTAGATACAAAAGGTAATCTAATCTTAATTAAAGAAGTTGCTACAAAAACCAGTGCTACTAATAATGCTGTCTGCACCAAGTATTTAGTTGTAAATTTACTTTTATCTCTATTTATTTCCATTATCTAGCCCCACCTTTATTTATTCACTATATTTAAAACTTTTGTAAAAAATAACTAGTTATACGATAGATGCTATATTAGATATCTATTAACGCAAGCTCATTTAAATATCAGATGTCTGACCACTTAATTTCAACACAGTACTTTAACAGAGCCTAATATTCTAATGTTGTGCGACTTAGTGCTATTCTGTTAAATGCTTATTATATAAGCTCACCAAATCCTTATCTGTTTCAAACCCCAAATCCTTTAAGCCTCTATCAATTACACTTAAAGCATAAACTATTTTATCTTCACGAGCATTTTCCCCCATATGCCCTATTCTTAAGATTTCATTATCATATGGCTTTAGTGAAGTGATTATTAAAGTTCTGTATTTTTTTAACATGTGCTCTTTAAGTTTTAATGCTCCTATGTCTTCTGGTATTCTTACTGCCGTAACTGTATTGGAATATCCATCAGATAAAAATAGTTCTAGCCCATATTCTCTTATGGCCTTTCTTACTGCATTTGCACATCTTTCATGTCTTCTAAGGACATTTTCAATACCTTCTTCTAAAATATTATCTACAGCTTTGCTTAACCCCATAATATCACTTATTGGCATAGTGTATGGAAACCATTTATCTTTATAGTAGTTTTCCCAGATGGTCAAATTACAATAAAAGCCTATTATAGGACTTTTTCTTTTGCTCATGGCATATTTAGCTTTCTCACTAACGCTAACCATCGTAAGCCCCGCTGGAGCTGAAAAAGCTTTCTGCGACCCGCCTAAAGCTATATCAATCTTCCACTGATCAACTTTTATATCTTCACCTGCCATTGCTGAAACAGAGTCTACAACAGTTAATATTCCATACTCATTTAGCAGAGGACATATTTTAGACAAATCATTAAGAACACCTGTAGGCGTATCACAATGAACTATTGTTGCATACTTAAAGTTGTGATCCTTATCTAAAAATTCAGCTAATTTACTTGTATCTATAGCTTTGTTGTATTCATCTGAAAAAAGTATACCTTCACCTCCGTACATCTCAACAAAATCCTTAAATCCTCTACCGTAGATGCCATTGTCTAATACAAGCACTCTGTCTCCAGGTTCAGTAAGTGATGCACAAGCTGCTTCTAAGCCTAAAATTCCTTCTCCACTTAATATGTACACTGAATTATCGGTTTTTATTATCTTCCCTATCTTGTCGCAGGTATTTTTGTAAAACTCTACGAATTCCTCGTCAACATCTGGATTTGTAGTAACCTTTGACCTTTCCAATCTCACGTTTTCTCTCACACCAGTAGGACCTGGTGCATAGACAAATTTATCATTCATGGACAATACCTCCTATTTTCTTCCGTTTTATAATATTAATAAAATATCATAAATAGTTAAAAAAGTGAATTGTATCGGTACAATCCACCTTATATAATGATTTATTATATATAAAATATATTATTTTTTATTAAATCACTGTTATTTTCTTACAATAGTAATATAATATTAATAGCGTTATTAAACTACTATGCTCATTTATAATTGATTATATTTTAATCTATAAATTTCAATTTTATAACTATGATTATTAAAAGAGGCGATTGAAGTGAGATCAAATTATCTAATTTCATTAATTATGTTTTTGGTAGGTATAACATTTTACCTTTTCCCTAAGGCCTTAAGCTCAGGCAATGTAGGTTTAAAAATACCTTTCTCTTTAGAAAATAGATCTAACCTTGCTATAACTAATAAATTTTTTGGAAAAACCTTAGTTCTTGGAGGCCCGTTGTCAGGTATTCTATGTTTCCTAATTAGTTTAACTCCCTTAGATAGCCAAGTAAATGAGCCTATTTTCTACAATGGTATAAACATATGTATCATTCTCATACTTGCATTCGTTACAGAGGTTCGCTTAAGATTTAGACAAAATACTTAATTATAAGAGCAACCTAATATATACTGTTATCAATAAACAATTAAATTAGACAAAGTTTCTAACATAAACTATAAAAACCTCCTTTTAAGTAAAAACTGAAAAGAAGGCTTTTTTAATTACAAATATACTTATTTTTTTAATAACACTTATTTTAAAATAATATTATAGTACTACCTGAGTTAATAGAATATTTGTGTATTGTTTTTTATTTAATTTAACAAGTACTAGTTCTCCAAAAACTCCTCTATAGACCACTCCTTCTTATCTATTAGGATATTTTCCGCCTTAACATTCTTTGCAACTAATCTTTGTATTACGTCCTTATCAAACAAGTAACTTCCAACTATATAATAAATAGCATCTTCTTGTTCAACTAATTGTTCAAGCTTCTCATAAAATTCTTTTCTAGAGTTTACCCAATGATTACTGTAATTCTCGTCTTGTAACTTATCTAATTCCTCTCTATAAATAAACTCTTCCGATGAATCTACATTTACATTTATAATATAAGATACTTTAGTTTTATCGTTTTTATACGAGAGAATAATTGGTCTCATTGCTGCAATTCCTACTCCCATAGATAGTAAAATAACAGGTCTATTTTGACGTCTTAAAGTCAACACAGAACCTAGCTTGAACAACACCATTTCATCTCCTATTTTCAGTTCAGCTAATTTACTTTTATACTCAGAAGGAGAACTTGGAAATCTTGTTGTAATTCCTATTCTATTCTCCTCAGGCAAAGACATTATGGACATATGTCTAACCAAGTCTCTATTTGGTCTTTCACCTGTATCAAAGCCAACATGGGCAATATGTGTATGAGCCCCTTCTTCCCAAGTAAATCCTTCTGGCTTTTCAAAATAATAAGTTTTAGTTCCCTCTGCTTCATCAACAATATCTATTACTTTTATATTATGTTTTATCATATCTTTCTCCTTATTGATAATTATTATCATTTCATAACATATCTCATTTAATAATAGCATTATGCCTTTTCACCGTCAATTAGGTTTACAACAAAGCTTACTAATATATTGGAGCTAATTATATAGCTGTCACTATAGTGTTTTAACGTAGGATATTGGTCATATAAAAGTTTGTATATCTTACTGATACTTTAATTTTCTATTTCCAAATATATAAAGACTAAAAACTCATAAAATGCTGAGTTCTTAGTCTTCACTCTAAATTGGGGTTATAATTAATAATATTGTTTAATAATATTTTTTATACTTCATTACTTGTAGTAATCCTAACTCCAAATACCCTTCCTGCAATCTTTTCCTTGCTTGATAAGAACTTGATCTCAACCTTAGATTTTCCTTCAGTTAAGCTTTTTGGTATAGGATAGAACTTATTAAATAGGGTTTGTGGATTACTAGCATTTAATAATTCCTCTGCTATAAAAGTACCATCTACATAAATTCCAAACTCTCTAACATATCTTGGTCCATTAATGAAGCATTCCTTATCTTCGCCCCAATAAGTTACTGCTAGGTATACTTCACTATCACTGCTTACGTTCATCTCATAGCTGAAGTAGCCTCCATCCATAGCTTGACGCCAGCCCTTCCCAGCTTCACTAGAGTAATCTGAGCTTGAATTTTCATGTTTTAACTTATGTTCTATCTCTGGTTGCTGCTCATTTGGATTAACTTGGTCAATAGTTATCTTGTTTAAGCTTTCTTCATAATCCATCTTATTTAACTGAGCGTCTTTATATTCCTCTGGTGTCATTCTTGTCCAATATATTGTGTATCTTTGGTGATGAAGCTCATAAAAAGGAATCAAAGTATATTTTTTATGTCCTGGTTCTGCTATAGCTTCAGTTTCAAAGGTCAAGTTGGCACCTTCAACAGGTTTTATACATTCTTCAAATTTATCTGTAACTAAAGTTGAAACCGCAATTCCTGGATAGTGATTCAACTTCAAATGATCATCTAAAATATCTGTTTCAGGGAAGTTTTCTCTTCCAAGAGCACCTGCAAGTACTAATGGTCCATACATAAAGGCTATTTTATTTGAGTTATCCTTTGAAGTATATACATGTACACTCATAGGTAAAGAAACATCTATAACATCACCTTTTTTCCAATTGCCTTGTATAGATATATATCCATTTTTTGAAGCTGTATGCTCTTCTTTTCCATTTACAACTACTTTGATCTCACCATTTACCCAATAGGGAACCCTTATGCTAATAGTCATTAACTTTTCTTCTGCTTCTTCAAATATAAGTGTTGTTTTATCTTCTTTAGGGAACTTAGTCTCTTGTTTTAAAACTATTCCTTTATCCTCTAATTCTATCTTTGAAGCAATATAAAGATTTACAAAAAGCTTATCCTCTTCTCTATAGTATATATTTCTTGTATATCTTCCTGGGTTCTCCATTCCAGTTCCTGTGCAGCACCAAAAAGAATCATCTGGGGAACAGTAAACCTTAAAGTGTCCTGGCTGAGTGGATACAAAGTAAGTCTTCATACCTGACTCTGGATCTTGAGAAGCAAGTATATGATTGTATAGAGCATTTTCATAGTAGTCGATGTAGTAAGCATCATGCTCCCAAGCATATAGGTGTTCTGTAAGCTTTAGCATGTTATAAGTATTACAGGTTTCAGCTGTAGTAACCCCTAATCTTTCAGTGCTTGGCTTTCCAAAATGTTCATCTATACTGTTTCCTCCTATTGCATAGGAACGACTCTTAGTAACAACATTCCAAAAGTACTTAGCAGCATTTTTGTATTTTTCCTCACCTGTTAGCTCATATAACTTTGAAGCTCCTATAACCTTCGGTATCTGAGTATTAGCATGCTTTCCTTCTAATTCATCTTGAAGTTCAGTTAATGGAACTAAAGTTTCTTTGTGATAAAATCGTTTAGATAATTGCAGATAATCTTCATTTTTAGTAATTTCATAAAGTTTTGCCATTGCTTCACACATCCCACCATGCTCGCAATATAACATCTTATCAAATTGTTCCTCTGTAAGGTTATCAGTTCCTTTTTTAGCCCAATCTGAAAGTTTCTTAACCACTTCAAGTGCTTGTTCATTACCGGTAAACACATAAGCATCTATAAGTCCAGCAAAAATCTTATGAATGCTATACCAAGGAACCCAGCTGTCACCAAGCTCAAATCTATTAACATTGAAGTCTCCACTAAAAACCTTTATGAAACAATCCTTTGGAAAGCCACTAACATAGCCTTCTTCATCTAAACTTTGTAGATATGCAAGTTCAGATACAGCATACTTAAGCTTATCATTTAATCTCTCATCCTTATCTTCCAAATACATAGTAGCTAAGGCTGATAAAAAATGCCCTAGCGAATGTCCACTTATAGGCTTTGATTCCCATCCACCATAACGAGGCTTTTTAGGCGTTTCTCCTATGGCTTCATAGCAAGGTGCTAAAAGTCTATCTGTATCCAAATAAAGAAGATATTCTTTACCTTTCTCTTGAGATTCTTTAAATATACCATCTAGTAATTGTACCTTTTCCATAAATATCTCAACTCCCTTTAAAATATTTCATTAGTGATTTTCTACTCTTTATGTGCTGTGTAACTTCAAGACTATAACAATAAGTTAGTTGTTTCTTAAAGAGTAAAAGGTGCACTATATTAGTTTTACAATCATATTAATATACTGTACAATACTACTATGACACAATAATAAAGCCTTGTCGGTAGACTATATTAACAAAAGGTGGCGAATATTGACCAATGAGATATCTTAAAGCAGATATTAGTTCTCCTTTGGTTTTTTCTAACTGTGGTAACTTTACTTCTGATAGTAAATGGTTACACATGGAAAGAACCATTGACAACTATGAGCTTATTATAATGAATAAAGGAACTATGTATATAGAACAGGATTCTGAGAAGTATGAATTAAAGGAAGGGGAACTATTACTATTAGAACCATATCGTAAGCATAAAGGCTACGACTATTCTGAAAAAGGAACATCCTTCTATTGGCTCCATTTTTATTGTAATGAAGATCCTAAGATCTATAATCATGAGGAAGCTATGAATGAAATATCTATCGCTAAAAGTAATCCTTATTTTAATGGTTTGAACTCAAGCATTCTAATTCCTACCATGTCTAAAAACTTGAATTTAGACAGAATAAATGTGCTATTTAGGCAATTGATGCATATATCACAATCAACATATTATACTAGTCAAAGTGTAAACTATAACCTTACCTCCCTCTTAATAGAGGTCACAGAGCAGGTACTATTAAATTTTGATGCTTCACTTAGAAATCCTAAGGAGGAAGACATATTGCCTGAAATACTACAATGGATAAAAATTCATATAACTCAGAATATATCCTTGCAAAATGTCTCTTATGAATTCAACTTTTCCAAAGAATATTTGGCTCGTTATTTTAAGATAAGAATGGGTATGAGCATGCAGCAATATATAAATAATTTAAGAATATCTAGAGCCAAACAGCTATTATGCACTTCAAGCTTAAATATAAAAGAAATTGGTGAAGAATTAGGCTTCATAGATGAAAAATACTTTCTTAAGCTATTTAAAAAATATGAAAACTTAACCCCAAAGCAATTTAGAAATGCCTATAATATGACCTTTATCAATAATGTATAAAAAGTATTAGGAGCACACTTCTTCAGTGAGCTCTTTTACATCTGACTTATCTTTATAACCACCTAATTTCATAAATCTTCTTAAACATAGTCAAAAACAAAAATTCTTAACTTGTTATATTTATAACTTTAAAACAATATAACAAGTTAAGAATTTATTGGAAACATCAGTGTTTGAAGGCTATTCGAATACTATTTTTTAATATCTCTAAACTTCTTTAAGAATTCTTCTTCATCTAGAAAGCTTATATTATGTCCTCTAGACTTAAGGTCCGTTGCCTTTCTAAGCTTAAGGCTCATTTCTTCTTCTCGTAAACTATCTATATCTTTCATATTAGTAACTAAAATAGTTGTCTTTTTACTTACAGAGCTTCCTGTGGCCCCACCAAGTTTTCTTACAAATCTCATAGCTTCATCCCTAGACATAGAATTCAGTTTTCCAGTAAATACTACTACCTCATCTCTAAAAGCCTCTGTTCTTAATTCATCAAAGGTTCTATGTTTTTTATAGTCATAAATTTTATTAGAAGTTTTACACACCTTTCCCTTAGTTGAAGATGGTGTATACTCATTTCTATCCACAGCTCCTATAGTTACTCCTAATAGCTTTGATATTTCATTAATATCGCAGCACTTTAGCTCCTCAGATATATTAAGAAGTATATTGCTACAGGCCAGTGCATCGTATAATGCATCATGATGCTTAAACTCATAGCCTAAAAAGTCGTTTACTGAGTTAAGCTTGGCATTTTCAATCCCCTTATAAAAGTTCTTTGCTAGTTTCATGGTGCATATATATTGAAATGCAGGCAGCTCAATATCATAAAGCTCTGCACTTTTCCTTAAAACTGATATATCAAAGGCAGCATTGTGAGCTATTACTAAGTTACCATTAAAATGATGTTTAATCTTTTCCCATACTACATCAAACTCTGGCTCCTTCTCTACCATAGCTGGTCTAATTCCATGAATTCCAATGTTGATTGGCATAAATCTCATGTCCATAGGTCTTATCAGGTGGTGTATTCTCTCTACTACTTGTCCACTTTTTACAACCACTATACCTATAGAACATGGACTATTTCTCTTTTCATTTGCAGTCTCAAAATCTATTGCTATAAAATCCATATATTCTCCTGTTATAAATAGTCTGTTAGCTTTTTGTTAGTCTTCGATATATAACTATTACTTTCAAATTAATATTGAAATATTATCCTTAGAAAACTTCATTAATATGTACTTTCTTAGTTATATTGCTATTACTTTTTATTATATGTTTGTATTCATACATACGTCTATCAGCAATTTTTATCAATTTATCAAATTCTTTATCATCCTTAGGGTAATTGGCAATACCATAACTATAGCTACAAATAAATTTTTCTCCTCCAAAGCTTATCTGGTTATTTCTAAAATTCTCAATTAACTCTTCAAACCTATTTGTTAAGCTTTCTAAATCTGCATCAAAGAATACTCCAACAAATTCATCTCCGCCAAATCTGCCTATAATATCAGAATCTTTAAGCAATCCAGTAAGTCCTCTAGCAAAGGATTTTATAAGTTCGTCTCCTGCTAAATGTCCATAGTTATCATTAATAAACTTAAGTTCATTCAAATCAAATACTACTACAAAAAGTTCTCCTGACTCCGTGCTATCCCTAGAAATAATACTTTTCACTTCTTGCTCAAAATAGCTTCTATTATATACATTAGTCAATTTATCATACCTAGATAGATATATAGTTTCTTCATAGAGCTTGTGTTTAGAAATCGCAATAGACGCTTGACCTCCAGTATATTCCATCAATTCTCTATCTATTTCATCAAAAATGTTATTATAAACACTATCTATGTTGATAAAACCATAGCACTTACCTTCTATAAAAATTGGTGCACTTATAGCAGATTTTATTTTTATTCCATGCTCCGTATCCAACATACCTATAGGATCCATTTTGTCTATGTCATTAACAATTACTGTCTTATGAGATCTTTCTTCTTCATTAAACCATCCATCTTCTAGCTTTATTGAGAATTTCTCAACTTCCTCTGTCTTGTACCCTTTAGCTACAGCTATCTTCAAATTATTATCCTCATCTAATACCAATACAGAACCACAGCTTCTCGGATCAATGCAGTTAATGACCTTATCTAATATCAGCTGAAGCAACTCATTAATATTAAATATTTCATTAATGCTATATCCTATTTTTAACATAGCTTCTTTCAAAGTCATTAGCTTACCTATTCTTTCTCTACTTCTCTTTTGTTCCGAAATATCTAGAATTACACCTACTAAGCCTTTACTATCTCCATGCTCATTTGTAACTACAGATTTACAGAAGATAACATCGTGCTCTGTGTTGTCACTATGCATAAGCTTTGACTCATAAACCTGAGTTTCCTTACTTTCCATTAGTTTTTTATCTGCATGATTATAAATCTTTGCTGATTCACTTTCAAATATTTCATAGGCACTTTGCCCTATGACTTGTTCTTTTTCAATCCCTATGTATTCTATAAAAGCTGAATTACAATGATTATATACTCCATCCTCATCCTTTGAATATATAGGATTAGGAATAGCATCTATAAGAGTCTCTATAAAATTTAGGTTATCAGCTAAAGCTTCTCTTTGTAATAGCAATTCAGTAACATCATTGAGAATTAGTATCTTTCCAATTACTTCATCATTCTTTTCATATACTTTATTTATGTTAAGCTTATAATATTTTAATTGTCCATTATTCTCTATATTAATGATTCTTTCACTAAAAGAATCATTATTTACTGATAGCAATAACTCTTCATATTTCTTAAATACTTCATCAAATTTTTTAGTCCCTGCTTCTATATACTTAAGCTCTGATATAACCTGTTTAGCTGCATTATTAAAATTCACTATATTATTTTCATAATCAAGTATTACAACTCCATCTAACATATTAGAAAAAACCTTTTCTAATGCTACTGGTGTTATCTTTAGCAAGTTAAACTTTAATATAGCAAAGCTAGAAATTATCCCAGAAATAGAAAATGCAAAAGGACATAAATCTAAACGAAATGGCAAAACTTTAAACATATAAATTATGTCTGAAATCCATGGAATAACCCAAGCTATCATTAAAAATACCATTTGCTTTTTTACAATTGATACAGCTTTAAAATACGCTGATAAAAAAGTAATTAATCCTAGTACCATTATTGAATATGTATATGCAATGTTTACCCAATACCAAGGTCCCTGCACTATTTCTACCATTGGAAAAATACCATTAGTATTCATAGATAGTTTTTTATAAAATAGATGATGATAATCATTGGTATAGTTTAGTATCAATATAATAATAGGAATAATATACAATAAAAATAACCTTTTCTTAAATCTATCCCTATATCCGTTAAAGTTAATGGCAAACAACAGCCAAGCTACTGGTAAAAATGCTACACCTATATATTCTACTTTAATCCAAAACTTTACCGCTTCAATGCTTGTACATAATATTTCAAATGCATAGCCAAAAGAATAAATAGCTACAGGTATTAAAGCTATAGCAGCATATTTCTTATCTCTCTTCCATGAGAAATAGCCTAATAGCAGTGAGATTAAAGTAGATACCAACAATATTATGCTCAAAAAGTAATTAACACTCAAAAAAATCACCTCATCTAACTATTATACTAAAATATTCATACATACCTATATTAATTTTGAATTATACTTAGCTAATATTTGATTTATGTGCTTTTAAAGTATTGAATTTAAGTATTTGCCGTATAGTTTTATAGTTTTAGTTCTATAGCTCACTCATATAGTAGCTTCTACATAAATAATTAATATTAATAATAACCATATATAATAAAAAACATATAAAAAATGAAGCTACACACAATTAAAAAGTATATAGCTTCATTTGTCCTTAAGTTATTTATTCAATTTCTATTTTATGCCTTCAAACACAGATTTTATTGTATGTCCTATGAACTCCTCGTTAACCGCATCACCTGTTATTAATAATCTATAAAATAGTGGTGCGAACATTAAGTCCATTGCTAATTCTATATCTAAATCCTTACTTAGTTCTCCTCTAGAAATCCCACGTTCTAAAATATAGCGTGAATCCAATCTTCTTGGCTTAAAATACGTATTACGATAAGCCTCGGCTAGCTTTGGATCAAACTGGCCCTCTGCTATTATTTCATTTATTGCTTTTCCCTCTTTACTTGTTAAAAATTTTGATAAGTTATTTACTTGAATTATCATATCATTTAAAGTTGATCCAGTATCAGGTATTGGTAGCCTTACAACAGCGGCGTCAAAAAAAGCATCCATAACAACTGCTCCTTTGTTAGACCACCACTTATATATAGTAGCCTTACTAACTCCAGCTCTTTCAGCAATCTTTTCAATTGTAACTGATCCAAATCCATTTTCAAGCAATAATTCATATGCAGCAGTGAGAATTGCTTGTTTAGTTTTTTCACTACGTGGGCGTCCCATCTTTTTCTCCATAATATTACCTCCGTTATATATAAATCAAATAATAGACTTTATAAACTATACGTATATTATACTATATCTCATCTTTTTAAACAGCTTTACATAAATATTTTTATTTTTTTATAAAAACCTATTTACAATACTATACGTTTAGTATATTATATATTTATAAACTAAACGTATAGTTCACTAACTAAATATGTAAATTTATATTTTTAAGGAGGATATATCAATGAAGGTTATAGTTTTTAATGGAAGTCCAAATAAGGAAGGTAATACTTATAAGGGGTTGAGAGTTGTTATGGATGAGTTGGAAAAAGAAGGTATAGAAACAGAGATGATCCAGGTCGGCAATAAGTCTATAAGAGGCTGCCTTGCTTGTGGCTACTGTACAAAAAATAAAAATAGAAAATGTGCTATTGCAACTGATCAAGTAAATACTTGGATTGAGAAAATGAAGGATGCTGATGGAATAATATTAGGATCACCTGTTCATTACTCTGCAATTCCTGGAACAATGAAATCATTTTTAGATAGAGCATTTCGTGTTATAGAGGCCAATGACAGCATGTTAAGGCATAAAGTTGGAGCTTCTATAGTAGCAGTAAGACGTGCTGGAGGCATTCCAACCTTCAATGAATTAAATAATTATCTTAGTCATTCTGAAATGATTATACCGACTTCAAACTATTGGAACATCATTAACGGAAGATTACCTGGTGAAGCATTACAGGACGAAGAAGGTATTCAGATAATGAGAGTCTTAGGGAAAAACATGGCTTGGCTTATGAAACTTATTGAAAATGGAAAAGAAACTATTAAATCCCCTGATTTAGAAGAAAAAATATTTACTAATTTTATTAGAAGTTAAGGATGTGATGTATAAATGTATCAATCAAATAGCCGTATTATAAAAACTAATTCATCTGTAGCTAAACATCAAGTTAAACCTGCTTTAACAAAATTATTAGTTTTAGTTATGTCAGTAGCTTGCGGACTTACAGTTGCAAATTTGTATTATATTCAGCCACTGTTAGCAGATATAGCAAAGACCTTTCATGTAAATCAAATGAGTATTGGCTTTGCAGCAACTCTTACCCAGATAGGTTATGCAGTTGGAATGATATTTATATTGCCTTTAGGTGATATAAAAGAGAAAAGAACTTTAATTGTTATCATGCTTTTATTTTCAATACTTTCTCTTATGGGTATGTTCTTTTCTAAAAATATATATGTTCTTATACTTTCTTCTTTTGCAGTGGGTTTTACTTCAATTGTTCCCCAGCTTATTATTCCTTTAGCTGCCCAGCTAGCAAATCCATCGCAAAGAGGTCAAACTATCGGTACCATAATGAGCGGTTTATTAATCGGCATATTACTTTCTCGTACTGTTAGCGGACTCTTAGGTGGATACCTAGGTTGGAGAGCAGTTTATCTTGTAGCAGCAATTATGATGCTTACTCTAATGATTATTCTTAGAAAACTAATTCCTTTATGTAATCCTGTTTCTGATATTAAATATACTGAATTGTTAAAATCATTGTTTAAACTACTAAAAACAGAGCCTGTTTTAAGAGAGGCCTCCATCAACGGTGCTCTAATGTTCGCAGCTTTTAGTGCCTTTTGGACTGCTCTCATCTTCCTACTTGAAAGCTCTCATTATAATATGGGTACTGAAGCCGCTGGTCTATTCGGCTTAGTCGGCATTAGTGGTGCTCTTGCAGCTCCCCTTGTTGGTAATATAGCTGACAAGAGAGGCTCAAAGTTTGCTATAGGCATCTGCATCATAGTAGTTATAATTTCCTATGTATTTTTCTTTATCTTCGGCTTTAAAGTCTGGGGACTTGTCCTAGGAATTATTCTTCTCGACTTAGGAGTACAATCTTGCAATGTTTCCAATCAAGCAAGAGTTCATTCTTTAAATGAAGAAACCCGTAACAGACTTAACACTATTTATATGGTTAGCTTCTTTCTAGGCGGGGCTCTCGGTTCCTTCTTAGGTTCTTACAGCTATTCACATTTTGGTTGGTATGGCGTATGTGCTTTTGGAATACTAACTCAAATTGTAGCATTAATCTTACACAATACAGCAAAAAAGCATTAGGAGTATATATCAAATAAATAGTGATAGCTCTCCTATGCTAGAACTGCTTAATATTCCAAAAGGTAAAAAGATAACTGGAGCAGTGATGGTAGAATATTCGAAATATAATTATCAAAGATTAGTAGATAGAACTCCTCTTGAAGTTTCATTTTATTAATGTTGTATATCTTAACAAGCTGCTCTAAACCTCTGATATTTCTATATTTAGTGAGACTTCTAAAAAAATTCTATAAAGTAAAAAACTTAAAGCAGCCCCTCTCTATTACTACTAGATGGGCTGCTCTAAATAATATATAAACTTTCTAACTCAACTATCGATTTATACATGCCTAAAATTCATAGGTACATGATTTTGAAAGATTAATAACTTAAGTCTTAGTAGTACTCTAAAAGTGCTCTTTTATTCTATGCTGAGTAAAATAATCCTGCTCCTCTTATAATCTCTTGCTCCTCGAACAAACTTGAAACCGCATTCTTATACTCGCTTAAATTTTGTGATTTTCTTATCTTTTTACCATATTTCTTATTATCAGAAAATATGTAGATCATATATCCCCATAATTCCTTCATTCTGAACATAGCATTTTTTTCGTCATTATACACTTCTACATAAGTACTTAAAATTTCATCATGAAATGCTTTTAATACCTTCTTATCTATATTAATGTTATTTCTTATCTCATCCATTAAACCCGGATTGGCTAGTATACCTCTGCCTAACATCATTGTATTTACTTCTGGAAAAGCCTTTATTATTTCTTCATGGTCTTGCAAGGTGAAAATATCCCCATTATAACATATAGGGTTAGTACTTAAGGATACTGCATCTCTAAATACTTGTAGATTAGGCTTGTTTCCATAGAAGTCCTTTTGTGTTCTTGGATGGATAATCAATTCTTCCATAGGGTATTTATTATAAATTTTTATAAGTTCATAGAATTCTTCTGGACTAGTTTTTCCTATTCTAGTTTTTATCGAAATCTTAATATCATCCATTTTAAATATTTCTTCTAGAAATCTGTCCAATTCTTCTCTTAGCGCTAAAAATCCCGATCCCCTGTTTTTTGATACAACTGTTCCTGCAGGACATCCTAAATTCAAATTAACTTCGTTATATCCTAATTGCTGTAGCTTTCTAGAAGTATTAATAAAATCCTCTGCATCGTTGCTAAGCATTTGAGGGACTATATTAATTCCCTTATTATTTTCAGGTAGAGCATCTCTTAGCTCTTTACTTTTAAGACTTGATCCCTTATTGGTAACAATAAAAGGAGTAAAGTACTTATCAATATTATGAAAAAACTTTTCATAAGCATTTCTATATATATATCCAGTAATTCCTTCCATAGGTGCTAAGTAATATTTCATCTAATGACTCCTTATGTAAACATATGTACTCTAGTAAACAATAAATTTTCTACTCCAAAAAGGATTCAATAATATATCTTGGTCTCTTTTTTGTTTCTTGATATAGCTTACCTACATATTCACCTATAAACCCAATACTAATTAATTGTATTCCGCCAATCATCCAAATTGATTCCATAAGAGAAGTCCATCCAAGTACATTATTTCCGTGAATTTTACCTAGTAATGATGATATCATCATAATTATACTTATAATAAATAAAATGATGCCCATGTTAAATATAATTCTTATAGGTTTTATACTAAATGAAGTAATTCCATCAAAAGCAAAAGCCAACATCTTCTTTAGCGGATATTTAGATTCACCAGCAAAGCGCTCATGTCTCTCGTATTCTACAGTTACTGATGGGTACCCTATCAATGGGATTATCCCTCTCAAAAATAAATTTACCTCTTCAAATTCACCTAGACCTTCTAGAGCCCTTTTACTCATTAATCTATAATCAGCATGGTTAAAGACTATATCTACGCCTAAAAGCTTCATAATCTTATAAAAACTCTCTGCAGTAAACTTTTTGAAAAAAGTGTCCTTTTCTCTTGAACTTCTAACACCGTATACTATGTCATATCCATTATAAAATTGATCAATAAACTGTTCAATTACCTCTATATCATCCTGCAAATCAGCATCTAAAGATATAACTGCATCTGCATAATTCTTAGCTGTCAATAATCCTGCTAACAAAGCATTTTGATGACCACGATTCCTACTTAGATTAATACCAGAAAAAATCTTATTTTCATTATGAAGCCCTTTGATTATATTCCAAGTATTATCTCTTGATCCATCATTGACAAAAACTATCTTACTATCTTCAGAGATTTTCTTAGCTTCAATCATTCGTTCCATTATAACTTTCAATTGTTTGGATGTTTCTGGCAAAACCTCTTCCTCATTATAACAAGGTATTACTAACCAAATACTTTTCATAACTGCTCCCCTTCCTTAATTATATCTACTCTTATAAGAACACTACTTGCGATTTAATTTATTATTAATTTTACATTTACAGTAGATATAATCCTTTACTTTTTCAAACTTAAAAGCTATGTTTTTCAACCCAATTACACCTAAAATTATATAGATAGGGCTATATATATAGAGATATCTTGCTCTTGCCTCAAATATCAACTCAAACATAGTTAATCCTAATACTGATAAAATTAAAACATAGATCTCATTATAACTACAATCATTCTTTGTAAATATTAGCCCCAACATTGAAATAATCATCCCAATCCAAATGGCTTGTTCAAATGTTGATGTTATTCCATAATTACTTCCATAACTATAGTAAAAGCTTTTTAGCATAGGAGAACTCCAACTATTCTTATTCTCATATGTTTTCATGTAAAAATTACCTTCTACAGACCATGCAAAAGTTCCATCTCCATAATTCACAAGAGTCTTTTTGGTTAAAAACTTTGCGTATCCTAATATTCCATAATCCTTTAACCTGCTTTTTATAACATCAATATTTGCTGCTCTTCGCTGAGATGAAGTTGGAAAACTCTTTGAGAAAGCTACATCCTCACCACTAAAAACTCCATCTGTTTTGCGATTCAATCCCATCATAGCAAAATGGGTTAATCCAAATGAATCTTCTGAATTAATTTTTAGTCCTGTTTGTCTATATATTGATTTATAAAAGATATTTGACAATAAAAATGCAAATAATAATATAGATAGTATATAAACTCTCTTTACTTTTTCTCTTTTAGTTGAAAAAAGAGCTTTATTAAACTCAATAGCGACAATCGCAATAAGAATAATAAGTACCTGTGGCTTAATCTGATAACCTATAAAACTAGTAACTCCAATTAATAACCACTTTAATATGTTCCATTTTCCTATAAATTTTCTTATATATATATAAAATATTAATATTGGTAGGAATAACGCAAATGAATCTGAGTAAGTTATTACAACCCAAGGAGATAACCCTACTAATAAGAAGTATATAAACCATGTGAGAACTGCAAATTTCTTACCAATAAGTTGCTCAGCACATTTATAGGTTAGAATACTACTAATGCTTGAAATAAGACAATTTATAATAATTATTAACATTAAATCATTTTTAAGTCCTAATGTACTAAGTTTATCGCTAAGCTTTAATATATTTGAGAATATCCAAACTAGTGTTATGTTATTAGGAAACATCGAATAATAACCATTCATATTATCTAATGATTGTCCATGAGCTATGAGCCTAGCTGTTGGAATAACATATTCTCCAGCATCCCACCCTGTAATAAAGAAGATATTATAGCTTATGTATACTTGGGCCAAAAATAAAATTATGCTTCCGACTAATATAAATCTAAACGTATATTTACTTACAAATCTACTCTTATCTTTAATCTTTTTTATCAACAAGTAAAAAATAATAGCTACCAATACATCGATTATTGTTAATGTTATATTAGAGTACAAAAAGTCTTTTTTGCAAATATAATTTAGAAATGGCTGTAATACTAATATACAGAAAGAAATACTAAGAAAAATGCAAAAAAATACGAGCTTAATAAGTTTTATAAAAGTTGTTTCTTTTATTTGATTAAATTTCATTCTGTAAAAATCCCTCCGAAACTCGATTAGTTTCCCATAACTATATAAGGTATTTTATGAGTAATACTTTAATCATAAAATACCTTGCTTAAGATATATATTTAAAATTAAATTCCCTTATTTACCATTACACTCCAATAAATTGTATCTAAAAAACATTTTTATCAATAATTTTACATACTTTTCTATTATACATCTTTTATTATAATAATTACAACTATAATACAATATTTCTTATTTCAGAGATAGTCATGTCCGTATCTGGTTTAAACCCCTTAGAGCGTACATAATTCAGAATACTGAACAGGAATTGTCTTCCTTCTGGTTTATCTATTATTTTATCGAAATCGCAAGTACAAACTAAAAGTTTCCCCTTCGACACATTGCATTCAAACAGCATTCCTAGCTTATGATTTCTTTCAAAATTATCAATGGTCTGAACTATAGGATTTAGCTCCTTTGGAGTGCTATCCATTATAACAGAACGTGAATTAGAAACTATATTCCACCACTGGTAAGTGGAATACTCCTCACAAGGAAAATCTCTAAAAGCAGGATGATTATTGTTTATAAGTAAGCCCATGGTCCCTACTGGTACTTCCCTTTTCATACTTTCCGAAATTGAACGAAACATTGGATAGCACCAAAAGTCTGAAGCATAGAAACCTTCGATAGAATTTTTCAATTTATTTAGCTTTGGCAAAAGAACTACATTCTGACCATCTTCAAGTAAAGTTTCTGCTTCTGAAGATAATTCATCAAATATGTTTACCACTGAATAATCAATGAAAACTTCTTTAGGATAAATCCATAAATCATAACTCTTATTTATATTAAGTTTCTCTAGTTCAAGTTCTAAAGTAAGTTTTGTCATACCTTCTACTTTTGGCATCTTAAAACTAATATCACAAATATCAATGTAATTTTTGTCTTGAGCACCTGAAATATAAGCTTCACCATTTTCGTATATTGTTGTGCTATCCTTAATACGCCATGATAATCTTAAACCTTCCAATTTAAGATTTCTGTAGCAGCAAAGCTCAATATGAGCGTTGAATTTTTCTTTTTCTACATAATTATACTTTTCAAATCTAGCTAAAAGCACCATATCGGAGCAAAAGCTTTTCCACTCCTCTGGAGAAACTAATCCTTTGGGTTCCATAAATGCATCTAATATTCCAACTAAAGCAGTCCCTTGCCCAGAGAAGTCTTGAATATCTAAAACTTGAAATCCCGCTAACTTCCTTGAACGAAAGGCTGCTTCTAGCTCTTCCTTATAGCAGGCTACTGAAAGCTTTCCTGAACATTTGAAGTATTTATCTGCCAGGTGTTCCAAGTTTTTTTCTTCCAAACGTTTTTTGAATACCTCAAAGTTTTTTGCTTTTAATGAACCTTTATATTTTTCAATTTCATGAAAGTTAGGAAAAGTTGCATACTGCCCAATCTCATGGGACACTACAGGAAGCTGTGGCATAAGATTATCATTAGAACTATTAGTTCTAACCTTCTTTACTCCAGTGCCAAACTGAATCTCTACAGTATCTCCAGTGCCTTCTTCAGTATTATCACCAGAATTAGTATAGCAGGGAGATATATTTTCGTCATAATCCTTCATTGTATTAGGCATATCTGTTTGAACGTGTCCCAGTGGAGCATCACACATAGCATAAGATCCTCTTATTAGTCTATCTCTTGAAAATCTTACCCCACAAAAGAAATCGTCATTTTCCAAAATAACTGGAGTAAACTGAAAGTTATTTGACCCCTGTGTGTAAAGATGGCGATTATCAAAGCTTTTATAGTCCTTAAGTATAATATCTAATCTTTCTTTACTTCCCCAAAGTTCATTTCCTAAAGACATCATCACAAAAGATGGATGATTGCCAAAGCTTTTAAGAATGGAAAAGCCTTCACTAATCAAAAAATCTTGTTCAACTTGGTTATGATTTCCGTCATTTTCATCAGTTACTGTTCCCCAAAATGGTAGCTCTGGCTCCATATACATGCCTAGCATATCTGCAGCTGTAAAAGCAGCCTCTGGTGGACAACAGGTATGGAAACGGTAATGATTTATTCCATAGCTTTTTGATATTTGCAACACCTTTAGCCATTCATCTACAGTGGTTGGTGCAAAGCCTGTAAGTGGGAAAATCAATCCATCATGCTTACCACGAAGAAAGGTCTTTACCCCATTTATTTCAAACTTATCTTCACGTGCCTTAAATTCACGTATTCCAACTGTAATCTCTTCTATATCAGTAATTATGCCATCAATTATCATTTCAAGACGAAGCTTGTATAAATTAGGTTCATACTCGCTCCAAAGTAAGGCCGCTTCACCTAAAGGATATTCTATAACTATTTCATTCGAATGGAAGTTATAGCTTTTTTTGTCTGCTATATGTTGTGTTTTGCTGTTAATGCAGGCTGCTGATACATATAATACTCCACCGCTTGTACCAATAGCTTTTGCTTTTATAGTCACTGATTTGTCTATTATATTGGAATAAACCTGAACATCCTCTAAATATGTTTTATTAAATATCTGCAATTCAATTCTTCCAGTTATACCATTCCAATTAGTCTGAGTATCCTGAGAGGTTAAATGACCTCCCTTCGTAGGATAATCTGTATTATCAACAAGTATTGTAATTATATTTTTTCCCTTTGATAAATATCCTGTTACTTCATAGATATGAGGAGTACAGAGACTGCTTTGTTTACCAACCTCCATATTATTGATCCATAAAGTAGTAACACGGGTTCTTTCTAGATATAGAAAGCTTGTTTTATCATAAATATCATCAGAAATCTCGATTTCTCTTGAAAACCACGCATATCCTTCAAATTTATATTCATCAGTTAAGCACCCAAGCTCTATTCTTTCATTCTTCTTACCTTTTTTAGAATTAGATGTGGTTCCTGGAAGTAAGATCTCATCATTAAAAGGCTTCTTTATTCCTTGCTTATTTGCATCTAATTGAAAATTCCAAATACCACTTAAGTCAATTTTTGAGTACATATAATCACCTCTCATATATTAAATTAACCCAATTATAGCTATATACCCTTTACACAATTATATTTTAATCCTTTACATATGTAAATTTAAGTATTTTAATCCATATAAATAAATATTTAATTATAAAGACTTATTATTTTTCTACATTTCCTGCTTATATATTAAAGAGTAAAAACTCATCATCCATATATTTACAATTAAACTCTTCTTCAAATTGTATTTATACATTACTCCTTTAAGTACTACTTGGTATCTAAGAGTATATATATTAAAAAATAACATAAATTAAAATAAAATCTTAAGGCTTTACAAATATGTACTTTTAGAGATACAGATATTAATTAATAATGGAGAAGATATATTGTACTTATTAAGTATATAAATATAGAGAGTATAGTTAGTGGAGGAAATAAGAATGGATATATTAAAAAGTGTGATGGAAGATGTATTAAGAAGAAATCCAAATGAGCCTGAGTTTCATCAGGCAGTAAAGGAAGTACTTCTATCACTAGAACCAGTTGCACAAAAACATCCTGAATGGGTGAAGGATAAAATTTTCGATAAAATAGTAGAACCTGAAAGACAGATAATTTTTAGAGTTCCATGGGTAGATGATAACGGTGTGGAGCATATTAACCGTGGATTTAGAGTTCAATTTAACAGTGCTATAGGTCCGTATAAAGGTGGTTTAAGGTTCCATCCATCAGTTAATGTAGGAATAATAAAATTCCTGGGTTTTGAACAAATATTCAAAAATGCCTTAACTGGTCTTCCAATAGGAGGAGGTAAAGGTGGAAGCGACTTTGATCCAAAGGGTAAGTCAAATTCAGAGATAAAAAGATTCTGTCAAAGCTTTATGTTAGAGCTTAATAGGCATATTGGTGAAAATACAGATATACCAGCTGGAGATATAGGAGTTGGTGGTCGTGAAATAGGCTACCTGTATGGGATGTATAAAAAAATAAATAATGAGTTTACTGGAGTTCTAACTGGCAAAGGTTTAAACTTCGGTGGAAGCTTGGGAAGAACTGAGGCAACAGGCTACGGCCTATGTTACTTTATGAATGAAGCCTTAAAGGCAAAAAGCAAGTCTTTTTATGGTGCTAATGTTATTATTTCAGGATCAGGCAATGTGGCTATTTATGCACATGAAAAAGCAACTCAATTAGGAGCTAAGGTTATAGCTATGAGCGACTCTAATGGCTATATTTATGATGAAAATGGGATAAATATAGCTACCATAAAAAAGCTTAAGGAAGTAGAAAGAAAAAGAATAAGCGAATATACAAAATACCATCCTACTGCCACATATACTGAAGGCTGCAATGGAATATGGACAGTTAAATGTGATATTGCACTTCCTTGTGCCACTCAAAATGAAATAGATGAAAATTCAGCTAAAATATTAATAGCTAACGGCTGTTATGCCGTTGGTGAAGGAGCAAATATGCCTTCTACAATTGAAGCTGTTGATCTATTTATTGATAATAAAATTATATTCGGACCTGCCAAGGCTGCTAATGCTGGAGGTGTGGCCACTTCTGCTCTAGAAATGTCTCAAAACAGCATGAGATATTCTTGGTCCTTTGAAGAAGTTGACGATAAACTACAAGCTATAATGAAAGGCATATATGAAAAATGCAGTACTGCTGCAACCGAATACGGATATGAAGATAACTTAGTTGTAGGAGCTAATATTGCTGGATTTATTAAAGTAGCTGAAGCTATGTACTCACAAGGAATTTAATCTTAAGTAAATAACTTCTCTAAATATAATTAAATAGCTGCTGCAAAGAATACCTTTACAACAGCTATTTATTAGAATTACTTTTCTTTTTTATCTGATTCTACTATGAAAGTTGGGATTAGCATAGCAAACAAAGGCGCTGCGCTTTTAGTAACATAAACTGCTACTGATACAGCTAATGCTGTAGATACCCAAGCTGCTATATAAACATGTAATTTTGACATATTACCTCCCCCATAAATAAATATTTATAAATTGCTTTTCTAAGACAAAGTACTTTGTCGTCAGTTCATTAGTATTTACTGCACCATATTTTCTTTCCTAATTTTACCATTCATTTTTTTATGATTCAACTTTATTTTTCTCAGATTATTCAAATATGTTTTTCATTTATTTGGTCACTTGCAGACTTGGTCATTGCACAATATACTATAATTGTATAAAATATTAATTACCAATTTTTTACTACCAAGTGCAAACTTTCACAAATCCATATTAAATATCATAATAAGAGTAAAAATATATTCTGTTATAAAACGAAAGGATTATATATATGAGAAAAAAAGATGTATTAGAACTAAAAAGACGTTTAAAAAAGGACGACTGTACCTTTACAAAAATGTGTGGTTGCTATGTAGATGCTGAAAAAAATACAGTACTAAAGATTAAAGAAACCTTTTTAACCCTAAGAGAAGAAGAATTCTTTAAGTATTTAGAAGTTGCTAAAAAAGTTTTATCTGGAACAGTAGGAAATAATCTTCTACAGCTTGACTTTCCTCTTGGAGAAGAAGGTATAGGCAGTAAGCAGCTTTCTTTATTGGAGTTAAAGAAAAGTGGACTAAAAAATGATGCACTACTAGATGACTTCTATAGATCAATCATAGATAGCTACGACTATACAGGTAACTATTTAATACTTGTTTTTCACGATGCTTACGATGTTCTTACACGAACTACAGATAACGCAAAATTAGATGAATCAGAAGAAGTTTATGAATATATTTTATGTGCAATATGCCCAGTAACACTTTCCAAACCAGCTCTTGGATACTTTGAGGATGAGAATAGAATTGGTGCCCGTATCAGAGACTGGGTAGTTGGTGCCCCTGATCTTGGATTTGTATATCCAGCTTTTATAGACCGTAGCTCTGATATTCACTCAATTATGTATTATGCAAAGAATGCTAAGGACACTCATCCAGAATTGATGGAAGAAGCTCTTGGTTGCGGTTCAAAGCAAACTGCTACGGAACAAAAGGAAGTTTTCCAAACTATAATTAGCAAAGCTGTTGGTTATGACGATCAAAAATCAGAGCACATATTGCTAGAAATTCAAGAAACCCTCAATAACATGGTAGAAGAAAACGTAGCTATAAACGGCAAAGATGCCGAACCTATAATTCTTACCAATGATAATATTCAAGAAATTCTTATTGAAAGTGGTATTCCTGAAGAAATCACTGAAAAAATAGAAAAGACTTATACAGAAAAGTTTGGTGACACTCCTGCTGTAGTAGAAAACCTAATAGATAAGAAAGCTCTAGCAGCAAATGAACAGAAAAAAAAGGAAGAAAAGCTTGAAAAGAAAGTTCGTATATTAGAAGAAAGACTTGAACAAACAAAACAAGAAGCTGCTTTAACCCTAGAAAAAGAGAAAGTTGTAGAAGCAGAGCATAATACTACTAGTGATATAGACGGAGCTGACTCTAATTTAGAAATTACTTCTGACTCTAATTCTGAAGAAGCTTTGGATAACAATTTAGAAACTAACTTTGATTCTGAGATAGACACAGATACTAATGAAGATAATACTACTAATGATGAATATGATGTTGTGGTTAAAGTAAAACCTCAAAAGATATCTCAAATAAAATCACAAATCATCGATGGTAAAAAGTATCTGGTTATTCCACTAGATGAAAATGAGCAAGCTAATGTAAATGGTGTTACAGATATAGTTTAATTAATGATATAGATATTTATATCTTAATATTAAATGATTTGAAGGCATCTGATTTAGCTATTATGTGATTTTATAACTTTGTAAAGAGACAAGCTATTACTATTATATTTTACAAAGCTTTATCTTCATAGATATATAACTATAAAGTAAACCCACAAGGAAATTGCTAAGTATGGATTTCCTTGTGGGTTATATTATAATAAACTATGCTTTTTTCAAATTAATTAAAGCCGTTCCTCTTTAATATTAAGTAAATCTTTTAAATTATTAGTGATTACTAAAAGCTTACTCTATAGCTTTTAATATTGTCTATATTTAATATTTTATTACTTCCTCAAAATGTCTAAGGTATGTGCACTTGCACCTAAAAGATCAGGTCTTTCACAGGTAGAAAGATGATACTCAATGAAAACCTTAAAAGTATCTTCATCCATAGCATTTAATATAGGCCTCATATAATTGGCTGGTCCATCCGCTGCAACTAACTTCAACCTTTGTATCCCTGCTGCTTCATTTATCTTATCAATATCTTCAATTCTTACATAGTCATATAAATCCTCTGGTTCTGCTACAACATGAAAATCTTTATTAACTTTACCATTTTCAATAGATTTAAGTATATTATTTTCTTTAAAACCATAGGTTATTATACTATATTCATTCATACAGTATGCTACTAAGATAATTCCTCCAACCTTGGTTACTCTCTTAGCCTCTTCCAGCGCTTTTACCTTATCTTCAAACTTATATAGGTGATACATTGGTCCAAATACCAAGGTTACATCGAAAGTATTCTCTTCAAATCTTGATAAATCTAGAGCTGTACCTTGCATTGCTTTTACTGTACTTCCTTTTGATTTTAAAACACCTAGATTGTGTTTCACAAGCTCTATAGCAGTAACATCATAGCCTTCCTCTGCTAGCTGTACAGAGTATCTACCAGTTCCTGCTCCAACATCTAATATTTTTGCAGCTCTATTATTCTCTAAGTAATCATGAATATATTTCATAGACGTAATATATTCTACTTGTCCATGCCTTCTAGTTAATCTTTTGTCTTCACAAAACTTATTGTAGTATTTTTCAAGTTCCATTGTCATAGCTTTAGTTCCTCATCTATTTTAATCTTAAAATTATTCACTATAAATATTATACTAAATCTTATCTTTTATATTTATTATATATCAACATAAACTCATTATAAACTTTTTCTTAACAGATATCTTTTTAAATATACCTCAAAGCCGTCTATGACTTAAATCAAAAGATTAATCCCATCTATCTAGCTTATATATTGCTGTTCCCGCATTTGTTGTAACACGGAAAGTAGCATTCCAGCTGCTACCATACTCCAACTTAATACCACAAGCTGAGGATTCTTCATAGCCTTCTATGATTGAGCTTTTTGAATATGCTTCTATTGTTGAACGTATTTCACGTAGTTCAGATTTTAGATTCTCTGGGAACAGTGCATTTCCAGCACTCCTATAATCATGATCCTTAGCTCCTTCTAAGATAAAGAATACACTTTTACTTTGATGTGGGTACTCTCCATACCACATGGTAGGCTGTAAACAGATTGCAGTTACCTTACAGTATCCTTTAGCTAGTCCCCATCTACGATAATCAGAGCCACCACTATATACGTACCAGGAAAAAGGATTACGCTTATCCTCATTATCCCATTGAAGAATAGGTGGTGCTTCCTCATTGGAAGCTGTAACTATAGCTGAATAATTATCCCTCTTCTGTTGAACAAGATACTCGATACCTTCTGCTAATGGCAGAACAGTTTCAGAAAACTTTCTCCAGGTCATAGTAACTGCTGGTATCTCCATTTTATCATTTTCCTTCTTGTATTTAGCTGTTAGATGTGAAAATACGCCACTACTTCTTATGCTGTCTTTTTCTTTTTTTGTTGTCCATAGCTTCTTAAGCTCTTCTACTCTTGCAAATCTACGTACTAGAGATTTATCAATTCCTAGTTTCTCTACAATTTTCTCTGCCTGTGCTATATTTCCTTCTGTTGGTGCCGCTTGAGGCCGCTGATATCTAAGTGGATGCATTTTTTCAGCAAATCTGCGGCTCACTAACTCATATGATAATCCAGAAATAATATCATCAAGTAGAGTTCCTATCATAGAACTTTTAACATGACAATAACCAGTAGGTGCCATGGCTACTGCCAGCCATATAATATTATCAGAATTATACTTATTCCTTACCTTTGAAAGTCTATCATGTAAATCCATTAGCCACTCTGCGACCCCCAAGCATTTTTCTGATCTATACAATGCTTCAGTCCTTAGAAGCGTTACAGCTTGTTCCACTGCATCACTTGGATATTCCAAAATACTATTTTTCAATATTCTAAATTCCTCCAACTTTTCAGCCATAGCTTGACTAGCGTTGATTAATCTTGGTCTATAAACCATTTTAGCTGGCAATGATACTGATAAGTGGCTCCACCTTCCTGTAATTGACTGTCCAAGTTTTTTTAACTCTGATATAAAAACTCCACTGACTTCTGATTTTAGAACAATATTCTTCATAGCTTTCACAGACTCTTTAAAGAAATCTGGGGTATCAATTTCATTCCAAATAGCAGAGTGAATTTCTCCGTATTCAGAAATAGTAACCAATGCTCCATAACGCTCAATAAAGTTCTTACAGGCTTTACAATTATAATGCTGACGTGCTTCTCTAGGTAAATTATTTAGATAAGCCTCAAATAGTCCTTCTGAATTTGTTGTAAATAGTTTTTCCTGTATATTAATTATAGAATCAAAGTATCTTTTTACCGATTGTTCAAACTCAGGATACTTGTCTTTGCCACTATCATATTCTATGTTATTATTAATACTTAATTGTTTATCAACCATAGTAATTCCCCCATATATCGTAATAACTTAATAGCTTCTATACTCTAATTATAAACTTTCATCCAATTAGCTACAGACAAAAACCTTGCATTCTGAGCAAAACTTTCCTTTAGATTTTTTAATCCTTACTCACTTGCCTTAAAATTGTAAATTGGCTTTATAAGCTTATATATATCTACAGTCTCTTTAATGTTACTAATGATATCCTCAATTGGTTTATACGCCATAGGTGCCTCATCTATAGTAGAATCATTGACCGATGTAGTATAAATTCCTTCCATAGCCTTCTCATAATCCTTTAGTGACAGTTTTTCCTTTGCCTTAGTCCTGCTCATTACCCTTCCTGCTCCATGGGGTGCTGAATAGTTCCAGTCTGCATTGCCTTTTCCAAAAGCAAGTATACTTCCATCCCTCATATTTATAGGTATTAAAACCTTTTCTCCTTCATAGGCTGATATACTACCTTTTCTTATTATATTATCTTTGAAATTTATATAATTGTGTACGGTATGGAAAAAGCTAAAATCACTTATGCTCTTTCCTAGTAGCTTATCTAGTATTATATTGGCCATAGTTTCTCTGTTTAGGGCTGCATATTCTTGGCATATGCTCATATCATGTAGATATTTTTCTCTATACTTACCAGTTAGAAAACATAACTCCTTTGGATAGCTTGGAAGCATATCATCATATTTTGTCTTAAGCTCCTTTAATGCAGACTGGATAAGTTTCCTCTTTCCTTCTTTCTTATAGTTCTCTATAATTTCCTCTCTTTTCTCAAAGTAATCCTCCTTACCAGAACATATATCAATAGCAAGGTTTTGATATATCTCTGCAACCTGCTTTCCTAAATTTCTGCTTCCAGAGTGAATTACCAGATATATATTATTTTCATCATCTTTATCCAATTCAATAAAATGATTACCACCGCCCAAAGTACCAATACTTCTTTCAATTCTTTTGGTATTGGCCAAATCTCTATAACAGAATAATTGTTCAAGCTTTGAAAACCGAATTATTCTACTTTCATGAACTGACATTCCAGATGGTACCCATCTTCTTATAACCTCATCTATTTGATGTAAATCTATATCAATCTTCCCAAGTTCTACTGTTGTCATTCCGCAGCCTATATCTACACCAACTATATTAGGAATAACCTTATCTCCTAAATCTGCAGTAAAACCTATTACACAGCCTTTGCCTGCATGAGTATCAGGCATTATGGCAATACTGCTGTCTTTAGAAAATTCCTGATTACACAATTCAATTACCTGAGATATTACTTCTGGCTCTAATTTATCTGTATAAACCTTCGCTGTATTATATTTTCCCTTTAATTCTATCATCTCATTTACACCCTCTTTACTAATATTACAGCTATTCAATTCAATAGCTAGTTTGATTCTTTTAATTACCTCGTCTCTAATGGCTTTTGGAGATACTACCTTAACGTATGGTCCTAGGGCTAGTATTCTTCTTATTATATCTTCCTCTTCAAAGTTATAATAAAAGAGTTTTAATTCATACTTATCTCTTTCAATACACCTTGAATACCTTTCTAATTCTGAAAAACTCATAAAGCATCTTTCCATTGCTGATCTTTTATCTATCACTTCTAAGACAATAGATTCTTTTGAATATCTTTGTTCACCTAAAAGCTTTATAACTGCTTCTCTGTTGATTTTACTCTCTCTATTGTTTTCTATTTTTATATCAGTAAACTTTGATACCTTCTCAATAAAAAATTTATCATCTTCAATAGAGTACAATGAAACCTTAAATTCTCCATTCTTCAAGGAATACTCTAATCTTATTGGAATAAACCATTTATTAAAATAATCAGCACACTTATCAGCGCAGCAGTATCGTATGGCTTTCTCTTCCTTAATCGCTTTAAGCAGACTTCTAAAGTTTTCCTCAAACTGTTCGGTATCTTCCGATTCAGAAGGTATTGATCCATTGGTAATGTCTATAAGTTCATTAATTGGAGGAGCATCAAAATCTTTAAGAGCAATTTTCAACTTCTCTATTGTTGTATCTCTTAGAAAGACATTGAGTCTTTTATCCTCAAGCATATTTTTCAACCATGCCTTTTCAATGTTAGTTAGCCTCACAGGTACTATAGGTCCATTATTCTCTTTTTTTATATTGGGATAATAAAATCCCTCCCTCTCTTTAAGGATATTAAAATTTTCATTTTCTGAATATCTATTAAGAAGTAATCCCTCAAAGGTATGAAAATTGTTTCCTATTAGCTTTTCTTCAAATTCATCAGCCTCAACTATCTTAACCACTTGATCTTCTGAGATTCCTTCTTGGCACTGGTTAAGTACCTTAAAAGCAATACGCATGTACCTGTTTTTAACTTCCTCAAATATCTCCATAATTTTCAAGCATCTCCTCCCAGTCCTCTACCATCCTATTAATTATTCCTCTTCCTTGAATAACTCTTATATACCCTGAGTAGCTTCTTATCCAAGGAACCATCTCAAAGCTGTCATTTACAACCATATCTAGATGATAACGACCTTTCTCTATCTTATTTATGGAACATTGCTGTACCTCACTTGTTATTCTATCTATAATATACTTTTCCTTAGGCTCTTCTATTGTTATTTCTAGCTTGATCTTTTCCATCTTTTTGCCTTTATCTAATTTAACACTGGACCAGCTATGCTTAAAGTCTCTCTTATAAAACTCTTCAAATTTAAGATCCTTATAAGTTTCTTTGCACACTTCAATGTCATCTATTCTATCAAGTCTTGAAACTACGCATCTATTTTCCTTCGAATAAGAAACTAAGTAAAATCTTCCACAATTAATGTCATATCGAAGCTTAAAGGGCTTTAATAGTTCTGGAGTTTTATCTTTATATGCTGTCTTAGGATAGTTATATTTAAGCTTTATATATCTTCTATTACATATAGCATTTATAAGTTCCCAAAGAATATGCTCTTCAATAACTGGATGAAAGTATAGATTCTTATACTGAAAATAATCCTTTTTATCTAAGTTCATACCTCTTTCATATTCAGCGTAATCCTTTAAGCTCTGCTCACAGTAATAACCTGAAGTTACAGGAAATAATATGCTTTTAAAAAAAGATACCGCAATCATTAGTTCTTCAATTTCCTTATTACTAAGCTCCTTGAAAATATCCTCTGCCACAGTATAATATTTTGTCCTTTTTACTGTTTCACACTCTAGTACCCCAAGCTTGCTGTGCATTTCATTTAGTTTTCTCTCTAAAGTTTTGCTGCTTATATTATCATAGGATATTAATCCTTGTTCAATTAGCCCATCTTCTATTTCTCTAAAACAGTAGGACCTATTACCATTGCTTAAAAACATTATAAGATTAAAATATAGAACTAAATCAGACTTAGTAAAGCTCTTTGTCATATAGGTTTTAACTAAAAAATTCTCTGTATTTGTTATAGAATCGTAAGTCAGTGCTAAAAGCTTATTCCTTCCATCTCTGTCTGTTCTTATAAATTCCGATTCTATATATTGCTGTATCCTTCTTATCTCGTAGCTAATCTTTCTTGAACTCATATTTGTTTTCTCTTCCAAGCCTTCTATAGAAAAACATCCATATAAAAAAACTTCTCTTAGTATTACCCTAATTATATTGTAATGTTTTATAAAATCGTTAAACATTTAATGTACTACCCCTTCAACTCTTTAATATAATACCTAACAGGAAACTCATTACATAAAAAGTATAGCTTACAATAGTGAGATTTTATAGACAAAAAGTTTGCAGGAATATTTAATGGGTATTAAACCTATAAATAATAAAAGCGATTTATGATAAAATAAATTATCATAAATCGCTTTTATTATTCATTCACTGTTGAAAAAATAACATTATTTTTACTACACAACAACTTCAAATATTTTCTTTCCTTCTATACTATATTTTCTGCTAATATATTCTTTGTTTTTATTAAAACTAAATATTAAAAGATATCCTTTACCTAATCCTTCTATGCTTAAATAGTTTTTTAGCTGTTTTAATCCTTTTTGATGTGCTATGTCACCATGCCATATTTTTGTTTCAATAACATACTTATTATGATTATATTGAATTACTAGATCAATTCTTCTCTCTTCTGATATTTGTACTTCCTTATAATCAAACCCGACACCATTTATTATTGGTTTTATAAATGACAAAAATAACAAAACTCCATGCCTTTCTAAAAATTCAACATCTTTTGAACTATAATTTTCTTTCATAAATTGCTGAAATTTTAAAAGTATTTGTTCCATATTCAAGCCGTTATTAGTTGTTATAAAGTTATCCTTAAAATTATAAGAACTCATATTAGTCACATTCATTTTTGATATCATGTAATTATAAATTACTTCCCTGAGAATTTTATTAGACACTGCTACATTATTATTTTTATCTGCTATTAAGTATCCAAGCATGTGCCCAAGTTCTATTACTGGATTATTTATATTGAATACTTGATTAATATTTAATATGAGCACATTATATATACACTCATATAATTCCTTATTATTTTCCATATTCTTTATCAAATCATCAAAAAGCATATTTTTTTCATTAACTATTATTTTTACTGCTTTTTGAATTTCCTCTAATACCCACGGCCTTTTGTTATCTCTTAATATATCTTCATCTATAACTTGACATACCCTAGATACCAAAAAAGGATATCCATTGGTAAACTTAAATATTTCCTTACTCAATTTTTCTATATCTAATTCTAAATTATTTTCTTTTGAGTACTCCTCTAGCATAGTTCCTATTTCAAATTCATTAAAACTCATATCTATATCAAACTTTACTGCTATATTCCAAGGAGAATTATATCTTATATCTGAATCGTCTCTAAATTTTATCTTCAAGTTTTTAATATCATGTACCCCTGCTAATATTACTGATTTAAATGTAGTTCCATTTACTTTTGCTCTACTTAAATATAATGATCTAAGCATCCCTAAGAAATCTAAAAACAACTTATTATTTGAAGCTTTATCCACTTCATCAATAATCAATATAACTTCCATGTTACTAGTTATTTTCTTTATAGTATAAATTAAATCTACGAATGTATAAACTGTATCTAATTCTACTCCAATAGACTCATTAATAGCATTCATAAAGTAATTACAAAAGTTTTCTTCTGAATCAAATACAGAACCTAACCCTTCAAAATCTAAACTTATAACCTTATATCTAATCTTTAGTATTTCTTCAAGAGTATGAAGTGTTGTAGTCTTTCCATACTGTCTAGGCCTGTTTATTACAAAGTAATTCTCTTTTTGAATTAATTTAATTATGCTCTTTAGCTTATAATCTATATTCACCATATAATGCTTATCAGATATGCACAAGCCTGTTGTATTAAAAGTTTTACCTTCATGCTCGTCTTCTTCAAAAAACTTTAAATAATCTTTCATAACTTTCTCTTCTAAGCCTCACTTTCTTATATAGATTACCTTTTAATTCTTTACTAATGCTTCTTAAATTATAACACACTGACATCAAAGCTACTTTGAATTTGTTCAAGAATTTTTTTAATATCTGATTCCTTTCCAGAAGTTAAGAGCCATTTTATTGTGGTTAGTACTAAAGAGGAGTACATAGTTGAATAGTAATCCAGTAAGGAGCTATCTTTACATTTGTTATGAAGTATTAAGTATTGTAGAAAATCTTTCTTTAATAAATTTTCAAGTTCCTCATATAGGTTAATATTATTTGTTCTAATTTTCCACAAAGCAAGTATTGTCTTTCTTTGCTCATATAGATAAGCGTAGGCTTTGTAAATAGTAGGAAATATATTCTCCTCTTTCTTATCACTAAACCGTTCATTAATAAACAGAGCAGCATTTTTTAAAGTTTCAGCTGTAAGTTGCTCTGCTAATTCATATTTGTCTGAATAGTGCTTATAAAAAGTAGAACGGTTAATTAATGCCTTATCTAATATGTTTTGTATAGTAATCTCGTTGAATTCTTTCTCAAAAAGTAAATCAATAAAGGTATTCTTAATATTAGCACGTGTTTTAATCACTCTTAAGTCTACTTTAGCTTCCATAACTTTCTCACCCATTCCATAATCAATTACTTTTAAATACATAAAATACTAATTATACATATTAATTTTAATAGAATGAAAATAAAAAGCAACTATCATCAAAATAATCTACTTTATATAGTTAAGCAACAAAAGTCAGTAGATATGTATATTATCAAATAATTCTTTTATACTTTGCTGGTTGTTAATCAATCAATAAAAAAATAAAATAAAAGTATGCAGATGATAGATTTTCTCAATAAACAAACAAATAATGAAAGGTGATGAATTTTATGAAAGATTTAAAAATAAGAAAAGATTTATTTCCAGTTGGATTTTACGATGACCTACATCCAGACTTTAGTGTTAACTTTCAAATGAACCGTTGCTACAACATGACAAATGATGATGCTATGCTTAAAGAAATGAGAGAGATAAGCCCAAGCATTCATAATTATGAAGAATTTATTCAGAAGTTTCTAGAACTATATAATAAGTCATTAAATGAAGGTAATACATTAAAAGCCGCTTATTATCTAAGAACAGCGGAATTTTATATGACAGCTACTCATCCTCAGAAGCAAAATTACCGTAAACAGTTTATCTCACTAATGCAGGAATATTTTAATATAAGTGATGAACAGCCTTATAGAGTTCCTTACGAGAATGGATTTCTTCCTACTTATCGTTTCACTTCAAAAGCTCCAAAAGGAACAATTGTAATGTTCGGAGGCTTTGATAGCTATGTAGAAGAAATATTCAAGATGGCTTTATTACTTAAAGAATCTGGTTATGATGTGGTATTTTTTGATGGTCCTGGACAAGGATCCGCCCTTGAAGATTATAAAATACCAATGACTCACCAATGGGAAAAACCTGTAAAAGCAATATTGGATTACTTTAACCTTAATCATGTAACATTAATAGGAATATCTTTAGGAGGTTACTTAGCAATCAGAGCTGCAGCCTTTGAAAAACGGGTGCAGCGTGTAGTTGCAGATGATATTCTTTCAAATTTTTATGAAGTAGTACTAAACACACTTCCTGGAGAATTAAAAGAAAAAGTGAATTCTCTTATGTCTGATAAAAATGATGAAGAAGTGAATACTTTATTTGAAGGCTTAATGAAGCAAAGTCTCATGGTTGAATGGGCAATAAATCAAGGTATTCATATCACAGGAAGTAAGACTCCATATGAATTTTTAAGTAAAATCTTACTTTACAATACCTCTAAAATATCAGAAAAATTAGAGCAAGATGTTCTTCTCATGGCCGCACAAGAAGACCACTATATTCCTCTAAATCAACTTTTTGAGCAAAGTAAAGCTCTTACTAATGTACGCTCTCTAACAACTCGTATGTTCACTAGAAAAGAGAATGCTCAAAATCACTGCCAATCAGGAAACTTAGGACTTTCTTTTAAAGTTATAATAAATTGGATAGAACAAATACAAAAGTAAAATGTTCTAGTATTGCGATTTTATTCACTGAGCTTTTTGCATATCTGTCTTCCCAAATGTCTATGAGAAAAATATGGTAGGCGACTTAACTTGTCTTTTTTATTCTTTTTCCATATATACATTTAAGCCGTCTACACATAGCTTCTAATAATATATCCTTTGTTTTTATTAAAATTGAATATTAAAATATATACTTTATCTAACACTACTTTTTAATACTTCCAAATTAATCAGATTAGTAAACTTTCTAGCTCCTATCCTATTTAAATGAGCTGTATCATAAAAGTCACTTTCGCTAAACATATCACTATTAAAATAATCATATACTCTTACAGCTTTATTATAACTTATCTCTTCTATTACCGACTTAAACTCACTACTAATTCTTTCAGATAGATATGGATGATAGTATTTGCTAGTTGGACAAATTATTATATAAGGTGTTATGTTCCTAGCTTTAAGAAAATCTATATAATCATTTAATATTTTTTTGTTCTCCTCAACTGTAATAGGATAATTTTTCAAGGAATCTTTCCTCACATTTTCTTTACCTATTGCTATTTTTTCTGGTGTAAGGTATCCGCTTATATAATCCTTCCATCCTATTTCATATTCATCTATCAATGCTTTATATATTTCATTTTTATAATCTTCTATAAATATATTCTTCAAAATTGTCTCTACTCGATTAAACTCTTCACATTTTACTCCGGACAAGTCTTCTCTATTGTGTATATTATTAGTAAAAGGGTAATAACTATATACCCTATCTCCCACACTAGACTTAGATAAATCAAAATGAAAACTGTAATAGGTCAATCCAATTATTGCAAATTTCACTTTATCGGCATATTTGTTATTGAGTAATATATACTTTGCAACCTCATAATCATAAAATATATCCTGACTAGAAATTGCAGCATTTATTACATTTCCTTCAATAATGTCCTCATCAATTCCTACTTCAGCATAGGACAACCCTGTTATAAACCCATCTATTGTCTCATAATTTGTATTTAACTTGTATAATAATCTACCTATTTCAAAATCATAGTAGTTCCTAAGGTAATCTTTAAAATTTATAGCTTGACTACCTTTAATGTTTTCTTCACTGATTGCTTTTATTATTAATTCATAGGAAAACTTATTGATTTCTTCTGGTGCTATAATTGGTATCTCTTTTATCTTTCTACCTATATTTTTTTTGCTATTGCTTATAATGGCACTTACATTACATTTATTCTCATCTATTAAATTCAGGATTTTAATTGTAACCATATTTATTCCATATATAATCACATTAATCATGCATTTACCTCTACTCTATTTTCATTACCTAGACTTTTGTTATTTACTAAACCTTGCTTCATACACAAGTCATAATAATATCCTTCAAAACTTATAAGCTCTTCATGACTTCCTACCTCAATCAATTCACCATTTTTAAAAACAAAAATTTTATCACATCCAACTATTGTGCTTAATCTATGTGCAATAATTATCCTTGTATTATTGACCCTATAATTATCCAATGCCTTTTGGATTTCAACCTCTGTTATTGAGTCCAAATTAGAGGTTGCTTCATCTAATATTAATATTTCTGGATTTCTAAGAAGAGCTTTCGCAATAGCAAGTCTTTGCCTTTGACCAGCAGATAGGTTAGTAGCATTTTCCTCTAGCTTTGTATTATATTTAAAAGTTAAATTCTCTATATACTCATCTATCTGAACTATCTTACAAATTTCTTTTATTTCATCAAAACTTGCATTTATATTTGCAAACTCTAAATTTTGTCTTATAGTACCTGAAAAGAAAAAGTAGTCTTGAGAAACATAAGCTATTTTTTCTCTTAAAATATTTTTATCAATATCGTCAATATTATAATTATTTATTAATATTTGCCCACCTTCAACTTTATAAAATCCCATTAGTAATTTTGCTATTGTTGTCTTACCTGAACCACTTTCTCCTACAAAAGCAACTTTACTACCTTTCTTTATTGAAAACTTTAAGCTCTTCAATATCTTATTACCTGTTCCATACCTAAAATCAACCTTGTTAAATACAACTTCTCCCAACAGACTTTCAGGAGATAGTAATTTTTCTTCTGATTCAGTCTTCTTCTCAGTTTGTAAAATCTGTATCTCAGTTAATCTTTCAGTAGCTACTAAAGCACTTTGGATTTGAGACTGTAGGCCAGTTAATCTATCTAAAGGACCTATAAAGTATGTTAATAATGAACTGTAACTTATCAGTTCTCCAATAGTAAAACTTCCCTTTAAAACTTGAAAAAAGCCAACACATAATACTAGTATTGTAAAAATTGGTCCTATACTATTTTTCATATTAGAATGTAAACTATCTACATATCCAAACTTTATTGTATTCTCTATCACTTCAGCAAAACGATCTTTTGCATCTGATACCACTCTCTCTTCTCCATTTACGCATTTAATAAATTCAATTCCCTCCAAGGATTCAACTAGATAGGAATAAAACTTAGAATTGCTTTTCATAAGATTTCTATTGCCTGCTTCCAATGGTTTTTTGAATATAACCATAATTGAACAATAAAGTATAATAGGTATAAGACAAAGAAAGAATAGAGTTCTATTATAGTTGAAAAGCAATATTATTCCTGCAAGTACCATAATAGAATCCATCATTACTGTTATAGTTATAGAAGAAAGTGCTTCTCTAATTTTTGTAGCATCATTAAATCTTGATATTATTTCTCCAACCTTTCTGGTTCTAAAGAAATTCATAGGTAGTTTTATAACATGATCATAAAATTTCATTAATATATATCTATCCAAATTTTGAGAAACTTTTAGTAACAATATGGATCTGAAATATTCAGTTATATATTTAAAGACTAGCAAAATTATAGTTCCTGAAGTTATTAATAATAAGCTATCTGCTTTTGCATCATCAACTATATATTTGTAGTAATAGGCTCCTACAAGTCCAAGCAAAGTAGTGATTATTGATAAGAGAAATATCTTAATAAAGAATTTTTTCTCATTTTTTATTAAGTTCCAATACTCTTTATATACGCCATTATCTTTCTTAATAGGTACAAAATCTTTAGTAGGCGCATATGTAATTATTATGCCTGTCCATATTTTGAAAAAGTCCTCTAATTTATATTTCACTATTCCTCTAGAAGGGTCACCTACTGTTATATAGTTATCATTAACTTCATAGACTACAACATAGTGCAAAATGTTGGTACTAATAGTCACATGAGCTATTGCTGGCTTAGGAAAAAATTTATGAATGTCATCAAAACTCTTTATTCTTATTGCTTTTGCTTTTAAGTTAATTTTCTCTCCAGCTTTTATTAGTCCTAAAACAGTTGTACCCTCAGTCTCTGTTCCTGCATATTCCCTTATTTGGGATATGTGTATATCCATTCCGTAATACTTTGCTATTGTAGCTAAACACGCAGGTCCACAATCACTAAAATCATGCTGTTTTATACATTCATATCTTTTAAATACCCCCATAAAACTTCTCCTCTTAAAAACTTATCTCCTCACCTTTATACTGTGAGCAATGCTTCTAAGTTTCCTTCTTTATCTTAAAATATCTTACTGAATACAAAGTGTGTCTAACAAATGCTAATACCTTTTTTTTTTTCTTTTCATCAATGCCATATAGCCTGTTGCAGAACATATGCATCAGACTTAAAAGTATATCTAATTTAGAATTTGTAAGTTCAAATTCCTTATCTACTTTATCAACTTGTACACCTAATCCTTTAATGCTTTCTATACTTAACACTAGTATTTTACCTATAGGCTTTTCTAAATTATCTTCTGTAAGACCAATATATTCATTATATAAAGCTATATATTTTTTCCTATTTTCTGAAAACTCTTTTCTCATAAAATCTTTGTCAATTATAGTATTAAAAATATTTAGCTGAGTCATATAGTCAATCCCTAAGTAATCCATTAAGCTTATTAAAACCATTACACCAAACTCTATTTCATCAACTGTATTAATTTTTGAAAGATTAGTTAACTTCAGAAATTCTAATGCCATATAGCTTTGCTTTTCAAAAACATCTTCTGCATGTTCAATAACTTTAATTCCACCATATCGTTCAATTTCTCTTTCATAGCAGTCCAACACAAGTTTTTCTGCCAAGCCATCATTAATCAAGTTTTTTTCAAAGCTTCTTAGTATTTTTAATACTTGTACATAATTTTTTTCCGTATCATTAAGCTTTAATCTTAATCTAATATGATGCTTTTCATCTTTATACTGTATATAAAACCACTTACTAATAAGTTCTTCTTTTTTAAGAACATCTATTAGCGCCGATACTTTTGTAGACAACATTTCCTTAGTTCTACTTTTATTATGATAAATCTTTAAGTAAATCCATTCATTAAAGATTCCAAAATTTCTAATTTCATTATCTACAATTCTATTTTTATTGTCTTTATAATTGCTCATGGTTGGATAAATATTGTTTATGTTTAAAAGCTTATCCTTCAGAAGATTCTTATTTTTTACTACCTGGAATACAAACTCATTAGCGTAGTATTGCCCATTATTAGAAATCCAAGTGTAATTTAAGTCTGCTTCCTGTAGCATTATATATTTCCTATCTTGTTTATTAAATTCATTAAATAGGATTTCCTTAAAGCTATCTATCTTTAAATCAATTAATAGCATTAAATCATCATTTCTTATATACAACAAATCAGGAATATCATATTTTAATTTAAATTGGTAGAACTTCTTTAAAAAGTTTTTATAACTTAAGGGTTCCTTAAAATCTGATTTTCTTATTCTCCAGCTCTTACTTATTAAAACAGTATTTTTATATATAACTCTAGGGGTATAGTCTAGATCAAGCATATATATATAATTAATTATTGAAAAAGGCATTACGGTATTGCAACCTTCACTAATATCTCTCAATAACTTGCATATCTTACCTGATCTCAATGTATTTAACATATGATTTGTTGTCACTATCAACTTTTTATTATATTTCTTACTTTTTAAATACAAAGCATCATTTTCTAGACCTATATATATATCATTTATATCTATATTAGGTTTCTCACCTTCCACTGGAAGATTAGCTATGTTTATCTGGAAATCTCTAAAATTATTAGATATTGATACATTTGTTGATCTTGGGTCAATGTCTAAACTTATTAGTTCGCATTTAATAAAATCTTCACTTAATAGTGTATCTTCTTCCAGCTTTATTTCTTTATACATATTAGAAGTATCTTTTAAAACATCATAAAATCTTCCTACACTCTTTCCAGCACCTAAGGATCCATAGTTTGCTCCAAGTTTTAGCTTGTATCTATTGCTATTTACTTCACTAATACTTTCAGCTAAAATACTGAGATTTAATTCCATAGAATCTGGAAAACACTCAGCTTTAGTCTTCTCTGATATCTCATCTATGTCATCATCATATAAAATTACATCACTATTATTCTTTATGGCATCTATAATTTTTCTTTTAATAAAATTATTTTTTAATATATCCTTATTTAGATACTTTCCACCCTCTTCTTCACCTTTTTCTTCATCATAACCTACTCCGTATATTGGATCTATAGCTTCTAATAAAGGTACTTCCCTATAATGTCCATACTTTTCTCCGAAGTTTTCTTTAAATATACTTAAGCTATCTTCTACATGAAGCTTTCCATTAAAATGTGCTAAGAAGTTGACTAGTTCACTTACTTCAGCTTTAATATTTTCACCTAATTTTATTTTAAAAGGATTAGTTATATCTACCTGGATGTAGGATTTATTTTCTATTATGTTGGCCATTAAATTTTGTATCTCATCTAATAATGCTAAGCCTTCTGATTTTTTTAAAGAATTATATTGCTTAATCAATAAATTAACTTTGTATAGCTCTTGTAAAAATTCTATCTGAAACCTGTTAGTTTTTAGTCTCTCTAATATGTAATCTAAAGGGGAACTCTCATTAATTTTAGGTCTTATTTCCGTATATATATATTCATTCTTTATTAATTCTTCTAAAAGATTGTCCAAAACAGAATTAGCTACCTTTAGATTTTTTCTTCTAAATACCTCTTGAATATCGTCATATCTAGCACCATCTCTCAGAATACTCAATATAAATCTTATATTAGGCTTATTGTTTATATAGCATTTTCCCTTATAAGATTCGTTATTTTTATAATGGTTAAAGCAGGTTATTACAGGATTCTCAATCTTATTTCCATACTCACATATATTTCTACTAGTATATAAATAAAAAGCTTTATATCCCTTATAATCTATCTCAATTTTCTTTATTAATTTTACCAACCACTCATAGTCTACCCTTATTCTCTTATTAAAGTTATCATCGTCATAACTTACTGCTGTGTTATCATCAAAGCTCCCAATTGATACTCCTGAAAATAATCCAAATGGAGTAGTTCTTGTTGATATTCTACTATAATATTTCATTACTACATTGTTTACCGAACCATTAAACTTCTGTTTTTTTATGCTATCATACAAGCTAGGGCTTGCTACCTTAATAGCTTCTTTAAAATAATTATCTTTCAAAACCTCTTCAATACAATCTTCACTTGCAAAGCTTTCACAAGCATTAATTGGAAATGCTGGGACCCTTATAGCAAAATCCTTCAATAACTTATACTGTTCGTTTTCCTTCATAAGTACCACCTGTTTCTAATTTAAATTCTCTATACTTCTCAACAAAATCATTTAAATCATTTGTGTCTACATATATATACGCCAAAGTCTCAAACAGTTTATATTTATCATGGATATACCTTCTTTTCTTAATTTGTTCCTTATATGCTAAGTATGGATTCTCTTTAAAAGAATTAGTTTTCTTATGTGGAAAATGTATAGCTATAGCTCTTCTATTTAATTTATAAATCACGTCATTCATAAACAAATTAATTCCTAAGTCGGTGTCTTCTCCACCCCAAGTATCAAACCATTCATCAAATCCTCCACATTGCTTTAAAAAATCTTTTCTAACTGATAAGTTTCCACTCCAGCATATAACCCAAGGTGCCGGCCATAACTCTATATTCTCTCCTAGTTTTTTATATAGAGATTCCCTTATATCATTACCTTCATTACTTTTTATCTTCTCAATACTTTCCTCAATATATCTTCTATTATATGACTTAATAATATCTACTTTTTTATCATCTATCTGCGAAAATCCAACCACATCCCCTATTACTACATCTTTTAGACCTGTATGGAAATTTATGTGTTCTTCGATAAAAGCCTTATTGGCTATACAGCCTGAATCTATAAATATACATATATCTCCATCTGAATTTTCTATTCCAACATTTCTTGCTTTTGCTACTCTAAAGCCATTATCCTCTTGGAAAAAATATTTTACATTTATACTGTTTCTAAATAACTCTACAACTTCTCTAGTCCTATCGCTTGATCCATCATCACAAACTATAACTTCAAACTTATCTTTACTTAAACTCTGATTTTCTAAGCTGTATAAGGTTTCATACAGTAACTTTTCTCTGTTGTATGTAGGTATAATAACCGATGCTAAGTACTCCATAACCCCTCCAGAATCTCTATAAAATATTAGGACAAAAGAAATTTCTTTTGCCCTAAAGTTTTTTGGTGAAAGACTATTAGCCGCAATATCCACCAGGTACACAATAATCGCTATAAGTGTGCTTTGCTAATGTCTTTCCTCCAACTATTCCTATTTCCTCTTCCTCTGTTAGTTCAGAACCTAATTCGAAGTCAAGATCCAACTCCATTTCTTCAATGTCTTTTCTGTTCATGATAAATACCTCCTAAATATAATATTTATATAAAAACCCCTAATGTTGTTTCATTAGTGATTTTTTTTCACCTAAAAATACCTATATATAAGCTCTAAATACTAAAAGGCAAATTAATAATTATAAATTATTGCGATATATGTCACCTTACTAACATTAACTTAGCTATAACGTCCTTTGACTTATTATTGTAATTTATAAGTGCCAGTGCTATTCCAATAATACCTTCCCACAGGTCAATGCTAGATTCTCCTCTAGACTCAGTTTTGTTTAAGTCTTCTAAGACTTTACTTGACTGTAACCACTCCAATATTTTATTTACAATTACATCAGCAGCTTCCTTTATTGCTTCCACTTTTGTATCTTCATACATTTCATTAAGTATTACTAATACGCCTGAATAACCATGGCATATTATGTAAGTACTCATATTTACTCTTTCAAGGTTTATACTCACTTGCTTAAAAGTATCAATAGCTAATTCAATATATGTAGGATCATTTAAGGCTTGTCCACCTAAATACATTGCTCTTGCTACTCCTGTTACTCCATAGCACCATCCATAATCGTCTAAATTATAGTCATTAAATTTATTGTTTAAATAATCATCTATACTTAAAATGCTTGGCCAATAATTTATTCCATTAATATTCTTCATACTGCTTTTCAACTCTTGTAATAAAGTGCTTATGGCTTCTTCCATTCCAATAACTTCAAAGCCATTTATTTTTACTATTGCCAATGAACTTAAAATTCCTGCTAGTCCATGAGCCATTCCATAATCTATAATCCCATTTGGATTTCTTCTTTTTCTTAATTCATCTAATCTGCCAGGTTTCACATAATAGTTGGGATAGTCATACTTATTACATTTAGTCAAATTCACAAGATATTTAAGTACTTTATTGATAAGCATATTGAACTTATCACTTTCCTTGAATTCAACTAAATATCTTAAGGATGATGCTAGTCCTTCTATGCAATCATAGTCCTCATAGCTTATATCGTAGTTTTCTAAACTTTTCTCAGCTCTCTGAATTTTTTTTATTATTATACTATAAACGATTTCATTTACAGAATTAAGAAGTTTTTCTACTTTCATTCCATTCTTTCGTAGCTCCAAAAGCATAAGTCCTATACCACAATATCCATAAAGCATTCCAGTTTTATTCTTTAAATATGGCTGTGATACTTGAATATTTTTCTTAAATTGTCCTATATAGTGTCTTAACGCAACATCGAATTTTCTATTTATCAAATCTTCTTCAACTTGAGAAAGATATAATATTATTTCTGGATATCCTGAATATAAGAAATACTGTTCCCAAGATGCACATAAATTCATTTTTTCTTCAAAATTATCAATGTCTGTTACGATATTTAATAATTTCAAAATAAAATCACGAATTTCCTCTTTATACATTTTTAATTCTTCCTTTTATATCTTTGAAATAACATAGTCTAATATTTCATCTATACTTAAAGACTTTTCAAAATTCTCTTTAACTTTTAATAAATTGTCTTTGTAAAATTTATTACTAATAAGCTCATTAATGCATTGTATAAATTCATCTTTAGAAATTTCATTTTCATTTATATGCTTTCCTATCCCTAGTTCTTCAATTTTATATGCATTATACATCTGATCGTTAATTAAAGGATTAACTAACATTGGCACTAAGTTACTTATTGACTCACAAATACTGTTATATCCTCCAGCAGTTATAAATAAATCGCATCTCCTAAGTATCTCCTGCTGATTCAAATTACTTCTCACTACTACATTTTTAGGAAGTTCAACCTTATAACTTTTCTTTATATTTGGGATTGAAATTATTAAGTTGTAATCTGTTTTTTTTATGGCGTTTATGACTAAATTGTAAAAACTATTCTTTGCTTTTATCATTGATCCTGTAGCTAAATAGATTAATTTCTTATCACTGTGAAGAAATTCATTTATTCTCTCATCTTCAACACCATCAGGATACATATTTTTCAATATAGGTTTTGCTATTAGGTATTCTTTATCTCCCCCCATCACTTCTGGTTGCACTAAGTTTCCTCCAAAGCATATATTAATATCATCTTCTCCATCAACGATACTAACAGGGTTTATATACGTTATACCTAGCTTTTTACTTATCTCTATATGTCTTTTTATAATTTCCTCATAAAAGTTACTACCTTCTATTGGGATTACCTTTTCCAGGTTTACAGAATTAAATAAGCCATATAATTTTATTGGATTCTTCCTCACTTCAGCATTAGGTAAAGTTATAAGACAATTAACTCCAACAGTTTTTTTACCTAACATTCCAGAAACTATTTTTCCATTTATAGCTGAATAATCTCTAAAAATTATATCCGGTTTTATTTGTAATATCTCATTGTAGTTATATTCAGCCATCTCCTTAAACATATACAAAAGTCTTTCTTTAAACTCGCAACTATTTTTTATGACTTCTTCAACTTCGTAATCCTTTACATTTGACTCATAGACCCACTTTAAAATTTCATCTATATTTAAATATTCATGAAATTCAATTCCTAAGTCCTCTACATTTTTTTTGTATTCTTTAAACCCAAAATAATCTATCTTTACATTCTTTCTTAATAAGCCTTCCAAAATAGGAAAAACAGCATTAAAGTTGCTTTGTGTCTGCCATCCAAAAAAAATAACTTTTTTAAATATTTTCCAATCATCTCCTTTTCTATATTTTACCATTTGATGTTCTATTTGTAACTATTATTTTTTATTTTTATACTTTTTACATTAAATATATATATTTTTTAAACACTTATGTAATTTCCACATCAAATATTATATATGTTTTTAACAATAGAACCTTTTTTTTACATTCGTATCATATTTAAAAATAATAAAAGGCAAGTAATTTTTATGCATTAAAAATCACTTGCCTTTTCTAGGTTTACATATTATCTTGTTGGTTTACTTGCCGCAATAAAGTTTTTATAGTTTTCTACACGTGTTTTATATTCCTCTGATTTCTTTAAGCTCATAGTAGTTGCAACTGTCTTTTTGATATCATCTGCATGAATGAACTTTCCAGATAGCGTGTCATGAGCATGGTCTAATTGTTCTTCTGGGAATTCAAATCTCACTTTGCCATCAACGATTTTAACTTCTCCTTCAATACCACATAGGCAGCAAACAGCGTGAGTTGATTCTCTGTCTAAGAAGAAGTTTCTGCTATGACAGTGAGGACAAACCCCTTCTTCTCCCTTATAGGAAGCATTTTCAATATCCTTTGCAGCTTTTGCAAGATTAGTACCTATCTCATGTACTCTTGCAACTTTATCATCATCTACAATTATACCCGTAGACCAAGGAAATACTTCGTTATTTATAACCTTCCACATAGGTGTTAATGATTGAATTCCTGAATCACATTGGAATGCTGTAATCCAATCTGAACCGCCTATACCAATATATGAAACCACTTTATCTTTTAATATTCTTGGATCTATAGCTTTGCCGCCTGTTTCTTTAGCAATTTTATCGGCTACAACATTGTTACCTCTATCCATTCTTGGCCCAAAACGATCTCTTATAGTAAGGAACATGCTTGGAGCCCCTTTACAGAAAATAGGATTAGCAAAGATTATTCCATCTGCATCTAGCATCTTATCTAATAACCAATCAAAATCATCTTTTAATACACACATATTTCCTTTACCGCTCATAAGTGAATTAACGCAAGCCGTACAGCCTGTACAATGCTTTATATCTAAATCTAATAATCTTATAAACTCAACTTCAGCTCCCATTTCTTTAGCTGCTATTAAAGCTTCTTTACACATTGCATCGTTGTTACTATCTTTTCTTCCACCTGAAATTCCTAAAATTTTCATATTGAATGCCTCCACTGATGTATGAATATATACACTATTTTTCTTTCACTAACATTTTAACAATTAAATATTTCATAAAAAATCTTACTTCATAATCAATTAACTGCAATTTTCTATGCATTTTTTTCTTAAAAATTGAGTTTTTATATTTTTTCATTAAATGTTGCAGTCATAATATTAAATTTTTACACTACCATTCATATATTAGTTTTTTATATGTTATAATTCTTTATTGATAGTGTCATAAATTATAATGTTTTGTAAATTAAGCACTATTTCATTACTATGGAGGTATTTTATGAATATAACTCAAGAGCTTTTAAATTTTAAAACTTCTTCATCTATGGATTTTTCTGTACTAGCTGTGGAAAGCTTAGAACGTTATTGGCACCAAAGTATAGAACTAATATACGTATTATCTGGAGACGTTAAAGTTCAGTGCCGAAATGTACAGTATAACTTACATGAAGATGATATTATTCTTATAAATATGTTTGATGTTCATGCTTTATATGGTAATGAATGTGAAATATTATCATTAAAAATAGATATTTCTGCGCTAGACCCTGAGATTTGTCGCCTCTCTCAAAATAGATACGACTGTAACTCATCTATTGAAGAAGACAAGGAAAAATTTATTCCATTAAAGCGACTTCTTGCTTTGATAGTAAAATCTAATACTAATCCTGAAGATAATATTGAACTTTTAAATAAATCCTATATTTATGAACTGCTATACATATTAACTAACGATTTTAAAGTAGATGATACTACAAACTACAGTGATACCAATAAGAATTCAGAAAGAATCAAGAGTATACTAACTTATATAACTAAAAATTATAAAGAAAAAATATCATTAAATAATGTAGCTGAGACATTCTATTTATCTATTCCGTATATTTCAACCATTTTCAAGAAATTTATAGGTATTAGTTTTAGCGAATATTTAACGGATGTGAGACTTTCTCATGCAATAAAAGACTTAGGTGATCCTAATTTAAAAATTGACCATATTGCTGAAAAAAATGGTTTTTCAAATACCCGTTCCTTTGTTTCCGCATTTAAAAATAAATATAATAGTCTACCAAGCAACTATCGCAAAGAAATTGATAAGCTGGCTTTTACTAAAAATAAAACTATGAATGAAAGTATAAATTATTATGCCCTACGCCATAATACTTCATTTAATCACTTAGTAAGTTATCTTGACAGAGATATTATCTCATCAGAAAGTAAGACTAATACTACAATTCATGAAATAGACCCAATTGACATATCTATAAAAGGAATGGCCCTTCGGCACACCTTTAAGACTCTTACTTGTATTGGAAAGGCGAAACACATACTTATTTCTGAAATACAGCATATACTTAGCGAATTACAGCAGGATATTAGATTTGAATATATTCGATTTCATGGATTATTGGATGACGAGATGATGTTTTATTCTGAAAATGAAAATGGTGAACCTGAACTATGTTTTACCTATATTGACTTAGTAATAGATTTTCTTCTTTCCATAAACTTAAAACCATTTATAGAGCTTTCATTTATGCCAAAAGAACTTGCAAATGAACCCGAACGTACAATGTTCTTTATTAATTCAATTATTTCCCTGCCAAAAAGCATGAAAAAATGGAATTATACTATTGAAAAACTAGTCAAACATTTCATTTCACGTTATGGTAAGAAAGAAGTTGAAACCTGGCCATTTTTCTTATGGAACGAACCTGATGTTATAAAAATGTTTGGCTTTGAAGATAGAGATGACTTTTTCAATTTTTATAAACAGACCTATACCACAGTAAAAAGAGTTAACCCTAATATTCGCTTTGGGAGCTCACCTGTTTTTTCAAACACACTGATGGGCTCAAATAATTGGCTTGATAACTTCATGGAATTTTGTAAGTTAAATGATTGCTTGCCTGATTTCATAAATATGCATTTTTATCCTATGAATTTATCTGGAGAAGATGCTACAACTATTTCACGAAAAACTCATAGTGAAATAAAAAAATATCTTGTTTATCTTGAATCTAAAGATGCTTTAAAAGAATCCATTCAAGCAATAAAGAAAAGATTGAAAGAATATAATTATGACCTTGATAAACTATACCTAATTGGCTGGAATTCTTCAATATCTCAGAATGAGTTATTAAATGATACTGTATATAAATCTGCCTATATTGCTAAAAACATCTTAGAAAATTATGATGCCATCGAAAGTTTTGGTTACTGGCAAATATCAGATTTTACTGAAGAAGTGAAGATGAAAAATCAACTATTTCATGGAGGACAAGGTATTTTTACTTATAATAGAATAAAAAAATCTCACTATTATGTCTTTCAAATGCTCAATAAACTAGGGGACAATTTGCTTAAGAAAGGAAATGGCTTCTTTATAACCACAGATGGAGATTCAATTCAGATAATGTTATACAACTATCAGCATTATTCAAAATTATATTCATCAGGCCAAGTATTTGATATGACCTTTGACAAGCGATATACACCATTTCCAAAACCTCATATTCTAAAAGTTATTCTCCCACTTGTAAATCTTCCTGAAGCTGATTACAAGTTAACAGAAACTATTGTGAATAAAAACTATGGTAGCTCCTTTGACAAATGGCTTGAATTGGGCGGTCTTCCCTTAGAAAATGAAAATGATATCCAGTATTTAAAAGCTGCCTCCCTTCCAAGGATTCAGAAAAAAGTACTTTCTTCTGAAAATAATTCATTTACAATAACTGCAGAATTAGAACCTCATGAAGTTAGACTAATAGAAATAACTCCTTTTTATGGACACTAAATATCATACACACTCTTGTTATATAATCTCTTAAAGAAAAACCCATGAAAATCTAAACTACAGATTTTCATGGGGCTTAATTTTAATTCTAATCACTACTTCTGAAATACTCCAATAACTTTCAAAAGCATCTAATATACATATTTAAAGACATGTTCTAAAATTTCAATTTGTCTATTCATTGGCAGACATTTCTAATACACCTTTCTGTCTAACCCCTAACCAAAGGATAATCCCTATCAAACATGAGATCCCTTCAGTAGCTGTCATAGTCCAAATAACTCCATTAACAGCAAATATCATATTTCCAACAATCAAAATAGGCACAAATAAGACACCTCTAACAGCGGCCATAACGTTTGATTGTACACCAGCTCCTTGAGCTTGGAAGATTCCAGTAAAAAATTCACATAGAGCTGCAAATACAGTTGAAGAAAGTTGAGCTATTAGAGTTATTTGCCCAATGGCGATAACCTTAGGATCAACACTAAAGAAGCCTATTATTTGTAACCTTAGTGCAAACAGAACTGATCCTAAAGCTAATGTTAAAACTAGCATATACAATATGGTCTTTTTAATAATTTCCATGAGACGCTTTTGATTTTTGGCAGAGTAAGCAAATGCAATTAGCGGTACAACTCCCATGGCAAACCCCATGCCTATACAATCTACGATTTGAACAATTCTTTGTGCAATTCCAAATCCAGCCACAACAGTATCTCCATAAATCATAGAATAATTATTAAAAAGTAGACTTATAATCACAAAAAATCCACTAAGTAATAAAGCTGAAACTCCAACCTTAAAAATGTTAGTATAGATTTCCTTACTAGGCTTAAAATTCTTAATTGACAAGTTCTGAACTGTACTCTTCTTTTGAATGTAATATATAAAATATATAGCGGAGACTGTATTACCACAAATAGAAGCTAACGCTGATCCCATTACATTCATATTAAGAACGAATATGAAAAATGGATTAAGTATTATATTGACTACAATACCTGCTATGGTACCAGTCATAGAAACAGTTGATGCACCCTCAGCACGTACAGCTGCTTCCAGCGCCATGTTAGTAATAGTAATTGGAGCACCAATAACAAGTATCATTACAAAGTTTCTTGTGTATTGCAGCGTTTCACCATTGGCTCCTAGAATCGGCAAAATATAAGATAATAACGGGATACATATAATCATAAAAATAATACCCATGAACATTGATGACCAAAAATTAATGGAGCTGACTTTTTTTGTGCTGTCTTTATTGCCCTCACCTAAAAGCCTTGATATATAAGTTCCAGATCCTACTCCAAACATTTGTCCAAGTGCCATTAACACTAAAGTAAAGGGCAATGCCAGCATAACTGACGCCATCATAGCAGTATTATTTAGCTTGCCTACAAAAAAAGCATCGATTATATTATAGATAACTGATGCTATACTACTTAGCATCATGGGAATGACCATGTGCATTATCGCTTTTGTAACCGGTGCTTTTTCCAGATAGTACAGTGATTTTTGATCCATATTTTCTAAGTTTTCCATATAAAAAACTCCTTTCATTTTGTGAGTAATAAAATCAATCTTTATCAATGCTATTGCTTTTGAACTCTGTCTTACTGCTACAAACATAGTATATGGCTTCAATTTAAACTGAACTTAAATGGAATTTAAACGGAATGTAAACAAAAAGAAAAACCACCTTCTGTTAATTCAGACTGTGGTTATAAATATATTAGTTACTATTTAGGCAATAAAAAAGTTGCTGAAGCGACCTTCTTCAATGAGCTTTTCTTGCGCATGTACCTTTTCCGAACGCATGTGAAGAAGTTCTGGCAGGAGACTTATTTTTTTTACTATCTATCCTAAATAGCTGTTCTAAACCCTTGATATTACTAGTTTTAACTATTCAAAATTTTTATACTTGTCTTAACAGTAAAATAGTGAATTCCGTACCTTTTCCGATTTCACTTACAAGAGATATCTGCCCTCCATGTAAATCAACAATTTTCTTTACTATGGAAAGTCCAAGGCCGTTGCCACCCAAAGAACGATCACGGGATTTATCTACTTTATAAAACCGTTCAAAGATTCGTAGCTGATCCTGCGGTGCAATACCTACACCTGTATCGGATATTTTACATTCAATTCCCTTCTCTTTGTTTGATAATTTAACGGTTATACTTCCATTTTCCGGTGTAAACTTAATAGCATTATTAAGTAAATTTATAAATACCTGACTTAGTAAGTCCTCATCTCCACATATTGTAGTTTCTTCAAGTGAAACATCAAGTGTTATATTTTTTTCAGACCACTGAGGTTCTAACATGAGCAAAATACTTTCAATTTGTTTATTGATTTGATATCTACTTAAGTTTAAATTGTTATCATCCGATTCTAATTTAGATAATCTTAATAGATTTTCGCTTAATTTAGATAATCGCTTGCTTTCAGTCTCTATTATAGAGGCATAGTGTGTTACTTGTTCTTCACTTAAGCTTCCTTTTTTCATCAGAGAAGCAAACCCTGAGATAGAGGTTAATGGGGACTGTATCTCATGTGATACATCTGATATGAAATCTTGGCGCATCTTTTCCAAAGAACCAAGTTCCTTTGCCATTCTATTCACCTTGTCTGCTATCTCATTAAAGGGGTCTTCTTCATTTGTCTTAACAAGTACATTAAAATCACCAGAAGCCATCTTATTCATGGCTTCTACAGCTCCGCTTAATATTGGAAAATGCGAAAGGTCAAATCTTTTATGTTTATTAGCAAAGTGTTTATGCAAATATAGCCATACTCTCCAGAGTATAATATATATTACCGAAGAAGCTAACCCTTGAAAAATAACTAATATATATGAAAAGCTACTTTGTGATTGCCCGAAAATAAATATATAGATATAATGTCCGCTTAAAATACCTAGTAAGGTGGTTATAAAAATCAGTATTAGTGAAAATATATATCTGTTTCCCATCAATTCACTTCCTCCAATCTATAACCAAGCCCCCTAATAGTAGTAATCTTGAACTTATAAACCTCTGATGAAAATCTTTCTCTAAGACGATTTATGTGAACATCAAGTGTCCGCTCATTTCCCTCAAAATCAAGTCCCCATATTTCTTCTATAAGCCTATCCCGGGAAAGAGTTTTACCTGGATAACTTCCAAGGAGGAATAAAAGTTCAAATTCCTTCATTGGTATATCACATTTTTCATCATTGTTAATGATAGTATAGCTACTTTTATCCATGACTAAATCACCAATGCTGATAGTCTGTGAAGTAGCTACTTTATACCTCCTCAGAAGTGCTTTTATTCGAACTAGTAGCTCATCAAGCTCAAAGGGTTTTGTCAAATAATCATCAGCTCCAAGTTCAAAGCCCTTTACTTTTTGAGAAAGTTCGCTTTTTGCAGTCAGCATTAAAATTGGCATATCTTCATAATATCTACGTACTTGTTTACAAAATTCGTAGCCATCCATTTGCGGCATCATAATATCAAGTACACAAAGATCAATTTTTTCCTCTCCAAGCTTTTTTAAAGCATCCTTTCCATTTACAGCTTCATACACAGAAAACCCTTCATTTTTCAATACTGTGCAAATAAGCTCTCTGATATAACCATCATCATCTATAACTAAAATTTTATTCAAATCTACCACCTCCTATTGTAAGTATACATTGCAAATTTAAATACAATATAAACTTAAATTAGTTTTCTCTCTTTCTATACATTATAAAGCAAAGCGTCCGAAGATCTGTTAGGCAATATATTCTTGTCTTTTTATTCTTTCCCTATATTATTTTTAAGTCTTTACATATAATAAGTTTCAATTACTTCTATAACCTTAGAAGTTATTGAATTTAAACATAAATTTATAAAGCTTTATCTTACTCAAATAGGCAAAAACCCTAGACATTATTGTCTAGGGTTTCTTGTGGAATCAAAGCATTAACTTTGAAATCCAATAATTATAATTCAGCTATACTATATAACCTTTATCCATCCTAACGCTGATAGCTATCATAAAAGAGTTCTATCTCATTTGTGATCCCCTTCACCGTAAAGATATATTATGGATTTAAAAAAGATATATGTACTAGTATTGAATGCTTAGTAAACAAAGTGCATCTGCACTAGCTTTATGACCTACATCATTCATGTCTCTAGACTTTAAAGCCTTCTCAATTGTATTTACAGGCAATTGACCAATACCCACTTGAATTAATGTACCAACTATTATTCTTTCCATATTTAACAAAAATCCGTTTGCTGTAATTGTGATAATAATTTCATTTTTGGTTTCACTTACTTCAAGAGAAAGTATTTTTTTAATTGATTTCTTTGTTTTCTTATTAGTAGTAAAGGCTAAGAAATCATGTTCACCTACAAGGTACTTTGCAGCTTCTTTACTTTTAGCAACATTTATTGTTTGATTCATTAAGTGAACATAATGTCTTTCAAACAAAGGACGATTAGGTGCATCTTTCTTCCATAATCTATATTCATAAGTTGCACTTTTCATTAAGTATCTACTATGGAATCTTTCATCCACAGCCTCTACTGATAGTATGATAATATCATCTGTTAAATATTTTTCAAGATAATCAAAGATTTCTTTTTCACTTAATTTATTATCTGGTGCTATAAAGTTCACAATCTGCCCTTTAGCATGTACTCCAGCATCAGTATTAATTGCACCAATAACCTCTATGTCTTTTTCATAGAGCTTTGATAATATCATTTCTAACTTACCTTCAATACTCTTTTCCGCATTATCCTTGGATTTATTATACCCCATATATTTTCTACCATCATAGGCTATCGTCATTTTATAATTTTGCATTTGAATCCTCCTTTTACTTAATACCAATCAATACATTGTATCATATACTAAGATAGGTTTATATATATAAACTTTCTTATCAGAAATTCTTTTTAAGTATTCCTCTCTTTACAAAAAATATCTAAAATACTTCATTTATATATAATGAAAAGATCATACAACGTCGTGACATGTAGATTCTTTAATGAATTATATATTAGAATATCCTAGATATTTGCTAATCTGCTTATATGAAAGAATTGAACTTAATCGAAAAAGGTGTTATGCTTTCAATGTTAACCTTAGTAAAAAGTATTACATAAATATATAATATAAAATTTAAAATACTAAAGACTATATTAAAGTGCTTATTTTATAGGCTCTTTTTTAATTATAAAGCGAGGTCTAATATGTTAAAAATCGATAACTTATCCTACTCATTTCCCCAAAAGGACCTATATAGAAAAATCTCATTTACCTTAGAATATGGTCAACATTGTGCTTTTATAGGAACAAATGGTACTGGCAAAAGTACTCTAATAGATATAATTATGGATCCTGAAAAATATATGTTCGATGGTACCTTAGAGATGGACCAAAACTGTAAAATTGGATATGTAAGTCAATTCTCTCAACTAGAAAAAACAAAAGAATTTACAGTTTTCGAATATATAGGGGAAGATTTTATTAAATTACAAAATGAAATAACTTCTATATGTACCGAAATGGAGACATCTTCGGATATTGATGCCCTACTAGAAAAATATCAACAAGCTCTAGATGCATTTAGTGCAATTGATGGGGATTTTTTTGAAGATACTATTAATAAAAATTTAAATCTTGCAAATTTAATAAATCATAAAGATTCAATGATATCTGAACTAAGTGGCGGTGAATTCAAGCTTATCCAAGTAATAAAAGCAATGCTAAACAATCCAGACTTAATTATTATGGATGAACCAGATGTATTTTTAGATTTCAAGAACCTTAATTCCCTTAAAAATCTTATTAATTCACATAAGGGAACAATGTTAATTATTACACACAATAGATATCTATTGAATCACTGCTTCAACAAAATTATTCATCTTGAAAACCTGGAACTACAAGAATTCGATGGCAGCTATATTGATTATAACTTTTCATTGCTTCAAACTAAAATTGAATTACAAGAACTAGCTGCTGCTGATACTGAAGAAATTGAAAGAAACGAAATCTTAATTAATAAACTAAGAATTATTGCTACTGAGAATGCTGAATCTTTTAGAGGAAAAACTCTAAATGCTAGAGTTAAAATTCAAGAAAGATTAGAAAAACGTAGAATTAAAGCACCTTTTGTTGATATTAAAGAGGTGAATATAAATTTAGTTCCAGATAATATAACGGAAGAAGCTATTGCCCTAAAAGTTAATAATTACAGTGTTGCCTTTGACGAGGTACTTCTAGAAAATGTTAACTTTGAACTTAATTCAACTGATAAAGTAGCAATTGTAGGTTTAAATGGTACTGGAAAAACCACTTTAATTCAAGATATATTTGAAAATAATCATGGTTCTATTGAGTTAAATGAAACCATTAAAGTGGCTTATCTATCTCAAATCCAAAACAAAACAATAAATGATTCTAATACCATACATGAAGAATTCTTCGATGTTGGTTTTAAGACTTATGACCACATTAAAGAATATATTTCAACTTATGGTTTTGAAGAAGAACAAATGAATAGAAAGATAGGAACTTTATCAGGCGGAGAAAAAAACATGCTTCAATTGGCTAAGCTTTCTTCTAGTAGAGCAAATATGTTGCTTCTTGATGAACCAACAAGTCATTTAGATACCTATTCACAAGTAGCCCTAGAAAAGGCCATAAAGAACTATAAAGGTTCAATACTAATGATTTCTCATGATTTCTATTCAATTGTAAATTGTATGGATTCCGTTTTAATCATTGAAGATAAGACAATTAGAAAAATGAGCATACGTAAATTTAGAAAAATGATCTATTCTAATTATTTTGACAAAGACTATCTAGAAATTGAACAAAATAAAAAAGCTCTTGAAACAAAAATAGAATTGGCTTTAAAAGCTAATGATTATACTCTTGCAAAAACTTTATGTGAAGAGTTAGATGGGATAATTAAGTTGATGAATGGCACCAAGTGACTTACCCTCCTTTATTAAGTTTATAAGAACAGTTCCTACAAAATATCTTTAAATATTAAAGACCACATTGAATATTACCTCAATGTGGTCTCTATATAATATTAGTTTATCAACAAAATTCTGTATTAAGCTTTTACATTCATATATATTTACTTATTATGCAGTTTCTCTGAGTGCTTAAAATAAATTTTTCTTATTTTCATTATCTAAACATTAACTATTTTATTTCATCAACTGCAGTTTTACCAGCAATTCTTCCAAAGGTAAATATATCAGTTAATGCATTACCGCCAAGACGGTTACCTGCATGGATACCTCCAGCAACTTCCCCAGCAGCATAAAGATTTTTAATTGGTTTATCATTTTCATCTAATACGTGGGCTTTAGTGTCTATCTTAAGTCCCCCCATTGTATGATGAATTGCTGGCTTTCTAGGAGTAGCATAAAACGGTGCTTTTAAAACCTTTAAACTAAAGGTATCCTTATGGAATTCTGGATCAAATCCTGCATCAACATATGAATTATATTTATTAATTGTGTCTACAAGAACTGCTGGGTCCATTCCAATTTTTACTGCTAACTCTTCTAGGGTATCTGCTCTAAATAGAGTACCAGCTTCTACCTGACGGTCTAACTTTTCTTGACTTGTATTAGCTGCAGTTTTCTTTATTTCATCATCAGCTATAAGGTAGAATAACCCGCCCTGATCAATAGCAGCTTTTGTTAAAACATCTCTTCCAGAGAATTCATTAATAAATCTTTTTCCTTCTTTATTTACCATTACAAAGTTTTCAGGAGGTACTTGAACTCCACTGAATAGTTCTCCAGTTTCAGGATCGGCTACAGGCATCATTTGAGTAAAGCCCATTCCTACAAGTGCTGCTCCTACAGATTTACCAAGTAATATTCCATCACCAGTCATAGCGTAGGAATTAGTAGTTTTTATATCATCAGCAATTTCATTCCAGTAAGTGTTGTATTCTTTTAGCATCTTTGTATTTGCACCAAAACCACCACTTGCAAGCACTACTGCTTTTGCATGAACAGTTATCTTTTGGCCATTAACACCAGTTGCTATAACTCCCTTTATCTCACCATCTTCTATGATAAATTCTTTTACAGGGCTATCAGTAATGATTTTTCCTGAGTTATCTTGTACATATTTTGTTAGTGCAAGTATAAAGGATGAGCCATGGCTTTTGGTAGGCTTATGACCACGACGCCAAAGTGCACCTACAGGAGCAAATACTATGCTCTTATCGTACTCAACTCCTATTTCCTCTAGCCATTTAACACTTTCTAAAGCTCTGTCAGTAAGTATCTTTACAAGATCATATTGTCCGTATATAGTATTGCCATTAAGGTCAGTTCTTTTACCACCAAAATATGTTTGCATTCTGTGAAGTAGTGGAGAGTCAAATAGATGTCCCTTTTGTGTGCCAAACTTTTTCTGGTAAGCAGTAAATTCTTCTCTAAGTGCACGGAAATCATCTATATATTCTGGATGAATTAAACTCTCATCTGTATCTAGTAGTGCTTCTATAGTATGTCTTTCTCCTTGATTTTCTTCAAACTGCATCTGCCACTCTGGGTCTGCAGCATTGACAGGACCACCAGAACGTATAGTATTTCCACCTACTGCTGGATACTTCTCAAGAACAATAGCACTTTTGCCATTTTGTAGTGCTGTTGCAGCTGCACTTAATCCAGCGCCGCCTCCGCCTACAACTACTACATCACAAGTATATTCTTCATCTTCTTTGATTAAGCTGCTAGCAGGCTTTGGACGTCTCTTAAGTATGTCAGGATTAACTCCTGCAAGTTTAACTGCTTTTGCTACACCGTCTATTACAGCATTACTAGTTTCTGAAGCACCTGAAAGAGCATCAACATTCAATGTCTGTCCTTCGATTATTTTATCTGGTATTCTTACAAAAACTACATCTGCAAGCCCCTCTGTCTCGCCCTCTGTATTTATATCTATACTTTCTATTCTGTTCTCACTAAAGGATACTTTCATTGGAAGACTTCCGCTGTGCCCTATTGCACTTACCTCATATACTCCTGGTTTGAAGGTAAACTCTTCTTCTTCGTTTAGCTGATTTGAAATCTTTGCAAAACGCATAAAACGTAGGAAGCATATTTCTAGGAAGTCTATTGTTCTTTCATTGTTTAGATTACCTTGCTCATCAAAGGCTTTGTTTGCACTTCCAAGTAAAAATTCATATCCTGGCATTACATTTGCATCAACACCTGGTGCATCTAAGATTTGACGAAGATGTAGCTGTGCACGAGAAGAACCTTGACTATCAAGAGAAGCTCCAAGGATCATTACTGGTTTGCCAGCAAGTGGGTGAAGATCAAAGCTTAGCCATTCAATTAAGCTTTTAAGACTAGATGGTATTGAGTGATTATACTCAGGAGTAGCTATAATAACACCATCACTTTCTGTAATCTTATTATTGAACATCTGTATCACTTCACTTGAGGACTGATTATCAGATTGATTAAACATAGGAACATCCGTAATCTCAAGTATCTCTATTTCTGCCTTTGATTCAAAGTATTTTTTCATAAACTGAAGTAGTTTACGATTGTATGATCTTTTTGCACTAGTTCCAACAATTGCTATAAATTTCATTGATATTAATCCTCCTACTCTTGCCAAGTGAATTTTTTGACTTTTTTATGTAAAACTTTTTCTGCTAAAAGCTTTGATGTAATATCTGTAAACAGAAGAAACTCTCTGAAGATTTCATCTAGCTCTGATAGCTTGTCTAAATATATAAGATTTCCTTCGCTATCAAATGCACCTTGTGATTTTCCTAAAAGGAATTCACTGCTTGGCATGATTCTAGCCGCAAGCTCAGGTGAATCAAGTATTTGTCTAAGATGTGCCTGTGCACGAGAAGAACCAAGTGTACCAAGGGAAGCTCCCACAATTAAAACAGGCTTGTCAGTAAGTGCTTGACTAGTGTAACTAATCCATTCAAGAGCACTCTTTAAAACTGCAGGTATTGCATGGTCATACTCTGGAGTTGCTATTATTACTCCATCTGCTTTAAGAATTTTATTAGATAATTCTGCTACCTTTTCAGGAATATCAGAATCCTCTGGTTCATTAAAGGCAGGTAAAGCCTTAATTTCATATAGTTCTATATCTGCCTCACTGGCAAAATGCTTTTGCATAAATTGAAGCAGCATACGATTAGTTGACACGTCTGAGTTAGTACCTACAATTGCTAAATATTTCATAGTAATCTCCTCTCTCTATTTGAAAACTTCATAATTTCATAAGTTCAATAATTCCTTGATATAATTTTAACATTTTGAGTATATTATATCTAATAGTTATTTATTGAAGTTTGATAACATATTTGTTATAATCAAACACAATAAAAAACAAGTTAATTGTTTCACAAAAGGATGAATAAAATGTCAAAATACTATTCTCAAGATATTTTGTATTATATTGATGCCATTTTAAAGTACAGTAATTATGGCAAGGCTGCCAAATCACTTTATATTTCTCAACCTTACTTGACACAGGTTATTAAAAGGGTAGAAAGTCAGTTAGACTGTGAGCTTATCAATCGTAGCAATCTGCCATATAGATTAACGGAGCAGGGTAAGATATATTATCAGTATTTAACTTCAATAGAAAATAATTATTCTAAGCTGCTTAGGGAAATATCCGCTGTGTCAGATATAGATAGCAAGGTTATCAAGATAGGAGTACTTCCTAGCCTTGGAACCTACCTTTTACCTCTTTTTTTACCAAAATTTCTGGGTATGCATCCAAACTGTAAAATAGAGCTTTCAGAGGCTTTACCAGAAAAAAATGAGAAATTAACTCAGAATGGTGAATTGGATTTTTGGCTTGGGCAAAATTCAACAAATATTTCTCCAAATTTAAGCTCCATTACTTGGGGCAGACACAGATACCGTGCTGTTATTCCTCGCTGCTGTGATCTATACCAGAAAGACGTGGCCATTATTCCAGAAGGAACTATAGACATAAACAAGCTACTGTGTCAAAAGCTGATACTAACTTCCAAAGGTTCTGCTATAAGAAAGCAGATAGATCAGTTATTCAGCCTTTATAAGGTACAACCAAAAATCATAATGGAAAGTACCGAAATCAATACTGCCCGTGAACTTGCAACCAGTAACTTGGGACTTACCTTTATACCAGAAAGCATCTATATAAAGGAGTGTCCATCTAAATATAATATATATGAAGTTCCAATGGATGAGCTTAGTTTAGATTACTTTATAGCATATCACAGTGAAAAAAAACTAACTGCCGTTGATAAAGACCTTATAGATGCATTTCTAGTTCATGGTCAAAATAACTTCAATATAGGAGATCAAGATGAATGAGTATACAAAGATAATATATCTTATGGGAACAAAAATTTCTCTCTATATAAAGGGAGATGCTGCTGAAAGTCTTGCAGAAAAGGCTGAGGATATGCTGATTCATTATGAAGAAGTCTTTAGCGCCAACAGTGATAACTCACAGCTTGCCATGCTAAAAAAAGAAGCTTCCTTGGCTCCACAAAAAGTAGATGATGAACTGTATGAGCTGATAAAAGTAGGAAAAGAACATAGTCTATGTGAGAATACATATTTAAATATAGCAATAGGTCCATTAATAAAATTATGGAGAATAGGTTTTAAGGAGGCACATGTACCTGAGAAAGAAGCTATAACAAAGGTACTAGAGCTTTTAAAGCCTGAAAATATACAACTAGATGATGAAAAAAAGACGGTGTATTTTTTGAAAAAAGGCACTGAGATAGACCTCGGAGCCATAGCTAAAGGGTATTTTGCTGATAAAGTTATGGATTTATTTAAGGAAAACGGGGCTGTTTCAGCTATGGTAGACATGGGCGGTAATGTTCTAGTTTTTGGAGACTCCCCCTCTGAAGGCGGTGACTGGAATGTGGGAATACAAAATCCATTTCTACCAAGAGGAAATGCGGTAGCCCTTGTGAAAATAAAAAATCAATCCGTTGTAACCTCAGGAATATACGAGAGAATGCTTGAAAATGATGGCATTAGATACCACCATATATTTGACAGCAAAACAGGCTATCCAATAAAAAGCAATATAGCTTCTTTAACTATTATTGCTGATAAATCTCTAGACTGCGATATATATACTACAAAATTCTTTGGATTAGATGCGGCTTCAATTATTCGTAGAGTTAATAGCATTAAGGGAATGGGTGCTGTTGTAATAACTGTGGATGGAAAACTAGCCTATACAAATAATCTTATAGGAAGAATATCTCTATTAACAATGTAGTTGTCATCTACAGGCATCTTCTGAACATTCGATACTTCATGACTTTTATTAACAGCATCATACAACCAATTAAAATAGAACGTACTTCCTATGTTTTCTGAAACTCTCCATTGAAGCTTTGCAGAGTTTCAGAAAATGTTAAGGTCTAGATTTACACATCTTTAATAACTGTGTAAACACTCACCAAGTGCTTCTTTCCATCATATAAGTAATCTTAGTATTTATCAAAGAAATGTGGTAACGCATTGTATATATATTTGTAGCAGTATTCATACGAGTGTGTTCCTCCGTGAGCCACACAGTACACAATATTTCCCTTCTTTAAATCTTCAGCAAATATAAAACAATCTTTACGGGTCATCATTTCATGTATCATCGAATCCATAGGCTTATATGCTACATCATCATCACCTACACATGCAAATATCTTAAAATCCCATCCTGATGCTTTGGCTGAATTAACTAGGAAGTTAACTGTTTCTTTAGGACATATTAATCCACCTTGAAGCTTAACAGCCCAGCAATCTCCACTCATTGGCATATAATACTTGATATATTCCAAACATTTTGCGTATATATTCCAAGTAGCCTCTGACCCCATAGAATATCCGCCAAACGCTCTGTTTCCTCTACCTTTATTTACTCTAAAGAGTTTTTCTACCGTTGGTATCAAATCTCTTACCAATTCATGATGAAAGTTTTCTGTAAGTAATCTTGCATCTTTTGTTGAAGTAAGTGCTTCTGTAGTTCCCTGATAATAAAATGATGGTGCTACTACTATTAATGGCTCAATATTTCCCTTAAAAATCATGTTGTCTAAGATATTCTTAAGATCTGTCTTTCCTTCAATTCCACCAAATACTTCATCTGAGTTACCACCACCACCATGCATGAGATAGAATACATTATATGTCTTTTTATCACTTTCATCATACATATATGGAAGATATACCAATGCATCCTTGTTTAGAAGAGTATTATCCTCGCTATATGTATTGGAAATATAATTAATCCTTACTAATTTCCCCCGTCTTTCGCATCTTTCATAATAGCTTTTGTCTACATCTACAAACTCTCTACACATATCCTTCTCCTAAATTACTGATGTTTTTCCATAAAATCAAGTACAAGTTTTCTTGCCTCTTCAGCACCTGTAGGTGAAAATCCATGTCCTTCTCCAGGTAACACAACAAGTTTTTCATTTTTGTAAAGCTTCTGCGCTCTTTCAGAATTACTTAGTGGAGCTATAGCATCTTTATCTCCATGTACAGTCAGTATATCTTTAGAAAACTTTCCTATATTATCAAATGTATGAAAATCTCTTATTGATACAAAGAAATTCTTACCTAATGTTAATCCCCAGAAATCCACTTTTTCTGGTATATCGTCTACTGATGCGTAGTTCTTTCTCCAATCATCAGGTATATTTAAAGCAGGATAATATAATATCATTCCCTTTATTAAATCTTCACTTTCTTCTGCTACCAATGCTGTTACCAATCCACCCTGACTGCCACCCATCAGGTATATGCTATCTGCATTTACATTTTCTAAGCTTCTTATGTTATTTAAAACTTCAAGTAAATCTGCCTTTTCCGTAAATATAGTCATATCTGTAGATGATCCACTACTTTTTGATCTTACGGAACCACCGCAGAAATCATATGCATATGCAACATACCCGTTCTGCGCAAAAAATCTGCACTCGTTTTCAAAATCTGAATTAGCTCCATTATAACCATGACTTAAAATAATAGCCGGATGCTTTCCTGCATCTTCTGGATAATATAACTTACCATAAATCTCTTTGCCTTCTTTTTTAATGATGAGTTCCTTAACTTCTATATTCTTCTTTTCTTTGTTCTTTATTGTGTCGTTTGTTATCTTTTCTGAAGTCATCTTTGTTTCATTCTCCTTTACATTATTATTCTTTGAACATCCGGCCATAACCATAATTACAGCTAACATACATAAAATTAAACTTCTCCTTTTCATGAAAACACCTGCTACCTCATTTATTTTTGCATATTATACTCTACTTTGCTCAGTAATGATAATAACGTAGCTTTTTCTTCCGGAGAAAATCCTGCAAAACTCTTTTCTTCCAGTTCTTCAACAACTTTATAAAGATGTTCTGCTATATCCCTTCCTTTTTCCGTCAAAAATATCTTATATGCCCGCTTCATTCCTGAAACATAACATACTTCTTTATAAATAAGATTCTGCTTTTCCATCTTCCCAAGAAGTACAGCAAGTGTAGACTGTTTAATTCCGCATACTGCTGCTAATTCCTTCTGCACTTGCCCATCTTGATTTTGGAGTATATAAAGAATTTTCGGTTGTCCTTCAGTCAATCCCAACGCATTAAATGCCTTTCTACTCGCTTCTGCATGAGCTGATGAAGAACCTAATAACGCTAAAAACAATTTTTCATGTGCCATAAAAATAACTTTACCTCACTATTTTTTATAAGCTAATTAGTTTACTAATTAATTGTTATGATATCCTTTTCTTTATGTCTTGTCAATAAATTACATATAAATAACTTTGTAAAGATTTATTTAAACTTCCGTCACCAGTTTGCAAGCTCTTACCTAACATAGGGTTCTTTGCGAAGCGAAGTTGATCTCGTTAATAAAACTGTACTTTCGTAAAATTCCTTAAAATCATTTTATATCTAATGATAAATCTACCTCAAAATAATTATAAAGTATCTCAAATATGCATAATACTATTATTATTTTAATTTCAATACAACATAAATTTCGGAGGTAACTATGCTGACAAATGAGGAAAAAGCCTATATTGCTGGAATAATTGATGGTGAAGGTAGCATTATGCTTATAAGATTTCATAATAATCAATATCCTTCTCCTTCTGTATCAATAGCTTCCACAACTATAGAACTGCTTCAGTGGATTAAATTAAAGACCGAAATAGGTGTAATTAAAGGAAAAAAAGTTTATGATTTAGAAAAACATAAACCATCATATTCATATATAGTTAAGTACAATGATGCTATAAAGCTTTTAGAATTGATTTATCCATATCTGATTATTAAAAGCAAAAAACAAAGAGCCTATATGATAATTACTGAATACAAAGATTTAACACCTCGAAATGGTAGGTATTCAAAGGATCTCCTAGAAAGAAAATTAGAATTTTATAGAAGATTTATTTCGATTAAATAGTTTAAAAACCCTAGACAAAAATGTCTAGGGTTTTATATGGTGGAGGCGAGGGGTCGTGCGCATATGTTATTACTAACATCACTGACTATATCTTCATAATCAGGAATAATCACCCTAATTATGCTTGGCGTATTATAGAAGCCATAGTATAGTTTGAGACTTCTATCCTAGTACTCCATACTTAAAAGCTAAGGAGCCTATGAGTCGATACGAGGCTGTTAAGTTTCCTTACATACCTCTCGGTATTGCCGTCATCGTCACATGGTACGGTTTCACCGATAAAGCCAAGTTTTCACTCAAGAATCACTTCTTGAGGCGACTCTTTTACGAATCGAACCCCTGTCCGAAAGCAGATCAATTTGACTTTCTACGAGCGTAGTCTATAATTTAACATTCCCTCCACAAGACGCCTATAGACAGGCTTCTTGCTTTAGTAGCTTCATAAATTCCGTTCCTAGGTCAAAGCTTTCCTAGGCTCGGGGCCCCGCTGTCGGCGCCAGATCCTAAGCCGCGGGAGTCTTAGGCTGACGAGCTGCTACTAGGCAGCTAATGCAAAATTATCTTCTGCGTTTACATTTAGTGCATAGTTGATCACGTGGGACCATGCTTCCCCCGGCTCGCTTATCAAACCCACCTTACCCCCGTCGAAGCCAAAGCGCCCCCATATTATGGGTGATGAATTTGCAAACGCTATAATTTATTATATTTAATTTTCTGAATCTTAATTATAAACCTTATGAACTGTTATGTCAAGTCCACTGTGATGTTATTTAGTTACTAACTCCTCATCACAAATATTATATTACAGCATTAATCAATTTATTTCAACACAGTTATTGATACCAATGTTGCTTATAATTGATGTATGTGGAATTAATAATAGCTTAAGTATATAAATCTCATTTTTATATTAATTAAAAATCTAATAATAAAGCATTCAGTATCCCCTGCAACATATAGTTTATAAAAAATTTATTTATTCTTATATTTATATCTTTATATATTTATAAATTCTTAAATTTATAAGAATTTATAGTAATAATGCGCCTTTCAGCAGTTTCTATCATATTTTAATTGTCCCCAATTTGTAACCTTCCTTCATATAATAGAGTATGAACTAACAACGGAGGTATCGATATGAAGTGGGTATTTGTAATAGTGGCTGTGATTATGTTCGCGCTTATATTCTACTACTCTGTAAACAATGAAAAAACAAGGACGAGAAAAAAAGCTTTAGGACTATATAGAAGGAAACGTTATGGTAGAACAATTTCTTTGCTTGAAGCTAAACGAAATATTTTAGGCGAAGATTTTTACTATTCCCTCTTGATAGAGATATTAACAGAAACTAAGGATATAGAAAATTTACTTAGAGTTTGTGATGAAGCAATAGAGGCCAAAATTGAAAGCAGTATGCTATACAACAACATAAGTTATGCTTACTTTGAAGCTGAGCTTATGGATAAAGCCTTAGAATATGCTGATAAGTGCATAGAACTTAATGATAAGTTTGCAGCACCTCATGCTAATAAAGGTAACTGTTACTATATTCTTGGTAATGTAAGTAAAGCCTTAGAAAGTTTTGATAAGGCCCTTAGTATAAATAAAGACTTACCTGCTGCTCTTTACGGTAAGGGTATATGTTTATATATTCAAAAAAAATATGACGAGTGCGAAGAATATCTCTTAAGATATAGTAAGATAAATAGAAAAAGTATAAATACTTTTAAGCTACTTGCAGATCTATATTTTGAGAATAAGGATTTTAGCTCAGCTGCTAGAATGTACGAATCCATAATATCTGTAGACTCCACTCTCCCCTGGGCCTACTATGAACTTGGAAATGTACTTTTCTTTGATGGTGATTTATTTAGAGCCTTAACTTCCTTAGATAAAGCTATAGAGCTAGATAATAACTGCTATATTGCCTACTACTATAAGTGTAGGATATTTTCTATCTTTAGGCGCATAGATATAGCTTTTGACTGTCTGGAAAAAGCTATTGAAGGCGAAAAATATCTTAAGCTCATTGCTTTCGAGGATAATTTTCTGAATAATCTAAAAATTTATTCTAGATTCAAAGATGTAGTTGGATATAGAAAAAATGATATAGTTGCTGAACTTCAGGTAACTAAAGATGAATAAAAAGTCATGCTCTACATGAGCATGACTTTTTAATATCTTGATTTTTCCTTCATTTGTCTTTCGATATCTCTCTTATGAGCTTTTTCAAGCATAGTATCTCTCTTGTCATAATTTTTCTTACCCTTACAAACAGCTAGGTTTACCTTCACCTTACTACCTTTTAGATAAAGTGCTAAAGGTATCAAGGTTAAGCCTTCTTGTTGAATAAGCCCTGTAAGTCTTCTTATTTCTTCTTTATGCAAAAGCAATCTTCTCTCTCTAAGAGGATCTACGTTAAAAATATTTCCTTGTTCATAAGGACTAACGTGCATATTCTTTATATAAATTTCTCCATTATATATGTCTGCATAGCAATCCTTAAGATTTGCTTTTCCAGCTCTTATTGATTTAACTTCTGTTCCAACTAGCTCTATTCCAGCTTCCATGGCTTCTTCCACAAAATAGTCATGTCTAGCCTTTCTATTTTCAGCTAAAGTCTTATTATCACTCTTTCTAGCCAAATTATCACATCCTAATGATATTATATTGCCTATATTATAATATATTAGCCATTTAATAACAAGTTCAAACATTTCCATGGTTCTATCTTTAATTAAATAATTTTCAAATCTATTTCTTGTCCTTTTTCCCTTGACTAACATACCAGTAAGGTAAGCCTAAAAATAGTGATCCACCTAATATATTACCTAATGTAACCCATCCAAGATTGTGAAGTACTGCCGCTAAAGTAAAAGTATCTGGATGTGGAAGTATTAAAGCTGCAGCAAATAAAGCCATGTTTGCAATAGAATGCTCAAAGCCAGCTGTTGCAAAGGCAAATATACACCAGAAAAGCATCATAAGCTTAGCTGTTTCTTCTTTCAATCTGTAGCATAACCAAACTGCTAGACAAACTATAAAATTACATAGTATAGCTTTTAAAAACAGTTCATCGGCTGGATAATGAGTCTTGCTTTCTGCTACCTTTAAAAGGTACTTATCCGCAACCCCAATTGGAGCTCCACTTTTTACATATATGTATGCAGATACTATAGAACCTGCTAGATTACCTAAGTAGCATACTATAAGTAGCTTCAGAGTATTCTTTATACTAATAGTCTTTTCTAAAATCCCCACTGTCAATACAAAGCAATTGCCTGTAAAAAGCTCTCCTCCTGCAAAGTAAATTAAACCTAAGGCTATGGAGAAGGTAAGTCCTACTGCTAACTTTCCATAAAGCTTTCCATCTACATTTATTATGCCTGCTGTTGAGTAAGAAAGCGCTATTCCTACTATTACAAAAAAACCAGCCATAAATGCTAACAGGAAATACTTAAAAATACTATCATTAATATATTCGCTCTTAACCTCCGCAGAGTGAGCAACCTTCTTTATTTCTTCTTTGTACATCTTACACCTCATCTATTAGTATTATGATTGCAGAATATATAGCTTAAATTAATCTCTAACCCTAATAATTTATTCTAGATAAAAATCTTTCCTAATTACTATTCATTATCAGCTATACATTCACTCTCATTATACTGATAATTATTCTCATTTTCAATATTTTTGTGATATTTATTGGCTAGCCATATCTTAGCAAATATAGTTAATTCAACTATATTAATGGCTTCTAAATGAGATATTGGAGTATGTATTTGTTTACAAAGCAATAACTAACTCAAAATAATTCTTTTATGGAAATATATTTATGACTTAGTATAGTAGTTCCAGCTTAAATCTCCTTCTTCAGTGAACTTTTATGAACATCTGCCTTTTCAAGGCTATATGATGAAAATTTGGCATAAGGATACGTTTTATTTTTTACTGTATCCTAACAAGTTGTTCTACCAACTTAATATTAATAGGTTTAAATAATAAAGATTTTATAATCTTATGTACACTAAAAAAAGCCATACATATAAGAAGGCTTATTAACCTTATTATGCATAGCTTAATTTGGTAGTATCTTTTAAATTATTATTGAAATTAAGTGGTCATGAAGGAGATGCTATAATTTTAACTTCTTTAAAAGTTCTTCACATTCATTAACACTCATTATCTTAGGAACTGGATAGCTTGGATTTCCCTCTTTAATCGCTCTTCTAGCAATTAGAGGTATATCTTCACGCTTCAGTTCTTTTATTCCTTCTGGAATACCCATATTCTTGTTCATATCTTTAATTTTATTAATAAACTTCTCTGCTAAAACTTTTTGTGACTCATTTTTATTTCCTAGATTTGAAGATAAAGCAAGTTCTGCTAGCTTGCTATGAGAAGCTTCTCCATAATACTCTAATACCTTTGGTAGAATTATAGCATTTGCTAGTCCATGTGCTACCCCGTATAGACCTCCTATACTGTGAGCTATTGCATGAACATATCCCACATTGGCTCTAGTAAAGGCTTGCCCTGCATAATTAGAGGCTAATAGCATCTTATTACGACCGTCAATATTTTTTCCATCTTTATATACACCTTCTAAGCTCTCAACGATCATCTTAGTTGCCTCTTTTGCTTTACTATCGGTAAAAGCATTTCCGTTCTTTCCTACAAAAGCCTCAACAGCATGAGTTAAAGCATCCATACCAGTGGCAGCTGTTAAGTGAGGAGGTACTCCAACTGTTAAAGCAGAGTCTAATATAGCATAGTCAGGTATAAGCTTAAAATCTGCTATAGCATACTTTTCATGAGTTTGTGAATCAGTTACTACCGCGGCAACTGTAACTTCCGATCCACTTCCTGCCGTAGTAGGTACTGCAAATAATGGAGGAATAGGCTTTTTCACTTTCATAAAGCCTCTTAAATCCTTAATTTGCATATTCATATTAGAAGCCCTAGCTGCCACTACCTTAGCACAATCAATAGGAGAGCCTCCACCTATAGCAACTATAGCATTGCAACCATTATCTTTATATACCTTTAAGCATTCTTCTATGTTCTCAATAGTAGGATTAGGCTTTACACTATCATAAATTTCGTAAGCAATATTCTTGCTTTTCATTTCCTTAAAAAATTCCTCTAGTGCTCCTGATTTTAATATAGTTCTACTTACTATAACTAAAACTCCATTTATATCCTTGTCCTTAAGAACCTTAGGTAATTTATTTATAGCTCCTTCTCCAACTAACAATTCAGGTTCTTTAAATTTAATTATATTGGTTCCTGCTCTTACAAAAGCTTGAACCGTTCTATAATATGTTTTTTTCAAAGGCCACATCAACTATACCACTCCCATTATTCAAAGTTATTAACTTTCTATTCCGTAATTATACTTGTAACATAACTACATTATAGTTATGTTACAATTTTTGTCAATATAATTATCCTCCTATAGCAAATTTATTGTAATCTAAGACTTGTTAGTATAATTTTCTAAGAGCAAGCCCACCTTCTTCATTATACTTTTCATAGCACTTTAGATCTCATCGTAGATTCTTATGTAATATAAAATAAAAGCTATATTTCAACAGGGTGATTTAACATAATCAAAGTCAGAACCAACCGCTTAGCAGGTAGTTTTCTTTAAATGCTAAAGCACATAATAAAAAATACCACCGCCAAAAACTAGCGGTAGTATTTTTTCACTTACACTATTTTACTTATATCCTAAAAGTTTTTTACAAAAGAATTATCCCATCTATTTAAGAACACATAGTCATTATAATCCTTTTTAGGATTATGATTTTTTTGCTCATTGCTATGACCTACGGGAGTCATTCCAACTAACTTATAGTTCTTAGGTGCACCAATTATATTTAGAACATCAGCTTCATTAGCTGCACCTACCCAACAAGTTGAATAACCTTCAGCTGTAGCAGCTAAAACAAAATGTTCCATTGCTATAGCTCCATCTACTAGGTAATATTCCTTGCCATCTAACTCTCCTGATTTATCTGGTGCTGCTACAAATACCGCAAGTAATGGTGCATCTTTTATTCCTCTAGACACCTGTCCGTCATCATTTAGAACTGTATCAGCTATTGTATCCTTTAGCTTCTTATCATCTACTAAAATAATCTTGTAACTAGTATTATTCTTCCATGATGGAGCCATCATTGCTGCGTTAATCATTCTGTTAAGCTTATCTTTTTCTATAGGTCCTTGTGTATTAAAGCTCTTTATACTTTGTCTTTCTTCAATAACTTCATAAAATCCCATTGTGATACCTCCTAATCTTTTGTAGACATACTTAAAATAAATGTATCAATTCACTTAAAATTTATATCTTAAGTTCTCCCATTAAAAACTTGAAGAAGTTTAAAATACCTTTCAGGTTGAATTGATACATTTTTAACTTTACCGCCTTTAAATTATATTTTTATAAGGTGGCTGTTTATAAATTTAGTATTATCTATTGTTAAGAGGTTAATACAAGTAATTACTTATATTTTAATTAGATTTTGGTTATCGTGTTTTTCTTCACTGTCTTCCCAGTATCCTTCTTCAAACTCATCAAATTCATCTTCCTCTTCGTCATCTATATCATTTAACATTCCTTTTACATCTGGCACAGGAAGATCTATCTCAAGTTCCGCTTCTGCTGGTATAATGTCAAAGTAAACCTCTCTATTGTCTATATCTACCCTTGAACATCTTACAGTAACGCTATCACCTAATCTATAAATCTTCTTTGTTCTTTCTCCTATAAGCATCAAGTGATCTTCATCGTATACGTAATAATCATCATCTAAATCAGCTATACGAACTAATCCTTCTATGGTGTTTGGCAGCTCTACAAACATACCAAAGTTTGTAACAGAAGAAATTACACCTACAAATTCTTGCCCTATTCTGTAAGACATGTATTCAGCTTTCTTTAAATCATCTACTTCTCTTTCTGCCTCTTGTGCTACTCTTTCCATATCAGAAGACTGCTTAGATGCTACATCAACTATCTTAGTTAGTCTTTCAACTCTCTTTTCATCTATTCTGCCATGAAGATGTTCCTTTATTATTCTATGAATTTGTAAATCAGGATATCTTCTTATTGGAGATGTAAAGTGGCAATAGTACTTTGCAGCAAGACCAAAGTGTCCTACACATTCTGGTGCATATCTAGCTTGCATCATGCTTCTAAGAAGAAGAGTACTTACAACAGTTTCTTCATTCTTTCCTTTAATCATCTCAAGCACGTCTTGAAGCATTGATGGATGGATGTCTTGTGCCCATCTTACTGTATATCCTAAGTTGTATATAAAGTTTTTAAATCTTTCTAACTTCTCTTGGTCTGGTTCCTCATGTATTCTGTACACAAATGGAGTTTTAGTCCAGTACATGTATTCAGCAACAGTTTCATTGCATACAAGCATGAACTCTTCAATTATTCTATTAGCTATTTCTCTTTCATACGGTCTGATTTCAATTGGCTTACCAAGCTCATCTAATATTATCTTAGATTCTGTGAAGTCAAAGTCTATAGCACCTCTTTTGGTTCTTCTCTTATTAAGTATTAAGCACAATTCTTCCATTGCCTTAAAATCATCATAAAGATAATCATATCTTTTTATAAGGTCTTCATTATCGTCCTTTAATATAGCCGAAACATCTTTATAAGTCATTCTTTCAGAAGTCCTTATAACACTTTCAACTATCTCATGATCTACCACAGTTCCGTTTCTATCGATAGTCATAATACAGCTTAAAGCAAGTCTGTCTACTCTAGGATTAAGCGAACATATTCCATTAGATAGTTTCTTAGGCAGCATTGGTATAACTCTATCTATTAAATAAACAGAGGTTGCTCTCTTAAGAGCTTCTTTATCAAGAGGGTTCTTTTCTCTAACATAGTGAGTTACATCTGCTATGTGAACACCTAATCTATAGTTTCCTCCAGGAAGTCTTTCTATATTTACTGCATCATCTAAATCCTTAGCATCTTCACCATCAATAGTAACCATTCTTACATTACGAAGATCTCTTCTTCTCTTGTATTCCTCTTGTGATATTTCTTCTTCTATATTTTCGGCATATTCTAATACCTTATCTGGAAACTCCTCTGGAAGTGCAAACTTCTTGATTATAGTCAGGATATCTAGGCCTTTTTCTCCCTTTTTACCTAAAACATCTTTAACTATTCCTTCAGGGTTTCTTCTTTGATCTGGCCACTTTACTATTTCAACTTCTACCAAATCACCAGTTTGAGCGTTGTTTCTATCATTTCTAGGTATAAATATATCGAATTGTACTCTCTTATCTTCAGGAATAACAAATCCAAAGTTTTTTGAATCTTCATATACTCCTATTATCTTCTTATTAGCTCTTTCAGTTATTTGAGCTATTTCACCTTCACACTTCTTGCCTTTATCATCCTCTTTTAGTATCTTGGCTACTACCTTATCTCCATTCATAGCTCCGTTCATTGATGAACTTGGTATAAATACATCTTTTAAGCCTTCCTCATCAGGTATGACGAATCCAAAACCTCTTTGATGCACTTGTATCTTACCAGCTACAAGCCCCATTCTCTCAGGTAGTCCGAATCTATCATGAGCAGTTCTTACAATAAGCCCTTCTCTTTCCATAGTCTTTATAGCTCTTTTAAAAGCCTTATATTCATCTCTATTTATATCAAAAATTGTTGCCAAATCTTGAATATCCATTGGTCTATAAGCTGGTTCTCGCATGAAACTAAGTAGCGTTTGCTTTATTCCCATAGCATCATTCCTCCATATCTTTTATTTTTTTTATTAGGCTTTATTTAAACATGGTACTTTAATATAGCCTTTTATTATCTATTTAATTTTTTATTATTTATTTTTCCCCATATAATATCTTTAATACTTTATAGTAAAACTACTTACTAGCCATTCAATTATCTCTTTATAGCAATACCTTTTCTCAATCTATACAAATATAAAAAGTTTCCTAGAAAGACCTTAAATTTCTAAATAATAGATTAATATATAAAATTACATAATCTAATAACACACCATATTAGAATAAACTTATTATTTTAATGCAGGAAGTTTTCATCTACTTGAGGAAAGTAATTGAATTGTCTACCTATACAGAATATATGAGATAAAAAATTAGCATATTTTATGAAAAACTTGTATTTATCTTTATTATAATTGGATAAACTAATTAAAGCAAATAAAGATAAATTAACAGAAAATCTTCTTAGATGAGATAAGAAAAATTTTATTAATTAATAATAATTTTCTATTGATATTTATTTTTGTATGTATTATAATAATGTTACAAGCTACATAGGAGGAAGTCATGAAAAAATACGTTTGTGTAGAATGCGGTTATATTTATGACCCAGCTATTGGCGATAGTTCTCAAGATATCCCAGCAGGTACAGCTTTCGAAGATTTACCTGATTACTGGCTCTGCCCAATATGTGGTGAACCAGTGGATATGTTTGAAGAACTAGATTAATGATACTTACTTCCTATTCAAAACCGACCTCACTCTTTTTAATGCTATTCACAACAATAAGAAAACATTAAGGCTTTTGCCTTAGTGTTTTCTTATTGTCCAATAATCCATATCTAATCCCTGCGTAGATTTTTACAAGTGGTTTTCTTAAACACCTAAAACTCATAATAATATATAAAGGCTGGTCAAAAAAGACCAGCCTTTATATATAACTTATTATATTAAGTTAAGAGCTAAAGTGATTACTGCAAATGCTATTGATGCAACTATAGTTACATTTCTAAGTGCAGCTTCTTTTGTTCTACCCTTGTTCTTTGAGAAAAAGGTTTCGCTTTTACCTTGGATTAATCCACTTAGAGCGTCAGCTTTACTTGGTTGTAGCAATACTGATACTATGATGATTATTCCGACAATAATTTCTAATGCTACTAAAACATTATAATACATTGTGGTCACCTCCTGAATTCATTGGCTTTTCATCTTGTTAAACAACTTTATTATGATTTAAACTTTAGATTAATTTATATTGTGAACTCCTAAATCAATTTTTAATAGTAGGAACATCTTCACATAAACACTTATAAACTCAACTATCAATCTTAAAATAATTACCTATAATAATACCTTAGTAGAATATAATAGTCAAAGTTCATATACTATGTAATAATATAAATTAAGCTTTACTTCTAAAACTATGCATATAAATAAATCATAACACACCATGATATTATTTACAATAATTAGTTGTGAGCAAGAAGTAAAAAAACAGCTACCTCAAGGTAACTGTTTTTCACAATTAGGTCTAATTACTTCTTTATATTGAAGAATGCACCTAGTCCTCTGAATTCACCGATTTCATCTAATTCTTCTTCAATTCTAAGTAATTGATTGTACTTAGCAACTCTTTCTGATCTAGCTGGTGCACCAGTCTTAATTTGACCAGCATTTACAGCTACAACAAGGTCTGCTATTGTAGTATCTTCAGTTTCACCTGATCTATGTGAAATTACAGCTGTGTATCCAGCTCTGTTTGCCATTTCAATAGCATTTAAAGTTTCTGTTAAAGTACCTATTTGGTTAAGCTTTATAAGTATTGAGTTTGCAGTCTTGCTTTGGATTCCTCTTGATAATCTTTCAGTGTTAGTAACAAATAGGTCATCACCAACTAATTGTATCTTTCCACCTAGTTTATCAGTTAGGATCTTCCAGCCTTCCCAATCCTCTTCTGCCATACCATCTTCGATTGATATTATTGGATACTTTTCAACCCAAGCAGCTAAGAAGTCAGCCATTTCATTTGCGTCTAAAGTCTTTCCTTCATGTTCTAATACATACTTACCATCTTTGTAGTATTCTGATGAAGCACAGTCTATAGCTATGAAGATATCTTCACCTGGCTTGTAACCTGCTTTATTTATAGCTTCTATTATTACTTGTAGAGCTTCTTCGTTTGACTTTAGGTTTGGAGCAAATCCGCCTTCGTCGCCTACACCAGTAGCATAACCCTTATCATTTAATATCTTCTTTAATGAATGATAAACTTCAGCACTCATTCTTAATGCTTCGCTAAAACTCTTAGCTCCTGCTGGCATAATCATGAATTCTTGTAAGTCTACTGAGTTGTCAGCATGCTTTCCACCGTTGATTATGTTCATCATAGGCACTGGTAAAACCTTAGCGTTAGCTCCGCCTATATATTGATATAGAGGAAGTCCTAGATATTTAGCTGCTGCTTCTGCAACTGCTAGTGAAACACCTAGTATAGCATTAGCTCCTAGCTTACCTTTGTTATCAGTACCATCTAACTCTATTAATGTTTTGTCTATTAAAGGTTGATCGAAAACATTCATTCCGATTAGTTCTGTAGCTATTGTTTCATTAACGTTTTGAACAGCTTTTAAAACACCTTTTCCATTATATTGAGTTTTGTCATCATCTCTTAATTCAACAGCTTCATAGATACCAGTTGAAGCACCTGATGGAACAGCAGCTCTTCCTATTGTACCATCTTCAAGTACTACTTCTACCTCTACAGTTGGGAAGCATCTTGAGTCTAAAATTTGTCTTGCAAGAACATCTACAATTTCAACATATTGTTTCATTCTAAATTCCTCCTTATTAATATAGGTAAATAAATACCTATAGTATTATCTCTTAAAATGTATTTAACTATTACAAGTTTGTGCATTAATAATATTTTTATTCTATATTATAGTAAATTATTATTGCATTTCCTCATTTGGTTAACTTTATTATAAATCATGTAAAAGACTTTTTCAATCATTTGATAACAATTTTCATTACAATTCACATTTAAATCGTAATTTTCAGATAAATTTAGTGATTCTTTGTGAAACTTTTCTCATATTTTTAGCTTGTTTATTACTTCTATCTAATAATTATTATTTATTTATCATTTTTATTTATAGCTAAGAATTTCTACTGCTTAAGCTTAATAATTTCAAAAAGTACGCCACATAATATAAAAAATCAGGTTAATGCCTTGTGCAGATTCATTAAAGTTTAAGATTGCTGAACACTTAGCTTAAAGAATAGTACTTTAAAAGCCATAACTTACACTGTATATAAAGCAGGAAATTTTATATTATATGCTTTAAAAAAGTTATGGTAAACTTGGTACCTATGCCTTGTTTACTTTCAACCTTAATGCTACCACTTTGAGCTTCGATTATATTTTTAGATATATACAGTCCTATGCCTATACTTGTAGGATTAGCTGAAGATTGCCCTTTATAAAACCTCTTAAAAATCTTTGGAATTTCCTCTTTAGCAATACCAGCACCATCATCCTCTATTTTAAGCTCTATAAATAAGGGAGTTTCTTCCCAAGATAGCTCTACCTTGCCATGTTTTTTACCATGCTCTACAGCATTCTTAACTATGTTTGATAAAGCTTCACCAGTCCACTCAGCATCATGGTTAAAAGTCACATATTCATCACCTTTAATGCTAATAGTTATATTTTTCTCTTTTGCCTTAAGTTCTATTCCTTCTATTGCTTTTAAAACAGTATTCTTCACTATGTTTTCCTTAATATTAAAGTTTATTACCCCTGCTTCCAGCCTTGCCATCTTTAATAAACTCTTTATCAGCCATTCCATTCTATCAAGCTGGCCTTTACTCATATCTAAAAATCTATTTCTCTCCTCACACTCCATGTAAGGCTCGTTTCTTATTATCTCATTGAAGGTTATAAGTGAAGCTAAAGGCGTTTTTAGTTGATGTGTTATATCAGCTATTATATCTTTAAGGTTTAGCTTCTCCTTATTAAGCTTTTCAATGCTTTCCTTAAGCCTCTTAGTCATCTGATTGAACTGATGTCCTAGAACATAGATATCTCCTTCACGCCCATCTTCAAAGTAATTTGTGAAGTCCCCTTCAACTATTCTTTCCGCAGCTAAAGCAAAGCTTTTAATCTTTTTAAAAGTTTGTTTTATATCAATCAAAAGTAAAAAATAGAATACAACACCAAAGGCCAAAGTACAAAACATCAAACTATACCTTCCATAGGTGTAAAAGCTATTCATAGTAGGATTCTTATAAACTTCTAAGCCCTCGTCATAGGAATACTTTTGCATAACACTCAAACCATAGTTGTAGTTGCTATCATAGCCCTTAGTGTAATTATCTACTATAGCCTTTTCACTTGCCGGGTTTTCTTTTACTAAAGCTCCAATAACACCTATATTTTGCTTTATTATATCTTGATTTAGTCTTCTAATATTGTATAGGTTGAGCAGCTGAATAGCTATTACGAATAATATAAATAGTATAAGAAACTTAAAGGTAAATTTTTTAATCTCTTTATTATTGAAAAGTTCCATTACTACTTACCTCTTCCTTCCACCTATACCCAAAGCCTCTTATAGTCTCTATATATCTACTAGTTTTAGTATCATCCTCTAATTTTTCTCTAAGTCTCTTTATATAGACATTTAGAGTGTTACCATCTACAAAATTGCCATCACAGTCCCATAGTTTTTCCAATATTGTATTTCTAGGTATTACGTTTCCCTTGTTTTCTATTAGAAGAAGCAGTAATCTATACTCACCTGCTGTAAACTGAACTTCAATTTTATTTACATACACCTTACACTTTAAAGGTTCTATGATTATATCTCCCGAAACTATTGTGCTAGTAGTTTCTTCCTTCACAGCACCTTTCCTTCTCACTACTGCATTTATTCTTGAAACTAGCTCACGGATTCTTACAGGCTTAGTTATATAGTCGTCTCCTCCCATATCCAATCCCATAACTATATTTCCCTCTTCTTCTAATGCAGTCATGAATATAATAGGCACATCACTACTCTTTCTTACCTCCTGACAGAAATCATATCCAGTACCGTCAGGAAGCATTATATCTAGTAAAATTAACTCTATTTCGTTATTAAACTCCGCTCTTGACTCCTTAAGATTCTTACAAACTTTAACCTCAAAGCCTTCTTTTTTCAAGGCATATTCCATTCCCATTGACAAAGCTATATCATCTTCTACCAGTAAAACTCTCATATATTTCCCTTTCTATATTTCAATGTAAACTTAAAGACACTCACGAATATTATACCAAATATACACAAAAACACTAATTAAAAGTAATTAGTGTTTCTATGTTAAATCATAGTTGCATCTGATAATATTGTTACAATTAGTCTGTTATACAGAGATGTTAAAGATGCATAACTGCTATTCTTCCAATCGTAAACTCTCCATAATATTCATATCATTTAATCTTCTAAGAGGTATAAGCGCTGCTAAGAATGTAATACCTATAACACCTAAAACTCCTACTATATAAGGCCAAACTGCTTGGTTATAAGCAATATTAATAACTTTATTCATAGGTTGTTGAGACGATCTAACCAATAGAAAAGCTACTACCGTTCCAAATACAGATGCCAAAATACCATGCAACATGCCTTCTAACAATACTAATTTCTTAAACTGTTTTTTAGTCATACCTATGGCTTTAAATATAGCAAATTCTCTTTTTCTTACAAGAAGATTTATAGTAATTATATTAACTATGTTTACTATACCAATAATGCTTATCAAAGTTATGAAGCCATATATAAGCACTGAAAGTTGAAACATAAGCTTTCTTGTACTTTCAATTTCTTTATAATTATCCATATAGCTTCCATTTGCACTCTCTGCTTTTATGGTAAACTTATCAAAGAGTTCCTCGCTGGAAGTTTTGCTTACAAACTTTATTCCAACTGTATTATAATCCTTCGCTTCTGTAAGCTTAAAATAATTATCGTTAGTTATCATAAAGCCCACACCATTGTACATCACTTCATGTAGCATAGGTTCATCCTCTACTACCCCTACTACTGTAAAGCTAACATATTTATCTTTATCAACAAGTTCTTTGGCGTTTTCTGTTTTATTCTCCTTTATATATTGAGAATTAATTTTAGGCAACTTTATCTTGTCACCTATCTTATAATTAGTTAATTCATTGTAATCAATTTTTCCTTTTGGTCCTTTCCCTTTACACCTATTTAAGACTATAACCCCATTATTAGTAAACTCCTCATAGCTAGGTTTTCCTTTCTTCAGCTTATCCTTAGCATAGTTAAAAGCCTTTTCATCATAGCCCATTATAAAAGATGTAACTAATGCTTTATCTTTATAATAATTCAAATTATCCTTTACACCTAAATTAGTAAAATAAGCTTTATTCAACTTATCCTTATCTACTGGCAGGGTAACTGAAGCTAAATTCATCTTATAGGCTTCCCCTATACCTTCATACCCCTTAATATCCTCTACAAATTTATCATTGAAGCCTTCTGCTCCTTCCCTAGAGAACATTGAGTCAAAGGCTGCTGATGAGTATATTTCACTAATCATACTCTTAGTATAATCCAAGAAATTTGCAAAGAAAATGAACATTACTACAGATACCATCAAAGACAGGATTGTAATCCAGAACTTTTTAGGGCTTCTTCTTATATTCTTGTAAGCCACCTGCCCTTCAAATTTAAATATAAGCTTTGTAAGATAAGCTCTCCTTCTTTTAAACTTTTCTCTTTTTACTACTCCAGCTCCTCTTACTGCCTCTATCGGTGATACTCTTGAAGCTCTAATTGCAGGTATAAACACTGATATAAATATGGTCCCTAAACCTAGAGCTATAGCTACTCCTATAATTTGAAGGTTTAATCTTGGCTTACTTCCCATAAGTCCATCTATAGCTCCTATAAGAGAAAAGGTTATATATATACCTACAAAACCAGTAATTATACCAATTGGTATAGATATTATACTCATAACCGCAGCCTCTTTAAATACAAGCCTTCTTATCTGCTTCTTTGTAGCGCCTATAGATCTAAGTATTCCAAAATGCTTTATTCTTTCCGCCACAGAGATATTAAAGGAATTGTATATAACTACAGTTGTGCATACTATAATAAAAATCACGATTATGGCAAACATCCCTATCAAAGCATCATTTCTTTCTGATACTTCTCCCTGACCATATAAGTATAATAAATCATTGTTAAACTCAACCTTAGAATTAGTATCCTTTGCAACCTTTTTGCCTATGGCAATTTTATCTTTCTTTTCTTTCAGATTAGCGTAATACTCATAATTTCCTTGGTTGTCTAAGCGTTCTAAATAAGTTATAGAATAATATTGATTACTCTTCATTGATTTTGTGTTTTCATAACTTCCCACAATAGAATAAGTTTTCCTATCATCAGTTGCTTTTCCCTCTTTAAGTAACTTGCCTGTTATAGATAAATTACTTTTCTTATCCTTTAGTAATTTATAAAGTCTATTCTCTACAATTATCTCATTTTCATTTTTAGGCATTCTACCTTCCACAAGTTTTACTTTAAAGGTATTATTAATAGCCTCCTTATCATAACCACTTATTTCAAGAAGTTTTTTGTTCACTGAATTGTTATCCGTATCAAATTCTATACTGGCTAAACTCTCAGTGACCCCTCCACTTTTAATTTCTACATTGCTCTTTAAGCCTTCAACCTTTTCCTTAGTAAGCTCTGTAAATTTAACTTCATAATCTCCTACCTCAGCTTTTATTTGATCCATTCTTCCGTTAATAGCACTATAGTACATAGTTCCTATTGCTGTGAACATTGCTATGGACACTATTATACCTATAACAGTCAAAACACTTCTTTTCTTATGCTCCTTCAAATATCTTGATGTTATGTCAGAGTACTTTCTCATATATCCATCACCTCGTTACTAGCAACCTCACCGTCTACTATAGTAAGAACTCTATCTGCCATTTTTGCTATATTTAGATCATGAGTAATAAGTATCAAGGTTTGATTATATTTCTTAACTGAATATCTTAAAAGCTCCATTATTTCCTTTGAGTTCTTGGTGTCAAGATTTCCTGTAGGCTCATCAGCGAGAATTATTGAAGGCTTATTTGAAAGTGCTCTTCCAATGGAAACTCTCTGTTGCTGCCCACCTGAAAGCTCTGTGGGAAGATGATTTTTTCTATCGCTTATTCCTAAGACCTCCATTATCTCTTCTATATACTTCTTATCTGGCTTCCTATTATCTAACAATACAGGCATAGTTATATTTTCTTCCGCAGTTAATACTGGTATAAGGTTGTAGAATTGAAATACAAAACCAACCTTTCTTCTTCTAAGTATAGACAAATCCTCTTCCTTCAAACCATACATATCCACCCCATCTACATAAACCTTTCCTGAAGTAGGATTGTCCACTCCTCCAAGCAGATGTAGTAACGTACTTTTTCCAGATCCGCTAGGTCCGACTATTGCTAAAAACTCTCCTTTATCAACAGAAAAGCTCACTTCACTTAAAGCCTTTACTTCATTGTTTCCCTTACCATATTTCTTTGTTAGTCCCTCAACTCTTAATATTTCCATAACAGCCTCCCATAGCTTATTTTTAATATTAAATTCCTATTTTCAAAACCTAATTCATATAGTTATTTCACGTTACGCACATAGAGCTGATTTATAGTAGCCCTTCTATCAGCTAATTACTAACGAGCCTTATGCTGTAATAATATAGCATTTTATAACCCTTTAAAGGTTCTATATCATTAACTTCTCTATAGTAAAATAATAATATAGTAAGATTACAAAAAAATAAAAACTAAAATTACAATTTTGTAATTTTAGTTTTTCTAATAATAAGCTTATCATTTTCAACTATTAGAACCTGCTGAAATTAAGCAGCCAGTTATCTGATGCTTTATTGTGCGCTTACTCAAAGGAATAATGATATTAACACTATTCTTACATATATAAAGATTTAAAGAATAAATCTTTATATTCATATTTAACATTATAAAAGCCGTTGACAAAACTTTATAAAACTCTATAAAGTTCATTCCTTTTTCGTTGAACCCAATTTTGTAAACTCAAAAGAGCAAACTACTTTTTTCAACGAAATGAGGACTTTATAAAAGATTATCATAGTTATATAATTTTTTATAAGTTTTCTTTAACTGTTAATAGCCTCCTAGGTATAAACCTAGGAGGCAACTCTATGGGGGACATAGAGATTTAGCATCACTATTAAATGTATGCTTGAAAATATAATACCCTGACATTTTCAAACAAACATTCAAATATTAAATTGTTAATAATATATGATATTGTAAGTCCGGATAAATCACTTTATGAAATTTAATATATAACTTTATCAGCACCCTACTGTGTTATTCAATTAAACTGTGATATAAAGTGATTTATCAACTATACAACATCCTTCTCATAAAAATCCCTTAACTATAGTTGAAAGTATAGCTGTAATTATAACAGCATTATGTTTTAAGTTTTGCAACTAAAACTCTTTTGTATTATTACCCTATAAAATTAATTTTATACCTGTAATATTAATCTTTGTTGCTGTGCTCTAAAAGTCAGTGAAAGGATATAATTTACCACAAAATATAATAATGCAATAGTGCCAAATATAAGGAATACCTGAGTTGTACTTGCGTACATTCCCATTAAAATCATTCCTTTTCCCGTAACCTCTTCTATTCCTACACCCCATAGGAAAGATGTGTCCTTTATTACAGTAATATATTGAGATACTAAAGCAGGAATCATATTTTTAAAAGCCTGCGGTATTATGATATATCTTAAGGTTTGAATATTAGTAAAACCTTGAGAGTGAGCAGCCTCCCACTGTCCTTTTTTTATAGAGTTAAGCCCACCCCTTACTATCTCACCAATAATAGCAGAAGTAAATATAGTTAGTGCTAATATTCCAGCATTTACAGGTTTCATATTCACTATAAATCTCGTTACTAGAATCCATAAAAGTGCAGGTGTATTTCTAACTATTTCAATATATACAGCTGATAATTTACCTGCGAACCCTTTAGATGTGCTTCTTAATATACCAAGTATAGTTCCAAATATCATACTTAATATTATAGTTACTAAAGCTATATAAAGCGTAAGGCCAAAGCCTTGAAGTATGAATTTTAAGTTAGTAAAAGAAAACAACTCACCCATCACGCTGTGGCCTCCTCTTTATAGTCTAGTTTATCTTCTTCTGACTGATTCCTGTTAAACATCTTGTTTTCATTCTTTTCTAAAGTTCTTGCCAGGCTTGTTAATGGGAAGCATATAATTAAATATAATATCCCTGTAACAACATAAGCTGGTCCATAGTATAAGTTTCCACTTGACCAGGAATCAGTTTGATACATTAAATCTCCACCTGCAATTATTGAAAGTATTGACGTATTTTTAATAAGATTAACAGCCTGATTTGTTAAAGGAGGAAGCATTATACTTTTTGCTTGTGGCAATATTATATATCTCATGGCTTCCCAATAGGAAAATCCCTGAGAGTATGCCGCTTCTAATTGACCTCTATTTATAGAATTTATACCTGCTCTTACTACCTCAGCGATATAAGCTCCATGGTATACCCCAATTCCTAATACCCCTATAGCAAATACAGGTAGTACTATTCCAAGATGGGGAAGTCCATTATACAAAAAGAATACTTGAATTAATAATGGTGTGTTTTGTATAAACTCTACATAAATACGGCTTATTATTTCTAATACCCTTATTTTAGAAGTAGAAAACATACCAAATAAAACCCCAATTACTAAAGACAATATAAGTGCTAATATAGATACTTTAAGAGTCATAGTGAAACCATCAAAAAATACTCTCCAATCAGTAAACAGAGCCTGCCATTTGAACCAGGCAAAAGGTCCATTCATTACTTAAGCCCCCACTTACTAATTAACTTATCAAGTTCACCTGACTTTTTCATTTCAGAAATGGTTTCATTTATGACCTTTGCTAATTCAGTATTAGTTTTCTTTGATGCAATACCATAATCTTGAGGACTAAACTTGTCAGATAATATTTTAGTATTGTCATCTAAGTATCCAAGAAGTATAGCTCCGTCTACTGAGAAACAATCAACTCTTCCTGAAGATAAAGCTGTTTTTATCTCTGGATAACTAGCGAATTCTGAGAAAGTTATTTTAATACCTTGCTTATCAGCCTCAGCTTGTAAAGCCTTTTTTGTAGTTGAGCTTTGTGCTACTCCTACTTTCTTTCCATTCAAATCTTTAAAGCTGCTTATTCCAGAATCCTTCTTTACTAATAAACCTACGCCATCTGTAAAATATGGATCAGAGAAGTTATAACTTTTCTTTCTTTCATCAGTTATGGTAAAGGTTGCAGCTACCATATCAACTTCTCCACTATCTAAAAGTGGTCCTCTTGTCTTAGCTGTTACAGCTTGAAGATCAATCTTATTCTCATCACCTAATATCTTCTTTGCCACAGCTCTTGCTATATCAATTTCAAAGCCATCAATCTTACCAGTGCTTGGATCCTTATAACCATACTTAGGAACATCTACTTTTACCCCAACCTTTAGAGTTCCTCTATCTATTATTTTTTGTATTTCTGCCGGCTTACTATCTTTACCACTGCTAGAACTAGCAGTCTTGCTTGGCGCAGAAGAACATCCTGCTAAAGTTAGTGTTAGTGCAAGGACTAAAATCGAAGTTATCTTTTTCATTGCTTTACCCCCTAATTATCTTAATATCTTGCTTAAAAATATCTTTGTCCTCTCATGTGTAGGATTTTTAAAGAAATGCTCTGGAGTCCCCTGCTCGATTATTTCTCCACCATCCATAAATATAACTCTATCTGCAACTTGTCTAGCAAACCCCATCTCATGAGTAACAACAACCATTGTTATCTTTTCATGTGATAAACCAACCATAACATCTAAGACTTCTTGTATCATCTCTGGATCTAGAGCAGATGTAGGTTCATCAAAAAGTATTATTTTTGGATGCATATTAAGTGCTCTTGCTATTGCAACTCTTTGTTGCTGCCCTCCAGATAGTTGTGATGGATAAGCATTTGCTTTATGCTTTAATCCAACCCTCTCTAAATATTCAAGTCCTGTCTTTTCTGCTTCCTCTTTAGATATTTTTTGTATCTTTATTGGAGCTAAAGTTAAGTTTTCAAGTACAGTTTTATGCGGATATAAATTGAAACCTTGAAATACCATAGCCGCTGACTGCCTTACTTTAGTGACTGGAGCCTTAGGTGCAGTAAGGTCAACCCCATCAATAATAACCTTACCTGAAGTAGGCTCCTCTAGAAAGTTCATACATCTAATCAATGTACTCTTTCCAGATCCACTTGGTCCTATAACAACTAACTTTTCTCCTTCTTTAACTGATAAATTTATATTCTTTAATACATGAAGCTTTCCAAAATGCTTATTCAAACCTTCTAATTCAATCATAATAGCCCCCCTTTTAACGACAACTCCCCAAAAACAATCAAACTAATAAAATCAAAATATTTTATCGTTATATCAAAAAATAAGATATTTTTTTAATAATATATTATACTAAGCACAAGTTTTTTGCTTATTTATATATTAACAACTTATGAAGATGTAGTCAATAAATATTCAAAACTTTGCATAATTATATAATGTTTCCTGCATATTTTTAAAATTATTATATATTTTCAAATCAAAAAAACCTTTACATTGTTAAATCAATATTATTTTTTTATAATTTTATTATTTTATAAATATACGCTCTATTATTCAAGCTATATATCAATAAAAAGCTGATTATTTTAATTCTTTACTAAAGCATAACAATAAAACTTCAGAATTTTAAGAATATACTTTGGATTGGGGAGTTGATTTATTCAGGATTTGGATGAAGCACTTTATTTTGTTTTTACATAACAATGTAAGAAACATAGTATAACCACTTCAAAGGGCTAATTTCATATATTGTTAAACTTGCACATTTCTTAAAAACGAAAAAGCTCCTCCAGATGGAGAAGCTTTTAGCTTTAATTTTAACCATAGATTACTTTATAAGTGATTTTCCTGTCATTTCAGCTGGAACTTCTAAGCCCATAACTTCAAGCATTGTTGGAGCTATGTCAGAAAGTCTTCCACCTTCTCTAAGTTCTTTAACCTTGGCATCCTTTGATACCCATAGGTATGGAACTGGTTCAGTTGTGTGAGAAGTCATTGGTCCACCAGTTGTTTGGTCTATCATTATTTCTGCATTACCGTGGTCAGCAGTTACAAATACAGTACCGTCCTTTTCAAGAACTTTTTCTATTACCTTACCTGCACATTCATCTACAGCTTCTATAGCCTTCTTAGCTGCTTCAAGAATTCCAGTATGTCCAACCATATCTGGGTTAGCAAAGTTAAGTATTATCATATCATAAGTGTCAGAATCTAGTCTAGCTAAAAGCTCTTCTGTTAATTCATAAGCACTCATTTCTGGCTTTAGATCATAAGTTGCAACCTTTGGTGAAGGTATAAGAGCTCTATCTTCGCCATTGTTTGGAGCTTCAACTCCACCGTTGAAGAAGAAAGTTACATGAGCATACTTTTCAGTTTCAGCTATTCTTAATTGGTTTAAGCCTTTATCTGAAACATATTGACCTAAAGTATTAGTTATAGTTTGTGGCTTGTACGCTACATGAACACCTTCAATTGTCTTATCATATTGAGTCATAGTAACATAAGTAAGGTCTAAAGTCTCTCTTTCAAATCCAGCAAATTCCTTATCGTTTATAGCTCTAGTTATTTCTCTAGCTCTATCAGGTCTGAAGTTGAAGAATATTACTGAATCTCCGTTTTTGATATTTGCAGTAGGCTGTCCATCTTCTAATATAACGCAAGGTAAAACGAACTCATCAGTTTTGTTATCACTGTATGACTTTTCCATACATTCAACTGCACTGTTAGCTGTTTCGCCCTTAGCATTAACTATTGCATCATAAGCTAATTGAACTCTTTCCCATCTGTTATCTCTATCCATTGCATAGTATCTACCGCTTACTGTAGCTATCTTACCTACGCCAATTTCTTTCATATAGCTTTCTAGAGCTTCTACAAAGCCTTTACCTGATGAAGGAGCAACGTCTCTTCCATCCATGAATGGGTGTACATAAACTTTAGTTAAGCCTTTTTTCTTAGCTAAAGCTAATAATCCCTTTAAGTGTTCTATATGTGAGTGAACTCCACCATCAGAAAGAAGACCTAATAAATGTAATGCACTATCATTCTTTAATGCATTATCAACAGCTAGGTTTAACTCAGCATTATCGAAGAAATCTCCGTCTTCTATAGCTTTAGTTATTCTTGTAAGCTCTTGATATATTATTCTTCCTGCACCTATATTTAAGTGTCCTACTTCTGAGTTACCCATCTGTCCTGTAGGTAAACCTACATCCATTCCACTTGCTTGAATAGTTGTATGTGGATATTCATTAAAGTATCTATCTAAGTTTGGCTTGTTAGCTGCTTCTACAGCATTTCCTTCTGACTTAGGAGCTATTCCAAATCCGTCTAATATCATTAACATTACTGGCTTTTTAGTCATATTACCCTCCATTATTCATTAATACATTTTAAGAGAAATCTCTTAATGAAATACTATAAATAGTTAACTTAGGCATTGTTATAAGCTTGCCTTAAATTTAAATATTTAAGATTCAAATACTTTAACACAGCCTTAATTTAATCTTATGTACGATAAAATATATAAGATTTATACACTCAATTATAATATGCTAGAAAATAAAAAACAATAGCAACAAACAATTGGTATTAGTTGCCTGTCACTATTGTTTATTTCTTAAAAGTTTAATACTAACCTTATAATTAAGGTGTCATTGCAAAGCTGCTACACATCTTAATTGTAAAGCACTAATTAAACATGGTAGATATTAATAGTTAACTATTGCTGCGAAGTCAGTTGCTATTAAACTTGCTCCACCAACTAAAGCACCATCTATATCTGATTGCTCCATTTGTTCCTTTATAGTTGAAGGCTTAACGCTTCCACCGTATTGGATTCTTGTCTTGTCAGCAACTTCTGCTCCAAATAAAGCAGCAACCATCTTTCTTATAGCAGCTATTGTTTCATTAGCTTGTTCTTTAGTAGCTGTTTTACCAGTTCCTATAGCCCAGATTGGTTCGTAAGCTATAACTAGCTCTTCTACTTGTTCTTTAGTTAATCCAGCTAAATCAGCCTTTATTTGAGCTTCTATAACTGCATCTGTCTTTCCTGATTCTCTTTCTTCTAAGCTTTCACCAACACATAGTATTGGAACTATCTTATGCGCAAAAGCAGCCTTTAACTTCTTGTTTACTGTTTCATCAGTTTCAGCAAAGTATTGTCTTCTTTCGCTGTGTCCTATAACAACATAGTCTATAGCTAAAGCTTCTAACATTCCTGGAGCTATTTCTCCAGTGAAAGCACCTTTTTCTTCCCAGTGCATGTTTTGAGCTCCAACCTTTATGTTAGTTCCTGCTACTGCTTTTTTAACAGCATCTAAAGCTACGAATGTTGGACAAACTACAACTTCGCTACTAGCATCCTTTACTAATGTCTTTAATTCTTCTATAAACTTAACTGCTTCATCAACAGTGTAATGCATTTTCCAGTTTCCTGCTATTATTGGCTTTCTCATATCTTTCACCTCAAAATTTTTTTAATTTCTATAACGTCCATTGATTTCAACTTAACAAGTTTAAGCTCAAGCCGCATAGAATCTATAAATTCTTAACTTCTTATCTTTTTAAATTGTAAAAAACATAAAAAGTTATATTGTTAAATTCTTTTATTTTTAACATTATAGATTTATTAGTTTATAAGGAGCGACAAAAGCCGCCCCCCACACTGATAAGTCTATTATTTATCGTTTAAAGCTGTTATTCCTGGAAGGTCTTTTCCTTCTAAGAATTCAAGAGATGCTCCACCACCAGTTGAGATGTGAGTCATCTTGTCTCCGAAACCTAGTATATTAACAGCAGCAGCTGAGTCTCCTCCACCTATTACTGTTGTAGCATCTGCATCAGCCATAGCCTTAGCAACTGCAACTGTTCCCTTGTTGAAGTTTTCGAATTCGAATACTCCCATTGGTCCGTTCCATATTACAGTCTTAGCATCCTTTATAGCTTCAGCATATAAAGCTTCTGTCTTTGGTCCTATATCTAGTCCCATAAATCCAGCTTCTATGTTTTGATCTTCAGTAACCTTAGGTTCAACATCTTTGAACTCAGCAGCTACTCTGTGGTCTACAGGTAATAAGAACTTAACATTCTTAGCTTTAGCTTTTTCAACCATTTCTAAAGCATAGTCTAATCTATCAGCTTCTACTAATGAGCTTCCTATTTCATATCCTTGAGCCTTTAAGAATGTGTAAGCCATTCCTCCACCTATGATTATAGTGTCAACCTTGTCTAATAAGTTGTTTATAACAGCTATCTTATCAGAAACCTTTGCTCCACCTAATATAGCAACGAAAGGTCTAACTGGGTTGTTTACAGCTTCTCCTAAGAACTTTAATTCTTTTTGAATTAAGTATCCACATACAGCTGTATCAACGAACTTAGTAACTCCTTCTGTTGATGAGTGAGCTCTGTGAGCAGTTCCGAAAGCATCATTTACATATACATCACAAAGACTAGCTAATTCTTTTGATAATTCTTCTCCGTTTTTGCTTTCTTCTTTTCTGCATCTTGTGTTTTCAAGAAGAACAACGTCTCCTTCTTTCATTTCTGCTACAGCTTTTTTAGCGTTTTCTCCAACTACTTCTTGATCAGCAGCAAAAACAACTTCTTTGTCTAGCATTTCGCTTAATCTCTTAGCAACTGGAGCTAAAGACTTAGAAGCATCTTTTCCTAAATGTGAGCAAAGTATAACCTTTGCATTATTAGCTATTAGGTATTTTATTGTTGGAAGTGCTCCAACTAATCTATTTTCATCTGTTATAACGCCATCTTTTAGTGGAACGTTAAAATCGCATCTTACTAATACTCTTTTACCTTTTACTTCAACATCTTCAATTGTCTTCTTATTGAAACTCATGGATTTTCACCTCTTAATTAAAATTTTAAAAGGTCTGGCCTTATAGCCATAACTACAAAACCAGACCTATATAATATTACTTAAATTCTGTTATCTAACAGAGCTATATCAGTTTAAATAGTTTAAACTATTTAGCGTCAACTTCTGACATATGGATCATTAAGTCGATTAACTTGTTTGAATAACCCCATTCGTTGTCATACCAAGAAACTAACTTAACGAAGTTTCCGTTTAATGATATACCAGCTTCTGCATCGAATATAGAAGTTCTCTTGTCATGGATGAAGTCAGTTGAAACAACTGCATCTTCAGTGTATCCAAGAATACCCTTTAATTCATTTTCTGAAGCCTTCTTAACAGCTGCCTTTATTTCTTCATAAGTAGCTGCTTTTTCTAATCTACAAGTTAAGTCAACAACTGAAACGTCGATTGTTGGTACTCTGAATGACATACCAGTTAATTTTCCGTTTAATTCAGGTATAACTTTACCTACTGCTTTAGCAGCACCAGTTGATGAAGGAATGATGTTAGCAGCTGCAGCTCTTCCACCTCTCCAATCCTTGTTTGAAGGACCATCAACAGTCTTTTGAGTAGCTGTAGTTGAATGAACTGTAGTCATTAAACCTTCAACTAAACCAAAGTTGTCGTTTATAACCTTTGCTAAAGGAGCAAGACAGTTTGTAGTACATGATGCATTTGATACAACAGTCATATCCTTAGTGTACTTGTCATTGTTAACTCCCATAACGAACATTGGAGCGTCTGCTGATGGAGCTGATATAGCAACCTTCTTAGCGCCGCCTTTAAAGTGAGCTGAAGCCTTTTCTACAGTTGTGAAAACACCTGTACATTCAGCAACGTATTCAGCACCAGCTGAAGCCCAAGCTATGTTTGCAGGATCTTTTTCAGCAAATACTTTTATAGTTTGTCCATTAACTACTAGGGCATTGTTTGCCTTATCTACTGAAACTTCACCTTCGAATTTTCCATGAACTGAATCGTAAGTTAACATGTATACCATGTAATCTAAGTCGATGAATGGATCGTTTATTGCCTTAACTTCTACATTCTTGTTGTCAAGAGCTGCTCTAAAAGCAAGACGTCCTATTCTTCCAAAACCATTGATACCTATTTTTACCATTTGAACTACCTCCTAAAAACTTTTTATATAAAATATTATTTAAAATATTTATAACAAATTTATTTACAAATTAATGATGTTTCAACTTATTGAATTATTATCTAATTAAAGTTTAAAACATTTTAAATTTGTAATTCATATTAGCATAGAACAATAAATAAACTACAGAACTAAAGTTAATGGTCGCTTTATGTCCCAGTTATGTTTTTTACGTCCCACATTCATATTATAAGATACTTAATAGAATTTTTAAATAGCAAATTAAAAAAAAATGTAAAAAAATTATTAAAGCCGCCTCACTTGGAATATTAAGTAATAAAACCTAATACTAATTTAATGAAAAAATTAAATTAAGTCTAATACAAAACCTATAGTTATATTTCTTCTTTAACCAATAAATTATACACTTTTCTTTATTATTTCAACTATTTTTTCTGCTGCACCTTCATCAGTTATAAGCACACCATTTTCTTTATTTAGCTCTGTAGCAAGTATTGCTTCTACTTTATCTTTCCCCCCAGCTACAGCAATATGAGTGGAAATCTTATTTACATCGTTTATATTTATTCCAAGGGTTTGATTTACACTTACAATCTTAGCTTCTTTATTAAAATAAAATCCAAAAGCCTCTCCAACAGCTCCTAAACTCTTAAGTCTATCAAACTGTTCTTGTGATAATCCTCTTTTTAGAGCCATCTTATCAGCTCTGCCTATACCATATATAAGTATATCCGCCCTATGTATAGTATCTATAACATCTTTAATTTCCCTTTCTTGAATAAGAGTCTCTAAAATCTCTTCACTCAAGTTTTCTGGAACATGAAGCATCTTATAGCTTCCATTTAGTCTTTCAGCTAGTCTTGCAGCAAGAGTATTAGCCTGAGTTTCAACTTTTTTACCCATTCCTCCCCTAGCCGGAACAACCATTATATTATGGGTGTTGTTTATCTTAGGAAAGTTGTCTATTACTTCTTTTACTGTACTGCCTCCTGTTATGGCAATTATATTATCACTTTTTATTATGGATTTTGCATAGTTAGCTGCTGCTTTTCCTAGTTCTTTTATTATAGTATGATCAGTGTCCATATCTCCTGGAACAACTATAACCTTCTTAGTACCTAAGGATTTTCTTATAAATTCCTCTACATCTGACAGCCCTTTTATTTCATGGATAAAGTCTTTTAAATTCTCTAATATCTCTTCTCCATCTTTCGTTACGGTCATACCTGGAGTATTTATTTCTATGAGCCCTTGAGACTTTAAAAAATTTATCTCTGTTCTCACTACTCTTTCCCCTAAGCTTAACATATTTGCTAATATTCTTCTTCCTATTGGTTGGTTATAGTATATTGCCCTTAATATGCTATATCTTTTCTCTAGTAAATCCACTAGTTCAGGCACTATCATTTTTTGTAGTTTTAATATTTCTTGCAAGATAAACACTCCTTCGGTCACCTAACGTCCCACTAAATACTTTAATGTCCCACAAATAATATTATAAACCAAGCTATTATGTTTTTAAAGTTGATTCAGAAAATATTTACCAAAAATATTACTACAAATCCTCTTAATTTTTTTCAAATAATTATATGGATTGAACTTGGTAAAATTCAAGCATTAGACAATAATGTATATATAAAAGGCAAAGACATCACTATAAATATTAAAGATTAATTGCTTAATACATTAGTGATGCCTTAATTATACTAATATTATTGAATATAAATATATTCATTTTTAATTTAAAATCTTTTTCTTTTGCTAGAGGATTTAATTCCTATTTCTTCTCTATATTTTGCTACAGTTCTTCTAGAAATATTCATTCCTCTATTATTTAGTTCATCGCATATGACTTGATCAGAAAGTGGTTTCTTTTTATCTTCACCATCCACAAGTTCTTTAATAACCTTTTTAATATTTACAACAGCTAAATCTTCATTATTTCCTTCTGTTTGTATACCAGTAGTGAATAAATCCTTAATTTTCACAGTACCTCTAGCTATTAAAATATATTTTTCTTTAACAGCTCTGCTAATAGTGGACTCATGCATATCAAGCTCTTCAGCAATTTCCTTCAAGGTCATAGGTTTAATATACTGTTCACCTTTTTCAAAATAGTCTCTCTGCTTTTCAACTATTCTCTCCAAAACCTTATGTAATGTACTCTTTCTTTGCTCAATGCTTTTAATCAAAAACATAGCACTATCTATTTTCTCTTTTACGTAGCTCTCAGCATCCTTATCTTTACTTTGATATATAATTTCCTTATATAAAGGATTTATAGTAAGGCTAGGCAAAACCTTCTCATTCATTATTATGATAAATTCATCATTTAGCTTTCTTATCTCAGCATCTGGGATTATAAATCTTTCCTCATCTCCAGTGTAAAAGCCCCTTGACGGCTTTGGCTCTAAGGTTTTAATTAAATCTCCATATTTTTGAGCATCTTGTACACTTATAGAAAACTTCTTAGCGATATTATTGTATTTATTTTCAGCTATATCCTCTAAGTGTTCGTTTACAATACTATCCAAAATATCATCTAACATGCCCTTTTTCATTAGCTGCAATTTAAGACATTCTTTTAGATCTCTTGCTCCTATACCAACAGGTTCAAGATTTTGCACCACAGCTAAAGCATCCTCTGCCAGATCTAAAGATATATTTATCTCTTTACTTAATGATTCTAAACTAATATCAAGATATCCTCTACCATCTATGCTTTCTACTATATAATCACATATATTCTTCAAGTATTCGTCTATATTTAAGATCAGTATTTGTTCATGAAGATAATCCTTTAGAGATTTCTTTGATGAAATAAACATAAATGGTGATACTTCTTCATCATAGCTAGAAGAATTCTGAGAACCATAGTTATCAAATTCCAAGTACTTTATTATTTCTTTATAATCTATTCTATCATTTACCTCAGTCTTTTCTTGGTAATCATTGTTATACTCCGCTTCGAGAACAGGATTTTCTGAATACTCCTTTTCAATGTACTGAACTAAATCTACGTTAGACATTTGAAGTATTTTTATTGAAAGCTGCATTTTTTGAGTTAAAATCAGTCTTTGTTCTTGGGTTAATTTAAATGATAACTCCATCCCCATATAAATACCTCTTCATTATATTATATAAATGTACAACTTCATTATTTAATTTTATTGTAAAATCACAAAAATAACAAGTATGAACAAAAGGTGAACCGAGATAAATTTATATTACATCTATTTTTTTAGCTATGTTTGATAATATTATTGAAAATAAGTGGTTATGAAGGAGATACTATATTAAGTATCTCCTTAAAGCAACATATCAACAAACCACTTAATATAAACCTGCCGTTTTACCTTCTACTCTATATTGGGTGGAGTAAATTCTCTTGCTTCCTCCACTCTTGTTGGCACCTTAAACTTACCACTAACTATCTCACTCTTATATTTTTCTGCAAGACTTATTATATCCTTAGGAGTATTATTGGAGGTTGACTTTGCTATCTCTATTCCTTCTCCAGAAAGCCCAAGCTTAACTACGTTGTTTTCTCCGCCTCTAAACTTTCCTTCTATACTTTCTTTACAAGCCTGATAGGAAACTTTATCTAAATTCTTAACCATTGAGGACAAAATAACATCTGTATATTTTTCATAAAGATCTCCTTGATCCACATCATTTCCTATAGCCCACTTCTTGCTTTCTTTTGCAGCCTTAAAAACTCCCTCTCCTGCAGTTCCTGCTGCATGAAATATAATATCACAATCTCTATCATAAAGTTCTTTTGCTAAAGAATAAGCTTTATCTTTATCGGTGAAAGTTCCCACATATCTCACATTCTTCTTACTAATAATTGCTTCAAAAGCTGATGGATTCACTGCTTTCACTCCACAAGCAAACCCAACCTCAAAACTTTCAGATATAGGTGTTTCAGCTCCTCCTATAAAACCAACTTTATTTGTCTTACTCATCTTTCCTGCAATTATACCCATTAGGAACGCACCTTCTTCATTATTAAAGGTTACTGACTTCACATTAGGTACATCAACAAGAGCATCAATTATAACAAAGTTCTTATCACTTTTATTTTTTGCAGCTCTAGTAATAGCATCTACCATCAAATATCCTACACCAAAAGTTAAATCACTTTCCTTAGCTGCAGAATCTATATTTTTTTGAAAATCATCCTTGCTTTTGGATTCTAACGTTGTGGTAGAAATACCAAACTGCTTCGCAGCCTTATCCACACCTTCATATACAGCTTGATTGAATGATCTGTCCTTTGTACCTGCCTCGTCAACTATTAAGGATATTTTTGTTTTTGACTTACTACTTCCTTCTTTGGATGAGGCTTCTTTCTTGCTACTACAGGCAGCTAGCATACTAGATATTACAATCATAACTATAATAGAATTAAATATCTTTTTTTTCATATTTCCCCCTCCAAACTAGATGCTTTATTTAGCCTTAAGATAAATAACTTCGCCTTTGAACTACAAATAAGTCGTATATTAAAACCTAGTATTATTATGTCCAATTTTATTTTGAAGTGCTTTATCTATATACATATAATTTATAACAATATCAATTTATTATTCTAGTAAATTAGTTGAATTATTATGTAATTTAATTAATCACCACCCATTTTATGGTATAATATTATGAAAGAATATTTCAAATCATATATAATGCATATCAAATATTTTTTTCGCGTTACCTATATTTAAATATATGTATCTATGTAGTAAATGCTATATTGTACTCTATTAAAATTAATACAAATACATAAAACAAATTTCAAAGGAGGTAATTAGTATTGAACAAAAAATTTAAATACTTTATTCCAATTTTAGTATTACTGATTCCTATGTTTATTATAGGTTGCTCAAAGGAAGAAAAACCCTCTGATGCCTTTAATAAATTCAAGACTGCTCTTAGTAAGAAAGACTATAAAGCTATGTATGAAATGTTGGATGATAAATCCAAATCCTACATAACAGAAAAAGACTTCACTGACAAATACAATAACATATACAGTAGTCTGGAAAGTAATAATATAACTGCCACTGCAAAAGATTTGCCTAGTGCTGACAAAGAAAAAAAGGACTCACTTAACATTCCATTTAACCTATCCATGGATAGCAGCTTTGGAAAACTAGACATCGCTAGTTACAATCTTCCACTAGTAAAATCTTCTGACAAAAAGGATAAAGATAACCTATGGAAAATACAATGGAGTGAAAAACTCATATTTCCTCAGATGGAGAAAGGTGAGAAAGTAAAAATACAAAGGTTAGCTGCTCAAAGAGGTGAAATATCAGACAGATCACAAGTAAAATTGGCTTATAATGACAAGGTAGCTTCTCTTGGCATTCACCCTAAGAAGTTTCTTCCAAACAAAGATGCCAGCGTTCAAGCTCTTGCTTCTATTCTCGACTTAAGTACGGACTTTATAAACAGTAAGATTAAGGACGCTGATAAAAAACCAGATGAATTCGTACCAATTGTAGATGTATCTCTTGATGAAAAAGATAAACTTTCAAAAGCTACTGACATTGCTGGAGTAAAGTATATCGAAAAAGCTTCAAGAGTTTATAACGGTGGAGAAGCAATCGGCTCTCTAATTGGCTATGTTGGCCCTATTACTTCAGAAGAATTAGAAAAAAACAAAAAAGATGGTTATGGCATTTCTAGTTCTATTGGAAAAGCAGGATTAGAACAGATTTTTGAAAAAAGATTAAAAGGACAGGACGGACTAAAACTTTATATTAGTAGGAAAGTAGAAAATAAGGATACAGAAGTTGTAATAGCAAAGAAAGACCCTGTATCTGGAGAAAACATTAAGCTATCTATAGATTTACCACTTCAACAAAAAATTTATACTGAAATGAGCGGGCAAAAAGGCGCTTCTTCAGCAATAGATCCAAAAACAGGAGAAGTTCTTTCCCTTGTAAGCTCACCATCTTATGATCCTAATGTATTTGTCACATATAAAACAAATACTATAAAGAGTAAGTTTGACACTTCATGGAAAGACATGTCAGATAGTAGGTTTAATAACTCCTATGCACCAGGATCAATATTTAAGCTTGTTACTGCATCCATAGGACTTAATAACAAAATAATTGACCCAAATGAAACCCTAGACATAAAAGGTACAAGCTGGCAAAAGGATAGTTCCTGGGGAGGCAAGAAGATAACAACTATGGTTGATCCAGGAAAGCCTGTAAACTTAAGAGACGCTCTAATATACTCTCATAATATTTACTTTGCACAGCAAGCCTTAAAGATAGGTACCGATAAGTTTGTTGAAGGTGCTAAAGCCTTCGGTATTGGAGAAGATTTTCCTTTTTCATATCCTATGGCTAAAAATCAAATATCTAATAATAATACTATAAAAAATGAAGAACTTTTAGCTGATACAGGTTATGGTCAAGGTGAACTACTTATAACTCCACTACAAGCCGCATTTTTATACAGTCCAGTAGTGAATGATGGTAATATTATGACTCCTATCTTAGAATTAAACGACAAGGATAAACCAAAAGTATGGAAGGAAGGCGCTATTAAAAAAGAGAATACCTCTATTTTAAAGGATGATCTTATCGCTGTTGTAAACAGCCCTTCAGCTACAGCTAGCCTTGCTAAAATAGATGGGGCAAATATAGGCGGCAAAACTGGTACTGCTGAGCTTAAAACCAGCCAAGATGACCCTAATGCCAAAGAAAACTCTTGGTTTGTAGGAATGAATATGGATAATCCGAAAATAGTAGTTTCTATGATAATGGAAGATGCAAAATCCATCGGTGGCACAAAGTATCTAGTACCAAAAGTAAAAAACATCTTGAGCTACTCTATAGGTTCTAAATAAATGTAATAAAAAATTCTCTAAAGAAAATACTTTAGAGAATTTTTTTTGCGCATCTACCTAACCTATCTTTGACCCTTTTCGTAAGGAACACCATCTGCTGCTGGTGCTTGAGTCTTACCAACAAAGCCTGCTAAAGCTATCATTGTTATTATATATGGGAATACTGAGTATATTTCTGTTGGTAGATTTAATCCTAAAAGCTGTGACTTTAACTGGAAAGCATCTGCAAAGCTGA
>NZ_JAABNO010000065.1 GCF_009928445.1 Clostridium sp. C8-1-8 | reverse complement strand
AGGTGCGTAATCAGCGCCGTTCAGGATAAATTTTCCGTGTAGTGCCATTCAGATTGCCCTAAATCCATTCTAACATTGTGGATATACTAGCAAAAAACCATAACATGCCTAATGCCCCCGTGGTGGGTACACCAGAAAAGACGGGGAGCGGCGCGACCTTCGTCTAGCTCGTTTTTCTCACCTTGCAAGGGTTTGATTGTGTGGGCGTTGCGTTGACGTTTGAGAATCGCACATTGCCGCTTACTACTGCCTTGTTCGCTCATTTTATCAGGTGCTTGTTATCGTACAGCGAGACGGGGTAGAGCCTAACTCTTTCGCGGTTAGGTTACGTTTCCACCAGTTGCCTGTTTATCCTGCCGGAGTCCGGGGCGTAGACCTGAGCGTCTAAGGTGCAGATATGGGTTTAATGTCGTTGGATGGTATTAAGCTGGTAGTGACAAGGCTAGCCAGCCCTGCTAGGATTTAGATTCTCACGTCTGATCCTGGCAGGTATCTGCAAAGAATTAGAGTACCGAAGCCCTGTGATTCTGTCACGGGGCTTTTGTACATTTAGCGCTTAAAGATCATTTTGATCCGCTGTGATCGTTGTTACCGCTCGCCGCAGCCCCAGCGACCGAACGTAGTGAGCGAGTGGGCGAGGAAGCGGAATTTCCCCGTAAGTCTGATTTGAGCACTTACGCCCTGGAGTTCCTTTCAGCCCATGACCTGACGCGCCCTCCGGGCTTGTCTGCTGGCGAAAACGCTCACGGACAAGCCGCGACCGCTTTCGCCAGCCCTTTTATGGTTCCGTGCTGTACTGCGCTTCAAAGTGTGTCTGTACGCTGTTACAGAGTTCTTCCGCCAGTTCGTGCAGCCGTTCGCACATGGTGGCCTGTTCGTCGGCATCCAGTGCGTCCAGTTTCCCGAGCAACGTCAGGCTCTGGCTTTTGATGAATCGCGCCATGTTGAGCGCGGTCTGCTGCTGTTTGTTCACGTTCTTCCGTCTCCGTTACTGGTGTTTACGTCCGGCTGTGCGTCACCTGGTCATCACGCCAGGTGACGTCACTGAAAATTATCACACAAGCCCCGTCGTGCGTGGGCTGCGCGAAATTAACACCCCGTGACGCTTATTTTTTGCTGAATATGTGCGCGATTTTCTGTCTGCGTTGTGTGCATGTTGCCGTCATCAACATGAACGTTCCGGCGGTTCCTGATGTGCGTCACTTTGACGTTTTGACAAAGTGACGCACGGAAGCTGCATGTGCAAACCCGCGCATAACGGCGTTTACCGCGTGATTTTTTAACATCTGACAACGTGACCCGGCGTGATGGCCAGTGTGTTAGTCAGTTCTGGCCAGCGATGCGCGAACGGCGAACGCAAAGGCGGGACAGGATATGTTTTGTTGAACCGCCATCGGTGATGGCCGTTCAGCAAAACGCCTGGCAGGAGTGCCACCCCTGCACCCCGGACGATGAAAACGAACGGACGTGATATCCTGCCCCATCGACGGGACAGGATATGTTTTGTAGCACCGCCACCAGTGCCGGCAGTGCCACAAACGCCTGGTCAGGGCACAGCCTGACACCTCAGACGAACGACAACGAACGGGAAACGGGAAGACATGACTCCGGCAGAGAAAGAGCAAAATAAAAAAGAGACCCGCGCACTTCTGGAAGGCTTCTGGTCAGCGGCATTTAATTTTGATAATCCGCAACCGCTGAAAATCGGGATAACGGAAGATCTTGTCGCTGATGCGAAAAAGCGGGGATTACCATTCCCTTATGAGGTGATAAAAGCAGCGGTTGCGCTGTATACGAGTCGCAAGAAATATTACCGTGCCCTGTCGAACGGGCGGGAACGTATAGATCTGGAAGGGAGGCCGACGGGTAAACCGAAAGAGAATGATCGCATCTGGGCACAAATACTGCTCAGGAAAAAAATCAAGCAGGAGAAAAGAGAGGCAAGGAAACGCGCAATAATTCAGGAACAGGGCGATTAAAAAATCCCCGAGCAGAGTGGCGACTTTCAGGGTTGAAAACATCCGAAAATAAGCTTCAGGGACACTGGACGTGCCCAAACCGATCGCTATTCAGTTTCATGCATAGTCATGCAATGCGCTGAAAACGTTTCTGCCGCATTTTTCCTGTTTCCCCAGGGTAAACATCCATTTTTACGGTTTTTGCGTCAGAATCGCGCTCAGCGCGTTTTAGTGGTGCGTACAATTAAGGGGTTATGTTAAATCCCCCCTTTCAGGCTGGGGCAAATTACCCGCACAATTACGCGGTTGGGCGCTCGTTCCATGAGTCAGTATATTGGATGTTTCCATCAACTATTCGCCAGGTAATTTTTTCATATTGCAAACTGACACTTTCAACATGATTCATTTTATCATTACCCGCTAATTTTACGTTGGGAACGCCGCAATTAACGCCGGTTACTTTTACATTTTCCATTAGCACTGTGTAATAGCAAACTTCCTGCCCGGCATCATTTATGTGATAGAAGCGTATTTCTGCGCTTTTGAGTGTCTGGCCTGTGGCCGCTGCCTTGTAGAGGTATGGTGTTGAGCTATCAACTTCTTTTTCTATCATCATGGATGAATGCTGGCGGGTACCTGTAATTTTGCCATTGGAGCTATCCACAGGTAGATTGATGCCATGACTCATCCCAATGATTTCGATACTTCCTTCGCGATCCTGGACGTCGACGGAGCCTTTAATGTCTGCTCCTCCGTCGTCTTTTAACCACATATATGGAGGGATTGGCATTTTACTTATTCCTTTTATGTCTGAATAACAACATTATCGAAATGTAAATAATTGATGTTATTGGAAAGATAGTGATTACTGAAATGTAAAAATAAAGGTCATAGAAGTTGTCAGCCCCAATATCTCCGGGACCGTATATCATATGCCCTAGTTGATTGGCAAAGTCTGAATTTATCCAGGTTTCGGGACTTCCTAATGAACGTCCTACTATCCAGGATATAGCAATATAAAATGCGACTTTGAAGGTCTTACGGGCAAGTGTTGCTATAACCATTAATTACCTCTACCCAGCCTTTAGCCATAAGCGAACGCATACAGGGAACTTGCATTGGAGTTGTTCTTAATAGTGCGTCTCTTATCAATGCATAATCTGAATTGTGGGCTATTGTTATGCAACCTTCAGAAACAGTCCCAGGATGTAACCTGAATAGCCCTCGATAAACGCCATTTATCCAAGTACCATCGTCGATGCCCCAATCGTCACGATATAACGCAAACCATTCATCGCGCCCAAATTCCGTTCCATAATAGAATTTATTAAACAGGTCTTGGGCCTTGGCTTTAGCCCATGATCCGAGGCCACCAGAGCCGCGTTCAACAATCCAGTATTTTCCAGGTGGTAATGGTCCATCGTTCGGAATTGCGCCACAGGCTCCTTTGTTTCTGTATACCCCTTTTCCAGAGTGCGCCATAAACACCCCTACCCCGTACAGATTGAAAGGTGCGTAATCAGCGCCGTTCAGGATAAATTTTCCGTGTAGTGCCATTCAGATT
>NZ_JAABNO010000064.1 GCF_009928445.1 Clostridium sp. C8-1-8 | reverse complement strand
ATATTATAACTTCACCAAAATTGCGAGAGAACCAAAAGTACTTGACAATCTACAACCAGCACTTTTAGAATATATTAATTTTAAATTTAGGAAAGCAAAAAAGACTGGATAATCCAATCTTTTTGTAAGCCAAGGTGAGATCACCTTGCATATATATCAAATTTAATAATTAATAATAACTTTGGAATAGGAACGGTTGTATTTCGATTTACAATTCACTAGTCATATTTAGCAGTATGACTATAAACTATATCACTAATCCATTTTTTATTTAATTTAGTAATAGAAAAGACTTGATTATGGATTAATCTCAGCTTTTTCTTCTCTTGATAAACTTTTTTTATCAAAGACTTCGAAGATGTTTTTTATTTTAGATACGCTTTTTGAATCGAAGTTTTAGTAAATGAATAAGTGAAAATAGCATTCCTCACAGATTTCCTTTATTTATTTTCCGTTCTCATAGACTTCAACTATCATTTTTCAAATCATCAGTATGCCTATTTGCTGTTTTTTGCATGTAAACACTCCCATAACTTGATAATTATAGTTTAATATTTAAAATCTTTTTGTGTTCACACTTTTATACTAACTCTAATTTGAAGTAAAAAACATAAATGCACATTTCATCTAATGTTTGAAGATGAGTTCTTATAAATTAAGTTATTTTCAATCATACGATACTATAAACACTTTAACTAAATTTTATAACAATAGAAACCTTCATTTGGAGAGAACAAAACAAACATTAAAAAAACGAGTTGAATATAAGAAATTTAAAGATTTTGTTATATTTTGTCCCCCAAAAAAATTAACATACTATATTATCTGGGACTTAATATAGTTATTTGACGCTTACCTATAGTAAATCGCTCTAACCTTATATAACTACAGTGATTAATAGGAACCTTCTTTTTTGTTATAAGCGCAACTACAGAATTACTGGATAACTTAGGCAATAGATTATCTAACAATTTGTTTATTGAATCATTATTGTTTTTATTATTTTCCCAACTTACCATATTACCATAAGGCAAATCTGAAATAACAATATTTATTCCACTTAAATTTTCATTATAACAATCTGTAATATCTTCAACAAAACATTCAGTTTTTATCATATTATTCCTATTACATATAATGTTCATTAACTTTGATGAACTTTCCAGCGCCTCAAAATGAGAATCCTTGCCGAAATCGTGTATCATAGCATATATCTGTTCTATACGTTTATTTAACCCAGAAATAGATAATAATGATAAATTTTTTTTAGCAAGTGTTATTACGTTTTTATTAATATCAGATGCGTATATTTCAGATATATGCTTTCCATGTAAAAAACCTATTGATGTTAATAAATATGTGCCCCCACAACACGGATCATATATAGAGTAATTTTCATGTAAACCTTTTTCCCTCAATATCTTATTGCATCTTTGAAATATTTCGCTTGCTAGCCTTACTGGAAATGCAGTGGTCCCATGTTGATTATAAAGAACTCTACCACTAGAATAATCTTGATAATTAGTATTATCTATTTCAAATTTGTAACACACTTAAGCACCTCATTATCAATTTATTTAAATATATTCATTAATTATTGTGTATTCTATATAACATATTGTATATAGAAATCTAAGCTCATTATATCCTGTTATTTTATAACTGGCTAGTTTCTTAGTTTTTAAGTTTCAACTATCTTTTTATTTATTCTATCATAAACCTGTTCTAGTGCTAAATAGACATTAGCGACACACGTTCTCTATCCACTTACATATAAAATATCTCAATATACTCAAGTACAGGTACTATGGTTTTCTCAGTGGTCTTAAAATACCTTCTAGGGAAATTACTCATATTCCAACTTACTGCAAACACGTATCTCAGAAAAAAGTACCACAATAATTTCTCTAGTTCGTTGATAAGTATAATTTAAATTATTAATTCCTAGTTTTTCAGTCATTCTTTCACTCAGAGAGAATTTAATATTTGAAGTCTACATAAATTAATACTTATAGCTATGTATAATTATCTTTCCCGTTTCCGTCCACATGTAGATTATATCTCTAACAATTCTATTGTTAGATTTTTTCACAAAAAGTCGCAGTTGAAGATATTTTTATAACTGAAAGCTTATTATTAGACTAATTGATTGTCCCAAACTTCTTATAACCTCTTAACTTTATGTCATTTCCGATCATCAGGCACTCCACTTCATTATTGTTAATAGGCTCAATATTTTCATTATCCATGCGCAGTTGTTGAATTTACACTTAATTCACTTATTTTCAATACTGTTTCACATCTTCTAATATTATTTAATTTAAGCTATATTATACTATTTTGCCATATAGATCATTTTCTCACTTTTAGTATAACACAAGATCTTCTAGCATACCAAGGCTCTCCTAATATAGGATAGTGGACACGTTTGTAGATTGCCGAATATTTTTAGGTTCTTTACAAAGTCAGTTGAAAATGCGAAGTCTTTCATAGGAAATAATCTTTTTACGTAAAGTCTCAAAAGTACACCTTCCATAATATTATTCTCTTTATTACCTTTATATTATTTACACTGCCTTCTGCTAACACATTACTATATTTATACACGGTGCCATTAATATCAAGGTATCTTCTAAAAGTTTGTCTTGATATTCCTGTTTTCCTTGAAATTTCTCTTATTCAGTAACCTTGCTTATGCAAGTTACGAACTCCCTTTAAGCTTTTCTCCTTCTTAGTACCATTTTCTTTATGATTTAAGTTTTGATAATCATCTTCCTTAAGAATTAGCTCAGACTTACCGAGAGAAAGATATTTCTTAACAGTACGTATGTCCACCTTTAATTCTAATTCTATGTGTTTATGAGATTTACCACTATAATATAGAGTCTTTGCTTGATTCATTCTATTAAACTTTCTTGTATTAACTTAAGTTGTTTCCTCCTTAATCTTTTATTTGTTTGTTTCTGCAACTTTATCTTAGTTAACTAGTTTTTACAATAATAAGTTAAATTCTCCAATAGATGAAATCTATCACTGATCTGAATTGATTTCGGATGAGCCTTATTTATAGAAGTTAAATATGTCAGAATACTACACCTTAATCTTTAATATGAATAAAAGAATTATTTTAATATATTACCCAGTCGGAATGAAGAAACAGTAGAAGATTTTTTAAAGAAATATCCAAAAGAGCAAACTCCTCATTTATCACTAAAAGCTTGCTCTTTTCTACTTGTATATATTCTTAGTATTGCTTAACTCTCACATATCCTTATACATAAGGTGATTTAGGATACCCCTCTCTATACTTCCCTCTAGTCTGAAGCCCTCCTATGCCCTTTATCCCTGTTATTGTATTCTCAATAACATCAGTTATAGACACTACCTGATCTATCCTCGTGTAAGCTATCTTCTCACATACAAATACAGGATCTAGGCAGTGGATTAAAACGCGATTGGGACTTGAGGCGAAGTTTGCACCACCAAACTGAACTCAAGTGCAACATTTAAGAAGATCTTTTCTTCCTATCAA
>NZ_JAABNO010000098.1 GCF_009928445.1 Clostridium sp. C8-1-8 | reverse complement strand
CTGGTGACGGGACATTGTTAGGTGGGCAGTTTGACTGGGGCGGTCGCCTCCAAAAAAGTAACGGAGGCGCCCAAAGGTTCCCTCAGAACGGTCGGAAATCGTTCGTAGAGTGCAAAGGCAGAAGGGAGCCTGACTGCGACACTTACAAGTGGAGCAGGGACGAAAGTCGGGCTTAGTGATCCGGTGGTACCTCGTGGGAGGGCCATCGCTCAACGGATAAAAGCTACCTCGGGGATAACAGGCTGATCTCCCCCAAGAGTCCACATCGACGGGGAGGTTTGGCACCTCGATGTCGGCTCG
>NZ_JAABNO010000063.1 GCF_009928445.1 Clostridium sp. C8-1-8 | reverse complement strand
TTTTGTCAACACTTTTTTAAAACTTTTTTTAATTTCTTTTAATCAGTTTTAATTTTCGTGTTTTTTTGTTTGTCGCGTTTGTTTCAGCGACGTGTTTTATAATATCATGCCCTCATTAATCGCAAATATACAAATTATTTTATAAACCAACTTTATCATGCTATATATTACATTTTTCTTCATTAAACTTTAATTTCCTCATACTGATACACCTGGGAATGTTTGCTTTATATATTATTATTAATCTTGATATAAAATACAGTTAAGAGCCTTTTTATTAAACTATGATCGTAGTTAGATTATACTTTTTTCCTTGAAATATAAAAAAATCATATCAATTCTTTTCACGAACTAATTACAGCATCAAATTACTAGACAATTAATTTAAACACGGAACTTTAAAAAACAAAAAAATAAAAGCCATGCATAAAATGAACTTAATCCACCTTTTTATGCACGACTTCTATTTTTTCACGTTTTTATTCCTCTACTTCTAGCAACAGACCTTACTTCTTTAATGTCCTAATCTTGCTATATATCCTCTTAAAGACTCATTTGCCTTCTTGAACTTCTCTTTTTCTTTTTCTGTCATTTCTATTTCTAATATATCTTTTACACCTTCAGCATTTATTATTGCTGGCACTCCTGATGCTACGTTATACTCACCGTACTCACCATCTAATATAGCAGATACAGGAATAATACTGTGTTCATCAAACAATATCGATTTTATGATTCCTACTGCTGCAGATGATATACCATAATAGGTACTTCCACCTTTTCTATTGAAAACAGCCCAACCTTCTTGAGAAACCCTATATTCAATTTCATCTAAATTCAATTTTCCGTAGGTATCAGGATTTTGCTCCATTATTTTTAAGAATGGTTTTCCTCCAACATAAACATGTGACCATGGTATCATCTGAGCATCTCCATGCTCTCCCATAGCATACCCTTGTACTGATCTTGGATCTACATCTAAGTATTCTGATATAAGAGTCTTCAATCTAGCACTATCTACTGATGTTCCTGTGCCCATAACCTTATTTCTTGGAAGACCAGATATTTTCCAAACATGATAAGTTATGATATCTACAGGATTAGAAACTATTATAAAGAAGCCATCAAATCCAGATTTCATTATTGGTTGAACAATACTATTACATATTTTAGCGCTGATATCTAATGTATCTATTCTACTTTGACCTATCTTAGGTGGTGCACCTGCTGTTATTATTACCACATCTGCATCCCCACATTGATCGTATCCACCTTGATAAATCTTCGTTCTTTTTGGGAGGTATTCAACTGCGTGAGTCAAATCCATTGCTTCGCCTAATGCTTTCTCTTCATTTAAGTCAATCATTAGTACTTCTTCGCACACTCCCTGGTTTACTAAACTAAATGCACAACTTGAACCTACAAGTCCTGTTCCGACAATAGCCACTTTCCTTGGTTTAATTGCCATTTTAATTGCCCCCTTAACGAAATTATATATATATCACTTAAATTATATATTTATTATAAAATGTACTTCAACTATTAATTTTTAATGAAAATTAATATAATATCATATTGGTACCAACAAATATGATATTTTTTTCATTTATTATAAATACAGTTGTTAGTTTAGCTATAATTTATTATTTTTATTTAATTTATAAAAAATTGATATAATATAGATATTATAATAAAATATTATATTATTTATATTGTATAAGAATCATAATTCAAAGATTATTTAGATAAGAATAGTAATTTATATAAAGAGGTGGTAAAATGTCAGCAAACTTTAATAATGACTGGAATGACTTACTTAAGGATGAATTCGAAAAAGATTACTATATAAAACTACGCAAATTCTTGATTACAGAATATAGAAACAAGACGATATTTCCTGATCAGTATGATATCTTTAACGCTTTGCACTATACAGCTTATAAAGATGTAAAGGTAGTAATACTTGGGCAAGACCCATACCATGGTCCCAATCAAGCCCACGGTTTGAGTTTTTCAGTAAAACCTGGAGTTAAAATCCCCCCTTCTCTGCTAAATATGTATAAAGAACTAAAAGATGATCTCGGTTGCTATATTCCAAACAACGGATATTTAAAAAAATGGGCAGACCAAGGTGTGCTGCTGCTTAATACTTCTTTAACAGTTGTAGCTAGTCAGGCAAATTCCCATAAAAGCATAGGATGGGAAGTATTCACCGATAAAATAATCTCTCTACTAAACAATAGAAAAGATCCTGTAGTTTTCATACTTTGGGGGAACAATGCTATATCAAAAGAGAAACTTATAACAAACAATTGGCATTACATAATTAAATCTGTCCATCCAAGTCCATTATCTGCTTCGAGAGGTTTCTTTGGCAGTAAACCTTTCTCAAAAACAAATAACTTTCTTAAATCTATAGGCAAAGATCCTATTGATTGGCAAATAGAAAATATATAATTATAAATACATAGTAAAAACCTCACTAAATTCAATGCTTAGTGAGGTTTTTGTTCACCTGCTTTTATTATTGTTAATGGCAAAAACTTAGCAGATTATATTATCATTTAATTTATATACGTACACTTTTGCCTTTACCTAATGTTGTTATGATTATTTTCTATAACCGTTCTTTATTGTAACTGAATTCTTACTCTTTATTCTCATATAAAACGAATATGTTAGTGAACAAAGTATTCCAACTACTCCTCCTGCTGCAAATCCTAGAATAACATAATTTAAAAGTACCCCTACAACTATTCCAAGTCCTACTCCAGCAGCTATTCCTTTAGCAAGTATCTCATTCTCCTTGTCACTTAAACTAATCTTTTCAAACATAACAACAACTCCTTTATAAATTATGATATAGGTAAAAGCCTTATCTCTTACTTATAATTATAAAGGTGATTTATTAAGAATTTCTTTCGGAAAGCTTAAGGTATTATTAAGATTTTATATAAAAGTAAAATTTTCACTTAATAAACACTTTTCAATTAGCTTTTTACGCCTCTTACTTTTTTTGAAAGTATGTAAAGAAACGCTGGCAAGCTACATAACTTTATTTTTACTGTTTCCCATAAAGAGCTACTATAAAACCTTGATATTGCTAAGCTTAGATAGCAAAAGTTTGCACCTTCCTTAAAAGCAAAAAAATCCTAATAACATACGTTATTAGGATTTTTGGTGGCTCGAGCAGGAATCGAACCAGCGACACGAGGATTTTCAGTCCTCTGCTCTACCGACTGAGCTATCGAGCCATAGCTTACATTTAAAAATTATACACATTTCGTCATGGATTGTCAACATAATAACAAAGTACTTTATAAAACTTTATTAAAACAGCATCCAGTTACACAACAATATGAGCACTTTCATTTCATGTTTCTGCTACAATTTGAACTGTTATATGGCTTTTTTAGAAAAGAGCATTACTAGTTCTAACTATAGTATTACAATTTTTACCTTACCGTATTATTACTAAATAACAAAAAACCGTCATATAATTTTTATATTACATATAATTTTACGCTATGTTAAAGAGTATTTTTGAAATTAAGTGGTTATGAAGGAGATGCTATATGAGCGAGTAGTTAGAATTAAATGATTTTTTCAGATGGAATGGCTTTAAAAATCACTAATGCGTTCTTCATTAGTGATTTTTTGCGCATCTGCCTTTTCTGAACGCATGTGAAGAA
>NZ_JAABNO010000075.1 GCF_009928445.1 Clostridium sp. C8-1-8 | reverse complement strand
GGCTCGAACCTGCGACCCTCTGATTAAAAGTCAGATGCTCTACCAACTGAGCTAACGGCTCATATGGAGGTTAACGGGATCGAACCGCTGACCCTCTGCTTGTAAGGCAGATGCTCTCCCAGCTGAGCTAAACTCCCTTTCGCTAAGCGACTACCATATCTAACAGGGGGCAACCCCCAACTACATCAGGCGTACTAGGGCTTAACTTCTGTGTTCGGCATGGGAACAGGTGTATCTCCTAGGCTATCATCACTTAACTCTGATTGATTATCCAATCAAAATTGAATACCTATTCATTGTAACAAGTTTCCGACTCGCTGTCAATATCTCTCAGTTACTTTGGATAAGTCCTCGAGCTATTAGTATTAGTCCGCTACATGTGTCACCACACTTCCACTCCTGACCTATCTACCTGATCATCTCTCAGGGATCTTACTTTCTTAAAGAAATGGGAAATCTCATCTTGAGGTGGGCTTCACACTTAGATGCTTTCAGCGTTTATCCCTTCCCTACATAGCTACCCAGCAATGCCCTTGGCAGAACAACTGGTACACCAGCGGTAAGTCCATCCCGGTCCTCTCGTACTAAGGACAGCTCCTCTCAAATTTCCTACGCCCGCGACGGATAGGGACCGAACTGTCTCACGACGTTCTGAACCCAGCTCGCGTGCCGCTTTAATGGGCGAACAGCCCAACCCTTGGGACCTACTTCAGCCCCAGGATGCGACGAGCCGACATCGAGGTGCCAAACCTCCCCGTCGATGTGGACTCTTGGGGGAGATCAGCCTGTTATCCCCGAGGTAGCTTTTATCCGTTGAGCGATGGCCCTCCCATGCGGAACCACCGGATCACTAAGCCCGACTTTCGTCCCTGCTCGAGTTGTAGCTCTCGCAGTCAAGCTCCCTTATGCCTTTACACTCTGCGAATGATTTCCAACCATTCTGAGGGAACCTTTGGGCGCCTCCGTTACTCTTTAGGAGGCGACCGCCCCAGTCAAACTGCCCGCCAGACACTGTCTCCCACCACGATCAGTGGTGCGGGTTAGAGTGGCCATAACGCAGGGGTAGTATCCCACCAACGCCTCCACCGAAGCTGGCGCTCCGGTTTCTAAGGCTCCTACCTATCCTGTACAAGTTGTACAAAAATTCAATATCAGGCTACAGTAAAGCTCCACGGGGTCTTTCCGTCCTGTCGCGGGTAACCTGCATCTTCACAGGTACTATAATTTCACCGAGTCTCTCGTTGAGACAGTGCCCAGATCATTACGCCTTTCGTGCGGGTCGGAACTTACCCGACAAGGAATTTCGCTACCTTAGGACCGTTATAGTTACGG
>NZ_JAABNO010000008.1 GCF_009928445.1 Clostridium sp. C8-1-8 | reverse complement strand
TGAAAAAATCATTTAATTCTAATTGCTCGCTCATATAGCATCTCCTTCTTAACCACTTAATTTCAACAATAATCTTAAGCATAGCCAATATTTATAGTAAAAGTATTATTAGTCTTAAAGTGCTGAAAGCTTAGAGTCTTCTATATTGATAGATAAATATAAAATTAAAAATTAAGAGGTAATAGAATGTGTAGTAAGTTTATAAGGACAAGTCCAGAGTTAGCTTTGAAGATAGCGGAAAGTTCCTCTCGTGGGAAGTTGAAGATATTTCTAGGATATGCTCCAGGGGTTGGAAAAACTTATTCTATGCTAAATGAGGCAAAAAGAAGGATAAAATATGGTCAAAACGTTGTTATAGGGTATCTAGAGGCTCACAACAGGACAGACACAGAGAAAAATAAAGAAGGAATCAAAGAGATACCTTTAAAGGAAGTTATATACAAAGGCAAAATGTTATATGAGCCTGATGTAGATAGAATCATAAAGTTAAAACCTGAGGTTGTTTTGATAGATGAGTTAGCCCATAGTAATCCACCAACATCAAAGAATAAAAAGAGGTACCAAGATGTGCTAGAGATACTTAGTGCAGGTATAAATGTTATAACTACTCTAAATGTTCAACATATAGAAAGTTTGAGTTTTTTAACTACTAATATTACAAGGATAGAGGTATCGGAGTTAGTTCCTTATGAGATTATTGACAAAGCAGATGAGGTTATAGTTGTTGACTTACCTCCAGAAGAGCTAATAAGAAGATTTAGAGAAGGAAAAGTATTTAATGAGTACTATAATAGTAGAATAGAAAACTACTATAATAAGAATACTCTAAATGCACTTAGAAGTATTTGCTTAAAGGCAGCAGCTGATGAAGTAGATACAGATTTATATAATTACATGAAACAGAAAAATATAAATTTAAATTGGCATGTGGCAGAGAGAATAATGGTGATAATAGATTCAGAAGCTGCCTCTAGGAAACTAGTGATTAGAGGAGAAAAGATGGCACAAAGATTTAATTCTGAATTATTTGTTATTTATATAAGAAAAACTAGTTTATTTAATCTAAGCAATAGCAATTTATCCCAATTAGAGATTAGACTAAAAACTTTATCTGAAAGGTTAGGAGCTAAGTTTTTAGTTGTTGAGAGTAAGTCTTACATCAAATCCTTGTGTAAATATATAAGTGAAAATTATATAACATTTGTAATAATAGGAAATAACAGTTCTTTTAAGAAAAAGATTAAAAATTATTTTAGAATGAAAATGCTTACAAACCTTATAAAAAACACAGAAGGTGCAGAGTTTCATATAATCCCTAACTAAAGATCTACCACTTCAATCTGAAGGCTATTTATAAAAACTCTTCTGGATTTTGAAAGGAATTTTTGTGAATACAAGTAAGTATGAAGTGGTACATCTATATAATAATAAAAAATAATTTAATTCGACAATATTCATGGGAATTTTTATTAAATATATCTTATAATAACCATGATGCATATTTTATAAATAAATATTCATTATAAAACTAAAGAGGATGGTATTTATTAGGGGGATTTAACCGTGGGTAGTGGCTTTTTTAATGATGTAGAAAATATGGGACAACTTATAAAAAGAATTGGCACTGGAATATTAGTGATATTAGTATGTTTACTATATTTATTTGGTATAGAGTTAATGGTGGATAAGCTGGTTGTGAGCAATAGACAAGCCCAAAGCTTCCTAATTGCTAATACCTTTTTAAACACTGCTATATATTCAGTTATTCCTGCAATAGCTATACTAACCTTGGTTTTGTACTTTGTTATTCTAAGGATTTCTAAAAGAGATGTAGTATACGAAATAAGCTTTGGGGCAATAAATGAGATACCTTCAAAGACAAAGATTGGTTCTTTTAGATATAATGTCTGTTTTCTTATGATATTTGTATTTTTATCTGCAGCTTTTTTTTATACCATAAAAAATTATTATGAACTCTCACCAAACAAGATAGTAAGACATAATATCATTCAATCGAAAGAGATACTATATAGCTATAACGATATCGTATCTTGTGATATAAAAGCTAAGACAAGAGGGAGAGGTTATACGGATTTGGTGTATAATATAAATCTTAGAGATGGTAAATCTTTTAATGCAGCTAGTACCATTTATAATGAAGGCGGAAGGTTAGATGCAATACAGGTTCTTAATGATATAATTACGGAAAAAAAGATTAAGAAGAATGTCGATAAGAATCATTATTATGGTCTGCTAGATGGAAAAAGTGAAAATGATATAAAGGTATATGAGAAAATATTTTCTGAATAAATTAAATAGATATAATAAAAAAGGAAGTTGTGCTAACTTCCTTTTTTATTTTACTTAAAGAGTCATCACTTCCAACAAAAATCTAAATTATTTGAGAAGGAAGTAGCTCGTTTTTCTAATGTATCAAGTGGAATATAATTTAGTTATACTGAAGATACAGTTAGTATTTTAATCAATGTATTATTGGGCAGAACTTATGTTGTTTAATAACAATGAAAGTGAATTCATTAATTAGAGGCTTTAAGACTAAAAAAGTATATACCAGTCAAGCCTAAAATAAATGCAATTGCTGAGGCTAGGATGTCCCATCCCAAAGGTATTCCAGGAAATACTGCAATGAGAGAACCTAATACAAAGCCAATTATTAGCATATAGGCTTTGCTTGGGTGTTTATCCAAAAACTTTTCTATAACCTTGGTAGAGGCTAATGTACCAACCAATATTCCTAATCCTATTGGAAGTAAGAAAGTTATATTTTGAGTGTTTATAGCTTTTAAAGTAATTTCATACAAGCCTAAAGTTAAAAGTATAAAGGAGGCGCTGATGCCTGGCAATATAAGTGCTATTGCAATTACTATTCCTGCTATAAAAAGAAATAGTAAGTTAGAAGTTTCTTTACCAGATGCCATTGTACTCACAGTGTTTGGATCCGAGCCTAATAGAAGCACCATAGCAAAACCTAATATAAGAAAAAGAAAATCAGACTTAGATTTTTTTGCTTTTATATTAGATTTATTATACAACACTGGCAGTCCACCAATTATGATGCCAATAAAGAGATATTGCATCATAGTAGGATATCTATCTATAATGCTTTCTAATAATTTACTTAGAAGTCCTATTCCTAAAAGTCCTCCTAAGCCTACCTGAAACAAAAATAAGGAATGCTTTTTCCAGTCAGTGAAAAATGAACCTATAGCATGTATTAAATCATCATATATTCCTAAGATGATTGCCATAGTTCCTCCGCTAACTCCAGGCACTAACGTGGCTATTCCAATAAAAACACCCTTCAAAATACTACTCATATATTTCATTAAAACACTCCTTGTAAAAATATTAGATATGCTATTAAGGGGTTGTATAAAACCTTTAAACAAATACATTATACGATATTGTTTAGCTGCATGAAATGAATTTTACGTAGATTTAACAAAGCAATCATTGTTTGGTATGACCAGCTCAGGTTGACATTAGAAATTTTTAGGAGTAAACTTTTAAAAGTGAACGGAGGTTTTCTAATGCAATATCAAAAGGATGAAATAAGAAAAAATATAATAGAAGAGGCTATAAAAGAATTTGATTGTAAGGGATATAAATCAACTTCAGTAAGAGATATAGCTAAGAGTGCTGGTACTTCTGTAGGAAATATATATAAATACTTTCAAAGCAAAGAGGAGTTATATGAAAGCGTTATTGGTTCTGTTTACCACAAAGTAATGGACTATATAAGTCAATTCAAGAAAGTTGAGCTAAATGATAAGGCAGAAGATATTTTCTATGATCTTTTGGAAAAGATAATGGAGATATTTGATGACAACAGGCTTGAACTATCAATTCTTCTTAATAAAAGCGAAGGCTCAAAATATGAAAACTGTAAGACAACGTTTATAGATTTCATAACTAGAATAGTTACAGAAGTCATGGAGTATGCACTTTCGCTTCAAAATAGAAAAATGAAGGATAACTTTATAATTTATCTGCTTTCTTATAGCTTAGTAGAGAGTATTGCGATTATTTTGAAAGAGAAAAGTGAAAGCTTTGTTGTTAGAAAACTTATATTTGATTTAATTGACTTATTTTTCAAAGATGTTTTATCAAAACTTGAGTATGTAGAACTTTAATATGAAAATTATATAGTATACTTAAGTAAGGATGCCAGAAAAATACAAAAGATGAAACTTTATATCAATGTATTAGAAGATCAAATTTGTTACTCTTATAGTATCATTAAAGAAGGTTATTTTAGAGAAGTTTTAAATTAAAAGAGAACAGAGGTTCACAAATGAACATGGAGGGAAGTCAATGGGGAATTTTATTGAGTTAAAAAATGTAAGAAAAAGTTATACCATGGGCGAAGTTGTTATTAAAGCAGTAGATGATGTTTCTTTCTCTATTGAAAAAGGAGAATTCGTCATTGTACTCGGTGCAAGTGGAGCTGGAAAATCAACTATACTTAATCTTTTAGGTGGGATGGATCAGGTTACTGATGGTCAAATTTTTGTTGATGGCAATGAGATAAGCAAGTATAACACTAAAATGCTTACAAAGTATAGAAGAGAGGATATAGGTTTTGTATTTCAATTTTATAACTTGGTTCAAAATCTAAATGCGGTAGAGAATGTAGAATTAGCTGTGGAGATTTGTAAGGAGCCTATGAATCCAGTAGAAGTTCTTAAAAACGTAGGTCTTGAACACAGAATTAATAATTTTCCTTCTCAGTTATCAGGCGGAGAGCAACAAAGAGTTTCTATTGCAAGAGCACTAGCTAAAAATCCAAAATTGCTCCTTTGTGACGAGCCTACAGGAGCTTTGGACTATAATACTGGTAAGTCTATATTAAAGCTTCTTTCTGACACCTCTAAAAAATATAATATGACTGTTATAGTTATTACTCATAACACTGCTATTGCACCTATAGCAGATAAGATAATAACGGTTAAAAGCGGCAAGGTTGAAAGTGTTAAGAAAAATAGTAATCCAGTGCCAATAGAAAGTATTGAGTGGTAAATTATGAAGAAGACATTTTTTAAAAACTTATTTAGAGATATTAAAAAGACTCTTTCAAGATTCTTGTCTATAGTAGTAATTATAGCAGTAGGAGTAGCTTTTTATGCAGGTGTAAGAGCTACCAGCCCAGATATGAAAACATCGGCAGATGTATACCTAAATGATACTAACTTTATGGATTTTAAACTTATATCTACCCTTGGACTTACAAAGGGAGATTTGGAGGAAGTAAGGAAGCAAAAAGGAGTAATCGATGCAGAAGGTGCATACTCAATTGATGCTGTTATTGAAAAAGACAATCATGAACTAGTATTAAACATAAATACTCTTCCTGAGGAAAAGGCTATAAACAGCATACTTCTTACTAGTGGTAGAAGACCAAGCAGCGCCAATGAAGCTGTTGTGGAAGAGAACTTCTTAAAGGAATATAAGTTTAAGCTAGGAGATAAAATTAAATTTGCCTCAGGTAATGATACAAAGATTGAAGATAACCTGAAAAATGCTGAATTTGAGATTGTAGGTACTGCTAAGTCTCCAATGTACATTTCTGGCCAAAGGCAGCTTAGCTCAGTAGGAAACGGCTCTGTAAAAGGCTTTGTGTACATATTGCCAGAAGTGTTTAAGAGTGAAGTGTTTACCGAAATTTATGTAAAAGCAGATAAGGAAGTAGGTAAAAACAGTCTTTTAGAAAATGACAAATATAAAGATGCTATTGCTAGTATGGATAAGAACTTCAAGGAGCTTGGAGTTGAGAGAAGCAAGGTCAGGTATGCGGAGGTCATAAAATCTGCAGAAGATAAATTGAAAGAAGCAGAAGATAAGCTTAATAGCTCTAAGAAGGAAGCAGCAGATAAATTTGCAGATGCTCATAATAAGCTTGATGATGGCAGAAGTAAACTTGAGCAAGGTAAGGTAGAGCTTAATAAAAATCAAGATTTGTATAATAAAAAGATTGCAGATGGAGAAAAGCAGCTTAAAGATGGAAAAGCAGCTATTAATGCTGGTGAAGCAAAACTAAATGCTAGTGCTGCGGATATAGATAATGGAAAGAATGCAATAGCTTCTGGTAGAAAGCAGCTAGATGAAGGTGAAAGTAAAATTATTGCTGGAAAGAACCAGGCAGCCTCTTCTATATCTGCTTCAATAGAAGGTCAGCTTGCAACTTTAAAAGCAAGTTTAGCTAAAGACCCAAATAATGTGGCACTTTTAGCTCAGTATAATGGTCTCAATCAAGCTTATACTAACCAAGTTAAAGGAAAAGATTTTGACTCAATTTACAATTTTCTTACTACCAGTGGAATGCTAAGTCAAATACCAAATTCACAAGTTCTAACTAACAGTAAAGCTCAGTTTGATTCTGGGTTGAAAGAAATCACAAGTAAAAGAAATGAAATTTCTGCTAAGGAGAGTACCCTTCTTGCTGGAGAACAACAGCTTATAGCAGGAAGAAAAGAACTTGACGCTAATAAAGTAAAAATATCTCAAGCAGAAGCGGACCTAGAAAAAGGTAAGAGAGAAGGTCTTACAAAGATAAATGATGCTAAAAAGAAACTTGAAGATGGAGAAAAAGAATTAAATGATAATGCTGCAAAGCTAAAGGAAGAAGAAGATAAAGCAAATACAAAGATTAAAGATGGGGAAGCGGAGATTCAAAAGAATAGAGATAAATTGAAGGATATAAAAAATCCTGAATGGTATGTTCTTGGAAGATCTCAGAATGTGGGATACGAAAATTATAGACAGGACAGTGATAGAATTGATAACATTGGAAAAGCCTTTCCACTGATATTTTTCTTAGTAGCAGCTCTTGTAAGTCTTACAACTATGACAAGAATGGTGCAAGAAAATAGAATTGAAATTGGTACCTTTAAGGCTTTAGGCTATTCAAGAGCCTCAATAGTTGCTCATTACTTGATATACTCACTATCTGCCAGTCTAATGGGAAGTATTATAGGAATATCCTTTGGTTTTAGATTATTTCCTCCACTTATTATGAAAGCATACACCTCACTTTATGCTATACCTAAGGCTATAGCGCCATTTAATTTTAAGTTAGCTATCGAAGCATGCTTAGTAGCAATCTTATTTACAACTATAGCGGCAGTAGCAGCTACTTTAGGTGAGCTAAGAGAGGTTCCAGCATCCCTTTTAAGACCAAAACCACCTAAGTCAGGTAAGAAAATACTACTTGAAAGAATTACTTTCTTCTGGAAGAGATTAAGCTTTACAAGGAAGGTAACTGCAAGAAATATCTTTAGATATAAGCAGAGATTTTTTATGACGGTAATTGGAATATCAGCTTGTACAGGACTTATGATAACTGGATATGGTCTTAAGGATGGGATCATAGGTGCTGTTGAGAAGCAGTTCAATGAAATTTATATTTATGATATGCAGACCTCCTTGACTCAAAATATAGATAATAGCGAAAAGCAGAACATAGAAAATAAAGTTATGAGTAATAACAACATTAAATCAATTTTATTTACTTATTCTAAGAATTCAACAGTTAATAAGGCTGATGCTTCTAAAGAAGATGCATATTTGGTTGTGCCAGATAAGCCTTCTGAATTAAATAACTATGTGAAGTTATCTATGAACGAAAAGAAACTAGAACTTAAAGATGATGGGGTTATAATCACTGAAAAGCTATCTAAGCTTGTTAACAAAAAAATAGGAGATACTATAGAAATCAGTGTCAATGATAAGGTTATAAAAGCTAAAATTTCTGACATAACCGAGCATTATGTACAGCATTATATTTACATGAGTCCTAAGTACTATAGAAGCCTAATGGGGGAAGATATAAAGTATAGCTCATTCTATGGACGTGTGAAGGATAAGTCTCAGGAAAGTCAAAATAAAATAGCTGAAAGCTTTTCTGGCATAGATAAGCTAGGAGCAACAAGCTTTAAGAGCAATACCCATCTTGATTTTAATAAGAGTATGGATAGTATAAATTCAGTAGTATTACTTCTTATAGCTTCAGCTGGAGTTCTAGCATTTGTAGTAATCTACAATCTTACTAATATTAATATAAATGAGAGAAGAAGAGAGCTTGCAACTATTAAGCTTCTAGGCTTTTACAACCCAGAACTAGCAGCATATATATACAGAGAAAATATGATTTTAACCGTTATAGGAAGTATAGTAGGTATTGGAGTAGGCATATTTATAAATAGTTTTGTGGTATCTACTGCTGAAACCAATGTAATAATGTTTTTGAGAACCATAAAGCCTATTTACTTTTTATATTCAGTTCTGTTAACAATTCTTTTCTCAGTTGTAGTAAATCTTGCTATGTATAAGAGATTCGACAAAATTGATATGATTGAATCTTTGAAGAATGCGGAATAAAATTGTTAACTAATTATTCTTAAATTAGTAATACTGTGTTAATAATCTGCTTATATAATTAAGTTAATAAATCGATCGACCACACTTACAAATAAAAGAAAGCAGTTGGATTCCCCCATCCAGCTGCTTTTTGCTGTTTTTTAAATTATAAAATATGTGATGTTTATAGGATTCCTAACTCAACGATTAAGTTATACATTAAAAAACTTATAGGAGTTTTTATATCTCAAACCACCTATATATGAAAACTCCAATAGGGTGGTACTTAATTATTTAGCAAGCTACTCTTATACTATTGTTATAGAGAGTTATGTATAAGTATAAGGAGTGAGATTTATATGAAAATTGGAGTATTAATGGGTGGAATATCATCAGAAAGAGAAATTTCTCTTTTATCTGGCAATGAAGTGGTGAATAATTTAGATAAAAATAAATATGAGGTAGTTCCAATAATAATAGATTCTAAGGTTGAAATTTATGATAAAGTTAAAGATATAGACTTTGCGTTTATAGCTCTTCATGGAGCATTTGGAGAGGATGGTACTGTACAGGCTTTGCTGGAAGGGATAGGAATACCTTATTCTGGTTGTAATGTACTTACCAGTGCCTTATGCATGAATAAGAAACAAGCAAAAAGAATAATGAGAGATGGTGGCTTAACAGTAGCAAAGGAGATAAGCATAAAAAATAATAGCTATGACATAGAAGGCCTAGAGAGTTTAGGGTACCCTATGGTAGTTAAGCCAAACTCAGGTGGTTCCAGTATTGGAACCTTTATAGTAAAGGATAGAAATGAACTTATAGACGCAGTTAAAGAAGCCTTTAAGTTTGATAATGAATTATTAGTGGAGGAATATATAAAAGGAGAGGAATATACTATACCTTTATTAAATGGTCAGGTTTTTCCTATACTTCAGATTAAAGCAAGCAGCACTTTTTTTGATTACCAATCAAAATACTTTGATGAAAAGACTAAAGAAGAAGTAGTGAAGCTTTCTCCAGAGTTAGAAGGTAAGATGGAAGCTATAGCTAAGAAATGCTGGGACATATTTGATTGCAAAGCTTATGTAAGAGTTGATATTATAGTAAGTAGTGGTATTCCCTATGTCTTAGAATTAAATACTGCTCCAGGAATGACAAAAGGTTCCCTGTTTCCTAGAAGTGCAAAAGGTGCTAATATGGAGTACAGCGAGCTTTTAGACAAAATAATAGAATACTCATTAGTGTAAGAGGTGGGATATATTTGATTTTTTCATTCTTTGATTTTAATAAAGAAGAGCCAATTTATATACAGATTGAAAAGCATATAAAAGAAAGTATAACCAGGGGGCTGCTTCAAAAGGGAAGCAAGCTCCCTTCTACCCGTGAAGTAAGTGAAATACTAAAAATAAGCAGAAGCACAGTGGTGACAGCATACGAAAACTTAGAAAGTGAAGGGGTTATAGAAAGCATCAAGGGAAAAGGTACTTTTGTCAATACTATAACTAAAGTTAAAGAAGAAGACTTTGATATAAAGTGGGACTCTAGAATAAATAACTATGCTGATACCTGTGAAAGTCTGGATATAATAAAAACAGAGTTACCCTGGGAAAGAGGAATGATTTCCTTTAAGAGCATTGCTCCAGATGAAACCTTATTTGATATTGAAGAGTTTAAAAGAGCCTTTTTAAATACGTGGTCTTTTCAAGGAGAAAAACTCTTGAATTATGGTTATGCTCAAGGTTATAAACCTCTTATAGAGTATTTGCTAGAATATATGGCCAATAAAGGTGTAGATATAAAGGGGAAGGATATATTAATAACAAATGGATTTACAGAAGCGTTCGATATACTTATAAATTCATTAACTGTGCCTGGGGACACGATAATATGTGAAAATCCAACTCATAATACAGCTTTAAAAATAATGAGAGCCCATGGACTAAAGATTGTAGGAGTTGATATGACAGAAGAAGGTATGGATCTTGTAAAGCTTGAGAAGTTGCTTAAAAGTAGTAAACCAAAGTTAGGGTTTATAATACCTTCCTACCACAATCCTACAGGAATAGTAATGAAGGGAGAGCATAGAAGAAAGGTTCTAGAAATATTTAAAAGACATTCTGTGCCTCTTATAGAGGATGGCTTTAATGAAGAACTTCTATATTCAAGTTCTCATGTTCCTCCATTGGCCAGCTTATGTGGTAAGGGAAATGGAGTTATTTATGTAGGAAGTCTATCTAAAATACTATTTCCAGGTCTTAGAATAGGGTGGATTCTTGCTGATAAGAAATTACTAGGTACTTTAGAGAGTGTAAAAAGAGCCAGGAATATTCATAGTTCATTTTTAGATCAAGCACTTCTATACAACTATATGAAAAGCGGAGCCTTTAATAAATATCTAAAAAAGGTTAGAAAGCATTACAGAGAAAAATATAGCTTCACTTCTTCAGCAGTAATGAAAAATGTACCAAATGAGTTTATAATGGGAGAAGGGGGCTTGCATATATTTGCAAAGCTGAAAGGCATTGACTCGAGAAAAGTTTTAGAAGGCTGCTATAAGAGAGGTGTGGTTTTTACTCCGGGAGATATATTCTATACAGATGGCGGTGGGAGAGACACCTTGAGAATAGGCTTTTCCAAGGTGAGTATTGAAGACATTGAAACTGGCATAAGAATAATCGGTGAAGAGGTTAAGAAAATCAGTGATAAGTAAGTTTTTTATATGTAGGGAAAGATTCTGATTGATAAATTAAAATATGAGAGGTAGATTATGGTTAATATTTTGGTTTTGTGTGCTGGAGGAATGACTTCCAGTTTATTTGTAAGCAAGATTGTAAGCGAAGCTAATAAGCTTGGATATAATTCTACTATGGAGACATTAAGTAATAAGCATAATGAAGAACTAGATGGCAAAGCGATCAGGTTTTATTATGGTGGTGCCAACTTAAATAAAGTTAATATAAAGGCTCAGGAAGAGTTTTTTAGGACCGTTGAATTTGTCTTTCTAGCACCACAGGTTAAATATGCCTTTAACAATATCAGTGAAGCTTTGAAAATATATGATATACCTTGCAAGGTTATTGACTCAATGGCATTTGGAAGAATGAATGGAAAGTGGGTAATTGATACCCTTATTGATTATCAAATATTATAAGTATAATTTTGAAAGTAACAGAGAGGAAAAGAATGGACATAGAGATAAGAGAAAAACCTAAGGAAGTTATAGAAGTAATTGAGTGTTTTTATTACCTAGCCAATGAAGAGGCAATAAACAGTAGCCGTGCTGAAACCTTAGATAAGTACAACCTTACCAATAATACTACTCTTAAGAAAATGCATGGAGAAATAGAAAAGTATTTGAAGGCCTTCAAGAAGAAGTGTACTATAGATGCTTCTGAATTAGATTTGTTTTTTAAAGATATTTATGGTAATTATGATAGTAAACATATAGCTGGATTACTTATAAATACTGAAGCAGATGAAGACTTATTAGTATATAAAGAAAGTATCATTAATAAAAGTGAAGAAGAAGTAAAAAGTGAAGTTTTCAAAAATATTGTGAATGTATTAGAAGACGCGGAATACGATAATTTAGAAGATTTACCTTTAAAAGTGGATAAGGCAATAGAGTATTTTAGCAATAAGAATATTAGCAGTGAAGCAAAATGGAAGCTAATAGTAATATTAAATGATGCTAAGAGATATATCATAAGGCTAATTGATACAATACTTTTAAATATCCAAGCCTATAAAGTTTCAGTGAAAAATGTTTTAACTTTATCAGATAAAGTTGTTTTAGAGCTTAAGGATAGAATAAAGCAAGATGATAAATATATATGTAATCTTATTAGTATAAATATGGATGGCTTAAAGAAAATTATAGTATATCCTGCTATAGCAAACCAATATAGTGTTACTGCAAAGTTTCATGAAGACGGTTTATTTATTTACTTTGGAGTTATGTTTGAATATATGGTCAGCCTAACTTCAAAAAGTAAGGATTCGAAGAATAAGGTTCAGAACATACTAAGGATATTAAGCGATAAGAGTAAATTAGAGATCTTACAGCTTTTAAAACAAAAGGAGCACTATGGCATAGAAATAGCAGAAAAGCTAAATCTTACCACAGCCACTGTATCCTATCATATGAATAACTTGCTGCTATATGGATTTATTTGTGTTGAGAAAGTAGAAAATAGGGTTTATTATAGATTGAACAAAGATAATATTTCTGAGTTCTTAAAGGATTTAGAGGAAATTCTATTAAAATGATTAAAAGCAAGTAAATAGAGTGTTTTGTCTGATTTGTATCAAATTAGATAAAACACTCTATTTATTTTTATGATTTTATGAATAAATGCTAATTATCAATTAATATTAGATAAGTATCTAATATTAATTGACTAATATCTAATGGAAACATATAATATAATTAGAACAAAATAGAAGCTGTGTTATAGTCATAATACTTTTCAGAAAATAGAATTATAACATTAGATTACAATCTAATGTTATGTTATAAATATCTAATGTGGCTATGATGTAAATAAAATATAGGGGGCTATTATGGAAACAACACTAGAAAAGAAAACCGGCTATAAACTTGTATTGAAGGAAAAGTCTTATATGCTTTATGGAATATCAAATTTGATTTCTAGATTTGGGGACTCAATAGATACTATTGCATATGGATGGATGGTATATCAAATTACAGGATCTACTACATTACTTGCCACTATTTTTGGGGTTAATGCAATCCCTACAATACTATTCCAGCCTTTATCTGGAGTATTAGTAGGATATAGAAAGAAGAAACATGTGATTTTTATATGTAATATGGGAAGAGGAGTAATGGTGTCTATAACTGCATTACTTTTCTATTTTCATTTATTATTACCTATACATTTATTTATAATAACTTTTTTAAATTCAACTTTTGAGGCTTTTCAGAGTCCAGCTAGTATGGCTTCAATACCATATATTTTAGATAAGAAGATGTATTCTTATGGAATGTCACTTAGTTCTACAGCTTCAAGAATTACTGAAATGATAGGACTTGCTGTTGCAGGAGGAATCATAGCGGCTATAGGTATATCTGGGGCCATCTTATTAGATGCAATCACCTTTTATGTATGCGGGAGTTTAATACTTTTAGTGAAATATAAAGGAGAAGAGATTAAAAAAGATAAGATTGCTTTAGACGGTTATTTTAAAGATTTGAAAGGTGGTTTTGTATATTTAAAGAACAATAGGTTAATATTTAACATCTGTTTATTCGGTGCGTTAGTTAATATTCTGCTTATTCCAATTGATACTTTAGTTGTTGCATATGTTAAAGATGTATTAAAGAAAGGTGTAGAAGTAGTTTCAGTAATACAATTTACTGCAACTATAGGATTGGCTTTTGGAACTTTTATTTTTCCAAAAATAAGAGGAAGAGTTAAAGGACTTTATTTACTTATAGTATCAGGCTTTTTTATAGGTTTTGTATATATATTATATTTTATTGTAGGTCAACTAAAACTTGAGATTGGAATCTATCCAGCTTTAGTGACAATAGGATTAGTGTTAGGAATATCTTCAGGGGTATTGTTAATGGTAATAAATGTAGCCTTTATGGAGAAGATTGAAAAAGAGTATTTGGGTAGAGTAGCAGGAGTATTTAATTCACTTGCAATGGCAGCTACACCTTTAGGATCTCTTACAGTAGGAGGGTTATGTATGTTTTTAAATACCTCAAAACTATTTTTAGTATTTGGAATGTTAACTGTAGCGTTGTTTTTATTACAAAAATTTAATAGAAATTTGGCTAAAATATAAATCTCTATTTATAAACTTCAAGTTATATCAATTGATATAACTTGAAGTTTATTTATTATCGTATAGAAAAAATTATTTAACTTAATCTTATCCCTTAAATTTATTATCATATTTATAGCTGTAATTGAGTAATAAAATTTTAAAAAAAGCATATACATAATATTTACACTTTTCAGATATAGATGTAAAATGAAAAGTAAATATACAAATTATGTAAAACGTATAATGAAAAGATAAATTGTTTCGATTTCAAATAATAGTATATCTTTAGTGTTTAAGTTAGGAGATTCAGGATGAGAAAGAAGAGGAAGAGATATAGAATTAAAATCGGAAGATTAGCCTTTAGTTTGTCTGTAATATCAATTTTTATGTTACTTGCTATAAGTGGTATATTTTCAATATTTAAAAGTAAAGGTGATAAGATTAGCGAAAACACTCTTTTAGTAAAATCAAAACAGAATTTTGTAGTGTGTATAGATCCAGGACATGGAGCCTATGATAAGGGGACTAAAAGTGCTGATGGTATACTAGAAAAAGACGTAGTTCTCAAGGTAGGTTTAAAAGTTGGAGAAATATTGGAAAAGAATAATATTAAAGTCGTATATACAAGAAAAGATGATAAGACCATATTAGGATTAAATGATAAAGAAGATTTAAAGAAAAGAGTTAAAATTTCTCATGATAGTAATGCAGATGTTTTTGTGTCTATTCACTGCAATAGCTTTAAAGATTCTTCAATACGAGGAATTGAGCTTTGGTGTAATAAACCTAATACAAAAGATGAGCTATTAGCAAAAAGGATACAAGATGAGCTTTATAAATTAAAGTATTCTGAAAAACGTGATATAAAGTACCAAAGTAATTCCCCTTTGTACGTATTAAAGAATAATGATGCAATTTCAACTTTAGTTGAGATAGGATACTTGACCAATGAACAAGATTGTAAATTTATAGCTTCAAACAGCGGACAAGCTAAGTGTGCAGAAGCTATAGCAAAAGCTATTTTAGATTTAAAAAAAGAATTGAAAAAATAAAATCATAAACAAGGATTATTTGAATTTTCATTATATTAATGCAGATAAAAGTGCAATAGTGTTAGCCAGCCAATATGAAAGCAGTTAATTATTAGATACATTATCATGCAACCATCAATAACTAGATTTGATAAACTTAATTGACTTGCAGTAGCTTTTTTTATTCGGTGATTTAATAATATTATTAATGCACCAGGCAGCATTAATTTGAGAAGGATTGCTATAAAAGGCTTGGTAAGGAATGGTGATATAATATAATTTCCCTCATAAAAGTAGCCGCTATTAATTAAAATCAATGTAAAAAAAATATCTGTAGCATTTAACAAATATATGATAGTTAATTTTATTTTAATGGAAGTGAGGGTATAGTTTTTTAAGAATTTTACCATAAAAACCTCCTTAAAATATGAAAAATTAAAATGTAGCTATATAATTCATGTATAATCCTATATATGTAAAAATAATTAAAAACAACTTATAATGATAATTTAATTTATATGTGACTATCATATTAGTATGCATATAAATGTGAAAAATATAAGTGAACAAATTTTAAACAATGACTAAAAAGATATAGCTTCGTCCTGAAAGTAGGTGTAGCATACCCTCTACAATCATATAATCCAATCATTATTCTTACTTATAAACTTATGAAATTAAAGTATAAAATCAATAATTAACCTTGAGCTTGAAAATAATTTGCCAATAGAATAAAATATAAAATAAATAAAATGAGCCTATGTAATTATTTCAGATAGATATATGATTGCATGATATGGTTCATTCACAAATTTACAGTATAATAGGAGAAATATTATGATAAAACATATTGTCATGTGGAGATTAAAAGAATCTGCTGAAGGAAATGATAAAAAAACAAACGCTGAGAAAATTAAATCAGGCTTAGAAGCTTTGAAAGATAAAATTCCTCAAATACAAGGTATTGAAGTTGGAATAAATAATAACCCTTCCAATTCATATGATGTAGTACTATATTCTGAGTTTAAAAGTTTTGAAGATTTAGATATATATCAAAATCATGCTGAACATTTAAAGGTTGCTGGATTTGTTGGGGCTGTAAAGGAAGATAGAACCTGCGTGGATTACGAAGTATAATATTTCCATTGTCAAAAACTTTACTAGGTTAAAAAGTGCAGTTAAATAAAAAGATCACTGAAGATATTTTCTTCAGTGATCTTTTTATTCTTTAGGAACCTTACATGAAAGCAAAGTATAATAAAAAAACATTGCCTTTTTCGTAGCCTAAGAAATTTTAAATTTATTTGTGTGCTCATGTAATTCTTTTGCTATATCATTTAATTGAGAGGCAGTGCTAAGAACTTGTTCCATGTTGGCACTTTGCTCTTCTAAGGAAGCTGAAATCTCTTCAGTGTTCGCAGCGGATTCTTCAGTTACAGCAGCTATTTCCTCAATGGTATTCACAACATTTTCTTTCTTTTCATTGACAGTATTAATGCTTAAAATAAGCCTATCTACTTTGTTTAATATACTATCAACATTTTCTTTAATTGAGTGAAAAGTACTGCCAGTTTCTTCTGAAACTTGTCCAGTTTTATGTATCATGTTGGATGCCTCTGTCATGTATTCTTGTGTCTCAGATATCATTGATTGAAAATCTGTTATTATTTGTTCAATCTCTTTTGTTGATTGCTCAGTTTCAGTTGCCAATTTTTTGATTTCATTAGCTACTACTGCAAATCCTCTACCGGCTTCACCTGCTCTAGCGGATTCAATAGAGGCGTTAAGTGCTAATAGATTTATTTGACTAGCTATGTCGTTAATGGTATTTGTGATATTGCTTATATGATTTGATTGATCTTTTAAATTACTTATTCTCATAGCTACTTTATCAGAAACAATTTCATTTTCTTTAATAGTATCTACAAGCTTATTAATATTTTCAATACCAGTATCATTTGATTTTTTGGTCTTATCGATATAAATTTTTATTGTTGATGTTGAATCACCTATATCATTTATTTGGGCTGCTAGATGCTCCAATTTTTCAGTACCCTGTAAGGTGCTGCTAGATAGTTCATTTGATGAATTTGCAATTCCATTAACTGCACTAGTTATTGACTCTATTGTGCATGCATTTTGCTCAACGATTCTATTCATATCCTCTGAACGAATCTCTACTTTATCTGAACTTTCTACAATAGCTGTTATAAGTTTTTTTAGCTCTGTTCGCATATTAGAAACTGCATCTGACATTTGTTTTAATTCATCTGTTCCTTTGATTTTACTTAACTGTGAGTATGCCTTTTCATCAAGAGTAAAATCAAAATTGGCTGTTCTTTCCAGAACGTGGTTTACTACTCTAATATTTTTAGTCAAAACATAAGTTATGAAAGATGCAAAGCACATACTTAAAACAAATATCGGTATAGCTATTATAAATACAGTGTTTAAGTGGTCTTTGCTTACGTACCCATTAATTACTAGATACATATAAGTTATTGTGAATATACTGCTTATTGCTACTGCACCAAAAGAAAACATAAGTTTTTTTCTAATTGAAGACTTCATTTTATTACCACCTTGCCAAGATTTTAATGTAATGTAATAATTAATAAAAAAATTTAACCTCCTATTCATAAAAATTATACTCTCTGCCTATTATACAACTAAAATTTGTCAACTTTCAACAAAATATTTAATTATACTGTTGCTTTTATATTATTAAGAAGTATTAAAAATTCTATAAGATCGTAATCCTGCTTAAATTGCGTAAAAGTCATAAATTTGCGTTATAATTGATAATATGTTATTATAATATTATAAAAAATGATAAAAAAGTATTTTAAGACATAATAAATTGATAAGGTAGGTGATTTATTGAAAAACAAATATTTCGTAATACTTTTTAAATTTATATTTATTACATTGGGAGCAGTACTGGCATCTATTGGGCTTGAAATCTTTCTAATTCCTAACAATCTAATAGATGGAGGAGTTGTGGGTATATCTATTATGCTTAGTCATATAACTGGCATTCAGTTAGGTATATTTACTTTTATATTAAACATACCTTTTTTTATCTTAGGTTATAAGCATATAGGAAAAACTTTCACAATAGCAACTTTATATGCAGTAATCTGTTTATCTTTTTCTGTTGCATTTCTTCATCCTATCCCAGGAATAACTAAAGATATATTACTGGCAGCTGTTTTTGGCGGAGTTATTATGGGAACCGGAGTTGGGTTAATAATCAGAAATGGTGGTTCTTTAGATGGTACAGAAATAGCAGCTATTATTTTAGATAAAAGAATAAGCTTTTCTATAGGTGAGATAGTAATGTTTTTCAATCTTTTTATCCTTGGTGTATCTGGATTGATTTTCGGATTTGATAGGGCAATGTATTCATTAATAGCTTATTTTATAGCCTTTAAGGTAATTGATGTGATAGTAGAAGGTCTAGATGAGTCAAAGGCTGTTACTATAATATCTGAGAAGCATAGTGATATAACTGAGGCGATTGTGGACAGGCTAGGACGTGGTGTGACTTTGCTTGATGGTAAAGGTGGTTATAAAGGCATCGAAACAAATGTTATATATGTTGTAGTCTCCAGGTTAGAAATAGCTAAAGTAAAATCCATTGTTCAGGGATTTGATGAGAATGCTTTAATAACAATAGGTAGTGTAGAAGTATCAGGTAAGAGATACAAGAAGAAAGCAATTCATTAAAAGGATTTAAATTCTTTTAATTCCATTAATATACCTAAATATAATATTAAAAACTATACAAAATAGTATTACAAAGAAACACAAAACATATTTATTTAGGAGGGATTTACAATGGCAAGAAATAATAGAACTTTAGTTCCACAAGCTAAACAAGGTTTAAATAATTTAAAACAAGAATCTGCAAAAGAAGTTGGTGTAAATCTAAAGGAAGGCTATAATGGAGATTTAACATCTAGAGAAAATGGATCTGTAGGTGGAAACATGGTTAAAAAGATGATCCAAAGCTATGAAGATGGCTTAAAATAATTAATTAGTACGTATAATAATTTAATAGAATAGATATTGATAAACCACTTGGTGTTCTAATTTACTAACAATAAAGGACTTTAAACGTTGTTAGTGGATATTAAAATAAACTAAGTGGTTTATTGCATTTAATTTCAACAATAATCTTATACATTATTATTTTAAATAAAATACTCGTAAATGAGCATTTATATAATATAAAATTATGTGGATTTTATTAAAGAAATAATATAGTATGTGATATAGTGAAAATATGATATACTAATTTATACCATAATAAAGATGTAACACTTCGATTTGAAGGGGTACATCTATAAATTAAAAATCTGATTTTAAAAGAAGGATAAGAGGTAGATAAGATGACTATTATAGTTTTTTCAACTAATGACGAAGGTGTAAGTGTTGAACTAACAACTGAAAAAATAAATAAAGCTTTAGATAAGTTTAATGAGGATGCAGAAAACTATTTTGTTGAAATTTGGGAAGAAGACGAAGTTAAACTTGGAGAAGTAGTTTTTGACTATGAATCAGAAGATGAAGACTCTGAAAAGTTTTATTATTTTGTAGAGGAAGAGAATGAAACTAAATTTAGTAAATTCGAAGAATTAAGTGAATATATATTAAAAAGACTAAAGGCATAATATATGCCTTTTTTTATTTATTTCACTTTTGTACTAGTAATAAAGCACTTCAGCTTAGAAAAGCAAAAAGTGGAAAAAAGTTTTAGAATAATTAATATTTTTCTCCTTAAAATACTATATATGAAAGGAGTGATTATTAATGAGAATAAAAGAAGGAACAATACCAACAATTATAGGTAGTGTAGTAGTTGCTGGAACCGCAGCTCTAAGAGCAAATGAACTTAGAAAACATGGGATGAGAAAAAAAGAAATTGTACCTATGGCGGAGACTGCTCTTTTAGGTTTTGGTTTAGCTCACGTGGTTTTAGGAACTATAGATTTAGTTCAACATCATAGATAATAAAAGGAGAACCTACTGGTTCTCTATTTTTCAGTGTATTGGGCTTCAACGCATAGGCTAATGTATAACGAAAATATGATGAAAAAACTAGATTAATTTGCTTTTGATAAACTGTATCATTAAATTTTTAAATAAGGAGTGTTTTTTATGAAAGTAAAGTTTAAGGGCAATGATGTAGAGCTTAAGGGAAAACAATTTGCAGTTAATGAAACTATTCCTGAGTTTACTGTAACAGATCCTAATATGAATTCTTTAAATTTTAAAGATACAACTGGTGTAAGAATACTATTAGCAGTTCCATCTATAGATACGTCAGTATGTGATCTTGAAGTTGCTACTTTTAATGACAAGGTAAAAGAACTACCTAATATCACATGTTATACTATATCTATGGACTTACCATTTGCTCAAGCAAGATGGTGTGCAGCTAAGGGCATTGAAAATGTGAAAATATATTCTGATTATAAGGATAGGAGCTTTGCAGATGTAAGTGGTACTTATATAAAAGAACTAGGCTTATTAACTAGAGCTGCCTTTGTTATAGATTCTGGTAACAGAATTGTATATGCAGATTACCTAGAGGAAGTATCTAGTCAGCCTAATTTTGATCAAGTATTAGAAGCTGCTAAAAATGCAAAATAAATTTTAAATAGTAAAATATAAGAGAATATTTTGTTAAGGTATTTAAAGTAAGGCTAATTATAGTAAATATAATTGCCTTATTTTCATTTTTATCGCTCAAGTTGAATATATTTATAAAAAAACTAAGGGGGATAAATTGATGGATAAGTTAGCTAGTATTATTATTTTAGCTGCGGTGGCAGAAGCCTTATGGGAAACAATAAAAATGGTTTTTGATCATGGAAAAGTGGATTTTAATAAACTTGGTGCGATAATGGTTGGAATTCTATTGTGTCTAATAACAGGTGCTGATATATTGAGCTTAATTGGATTTTCTCCAAAGATAAGTTACGTTGGACAAGTATTGACGGGCTTACTTATATCTAGAGGTGCCAATTTTACACATGATTTACTGACAAGCATATATAATCTGCAGCAAAACACCAGAACTGAAAATATAAACAAGTAGTAGAATATTAAAATTATATATATTCATTTTATGCTAACAATAAAGTATAATAAACTTTGGATATAACACATATCTTTTTTTGAATTTAATAACTTATTATTCGGAAATATTCTTTATGCTTAGAAAGGTGAAAGATTTTATACGAGAATAAGTATAATATATCACTTAGGAGGAAATATGAAAAAGGTAGCAATAGTATTTAATGGCGGAACAATTTCAATGAAGGTTGACCCAAGAATAAAAGCAGCAGTTCCTGGTCTTACAGGAGAAGAAATAATGTCAATGGTAACAGGTATAGAAAGCTTTGCAGAAATAGAATCTTATACATTTTCCAGTTTACCAGGTCCACATATGACTCCTGATATTATGTTGAATTTATCACAATATGTGCAAAAAATTATAGATAGGGAAGATATAAGCGGTGTGGTTGTAACCCATGGAACAGATTCTCTTGAAGAAACGGCATATTTACTTGATTTAACAATAGATTCAGAAAAACCTGTTGTAGTTACAGGTGCGATGAGAAGCAGCTCTGAACTTGGTTATGATGGCCCTTCAAACCTTGCTGCATCAATATGTACTGCAGCTTCAGAAGAAGCTAAAAACAGGGGAGTGCTGGTATGTTTTAATGGAGAGCTTAATAGTGCATCAGAAGTAACAAAAGTAAATACAATGGCACTTAATGCTTTTAGAACCCCTAACTTTGGACCAATAGGAATTGTTGACAATAACAGAGTAATATTTTATAGAGAAGTTAATAAGGAACAATCTATAAAAATAGATAAGATAAGTGGAGAGGTTACCTTGCTAAAATGCTTTGCAGGTATGGATTCTAGACTTATTGATTTTTCAATAGCTAATGGGGACAAAGGAATTGTAATAGAAGCTATGGGAAGAGGTAACGTACCTCCAGCAATGGTAGATGGAATAAAAAGAGCTATTGATAAGGGAATAGCAGTTGTTATAGTGTCTAGATGTTTTGAAGGAAGAGTTTTTGAGTCCTATGGATATCATGGAGGCGGAAAAGAACTTAGAGATCTAGGGGTAATATTCGGTGATAATATGCCAGGACAGAAGGCAAGAATAAAATTGATAATTGCATTAAGTTATACCAATGATTTGAAATACATTAAAAATGTATTTGAGAGAGATTTATACAAATAAAGTGAATTATAAAAAATAAAAATAAAAAATAATTCGGATGTATTGACAACGATAATTGACGAATATATAATAATATTCGTGCTTATTGCTCGTATAATTTTGACGATATGGGTCGAAAGTTTCTACCAGGTACCGTAAATATCTGACTATGAGGAATCAGAAGTTGTATTACATCAATATGATGTCGCTTTGGTTCTTCACCTTTGCGGCTTTTATTTTTTAGGAGGATGGTTTTTATGCAAAATATAAAAGCTAAACAAAGAACACTAGCAATATTGGATAACAAAAATGTAGACTATAAGAAGGAGATTGTAGCAGGAATTACTACTTTCTTAGCTATGGCTTACATAATCGCAGTTAATCCAGACATACTTAGTAAATCAGGAATGCCTGTAGGTGCATTAGTAACAGCAACATGTCTTACAGCTGGATTAACATCGATTTTCATGGGAGTTTATGCAAACTTACCTATAGGACTTGCTTCTGGTATGGGATTAAATGCATTTTTTGCTTTCACTGTCTGTGGTAAAATGGGAATCTCTTGGCAGGTAGCATTAACAGCTGTTTTTGTTGAAGGACTTATATTTATAGTATTGTCACTATTTAGCGTTCGTGAGGCTGTAGTAAATGCTATACCTCATAACTTAAAACTTGCTGTTACTGGTGGTATAGGATTGTTTATAGCATTTGTAGGTATGCTTAATTCAGGACTTGTAGTAAAAGATGCTTCTACAACAGTTGCTTTAGGAAGATTTACAACACCTTCAGTAGCTATAACATGTCTTGGAATTTTAATTATAGTAGTATTAGAAAAGAAAAAGGTAAAAGGCGCTATGCTTTGGGGAATATTAGGTGGAACACTAATAGGATGGGCATATGCACTTTATGATACAGCTGGCGCTGCAGCATTTGGTATTTATCTACCTAATGGAATATTTAAATTCGAATCTCTAGCACCAATAGCAGGAAAGGTTGATTTTTCATTCCTTTCAGATACTTCAAAAATACTTACTTTTGTAGGTGTAGCACTAACATTCTTATTTGTTGATTTCTTTGATACAGTTGGTACATTAGTAGGTGTTGCTACTAGAGCTAAACTAATTGATAAGGAAGGTAAAGTTCCTAATGCAGGAAGAGCCTTGTTAGTAGATGCTGTTGGTACAACAGGTGGAGCTTTAGTTGGAGTTTCTGCAATAACTGCTTATATAGAAAGTGCTACTGGAATTGAAGAAGGTGGAAGAACTGGGGTTACTGCTGTAGTAACTGGAGTATTATTTTTACTAGCTATGTTCTTATCTCCAATTTTTGTGGCAGTTCCATCTTGCGCAACTGCTCCAGCGTTAATATATGTAGGTTACTTGATGATGGGTACAGTTAAAGATATCGACTTTGGAGATATTACTGAGGCTGTTCCAGCATTTTTAACAATAAGTATGATGCCATTTACTTATTCAATTGGTGATGGTTTAATGATAGGAATATTATCCTATGTAGCAATTAATTTAATTTCAAATCTAATTTCAAAAGATAAGAAGAAGATTTCTCCAGTGATGTACGTTTTAGCAGTTATCTTCATATTGAAATTAGTATTATAATAGCTTCCTTCAATTTATTATAGCCTTGCTGGTTTATCCAGCAGGGCCTTTTTTAATGTGTAGATCAGTATAAAACCTTTTGCTTGCTAAACCTATGTATAGTAAGGGAGGAGAATAGGAAGTTAGAGGGAAAAGTAAAAAGTGTTATTAGCATACCAAAAGAACTTCTCATACATTTAAAAAAATCAGATGGACAAAAAAATAAAAATAATTGTAAACAATCTGTGAACAAAGTGTTGACTTTTCATCCTATCATTATATACAATGGATATAGTCTCAATCTGGTATTGTTTTAGGAGGATTGACTATGATTAAAAGTATGACTGGTTTCGGTAGAGCTTCAAGTGATGAAAACAGCGCGAGAAGTTTTTCTTTAGAAATGAAGAGTGTTAATCACAGATATTTGGATATAAATATTAGAATGCCAAAGTCTATGATACCGCTTGAAGAAAGAATTAGAAGAATTGTAGGAGAAAGATTAAATAGAGGTAAAGTTGATATCTTTTTAAACTACAAAAATTATGGGCAATTTGATACTGTTGCTAAATTAAATACAGAATTAGCAGATAGTTATGTAAGTTGTTTGAAACAAATTAAGGATAGATATTCATTAAAAGATGAATTGAATTTGAATTTAATATCTAAGTTCCCAGATGTAATAGTGTTAGAAGAACAGGAAGAAAACTTAGAAGAAATTTGGAATGAATTGATGCCTTTAGTGAATAGAGCCTTAGATACCATTATAAATATGAGAGAAACTGAAGGACAAAAGCTTTACGAGGATATTATATTTAAATCTAATGATATTGAAGAAAATGTGAAGAAGATTGAAAAGAAATGTCCAGAAGTACTTAAAGCTTACAAAGAAAAATTAAAAGAGAAACTCCAAGGAATATTAGAAAATATAGAGCTAGATGAGAATAGACTTGCCATGGAAGTAGCTATATTTGCAGATAAATCTACAATTGATGAAGAAATAACAAGGTTGTACAGCCACATAAATCAATTGAGAGGTACTCTTTTACTTAAGGAACCAATAGGTAGAAAACTTGACTTTATTGTGCAAGAAATGAACAGAGAAGCTAATACTATAGCATCTAAGTCTACCGATTTGGAAATTACTAATTTAGTTATCAATATTAAAAATATGATAGAGAAAATAAGAGAACAGATCCAAAATATCGAGTAGGAGGAATAATATGAGTATCAAATTGATCAACATTGGTTTTGGAAATATAGTTTCAGCTAATAGACTTGTTGCGATAGTTAGCCCAGAATCAGCACCTATTAAGAGAATAATTCAAGAGGCTAGAGACAGAGGTATGTTAATTGACGCTACATATGGTAGAAGAACAAGAGCAGTTATCATTACAGATAGCGATCATGTTATTTTATCAGCAGTTCAACCTGAAACAGTTGCACATAGATTATCTACAAAGGATGATGATGTAGAAGAGGTTGATGAATAATGCAACAACACGATAGAGGAATACTTATAGTGATATCTGGACCTTCAGGAGCTGGAAAAGGAACCATTTGTAAAGCATTGGTTGAAAATAATGAAAATCTTTTTATTTCAGTTTCTGCTACAACAAGAAATCCTAGAGTAGGTGAAGTAGAAGGAATAAACTACTATTTTATAAGTAGAGAAGAGTTTTTGAAAAGAGTAGAAAATGATGATTTCTTGGAATGGGCTGAGGTTTACGGTAACTATTATGGAACACCGAAATCAACAGTAGATCAAATGTTAGACCAAGGCATAAATGTAATCCTTGAGATTGATATCCAAGGGGCTTTAAAAGTTAAAGAAAATGCCAAAGACGGTGTTTTCGTATTTATACTTCCTCCTTCAATGGAAGAACTAAAGCAAAGAATTATTAAAAGAGGAAGTGAAACTCAAGAATCTTTAATGACAAGATTTAAGTCAGCGTATCAAGAAATAAATTATGTATCAAAATACAACTATGCAGTGGTTAATGATACTGTTGAAGAAGCAGTTATGAAAATTGAAAGTATTATATTAGCTGAAAAATGCAGGGTTGATAGAATTAAAGAGACAATAATAGAATCAAAGGAGGGTTTAATTCATGAGCAACTCTATGATTAATCCATCAATAGTAGACTTATTACAAAAGGTAGATAATAGATATTCGCTAGTAATAGTAACATCAAAAAGAGCTAGACAAATAATAGATGGTGCAGAACCATATGTAAAGGTAGACTCTAATAAGCCTTTAACAGTATCTATCAATGAAGTTAACGATGGATTTGTTAAATATGAGCAAGTAAAGGAAGGCCTAAAGTAGAATGACTAAAAAGTGTGTTGTTGTTGGCGTTACTGGAGGTATTGCAGTATATAAAGCTTTAGATGTTATAAGTGCTTTAAGAAAAAAAGATATAGAAGTGCATGTAATAATGACTAAGTCAGCAACAGAGTTTGTAACACCACTTTCGTTTCAATCTCTAAGTCAAAACATGGTTGTTACAGACATGTTTGCAGAACCTAAGGCATGGGAAATTCAGCATATTTCTTTAGCAAAAAAAGCAGATTTAATGTTAATAGTTCCTGCTACAGCAAATGTAATAGGTAAAGTAGCAAATGGAATTGCTGATGATATGCTTTCCACCACAATAATGGCTACAAAAGCTCCAGTAGTTTTTGCTCCTGCTATGAATACAAATATGTATGAGAATGTCATAGTACAAGATAATATTGGCAAACTTAAAAGATTAGGTTATGATTTTATCGAACCAGCTAGTGGGAGACTTGCTTGTGGTGACACAGGTCAAGGAAAGCTTGCTGATACTAAATTAATTGCAGAATATACTGTAAGCAGATTAAATGATCAAAAGGACTTAGCTAATAAAAAAGTTTTAGTAACTGCAGGTCCTACGGTTTCAGATATTGATCCTGTTAGATATATAACTAACAGATCTTCAGGCAAGATGGGATTTGCTATAGCTGAAGAAGCAAGAGATAGAGGTGCAGAGGTAGTTTTAGTAACTGGACCAACAGATCTAGAAGCACCATTTGGTATGAAGGTTATAAGGGTTAGGACAAATGAAGAGATGATGGAGGCTGTTCTTGACGATTTTGATTCTTCAGATATTGTTGTAAAATCTGCAGCAGTTGCGGATTATAAACCAAAGCAATATCATGAAAGTAAAATCAAGAAAACAGAAGGAGATCTATCTATAGAGTTTGTTAGGGATAATGATATTTTAAAAACTTTAGGTGAGCGTAAAAAAGAACAGATATTAGTAGGCTTTGCTGCTGAAAGTAATGATCTTATAGATAATGCTCAAGGAAAACTTAACAGAAAGAATTTAGATTTCATAGTCGCAAATGATATTTCAAAATCTGAAACTGGTTTTGCATCAGATGATAATATTGTTACTATAATTTCTTCAAAAGGTGAAAAAGTTACCTTGGAAAAAATGAGTAAAAGAGAAGTGGCAAGAAATTTGTTTGATATTATAGAAAAGCGCTAAGGCGCTTTTTTTACTATATAGGAAAGTATAAAATTTCTTTTTGACTAAACATAGTTATTTATAGGCTTAGAATAGCTTTTTACTATATAGTAAAAAGAAATTATAATCTAAGGGTGATGATATTGAGTTTATTTGCAGGTGTAATTGTAAATAGCGATGCTTTGAAAGTAGATAAGTTATTTACATATGAGGTACCAGATAAATTTGGTGCCCTTATTGAAAAAGGGCATAGGGTTAGGGTTCCTTTTGGAAAGGGCAACAAGACCATTGAAGCTTTTGTCATGGAACTATTTAGTGAGTACCAAGGAGAGTTTACAAGAATAAAAGCTATTTCAGAAATATGTGATGATAGCCCATTACTTACAGAAGATGATTTTAGTTTGATAAGTTTTATGAGAGAAAAATATTTATGTAAATACATAGAAGCTATACGTGTTATAATACCCACAGGAATCATGAAGGGTAATAAAATAAAGACTAAGAAAGTTATTAGTTTTAATGGAGCTGAGCTTTATGGAAAGTTTAATAAACCCAATTATGAAGAAGTGCTTCAGTTAATTAAAAATAACAGTGGAATTTATACCAAAAGTGAACTTGTTGAAAAATTCAATGCATCAGCTTATGTAATAGGAAAATTAATAGAAAATAAATTTGTTTCTGTTGAGGATGAGCAAGTTAATAGAATAAATACAAGAAAATATGAAACTTACTCTTCTAAGGTATTAAATGAGGAACAGAGAAATGCAGTAGAAACAATTTTACATAGTGAGAATAAATTAATATTACTCAAAGGTGTTACCGGCAGTGGAAAAACAGAAGTGTATATGAATTTGGTAAATCATATGTTAGATAAAGAAAAGGCTTCATTGATTCTAGTGCCTGAAATTGCCCTTACTCCTCAGATGATTGAGCGTTTTAAGGGGAGATTTGGCAGGAATGTTGCAGTTTTTCATAGCAGACTTTCTGATGGAGAAAGATTTGATGAGTGGTTCAGAGTCAAGACTGGAGACGTGAAACTTGTTATAGGAGCAAGGTCTGCAATATTCCTTCCTTTTAAGGATTTGGGACTTATAGTAATAGATGAGGAGCATGAGGGAACCTATAAGTCAGAACAAAACCCAAAGTATCATACAAGAGAGGTAGCAGAGTATAAAAGTAACCTAACAGGCTGCACTGTAGTTTATGGCTCTGCCACTCCAAGTATTGAGAGTTACTATAGAGCGTTAAAGGGTGAAATGAAGCTTGTAGAATTAAATAATAGAGTTGACCATTCAAACCTGCCTACAATGGAAGTAGTTGATATGAGGGAAGAGCTTACTAACAATAACAAAAGTATGTTCAGTAAAAAGCTATACAATGCTATAGAGGATAGATTATTAAAGAGGGAACAGATTATTATCTTCCTAAATAGGAGAGGACACTCCACCTTTGTTTCCTGTAGAAAATGCGGATATGTTTTTAAATGTCCACACTGTGATATAGCAATGACTTATCATACTAATGGATATTTAGTATGTCATTATTGTGGCACAGCAAAAAGGCAAGTTAATGAATGTCCTTCCTGTAAGAGTAAGTATGTTAAGTACTTTGGAGCAGGAACTGAGAAACTAGAAATTGAAATTAAAAGGATGTTCCCAAAGGCCAGAGTTCTTAGGATGGATGTAGATACAACAAGAAAGAAAAACTCTCATGAAGAAATATATAATTCTTTCAAAAATGGTGAAGCAGATATTCTAGTGGGAACTCAGATGATATCAAAAGGATTAGATTTTCCTAATGTAACTTTAGTAGGTGTAATTACTGCAGATATATCATTGAATCTTCCGGATTTTAGGTCTAGCGAAAGAACTTATCAGCTTATAACTCAAGTGGGAGGTAGAGCTGGTAGAGGCAGCAAAGAAGGCTATGTGCTTGTTCAAAGCTATAACCCAGAACATTATAGTCTTAGTTATGCTAAAAATAATGATTATGAAGGATTTTTTGAGGAGGAAATAAAGCTTAGAAAATCTATGAATTATCCTCCATACGCTAATATAATGGTAATTAATATGAGCTCAAAAGATCAGCTTGGTCTTCAGAAGCACAGTGAAAATATTGGAGTAAACATAAAAAAGATGTTACAGTATAATGAGAAGGTAGATGTTTTGGGGCCTTGTCCTTGTATAATATCTAAAATAAATGAGATGTATAGATGGCAGATTTTGATAAAAGGTAATTTTGATGCAACATTAGCGCATAATATAAAAGATATGGTTTATGATTTATCAAATGCAGTTTATAATGAAATAAGAATCAGTATGGATGTTAATCCAAATAACTTAATTTAGGAGTGATAGCTTTGGCATTAAGAAATATAAGAACAATAGGTGATGAAATACTAAGAAAAAGATGTAGAGAAGTTGATGTGATAAATGATAGAATTAAAACACTGGCTAATGATATGATAGAAACTATGTATTCAGAAGATGGTGTTGGGCTTGCAGCACCCCAGGTTGGGATATTAAAGAGAATTTTTGTAGTCGATGTGTACGATGATTATGGACCAAGAGTTTTTATAAATCCAGAAATATTAGAAACTGAAGGCGAGCAAATTGATATGGAAGGATGTCTAAGTATACCAGGTGAGCAATCAGAGGTTACTAGACCCAATAAAGTAAAGGTAAAAGCTTTAAATTTGGAAGGCAAAGAATTTGTACTAGAAGCAGAAGGATTGCTTGCAAGAGCGATTTGTCATGAAAATGATCATCTTAATGGAGTGCTTTTCGTAGATTATTCTAAGCAGTAAGGAGAGAATTAAAGTATGAATATAGTTTTTATGGGAACTCCAGAATTTGCAGTTCCATCATTAAAAGCTTTAATATCAGAATTTGGTGTTAAAGCAGTATTTACTCAACCGGACAGACCTAAGGGAAGAGGTAAGAAACTAGCTATGTCTGCAGTGAAAGAGGTAGCGGTAGAAAATAATATACCTGTATATCAGCCCATTAGAATTAAGAATGAACCAGAAACTATAGAGGCATTAAGAGCTATGGAGCCAGATTTCATAGTAGTTGTAGCCTTTGGTCAAATATTACCGAAGTCTGTTTTAGATATACCAAAGTATGGTTGTATAAACCTTCACGGTTCTTTACTTCCAAAGTATAGAGGCTCTGCACCGATACAATGGTCTATAATAAATGGAGAAAAAGTAACAGGCAATACTACTATGCTTATGGATGTTGGTGTAGACACTGGAGATATGCTTTTGACAAATAGTGTAGAAATAACTGATGTTATGACCGCTGGAGAATTATACGATGTGCTAATGGAAACTGGCGGAAAGCTTTTAGTTGATACAATAAATGGCTTAGTGAATAACACTATATCACCGATAAAACAAGATGATACTAAATCCTGTCATGCTCCAATGCTAGATAAAAATCTAGCTAATATTGATTGGGGTAAGAGTGCAATAGAGATTCACAATCTAGTAAGGGGGCTTAATCCATGGCCTATAGCTTATACACAGTACATGGATAAGCAAATGAAGATTTATGAAACTGAAGTGATAGAGAAAGATAGTGCAAAAGCTCCAGGAACTATTCTTTCTGTTAATAAGTCAGGGGTTGAAGTATCTACAGGGAAAAATGTTTTACTTATAAAGAAAGTTCAATTTCCAAATGGAAAGCCGTTATATATCGAACAGTATATAAATGGTAATTCCTTTGAAATAGGATATATATTCAATAAATAATACAACTTGACTGTTTATAAATTATTAAGAGGGTAAAGTGTTTAGCGGTACAATATGATAAAGGGAGTGAATGTTTATGTTTTATTTTGATTCAACTTTTTTATTATTAGTTCCTGCAATGTTAGTATCTTTTTATGCTCAGTCTAAAATTTCATCAACTTTTAACAAATACAGCAAGGTTAGAAGTTATAATGGATATACTGGAGCGCAAGTTGCTAGGATGATTTTGGATGATTCTGGACTTCACGATGTACCTATAGAGCTAGTTTCAGGTAATTTATCAGATCACTATGACCCTAAAAATAAGGTTTTGAGATTATCTCAAGATGTTTATTATAATGATTCTGTTGCATCTATTGGTGTAGCGGCACATGAAGTTGGGCATGCAATACAACATAAAGATTTATATTCGCCATTAATTATAAGAAATGCTATAGTGCCAGCTGTAAATATAGGATCTAATTTTTCTTGGATACTTTTCTTTGCTGGGATGTTACTAGGCATCAAGCCTCTTATAACCTTTGGTATAGTATTATTCTCAGCGGTAGTTATATTCCAACTTATAACATTACCAGTGGAGTTTAATGCTTCAAGTAGAGCTTTAAAAATCTTAAGTAGCAGAAATATACTCTATCCTGATGAAGTTAAAGGTGCTAAGAGTGTTCTTAGCGCAGCAGCTATGACTTATGTTGCAGCTACACTTATGGCTATTTCTCAGCTAATAAGGCTTATAGCTATCAGTAATGATAGAGACAGATAATTGAGGTAAAAGATGAATAGCAGAAAATTAATAAAAGATATACTAGATAGTATTTTCTTTAAGGGAGCTTATTCAAATATAGAATTGAATAAACGCCTTAATGAAAGTGATTTAAATGATAAAGATAAGGGACTTGTCACTGAGGTTGTTTATGGAACAATAAAGTATAAGAAGACTATTGACTATATAATTACTACCTTAGTGGCTGATTTTGATAAGATAGACAAAAGAATACTAAATATTTTGAGAAGTGCTATCTATCAGATAAAATATCTTGATAGAGTACCAGATTTTGCTGTAGTAAATGAATCAGTTAATCTTGGCAAAAAGATATCTATAAACTCTTCAAAATTTATAAATGGAGTGCTTAGAAACTTCATAAGAAATAAAGATGCTGAAATTAAAAGTAATATAAGCGATATAGAGTACTTGGGTATTGAATATTCATTTGAACCTTGGATGGTTAAACTGTTTTATGAGCAATACGGAAAAGAAAACTGTGTAAACATATTAAATGGGCTTAATTCAACACCAAGTGTTACAGTGAGAGTAAATTCAGTAAAATCTGATTTTGATGAGGTTTATGATGAGTTAAAAGATCAGGGATATACAGTAGAAGAAGGAAGTATGTGTCCTGAGGCAATTAATATAATTAAGGGAAAAAGCATAGAGAATAACCCACTGTTTTCAGAAGGTAAGATAACAGTCCAGGATGAAAGTGCTATGCTAGTTGCGCCTCTATTAGAGCTTGAAGGTGACCTTAAGGTACTAGACTTATGCAGTGCTCCTGGAGGAAAAACAACACATATAGCAGAAATCTTAGAAAATAAAGGTTTGGTAGTTGGTTGCGATATATATGAGCATAAACTTCAGCTTGTTAATGAAAATAAATTAAGATTAGGTATAAATAATATAGAAACTAAGCTTTTAGATGCAGCTAAATACAGTAGTGAATATAGAGAGTGGGCAGATAGAATTTTAGTAGATGCTCCATGCTCTGGACTTGGAATAATAAGAAAAAAACCAGAAATTAAATGGACAAAATCTCAAAAGGATCTTAAGGACTTAATAAATATTCAAAGGGATATATTAAAAAATGCTTGGCTCTATTTAAAACCTGATGGAATTATGGTATATTCTACATGTACCTTGAATAAAAAGGAAAATGAAGAAAATATTAAATGGCTCAGGGAGAATTTTAAGGATGTTCAACTTGAGAAAATCTATCTAGGAGATAGTGATAATCTGATTTATAACGAAGATGGCTCAGTTACAATATTACCTAATGAGTTTTTAGACGGCTTCTATATTGCTAAGCTTAGAAAATTAAGTAGGTGAAACAATGGATAATATTTTAAACTTAACACTAGATGAATTAAAATTGTGGATGAAGGACAATAACGAAGGGCAATTTAGAGCAAAGCAAATCATGGAATGGATATATAAGAAACATATCTTCGAGTTTGAAGGTATGACGAATATATCTAAAAATTTGTTAAACAAGTTAAAAGATAATTTCTTTATAGGATTGCCACAAGTTAAAGAAATTTATGTATCAAAAAATGATGATACAAAGAAAATTCTATTAGAGCTTAATGATGGAAATCTAATTGAAGCTGTTCTTATGAAATATAAACATGGAAACTCAATCTGTGTATCCACTCAAGTTGGATGTAGGATGGGGTGTAAGTTCTGCGCTTCAACTCTAAATGGTATGGTAAGAAACTTGACTTCAGGAGAAATACTATCTGAAATATTAATAGGAGAAAAAATTTTAGGGGAAAGAATATCAAATGTAGTTTTGATGGGAAGCGGAGAACCATTTGATAACTTTGATAATGTAATGAAATTCATAGAAGTCGTTAATGCAGAATATAGTTTAAATATTGGGCAAAGACATATAACAGTTTCTACTTGTGGGCTAGTGCCAAAGATAAAAGAATTTGCAGATAAAAATACGCAAATTACTCTTGCTATTTCTTTGCATGCTTTCAGTGACGAGAAAAGAAAACAAATAATGCCAATAGCTAACAAGTATTCAATTAAAGAAATTTTAGATGCCTGTGACTATTACATAAATAAAACAAAGAGAAGAGTCACTTTCGAATATTCTTTGGTTAAAGATGTCAATGATTCTAAAGAAGATGCTAAGTCATTAGCTGGTTTATTAAAGAACATGCTTTGTCATGTTAACTTAATTCCAGTAAATGAAGTAGTGGAGAACTCATTTAAAAGATCATCTAAGAAAACAATTGATGAATTTGAGAGCATTTTAAAAAGCTATGGTGTTGAGGTAACTGTAAGGAGAGAGATGGGAACGGATATAAATGCCGCATGCGGGCAATTGAGAAGAAGCTATATCGAGTCCCAAGATAAATAGGGGGAAGATTATATGGTGAGCATTAAAACAGACGTGGGTAACAAAAGAAGTTTAAATGAGGATTTTGCTAGTTATTATGAGGGTGATAGCTATAAGATTTATGTGGTCACAGATGGAATGGGTGGTCATAATGCCGGTGAAGTAGCAAGCAAAATGGCTGCTGAAGGCTTGATTTCCTATTTTACTGAAAATTATGGTACAATAGACGAAGATAAAATTCTAAAGGCTTCTATCGAATATGTTAATAAGAGTTTGTATCAATATTCTTTAAGTGATGCTTCTTTTAGTGGTATGGGTACTACTTTAACTGCATGCTTTGTCACTAAGGATTTAATGCAAATAGCAAATGTTGGAGATAGCTGCTGCTTAGGGATAGTTGATGATAATATTATAAAAATAACAAGAGATCATTCTTTAGTTCAAGAACTTCTGGATTCAGGGTCTATAAGTGAGGAAGAAGCTAAGCATCATCCTAGAAAAAACGTGATCACTAGAGCTATGGGAACAAGTTTGAGTGTTGAAGTAGATATATTTGATATCACAGCTTCAGGTTTTAATACTTTAATTTTATGTTCTGATGGTCTTACTAATGAGGTTACAAATGATGAGATAAAAGATTTGATCAAGTCCAGATCTAATTATGATGAAGCTTGCACTGCTCTAGTTGATCTAGCAAAAGATAGAGGGGGAAAAGACAATATAACTGTAATGATTTTTGGAGGAGAGAGATAGCATGGTAGGTAAGGTTTTAGGAGAAAGGTATGAAATCCTTGAGAAGATAGGCGAGGGGGGAATGTCCTACGTCTACAAAGCAAAATGCCATAAATTAAAAAGATATGTAGCAGTAAAGATTCTAAAAGATTCATTTACAAATAATGAAGAGATAGTAGAAAAGTTTAAAAGAGAAGCTACTGCCATTGCAAATTTGATTAATCCTAATATTGTAAATATCTTAGATGTAGGTACACAAGATAATATACACTATATAGTAATGGAATATGTAAAAGGTAAAAATCTTAAGGAAATAATTAATGAGCATGGAAAATTTGCTTATGAAACTGCTATAAGCATTGCATCTAAAGTTGCAAATGCACTTGACTGTGCTCATAAGAATAATATAATACATAGGGATATAAAACCTCAGAATATATTAGTCACAGAAGAAGGAATTGTTAAAGTCACTGACTTTGGCATTGCTAAGTCCACAGACTCTTCAACAATAGCTTATACCAATAGTGTTATGGGATCTGCACATTATTTTTCGCCTGAGCAAGCCAAAGGTAGTTATGTAGATTGCAGAACAGATTTATATTCCTTAGGGGTAGTTCTATATGAAATGGTAACTGGAAGGGTTCCATTTGATGGTGATTCACCAGTAACAGTTGCTTTGAAGCATATACAAGAACCGGTGATTCCACCTAAGAATATGAATAGTAAGATACCAGATAGTTTAAATACTCTTATTTTAAAGGCTGTTGAAAAAGAACCTATAAAAAGATATCAAAGTGCTAAGGAAATTATTGCTGATTTAGAAAAGGTGAAAGAAAATCCTAATGCAGTTATAAATGTTCCTGTAGATTCTTTAGATGATGATCATACTAGAATAATGGAACCAGTAACAGCAGAAGTTATAAAGCAGGCTGCGCTTAAAAATAAAGCTAAAGCTCAAAGCAAAGCTTATGATGAAGATGAAGACGATGATGATTATGACGAAGATGAGGACGAAGAAGATGATGAGAAGCTAACACCTAAGCAAAAGAAGCAAAAAGTTATAAATAGAGTTTTATTAGGGCTTGCTTTTGTTTTAATAGTTATAGTGGCAATTGCTTCAGCTTCAATGTTTTTTGGTAATAAAATAAAACCAAATCCATCAGCAACTACTACAGTTACTCAGGTTGATGTTCCTCAAGTTGTAGGGATGACAAAGGAAGATGCTAAAAAAGCTATAGAAAATAGTGGATTAGTATATGTAGAAGATGGTCAGCAAAATAGTGATAAGCCAGAAGGAACTGTAATACAAACAACTCCTGCTTTTGGAGAAAAAGCAAATAAAGATGATAAGATTAAAGTTGTCTTAAGTGCTGGTCCAGCGACAATAAAAGTGCCAGATTTAACTTCCAAGCCGTTGTCATTAGATGAGGCGAAGAAAGCTATAGTAGGAGCTGGCTTTTCTGTAGGAAATATAAGCCAAGATAATAGTAATACTATAGAGAAGGGTAAAGTTATAAGTCAAACACCTGCTGCTAATTCTGACGCCAAAAAAGATTCTTCTATAGATATAGTAGTAAGTATAGGCGTTAAACTTACAAAGGTTCCAGATTTAGTGTCAACTGGAAGTATGAAGGTTGACGATGCTAAAGTTTTGATAGAAGCTAAAAATTTGAAAATGGAAGCTGTGGAACAGTCTACAGATAATTATGATTTGAAAAATAAAGATGGTTTTATTGTTGGTCAGAGCATAGCTAAAGATAGCGATGTACCTGAAGGTACAACTATAAAAGTTTTTTATTCTAAATATAATCCAAAACCTATAGATGTCCAAAAGGAAATATCAGGAACGACAAGAGATTATGTGGAAAATCAATGGCCTAATAGAACAAAAGTTTCTTATACTTTCGATGATAAAACACAACCAAAGGATTCTGTAGTAGTTGGTGTAAGTCCAGCTCAAGTAAATCCTGGTGATAGTGTAACAATTACTCTAAAGCCAGCAAATAAACCAGCTCAATAACAATTTTGGTGCCAGTATATTCTGGCACCATTGCATTTTTATCAAAAAAATGTTTATTATATATATAGAATATATTTTATTTGGAGGTTCTATGACAGGTACAATAATTAAAGGTATAGGTGGTTTTTATTACATAAAGACAGAAAATGAAATAGTTGAATGTAAGGCAAGAGGGAAGTTCAGGCATAATGATCTTAAACCAATGGTTGGGGATAAGGTTGAAATTGAGGTTACTAATGGAAAAGGCGTTATAAACTCAATTCATGAAAGAACTTCGGAGCTTATAAGACCTACTGTGTCAAATGTAACCCAAGCATATGTAGTTTTTGCTATTAAGAATCCTGATATAAATTTTGATTTACTTAATAGATTTTTAGTGTTGTGTGAACATAACAACATAAAAGCTATAGTTTGCTTAAATAAAGTTGATTTATGCAGTGAAGAGGAAAAAAGTGAGATAAAGAACACTATAAACAATTTAGGGTATGAGGTTTTGTTTATCAATGCTAAAGGACAGATGGGACTTGATGTTTTAAAAGAAAGACTTTCTGATAATGTCACAGTTTTATGCGGGCCTTCTGGTGCTGGAAAATCAACTTTAATAAATGCTTTTCTTGAAAGAGAGCATATGGAAACTGGTGAAATAAGTGAAAAGCTTAAAAGAGGAAAACATACCACAAGACATAGTGAACTAATACCTGTACAGCATGGCTTTTTAGTAGATACTCCAGGTTTTTCTAGCTTGGATCTAGATTTTATAGAAAAGGATGATTTAAAATATTGTTTTCCTGAATTTATGGATTATAATGATAAGTGTAAGTTTACAGGATGCAACCATTATAAAGAGCCTAGCTGCGCTGTAAAAGGTGCAGTTGAGGAAGGTATAATAAGTAGACTTAGATATGATTTTTATGTAAGATCATTAGAAGACATAATGAGGAGGAAAGTTAAATGGTAGTATTATCGCCATCAATCTTAGCGGCAGACTTTACAAAACTTGGAGAGCAAGTAAGAAGAGTAGACGAAGCGGGAGCTGAGTTTATTCATATAGATGTCATGGACGGGGTTTTTGTACCTAATATATCCTTCGGATTTCCAATAATAAAAGCAATAAGACCTATAACTAAAAAGGTTTTTGATGTTCATCTCATGATACATGAAGCTGGAAGATATATTGATGAATTTGTGTCATCTGGTGCTGATATAATAACAATTCACTATGAGACAGATAGACACCTAGATAGAACTATTTCTTATATAAAAAGCAAAGGGGTAAAGGCTGGAGTATCGTTAAATCCAGCAACACCAGTAGAGTTAATCAAGCATCTAATCCCTATGCTTGATATGGTACTTATAATGTCCGTTAATCCAGGCTTTGGAGGGCAAAAGTTTATAAATTATACCATAGATAAGATAAAGGAAGTTAAAGAATTATCTGAAAGATATAACAAGGATCTTCTTATAGAAGTAGATGGTGGTATTGATAAGTATAATATAAAGAGTGTTGTGGAAGCTGGTGCGAATGTTGTAGTTGCAGGATCTTCTGTGTTCAGTGGTGGTAATATAGAAAGTAACTTAGCTGCACTAAAGAAGGAGCTGTAGTGATGAAAGCTGTTATAGTTGCAGGAGGAACGGCACCAAGTAAGGATTTGTTTTTTAGAGAGACTGAGGATGCGAATATATTAATTGCTGCTGATAGTGGAATTAATACCTTTTATAAGTACGGTGCTACTCCTAATATAATCTTAGGTGATTTTGATTCTGCTGACTCTGAGGCATTAAATTACTACACCAAGACTAAAAAGGTTACCTTTAAGCCAGAAAAAGATTTTACTGATAGTGAGCTAGCTTTTAATAATGCATTAGAACTTGGTGCAACTGAAGTGGTCTTATTAGGATGTACTGGTACTAGATTAGATCATACCATTGCTAATCTAGGATTATTAAGAAGTGGTTTGGAGAAAAATGTGATTACATCAATTAAGGATGAAAATAATTATATTTTTCTAGTTTCAAAAAATACAACTTTTTACGGAGCACCGGGACAAACTATATCTTTCCAGGCTTTTGGAGGGAATGTAAGTAATTTTAATATATATAATGCTAAGTATCCTCTATATGATTATAATCTGACTTTAGGAGATGGTAGAACAGTTTCAAATGAGTTTCAGGATACTCCTATAGAAATATCATTTACCTGTGGTATAGTTATGGTTATGTATAGCAATGATTAACATAAACTTTTGTGAATTGAAATGAAGATAGTATTAGGTTCAAACTTCAACTATTAAACTATTAATTTAAACATGGTACTTTAATAAATCCTAAATTTTAAAAAAATATAGTAAATTAGTAGTCACCAATAAATTGCTTTTTGCATATTATATATCAAAGCAGTTTGTTGGTGGCTTTTTATATTTATTTAGGGGGGGATTTTAAATGAGGATAGTAGCAATAAAACTACCTAAGTTCTTATCTATATTCTTTAGAATATTTATAAGGAAAGACAGAAAACATACATAAGAAAAGAAATGGTTCATGCAATTTGTGCATGTTGATGTGAAAAAAAGCTGAAGTAATTTACTTCAGCTTTTTCTTTTTTACATTTACCTTAAAATAAAAAGCGTGCATTAAGCACGCTTTTTAGGTAAAAAAAATGCAATTGCTAATACAACTGCATTTCACAAGATTCTTAAACTGCTCTTTGAACCTTACCTGAACGTAAGCATCTAGTACAAACGTGAACAGTTTTTGGTGTTCCGTTAACTACAGCTTTAACTTTTTTTATGTTAGGAGCCCATTTTCTCTTGCTTTGTCTGTGTGAGTGGCTGTATTGTACTCCTGATATTACACCCTTGTTGCAGATTTCGCATTTTCTTGACATTTACAACACCTCCTTAACTCTGAAGATTGTGATCTTCAATAGGACATATAATATATTATCACAAGATGTATAATTTATGCAAGATAAAAATAATAATTATGAGTAAAATATTATTGAGTACTTTTTACTGTATAGATAGTATAAAATTTTATGAAAGCTAAACCTAGCAATATCAAGGGTCAAGAAATTTAAATAAAAGATAAAATTTATAGGAATTGTTGAAGTTTTATTTAAGATTGCAAATTAATTTTATTATCTATTGTGGACAATTGTAACCTTCAGTACAAATAAATATGGCGGTTTCAGTAAAATATAGCGTATTTATCTTATCAAATCAATGTAGTATAGATAAAAATAGCATTTCAGCCTAGAAAATTATGAGTATTGAATAATCTTCCTATTTAATATAGAATATACTTAACGGAAATTAGCAAGGAGGAATTTAATTATGTTAGGAATATCAAATGAGCTTGGAAATATATCATATTCTGATGAAGTTATTGCAAAAGTAGTTGGGCTTTCAACTATGGAATGTTACGGCGTAGTTGGTATGGTTTCTAAGAACGCTACTGATGGATTTTGGGAATTAATAAGAGTTGAAAATCTAAGCAAGGGTGTTAAGATAAATTTAAAAGAAGATAAATTAAATATAGAGTTATTCGTTATGGTTGAGTATGGTACAAAGATATCTGTTATTGCAAATAATATAATTCAAAAAGTTAGATATAATGTAGAAAATTATACTGGAATTAAGGTATCATCAATTACTGTTAACGTGCAAGCTGTGAGAGTCTAGGAGGGCAAACTAATGAATTATATTAGAATTAATGGTGAGAATTTTTACAACATGGTTATTAATGCCAGCAATAGGTTGGAAGAACAAAGTGAATATGTAAATTCATTAAATGTTTTTCCAGTTCCAGATGGAGATACAGGAACTAATATGTCAATGACTTTTAAAGCTGCTGTTAAGGAGATAGAAACCTTAAAGGGAGCTTCTTTAGGTGAGATTTCGAAAAAATTAGCAAAAGGCGCTTTGATGGGAGCTAGAGGAAACTCTGGTGTTATTTTATCTCAAATACTTAGAGGTATATCAAAAGGACTAGACAATAAGATTGAAGCAGATGCAAAAGAAGTAGCTAATGCTTTAGCAGAAGGTGCTAAGTCAGCTTATAAAGCAGTTATGAGACCAACAGAAGGTACTATACTTACTATAATAAGAGCAGCGTCAGAGGCGGCAGCAGAGTCTAATGCCAAAGATATAACTGGATTAATGGATCAAGTTTGTAAGCATAGTAAAGTAATGTTAGACAAAACTCCTGAAATGCTTCCTGCTCTTAAGAAAGCTAAAGTGGTAGATTCAGGTGGAATGGGACTTCTTATAATATTACAGGGTATGTATGAAGCTTTAGACAAGAATTTAGAAGTTGCAATAAAAGATTTCAAGCCTGCTTCCACAGGAGTATCAGCTGCTAATAATTTAGAAGATCATGATATCAAATTTGGTTATTGTACAGAGTTTATAATCGTAGGAGATAGTTCAAAAGCTAATGAGTTTAAAGCGGATATAGAGCATTTTGGAGATTCAATGATAGTTGTTGGTTATGAAGATGTAATAAAAGTTCATATCCATACTAATGATCCTGGTGCAGTACTTTCTAAAGCTGTTAAGTTAGGTGAATTATCCAAAATAAAGATCGATAATATGAGAGAAGAACATAAACACCTTCTTGTAGAGAAAGAATATGAAGCTTCAAACGAAGATTCGGTAGCTGTTGAAGAAGAAGTAGAAGAAAAGAAAAAATATGCCTTCATATCTGTTGCTATGGGTGAAGGTATAAAGAATATATTTAAAGATTTGGGTGTTGACCATGTAATTGAAGGTGGTCAAACTATGAATCCTAGCACTCAAGACATATTAGAGTGCATAGAAAAACTTAATGCGGAACATATTTTTGTATTCCCAAATAATAAAAATATAATAATGGCTGCTAACCAAGCAGCAGAGATATCTGATAAGCATATAGTAGTTATTCCAACAAAAACTATCCCTCAAGGTATAACAGCTATAACTATGTTCAATCCAGAAGCGGAAGTAGAAGAAAATATTGAAGAACTAACAAGTTCTGTAGATTTTGTTAAATCAGCTTCTGTAACCTATGCGGTTAGAGATACTGAGATGGATGGAATTGAAATAAAAGAAGGAAATATACTAGGCTTAATTGAAAGTAAAATCAAAAATGTAGGCAGTGATGTATATGAAGTAACAGAAGAACTGCTAAGTCAAATGGTTGATAAGGATAGCGAGCTTATAACTCTATTCTATGGCAAAGAATGTGATGAAAAACAAGTTGAAGATTTTGTTTCTAAGATAGAGAAAAAGTACAGTGATTTAGATGTTCAATGTTACGCTGGTGAACAGCCTCTATATTACTTCTTAATATCTGTAGAATAAAATATAATAACTTTGTACATATACTATTTAATCATAGTAAATTATTCTGTATAGTTGATGCATATATATTTCATTTATGGAAGTAAAGATGTACCACTGCAAGTGCGAAATCTATTTTCAAAGCTCTCTGGTTTTTGTGAGGACAGTTTGAAAATATAAATTTTACTATGAAGTGATACATATATAGTATATGTGCTTATAGTGTTATTTTAAGAAAGAGTACTTTCTATTAGAAAAGCGACATAGTCGCTTTTCTTTTTAACTTTTGTTTTGGGTGATAAATATGGATATATATAGTGAAATTAAAAACTTAAAAGGTGTTGGACCAAAGTTAGAAGAAAAACTTAATAAATGCGGTGTTTTTACTTTGCTTGATCTGCTTCTTTATTTTCCTAGAGATTATGAGTTCGTAGATGGTAACCCTGAAATTAGCGATATTTCTGAAGAATTAAAACAGATAATAAGTTGCAAAGTAGTTTCTTTTGATAGAGATATAAGAACGAAAAATGGGAAAAAGCTAACCTCTATAAATTTTAAATACTCTGATACAAAGGTTATGGCAAAGTGGTTTAATCAGCCTTATATAAAAAATAATTTTAAGATAGGTGAAAGCTATAATCTAATGGGTAAATACAAAAAGGTTGGTAGTCACCTTGAGGTAATAAATCCTACAGTAGTGTTTAGAGATGCAAGCGATAACGAAATCCTGCCAGTATACCCACTTAAGGGAGATATTACTAGTAGCGTGATTTCTAAGTTAGTTAACAGTATACTTTGCTCCATAGTTGTAGGAGAAAACTTGCCAGAATATCTTTTGGAGAAGTATAGCTTGATTTCTTTAGATGAAGCTATAAGAAATATACATTTTCCTTCAACAAAGGAAAAGTTAAAAGCTGCCATAACTAGACTAAAATTTCAGGAACTATTTACTTATTCAGTGAAGTTAATGATGCTTAAAAATCATCTTAAAAAAGGAAATTGTGGAATTAAATTTTCGATGAGCCCAGAATTAGGTGATTTAAAGAAATCTTTACCCTATGAACTTACTGCTGCGCAAAGTAGAGTGGTTAGAGAAATACTTCTAGACCAAAAGTCTAGTGTTCCTATGAATAGATTGGTTCAAGGTGATGTTGGAAGTGGAAAGACTGTTGTTGCGTTTATATCTATTTTTAATGTATATAAAAATGGTTATCAAACAGCAATGATGGCGCCTACAGAAATTTTAGCTTCTCAGCATTATGTTGAGGCAAAAAAGTTACTGGAAGGTTTTGAAGTTGATATTGAGCTTCTCACTGGAAGCACACCAAATAAGGAAAAGATAAGGATTAAAGAAAAAATTTCTTCAGGGGTGCCTATTGTGGTTATAGGAACTCATGCTATAATACAGGAGGATGTAAATTTTACAAATTTAGGTTTAGTTGTTACTGATGAACAACACAGGTTTGGTGTGGAACAAAGAAGTAAGCTTATTAATAAAGGAAAAGAGCCAGATGTACTTGTTATGACAGCTACACCTATTCCAAGAACTTTAGCCCTTTACCTATATAGCGATTTAGATGTTTCAATTATAGATGAACTTCCACCTGGAAGAAAAAAGATTGAGACTTTATTCTTCCAAGAAGACTCAAAGTATCAGGTATACAATCTTGCATTGGATGAAATAGAAAAGGGAAGACAGGTTTATATAGTTTGCCCTTTAATTGAAGAAGATGAAGATGGAAAGCTGAATTCTGTAGATAAAATTTACAATGAATTAGCAGAAGGTACTTTTAAAAATTATAATATTGAAAAGCTTCATGGCAAGATGGCGCCTAAGGATAAGGAATATATAATCAACAGGTTTAAAGAAGGGCATCTGAAGGCTATAATTTCAACTACGGTAATTGAAGTAGGGGTGAATGTGCCTAATGCCAGTGTAATGATTATTGAAAACTGCGAGAGATTTGGATTAAGCCAATTACATCAGCTTAGAGGAAGAGTAGGAAGAGGTCAATATCAGTCCTACTGTCTGCTTGTTGGAAACGCAAAAAATAACGTGACTAAAAAAAGAATGATGATTATGACTGAAAGTAACGATGGATTTTATATAGCTGAGCAGGATCTTAAGCTAAGAGGATCTGGTGAAATGTTTGGATTAAGACAAAGTGGTGATTCTGGGCTTATATTATCAGATATAATAGAAGATATTAATATTTTAAAATGTGCTAGTGAGGAAGCTAAGAGGATATTAAATAGCACTGATACAAACAATATAAAATTGATCTCGGAGATAAGCAAAAATCTATCTAGGAGCTCTAAGTATATATGTTTTAACTAGGTTATATTGTCATGAGCTAGTGCTTTAAAGAATAAATCCAAGTAATTGTTAAGCTATTTTTAGTATTAAATCAACTATTCTCTAATTTGTTTAGAGTAAAACTTAAATATACTTTAAAAAACTTTGAAAATAATGATCTATATGATAAAATTTAGTTAATTTAGGGAGGACATACAAATGAGAATTATATCAGGAAAAGCAAAGGGAAGAAAATTATTATCTCCACCTACATATGAAACAAGACCTACTCTAGACAGAGTTAAGGAAGCTATGTTTAGTAGTATTCAATTTTATATTCCTGACGCGGTAGTGATAGATGTATTTGCAGGAACAGGAAGTTTAGGTTTAGAAGCTGCTAGTAGAGGTGCAAAGGAGTGCTATCTAGTAGATAAAAGTCCAGTAACGTATCCAGTTTTAAGAGAAAATATTCAAAATTTAAAGTTTGAAGATTTTTGTTTTTCTTTAAATATGGATGCTTATAGCGCCTTAAACTCAATGGCTGATAAAGGAAAGGTATTTAATCTCATATTTATAGATCCACCTTACCTAAAGAATATGATTCCAGGTGCGATAAAGATAATAGAGGAAAGAAATTTATTGGATCCACAAGGAATTATTGTTACTAAGATTGATACTAGTGAAGAGATATATCAAGGAAGTACAAAAATAAAGCTAACGAATGAAAGAAAATATGGAAATACAACAGTATGTTTCTATAAACATAAGGAGGACTAAAATGAAAATTGCCGTATACCCTGGAAGCTTCGACCCAGTAACCAATGGACATCTTGATATCATTGCTAGAGGGGCTAAGGTTTTTGATGAAGTAATTGTAGTGGTCTTGGTTAACGTAGATAAAAAGGGATTATTCAAAATTGATGAGAGAGTAGAACTAATTAAAAGAGTTACAAAGGATTATCCTAATGTAAAAGTTCAATATTTTAATGGACTGCTAGTTGACTTTATGAGAGAAAAGAAGGCTACAGTAATACTAAAGGGACTAAGAGCCGTTTCTGATTTTGAATATGAATTTCAAATGGCCCTTATGAATAATAAACTTGATCCAGAAGTAGAAACTTTATTTATGATGACAAATGCAGAGTACTCATACCTGAGCAGTTCTGCTGTAAAGCAAGTTGCTAAGTTCGGAGGCTGTATACGTGGTTTAGTTCCAGATGAAATTATTGTTGATATTATTAGTAGAATAAAGGGGGAATGAGGGTGAGTAAGATGGAGGTTAATGTTATTGAGCTTCTAGAATATCTACAAGATATTGTTGAAAGTGCTGCTAAGGTACCTATAACAGGCAAAGTTGTAATTGATAAAAAAGAAGTGTTGGAAGTTGTAGATCAAGTTATTAATTATCTACCAGATGAATTCAAAAAAGCTCAATGGGTTATGACAGAAAGAGAAAGAATCTTAGGAGAAGCCCAAAAAGAGTATGAAGCAGTCAAGAAACAAACTATGGATCTCTTGAAAAAGCAAGTTGAAAATCATGATATTGTTAAAGAAGCCAATCTAAGAGCACAAGAAATAATAGCCTCAGCTCAAAGAGAAGCTAAGGCTATTAGAATTGGTGCAAGAGACTATGCTGACGAGATTTTAAGTCAGTTAGAAAAAGAAATAGATGTAAAAACAAATGAAATATTAACTGTAATAAAAACCAATGTTGAAGCTCTAGCTACCAATATGAACAATGATATGGCAAAGGCATCAACTACGATAAGAGAAAATATTAAGGAGTTACGTAGCATCAAATAAGCTTTTTATGCTAAGACTTATTATAGTTATAATCATAAATATTAAGTAAGGTATCCAAAACTGTGTGTAATTAATGCTGTTGTTTGAGCTGAATGTAGGAATAGAGTTTATAAATAAAATACATATAATCAGTGTGATTATTACTCCAATTAACCCTTGCAAAACTTTAGTCATAAAATAACGTTTTAGTGAAACTTTATATTTATAAAAGAAGGCATGGGTTTGTGCGATTATAGAGAAACCTCCGAAACAACAGAAAAAACTTATAAGGCATAATTTTATTGTGATAGTTAAAGAACTACTAGTAATTATGTTGCAACCGTTAGTAAGATCTAGACTCCCCAATAATAAAGCAGACAGAAAATCTCTGTTTATATTAAAATTTAATGTATTACTTGAAATAATGCTTGTTATAGCATTATTTTTTATTATAGAAATTAGAACTGCAAATATAATAACGTACCCACCTACCATGAGGGTGCCATTAATTGCATCATTTATGGATAGCTTAAAAGCTTCTCCAATATTTATAGAGGAATGTTTAATTTTTAAATCAAATTTTCTTGTTTTTGTTTTATTTTTTGATAAAAGACCTATTACAAAGAAAGATAAATAATTTGCTGCGAGTATTATATATCCGTAGTAAATATTGTTTAGCATTGAACTTGCTACTGAGCCTAGGATAAATATTGGTCCTGCATTAGAAGCTATGTTTAAAAGCCTTTTAAACTCATATTCATCAATATATCCATTGGAGTATAGTTCTGCACTGTATTTTGCCCCTAATGGATAACCACATAGCATGCTTGCTACAATGGCAAAACTACAATTTTTACTTAGTCTAAGCGGCTTGCAGAGTACGGGGCCAAGCAGTTTTGAGTATATAGCTATACCGTCAAAGGCAATAAGAAGGTTGCATATAACCAAAAAAGGAAAAAGTGATGGCAATACAGCTTTTATAAAAAGTTCAGCACCTTGTAGGGCTGAATCCATACAACTTCTTGGATTTACCACAAAATAAAAAATTAGAATAGTTAATGAAAAAGTTATGAAAATGCTTGTCCTACTAAAATGCAGTTTTGATAGAGTATACAGTAGCAATGCTGAAGCTGTTATTAATAAAAATATACTATACATGAGATCCCCCCTTATCTCATATATAGTATATTTTTTGTGTTTTTATTCTATTTATCATTGGTTTATTTAATAAAAGTATTTAAAGATTTTCTACAAATGGACTTGTTAAATAGTCAGAATTAAACTTTACACTAGGATTAATTAATGAGTAAATATTTGAGGAATTGATATCTATTTGGAGCATTGGGTCTTCAATCTTTTTAGGTACTTTACTTATTATATTTATGTCAGAGGCTTTTTTTATTTCTTTTATAATCTTGGCGCCTGTTGTATTTAGTGCAAGTACCCTCAAATACTTAGGTCTAGTAAGTCTTAGACTACTAGTATCATAGTGTTCGAAGCCTAAGAAATATTGGCAAAGTAGTCTAGAAAGTCTAGTGTATGTATAACGCTTGCTTTTTACCTTCATGATCAGCTCATCAATAGAAGATACTGTGTTGATTTCTTTCAAGAACTTGTTATCCAATCCCTCACCACTGTCAGGAAGCTTAGAAAAGGAATTAGGGGAAGCTAAAAGTTTATATTTAATATAAGAGAGAAAATCATTGCTAGATGGAAACTTATTAGTAGAAGTAAATGAGTCCATAATAATATTAGCTGATGGTTCTGGCATATATTGATATAGTTCATTTGAATATAAATCTGAGTATAGCAACTCTCTTATTGCTGTTGCACTAGCCAAGTTGCTTGATAGATCTTTATCGTTATAGGAAGAACCAATACGTTTTATTGTTAAAGGTTCAATTGAACTTTTCGATTTAATTATACTCTTGCAGTATTCTATAGCTAATATGTTATTTGAAGAGGACAAAAGTTCTTCTAATTCTTCAGTTGAACACTTCACATTGGTGTAATGAATAAAATATTCAATAAGACTTAATGATCTAGCTTTTACAAAAGAGTTACCGGATGATAAGTGCTTTTTTAAAATTTCTTTAAAAATTGAGGGCTCATCACATAAAATCTCAGCTATTCTTCTTATTAGTTGCGTATCTCCAGCTTCACTTCCGAAGCAAAGTGAATTAACTACAGAAGTTTGAGTTAAAATATCTACTGCGCCTTTTGCAAAAAATTCTGCTGAAGATACAGCGAAAACTGTTGGAAGTTCAACTACTAGATCTACTCCGTTAAGAACAGCCATTTTTGCTCTAGTCCATTTGTCTAGTATAGCTGGGAGACCTCTTTGAACAAAGTTGCCGCTCATAACGCAAATTATGCCTTCGGCACCAGTTGCCCGCTTGGTTTCTTCTAGATGAAGTTTGTGGCCGTTATGGAAAGGGTTATATTCTGTTATAATTCCTGTAATATTCATATTAGACCATCCTTAATTAAATTATAAATATATAATACAACAATAATAGGAGAGAATACATAAAGAATATAATTATTATAAAATTCAGATAATTAATAATTATTCAAATATAAGAATAACTATGTTTTTGGCTTTATATGTTGAAATTAACTGGTGTTTAGGAGTATATTAGTATATGTAGATATTATCCGTTCGACTGAAAGGAGAAATGAACATGGAACTTATGAAGCAAATATGGGATATGGCACAAAAAGATATAAAGAAAATTGTGCTACCTGAGGGTGATGAGGAAAGAACACTCGTTGCATCTCAAAAGATTAGAGAAAATGGATTAGCAGAGGTAACTTTAGTAGGGTCTGAATCAGTTATCAGACAAAAGGCTGCAGATTTAGGAGTTGACTTAACTGGAGTAAATGTGGCTGACCCAGATACTTCAGATAAGCTTGGAATTTATATAAATGAATTTTATGAGCTTAGAAAAAGCAAAGGTATGACTCTTGAGAAAGCGGAAAAAATAGTTAGAGATCCATTGTATTTTGGTACAATGATGGTTAAGGTTGGAGATGCAGATGGAATGGTTTCAGGTGCTGTTCATACAACTGGAGATCTTTTAAGACCAGGTCTTCAAATTATAAAGACTGCACCAGGAGTATCTGTTGTATCAAGTTTCTTTATAATGATGGTACCTGGCTCTAAGTATGGGGAACAAGGAATGTTATTATTCTCAGACTGTGCTGTTAACCCTAACCCAAATGTGGATCAACTTGCAGCAATAGCTATTGCAACTGCTGATACGGCAAAGAAATTATGTAAGATAGATCCTAAAGTAGCAATGCTATCATTCTCAACTATGGGTTCAGCTGACCATGAGGTTGTAGATAAGGTAAGAATGGCAACTGAAAAAGCTAAGGAATTAAGACCAGATCTTTTAATAGATGGAGAAATGCAATTAGATGCAGCTATAGTTGAAAAAGTTGCAAGCCAAAAGGCACCTAATAGTGATGTAGCTGGTAAAGCTAATGTTCTTATATTCCCAGATCTTCAAGCTGGAAATATAGGTTATAAACTTGTTCAAAGATTTGCAAATGCAGAAGCAATAGGACCAATCTGTCAAGGATTTGATAAACCAATCAATGACTTATCAAGAGGTTGTAGTTCAGAAGATATTGTAAATGTAGTTGCACTTACTGCAGTTCAAGCTCAAACAAGATAAATAGGACATTTTAGTCATTTTAGGAGGAATAGAAATGAACATACTAGTAATTAATTGTGGGAGCTCATCTTTAAAATATCAATTAATAGATATGACTAAAGAAGAGGTTCTAGCTAAGGGACTTGTTGAAAGAATAGGAATAGAAGGCTCTATATTAACTCAAAAGGTTGAAGGTAGAGATAAATACGTAATTGAACAAAAAATGGCTGACCATAAGGATGCTATAAAATTGGTTTTAGAAGCGCTTGTAGATAAAGATAATGGCGTATTAAAATCAATGGATGAGATATCAGCAGTTGGTCATAGAGTAGTTCACGGTGGAGAAAAGTATTCTAGCTCAGTACTTATAAATGATGAAGTTATGAAGTACTTAGAAGAGTGTGTGAAATTGGCTCCACTTCATAACCCACCTAATATAATAGGTATAGAGGCATGTAAGGCATTAATGCCTAATACTCCTATGGCAGTTGTTTTTGATACAGCTTTTCATCAAACAATGCCTGAATCATCATACCTTTATGCATTACCTTATGAACTATACAAAGAACACAATATAAGAAAGTATGGTTTCCATGGAACTTCTCATAAATATGTATCTGCAAAGGTTGCGGAAGTAATTGGAAAAGATATATCTGAATTAAAGATAGTTACTTGTCATTTAGGCAATGGATCAAGTTTAACTGCAATTAAAAATGGTAAATCAATAGATACATCAATGGGCTTTACACCATTAGAAGGTGTTGCTATGGGAACAAGATCAGGAGATCTTGATCCTGCTGTGGTAACATTTATAATGGAAGAACTTGGTTATACTGTTGAGCAAACAAACGAACTGCTTAATAAAAAATCAGGAGTATTTGGTATATCTGGAGTAAGTAGTGACTTTAGAGATATTGAAACTGCAGCTGAAAATGGAAACGCAAGAGCACAGTTAGCTTTAGATATATTCCGTTACAGAGTAAAGAAGTATATAGGTTCATATGCTGCGGCTATGGGTGGCTTAGATGTAGTTGTATTTACTGCTGGAGTAGGTGAAAATGATCCATCAACTAGAGAATCATGCTGCAAAGACTTGGAGTTCCTAGGAATTGAAATAGATCCTGCAAAGAATAATGTACGTGGAAAGATTGCAGAAATAAGCAAGGAAAATTCAAGAGTTAAGGTGTTTGTAATACCTACAGATGAAGAAATGATGATAGCTAAAGATACTCTTGAGTTAGTTAGAAAATAAAAAATAAAGTTCTTGACTTTTAAAAGTCATGTTTATATAATAAATTGTGTTGTCAGTAAAAATTACTAATTCTGCTGTAAGAATGGCTTAGCCATTCTTAGGCATGATGTGGAGTTGTACATATGATACTACAATTTTCAGATTTAATCAGCAAGAGAGAAAGAGTTAAAGCAATAGACTATGCCTTTGACATGGGATGTGTTGACCATGAAGGAGAGAAAATTAAAGCTGTTGAACCTGTAAAGGTAAAGGGTAAGTTTTCTTTCGATGAAGGATTGTTAGAGTTGAACGTAGATGTAGATACAGTTTTAGATCTTTCTTGTTCAAGGTGCTTAGAAATCTTCTCATATCCAATACACATTAGTGTTAATGAGAGATTTACAAATAATTTATCAGATGAAGATGATGATTCTATCTTCGTCGATGGTGATACTATTGATATCACTGAAATAATTGCTAACAATATTATATCAGCCTTGCCTATAAAAAGACTTTGCAGTGAAAACTGTAAAGGACTGTGTCAGCAATGTGGAACGAACCTAAACAAAAAGCAATGTAGCTGTGACAACAACGAAATTGACATTAGACTAGCTAAATTGAATGATTTGTTTAGCAAATAAGGAGGTGTAATTATGGGAAATCCTGCTAGAAAAACATACAGAGCAAAGAGAGATTCAAGAAGAGCTCAAACTTTTAAGTTAAGCATACCTGGTATTGTTGAATGTCCACAATGCCATGAAATGAAATTAGCTCACAGAGTTTGTAAGAGCTGTGGATATTACAAGGGTAAAGAAGTAGTTGCTTCAGAACAATAAAGAAAGTCAATTGACTTTCTTTTCTTTATATACAATGAAAAAATAAAACAGCTTTGGTGAATATTGTTAAAGTCAATTTGCTGTATACATTATATTTCATATCCTATTTCAGTTATTTGATTTTAATATTGTCCTAATGTATCCGAATGATTATAAGTGAAAATAAAATTATTTTAAATATTTAAGTAGAGAAATATAATTTTTGAGTAATATATAAAATTTTTAATTTACAAAGGGGTGATAAGATGAGAATAGCTATAGATGGTATGGGTGGGGATAACGCTCCTTCAGCTATTGTGGAAGGCTGTGTTATGGCACTTAAAGAATTCAACGACGTTGAGATTGTAATAACAGGCCCTGAAGATGTGATTACAGGCGAATTCAGCAAATACGACTACGATAAGTCAAGAGTTACCATATTGAATGCTACAGAAGTAATTGGCACTAATGAGCATCCAGTTATGGCTTTAAGAAAAAAAAAGGATTCAAGCTTGAATAAAGCATTGAAACTTGTAAAAGATAAAGAATGTGACGCAGTTATATCAAGTGGAAGCACTGGAGCTTTTTTAGCTGGTTGTACTTTAGTCATAGGAAGAATAAAAGGTATTGAAAGACCGGCTTTGTCTCCAATAATGCCTGGAATGAAAGGCCCATTTGTGGTAGTTGATGCTGGAGCAAATGTGGATTGTAAGCCCCAATACTTAAAGCAGTTTGCTATAATGGGTAAAGTTTACTATGAAAGTGTAATTAATGTCCCTAATCCTACTGTTGCTTTAGTAAACATAGGAGCTGAGGAGGAAAAAGGAAATGAATTAACGAAAGAAACTTATAAGCTTTTGAAAAATTCTAACCTTAACTTTGTAGGTAATATAGAGCCTAGAGATATAACTGATGGCGATGTTAATGTAGTAGTATGTGATGGATTTGTAGGAAATACGGTTCTTAAGATGTATGAAGGTGTTGCGTCTAATCTACTTGGAACTATCAAAACTGCATTACTTTCATCCCTAGTTACCAAAATAGGAGCATTATTTATAATGCCGGTGATTAAGACTTTAAAGAATAAATTTGATTATAAAGAATATGGTGGAGCGCCATTTTTAGGTGTTGACGGTATTTGTATAAAAGCACATGGAAGTTCTGATGCAAGAGCATTTAAGAATGCTATAAAACAATCTAGAATTTTCTATTTAAACGATACCCTTTCCAAGCTGAAGATTGAGTTAGAAAATAATACTGATGATGAAAAATAAAAAATAATTTTAAATTAAATGATATTTTATTATAAATAATGCTTAGAGATATATTGACGATGTAACTTATATATAATATTATCTAAGTAGATAAATTTTGGAGGTGCATTAAAGTGTTTGAAAAAATAAAAGGAATTATAGCAGATAAACTTAGTGTGAATGAGGATGATATTACACTTGAGGCTTCATTTATAGAGGATTTAGGAGCAGATTCACTAGATATAGTTGAGCTTATTATGGCTTTAGAAGATGAACTAGAAATGGAAATCCCAGATGATGTAGCAGAAGGCTTTGTTACAGTTGGCGATGTAGTAGAGTATCTTAAAGAACATAGTGAAGAGTAATATATCCCGCCTAATGCGGGATTTTATTTTACTCTTAAGAAAATAATAAAATTAAGTTTATTCTTGAATGTGTTAAACACTTTATAGAGAAATTAACATACTGAAGAATAAACCTTAAGGAGTTGAAATTAGTTAAATGTACGAGTTTAATATTGAAAAGATTGAAAGCAAACTTAATATTTATTTTGATAATAAGCAATTGCTTGAGACTGCATTAACTCATAGTTCTTATGCTAATCAGTATAAGGGCATAGATTATAACGAGAGGCTTGAATTCTTAGGTGACTCGGTACTTCAGATCTGTATATCAGAATATCTGTTCAATAATTGTAAAGATAAGTCTGAAGGAGAGCTTACAAAGATGAGAGCTCTAATAGTTTGTGAAAACTCCCTTTATGAGGTAGCCAAGATTCTCGGATTAGGAGATCTTATAAGGATGAGTAAAGGTGAAGAGCTTACTGGGGGTAGAGAGAGGATCTCTATACAAGCAGACTGCTTAGAGGCTTTACTTGCTGCCATATATTTAGATAAAGGTTTGGAATATGCCCGTGGATTTATAATTGAGAATTTTGAAGATGTTATTGCAGATGCAATAAATGATAAAATAGTGTTAGATTTTAAAACAAAGCTCCAAGAAAAGCTTCAAGAAAATGGAGAGGTTAATATAAATTATGAATTAATTAAATATGAAGGTCCTCCACATAGAAGAAAGTTTTATACTAAGGTTTTGATTGGAGATAAAACAATAGGTGAAGGCGAGGGCTTTAGTAAGAAGGAAGCAGAACAACAGTCAGCTAAAAAAGCATTGAATTTCTTGGAGGGCAAAAATGAGTAAAAATTATTATATAATTCCTATATTTGTTCCTCATTTAGGTTGTCCTCATAATTGTGTATTTTGCAATCAAAATAAGATTTCAGGTGAAGAAGGTATTGTAGATAGTAGTTATGTAGAAAGTACAGTAGAAGAATATCTGCAAACGATAAATAAAATTGATTCAACAGTTGAGATATCTTTCTTTGGAGGTACATTTACAGCGATTCCTTTATGGAAACAAAAAGAACTTTTAGAAGTTGCTCGTAAATATAAGGAGCTAGGAAAGATAAAGTATATAAGGCTTTCTACAAGACCGGACTACATAGATGAAGATATTCTAAATCATCTAAAAGAATATAACGTTGATATTATAGAGCTTGGAGTACAATCTTTAGATGAGGAAGTGCTAAGAAAATCAGCTAGAGGACATTCTGAAGAAGATGTAGAAAGAGCATCAAAGCTTATAAAAGAATTTGGATTTACTCTAGGTCATCAAGTTATGTTAGGGCTACCAGGAGATACTTTTGAAAAGGATCTTTATACTGCAAAAAAGTCAATTGATATGAAACCAGATATCTGCAGAATATATCCAGCGTTGGTTATTAAAGATACGCCAATGGAAGAAATGCTGAAAAGGGAAGAGTATAAGCCATATACATTAACTGAAGCAGTTGAAATAGCTAAGAAAATATACAGCTTATATATTGAAAATAATGTTAATGTCATTAGAGTAGGGCTTCAACCTACAGAGAACATCAATAGCGGTGGAGATATAGTAGAAGGACCTTTCCATCCAGCATTTAGAGAACTTGTTGAAGGTAGTATTTTGAATGAGCATATATATGATGTGTTAAGAAGGAAGAATGAGGATGCTGTTATAAGAATTAATAACAGATATATATCAAGGTTATATGCTAATAAAAAGCAATTTTTTAATGAACTTAAGAGTAAGTTAAGTAGTATTAGTATAAAGGTTATATTAGATAATGATTTACCAATAGGCCAGATAAATATAGATACTAATAATGATACGGAAGTAATTTCTATATAGATTAACCTTAGAGGCCACTCTAAGGTTTTCTTTTTCCCTACCATTGATATTTTACTTTATTTACTATAAACTAATATAGAATAAGGAGTGGGTAATATGAAAAAGAGAACAAGAAGAATAATAACAAATGTAATGATGTTTATTATTATTTTATCATTTATTGTAGGATTATTTTATCAGTTCGTAGGAAGATAAGGAGTGGACATATGTTTCTAAAGTCTCTTGAGATTAGGGGATTTAAGTCATTTGCAGATAAAACAGAATTAAAATTTAAAAAAGGTGTTACAGCAGTGGTAGGTCCTAACGGAAGTGGTAAAAGTAATATTTCTGATGCTGTAAGATGGGTTTTAGGAGAGCAAAGCATTAAAACGCTAAGAGGCGGTAAAATGGAAGATGTTATATTTGCTGGTACTCAATTTAGAAAGCCCGTGGGACTTGCACAGGTTTCACTTACCTTAGATAATACTGATGGAGAACTCCCTATCGAGTATAATGACGTTACTGTAACTAGAAGAATATACAGATCTGGAGAAGCGGAATATCTTATAAATAATTCCCAATGCAGATTGAAAGATATAACTACCTTGTTTATGGATACAGGTATAGGTAAAGAAGGATACTCACTTATTGGACAAGGTAAAATTGAAGCTATACTTAGTGGTCGTCCTGAAGAGAGAAGAGCTCTGCTTGAAGAAGCAGCTGGTATAGTTAAATTTAAATCTAGAAAACATGAAGCTGAGAAAAAACTAGAAAATACAGAACAAAACTTAATAAGAATTAATGATATTCTATCCACTTATGAGGAAAGAATAGAGCCATTGAGGGTAGAGAGTGAAAAGGCTGCAAAATTTATTGAACTTTCCAATGACTTAAGAGAAAAAGAAATTTCTCTTGTTGTAAGACATATAGAAAAGTTTGATGAAACAATAAACCTTCAAGGAAATAAGATAGATACACTAATAAGTGAAAATGAAAAGCTTAAACTTGAATTGAGTGCAGTAAAACATAAGACCACAAGTTTAAATAATGAACTAGAAAAGCTAGAAAGTTCCTCTAGTGAAGATAGAGAGTTATATTACAAAAATAAGGAAGCCTCTGGTGAACTCCAAAAGCAGATAGATATTTTAGAGGAAAGAGTTAAAAATATTGAGTTAAATATAGATAACAATGCTAAAGAGATAAATAGCTTGTCTGAAAAGGTGCTTTCAATTGAAAAAGAAAAAGAAGAACATATAGCTTATTTAAATGAGAAGTTAAATGAGCAGAAGACTATAGATGATGAAACAAGAGCTTTAGAAAAAGAGCTTTCAGAACTTTCTAATACGCTAAAATCAAAGGAACACAAGATAAAGCTATTAAGAGATGAGGAGTTTGAAAATATTCAAGCAGCTTCGGAACTGAAAAATAGTAGAACTATGCTTGCTAGCCAGATAAAAGTATTAGAAGAATCAATAGATAATTTACATAATAATAGTTCCAATCTGGAGAGTTCTCTTAAGATAAATGTGTCTACTAAGCTTATGCTTGAAGAAAAGGTGCTAGCTCTTAAGGAAGAGATTGAACGATTAGAATATACAGTTAAGGAAAATAATAAAAGTATAGGTATACTTTTAAGTAAGAATACTAAAAATGATGGAAGACTTAAAGCTTTAAATGCTGAAAAAAGCAAACTTGAAGCTAATAAGACCATACTATCTAATTTAGAAAAGCAGTATGAGGGATACAATAAATCAGTTAAGATTTTGATGGAACATATAGATAAGGGCTACTTAGGAAACAATTTTTCTAGTTGCTCAGTAATTGGTGAAATTATTTCTGTAGATAAATTGTACGAAACTTCAATTGAAATAGCTTTGGGTAGCTCAATATCTAATGTTGTTACTGAAGATGAAAATAGTGCTAAAAGACTTATTGAGTATTTGAAAGAAAAGAAGCTTGGAAGAGCTACATTTTTGCCTTTAACCATAATAAGAGGTACTAAACTTCAGCTTGATAGAAGAATTACTGAAGCTGAAGGCTTTATTGGAATTGCTTCTGACTTACTTTCTTTTGATAAGAAGTATGAGAAAGCAATTAATTATGTGTTAGGTAGAACTATTATATGTAAGGATATGAATAGTGCGCTTAATATTTCTAAAATAAGCGGGTATTCTCATAAAATTGTAACTCTGCAAGGGGAAATTATTAATCCTGGTGGATCTTTGACTGGTGGAAGCGTGTATCATAAACATACAAGCATAATAAGCAGAAAAAGAGAAATTGAGGATATTACAAATGAACTATTAAAGGTTGAAGCTTCAATCGAAGAACTTTTATCGCTTATCTCTGAGGGAAGAGAAGAGATAAAGAGATTAGATGAAGGTAATCTAAATCTTAAAGATGAAAGTCATTTTAAAAGTATTGAAATAGCCAAATTAGATAGCGAAATCGATAATATAGAAAAAGATACCTTAAAGCTCAGAAATAATATAAAAATTGCCCAAAGTGAAAGATTAAATACTGAAACAAAACTAAATAACTATAAGAAAGAATTAGAAAATAGTAATTCAAAAAGCGCATCTTTAGATGAAAAATTAATATCTTATAGAGAACAATTTGAGCTTGTTTCTAAGGAAGTTGATGAATTAACTTTAAAAACAAATGAGCAAAAGGAACTATTGACTAGCAAAAAAATTATAAAAGCTAAGATAGATGAGTCTATAGTAAATATAAGAAGAGAAGCAGACAGATTAGTTGCAGAAGCTAAAGAAGTAAGAAATAAAATAATTTCTTTGGAAGAATTAAATAAAAATAATATAGTTATAAAAGACAAATCTATATTGGATATTGAAGAAAATAGGAATAATATTATTATCTATAGTAAGAGTATAGAGGAGCTAGAAAGTAAATTTAAGGAATATAATGTAGAAAAGATAAAAATTAAAGATAATATAAAGATTTATGAAGGAAATGTAGAAAATCTTACTGTTGATATTAATAAAAAAGAAGAGGAAATACATAAATCGGAACTTGTAAAAGCGAAGCAAGAGGTAGAAAGAGAGAATTTATTATTGAAACTTAATGATGAGATGAATCTTACCTATGCTGAGGCTGTAGATTTGGCTGATAAGGAATTTGATGAAGCTTTATTTAGTAGTGAAGTATCTAAATTAAAGTCAGCAATAAATAGATTGGGGACTGTTAATGTTAGTGCTATTGAAGAGTACAAAGAATTGTCAGAGAAATATAGATTTATGTCTACAGAAAGAGAAGACCTTGAAAAAGGTAAAGTTGAGCTTATTTCTGTAATTGATGAGATGACAGAAAAGATGAAGGAAGTATTCAAGGAAAACTTTGTTATACTAAATGAAAACTTCAATAAGACCTTTATAGAACTTTTTAAAGGTGGAAGTGCTGAGCTTATATTATCAGATGGTGATGAACTTACTGCTAATATTGATATAAATGTTCAACCACCAGGTAAAAAACTGCAAAATATTAATCTGATGTCAGGTGGAGAAAAGGTGCTGTCTGCTATTGCTTTATTATTTGCTATACTGAAAATGAAGCCTACACCATTCTGTATCTTAGATGAAATAGAAGCTGCGCTTGATGATGCTAATGTATATAGATATGCAGAATTTTTACAAAAGTTTTCTTCTAACATTCAGTTTATCGTTATCACTCATAGAAAAGGAACTATGGAAGCCAGTGATATAATGTATGGTATTACAATGGAAGAAAGAGGAGTATCTAAAGTGGTATCAGTAGATTTAACAAATTAGGAGGCGTTTTTATGTTTGGAGGATTATTTGACAAATTAAAATCAGGACTTAGTAAGACAAGAGATGTACTTACTGATAGAATTACAGAAGTATTAAACTTGGCGGTTACAATTGATGAAGAGCTTTATGAAGAATTAGAAGAAATATTAATAACCTCAGATATTGGTATGGATACTACTGTAGAAATAATTGATAGACTTAAGGCTAGGATAAAAGCAGAAAAAATAAAAGATCCTACAGAAGTTAAGCCATGTTTGAAAAGTGTAATTGGCGATATGCTAAAAGAAGGGGAAAACGAAGAAAGTCTTGATAACAAGCAAAAAGTAATGCTTGTTATTGGCGTAAATGGTGTTGGAAAGACAACTTCCATAGGTAAACTCGCAGCAAAATATAATAATGAAGGAAAAAAAGTTATTCTAGCTGCTGCTGATACCTTTAGAGCTGCTGCTGCTGATCAGCTTGAAATTTGGAGCGAAAGAGCAGGAGTTGATATAGTTAGACATCAAGAAGGTTCGGATCCTGCTGCAGTAGTTTATGACGGAATTCAGGCGGCTAAGTCAAGAAATGCGGATATTCTTATTTGTGATACAGCAGGAAGACTTCATAATAAAAAGAATCTAATGAATGAACTTTCGAAAATTAATAGAATAATAGATAGAGAGTTTTCAGAAGCAGCAAAGGAAACTCTGCTTGTTTTAGATGCTACAACTGGCCAAAATGCTGTTATTCAAGCTAAACAATTTATGGAGGCTTGCCCTATAGACGGTATAGTATTAACAAAACTAGATGGTACTGCTAAGGGTGGAGTTGTTATTTCTATAAAGAACTCTCTAAATATACCTGTAAAGTATATTGGAGTAGGTGAAGGTGTAGATGATCTTCAAGAATTTGATCCACAAGGCTTTGCTGATGCACTGTTTTAAAAAAAATAGGTGCCGTTAAGGTACTGTGTTGAACATAGCTAAAAAATAAATTACTGTTAAGTAAAAATACTTGACAGTACTATTTTCTTCTGATAATATATTCTTTGTGAGTAAGGTGATTATATGAATGATAGATTTGAAATTTCTTTGCTTTTAGATTATTACATGGAATTATTAACTGAGAAACAACAAGATATAATGAACATGTATTATAACGATGATTTTTCACTAGCAGAGATTGCTGAGATTAATAATACAAGTCGTCAAGCTATTCATGACTTAATAAAAAGATGCGATAAAATGCTCATAAGTTACGAAGAGAAATTAAATCTTTTAGAAAAAAGCAATATAAGAAAAACAAAGAAGAATGAAATTGTTGAAAAACTTACTAACGAATATATGTTGTCAAAAGAATTAGTAGATGGTATAGATGAAATACTAGAAGAAATTATTAATTCGTAGGAGGGGTAACATGGCAGCTTTTGAAGGTTTAGCGTCTAAACTGCAAGATACGCTTAAAAAGCTTAGAGGAAAAGGTAAACTAACTGAAAAAGATATAAAAGAAGCCATGAGAGAGGTAAAGCTCGCATTACTAGAAGCTGATGTAAACTTTAAGGTTGTTAAGAAGTTCGTAGCAACTGTCGGTGAAAAATGCGTAGGATCTGAAGTTTTAGAAAGCCTTACACCAGGACAACAAGTTATAAAGATCGTTAATGATGAGCTTACTAATTTAATGGGAACCACTGAAAGTAAATTAAACTACGCAGACAATGGTCCGACAGTTTTTATGATGGCTGGACTTCAAGGTGCTGGTAAAACCACAATGTGTGGAAAGCTAGCTCTTCATATGAGAAAGAAGAATAAAAAGCCATTATTGATAGCTTGTGATATTTATAGGCCAGCTGCAATAAAACAACTTGAGGTTGTTGGTAAGCAAATAGATATACCTGTATTCTCCATGGGAGATAAAGTTCCAGCAGTTGATATTGCAAAAGCTGGAATAGCTCATGCGAAGGAACATGGTTACAATTTAGTTATTATAGATACTGCAGGTAGACTACATATAGATGAAGAACTTATGCAGGAACTTAAAGATATAAAATCAGCAGTAAATCCAAATGAGATTTTACTTGTTGTAGACTCTATGACAGGACAAGATGCGGTAAATGTTGCAGAAACTTTTAATGCTTCTCTAGATGTCACAGGAACAATACTTACAAAACTTGATGGTGATACAAGAGGTGGTGCGGCTCTTTCAATAAGAAGCATTACTGAAAAGCCAATAAAGTTTGCAGGTGTTGGAGAAAAGATGAATGATATAGAAGTATTCCACCCTGATAGAATGGCTTCAAGAATCCTAGGTATGGGTGATGTTTTATCACTTATAGAAAAAGCTCAAGCTGCCATAGATGAAAAGGAAGCAAAAGAGCTCAGTGAAAGAATGATGAATCAAGAGTTTAATTTTAACGATTTCTTAACTGCTATGGATCAGATGAAAAAGCTAGGACCTATGACTAAAATGTTCGAAATGATACCAGGAGTTAATAGTAAAATGCTAGAAGGATTAGATCTTGGTGATACTGAAAAGCAGATGGCTAAAACTAAAGCTATGATTCAATCAATGACAGCGAAGGAAAGAAAAAATCCTAACCTAGTATCAGGATCTTCTTCAAGAAAGAAGAGAATAGCAGTTGGTTCTGGTTCGACTATTCAAGAAATAAATAAGCTTTTAAAAAGTTATGAAATGATGAAAAAGCAAATGAAGCAATTTAAATCAATGCAAAAAGGTGCTAAAAAAGGACTGTTTGGTAAAATGCCTTTCTTTAGCTAGAATATATATTATCCTTTGAAGGAGGTGAAATTAATGGCAGTAAAGATAAGACTAAGAAGAATGGGATCTAAAAAAGCTCCTTTCTACAGAGTAGTAGTAGCTGATTCAAGAAGTCCAAGAGACGGAAGATTCATCGAAGAAATAGGATATTACAATCCAATCACTCAACCTGAAGCAGAAGTTAAGATAGATGCTGAAAAGGCTGCAAAGTGGTTAAACAATGGTGCTCAACCTACTGATATAGTTAAAAAGCTTTTTGTTAAAGCTGGAATAAACAAGTAAAACTTTTAGGAGGTGAATTCTGCTTAGGATTCTCCTAAAGCAGAAGTTTATGAAGACACTAGTAGAAGTTATTGCTAAATCACTTGTTGACAACCCAGATTCTGTTCAGGTTAATGAGATAGCCGGTGAACAATCGATAATAATTGAACTCAAGGTTGCTCCTGAGGATATGGGAAAAGTTATAGGAAAGCAAGGCAGAATTGCTAAAGCTATAAGAACAGTAGTTAAAGCTGCAGCTGTTAAAGACAATAAAAGAGTTGTAGTTGAGATCATTTAATAAGAGTTAGGGTTTCCTAGCTCTTTTTCCACATACTCCTAAAATGTTTTGTTGAGGTGAGCTTATGAAGGATTTTTTGAAAGTAGGTCAGATAGTTAACACTCATGGTATAAAAGGGGAAGTTAAAGTGTTTCCTTTAACTGATGATGTAACAAGATTTGATAATTTAAAAGAAATTTTAATTGATGATAAAGAAGCAGAAATTGAATGGGTGAAATATCAGAAAGATAGAGTAATCATTAAGATAAAAGGTGTAGATTCAATGAATGATGCCGAAAAGCTTAAGCAAAGATATATAAAGGTTTCAAGAGAACATGCAGTGGAGCTTCCAGAGGATACATATTTTATATCAGATCTTATTGGGTGTAAGGTTTACGATACAGAAGGATTTAACTATGGTGATGTATACGATGTCCTGCAAACTGGTAGTAATGATGTATATTGGGTAAAAGGTAATAAAGAAATTTTAGTACCTGTACTTAAAGAAATTGTATTAGACATAAATGTGCAAGATAAAAAAATTGTTATTAAACCTTCAGGAGAATGGCAAGATGAAGATTAGTATTCTTACACTTTTTCCTGAGATGTTCAATGTGTTTGAGCATAGTATAATAGGAAGAGCGAGGAACAATGGTATCCTAGATATTAATACTGTTAATATTAGAGATTACTCTATCAATAAACATAAAAAGGTTGATGACTATCCTTATGGTGGTGGGGCAGGTATGGTTATGAGTGCTCAGCCAGTAGTAGACTCTATCAAAGCTGTAAAGCAAAATAAGGACTCAAAAGTTATATTTTTGGGACCTAGAGGTAAGACCTTCAATCAGGATATGGCAAAGGAATTGTCTAAGGTTGATGAGCTTATTTTTGTTTGCGGCCATTATGAAGGCATTGATGAAAGAGCTTATAAGTATTTTGATATGGAGCTATCCTTGGGAGACTTTGTACTTACTGGTGGTGAAATGGCGGCTATTCCTATAGTCGATAGCATATGTAGGTTAATACCAGGAGTATTAAGCAGTGAAGAGAGTTTTACAGAGGAGTCCTTCTACAGTGGACTTTTAGAACATCCTCAGTACACTAGACCTGAAGTGTTTGAGGGAGAAGCTGTTCCTAGTATACTTTTATCAGGGCATCACGAAAATATTAGGAAGTACAGAAGGCAAATATCTCTTGCAATAACAAAAAAAAGAAGACCAGATTTGTTTAAGTCTGTCAAATTAAGCAAAGAGGATATAAAGCTTCTTAAAGATTATGAAAAAAATATTGATTAAATAAAGTAGTTATGTTAAAATTACCATTGTGCTAGTACGGGCGGTCCTCTGTCATATTATCATATGGTAAGAACGTCACAATTAACTAAGGAGGGAATGCACATGAACGAAATATTAAGAGCAATAGAACAAGAACAAATCAGAACTGATTTACCTCAATTTAACGTAGGTGACACTGTTAAGGTTCACGTAAAAGTTAAAGAAGGTACAAGAGAAAGAATACAAACTTTTGAAGGTACTGTAATAAAGAGACAAAATGGTGGATTAAGAGAAACTTTCACTGCAAGAAGAATAGCTTACGGTGTTGGTGTTGAAAGAACTTTCCCACTAAATGCTCCAATCATAGAAAAGATTGAAGTTACAAGAAGAGGTAAGGTAAGAAGAGCTAAGTTATTCTACCTAAGAAGCAGAGTAGGTAAGGCAGCTAAGGTTAAAGAAATAATCTAATACTTAAATTAAAAGACAGGGGCTAATTTAGCTCCGTTTTTTATTCCTTAGAAGTTTTATATTTTAGATAAATATATAGATAAGTAGGAATAATAGAATTATTAATTAAATTATAAAGTTGAATAATATATTTGCCTATGAAGTTTTATGTATCTCAGAAGAAAACTGACGGGCAAAATCATTGTTAAAATACATATTGGTGATTTTTTTACATAAATTTTAGAGAAAATAAAATGTATATTTTACTATATAGCGGTATGTTGATATTTACAAGAAAGGGATGATTTTATGGCTATAAATTGGTTTCCAGGGCATATGGTAAAAACCAAAAGAGAAATAAAAGAGAATCTAAAATTAGTTGATGCAGTTATTGAAATAAGAGATGCCAGAATACCTAAATCCAGTGCCAATCCTGATATAGATGAGTTGTGCAAAGATAAGCCAAGATTAATTTTGCTTAATAAAAGTGATTTGACTGACAGCAAGGTTACAAGGGCTTGGATTAATTCACTAAAAAGTGAATCTATTAGGGCGATTGAAGTAAACTGTCTAAAGGGCGATGGAATAAAGAATATTAAACCTGCATTAATGGAGCTTCTTAAGGAAAAACATGAGAGATTAAAAGCAAAAGGCCTTGCAAAAATAATTACAAGAGTTATGGTAGTAGGTATTCCTAACGTAGGAAAATCAACTTTTATCAACAAGATGGCAAGAAATAATATAGCTAAAACTGGTGATAGACCAGGTGTTACTAAAAATAAGCAGTGGATAAAGACTTCTATAGGTATAGAGCTTCTTGATACTCCTGGGGTTCTTTGGCCAAAGTTTGAAGATGAAGAAGTAGCTTTGAACTTAGCTTTTACTGGAGCCATTAAGGATGAAATTATGGACACAGAAGAGCTTTCTCTAAAGCTTGTTGAAAGATTACAGAATACTAATCCTGAATTGCTAAAAACAAGATATAAATTAGATGAAGTAGCAGAAGAGCCTATTGAAACACTAAATAGAATCGCTAGAAAAAGAGGTGCTATTGTTTCAGGAGGAGAAATAGATTATAACAGAATTGCTGCAATTATATTAGACGAGTTTAGAGGTGGAAAGATAGGTAATGTTTCTTTGGAGACCCCTTGGAAAGAGGAAAATGTTGAAGGATAGCATTATTTATTTAAAAGAAAAATTATCTGAATTGAGCTTTAATGAGATTAAAGAACTGGCTTCTTTAGTTCCCATAAGTTTGAGTAAAGAGGAAGAATTAGTAGAGTTAATTACTATTCTTTCTATGGACAAGAGAAAAAATGTTCTTGCTTTAGCTAATAGGATTGAAAATGCATTGCATAAGCAAGAAGCAGAATTCAATAGAGTTAAAGGAATGTATTTATTTGATAAAAGTTTCAGTAAGTTCAGATATGTTGCAGGAGTTGATGAGGTAGGGCGAGGTCCTTTGGCTGGTCCTATAGTGGGAGCTGCAGTAATTCTAGATTTAAATAATCTTAATGATGTTATTCTTGGTATTAAGGATTCTAAAGCTTTAAGTGAACAAAAAAGAGAAGAGCTAGATGTTATTATTAGAGAAAAAGCAATAGCTTATAGTATTTCTGTTTGCACAAACAAGGAAATCGATACATTAGGGATAGCTCATTGTAATAATAAGATTTTTTTAGATGCATGTAGGACACTTCCTGTAGAGCCACAACTTGTACTTTCTGATGGGTATCCTGTTAGAAATCTAAATAAGCCTAATAAGTATATTGTTAAAGGCGATGCTAAGAGTGCATCTATAGCATGTGCGTCAATTATTGCAAAAGTTTTTAGAGATAAGCTTATGAAGGAATATGATGATATATACCCAGGCTATGGCTTTAAGGATAATGTTGGGTATGGAACCCAAAAACATATTGATGCTATACATAACATAGGTACTTGTGAGATTCATAGAATGTCTTTTCTTAACAACATTTTAAGTAAGTAGAAAGTATAATAGAAGTTCACTATAATAATTTTAAGCAGAAACCTCCTATTCTGAAAGGAGGTTTTTTTAATTATTGCATATTATATTAGTGTTTTATCTACAGAATAAAATGACTCTAGAACAGTGGCTATTACTATATATTTATATGAATTTATAAATATATAATTTTAGGATAGTTATTAGATTTACTTAATTGTTTGTGAAATTTATTTTCTGTTTGTAAGTGTAAAGATTTTTTGTTTTTCAGTAAAATTTATATTTACAAAAAATCTAATATTGATTTTAAATTAATGAATTGTAGAAGTTATCTAAATGCATCTTTAACTACATTAATTGTCGAAGATGTATTTTTGTAATTTAAGTATACCTCAACTACATCAAATCTAATATTTATGTCAAATAAGTAGTTCTTAAAAATGTAATATTGACACACTCTTTTAATGGTATTTGTTTTGGTGATTGAAATTGCTTCCATTGGGGTACCATAATCTAAGGTATATCTAGTTTTAACTTCTATAAAACATAATATATCTTTATCCCATCCAATTATATCTATTTCTCCATTTCTCGAACTAAAGTTTCTTTCTAGTATTTTGTAACCATTTTTAACAAGAAATTCTGCTGCCATATCTTCTCCAGCAGAACCTATTGATTTATTAAAATTTTTCATAATAATACCTCTAACTTATCAGTATATCTTTATTCTCGACAAAAAGTAGAAAAAAATAGCTGAAGCAATATTTTTTAGTTACTTTATTACATCTGTCTTTTCTGAAATATAATTTCTTGAAGCATAAAAAATGTTATTTAACAGAAAAATGGTCAATAATCACTAAAGAGGTGATAGCAGTGGCTACAAAAATAATAAGTGCTTCTTTCAACGGAATTGATGGAGAAGTTGTATATGTAGAAGTGGATATTAACAAGGGTTTACCTTCCTTTTCTATAGTAGGTCTTCCTGATACATCAGTAAGGGAATCAAAAGAGAGAGTTCGCTCTGCCATAATAAATAGTGGGTTTAAGTTTCCACTGGGTAGAGTTGTTATTAACTTAGCTCCGGCAGATATAAAAAAGATAGGTACTTTACTAGATTTGCCAATTGCTGTAGCTATTCTGCTTGAGAGTGGTCAGATTGTCATGACTGATACTAGTAAATATATGTTGGTTGGAGAGCTATCTTTAAACGGAGAAATAAAAGCTGTGAATGGATGTTTACCTATTATAATAGAAGGAAAAAATCATAGAATAAATAATTATATTATACCTCAGCAAAATATTGAAGAAACAATGATAATTAAGAACAGTAATATATTTACTTTTGCTAATCTAAAACAAGTATCAGAGTTCCTAATTTATGAAGATCAGTATCCAATAAAATTTATGAAATATGAGAATATAACTTCAAATCATAATATAAAAGAAAACTTTAGCGATGTATTTGGAAATGAAGCAGCAAAAAGAGCATTAGAAATAGCGGCTGCTTCAAATCATAACATCATTTTATATGGACCTGCAGGATCAGGCAAAACTATGTTAGCAAGGAGATTGCCATCTATTTTGCCTGATTTAAGCTATGAAGAGTGTCTTGAAGTTACAAAGATATATAGTGTATCTGGGAATCTTAAGGACAAATCAGGAGTTATCAATTATAGACCCTTCAGGAACCCTCATCATACTACTCCTAAGAATACACTAATAGGCGGCGGTAGGGAACTTACTATTGGAGAAATCAGTCTAGCCCATAGAGGAGTTTTGTTTTTGGATGAGTTATTAGAGTTTGATAGAAGGATACTAGAATGCTTAAGGGAACCACTAGAAGATAAAGTTATAAGAATATCAAGACTTTCAGGTAAGGTGATTTACCCTGCGGATTTCATTTTTATTTCGGCTATGAATACGTGTCCTTGCGGGAAAAGTAGTGGTATTGATGGTGAAAAATGTATATGTACTGATATAGAGAAGCATAAATACAGAAAGAGGCTTTCAAAAGCTATAGCTGATAGAATTGATTTGTATGTTCAAGTTGCTCAGGTACCCTTCAATCAGTTGATGAAGGAAACAAAGAGAGAGAGTTCTGAGACTATTAAAGAAAGAGTAGAAAAAGCTAGAAAAATACAAAAAGATAGGTATAGTGAACTGGGAATACTTTTTAATTCACAATTAGACCATAGTGATATAAAAAAATATATTAAACTAGATGATGCTTGTATAAGTTTATTAGAACAAATATATGATAAATATCATATAAGTACAAGAGGATTAGATAAAATCTTAAAGGTATCAAGAACAATTGCTGATCTAAATAGTCAAGAAGATATTAATAAAGCCACAATTGTTGAAGCATTAAATTATAGAAAATTTTTTGATGGCGAAATTATATAAAGGAGAAATAAATTTTGGATTTTTATAAGATTTGGTTTTCAATGCTCCCTGTTAGTGATAACATTAAGTTAAATTTGCTTAATGAGTACGAATCTGAAGAAAATATATTTAGAAATAAGGCTATTTTCTCGCAAAGAAAATTTGTGAATAAGAACTTACTAAATAGAGTTTCACCTGATGATGCAAAAAGACTTTCTGAATATATGATGAAAAATAAAATAAAGCTAATTACCTATAAAGAGTCCCAATATCCAACACTTTTAAGCCATATAAATTGTCCTCCTTATGGCCTTTTTTATAAAGGGGATATTGACATTTTAAATAAAAAGATTACTATAGCAATAGTAGGCTCTAGAAAATGTACTGGTTATGGAAGGGAAGCAACTAAGCTTATATGTAAGCAATTGAGTGCCTTTGATACATGTATAGTTAGTGGTGGTGCCTATGGTATAGATTCAGAAGCTCATAAAAGAACTCTAGAAAATAAAGGAGTTACCTGTGCAGTATTTGGTTGTGGTATAGATGTTATATATCCAGCTTATAATAAAATATTATATGAGAATATAGAGAATAATGGGTGTATTGTTTCAGAGTTTCTGCCTGGAACAAGACCTGCACCATATAATTTTCCTAGAAGAAATAGGATAATAAGTGGATTATCTAAAGCAATTATAGTTGTAGAGGCTAATGAAAAAAGTGGTTCTCTAATAACTGCTGATGTTGGATTAAATCAAGGCAGAGATGTATATGCAGTACCAGGATCAATTTTTTCGCCTCAAAGTAAAGGAACAAATCAACTCATAGGAGAACATTATGAAGTCATTGCCTATGACATAGATAAATTGCTTGATAAACTGGGGCTATGTAGAAAGAAAAATAAAAAAATTAATGATAGCCTGAAAGCCCAGATTATGAGGTTATTAGATGATAAACCTATACATATCGATGAAATTATAAGAAACACAGATATTGACACCTCAACAATTTATGAGTTATTATTTGAAATGCAATTTAATAATGAAATTATGTGTATTTTAGGAAATTATTATGTTAAAAATAATTAAGACTAAGGGGGTGAACACTCCTAAGTTTTTAAGGAGTAAAAAATGGGTCAAAATCTTGTAATAGTAGAATCGCCTGCTAAGGCAAAAACAATAAGTAAATACTTAGGTAAAAATTATGTAGTTGAAGCATCAATGGGACATATTAGGGATTTGCCTAAGAGTCAACTTGGAGTTGATGTGGAAAACAATTATAATCCCAAATATATAACTATAAGAGGAAAAGGTGATCTTTTAGATAAGCTTAAAAAGCTTGCTAAAAAAAGTGATAAGATTTTTTTGGCAACTGACCCTGATAGAGAAGGGGAAGCAATCTCTTGGCACCTTGCAAATATTTTAAAAATTCCAGATAAAGATAAATGTAGAGTTGAGTTTCATGAAATTACAAAGAACGCTGTTAAAACCTCTATAAAAAGCCCAAGAGTTATCAATCAAAACTTAGTTGATGCTCAACAAGCTAGAAGAGTACTTGATAGGCTAGTTGGTTATGAAATAAGCCCAATATTATGGAAAAATGTTAAATGGGGCTTGAGTGCAGGTAGAGTTCAATCTGCTGCTCTTAAACTGATTTGTGATAGAGAAGAAGAAATTAATAAATTTGAATCAAAAGAATATTGGACTGTTGATATTAAACTAGAGAAGAAAGATAAAAAGTTTAATGTGAAGATTGCAACTTTAAAAGGTAAGAAGTTCGAAATTTTCACTGAAGAAGAAGCAAATAAGACTATAGAAGAACTTAAACAAAATGAATTTGTAGTAAATAAGGTGAAGAAAGGTACAAAGAATAAAAATCCTTTGCCTCCTTTCACTACAAGTACATTACAACAGGACGCTAGTAGAAAGCTTAATTTCCAAACAAAGAGAACTATGTCTATAGCTCAGCAATTATATGAAGGTATTGAAGTAAAAGGTTATGGTACTGTAGGGCTTATAACATATATGAGAACTGATTCTGTTAGAATATCAAAAGAAGCTCAAGATAGCGCATTACAATATATAAACGCTAATTATGGTGAAAAGTATGCCCCAAAAGTCCCAAGAGTATATAAGGGAAAGAAGAATATACAAGATGCCCATGAAGCTATAAGACCTTCAGTAATAGATATTACACCAGAAGTTGCAAAGGAAAATCTTTCAGCAGAACAGTACAAACTTTATAAGCTTATTTGGGAAAGATTCATAGCAAGTCAGATGGAATCTTGTGTTTTAAATACAAATAGCATTGATATCGCTAATGGAGAATACAAACTAAGAGCCAGTGGTTCCACTATCAAGTTTGATGGATTTATGAAAGTTTATGAGTATACCACTGAGGAAGATGATGAAAGTGTATTACTTCCTGAAATAGAAGAAAATGAAGCTTTAAGCTATGATAGTATAGTTGGAAAACAACATTTCACTCAACCGCCAGCAAGATATACTGAGGCATCTTTTGTTAAGCTGTTAGAAGAGAAGGGAATTGGTAGACCAAGTACGTACGTACCTACTATTTCAACTCTTCTTAGTAGAAAGTACATCCAAAGAGAAAAGAAAAATCTAATGGCTACTGAGCTTGGAATTATAGTAAATACTATAATGAGTGATTACTTTAAGCAAATAGTTGATGCAGACTTTACCGCAGACATGGAAAATAAGCTAGATTATATAGAAGAAGGAAAAGAAGAATGGACAAGAATTGTAGATGAATTCTTCAGTCCTCTTAGTGAAGCTATAGATAAAGCTGAAAAGGAAGTATCTAAAGTAGTAATTGAAGATAAAGTAAGTGATGTGAAATGTGATAAGTGTGGAAGGATGATGGTAATAAAGCAAGGTAGATTTGGTAGCTTTTTAGCGTGCCCAGGCTATCCTGATTGCCAAAATACGAAACCAATTGTAGAGGAAATTGATGCAAAATGTCCCCTTTGTGGTGGTGGAGTTGTAATCAAGAAGAGCAAAAAAGGCAATAAGTTTTATGGATGTTCTAATTATCCTGAATGTTCTTTTGTAAGCTGGTATGAACCTGCAAAGGAAAATTGCAGTAGTTGTGGTTCTCATATGGTTATCAAGTATAATAAAACAAAAGGTAAGTTCATGGAGTGTACAAATAAAGAATGTGGTAACAAAGTTTCTATTCAAACGGAAGAAAAGTAGAATTATATGTCGAATTGGCTGAAAAGACTGTTGAAATAAGTGTTTTAGTATGTTAAGATAGACTTGAACAATTTAAACAATTTGAACAATTCAAAAAATTCAAAAAATGTTTTCAGGGTTTCAATTTATTTATAGTAATGATTAATAGATTGCTATTGTGTGTGGATAAGATGAGCCACTTCTAAGAAAGAAAAATTAGGATTTATTTTAAATTTGTTTTTTAGATAATTAGAAATCATTAGGTTTTAATAATCAAAGTGGCTCATTTTAAAGGATAGACCCTGTAATATAAACAGCGGTATTATGAGGAGGAATTTAATGTCAACTCTACTTAACAAAACAAGAATGTTAAATAAAATATTACAAAAATCTGGTACAGATCCTGTAGCCTTTGAAGATATTTGTAAGTTGCTAAGTGAAGTTTTAGCATGCAACGTGTACATAGCTAGTAGAAAGGGAAAAATACTAGGATATACTTTTTCAGATAGTTTTGAATGTGACATAATGAAGAAAAAGATATTGGACGATAAAAGATTCCCAGAAGAATATAATAATAAGCTGTTGAATATTGGAGATACATTAGCGAACCTTCCAAACAAAGGACAATGTGTTTTTGATGGTGAAGGTGAATGCATGATGTCGGACAAGCTTTCCACCATAGTACCTATAGTAGGAAATAGAGAAAGACTAGGAACATTGCTTCTTGCAAGATTTAAAGAACCATTTACCGATGATGATTTAGTACTTATTGAATACAGTGCAACTATAGTTGGTTTAGAAATCCTAAGATCTAAGCAAGATGAGATAGAAGATGAGGCTAGAAAAAAAGCTGTTGTTCAATTGGCTATTGGAACACTTTCTTATTCGGAACTAGAGGCTGTAGAGCACATTTTTGATGAACTAGATGGCAGTGAAGGCTTATTGGTTGCTTCAAAAATTGCGGACAAGGTTGGTATAACAAGATCGGTTATAGTAAATGCATTGAGAAAATTTGAGAGTGCCGGTGTTATTGAATCTCGTTCATTAGGTATGAAGGGAACTCATATAAGAATTTTAAATGAGAAACTACTTGATGAATTAAAGAAAATAAAATAGTCAATAATTTAAAGGAGGAATTAACCTCCTTTTTTTATTTTTAGAAACATTATATAAAAAATAAAAAAATATTAAATGATTCAATAAAAAACGCCTTTATCTATTAACTGATGGATATGTAAATTTGTATCTATAGAAGTAATCATGTCTTCTAAACATATCTGTATGAAGTTTTTAGAGTAGATATTTTGAATAAAAATTAAAAAATAAAATCCTGACGCCTGTTAGAATTTTTTACACATAGGTTCAAAAAAGGTAGTTGCGCAAAAAAAGTCGCTAAATAATGTGTAGCTTTAGCGACTTTTCTTTCATATTAATTAATAATTTTACAAATTTATATTGCTTGACATTAAACCTTATGATATACTATCAAAGGTAAGAAAATACACACATTATCTAATTGTAAGAGTGGTGCCCTACGGGGAAGCTCTGAAAATATGATGATAGTGGAGGATACAACCAAATTTAGGAGGGACTTTTATGTCAGTTATTTCAATGAAACAATTATTAGAAGCTGGTGTTCATTTCGGACATCAAACAAGAAGATGGAACCCTAAGATGGCTCCTTATATATTCACAGAAAGAAACGGAATATATATAATAGATCTTCAAAAGACAGTTAAGAAAGTTGAAGAAGCTTATGACTTCATTAAAGAAGTAGCAACAGAAGGAAAAGATATACTATTTGTTGGTACTAAGAAACAAGCACAAGAAGCTATTCAAGAAGAAGGCGTTAGATCAAATATGCACTTCGTTAATAATAGATGGCTTGGTGGTATGTTAACTAACTTTAACACTATAAAGACAAGAATAAATAGATTATCAGAAATCGAAAAGATGGAAGAAGACGGAACTTTCGACGTTTTACCTAAGAAAGAAGTTACAAACTTAAAGAATGAAATGGAAAAACTAGAAAAGAATCTTGGAGGTATCAGAAACTTAGATGCTACTAACATAGGTGCATTATTCGTGGTTGACCCAAGAAAAGAAAAAAATGCTATATCAGAAGCAAAGATTCTTGGTATACCAGTAGTAGCAATAGTTGATACTAACTGTGATCCAGATGAAGTTGATTATGTTATACCTGGAAATGATGATGCTATAAGAGCTGTAAAACTTATAACTGCAAAAATGGCTGATGCTATTATTGAAGGAAGACAAGGCGAACAATTAGCTGAATAATTATATACTAGGTAGGTGAAGGTTAACTTCATTTACCTTTTACATTAACATTTTAGGGAGGAATTAGCATGATAACTGCTCAAGCTGTTAAAGAATTAAGAGAAAGAACTGGCGCTGGTATGATGGACTGTAAGAAAGCTCTTACAGAAACAGAAGGCGATATGGAAAAGGCTGTAGAAGTATTAAGAGAAAAAGGATTAGCTGCTGCTGCTAAAAAAGCTGGTAGAGTAGCTGCTGAAGGAATAGTTAAAACTTTTATATCAGAAGACAAGAAGAGTGCTGGTATAGTTGAAGTTAACTGTGAAACAGACTTCGTTGCTGCTAATGAAGAATTCGTAGGCTTTGCTGCTAAGCTAGCTGAAATGGCTTCTACTACAACAGTAGCAACTGTTGAAGAATTTGTTGCTCAAAAGTTTAATGAAGAGCAAACTGTACAAGAATTCTTAACTGCATTAATCGCTAAATTAGGCGAAAATATGTCAGTAAGAAGATTCCAAAAGTTCTCAGTTGAAAACGGAATAACTCAAAGCTACATCCATGGTGGTGGTAGAATTGGTGTTGTTGTAGAATTAGGTTGTGAAACTGCTAGCCCAGTTTTAGAAGAAGTGGCTAAGGAACTTTGTATGCAAGTTGCTGCTGCAAATCCTTTATTCTTAGATAAATCTAAAGTTGATACTGAATCTGTAGAAAAAGAAAGAGAAATATACAGAGCTCAAGCTTTAAATGAAGGAAAGCCTGAAAAGATCGTTGATAAAATGGTTGAAGGAAGAATTCAAAAATACTATAAAGAAGTATGTTTAGTTGATCAACCATGGGTTAAAGATGGCGATAAGACTATAACTAAATACTTAGAAGAAAAGTCTAAAGAAGTTGGTTCTCCAATCAATATCAATACTTTCGTTAGATATGAAAGAGGAGAAGGTATAGATAAGAAAGAAGAAAACTTTGCAGAAGAAGTTGCAAAGCAAGTTCAAGGGAAATAGTAATACAAAAGAGAACACACCGTGTTCTCTTTTTTTAAAAAAATAAATATATAATACATGGTGGAGGTTGTGTAATGGAAGCTAAATATAGAAGAGTAATACTTAAACTTTCTGGAGAAGCTCTAGCTGGTGATAATGGTTTTGGAATCGATTTTAATGTTGCAACAAGAATTGCTAGTGAGATAAAAGAGCTTATCGATATGGGAGTTGAAGTAGGTGCTGTAGTAGGTGGCGGAAACATATGGAGAGGCAGAAGTGGTGAAGGAATGGACAGAACAACTGCTGATTACATGGGGATGCTTGCCACTTGTATAAATGCACTTGCACTTCAAGATTCATTAGAGGGATTAGGTGTGTTAACTAGAGTTCAAACAGCAATAGAAATGAAAGAAGTTGCTGAACCTTTTATAAGAAGAAGAGCAATGAGACATCTTGAAAAAGGTAGAGTTGTAATATTTGCAGCTGGAACAGGTAACCCATACTTCTCAACTGATACAACTGCAGCTTTAAGAGCAGCAGAGATTGAAGCTGATGTTATACTACTTGCTAAAAAAGTAGATGGAGTATACGATAAAGATCCTCATAAGTACAATGATGCGAAGAAATATGATACTTTATCATATATTCAAGTACTAGAGCAAGGTCTTCAAGTTATGGATTCGACAGCGACCTCACTATGCATGGATAATAATATTCCAATACTTGTATTTGCCTTAGATGAGCCAGGTAATATTAAGAAAGCCGCATGCGGTGAAAAAATAGGAACTTTAGTTTGCGATAAATAAGGAGGTTTATGATGATTAAGGATATTATAAAGGCTTCTGAAGATAAAATGAAAAAAACTATTTCTGTTTTAGATTCAGAGTTTAAGACTATGAAAGCAGGAAGAGCTAACCCTACTATGCTTGATAGAATTCAAGTTGATTACTATGGAAGCATGTGTCCTCTAAATCAAGTTGCTAATATTTCTGCACCAGAACCAAGAATGCTTGTTATTACTCCTTGGGAAAAGCCACTTTTAAAAGAAATAGAGAAGTCCATATTAAAATCAGATTTAGGAATTAATCCTACAAATGATGGTACTATAATAAGGCTTTTAGTTCCAGAACTTACTGAAGAAACTAGAAAGAATTTAGTTAAGAACGTAAAAAAAGCTGGAGAAGAAGCAAAAGTTGCTTTAAGATCAATTAGAAGAGATTCTAATGATAAAATTAAAGCTCTTAAGAAAGATGGAGATGTGTCGGAAGATCAAATCAAGAAGGCTGAAGATGACATTCAAAAGGTTACTGATAGCTATGTAAAAGAAATAGATAAGATGATAGCAGATAAGGAAAAAGAAATTATGACAGTTTAAACCTGCTTCTTTAGCAGGTTTTTTATTCTTTAGGAAATTTGTATCAAAGATGAAATTATGGCTAAGTATGTGTGGACAGATTAAATCTAGATATGGGAGAAAGAATAAAAAAATATGTAGCCTTCCAGAATTTCTTCACATACGTTCAAAAAAGGCAGATGAGCAAAAGATTCACTAAAGAAGGTCGCTTTAGCGAATTTTTGCTCTTTAGTAAACAGGATAACTTAATTTTATAAACCTTTTATAGGAGTGTAGATAATATGTTTGAGCTCTTTAGGAAAAGAAGAAAAGATATTGATGATAATATCAGTATAGACCATGATAATATTCCAAAGCACATTGCAATAATAATGGATGGTAACGGTAGATGGGCTAAACAGAGAAATCTTCCTAGAACAGTTGGTCATAAAGCTGGTGTTGAAACCATAAGAAGAGTAGTTAAAGAATGTGATAAATTAGGTGTTAAGTACTTAACGCTATACGCCTTTTCCACTGAAAATTGGAAAAGACCTAAGGATGAAGTTAGTGCTTTGATGGATCTTTTAGTTGAATACTTGAAGAAGGAATTTGACGAATTAAATAAAAGCAATGTGGTTATAAGTCACATTGGAGATATCTCAAAGCTTCCTGATAAATGCAGTAGAGAACTTATAAGTGCATACGAGAGAACTAAGAATAACACTGGAATAGTTCTTAATCTAGCATTGAACTATGGTGGCAGATCAGAAATAATAGATGGAGTAAAAAAGATAGCACAAGATATTCAAGATGGACGTATTGGAATAGAGGATATTAATGAAAATATTGTCTCATCATATATGTACACTAAAGATATGCCAGATCCAGATTTAATAATTAGACCAAGTGGAGAACAAAGATTAAGCAACTTCCTATTATGGCAGTGTGCTTACTCAGAGTTTTGGTACTCAAATATAAATTGGCCTGATTTTTCAGAGTCAGATCTTCATAAGGCTATTTATGATTATCAAAATAGAGATAGAAGGTATGGCGGCATAAAATAACTGAGGTGATATTATGAAATCTAATAATAGATATCTGGGTGCAGTAATAATTGCTCCAATATTAATATTTATATTCTTAGGTGGAGTATATTTAAAATACTTTACTATTCTACTTTCCGCTGTAGGAATGTATGAATTCTACAAGACCATGAAAGCTAAGGATTTTAATCCAATATGGCCAGTAGGCTATGTGCTTTTGGTATGCTATTATTTCCTTAATAATGATATTGAAAAACTTATGTATATTTTAATAATAGCTTTATTAGTTTTGCTATGTGTTCCAGTTATAAATACAAAATATACGTTTATAGATGTGGCACTTACTATTTTAGGCTTTATGTATGTAGGTGTGTTCTTTAGCTTTATATATCTTGTCAATTTGATGCCTAACGGAAAGTTTTTAGTTTGGCTAGTCTTTTTGGCTTCTTGGCTTTGTGATACGGTGGCCTATTATACTGGAAAGTATTTAGGTAAAAGAAAACTTTGTCCAAAGGTTAGCCCTAAGAAGACAGTGGCAGGGTCCATAGGGGGGCTATTAGGAAGCACTTTGGCTTTAACCGTTTATGGTTTTGTTATTACACCATATGTACATACGATTCCTTTATATCATTATGTAATAATAGGAATACTGTGCGGAGTCTTCTGTCAGTTTGGTGATTTGGTGGCATCTTCTATAAAAAGATATGTAGGAATAAAAGATTATAGCAATCTTATACCAGGACATGGAGGAGTACTTGATAGGTTTGACAGTATATTATTTGCATCAACTATAATATATTTATATCTTCATATTGTACTTTCAATGTAAAATTTTATAGTTAACAAAGGTGTTTTATTATAGCTTACAATGCGAGATTATGTGTTGTAAGCTATTTTTTATTGTTTTTTGACTTAAATTTCTAAAACCTAACTGATTAATAAATATTTTAATAATATAAAATTCATTACATTAATATAATTAAGTAAATAAATAAACAGGATAAGAGGAAGCTAAATGTTAAAAGAATATTCTAAACTAATCCAATTACTTATTTTATTATTTGTAGTAGTTTTCGTATCTTTCGTGATCAAGAATTACTTTAATCCATTTCTTTATATTGTTGTTCTTTATTTATTGGCCAAGCCTTTACAAAAGTTTTTTTTAAAAGTTACAAATTCATTTAAATTATCTGCAGCTTTTAGTATAATTGTATTAAATTTACTTTTGTTTATTATTGTCTTTTATTTAAGCAATAATATAATTTTAGCTTTTCAAAAATATGTACTTGTAAACATAGACAAGCTACGTTCCTTTTATAATGACTTTTTAAATTTAGTTACTGTTACTAGTAATAATACTGGTGGACATAGTGGAAGCAGTATAATAGACGGTTCAATCATAAAAAAAGGAGCATTATATACCTCAGAAAGTATTGTATCTTATGTTATAGCTAACATTTGCGTTTATTTTGTTTTAGTAGACGAATTTATGATAAAGAGACTTTTTTATGCTGTTCTGCCAAAAAACATAGTGCTAAATGTTGGACAAACAATAAGTAAATTAAAAAAGCTTGCTGTAATAGAGGTGATGCTTGCTTTATTTAGCACAGTAGAGACTTTTTTTGGATTTATATTTTTTAAGGTGCCAGAACCATTTATGTTAGCTTTAATATGTGGAGTGCTTGATATATTACCTTACGTCGGAACTATTATTGTATTTATTCCACTAATAATATACAATATTGTATTAAAGGAATATTTTATAGCCATTGGTCTTGTGATACTATATATATTAATTCAAATAAACCGAGAAATTCTTGAAACTAAGTTTATTGGAGATAGATTAGATATACATCCTATACTTGCCTTATTATCAATTTATATAGGTGTTAAATTATTTGGTGTCATAGGTATAATATCTGGTCCTTTATATGTATTACTAGCTAAAAATATAATAATCAGTTCAACTCAGGAGGAATTTACATGAAAAATATAGCTATACTAGGGGCAACTGGTTCTATAGGAACTCAAACTTTAGAGGTGTTGAGATTTCATAAAGATGAATTTAAACTAATTGGGGTTAGTGCAAATAAAAGTGTAGAAAGTATTATAGACATAATTAAAGAATTTAATCCAAAGGAAGTTGCTATGACTGACTATGATGCATATAACAAAGTTTTGGATTATTGTACTAAAGAAGGGTATGATATAGAGGTATACTTTGGAATAGAAGGATTAAATAAGGTTGCAACAAGTAAAAGTGTTGATACTGTAGTAACTTCAGTAGTTGGTATGATTGGTCTAGAGCCTACTTTAAATGCTATCTGGGCTGGTAAGACTATAGCTTTAGCTAACAAGGAAACACTGGTGGTAGCTGGTGAACTAGTTATGGAGGAGGCAAGAAAAAATAACGTTAACATACTTCCGGTAGATTCGGAGCACAGCGCTATATTTCAAAGTCTTCAAGGCAACAGTATGAATAGAATAGATAAAATACTACTTACAGCGTCAGGAGGACCTTTTAGAGGGAAAAGTTTAGAATATTTAGAAAAGGTTTCAGTTGAAGATGCCTTAAAACATCCTAACTGGTCAATGGGACCTAAAATTACAATTGACTCATCTACACTTATGAATAAAGGTCTTGAGGTAATAGAAGCTCACTGGCTCTTTGATTGTGATTATGACAAAATTGAGGTTGTTGTTCATCCTCAGTCGGTGATACATTCTATGGTTCAATATGAAGATGGAGCTATAATTGCTCAGCTTGGAACTCCAGATATGAAGCTTCCTATTCAATATGCATTGAATTACCCAGATAGGAAGGGCAATATAGGAGGAACCCTAGATTTTAAGACATTGAGTAAAATTACCTTTGAAACTCCAGATCTTACAACTTTTAAATGTTTAGAACTTGCATTTAGAGCTGGTAGAATAGGTAAGCTTATGCCATGTATACTTAATGCTGCAAATGAAGCATGCGTAAGTTTATTTTTGAATAAAAAAATTAGTTACTTAGCAATTGCTAATATAGTTGAAGAATGCATGAATAATTTTGACTATAATAAAGAAGTAACATTACATAGTGTTAATAATATGGATAAAGAAGTAAAAGACTATGTATTTAATAAGTATGAATAGGAGGAAATGTTGTGTATATAATTTTTGCGATTATAGCGTTTAGTTTGTTGATATTGATTCATGAAGTTGGCCATTTTACATTGGCTAAGCTTAATGGTGTAAAGGTAGATGAATTTTCTATAGGGATGGGGCCAAAACTTTTTAGTATAAAAGGAAAAGAAACTGAATACATGATTAAAGCTCTGCCTATAGGTGGCTATGTTAAGATGTATGGTGAAGAAGAGACCACAAATGATAGCAGAGGGTTTATGTCAAAGTCTCCGTTGCAAAGAATATCTATAATATTTGCAGGAGCATTTATGAATTATGTGCTTGCAATAGTTTTATTCAGTATTTTCACTTTTCATTCAGGATACGCATTACTTACTGTAAATGACACTGTAAAAGATTCGCCAGCAGCTAAAGCAGGTATGCTAAAAGGTGATGAAATAATTAAGGTAAACAACAAGACAATGTTAACTAAGGATGACTTAACCTACGAAATCGCAACCTCTAAAGGAAAAGCTGTAGATGTTTTGGTTAAGAGAGGTAATGAGAACAAAGAGTTTAATATAGTTCCTATGAAAAGCGATGAAGGAATGTTGATGATAGGTATTAGTAATCAATTTGTACAAAATCCGAGCATACTTGAAAGTGTTAAGTATAGTTTTAAGGGAACAGCTTCTTGGGTAAAGCAGACTTTTTATGCATTGAAAAGCATATTTACTGGTAAAGCTAACCTTAAAACTGATGTTGGTGGACCTGTAACAATTGTTAAAATGACAGGCACAGCGGCTAAAAGTGGTATAATAACACTTATATGGTTTACTGCGTATTTAAGCATACAGCTTGCGGTGTTTAACCTTCTTCCATTTCCAGCTCTTGATGGAGGATGGATTATTATGTTATTATTTGAACTGATAACAAGAAAGAAAGTTCCGGATAAAGTAGTGGGAGCACTAAACTTTGTGGGATTTTCACTATTAATGTTATTAATGTTATTGGTTACAGTTAAGGATATATTGTTCCCAGTTAGTTTATAGGAGATGATTATTATGGACAGAATGCAAACGAAGAAAGTAAGAGTGGGCAATGTATATGTAGGTGGAGATGCTCCAGTATCGGTTCAGTCTATGACCAATACAGATACGAGGGACGTAAAGAGTACCGTTGATCAGATAAAAAGACTTGAGGAAGCTGGCTGTGATATAGTTAGGTGTGCAGTTCCTGATATGGAAGCTGCCTTAGCTATAAAGGATATAGTTAAAGATATAAATATCCCTTTGGTTGCTGATATCCACTTTGATTACAGATTGGCCTTAGAAGCTATTAAAAATGGTGTTTCTGCATTAAGGATTAATCCAGGCAATATTGGAAGTGCAGATAGAGTTAGAATGGTAGCTGAAGCAGCTAAGTTAAGAGAGATACCTATAAGAATTGGAGTGAATTCTGGTTCTCTTGAGAAAGAGTTGCTGAAAAAATACGGAAGTCCAACCCCAGAGGCTCTAGTTCAAAGTGCATTAGGGCATGTTAAAATATTAGAGGATATGGATTTTGATGATATTGTTATTTCTATAAAATCTGCAGATGTTATAAAGATGATTGATAGTTATAGGTTGATGTCGGAAAAAGTTGATTATCCACTTCATTTAGGGGTTACAGAAGCAGGAACTATTTGGAGAGGTACCATTAAGTCAAGTATAGGAATAGGAGCCTTACTTTCTGAAGGAATTGGAGATACTATCAGAGTTTCCCTTACTGGGGACCCTGTAGAAGAAATAAAAGTAGGCCGTGAAATACTAAAAACTTTTGGTTATGTGAATTCTGGAATCCAATTTATATCATGCCCTACTTGTGGCAGGACAAAAATTGATTTGATTAATATAGCTGAAGAAGTTGAGAGTAAGTTAGCTTCTTGTAAGAAAAATATAAAGGTAGCTATAATGGGATGCGTAGTAAACGGTCCTGGTGAAGCAAAAGAGGCTGATATAGGAATAGCAGGTGGAAATGGTGAAGGCCTTATATTTAAAAAAGGTGAAATAGTTAAAAAAGTAAGCGAAAAAGATCTCGTTAACGAATTGATTAAGGAAATAGAAAATTTCTAAAATATAACCATCAGGCCTATGTAAAAGATATATCTTTAAAATAACTTAGAATTATATTTGATAATTTCTGTATAATTATAGATATATGTTCTAAATATTTATTAGATTAGATCATCACTTATAAAGGTGACAAAAAGTAGCATTTCAGACTAATATAAAATAGTACTTGTAATCCAATAATTACTATGTTATGATTAGAATAGTAGATTATTTACAATGGAGCATGTTAAGAGTGGGCAGAGTAGTCCGCTCTTTCTATTTGTAAACGCAACTTGTTGAAAGTTGCGTTTTTGCTTAATAATCAATACAGATTTATTGATATGGGAATACTAATAAAAATTTGCTAGGTGTTTAAAGGAGGATAGATATGAAAAAAGACGCACTTTTAGAAAATTTAAATAACCTTTGCAAGCCTATTGTAGATGAACTTGGGTATGAACTTTATTATGTTGAGTTTGTGAAGGAAAATAATGAGTTTTACTTAAGGATATATATTGATAAACCAGAAGGTATATCTTTAGAAGATTGTGAAAAAGTAAGTAGAAGAATAAGTGATATGTTAGATGAAAAGGATCCTATAACAGATCTATATTATTTAGAAGTTTCTTCACCAGGTCTAAATAGACAGCTTTTTACCGAAGAGCACTACAATAGATATGTAGGTTCAGAAGTTTTTGTAAAGTTTGCAAAGTCTATAAGTGGTAAAAAGAATATAAAAGGTATATTAACAGAAGTAACTGAGGATGCACTAGTTATAACTGAGAACAGTGAACAATTTACTGTTCCAAAAGATAAAGTAAAGTCTGTAAACATTGAAGGGGAGATTTAGTAAGGAGGGTTCAGAAATGAATGAAGAATTTATAGGTGCATTGAAAGAGATTGTAAAAGAGAAGGGGATAAGTGAAGATCTTATTTTTACAACCTTAGAAGATGCTCTAGTAGCTGCTTATAAAAAGAATTATGCCAATTCTACTACAGCAGCTCAGAATGTAAGAGTAAGTATGAATAGAGAAACTGGTGAAATCCATGTTTATGCCCAAAAGTCAATTGTTGATTTTGTATATGATGAGGTATCAGAAATATCAATTGATGAAGCAAAAGAGATAGATCCTAGATATGAAATAGATGATGTTGTTGAAATAGAAGTTACTCCAAGAAACTTTGGAAGAGTGGCAGCTCAGCTTGCAAAGCAGGTTGTAATCCAAAGGATAAAGGAAGCAGAAAGAAATATTATCTATAATGAATTCATTCAAAAAGAGTTTGATATTATCACTGGAACTATAATCAGAAAAGATAAGGGAAATGTGTTTGTTGACTTAGGTAGAATTGAAGCTATACTAGGACCTAATGAACAAATGGCTGGTGAAGAATATAATTTCAATGAAAAGTTAAAACTTTACATTGTAGAGGTTAAAAATACTTCAAAAGGCGCACAAGTATTAGTATCAAGAACACATCCAGGTTTAGTTAAAAGACTTTTTGAGTTAGAAGTTCCTGAAATATTTGAAGGAATAGTAGAAATAAAGAGTATTGCTAGAGAAGCAGGTTCGAGAACAAAAATTGCTGTAAACACAACTGATGAATCTGTAGATCCTATGGGAGCTTGCGTTGGACCAAAGGGTGCCAGAGTCCAAAACATAGTTAATGAGCTTAAAAATGAAAAGATTGATATAATTAAATGGAGTAAGTTGCCTGAAGAATATATAGCTAACGCATTAAGTCCAGCTAAGGTTCTAGATGTTGCTATAGATGAAGATAATAAATCTGCTAAAGTAGTTGTAGATGATAATCAATTATCTCTTGCAATCGGTAAGGAAGGGCAAAATGTAAGATTGGCTGCTAAGCTAACTGGATGGAAAATTGATATAAAAAGCAAATCTCAGGCTGAATAGCTTAGTAGCTTGGAGGTGCTAAAATGAAACCAAAAAAAGTTCCTATGAGAATGTGCAATGGCTGCATGGAAATGAAGCCCAAAAAAGAACTTATAAGAATAGTTAAAAGTCCTGAAGGTGTTGTCTCTGTAGATTTAACCGGTAAAAAATCTGGTCGAGGCGCTTATATATGTAAAAGTGTTGCATGTCTAGATAAGGCTTTTAAAGCTAAAAGACTTAATAAAAATCTTGAAACAACGATAGATGATCAAATTTATAATAACTTAAAGGATGAGATTGTAAATGAATAATAAGTTTCTTCAATTTTTAGGATTAGTAAAGAAATCTGGTAATTTAATTGAAGGTTACAATCGATGTGAAGAAATATTAAAGAAAAAAAAGATTTATTTGTTTATATTCTCAACTGAGCTATCCAGTAATAGCAAGGAAAAGTTTGTCCGTTATTGTAAGGATAAAAGTATTCCTTTTTTAGAGAATTTCTCTAAAGTAGACTTAGGAATTAGCTTAGGAAGAAGTGAAATTAATATATTAGCTATAACAGAAGAAAATATGGCTAAGAAGTTAATAGAACTTGGCGAGAATATTTGATAAATCCAACGAATTTTGTCGGGGGTGAATCTATGTCAAAAATAAGAGTATATGAATTGGCAAAAGAATTAAATGTAGCAAGTAAGGATCTTATCACTTTGCTTATGGATGAATTTAGCATAGAGGTAAAGAATCATATGAGCGTGATTGAAGATGAGGATGCAGAACTTATAAAAGAACTGCTAGCAGGTACTGGAAATACATTAATACCTGAGGGCTCAGATGATGAAGAAGAAATTTCTAAAACCATAGTAGATGAATATGAAGAAATGGTTGCTGAAGAAGTTAATAAAGCAGGTAAGAAGAGAAAGAAAAAGAGATCAGATGATGAGTCTTCAGATTCAGAGGACGAAACAGCAGAACTAGATGGTGGAACTATTGAAATAAGTGACACTATAACAGTAAAGGAATTAGCTGAAAAGCTAAATAAGCCTGGTGCTGATGTCATAAAAACTCTAATATTTACTGGTGTAATGGCTGCTATAAATCAAGAAATAGATTTTGCTACAGCTGAAAAAGCTGCAGAAAAATATGGAGTTACAGTAATTAAAAAGGAAGAAGAATCTACTTTAGAAACTTTTGATGAGGAAGTTGAAACTGAAGAAGAAGAAAACCTAGAAGGCAGACCTCCAATAATAACTGTTATGGGACACGTTGACCATGGTAAGACATCTTTACTTGATGCAATAAGAAAAGCAAAGGTTACTGAGTCAGAAGCTGGTGGTATAACTCAGCACATAGGTGCTTATACTGTTAATGTTAACAATCAAAAGATAACATTCTTGGATACACCAGGACATGAAGCTTTTACAGCTATGAGAGCTCGTGGTGCTCAGATTACAGATATAGTTATCTTAGTAGTTGCTGCAGACGATGGTATAATGCCTCAAACAGTTGAAGCTATAAATCACTGTAAGGCAGCAAATGTTCCTATGGTTGTAGCTATAAACAAGATGGATAGACCTGGTGCCAATATCGATAGAGTTAAGCAAGAGCTTACTGAATACGGTCTAGTATCAGAAGATTGGGGCGGAGATGTAATATGCGTTCCAGTTTCAGCCAAAACTCATGAGGGTATAGACACTCTATTAGAAATGGTTCTTTTAACTGCAGAAATGCTAGAGTTAACTGCTAATCCATCAAGAAGAGCTAAGGGAACTGTGGTAGAAGCTAAGCTTGATAAAGGTAGAGGAGCTGTGGCTTCATTACTTATTGGCAATGGTACACTACATTCCGGTGATTCTATAGTAGTTGGTTCAACTTATGGTAGAATTAGAGCTATGTTTGATGACAAGGGTAAGAAGATTAAGCAAGCAGGTCCTTCAATACCTGTAGAAATACTTGGTTTATCTGATGTTCCTTCAGCAGGTGATAGATTCATAGTTGTTAAAGATGAGAAGACTGCTAGACAGATGGCTGAATCAAGAAAAGAAAAGCATCGTGAAGAAAGCTTTAATAATTCAAACAGAGTATCTCTTGAAGATTTATATAGTCAAATAAGAGAAGGTAAAGTTAAGGAATTAGCTATAATAGTTAAAGCTGACGTTCAAGGTTCTGTTGAAGCTATAAGATCATCCTTAGAAAAGTTATCTACTGATGATGTTAGAGTAAGAGTAATTCACGGAGCTGTTGGTGCAATAACTGAAACTGATATAACTCTTGCAACTGCTTCTAATGCTATAGTTATAGGTTTTAACGTAAGACCAGATAATAATGCTGTAGTTATAGCTGAAAAAGAAAAGGTAGATATAAAGACTTACAGAATAATATATGATGCTATTGAAGATATAAAGTCAGCAATGATAGGTATGCTTGAACCAGAATATAAGGAAGTTGTTCTAGGTAGAGCTGAGGTTAGACAGACATATAAGATTTCTAATGTTGGTACTATTGCTGGATCTTATGTTTTAGATGGTAAATTAGTAAGAAACTCAGAAGTTAGAGTTATCAGAGATGGTATTGTTATATTAGAAGGTAAACTTTCATCATTAAAGAGATTTAAGGATGATGTTAAGGAAGTAAATGCAGGATATGAATGCGGATTAAGCTTAGAAAAGTTTAATGATATCAAAGAAGGAGATATCGTTGAAGCCTTTACTATGGAAGCCATTCAAAGAAAAGAACTTTAAAAGAGGTGATTTTCATGCCTAATTATAGAGGCGGAAGAATTAACGAAGAAGTGAAAAAAGAAGTTAGTGATATTATAAGAAATAATATAAAAGATCCTAGACTTACAGCTATGGTCAGTGTCACTGATGTAAAAGTTACAAAAGATTTAAGATATGCTAATATATACCTTAGTATATTTGGTAAAAGTGAAGAGGAAAAAGAAGCTTCATTTAATGCTTTAAAAGGTTCTAGTGGATTTGTTAGAAAAGAACTTGGACACAGAATAAATTTAAGGCATACACCTGAAGTGATTTTTCAAATAGATGATTCTATTGAAAAAGGAATGCATATAGATTCTCTTTTAGAGAAGATAAAGGAGAAATAATAATGACACTACATGAAATTGCTAATAAAATTTTACAGATGAATAAAATAGGTATTACATTTCATGTTTCTCCCGATGGTGATGCTGCTGGCAGCGTTCTATCGTTATGTCAAGCTTTAAGAAAAATTGGTAAGGAAGCTTATATGATATCGAAAGATGCGATATCATATAATTTAAGCTTCCTTCCTTTTTCTAATATGCTAAATGGAGAATGTGTAAAACCTAAGGATGGTACAGATTGTGTCATAATACTTGATTGTGGCAATAAAGAAAGAATTTCAGCAGAACTTGATAACTTTGAAGGAACTGTTATAAATATAGATCATCATATGTCAAATGATCTTTACGGTGATTTTAATTATCTTGATGTTAATGCTGCTGCTACAGCAGAAATAATATATGAGCTTATAAACCTATTAAAGGCTCCAATAGATAGCGATATAGCAAGATGCTTATATACTTCTTTAGTTACAGATACCGGTTCTTTTAGACATTCTAATGCCACTACTACTACACATATAATTGCATCAGAACTTCTGAAATTCAATATTTCTCATTCAGATATTCACAGTAATATATTTGACAATAAGCCATATGAAAAGTTGAAATTAACAGGTTATGTGCTTAGTAACACAGAGCTTATGTTTAATGGAAAACTTGCAGTTATGGAGATAAGTAAAGAGATATTAGAAAAACTAAATATGATCTTAGATGATTCGTCTGATATTATTTCACAAGGACTTCAGATAAGAGGCGTGGAAGGCTCTGTTTTATTTAGAGAAGTAGACGGCGGTGTAAAAGTGAGTCTAAGATCTAAGAAGTATTTGAATGTAAATAAAGTGGCCTCTGTTTTTGGTGGTGGAGGACATGTAAGGGCCTCAGGAATAACAATGAAGGATATATCTTTAGAAGAGGCAAAAAAATTAGTTTTAAATCAAATTAAAGAAGAGATATAGATATGAATGGGATAATAAATATAAATAAGAGCACAGGGATGACTTCTTTTGATGTGGTTAGGAAAGTAAGATTTTTAACCAAGGAGAAAAAGGTCGGACATACAGGAACCCTTGATCCTGAAGCTTCAGGGGTTCTTCCTGTTTGCATGGGAAAAGCAACTAAGATAATAGATTATATTATGGAAAATCAAAAGTCATACAGAGTAACCTTTAAGCTAGGCGTTATAACAGATACATATGATTTAGAAGGAACTATTATAAAAACTTCTCCAACTGACCATATTAAGGAAGAAGAAGTTGCTGAGGTAATATCTAAATTTGTAGGCGAGATAGAACAAGTTCCGCCAATGTATTCAGCACTTAAAGTAAACGGAAAGCGATTGTATGAACTTGCTAGGCAGGGTAAAGAAATTGAGCGACAAGCAAGAAAAATTTTTATTTACGATATAGCTAATATAGAGATAAAATTGCCTTTTGTATCGATGGATGTAACTTGTTCTAAAGGGACTTATATAAGAAGCTTATGTTTTGATATAGGAGAACAGCTAAAGGTTGGTGCTGTAATGACTGCATTATGTAGAACAGCTAATGGTGCATTTACTTTAGAGAATGGTGTTACGCTAGAGGAGTTAGAGAAATCTAATATAAGTGATTATATTATTTCAATAGAAGAAGCACTAAAGTTTTATGATAGTATTACAGTTAATGATAAGTTTGCTAAGCTATTAATTAATGGTGTAAGAGTGAGTGACAATAGTATGGTTAAAGAAAAACTTGACTTTGATAGGTTATATAGAGTATATAGTAAAGAGAAGTCTTTAATTGGGCTAGGTAAAATGAATAGGGATGGCTTTAAGTTAGAAAAATTATTATTAGATTAGAGGTACAAAGATGATAATTATTGATGAAAATAGCAAAATCTCTTTAGAAAAAGCTTCTTATATAGCTCTAGGAAGTTTTGATGGTTTACATTTAGGTCACTTAAGCTTAATAAGTAAAACCATAGAGCTAGCTAAGAAGAACCATTGTTCTAGCATGGTATATACTTTTAGGAATCATCCATTAACAGTTGTGAATAAGGAAAGGGCTCCTAAGTTACTTCTTGATAATGAAACAAAGCTTGAAATTCTTGAGAAACTTGGTATTGATGTTGCATGCCTTGTGAATTTTAATGAGAACTTTATGAAGATAGAGCCTGAAGCTTTTATAGAACAACTCCTAACCAACTATAATGCAAAGGGTATTATTGTTGGATTTAATTATAGATTTGGCTTTAAAAATAAGGGGGATGTGGAGCTTCTAAAAACTCTAAGTAAAAAGTATGGATTTGAACTTCATATAATGGGTGCATTAATGAATGAAGAAAATATAATAAGCAGTACTAAGATTAGAAACCTTCTAGCTGAAGGAGACTTAGACAGCGCAAATGCATTGTTAACTAGACCCTACGTTCTTAGAGGTAAGGTTGTATTAGGAAAACAGTTAGGCAGAAAGTTAGGTTTTCCTACTGCCAATATAGAAGTTGATTCAAATGCTGTTTTACCTAAGATAGGAGTTTATTATACTAACACGATTTATAAGAGTAAATTGTTTAAAAGTATAACTTCAGTTGGTTATAATCCTACTGTAGATGGAAAGAATATTACTATAGAAACTTATATTTTAAACTTTAATAAAAGCATATATGGTGATGAATTAAAAGTATATTTCCTAGAGAGAATAAGAGATGAAGAGAAGTTTGATAGTCTAGAAGCGTTAACGCAACAATTGAAAAGTGACAAAAATTTTGCAGAATCGAGAAAAAAACTAAAGGGATTGTAAAAAAATTCATTTACAACGAAAATCAGTTCTGCTATAATACGTTTGAGAACCTAATCCTAAGATCAAAGGTTTGCCATCTTTTTCTTGGAACTAGGGGATAATTTTGGAGGTGTATACAATGGATAAGGCAAGAAAACAAGAAATTATTGCTCAACACGCAAGACATGAAGGAGATACTGGTTCACCAGAAGTGCAAATAGCACTATTAACTGAGAGAATCAACTACTTAACTGAACATTTAAAGGTTCATAAAAAGGATCACCATTCAAGAAGAGGTCTTCTAATGATGGTTGGTCAAAGAAGAGGTCTTTTAAACTACCTATCTTCTCAAGATATCGAAAGATACAGAGCAATAATCGGAAAATTAGGTATAAGAGGTTAATCTGATAAGAGCGGTTATACCGCTCTATTATTTTACTCTCTACAAAATTGTAAAATTTTAAGTAAATAATGAATAATTTCTTAAGATTTAAAGAGAAAATAATATATATTAGTCTATAAAAACCTTCTTATACAAATCCTCAGAAGAAAATACACGTAAAATAATTTATAAAAAGTGTATTGGACAAATTTTACTCTTAAATCAACTGCGTTTTTTATAAATCAGTGAATAACTATGCTGTATTATATTTAAAATAGTTATGACATAAGAGTAAAATCAAAAAATCCGCCTTTAGCTTTAGTTTTAAACTTTTTAAAGGCAGATTAGAAAATACTAATGAAACTCGCTTTAGCGATTTTTAAACAATTTAAAGTAAAGTTTTACATAAGTAACCGGAAGGAGGTATTAACACATGAACCATTTTCATGAAACCACTGTAGCTGGTAGAAAAATGAAAGTAGAATTTGGAAAGATTGGAATGCTTTCTGATGCTGCTATTCTTATGAGTTATGGTGATACAGTAATATTAACAAATGCAAATGCTTCAGAAGCACCAAGACAGGGGATTGACTTCTTTCCTCTAAGTGTAGAGTATGAAGAAAGATTATATGCAGTAGGAAAAATACCTGGAGGATTTATCAAGAGAGAGGGTAAGCCTTCAGAAAAAGCAATTCTAAATGGTAGAGCTGTCGATAGACCGCTTAGACCACTTTTCCCAAAAGGATATAGAAATGACGTACAAGTAGTTTGTACAGTAGTTTCTGTAGAGAATGATAACCTTCCAGAAATTCTTGCGATAAATGCAGCTTCAACTGCTCTTTGTCTATCAAGTATCCCATTTACAACTCCAGTAGCTGCAGTACAAGTAGGTTTAATTGGTGATGAGTTTATACTTAACCCAACATCAAAACAAAGAGAAGAAAGTATATTATTCTTAACTGTATGTGCAACTAAAGATAGAGTTATGATGATAGAAGCTGGCGGTCATGAAATACCAGAAGAAACTATGATCAATGCTATTAACTTTGGTTTTGAAGCATGTAAAGGTATAGTTGCATTCCAAGAAGAAGCAATGAAGCTTTATGGAAAAGAAAAGAAGGAACCTTTAATATATAAGGTTGATGCTGATTTAGAAAAGACAGTACGTGAATACTCTTTTGAGATGATAAAGAAGGCTATGTACATTATTGATAAGAACGAAAGAAATGTAGAAATGGATGAAGTTAAGAAGAGTGTAATAGATCATTTTGCTGAAATTTATCCTGACAACATGTCTGATGTTAACGATGTTGTATATAGAATTCAAAAAGAAATCGTAAGAGATATGCTTTTACATGAAAGAAGACGTCCTGATGGAAGAGCTTTTGATCAAGTAAGACCAATAAACTGTGAAGTAGGAGTTTTGCCAAGAACTCATGGAACTGGTATATTTACTAGAGGTCTTACACAAGTTATGACTGTAGCTACTTTAGGTGCTATAGGAGATGTTCAGATTTTAGATGGTATTGGAGAAGAAGAATCTAAAAGATATATGCATCACTATAACTTCCCTTCTTACAGCGTTGGTGAAGTTAGACCTTTAAGAGGGCCAGGTAGAAGAGAAATAGGCCATGGTGCTTTAGCAGAAAGAGCTTTAGAGCCACTTATACCATCAGAAGAAGAGTTCCCATACACAATAAGATTAGTTTCAGAAGTTTTAAGTTCTAATGGTTCTACATCACAAGCATCTGTATGTGGATCAACATTAGCTTTATTAGATGCAGGAGTTCCAATTAAGAGACCAGCAGCTGGTATAGCTATGGGATTGATAACTTCAGAAGACTTATCAGAAGAAGAAGTTTTAACTGATATACAAGGTATCGAAGATTTCTTTGGAGATATGGACTTTAAGGTTGCAGGAACAGAACAAGGTATAACTTCTATTCAAGTTGATACTAAGATAGCTGGGTTATCAGAATACTGTATAAGAACAGCTATATATGATGCTAGAAAAGCAAGACTTGGAATTCTTGAAAAGATAAAGGAATGTATACCAGGCCCTAGAGAAGAAGTTTCATTATATGCTCCTAAGACTTCTGCTATACAAATTGATCCAGATAAGATTAGAGACGTAATCGGAGCTGGTGGAAAAGTAATTAATAAGATAATTGCTGACACTGGTGTTAAGATAGATATAAAAGATGATGGTAAGGTTTTTGTATCTTCTTCAGATCATGAAGGTGTTAAAGAAGCATTAAAGATAATAGATGGACTTACTCGTGAAGTAAAAGCAGGCGAAATTTATCTAGGTAAGGTTGTTAAGATAGCTCAATTTGGAGCTTTTGTTGAAATACTACCTAATAAAGAAGGTTTGGTTCACATTTCTAAACTAGATGTAAGTAGAGTAAATAAGGTTGAAGATATTGTATCTGTTGGTGATGAAATATTAGTAAAGGTTACTGATATAGATAATCAAGGAAGAATAAACCTATCTAGAAAAGATGCTATAGCAGAATCACAAGAAGAAAAGCCAAAAGAATAAATATGAAAGGGCAACTTAAAAATTGCCTTTTTATTCTTATATTCAAAAAATCACTAATGAAAGTCGCATTAGCGATTTTTTCATTTTAAAAACTATATTAATAGATGTAGCAAATTAGTATATAACATATAATTAAAAGCACAATATAATCGAAAGACTAAAAAAATATATCGCCTTGAAGGATGTTTTTCAATGAACTTGAAAAGGCGGATTCGCAGAAAATTCTTTAAAGTAGCACCTTTATAGAATTTTTTATTATAAGGAGGTATTTTTATGTATAATCTGTACACATTATCCAATGGCCTAAGAGTTGTAACAGAATATATAGATCACGTTGACTCTATAAGCATAGGATTACATGTTGAAAATGGGTCAAGAAATGAAAATCTAAATAATAATGGTATCTCACATTTTATAGAACATATGATGTTCAAAGGTACAAAAAACAGAAGTGCTAAGAAGATAGCAGAGGATATTGAGAATGTAGGAGGCCAAATAAATGCATATACAAGTAAAGAGTCTACTTGTTATTATTTTAAAGCGCTTTCTACTCATGCAGAACTATGTTTAGAAGTGTTATCTGATATGATGTTCAATTCTAAATTTAGTGAAGAAGATATTCAAAAAGAACAGGGAGTTGTTGTTGAAGAAATAAATATGGGTGAAGATACTCCAGAAGATGTACTTTCTGATATTCATGCTAAAGCTGCTTTTGGTGATGATTCATTATCCTATCCAATATTAGGAACACCTGATACAGTAAGGTCTTTTAACAGAGAAATTATAACAAAATATATAGAGTCACACTATACACCTAAAAATTCTGTATTATCAATCTGTGGGAAATTCAATTATAAAGAACTTATAAAGTTAGTAGAATATTATTTTGGTAACTGGTCTGTGAAAAGAGACATTGTAACTGAGTATTCTACTCCAAGCTTAATGAATAATTTTGTCAGTGCAGAAAAAGATATTGAACAACTTCACATAAACTTAGGCTTAAAAGGGGTTCCAATTGGTGAAGATAATGGGTATAATTTAATAGTTCTTAATAATATCTTAGGTGGTGGAGCCTCCTCTTTACTTTTTCAAAAGATTCGTGAAGAAATGGGAGTTTGTTATTCGGTATACTCATATCCTTTGTCATATAAAAATGTTGGAATGATGAACATTTATGTAGGACTTAACCCGGTGTATGCTGAGCAGACACTTCAAGCAATAAATGAAGAATTGCAGCTTTTTATGACAAAAGGAATAACCAAAGAGCAACTAGATATTAATAAAGAAAAGATAAAAGCAAATTATGTTCTAGGCCTAGAAAGCACTAGCAGTAGGATGTTCAGCAATGGTAAATCAGTACTGTTTTTAAATAAGATAAATAAGCCAGAAGATATAATAAGCAAAATTGATAGAATAAACTTTGAAACTGTACATAGCATGCTTGAAGAATGCTTCAAGCCTGGAATTATAAACGGAGCTTTTGTCGGAAAAGAAATTGATTTAGATACATTGTCCACGCTAGCACAAAAAGATATAGCTGCATACAATACTAGTGAAGGAAATATCTAAGCATAAAATCCTCCTTGGTATCATAACTTGATGTTAAGGAGGTGTGCTATCATGAGTGACAATATTAAGTATTTATCTGAGATGGAAAGATATGAAATAATAAACGTCAATGATGGAGAAAAGTACAATTCTTTATCAAGCAATGATATAGTTATAGATGATGAAGGAAAATTAAAATTTCTTATCATTAATATTAATATATCAAAGTTTAGCCTATTTGGTGGAGATGAATTCCTTGAGATACCATGGGATTATGTAAAAAAGATAGGCGCGAAAACAATTATTCTTGACGTTGAAGAGGAAATGATTAAAAGAACTAAGCTTTAACAAAGGAGTGATATTTTGAAAATCATCATACAAAAGTTTGGTGGAACTTCAGTATCTACATCTGAAAGAAGAGAACAAGTCATCGAAAAAATTAAAGAAGCAATAAACAAAGGGTATTCACCTGTTGTTGTAGTTTCTGCTATGGGCAGAAAAGGTGATCCTTATGCCACAGACACACTACTTTCACTATTAAATAGTGATTTTAAAAAAGCAAACAAGCTTACAACAGATATGTTGATGTGTTGTGGAGAAATAATTAGTTCTACAGTATTATGCCAGGAGCTGTATATAAATAATATTAAAGCTACTCCTTTAACTGGAGGACAAGCTGGTATAATAACTAATAGCGATTTTTCTAATGCCCGTTTATTAGATGTAGATACAAAGAGAATTCTACATTTATTAAACGAAGGTATAGTGCCTGTAGTTTGCGGATTCCAAGGGATGGATAGCGAAGGCAATTTTACTACCATAGGAAGAGGTGGAAGTGACACTTCAGCATCTATATTAGGTGTGGCTCTTAAAAGTGAGCAGATAGAAATATTCACTGACGTGGATGGAATTATGACTGCTGATCCAAGAATAGTAGAAGATGCTAATTTAATAGATAAGATTAGCTATAACGAAGTCTTTCAGTTTGCAGATCAAGGAGCCAAAGTTATACATCCAAGAGCTGTTGAAATAGCTATGAGAGGCAATATACCTCTTGTAATAAGAAATACTATGTCTAAGTGCAAAGGTACAGTTATTGACAATGTTGGTGATAGCAGCGATCCTCGTATTTTAACTGGTATTACTCACATGTCTGGAAGAATTCAAGTGACTATAACTGAGTCAGACAACGAAAATAAAAATGAATATAAGAAGGTATTGGATACCCTAGCTGAAAATAAGATAAGTTTAGATCTTATAAATATATTTCCTAAAGAAAAAATATTTACAATAGATTCAGAAGACTTAACAAAGCTGGAGACAATATTAAAAGATAGAAGTATTGTTTATCATTTGGTTAAAGAATGTAGTAAAATTTCTTTAATAGGTTCTAGAATGAAGGGAATTCCTGGAGTAATGGCAAAGATAATAAGAACCTTAGATGATAATAATATAGAAGTACTTCAAACAGCAGATTCTCACGCTACTATATGGTGCTTAATACATTCCTTCGATGTTGAAAAAGCAATTAATGTACTTCATAAAGCTTTTATGTAAATAATTGAATAAATGATTACTCTCTTGTACAAAATATAGTAGTACAGGAGGAATGATCATGAGCGAAATAAAAAATGAAGAAAAAAGAACAGATGATAAAATTGAATCCATAAAGGAACTTGGCAATACGAATTCTACTCAAGATGTGCAGCAAAGAATTCATATATTATCTATAATTGGTCAGATAGAGGGGCATGGTGTATTACCTCCGCAAACAAAGACCACTAAATATGAGCATGTAATACCTCAGTTAATAGAAATGGAGCAAAATGATAAAGTAGAAGGTATTTTAACCATTTTGAATACTGTTGGTGGTGATGTAGAAGCTGGGCTTGCTATATCTGAGATGATAAGAAGTCTGAGCAAACCTACTGTATCTCTAGTAATAGGTGGAGGACACTCTATAGGCGTTCCATTAGCAACTGCCTCTGATTACTCATTTATATCACCTTCTGCTACAATGATACTACATCCTATAAGAATGAATGGATTAATACTTGGAGTTCCTCAGACCTTTAAGTATTTTAATAAAATGCAGGAGCGTATAAATGAATTTATAGTAAGAACCTCTAATATAAACAAAGAAACCCTTAGAACTCTTATGCTTCAAACTGATGAGCTTTTGAATGATATGGGAACTATTTTAGTAGGTAAGGAAGCAGTGGACTATGGGCTTATAGATGAAGTTGGGGGTATAAAAGAGGCACTTGACAAATTGAACTCAATGATAGATAGTGTAAATAAACCATAGGTAAATCCTATGGTTTATTTATGGTTTTTGGAGGAAATTTAGCTCTGTGTGTAGAAGTAGTAAAAGGGGTGAAGAATATGGCAAAGAAGAAAACTTCAAGTAAAAAAAATCAGAAAAAGAAGAACTCAGATATTACTGGAATAATACTATTAGCTATAAGTTTGGTATTAGCTATAAGTATATATACGGATGCAGCTGGGTATCTTTCATATTTTTCTAAGTATTTTTTTACATCAGCAATTGGAATAGGTACTTTTATATTGCCTTTATATATGATTTATTTATCAATAATATATATAAAATCTAAAGGAAGTATAATACTTTCTAAAACTTTTATAATTTTAACTGCCGGTATAATAAATTCATTAATATTTATACAAGTTATTTCAATAAGCAACTATTACGATAGTACTAGCTTTACCAACTCTTTAAAAGCTATAATTGGTTCTAAAAGCTATTTTCACAGTGGAGTTATTGGCTTTTCTATAACCTTGCCTATATATAGATTAATAGGTACAATAGGTACATTTATTATTAATATAGCTGTATACGTAATACTTTTTATTGTTGGCTTTGATTTTTCTTTAGATTCAATAAACATGAATATTAGGCTGTTACCAGAGAAAAAGGATAAGAATGTTGAAAAGTCTAATAAAGTAGAGACTAAAGAAGAATTCCTTGTACTTGAGGAAAAAAATAATGATCAAAATGAATTCATAAATGGAATAAATAATAAAATAAAAATATTGGACTTTATGAAGAATGCATCTATTCATGAAGAAGTGGTGTCAGAAAGTGCTCCAACAAAAGTTGAAATAACAGATACTACTGCTAATAGTAATAGAACTTCAGATAAGAAAAAAGCTTTAGATAACGAAGTTAAAGAGGATGTAAATAAAGAGTTAACAGAGAGACTGTTATCTTCAGAGGAAACTGAATATAAAATTCCTTCCACTGAGCTTTTAAATGTAAATTCTGCATCAAAACTAAAGAAAGAAGATAAAAAAGACTTACTTCAAAACGTAACTAAATTAGAGGATACTTTAAATAGTTTTGGAGTAGAGGCGAAAATTGTACAAGTAACAAAAGGGCCTTCAGTAACAAGATTTGAGTTACAGCCTAGTGCTGGAGTAAAAGTAAGTAAGATTGTCAATTTATCTGATGATATAGCTTTAGGACTTGCAGCCAATGGTGTAAGAATAGAGGCACCTATTCCAGGAAAAGCAGCGGTAGGAATAGAGGTGCCAAACAAGGAACTTACTCCAGTGTTTCTTAGGGAAGTTTTGGATTCTGATGAATTCATAAATTCAAAAAGCAATTTGGCTTTTGCACTTGGAAAGGATATAGCTGGTAAGTCAATCGTAGCAGATTTGAGTAAGATGCCTCACTTATTAATTGCAGGGGCTACAGGATCTGGTAAGAGTGTATGTATAAATACTTTGATAATAAGTATTCTATACAAATATTCTCCAGCGGAAGTTAAGCTTTTAATGGTGGATCCTAAGGTTGTTGAATTGAATGTATATAATGGAATTCCACAACTATTAATTCCAGTAGTAACTGACCCTAAAAAAGCTGCGGCAGCATTAAACTGGGCAGTAAATGAGATGACTAGAAGATATAAATTATTTGCTGATAGCGGTGTAAGAAATATAGAATCGTATAATAACTTATTTGACAAGGGAATCATTACAGAGAAGCTACCTTGGATAGTAATAATTGTTGATGAGCTTGCAGATCTTATGATGGCTTGCCCTAATGATGTGGAAGATTATATAGCAAGACTAGCGCAGATGGCTAGAGCTGCAGGTATGCATCTTGTCATTGCAACACAGAGACCTTCTGTAGATGTCATCACAGGAGTTATTAAGGCTAATATTCCGTCTAGAATATCCTTTGCTGTTTCTAGTCAGATTGACTCAAGAACCATACTAGACTCTTCTGGAGCTGAAAAATTATTAGGAAAAGGGGATATGCTTTTCTACCCTGTGGGAGAGGCAAAACCTGTAAGAATTCAAGGAGCATTTATCTCAGAGGAAGAAGTGGAGCAGGTGGTTAATTTCATAAAGGGTACGTCAGAAGAAACAACTTATGAAACTGAGATAATAGATCATATAAATAGCGAGGTTACTTCTTCTTCAAATACGGCAAATCCAGATGATGGAGATGAACTCTTAGAGGAAGCTATAAGAATAGTAGTTGAAACTGGTCAAGCATCTACCTCCTTCCTTCAGAGAAAGCTTAGGGTAGGATTTAATAGGGCTGCAAGAATTATGGAACAGCTAGAAGAAAATAATATTATATCGCCAAAGGATGGAAGTAAGCCAAGGCAAGTACTTATAACTAAGGAAGAACTTGAGAATATGTAGAAAAAATACTTGTTTTAATGGTAAAACAGTTTTAAAATTAATTTGTATTATTTATTATATTGTATTGAACACAGGAGGAATTACGTTGACGAAATATAAGGTGGGCTTGATAAGCCTAGGATGCGACAAAAATAGAGTTGATTCTGAAATTATGCTGGGTAAGCTAAAAAGAGATTACGAATTAACTAATGACCCTAAATCTGCAGATATAATTATAGTTAATACTTGTGGCTTTATAGAAAAAGCTAAACAAGAGTCTATTGATACAATATTAGAAATGGCAGAATATAAAAATAAATATAACTGTAGGTTGCTTATCGCCACAGGTTGCTTAACTCAAAGATATGGAAGTGAGCTTACTGAGCTTATGCCTGAGATTGACATTATGCTTGGAGTTAATGATTATAATAAAATCGATGAGCTTATAAATTCTTTCATTAACAGTGAAAAATCAAAAATAACTAAATTGGAATACAGCAATATAAACATTAATGAAGGTGATAGAGTTATTACAACTGATAAAGCTACTGCTTACATAAGAATATCAGAAGGCTGTGATAATTTCTGTACTTACTGTATTATACCTAAAATAAGGGGTAAATATAGAAGCAGACAGTTAGAAAGTATAGTAGAAGAGGCTAAAAAGTTAGCTCTTAATGGAGTTAAAGAACTTATTCTTATTGGTCAAGATACAACTAGATATGGTATTGATTTATATGATGCAAACAAACTCCATGTATTAATGAATGAATTAAGTAAAATAGATGGTATTCAATGGATAAGAGTGCTTTATTGCTATCCTGAAGAGATATATGATGAATTGATAGACGAAATTGCATCAAATCCTAAGGTATGCAAATATTTAGATTTACCTATACAGCATATAAGTGATAATATATTAAAGGCTATGGGAAGAAAAACTACAAAACAAGCAATTATAGATAAGATTAATCTTTTAAGACAAAAAGTTGATGGAATAACTTTAAGAACATCGCTTATAGTAGGATTTCCAGGTGAAACAGATGAAGATTTTAGTGAATTAAAAAATTTCTTAAAAGAATATAAATTAGACAAAGTTGGGGTGTTTAAATATTCTAAAGAAGAAGGAACAGCAGCTTATGCAATGCCAAATCATGTTGATGAGGAAGTTAAAGCTAAAAGAGAAGATCTTCTTATGCTTACTCAAATGGAAGTTTCAGAAGCTATCAACAAAGAAAAGATTGGCAATGTATATGATGTTTTAGTAGAACAACTAGAAGAAGGAAGTTATTTAGGAAGATCTTATGAAATGGCTCCTGAAATAGATGGTAATATTATAATCAATGCTGTGAATAATGAACTAAATATTGGTGACATACTGAAAGTTAAAATTGTTGATTCTACTGAATATGATTTGTTAGGGGTTGTTTATAATGAATCTTGCAAATAGACTTACTATAATCAGGATATTCTTGGTGCCTATTTTTTTGGTTTTTATAGCCTTTAGAGATTTAACATATAGCACTTTTATAGCTACTTTTATATTTGTATTAGCTTCATTAACTGATAAATTAGATGGATACATAGCTAGAAGTAGAAATCAAATTACTAGATTTGGTAAGTTTATGGATCCTTTAGCAGATAAGCTTTTGGTTACATCAGCACTTATATCCTTAGTTGAATTGCATGTGGTACCAAGCTGGGCTGCAGTTATAATAATAGCTAGAGAGTTTGCGGTATCTGGACTAAGAACTATTGCAGCAGCTGATGGTACTGTTATCGCTTCTAGCTGGTGGGGAAAAATAAAAACTGTAATTCAGATTATTGCAATAATATTGCTTTTATTAAAAGTTAATATTGGATCTTCTAAATACTTAACGAATTTAGTCACTGATAATAGTTTTATGAATAAGTTTTTTGATATAGCGCCAACAGTATCTTTGTATTTAGCGGTAATTGTAACAATACTTTCTGGAATAGATTATTTTGTTAAGAATAAAGCTGCTATTAATACAGAAAAATAGGTTTAACATTCATGTAAAAGGTAATAATTTAAATATGTAAGTATTTGCCACTTCTTTATGGAAATTACTTTTTAATTTCTTTACTTTTAAGAATTAAAAAAATGTAAATTCTATACTGAAGTGGTACATCTATATTTTGATAACAATAAAATCATTATTTCCTAAATTATTTTTTTGCTTTATAATTCATGTGAAGATTCAGAGTTTATTTTCAATTGATATATGGTTTGTTTTTAATAAGTTGTATTTAACTATAACTTAGTATAACAGTAAAGTATTACTTAAATTAAAAAACTATATTGATGTTGACTTATAAAATAAAGTAATTTATAATAAATATAGAACAAACGTTCGTTAGAGAGGATGTGTTTATCAATGGGTATTGATATGGAAAAACTTAAGGCCATAGAATCAGCTATGGGACAGATAGAAAAACAATTTGGAAAAGGCTCAATAATGAAATTAGGTGAGCATAGTACTTTAAATTTAGATGTGATTTCAACAGGATGCTTAGACTTAGACATAGCTTTAGGAATTGGTGGAGTGCCTAGAGGTAGAATAATAGAAATATATGGGCCAGAAAGTTCAGGTAAAACTACTGTTGCTTTAAACATAGCTGCAGAAGCACAAAGAGTTGGTGGGGCTGTAGCATACATAGATGCAGAACATGCTTTAGATCCAAGCTATGCTAAAACTATAGGTGTTGACATAGATAATCTAGTTGTATCTCAACCAGATACTGGTGAGCAGGCGTTAGAAATTACAGAAGCCTTAGTTAGATCTGGTGCAGTAGATGTAGTAGTTATTGACTCTGTTGCAGCCTTAGTTCCAAGAGCAGAAATAGAAGGAGAGATGGGTGATTCACACGTTGGATTACAAGCTAGACTTATGTCTCAAGCTCTTAGAAAATTAGCAGGAACTATAAATAAGTCAAAATGTGTAGTTGTATTCATTAACCAATTAAGAGAAAAAGTTGGTGTAATGTTTGGGAATCCTGAAACTACAACTGGTGGTAGAGCTCTTAAGTTCTATGCTTCTGTTAGAATGGATATAAGAAGAATTGATTCTATAAAGCAAGGCGAAGGTGTTGTAGGAAGCAGAACAAGAGTTAAGATAGTTAAAAATAAAGTTGCACCCCCATTTAAGCAAGCTGAATTTGATATTATGTATGCAGAAGGCATATCGAAGACAGGTAACTTAGTTGATGTAGGTGTTAAGGATGAAATAATACAGAAAAGTGGTGCATGGTTCGCTTATGGTGATGTAAGATTAGGCCAAGGAAGAGAAAATGCAAAGCAATTCCTTAAGGATAATCCTGAAATAGCATCTGAGATAGAAAATAAAATTAGAGCGAAGTATGAGTTGCCAATATATAGTGAAGCTAAAGCAGAAACAAAAGCAGAAAAAAAACAAGCTAAAGCTAACGAAGAGCAAAAATAAATCGCTTATGCGATTTATTTTTTTGTTATAAAATACGAACAATTGAGAATAATAATATATAGATAATATTAAATTGTTTATATAACGCTTTAATCTATCAACTTGACATAATTTTAAAATTAATATAAAATAATAACAAATACTGGTTTATCATATTCATTTGTTTACAGTCTGAATTTAATATGACACCTTACTAAGCCTTCATATTTACTAATAATATAAATTGCTAAAATAGTGCGAAGGAGGTGTTATGATGCATTACATTATTGAAATTATAGTTTGTGTACTAGTTTTAATAGTGCTAGGAATTGTTGAGTATTCAGTAATAAAAAATACTTTTAAACGTAGAATGTCCAGTTTAGAACAGGAAGCTGAAGCTAATTTGGAAAACGCTAAAAGAGAGGCTGAAGCTCTAAAAAAAGAATCGATTTTGGAAGCTAAGGAAGAAGTTCATAAATTAAGAAATGATTTTGAAAAAGAATCCCGTGAAAGAAGAAATGAAATTCAACGTCTAGAGAGAAGAATGATACAAAGAGAAGAATCTCTAGATAAAAAAAGTGATGCTTTAGAGAAGAAAGATGAGGGCCTTAACAAAAAGATACAAGAGGTTCATCAATTGGAAGACAGTGTACATGAATTATACACAAAGCAGCGCGAAGAGCTAGAAAGGATATCAAACCTATCTAGTGAAGAAGCAAGACAAATTCTTCTTGACGAAATTAGTAAAGAAATCAAACATGATGCTGCTATAATGATTAAAGAAGTTGAAACAAAAGCCAAAGAAGAAGCTGATAAGAAGGCAAGAGAAATAATTACAACAGCAATACAAAGATGTGCCGCTGATCACGTTTCAGAATCTACTGTACATGTAGTAGCTCTACCAAATGACGAAATGAAGGGCAGAATTATAGGTAGGGAAGGTAGAAATATTAGAACTTTAGAGACATTGACAGGAGTTGATTTAATAATTGATGATACTCCAGAAGCAGTAATACTATCAAGTTTTGATCCAATTCGTAGAGAAGTAGCGCGAATTGCTCTAGAAAAATTAATTGTAGATGGTAGAATTCACCCAGCTAGAATAGAAGAAATGGTAGAAAGAGCGACTAAGGATGTGGAAAATGATATTAAGGAAGAGGGAGAACAAGCTACCTTCGAAACCGGAGTACATGGACTACACCCAGAATTAATTAGACTTCTAGGTAGATTAAAGTACAGAACTAGTTATGGCCAAAATGTGTTGAAACATTCAATAGAGGTTTCATATTTGGCTGGGCTAATGGCATCTGAATTAGGTTTAGATGTTACATTATCAAGAAGAGCAGGATTGTTACATGATATCGGCAAAGCTGTAGATCAAGAGTATGAAGGACCTCATGCCTTAATTGGTGGAGACTTAGCTAAGAGATATCACGAATCTCCGATAGTAGTAAATGCTATTGCAGCTCATCATGGTGATGTTGAGATGATGTCACTTGAAGCAGTGCTAGTTCAAGCAGCTGATGCAATTTCAGCAGCTAGACCAGGAGCAAGAAGAGAAACCTTAGAGGCTTATATTAAGAGATTAGAAAAGCTCGAAGAAATTGCAAATTCATACGAAGGTGTAGAAAAGTCATATGCCATTCAAGCTGGAAGAGAGATTAGAATTATGGTTAAACCAGATCAAGTTGATGATGCAGGGTCCATTGAAATGGCAAGGAATATTGTAAAGAACATAGAAGAACAATTAGAATATCCTGGACAGATTAAAATAAATGTTATTAGAGAAACCCGTGCAGTTGACTATGCTAAATAAGTACAAAATACATTTTGTGAAAGCAAAATGTATTTTTTTTTATTATTTATGTTAACTACAATATTTTCTTCTTGCTCAGTGGGAAAGGCAGATGTGCAAAAATAGCTAAAGAATGTCGCTTTATCTATTTTCAGGATAATAGAATATTACATGGATGCTAAAAATCGCATAAAATATGATGAAAAAGTATATAAAATACATTTATAATAATAAAAAAAAATAAAAAATAAAAAAAATTATAAAAAAGAAGGTTTTTCCTAATATGTGTAGAATATATATAGAGTAAAAGATTATTAGAGCTTATGTAAACGATATCGTTAATTTCTAGGAGGTTATGTAATAATGGAAGTATTAAAAGTATCAACTAAATCTAACCCTAACTCTGTGGCAGGAGCTTTAGCTGCTATAATAAAAGAAAAAAATATCGTAGAAATACAAGCTGTAGGAGCTGGAGCTATAAACCAAGCTGTAAAAGCTATTGCTATTGCTAGAGGCTTTGTTGCTCCTAGTGGAAAAGATATAGTATGTGTACCAGCTTTCACAGATATTCAAATCGATGGAGAAGAAAGAACAGCAATAAAATTAATAGTTCAACCAAGATAAAAATAAAGAGAGCTTTTGAACAATGAATGGATTTTCATGTACAATAGCTCTTTTTGTATACGATTTAATAAAGTATAATTATTAAATTAAATTTTTACCAAAGGACAACCTTATCTATAAAATTATATAGATAAGGTTGTTTTTGCGTGTGGCAATAATGCCTTTAATCTAATGGGAGAAATTGCTCTAATAGCTTATTAAAAATATAAAGTTTATTAATAAGTTGACCATATATATTTAAATATTATTATTCTATTTAAATGAAATCAATCTAATTAATGGCTTTTGAATCGAAGTAAATCTGGTGGTATAATTAAAGATATATTATGTTTGTAATATAATAAAGATGTATATAAGGGGTGGGGCAATGACAGGAAAATGTGGTTTCTGCAGTATCCCTCTTGATTTCGATTTTACCTTTGCATATCAACCTATAGTAAATACAAAGAAAAATTCTATATTTGCTTATGAAGCATTGGTTAGAGGAATTAACGGAGAGTCTGCGTATTCTGTATTATCACAAGTTACAGAAGAGTTGAAGTACAGTTTTGATCAAAAGTGTAGGTATAAAGCAATAGAGCTTGCGTCTAAGTTAGATTGTGATTCTTATTTATCTATTAATTTTATGCCTAGAGCGGTTTATAAACCTGAAATTTGTATAAGTTCTACATTAGAATCTGCTAAAAAGTTTGATTTTCCTTTGAATAATATAATTTTTGAAGTATCTGAGCAAGAAAAAACTGATGAGTTTGAACATATAGCAGAGATTTTTAAATCATATAAGGGAATGGGATTTAAAACTGCAATCGATGATTTTGGAGCAGGAAATTCAGGTTTGTTATTATTAGCTAAATTTGTACCTGATATAATAAAACTTGATCGTGAACTAGTGAAGGACATACATAAGGATGATGTTAAATATAAAATAGTGGCTAACATAGTAAAAATGTGTAGAGACTTAGGTGTATTAATAATAGCAGAAGGAATAGAACAAGCTGAAGAAGTTGAAGTATTGACTTCCGTAGGAATAGACTTGATACAAGGATATTATTTTTCTAAACCGATTCTTGAGACTTTACCTAAGATTATATTTTAATGTGATGTTAAAGTTATCTTAGTTAAGATAATTTTTATAGTTTGTACCAAAATCAAAACAGCGTCTAAATTTTTTAGATGCTGTTTCGATTTATAATCTAGTGGTATTCTAGTTATATATAAATGTAACGACATTTTTAATATACATATCTATTTATATAATTGCATCACAATAGATTATTTTTCTTGTATACCATAATTGTGGTATGGGCCATAGCTCTCAACTTTATTAAAATGCTCACAGGTTGAAAGAAAATGTACTATAATTTCTGACTTATCAAGTTCTGGATAAGTGTTGAAAAGCTGACTATCACCATACCTTATTGCTTCTATTGCGAGAGGAAGTTCTTTTCTAAAAATATAGTCTCTTATAGCGGTTAATATAGGATTTAAGTCTTTAGATACAACTAAGTATATGTGAAAATATAGTTCGTTATTTTTCTTTATCCATTCCCCTAACACTTCATCTTTAGTAGAATTGGTTTTATCATAAGCATAGTTTAGGCCAATGGTTAAAAATAGTTCAGCAGTTATATCTGAGTGAGTAAGAGTATAACGTCTTCCTATGATTGGTGCTACAGTGGTAACACCATCTCTAAATTCTACAAAAAGTTTCTCTGGATTTAATTTTGACATTGCTTTACCTCAACAATATTTCTCTTAGGATTATATTATGTGATATAAGTAGGTTTGTTTAAATAATTTAGCATATGAGTTCTAAAAAGTGTTTTAACTAAAGGATTTTCTGTATTGATTTGGAGTGCACTTTTCGTACTCTTTGAATTTTTTTATAAAGTAGCTAAAGTTTTCAAAACCAACTTCATAGCATATGTCAGATATTTTCTTATCAACGTTTTTAATTAGCTTTGTTGCTTGTTCTATTCTGTATTGGTTTATAAAATCAACAGGAGTTTTACCAGTGTTAGCCTTGAAAAATCTACAAAAGTATTGAGGATTCATGCTAACTTCTTTGGCTAGATCTTGGGTGTAGATCTTGTCTGCATAATTTTTTTGTATGTAGTTTAAGACTCTTTTTAAAATAGTGATTTTATAGCTTATAGCTGATGTGTAGGTAGATTCATTTATAAGGAAGTCGCCATCTCTAGCTATAATTGAAAATATTTTATATAGGGATGCTTTTATAGCAATCTCCCATCCAAAATATTTTTCGTTGTAAGCCTCTAGTATTTCCTTAATTTCATAAATAACTTTTTTCCCCCAATTTGTATTAGTATCTATACTGGTAGGAAATCTATAGTACCCCGACAGTAGTGGATTTAAGTAGTTTAATTGACAGGAATCGTCATGCTCACTATTTAAGAAATTTAGATCAAATAATAAAGCATGATGTATACAATCACCATTGCCAATAGTGTGTGCTGAGTGAAGTTGGCCACTATTTATTATTATAAATTCACCTTCTGAAACTTTTGTAGGGATTGTATCAATAGTATATACTAAAGAACCTTTTTCTACGTATATTATCTCAACTTCATTATGCCAATGAAGATATAGGGTAAAGTTACTCCAAATATGATTATAGGAGTAAAAGGGTATGACAGCTTCTCCTCGATCCACAGTTTCTCTTAATGTACCTTTTTCTGTTTCCATCACAAATACCTTTCTTATGTCAAAATAGTGTTATTTATAGTTAAAATAGAGCAAGTATTACAAGTAAAAAATATATATACTATTAATATAAGGTTTACATAATAAATTGACAAGTGCTATAGGAGGATTAATTATGTTTGGAAAGCTAGTAAATCATAGAGTAGAAAAAAATAAAATATATTTGGATTTTGAGAACAATAAAGGAATAGTAGAAGTTATAAATCCAGTAGTGATTAATATATTTTCTCCGTTAAAATACCAGAAGCATTATTCAAGAGCTATTGAGGAGCTTAATATAGAAGAATGTAGTATTGCAGTTGAAAATAAGACTTCGTATTTAGAGATAAAAACAAATCATCTAATGGTTAAGGTATACGATGATTTTAAGGTGGATTTCTATAAAATCGATGGAACAATATTATGCGAAGATTTAAGAGAAGAAAGAAGACCTTTTTTAAGAAGAGGCACTGTAAGTGTAGCTGAAGATGAAGGGCATAACGTTGAGAAGGATTTTGATAGACACAAAATTGAAGTAGTAAAGAAAATGTTTGGTGACGAAAAGTTTTATGGACTTGGAGAAAAAACTGGTCATTTAAATAAGAGAGGTTGCTATTATGAAATGTGGAATACTGATGATCCATCTCCGCATGTAGAAAGTCATAAATCCTTGTATAAGTCCATACCGTTTTTTATCAATCTAAGAGAAGATAGTGTATTTGGAATATTCTTTGACAATACATTTAAGTCTTATTTTGATATGGGCAAAGAGAACTCAGAATATTATTATTTTGGTGCTGATGATGGTAACCTTGATTACTATTTTATAGGTGGAGAATGTGTTAAAGATATACTTGCAAATTATACAGAGCTTACTGGAAAGACACCTTTACCACAAATGTGGACACTTGGATTTCATCAAAGCAGGTGGTCTTACTCACCAGAAAGCAGGGTAAAAGAAATAGCGAAAAACTTTAGAGAAAAAGATATACCATGTGATACTATTCATCTAGATATTGATTATATGGACAATTTTAAAGTATTTACTTGGGATAAAAATAGATTTCCAGATGAGAAGAAAGCCTTAGATGAACTAAAAGAAGATGGCTTTAAGATAGTTACAATAATCGACCCAGGTGTTAAAAAAGAAAAGAACTATCATATCTACGAAGAAGGATTGAAAAATGACTACTTTGCGACAGATAAGGATGGAATAACTTATGTGAATAAAGTATGGCCAGGAAACTCAGTATTTCCTGATTTCTCTGATGCAGATACTAGAAGCTGGTGGGCAGAAAATCAAAGGATAATGCTTGAATCAGGGGTATCAGGTATATGGAATGACATGAATGAGCCTGCGAGCTTTAACGGGCCGTTACCAGATGATGTTCAGTTCAAAAATGAAGGAAGAAATACAGATCATAGAGAGATTCATAATGTTTATGGTCACCTTATGTCTAAAGCAACTTTTGAAGGAATAAAGAAATATAGTGGGAAAAGACCGTTTGTTATCACCAGGGCAGCTTATGCTGGAACTCAGAAGTACTCAACTGTTTGGACTGGCGATAATCAAAGTTTCTGGGAACACTTAAGGATGTCTGTTCCTATGCTTTTAAACTTAAGTATTAGCGGAATAAGTTTCTGTGGTACGGATGTAGGAGGATTTAGCTTTGATTGTACACCGGAATTGTTATCAAGATGGGTACAGGTCGGATGCTTTACACCACTATTTAGAAATCATTCAGGAAGTTATACAAGAGATCAAGAGCCTTGGGCTTTCGATGATCAGACCCTTGATATAAACAGAAAATATATAAAGCTTAGATACAAGCTTTTACCATATATATATGATTTAATGTGGAGTGGAGAGCATAGTGGTTTACCTGTAATGAGACCATTACTGCTTCATTATGAAAAGGATAAAGAAGTTCACCAGATTAATGATGAATTCTTATTTGGAGAAAATATATTGGTAGCGCCTATACTAGAGCAAGGAAAAACCGTGAGAACAGTATATCTACCAGAAGGTAAGTGGATAGATTATTGGACTAAAGAAGTGTTAGAGGGAGGAACTTATGTAATTAAGAAAGCACCTCTTGATATTTGCCCAATATATATGAAAGCCGGTTCTATAATTCCAAACTTTCCAGAACAAAGTTATGTTGGAGAAAAGGAAATAGATCAATTAACCCTTGATATTTATCCAGGTGATGTAAGTTATTCTCATTTTGTTGATGATAAGGAAAGCTATAATTATAGGAATGGTGAATATACTTTATATGAATTTATGATGAATTATGGAAAAGAAACTGTTATTAATGTAAATATTAAGCAAAATGCATTTAAAGGATATGAGACCTTTAAGATAGCTTATAATGGAGCTTCAGTAAAGGAAGTGTACTTTAATGATAGCAAGTTAGAATTTACAAAGAGAGACTGTGGTGTAGAATTTGTTATTCCAGCTGAACAAGGAACAATCAAAATTAGATAAAATTAGTTAGATAATATAAAACACTAGGAAGCTTATATATACCTCCTAGTGTTTTATTAAGTTACAGCTGTATCACTTCGTATTATAATTTATATTTTTAATACTAATCTCTGAAGCCAGAGGAGTTTTAAGAATAGATTTCTGATCGAAGTGGTACATCTTTATATACAAAAGCTTTATATATGTGATAGAATTTATAAAAATACTTAAATATATAAACTTCATTTATTAGCAAAAGAGGGCATAGAATTGATAAAAACTTTTAGAGAGATATTTAGTTTATCCAATGACATAATTTTAACTGACGTTCAGAGTGAAGGTGTAAGAAAAGATATAGTTATCACAAATATGAGAAGGCTTAGAATTGGATTAAGCATATTGGTGGTTTTTGAAACACTTCTAGCAGTATTCTATGACTTAAATAAAATCGAAGCTGGATCAGTGGAAAATAGGTTGATTTATTTTGGATACTTATTTTTACATCTATCCATTGCATTGGTATCATTAATTGGCTTTATACTGTTTAATAGGGCTATAAATAAGAAGTTGATTAATAAAGCTAATATAAGGCTATATGAAGTACTTGTTTATTTAGCGCTGGGTTTAATATTAATTTTCCTTACTCTAATTACTGGACTTGATCAGATTACCACAGGTCAGATTATAGTTTTTGGAGTAAATATAATCTATAGTGGGCTGGTTATATTAATTAAACCTAAAGTAGAGAATGTGATGTATGCAATAACTTTTATTATATATATAATAGTTATTATTGTATTTCAGCATAATAGCGAAATTTTATTTTCAAATCTGATAAATGGAACCTTGCTATTTATTTCAGCGCTATTTCTATGTAAGTTTGTATATAATAATCACTTCATGCATTTGGCCAAGAATATAAAGTTGGAAGAAGTAAATAAGAGGTTACAGTATCTTTCAGACAACGATTTGCTTACAGGCATACCTAACAGAAGATATTTTATAGATAGTCTGAAGGAAGATATTCATAATACAAGTGAGGATAACAAAGGCTCCTCAATTTCTATAATGGATATTGATCATTTTAAGCAAATAAATGATACTTATGGACATCCAGCAGGAGATCTTGTACTAAAACAAATTGCATCTATATTAAATTCCAATATACAGAAGGAGGACATGGTAGCCAGATTTGGTGGTGAAGAATTTATCATACTGTTTTATGATACTTCTTTGGAAGAGGCTAAGATAAAGACCGATAACATTAGGAATGTAATAGATAAGTGTGTATTCAATTTTCAAAATCAAATAATTCACGTAACTGCAAGTTTTGGCATATCAGAATTAAATAATGTGACAGAAAAAGATTTTGATAAAGCTTATAGTACTGCTGATATGGCACTTTATAGAGCTAAAAAGAATGGAAGAAATAGAGTGGAACTAGGCATTTTTGAAGAATAAGTGGTATTGTTTTAGATAAATTTAAATTGATTTGGCATTGTTTTAAGTAATTGAGTTGAGCTATAATATATCTAAAGATAGTAAATTTGATTATAAGATGAGATTTATCTAAAAAGTAAAAAAATGATTGTAGGAGAGATAAGATGCTGAACAATATTATACAGGTAATAGTGGTATGTGTTGCAACCTTTGGGTTTGTGGGAGTATATAGAAAGTTTGATCTTCCAATGTTAGTAAGAAGGAATATAAAAATAAAAAATAATTTTATATTGTTGGCAGTTGTTAGCATAATATATTTAATACTAGAGTCTTTAACCGCACAGTTACTGTATTTCATACACGTTCCTGTGAATGCCGTATCAACCTTTGAGAGTATATTATTTGGATTCTTTTTAAGTCTTGCAGGAACTATGCCTTACAAAACAAATTATACAAAGAAAAAGTAGTACTAGCTATTTTAATAAAATAGGTATGTAAATATGGAGAGTTATGGGGTATAACTATGAAATATTATAATAAATTAGTTAGGGATAAAATTCCCAAGGTTATAGAAGATAGTGGGAAGAGTTGCAAATACATAAAAGCAAATAAAACAGATATACCTGGGTTACTTGTTAAAAAATTAGATGAAGAAGTGGTAGAGTTTAAGGAAGACAATAATCTAGAAGAACTTGCGGATATTATGGAAGTACTTTTTGGACTAGCTGAAAGTTTAGGCTTTAGTGAAGAGGAGTTAATAAATAAAAGGCAGGAAAAAAGTGCGGCAAGAGGAGGATTTAAGGATGGAATTGTTCTTGAATCTGTAGAAGAGTAGTAAGCTAGATACTAAATATTAGCTATGTTGAATTAACGTTTCTAATTACTAAACATAGACTAAATAACTATAAGAATATCTCTTTTTGTATAAATAAGAACCAATAAAAGTTACGCTTAAAGCCTCCTCTATAAGTTAGGGGAGGCTTTAAAAATATAAAATATGTGCAAGGGATAGATTAAGAGTATAGGGTTCCATTACGAAAACTTAAGTTACGCATGTTCGAAAATCGTGACTTCTGAGGATTTTCGAACACGCATAACTTAATAGTTGAAGTTGGAACCCTGTTTCTATATAAAAGGTGAAAGTTTCATTATTCCGTTGTTACCATTCTTTGATTGTTCCAAAATTATATATTCGCAAAGTTCTCTATACCTGCCTTCTCTACATAGGCTAATGACTAAAGTGTCTATAATAAAATCATCCTCATCTTTTTTTCCTAATACCAATTTTAATATGTTATAAATTTCGTCAATTTTTGGCTTGTTATCAACTAATAATAACTGTTTGACAGGTTCTTCTATAAAATCTGATTCTATAGGTTGACTTATATACTCAGAATTTAACCTTTGGGTAAGAATAAAAAGTGCAAACTCAAGCTTTCTCTTCTTTTCTATATCTATTCCGTTTATCAATCTCCAGTTGGCATATGGGTTTCTAGGATCAGGTGCTTTAGCCCTATTTAAAAGATTTACCATGTCATTTAACAAAGTAAGCTTTCTACTAAGCTCTTGGATTTTATCCTGCATTTCAATTATTAGTAGTTTTTCGTCCATAGTATACCATCCTTTTTACTGAAAATATTTATACATATTATAGCATAGATTTTAAAAATAGTAATTATTTTGAAATTAATATGTTGATTTACCAAAATATTATATAAATGATTTGAGTTTGACATAAGAATTCATAGAAAATTTCTAGAACATCTGGTATAACTAATTAAAAAGACATTTATAGTTCAGGATAGCATTCTTTTGGAGAATGAATTTAATACTAGGAGGAAAGTTATGATTTGGCAGCTAAAGAAGTTTAATGAGTTAAGTGGTGAAGAAATATATAAGCTTTTAAGACTTAGGAGTGAGGTTTTTGTAGTAGAACAGCAGTGCATCTATTTAGATCCTGATGGTAAAGACTTCAAGGCTTATCATTTATATTTAGAAGATGGTGGGGAAATCGTAGCTTGTACAAGAATATTTCCAAAGGGCATTGCTTATAGTGAGGCATCTATTGGTAGAGTAATAGTGAAAAAAGATTATCGAGGAAGAGAGTTAGCTAAAGATATGTTATCAAAGGCTATGGAATATCTTGAAGCAGTTCTAAAGGAATCAGTTATTAAAATTCAAGCACAAGCTTATTTATTTGATTTTTACAGAGGTTTTGGGTTTGAACCGATTTCTGAAGAATATTTAGAGGACGGAATTCCCCATATAGATATGGTTTGTAAAAAGTAATTTCTAATTTATGAGAGGTAAGATATATGAATTGTTTCATGATTGGTATGCATGAGGGATATGATTTTAATAAATTTAATAGAGATTTTCTAACAGGCTTCTATGGGGTAGAAGTCTGTTCTTTTAAAACAGAAAAGGAAATAGAATGTTTAGTGGAGCAATCTTGTGAGAAAGGTTTCAAGTACGGAGTACATTTTCCATTGAGAGCGGGATTTTCAGAGCATAGGGATGCACAGTTTTTAGCCTTGAATGAGAACATAAGAAAAAAAGCATATGTATATATAGAAAATGAGCTTCGATATATTAAGGAAAGACAGCTTAAACCAGAATATATATTATTCCATTATCCAAAGCCTGTGGTAATAAAAGAAGATTTTGATATGGTTAACTGGAGGTTTGCAGATAGAAGCGAATATGCTTATGAATCTCAGTACTCCTTTGAGGATCTTAAAGCAAGAACCGAATATTTGTTTAAATGGTTATCAATTAAAGCCATAGAGTATAACTTTGTTCCAGTCTTAGAGCTTGATGCCTTAAATAAATATATTTGTGCAAGTGGATTTTTAGAAGAGCTTCTGAATAGATATAATTCCATAAGGATTTGTTTAGATACTGGAAGATTGCAGCTTCAGAGTTTGATAGATAAAAATTTTGATGCCCTTAACATAATAGAAAGATTTGCAAAATACACAGATATTGTACATCTATGGAATGCTAGAATAGGAGAAAATAATCACTATCCAGCATTACCAGAGTTAAAAGAAGAAGACGGTTGGGCGCCAATAGAAAGATACCTGGATACTATTAAACAACAGAATACTAACTTTAAGATAATGTTTGAACACAGATCAGATCTCATAAGTGATCAACAGTTATACAGCTGTTATAGTTGGATAAAGTCAATTATAGAGAGCAAATAGAGTAAGGAAGAAAGGTGATTTATATAATGTGATTAATTAAAATTTGTTCCTATTTATGGTATAATTATATGCATATATGATGATTATATGGAGGTACAAATGAACAGTAGTTTAGATTTAGAGATAGTAAAAACTGAGGAAGATGTAATGAATATGTTGGACAACCTTCTGGAAAAAAGGGATAGTGAGTGGTGGAATAAATTTTATAAAAGAGATGAAAGTTCAGTTCCTTTTTTTAAGAACATTCCTGATGAAAACTTAGTATCGTATGTTGAAATGGGGATATTACATGGTGGAGATGCCTTAGATATAGGCTGCGGTAAAGGAAGAAATTCAATATACTTAGGGCAGAGCGGTTTTAAAGCTTTAGGAATTGATTTTTCTAATGCATCTATAGAATATGCAGAGAAACGTGCAAAAGAGCAGAAAACAGACGTGAAATTTATCTGTGAATCTATATTTGATCATAGTGATGATAAAAAATATGATTTTGTATATGATGGAGGATGCTTTCACCATATTAAGCCTCATAGAAGGAATAAGTATTTTGAAATAATATACGATAGCATGAAGGAAGATGGATATTTTGCAATGACTTGCTTTAATTTGAAAGGTGGCGCAAACATATCTGACTATGATGTATATAGAGACAAATCTATGAGTGGTGGAATGGGATTTTCTGAATATAAGTTAAAAAATATATTACAGCAGTATTTTGAGATAATAGAATTCAGAGAGATGAAGAAAGTAGAAGGTGGAGAGTGTTTTGGTGAATCCTTCCTATGGACAGTTTTAATGAAAAAGAAAGTATATTAATTTATTAGGAGGTAAAGCATGAGATTTGACGAGCTTGCAGGAAGTTGGGATACGGAAGAAAGAAGAAAAAGAGCAAAGATAGTAGCAGAAGAAATAAGAAAATCGGTTCCTTTCAGTAAAGAAAGCACTGCAATGGAGTTTGGTTGTGGTACTGGCCTCGTTAGCTTTAATCTTTATGAACATCTAAAAAGTATTACGCTTATTGATTCTTCAAAAAACATGGTTGAGGTTGTAAACTATAAGATAGAGCAATTTAATACTTCTAACTTGAAATCTTTTAATCTTGATATAATGGCTCAAGATAGTCTAAAAGAAAAATATGACTTAATATATAGTTCCATGGCTCTTCATCATATAAAAGATATAAAAGCAATTAGTGAAAAGTTTTATAGCATGATAAATCCAGAAGGTCATTTATGCATTGTGGATCTTAATGAAGAAGATGGAAGCTTTCATAAAAATGAAATTGGTTTTGATGGGCACAATGGGTTTAATCAACAGCAGCTAAAAGTTTTATTAGAGGAATGTGGTTTTAGTGAAGTAGAAGCTCATACATTTTATTATGATAATAAAAAAATAGATGAGGAATTAATAGATTACTCTTTATTTCTCATAAAAGGTAAAAAGAGTGTTAGATAAAAGCTCTATAAAGATAAAAGCGGAACCGAAGTTGTAAGCTAGATACAAATCATTTAAAATTAGAAAAATAGACCTATAAATCATACCCTTTGTTAAAATATACAATGTAAACGAATAGCATAGCAATATATTTATATACTATGCCAAATAGTAGAAACTATAAGTAAAGTTATGAATTAATTAATTTGATTGAGCAAATGTTAAAATATCGAGTTAATCCGACATAATAATCAATTCATAAATCTGAAAAAATAAGTATAATAGTATATATAAACTTAATAAGGAGTATGAAGATGAGCGATAATCAAATTTTTATCCCTGATAATGGAGACTTAGGACTTATTGTTTTAGAAAGCTGCAAAGCTTTAGGCCAGAAGATTGATGAGGAAATTAAATCAAGAAGAGGAACAAAAGAGTCATTCTTAATCCCTACTGAAGAAATACGCTTTTCCAATGGAGAAGGTAAGGTAAAGCTTTCAGAAACAGTTAGAGGTAAGGACATTTACATACTTTGTGATGTTGGAAATCATAGTTGCACATATAATATGTTTGGATTACAAACATTCAAGGGACCAGATGAGCATTTCCAAGATATAAAAAGAACCGTATCTGCAATAAGAGGAAAGGCAAGAAGAATCACTGTAATAATGCCGCTTCTTTATGCATCAAGACAACATAGAAGAAAAGGAAGAGAATCTCTTGATTGTGCTTTAGCATTGCAAGAACTTGAGAGATTAGGAGTTCAAGAGATATTGACTTTTGATGCTCATGATCCAAATGTTCAAAATGCTATACCATTATTGTCTTTTGAGAACCTATATCCTACTTATGATATATTAAAGACTTTTATTACTGAAGAGAAGTCAGCAGAAATAGATAAAGATAAGATGCTTGTAATTAGTCCTGATACAGGTGCTATGGATAGAGCAATCTACTATTCAAGTGTGTTAGGCTTAGATGTAGGTTTGTTCTATAAGAGAAGAGATCACTCAACAGTTATAAACGGAAAGAACCCAATTGTTAAGCATGAATATATGGGAAGAGACGTTGAAGGACAAGATGTACTTATAGTTGATGATATGATAGCTTCTGGAGAGTCTGTTTTAGATATCGCAAGAGAATTAAAGGCAAGAAAAGCAAGAAATGTTTATATAGCAGCTACTTTTGCATTCTTCACTGAAGGTGTAGATAAATTTAAGAAACTATATGAAGATGGTCTAATAACTAGAGTTTACTCCACAAACTTAACATATATATCTCCTGAAGTTCAACAGGCTGAATGGTTTAAGAAAGTTGATATGTCAGAGTTTATTGCAAGAATAATAAATAGATTGAATCATGACCAATCTATAGCTTCATACATGGATGCAACTTATGTAATCCACCAGTTATTAAAAAGCAGATCGTAGATAAAAATTATAGCATAAAGTAAAGGGATAAAATCTAGTTATAGATTTTATCCCTTTACTATTATGATTTGTTTATAGCAGGTTTTGATAAGAATATTAGTGTATTACTAAATTATTGATCCACTTTTTGGAAGCTATTCTTGGAAAGCCTACAATGAATTTTGCAACTTCTTCCATAAAGACAAAGATATATACCTTATCTATAGGAAGATTAAAGTATAAGCCAGCCAAAGCTACTAGTGGTACTCCTACAAGCCACATACCACCTATATCCAGTAGAAGACAGAATTTTGTATCGCCGCCGCTTCTTAATATACCAACTACATTTGTGTAGTTAAAGACTTTTATACATAAGAATATACCTAAAACATGAAGCAATGACTTTGAATAGTTGTGTACTTCAGGAGACACGTTGTAAGCATATAGTATATAAGGCGCACCGATATATATTACAAGTCCTACAAGTATACCTATTAAAGGATTCATTATAATGAACCTCTTAGCGTATAAGAAGGCTGTTTTTTCATCTTTTTCACCAATCTTTTGTCCTATCATTATTGCAGCTGCATTACCAAAACCTAAGAATATAACCATTGCTAGTCTGTCTATGGTGCTTACTATATTTGTTGATGCTATTATGGAAGTTCCCATATGAGCATAAATTACAGAGTAAACTGTAACTCCTAAAGCCCAAAGACTTTCATTCAATATAACAGGAATAGTTACCTTGAAAAATTTCTTTACGAAGTCTAGAGAAAGATCAAGCAATTCCTTAGGCTTTGCCGCCAATGGAAACTTAAATTTATAGACAACAAAGATCATTAGAATGAATTCAATTATACGAGCTATTAATGTTCCTAAGGCTGATCCGTATACTCCAAGACCAGGAATGCCAGCTACACCATAAACCATGGTAAAGTTTAGTACTGTGTTAACAGCAAGGGCAGTAACACTTACAAACATAGGAGCTTTTACTTGGCCGATACTTCTTAAAGTAGCTGCGTAAGCAAAAGAAATTGCAGTAACTATATAGCTTAAACATATTATTCTTAGGTAATTAGCTCCCATATTTATAACGGCAGGATCGTTAGAAAAAATGCTCATTATAGGTTTAGGAAAAATTAATGCCGCTAAAGTAAAAATTGATGATGCTGCTATGGATGAAATAAGACATATTCCAAGAACTCTTTTTATATTTTTTAAATCTTTATTTCCCCAGTATTGAGCTGTAAATATAGATGCGCCACTGACCACTCCAAACAATACAAGATTTAGTAAGAAAAACATTTGATTAGCTAGTCCAACACTTGCAATTGCTACTTCTCCAAGTCCACCAATTATTATATTATCGAAAAGGTTCAATGAAGATAATATGAAGTTTTGAAGTGCAATTGGAAGGGCTAGTTTTATAGTGGCATTGAAGAATTTTTTGTCAGAAAAAAGTGATAATAAGTTCATAGTATAACCTCCGTAAAATTATAAGCCATATAATTATAGCATAAACGGAGGTTACTTACATATTTAAAATAGGCTCTGTTAAAGTACTGTGTTGAAATTAAGTGGTCAGTCATCCGATGCTTAGATGAGCTTGCGCAAAGAATTAATATGATCTTGTCATATTCCATGGCTAAAACTGCAAACTCACTACGTTCGAACATACAGTTTTACTCTTTATTTAACCATTCACTCTTTATAAATCTTATGTACCTTAATTTTAAGTATATTAAGAATGCCATTAAGATAAAGAGAGAATATGTCGCCTGCCAGAATTTCTTCACATACGTTCAGAAAAGGCAGATGCGCAAAAAATCACTAATGAAGAACGTATTAATGATTTTTAAAGCCATTCCATCTGAAAAAAATCATTTAATTCTAATAGCTCGCTCATATAGCATCTCCTTCATGACCATTTAATTTCAACAATATTATTAAAAATAGCCTTAAAATAAAGTTCTGTATAGTCTTGTATTGCAGTAAAATTAATATTTTCGGAAGCTCCTATTAGAACCTAGATGAGCATTGGAAATCGATTCTGGAATGAAGTGTTGTATTTTCATATAATGCTTAGACTTAAGATGCAATTATATATGAACATAAAAAATTGTAGTACTTAAACTACTGCTTTAGCTTACCTACAACAGTCAAATCTTTCAATACACTAGTTCCATGAGATGACTGTCTTATTTCTTTGGATAAGTCTTTGCCAGCAGTTATACCATCTTCATGCATACCGTTTTTCCAGTTTTTAGCATGAGTCACATCATACACTACCCCATCTACAGCCACGTAAGCTGGGTTTCCATTTTTTCCATCATACTTTTGTAGCTCATCTAAGGTAAAAATTTTACCTGTTGGATTTTGTTGCTCAATTGTAGTATCGCTTTTATTAGTGCTTGTAGTAGAGTTTTTATTGCTATTAGTCCCATTTGTGGTGTTATTGGTTGAACTTCCGGTTGTATTACTTGAATTGTTGCTAGTAGCAGGTTGCTTAGTACATCCTATTGCTGTAAAGGCTGTAAAAATTAAAATAGCACATAATAAGGTTGATAGTTTTTTTCTCATGTAATCACCTCCTTATGTGTAGTTATTTACTAGTTATATTATAAATATTCCATTCTTATAAAAACTATTTTGTAATATAGCGCGTTATGTCGTATCCTATAGTTAGGATGCTTTAAACATTTATTTTAGATTAAACAGTTTCAATTTATTGGTTTGTAGTCACGTGTTACAAGTACTTATGAAAAGAATTAATGTGATTTTAATAATTGAAGAGGTGAGAGAATTGAAAAAGAAAAAAATATTAGTTATCGGTAGTCTTAATATAGATTGGGTAATACCAGTAAGTCATATGCCAAAGGAAGGAGAGACTATTATAGGTGGAAACTACACTGAAATACCTGGTGGTAAGGGAGCAAATCAAGCTTATGGAGCTGCTAGACTTGGTGGAAGTGTTACAATGCTGGGAATGGTAGGCGATGATCATATGGGAGGAAAACTAATAAATAATCTTATATCACAAAATATTGATGTTTCTAGAATAGAGAGATGTAAAAATATAAATTCTGGACTTGCAATAATTTATGTAAATAAAGACGGTGAAAATAGTATAGTAGTTCTACCAGGTGCTAACTCTATGGTAGATAAGAACTATATAGATAAAAATTCTGAACTTGTATCCCATAGCGACCTTATAGTAATGCAAATGGAGATACCAAAAGAAACAGTTTATTATGCCATAGAGAAAGCTTATGCGGAAAACAAGAAGATAATACTTAATCCAGCTCCAGCACCAGAATATTTAGATGATTATATATTGAGTAAGATTGATTTTTTAACACCTAATGAAACTGAGCTAGAAAAGCTTACTGGGAAGGAAGTTGTAGATATTCCTACAGCAATTGAAGCTTCAAAAGCTTTAATAGGTAAAGGGGTAAAAAATGTCATAGCAACCTTAGGAGAAAAAGGCTCACTTCTTGTGAGCGGTGATAAATCAATTGTATTTGAAGTCCAAAAAGTAAAAGCTATTGATACAACTGCAGCTGGTGACTGCTTTAATGCAGCTTTAGCTGTTGCATTAAGCGAAGGTGAACCTATAGAAGAATCTATCGAATTTGCAAATAAGGCTGCTGCAATATCTGTAACTAGAAAAGGGGCTCAACCCTCTATGCCCTTCAGAAATGAATTAAGCTTAGTATAAAACATTAGAAATAATATGTTTATTATATAAGAGTTTAATGCTAACAGCTAACCTGCATACATGTCATCGTAAAACTAACCACTGGGTTTCAACAGTATTTTTATATACAAATGCAAATTAAAGTTTTATTCTGGTGAGGCTGATAGGGTTCCTAACTCAACTATTAAGTTATATGTGCCCGATAATCACCAGAAGCCGAGATTATATAACACCTATAACTTAAGTTTCGAAATAGAAACCCTAGATTACAATTCATATTAAAGATAGCTATCTATTACAAAGATTTTAGAATTAGTTTAGAAATATTTAATAATTAATTACATCTAAGTTTAGAATATTAATGTACAATAAAAATAGATAATAGTATTTAGTTTAAAAATAATACACATAGATAGTACATGGGGGGAATTTTGGATGAAAAAGAAAGTAATAGCTATAGTAATTGTAGCAGTAGTTGTAGTTGGAGGATTTGGGATATTAGGCAGTAAAAAGAAAGCCACAAACTTCGTAAGTGTAAAAACCGCAAGCGTATCAACAGGAGATATACAGTCTTATCTTTCCACCACTGCTACAATAAAATCAAAAAACAGCAAGGATTACTACCCAGTTCAAGGGAAGGTAAAAAAGGTGAATGTTAAGGTTGGAGATGCTGTTAAAAAAGGACAAGTGCTTGTTGAATTTGATATAACAGATCCAAACACCAGTGTAAAGCAAGCACAACTAGGTTATGATAATGCGTTGCTTACAAAGCAGATGCAAATAGATGCCAATAATGATGCTAAGAATACTATGGCTGATTTAGATAAGCAAATAGCAGATTTAAATAATCAAATTAATGATGCAAAAAAGAATCCTCAGGCAGCTGCTAATTTAGTGTCATATCAGACACAATTATCTCAGACTCAAGCAAAAAGAGATGCAGCAAAGATTCCATATAGTGATGAACAGTTAAAGCAAGCAGATAACAACATCGCACTTCAAAAGCTAACTTTAGATACAGCAAAAGATAATCTTTCAAAAACTCAAAGTACTATAGTTGCAGATTTTGATGGAGTAGTCACTGCATTAAATGTAGCTGAAGGTGCAGCTGCTACAATGTCAGCTCAACCTGCTGTGACTGTACAAGATGTAGACAACTTAAAAGCTGTTATGTCAGTTGGCAAGTTCGATGCAGCAAAGATACAACTTGGTCAAGATGCTGTTATAAAAAGTGGAGATAAGAAGCTTAAAGGTAAGGTTTCATACATAGGACCTGCAGCTAAAACTACCACCTCTGCTACAGGTACAGAGTCTACACTTCCAGTAGAGATTGATATTGCAGATAAGCCAGAAGGTTTGAAAATTGATTTTGACACAGACGTTGATGTGCTTCTTGGACAGGCTACAAATGTTGTAAAGGTACCAGCAGAAAGCTTGAGAACTGATAAAAACGATAGAAACTATTTATATGTGCTAAGTGGCGGAAAAGCAGTAGAAAAAGAAGTTAAGCTTGGGCTTCAGTCTGATATGGAGGCACAAGTAACTGAAGGTTTATCAAATGGCGATAAGGTTATACTTAATCCAAGCTCAAGTGTTAAAAACGGAGTTACAGTTAAAGAAGCAGGTGATGGTAAGTAATGTTAGAAGTTAAAGACATAGTAAAAAGATACGTTAACGGAGATATTGATTTTACAGCACTAAAAGGTATTAACCTTAAGATTGAAAAAGGTGAGTTTACATCAATTATGGGCCCTTCAGGTTCAGGAAAATCAACGATGATGAACATAATAGGCTGCTTAGATAGAATGGATAGTGGAACATATATACTGAATAATAAAAATGTTTCTAATCTAACAGATAAAGAACTTGCATTTATAAGAAATAAAGAAATAGGCTTTGTTTTTCAGGCTTTTAACCTTTTACCAAGAATGACTATATTAGAAAACGTAGAACTGCCAATGGTATATGCTGGTGTTCCTAGGAAGGAAAGAAGAGAAAAGGCTTTAGCTGCCTTGGAGAAGGTTGGACTAGGGCAAAGAATTAAACATAAGCCAAATGAAATATCTGGTGGACAAAAGCAGAGGGTAGCTATTGCTCGTGCTATAGTTAATACACCAGCGGTCATAATGGCCGATGAACCTACAGGAAATCTAGATACTCAGTCTTCTATAGAAATTATGAAAATATTTCAGGACTTGAACAACGAGGGAGCAACTGTAATAATGGTTACTCACGAACCTGATATCGCTCAGCACACAAAGAGAGTTGTCAGATTTAAGGATGGACTTATAGTTGACGATTACCTTGTTGAAGACAGAATAATTCTATAGGAGGAATACAAATGAGTGGAATAAGTAGTTTACTTGAAAATTTTAAAATGGCCATTGATAGCATTGTTTCAAATAAAATGCGTTCTTTCCTTACAATGCTGGGTATAATAATAGGTATAAGTTCAGTTATTGCCATTATTTCTCTTGGACAAGGCGGACAAAATTCCATAACAGGAGAGTTTGCAAAGCTTGGAGCATCTACAGTAAATGTGAGTACAGATACCAGTAAAGCCACTGAGAGTGATAGCATAACCTTTGAAGATATAAAACAGATAAAAAACAAAGTAGACACTGCAAGATATGTAGCTCCTAGTGTTTCAAAAACTGGTGTAGCAATTTCAGATACTAGTAACAAAAAAGCTAGTATTGCAGGTACTAATACTGATGGCTTCATTATACAAAACATAGAATTCTTATACGGAAGAGCCTTTAATGAAAGAGAGTATACTGAAGGAAAAAATGTTGTGATCATAGATGAAGATTCTGCTAATGATTTGTTTGGATATACTGATGTTACAGGTAAAAGTATAAAGATAGGATCTGCAAAGTCACCAATAAAAGCCACTATTATAGGGGTTACTACCTCACCATTTGGAACAACATTTAAAAATGTTGGTAGAAATCAAAGACCAGGCATATTTTATGTACCTGCAACTTTACTTAAAAGTATGTATTCAAATGAATTTTCTATAGACAGAATTAGCATTATGGCAAGTGACAAAGAAGCTTTAGAAGAAACAGGAAACAGTGCAAAGAATGTTTTAGAGAGCAGACATAATAATAGAGGCAAAGATATCTATACGGCTCAAGGAGCTTTAAGCCAGCTTGAGCAAATAAATAATGTACTTGGTATATTCACTACCTTTATAGGTGCAGTTGCAGCTATATCGCTTTTAGTAGGTGGAATAGGAGTTATGAATATAATGCTTGTTTCTGTAACTGAAAGAACAAGAGAAATAGGCATTAGGAAGGCCATTGGAGCTACAACAGGTAAGATACTTCTGCAATTCCTTACAGAATCTGTTATAATTTCTCTAATTGGTGGAATAATTGGATTAATAATTGGAATAGTAGGAGCATACGGTATAGGAAGCTTCGCTAATATAACACCTTCCTTATCAGCAACTGCAATTGTAGGGGTAATCGCATTCTCTTCAGCAGTTGGTATATTCTTTGGAATTTATCCTGCTAGGAAAGCAGCTAAACTTGACCCTATTGACGCATTAAGGTATGAATAAGAAATAATTGTATAGGAGTAGATTATTATGAAATTTGTAAATAGGCTAACAATGACTAGGTTATTTCTTGCAACAGTATTTTTGATATTTATGTCAGTTAAAGGAATACCTTTTAGAAGAAGTAGTGCTACAGTTATTTTTATTGCAGCTACAGTAATAGATGTTTTCTATGAAAACTTCATCAAAAAAGAAAATAAATCCAATAAGTTAATAATATTGATAAATTCTTTGGTAGATAAGCTGCTTGTGACTACAGCTCTAATTTTTCTAGTGGAAACTAATGTGATTCCAAGCTTAGTTGCAATAGTAGTAATCTCTATTGAATTTGCCATAGGAGGTCTTGTAACAATAGGGACCTCAGATGGTCTTAATCTAGCTAAAAGTACTCTAGAAAAGGTAAAGACAGTATTACAAATGACGGCTATAATAACTCTTCTTTCTAAGATGAGCATAGAACATAGCTTCCATGAGGTTAAAGCGCATTTGTCAAATAGTTTTATCGGTATGGTTCCAAATATGATACTATATTTGGCTTTAATAGCAACAGTAATATATGCTGTGGATTATTTTATAAAGAACAAAAAGTTTATTAGGACAGATATCTAAGCTGACACAATTTAATCCAAAATCTATTTTCAAAACTCTTCTTGATTCTGAGAGTGGAATTTGAATATATAAATTTAATATGAAGTGGTTCAACTATAGAGTGGGGAGGAGATTATTTGTATATAAAAAGAAAATTAAAGTTGACCTATGTAGCCATACTTATTACTTCCTTTTTGTTGATTATATTGTTGAGTAATCTCTTTATGGCTTTTATTGAAGATAATTCTAAATACAGTGCATCAGCAAAGTTTGGAAAAGGAAATTTTGCATTTTTTATTGGACTTGTAACTGAAAACAATAAAATACTGCAAAAGGTAAGTAGTGAAGTTTTAAAAAATCCTGATAACTTTTTAGACCATAAATATCTCCTCCACCTAGAACAAAATTCTAATATAAAATATGCTGCAATAGTGACAGTTATAAATAATAAGATTGATTATTCCTCAAATCTTATAAGAAATGATGTAACTGAAGACATGTTAGGCTCCTTTAATTCAGATTCTCAAGATCAAATTAGAAATAAGATGGTTATATTATGGAAACAGGATTTTATAACAAGCAAAAAAGATAAAGGAAGCATTTATTATATTATCGATTTAGAGAATTATAAAAAATTGTTTAAAGAGAATGTTATAATAGTAGCTGTACTTATATTGATAATACTTACAGCTACCAATGGTATAATAACCTATTTTGTTTCCAAAAGTATTGTTAAACCGATCAAAGAACTTGACAAGGGAGCTGGAGAAATCTTAAAAGGAAACTTAGATTATAAGCTTGACATTGATTCAAGTGATGAAATAGGAGAGGTTGCAGAAACCTTTGAAGAGATGAGATTAAGACTTAAGGAGTCGCTAGAGATACAGAAGCATTATGAAGAGAATCGTAAAGAACTTATAGCAAGTATTTCTCATGATCTTAAGACTCCTATAACCTCTATTAAAGGTTATATAGAAGGAATAAAAGATGGTATTGCTGATACACCTGATAAGATGGAAAAGTACGTAAATACAATTTTAACTAAAGCCAATTATATGGATAGCCTGATAAATGATTTGTTTTTGTACTCAAAATTGGATTTAAATAAAGAACCTTTCAAATTTCAAACCGTGGATATGAACGTGTACATAAGAGATTGCGTAGAAGAGATTAACTTCGATTTAGATCAAAGTAAGGTAAATCTTAAATTTAATGTGCCAGATAGCCCAACAATTTTAAACATAGATGTTCAAAAAGTAAAAAGGGCTATAATGAATGTGGTAGAGAACTCAATAAAGTATAAAACTGATAAAAAATTGATAATAGAAATTATATTAAGACGCTATAATAATTACGTCATAGTAGAGATTAAAGATAATGGAAGAGGTATCCCAAAAGAGTCTCTGCCTTATATATTTGAAAGATTTTATAGAGCAGATACATCCAGAGAAACAACTATAGGTGGAAGTGGACTAGGTTTAGCTATTGCAAAAAAAATAATGGATGAACATAATGGAAAAATTTCTGTAAGCAGCGAAGCTGATGTTGGTACATCTATTTTTTTGAGTTTTAGAGAACAATTATAATACAACCAATTCTTAAGAATAATCTCATATCTATTAAAGTACTGTGTTGAAATTAAATGGTCAGTCATCCGATTGTTTAATGAGCTTACGCAATGAATTTTGAAGGTAGATTTCAGCTTTAAGTGGCACAGGTTTATAGGGTTTTATTACGAAAACTTAAGCTGGAACCTTATAAGCAACCAAGGAGGTGAAGCTAGAATGAAAAGAGTTTTAATAATTGAAGATGATGTAAGTATAGCAGATTTAGAGATGGACTACCTTGAAATTAATGGCTTTCAGGTTGATATAGAAAATAATGGTGATTCTGGTCTAGCAAGAGCTCTCAATGAAGAGTATAATTTAATAATTTTAGATCTAATGCTTCCAGGTATCGGTGGCTTTGAGATATGCAAAAGAATTCGTGCTTCAAAGGAAATACCTATAATAATTGTTTCTGCTAAAAAAGAAGACGTTGATAAGATGAGAGGCCTAGGTCTTGGAGCTGATGATTACATGACTAAGCCATTTAGTCCCAATGAAATGGTTGCAAGAGTTAAAGCCCATATTTCTAGATATGAAAGATTAAAGAGTGGCAGTAACATCGCAAATAAAGAAATAATAGAAGTTAGAGGTATATCAATTGATAAAACCGCTAGAAAAGTCTATGTAAATGGAAAAGAGATAGAATTTACTTCAAAGGAATATGAACTTTTAATACTTTTATTAAACAATCCTAATAGAGTTTTCTCAAAGGAAGAATTGTATGAAAGGATATGGGGGTTAGATCCAGTTGGAGGAATAGCAACTGTAACAGTTCATGTAAGAAGACTTAGAGAGAAGATAGAGTTTGATCCTTCTAATCCAGAGTATATAGAAACTATATGGGGTGTAGGTTATAGATTTACATTATAAAGATGTATCACCTTAAATAGTAAGCTATTTTAAAGCTTAATTTGCTTTTGCCAGAGGTATTTGAAAATATAAAGTTAATTAAGGAAAACATGCATATAAGACTATGTCGTATATGCATGTTTTTTTATGTTGTATCAGTGAAAAAAGTATCTGAAAAAAGTTTTTCTTTACTGATCTTTTTACTAAGTAATAAATAAAACTCTAAAGCAATTAAGTTAGTGTAAATGTGTCCGATAAATATATATTACAAAAAACATCAAATTGCGACAATTTTGTTGGCGAATAATATAAGAAATTTTAATAGTATTATATTTACGAAGGAGGAGATTTTGTGTTTGAGTGGAATCAGGGTTATGAGACTGGTATAAGTTTTATAGACGATCATCATAAAAGATTATTTGAACTAGCGTATAAAATAACATATAATCAAAAAAATAATAAGGATGTTTTTAACCAGTTGTTAGACTTTATAAAGTTTAATTTCGCAATTGAAGAAGATTATATGTCTGAGGTGGAGTATACTGATTTTAAAAAACATAGAGATGCCCACAATATATTTATAAAAAGGCTATGCTATCTTAAGACAGAAGAATTTGATAATGAAGAAAACTATGAAAAGTTATATTGGGAAAAAGTATTTCATTTTATATATTCATGGCTCAATGACCATATGTTATCGGAAGATGCAAAGTATAGTAATATGGAAGATGCTATATAGACGAGCAGTAATTGTAGGAGATCATAAATGAATATGAAAAGAGTATCTTCATTATTTATACTTATTATTTATATTATTTGTTTTACAGGCTATAAAGTTGAAGCAATTTCAAAAATTGATTATGAAGTAGATAAAAACTATCCTCCATATATTTTTACTAATTATAATAGCGTATATGGTTTTGATCAGGACCTTACAAATTTGATGTTCAATAGACAAGAATATAATATTAATTTTTCATCTGATTCATGGGATAAAGTATATAAGAAGTTAGTAAATGGTCAAATTGATGTAGGTGGTATAATTGGAGTAGTTGACAGCAGAAAAACAGAAGTTTTGTTTACAAAACCACTTTTTAAGGCCTATATAGCTGTTTATACAAGAAACAGCTTTGATAAGGTTAATTTAAATAAACTTGACAATTATAAAATTGGTGTTGGTAGAAACTACTATAGTGAAGATATATTGAGCCAGGAGTTAGGAATTAATAGTTACACAAGTTATGAGAATGTAGAAGATGCTGTAAGAGATTTAGAAAATGGAAAAATAGACGTGATATTTGAAAACCAAAACTTAATGGATTCCTTTTTACTACGTGATAACCTAAAGGGAGTTATAATACCACAAATTACTCATTTATATCCTGTAGATCAAGCTTTTGCAGTAAGTAAGAGCAGACCTGAACTTGTAGATTATATGAATAAGAGGATCGATGACCTTAAAGCTTCAGGGGCTTTTGAAGAACTATATAAACAGTATTTTTATGAAAACTCAGAAGAATATATAGAAAATCAACATAAAAATGTTATTTCATTAATAGCAATACTTTTTGCTATTGTAACATCCATTCTCATTGTATCAAAGTTTTATATTGATAAACTTAAAAAGAATTTGTTGAAAAATTATGGACAGTTAGCTGATGTAAATAAAGAACTTAGTGACACGAAAACAAATCTAGAAAAGCAGTATGAAGAGTTATATAAGAGTGAAAAAGCCCTTAGAGAAAGTGAAGAAAGGTATCGTCTAGTATTAGAAGCTTCAAATGATGGGGTTTGGGACTGGGATATAATAAATGATATAGGGTATCTGTCTAAGTCCTGGAGAGATATGTTAGGAGTTAGAGAAGAAGTAATAAATAATTATTTCGATTTCTTTAAAAATGCCATATATCCTGAAGATAGACAGATAGTTTTAAAAGGATTGGAAGATTATTTTATGGGAGTAACTAACCAGTATGAAGCGATTTTTAGATTGAATACGAGTAAAAGCGATTTTTTATGGGTTCAATGTAAAGGTCGTATTTTTAAAGATGAAGCTGGAGTTATTATTAGAATGGCTGGATCAATTTCAGATATAACTGAAAAGAAAAACTATCAGTCTAAAATCTATAGAATGGCTTACTATGATGACTTAACTAATCTGCCTAATAGAACTTTTTTAAACGATAAACTGGATTCGTTAATGACTAATATAGTAAAAAGAGGCGGAAAAGCAGCAGTTTATTTTTTAGACTTAGATAATTTTAAGAATATAAATGATACTCTAGGACATGACTATGGAGATTTGGTTTTAAAATGTGCTAGTAATGAACTTGTTACCTTATTGGGAGATGAATATACTGTTTCCAGATTCGGTGGAGATGAATTTATAATAGTACAGCATAAACTTGATGATGTGGAGCAGCTAGAAGAAACTGCACAAAAAATTGTTAAAATCTTTGATAAACCTATACTTATCAATAAGCATCCTTTCTACGTGGCAGCCAGTATCGGTGTTGCTATAATTCCTGACCATGGAGTTGATTCCATAGACATATTAAAAAAAGCGGATATAGCTATGTACAATGCTAAAGAAGAAGGAAAGGGTAGGCTTAAAATTTATAGTGAAGAAATGTCTAAAAAAGTTGAATTGGAAAGCGACTTTGAGAAAAGCATAAGAAAAGCTATGGAACAAAAGGAGTTTTATTTAAATTACCAACCTTATTTTGATGCAGCCACTGGTGAAATAAATGGAGTAGAGGCATTAATAAGATGGAACCATCCTATAAAAGGAATTATTCCTCCTGGTGAATTTATACCTTTAGCTGAAAAGACTGGTCTAATTAAGGAAATAGGAGACTGGGTACTTATGGAAGCTTCTAAGCAAAATAAAGCTTGGCAAGAAAAAGGGTTGAAAAGAATTCCTGTTGCTGTCAATGTGGCAGAGCACCAATTTCAAACACCTCTATTTGTTGAAAGAGTTAAGAAGGTATTAGAAGAAACTGAGTTGGATCCAAGATATTTAAAGCTTGAGATAACTGAAGGCACTGTAATAAAATCCTTTGACAATAATATTAGCATTTTGAAAAAGCTTAAAGAAATTGGCATTGGAATCTCTTTAGATGATTTCGGCACAGGTTATTCATCCTTATCATATATAATAAAACTTCCTTTAGATACTGTGAAAATAGATAAAAGCTTTGTGGATGATATATGCAATCTGGAAGACAGACAGTTAATAATTGAAGACATAATTTCAATGGCTCATAAGTTAAATCTAGATGTAGTAGCTGAAGGTGTTGAAAGGGAAGAGCAGTTAGAATATCTAAAAAGGCATAATTGCGACAGGATACAAGGATACCTGTTATCTAAGCCTTTAACAAGTGATAAAATAGAAGAATTGTTATGACTTAAAGCTTGGATATTAAGTTACTAGAACTTAATTTTCCAAGCTTTTTTACTGTAATTTCATTGAATAAAAGGGCTTATGCATTTAGTGCCTTAGCTATACGATTAAAGGCTTCCTCTAGAAGTACACGAGGGCATGCAATGTTTACTCTAAAATATCCCTTACCTTCTTCTCCGAAGATAGTTCCAGATTCTAAAAGAACCTTTGCTTTCTCAATCATTAGTTTATTAAATTCCTCATTTGAATATCCGTAAGCACTAAAATCTATCCAAGTTAAGTAGGTACCTTCTGGTTTGACGAACTTAGCTTTTGAGAGATTACTTTTTAAGAAAGCTTCTAAGAAGTTAATATTATCATCTAAATAATTAAGAAGTTCTTCAAGCCATGGCTCTGATTCCAGATAAGCTGCTTCAGTGGCAGTTATAGCAAAGGTTGTGGGAAGACTTATATTTAATTTTTCATTGACATACTTTTTCCACCTATTCTTTATTTCTTCATCATGAATTATTATATTCGCAAGTTGCATTCCAGCCAAGTTAAAGGTTTTGCTAGGTGCAGTAGCAGTTATAATACCAGTCTTATATTCAGGAAAAGCTACTTCCAGAGGTGTATGTTTTATATTCTTTCTTATTAGATCGCTATGAATCTCGTCAGAAATTATAATTACATCATTGGCGAAGCATATTTTCCCCACTTTTACTAGCTCCTCCTTTTTCCATACTCGTCCTACAGGGTTGTGAGGGCTGCATAATATCAATAGCTTATTGTTAGGATCTTTGGCCTTTTTTTCTAAATCATCAAAATCAATTTCGTAGTAACCATTATTATTTATTAGGGAGTTGTTAACTACAACTCTATTATGAGATCTGATAGATATGGCGAAGGGATGGTACACTGGATTTTGTATTATAACTCCTTCATTAGGGTTAGTTAATATTTCTATGAGATAACCTATGGCAGGTACCACTCCTGGACTATAAAAAATATCTTCTCTTTTTATGATCCAATTGAACCTGCGTTTGTACCAAGAAGAAACAGCACTGTAGTATCTATCGGTGTCGTTGGAACTGTATCCGAATATTAGTTTATCAACTCTTTGATGCAAGGCATTTATAATTTCAGGTGCACAAGGAAAATCCATGTCAGCTACCCATAAAGGAATTGTATCCTCAGAAACAGATTTATCAAACTCATGCATAAATTCCCACTTTATGCTATTGGTGTTTATTCTATCTATTAATTTATCAAAATCATAGTTCATATTGGTCCTCCTAGCTTATCATAATAATATATGCTTATATATTAATATAGTAAAAAATTAATAACAATATAATATCATAATAATTTAGGCAAATGATTTATAATAAACAAAATAATAGTAGCTATTTCCACATTAAAGCATCTTATCACTGACCAATTTATATTAACAAGGTATTTTAACTAAGCTTACAATAGAGATTTAAAATATAGCGATGCTGGTATATAATTACATATAATATTGATTTGTATTAGAGATTTATAACTTAATGTTTATAAACTCTTATAGGGAAAAGTATAGAGTATTGGAGAAAAGCATATAATAAGAAAGATGATATAGTAATATGTCTATTTTTATAGATATAATTATAATTTTAATATGCATTAAGAGAAGAGGATTGAAAATCATATGAAAGAAACATAGTGATGATGTTATCACCAATATAGATAATTTATCACCTAAGTATAATCTTTCGACTATAAACAAGCACATCACTACCCATATTAATGGTTCATTCGACCTTATATAATATTTACATAACTATATACAACCTTTCGGCTATATATAACCATTACAACACTATATAAAATCTTATCTCGACCTTATATGATAAGTTGGAACCTCATTATAATCAAACAATAACTATAACAAAGCTTTTCCTAACCATATAAAATCTTATTCAAATTGTTGATTAAATCAATATATTTGAATTGCTTATAACTAATTATTAGCCGTAAGCTTTGAATGGATAAAAAATTATCGTAAATTAATATCTTCATCTTATATCAATCATCATCGATAGTTTTGAAAATGCTCTACAATAATTATTTTAGCCACATCACTATGTTTCTTACGATATTAATTTAACCTTTATAATGATAAAAATACCTAGAATATAAATTCAGAATTGGAGAAATATATGAAAAAGGTTTTAGTCATATTAGTTATGCTAGTATCCTTAGTCTTTACAGGCTGTTCTGGCGATAAAAGTCTCACTACAAAAGACAAGAGTATCGGTATTAAAGACTCTGATAAAAAAGAAGAAAATTCTAATACTATTAATTTTTCTAAATTGACGGATAGAGAAAAAATATTTTTGAATGCGGTTAGTAATAGTTACTTTGTTTTTGATTATAATGTAGGAAAAGATTTTAGATATATGGTAGTTTGGATCGACAAATATCAGTTAGGAAAAAAAGTTCATAGCTTTTTAGGCCAATCTACTAGTTTAGACGCAGACTCAAAAGGAATAATTAGTGTTCAGGTTGAAAATGATTCTAGGAATATAGAGCACTTTATATTTAGCGTATCTGATGGCAAGTCTTGCACTACAGGTAAGTTAGGTGGTGATAAAGATATAGACTTAAGTAAGTTTTCCTGGATAAAAACTGATAATAGCTCTAATCAAATAAAGATCAAAAATAATGAAATAGTTCTAGGAAGTATTTGTTATATCAGTTTGCCCAATCCAGGTAGTTCGCTTAGTCAAGAATTTTTTAGTGATCCTGAGAAGAATATAGAAGAAATTAAAAAATATGATAACTGCTATTTAGTGAAGTGTAAATTTTTTAAGGAACAACCTAATCTAAGGGATATGTTTAAAAAATAATTTTTGTGAATTTGGGCAATGGAAGTTATCATGCATTTATAAATCTGATTTTAAAAAGCCATTTGTATAAAAGGATTAACTCTTAAACAAATGGCTTTCTATTATGTATTAAAAATTACAAAACACTTTAATTAGTTTAATTTTTCTATGATACTGTTTAATTCTATAGTTAATTCGCTTAATTTAGAACTAATTATTGAAATCTCACTAATAGCTTCCAGTTGTTGTTCAGAAGATGCAGATGCTTGCTCTGTACTAGCAGCATTTTCTTGCGCAGCTTCTGAAAGAGAGTCAAGGATTGCTAGTATTTTATTCTTTTCATCATTCATTTTCTTTCCACTAAAGTTTAATTCTTCAACTTTATTTTTAGTTACTTCGATTGAATTAGCTAGGGTTGCGAATATATTTTGAGTAGTCATAATAGAACTAGTTTGTGCATCGATAGTTGTCTTAGTTAATTCCATTGTAGAAAAGGCAGTGTTCATATTTTCATGAAGTACTTCTATAATGGAATTTATCTTCTTTGTGGAAGAAGAAGACTGTTCAGCAAGCTTTCTAATCTCATCGGCTACAACTGCAAACCCCTTACCTGATTCACCAGCTCTAGCTGCTTCAATGGCAGCATTTAAGGCTAATAAGTTGGTTTGTTCAGCTATAGAAACAATCATGGTACTAGCTGCATTAATTTCTTCTGCACTTGAGCTAGTTGTTTTTATTACTTCTTGCAAAGTACTTATAGCTTTATTAGTATCTTCAGTAGTTTTCATAAGTTCTGACAATGTGGTTAAGCCAGTATCTTTAAGTTTTTCTGTTTCCTTAGCACCTAACTCTAATTCATTAGTAGCACCAACGATGTTATCTAAGCCTTCAGATAACTTCATAGCTTCAGAAGAACCATTTTCAGTGTTTTTTGCTTGTTCAGAAGCACTTATAGCAAGTTCTTCAACAACTACAGAAACTTGTCCTATTGATTGGCTTGCATCGTTTGTTAAGTTGTTTAAAGTTGAGGAAGAAGAAGCTAGTTCTTTAACTGTATCTAATAAGGATTTGATGATTTCATTCTTTTTTTCTTCATCCTCTTTAAGTTTTTTAATATAATCATTGGTATTTTTGTTAGAAGCTTTAATTATAGCTGCATTTCCAACTTGGGCAAAGGCTGTAAGTATTATAGAGACAAATACAACCATTAAAGAATTTCCAGTCAGTTTACCAGTGATAACATTTGTTATATTAGCAGCTAAAACAACTGCAATAGTAAATAGAACTAACTTAACTTCTCCAAACAAGCTGAACAATGCCACTAGACAGAATGCAAAAGCAAAGGCAACTACTTCATGGGAGTTTATAGTGGTCAAAAAATGAGCAAGCATTGCGAAAAATGCAAGTACATATTTAATGTGTCCAACATAAGGATTTTTCTTATATTGGATAAATGAGTAAATAAGCGCTATCCATGTAAGACCGATTACAGAAGGGATAATTATATTTACACCTTTAGCGGCAAAAGAAGTTAGTGTAGTAAGAATTACTATAACACTACACAAGCTAAGTAGATATTTATTAGCTATTTTTGTAAAGTTTTGATTCATGTTAAATCCTCCTAAGATGTATTTTATTATTATTATCGGATAAATAAACCATATCTTGACAGGATTTTATAATAAAATCTTGTTTTTGACAATATAATAATATATTGTCATAAGATTATGACTAATATGCCACTATTTGTTATAAAAAAAAGTTAAATTATTTACAATTATTTAAAATATAAATTGACTTATATTTACAGTTTTAATATAATTTTCTTTAGAAACAAGTGAAATGATTTATATTCTAATGAATAGAACAGCTCTTATATTCTGTAAACGTTTGTTTAAATAGTTGAAACGAAGTAATTATTCTCACCGTTAATTTACTTATAATATAGTTAGTAACTGTAGCTAAAGAGTAACTATATTTTCTTAACAAGAATCCAGAAAAATGAGAAGTCACAGAAGTATAATTTTATAACTAGTTTTCACTGGTTTCCAATTTACATAGAAGAAGGTGGTATATATCTTTTGATTGGAGAAATTGACATTAGATTAGTTTAAACTTTTATAAAATAATTACTATAGGGGGAAAGAGCTTTGTTTAAAAGGGTATTAAGTTGCTTTACTTCTTTAGTGGTAGCATTAAATACTTTATCTGGTGCAGCGGTTGTTAAAGCGACTACAGCAGATAAGGCTGCCGCTGATAATCTACAAAAAGGTCTTGTGCTCAACTATGATTTTAACGAAAAAACAACTGATAAAGTTAAAGACGTTTCTGGAAACAACAATGATGGAAGTTTTGGAGGTACTGCTAAAATTACAGAGGGTGGAAAGGTAAGTAATACACTTAGCTTAGATGGTAAGGGGTATGTCAAGCTACCTAATGGAATTTTAGATAAATTAAATGATATAACCATATCTACTTGGGTTAACTTTAATAGTTCTGATAATGCAAATTGGCAAAGAATATTTGATTTTGGTATGGATACAAAAAATTACTTTTTCTTAAGCAAAAATAGAGTTTGTAATCTTGATGTAAAAGGAAGTGTAGAAGGTCCAGGTTCAAAAGATCTTATTCCAGACAATAAGTGGGTAAATATAGCTGTTACTCTAGCTGATGGTAAAATCATATATTATGAAGATGGAGTAGAGTTTGCAAGAGCGGAAGGTGTTAAGAATAAGCCTAGTGATCTTTTAGGAGCTACAGAAAATTATATTGGAAAGTCTAAATTCAGTGCTGATCCTAATCTTACCGGAAAGATAGATGAATTTAGAATATATAATCGTGCCTTATCTAAAGATGAAGTATATAGCTTGATGATGACAAGTATCACTGATAAAGAAGTTGTTGAAAATGCTAAGAGTAACTTAGATTTAGGAGATTTAAGTGAAATTACTAGCAATTTAAACTTACCTACTTCAGCAGCTAACGGAGTGGCTATAAACTGGAGTTCCAGCAATGAAAAGTTATTAAGCTCAAAAGGAATAGTTACTCGCGCTGATGGAGATAAGACAGCTCAAGTAACTCTTACAGCAACTTTAACTAAGGGTAATGTAAGTGATAATAAAGTATTCAATGTAACTATATTGCCGAAGAACATGTCTAATTACTATTTAAATGTAGATGCTAATAAATCAAAATTTGATATAAGCAATGACTTGATTGGGCTTTTCTTTGAAGATATAAACCATGGTGCAGACGGTGGATTATATGCTGAACTAGTAGAAAACAATTCCTTTGAGTTTAGTAATGCACTTGAATCATGGGTGTTTGAGAAGAAAGGTACAAGCGATGGTACAGCTGCAGTAAAAACCGACAATCCACTAAATGCGAATAATAAACATTATTTGGAGTTTACTTCTACATCAGCAGGGGATGGTTACAGAGCAGTAAATGACGGATATAAGGGGGTTACTGTAAAGAAAGATAGTAAATATGATTTTTCAGTGTGGGCTAAGGATATTGATAAATCCTCAGGAGATTTGAATGTTCAGCTCGAGACAGATGATGGAACCTTAATTTCCGATACAATAACTATTAACGGTTTTTCAGATAAGTGGACAAAATATGAAAAAACTTTGATAGCTAAAGCCGATAGCTCAAAAGCTAAGTTAGTTGTTTATAAGAAAGATAAGGGAACAGTTGATATTGATATGATATCTTTATTCCCAGAGGATACTTGGAAAGGCAGAAAGTATGGTTTAAGAAAAGACTTAGTACAAATGCTTGCAGATATAAAACCAAAGTTTTTGCGTTTCCCTGGTGGTTGTATAGTGGAAGGCGATTCTAAAGAAAATATGTACAACTGGAAGGATACAATAGGCAACATTGAAGAGAGAAAGGTTAATAGAGATCTTTGGGGGTATTATCAATCCTATGGATTAGGTTTCTATGAATATTTTCAGCTTTGTGAAGATTTAGGAGCAGCTCCATTACCTGTTGTAAACGTTGGAATGACATGCCAGGCTAGAGGTGATGCTAATAACACCACTTATAGAGTTCCATTAGGAGATGAGCTAAATAAATACATTCAAGATGCACTGGATCTAATAGAGTACGCAAACGGCGATACATCAACCACTTGGGGAGCAAAGAGAGCAGCTAGTGGACATCCTAAGCCATTTAATCTTAAATATTTAGCTGTAGGAAATGAGCAATGGGGAACAGAGTATTATAAAAGGTTTGAAGCTTTCCAAACAGCAATAAAAGCTAAATATCCTAATATAACATTAATTACAACCTCTGGTCCTTCACCTAGTGGTAGCGATTTTAATAATGCTTGGAACTGGGTAAATCAAAAAGTTAATGATGGTATAGTTGATGAGCATTATTACATGGATCCACAATGGTTCCTAGAGAATACTCATAGATATGACAGCTATGATAGAAATGGAGCAAAAGTATTTGTTGGAGAGTATGCTTCTAAGAGCAACAATTTGAGGTCAGCACTGTCAGAAGCAGCATACTTAACTGGACTTGAAAAGAATTCTGATGTAGTAAAGATGGCTTCTTATGCACCACTATTTGGTAAGTATGATGATTACCAATGGAGTCCAAACATGATATGGTTCAATGGAACTGAAGCTTATGGAACTCCTGATTATTATGTACAGAAATTATTTAGTAATAATCTTGGTACACAGCTATTACAATCCTCTATGGATAGATATAGTAAGTTAGGCTCAGATATAGCTGGTGGAATTATTCTTGGCTCTTGGAATACAGGAGTAGAATATGATAATGTTTCAGTTACAAGTAATAAAGACAATAGAACAATATTCTCAGATGATTTTAGTACTACAAAGCCAGAATGGCAAAAGAACAAAGGCAACTGGACAGTAAAAGATGGTAAGTTAGTTTTAACTGATATGCTTGAAGATGCTAGAACTTATATAAACAATGACCAATGGAGCAACTATACTTTGTCCCTAAAGGCAAAGAAAACTAGTGGAAACGAAGGTTTCCTAATAGGTGTAGGCGCAAAGGATACAAACAATTTTTATTGGCTAAATGTAGGTGGTTGGAACAATACAAGAACAGTTATTGAAAAGGCTACTAATGGTACTAAGTCAGTGGTAAGTGAAGCAGATTCCAGCCACTCAGGTAATGTTGTAACTGGCAAGGAGTATGATGTTAAGATTGTTGTCAATGGTAGTAAGATAGATTGCTATATTGATGGAGTGTTGACTAATAGCTATAGCCAGCAACAACAAGAAAAAGACGTGTACACTTCTTCAAGCTATGATAAGAATGCAAATGAAGTAATATTAAAAGTAGTTAACACTACTACAAATCCTAAAGAAGTTAAGATAAATCTAAATGGTGTAGATAAAGTAGCTTCTGAAGCCACAGAAGAGTATATAACTTCAGCTAGTCAATTAGACGAAAACTCCTTTGCAGATAAAGCTAAGGTATCTTCAGTTAAAAATAAATTAACTGGAATCTCAAAAAGCTTTGGTTATAATGCAAGACCTAATTCAGTTGCAGTGCTAAGAATAAAGGTAGATCAAGCAGCTTCAGAGGATACTTTAAAAAATGGTTTGAAGCTATATTATACTTTTGATGGCAGTAAAGATAATGTAGTTACAGATCTTTCAGGAAATAACAATGCTGGAACTCTGGAAGGCTCAGCAAAGATTTCAGATGACAGCAAGTTTGGAAAAGGCTTGAGTCTTGATGGTAATGGAGACGTGAAGCTTCCCAATAATCTACTTGATGACTTAAAGGATATTACAGTTTCCTCTTGGGTTAAATATAGTTCTGCTTCAGCAGATTGGGAAAGGCTCTTTGACTTTGGAAAGGATAGTAATAACTTCTTCTTCTTAAGTAAGAATAAGCATATTGGTATTAATGTTAATTCAAATCCTCAAGATCTACAACCAGCAGGAGCACAGGTGAATGACAAGTGGATTCATGTGGCAGTTACCTTAGCTAATAATACTTTAATATATTATGAAAATGGTGTGGAAGTAGCAAGACAAGCTAATGTTACCAATAAACCTAGTGATCTCAAGAGTTCACTTGCAAACTATATAGGTAAATCTAAATTTACCGATCCTTTATTGCACGGTAATTTAGATGAATTTAGAATTTATAATAGAGCATTATCAAGTGATGAAATATCTTTATTAAGCAAGCTAGTACCTCAAAGAACCGTTGAAGTAACTAGTAGTAGCCCAGATAATAAGGTAAATCAAATAGGCGGTACTTTGCAGATGTCTGCAGTTGTAAGACCTACAGATGAAGCTGTTACTTGGTCTGTACAAGGAATAGATGGAAAAGATACTGACCTAGCTTCAATAGATAGCAATGGGCTTTTAACAAGTAAAAAATCTGGAAGCGTAAATGTAATTGCTGCTTTAAAAAATGATCCAACAGTTTATGGAATAACTAAGGTTACTATAGTTCAAAAAGTAGACTCACTTACCTTGTGTGGAGCTGATGGTAAGAGTTCCATAAATGTAAAAGGTGGAACCTTGCAAATAAAAGCTGCTGCTTTACCTGACAATGCAACAGACAAAACTGTAAGTTGGTCCTTAACAGATGATAAGGGCAAAGCTACAAATGTAGCAACAATAGATGATAATGGTCTATTAAAAGCAAGAAAGAATGGTACTGTAATAGTATTAGCTACAGCAAAAGATACCTTTGGAGCAGTAGGTAAATTAACAGTACAGATAACTAATCAAGATGAAGTTGACAATAAAAAATTAGCCGATATTTGCCCTAAAGCTCCTGTAGAACAGCTTCTATATGATGTTGACAATATAAATAATGAATCGGCTTGGGGAGCTAATAATACTCATGATCCTTCTATTTACAAAGATGGCGACTGGTACTATGTATTTTCTACTGATTATAAGGTAGGAGGAGCTACCGGTGTAGGACTTCAGGTAAGAAAGTCTAAGGACTTGATTACATGGCAATGGGTAGGAAGAGCCTTTAGTGATATACCTGCTTCTGCAAAGGCATGGGCACCTAAAGCAACTAATATGTGGGCGCCAGATGTAACTAAGGTTGGTGACACTTATTATTTATACTACACAGTATCAGAATTTGGTACTAATAACTCCTTTATTGGAGTAGCTACGAGCAAGTCAATTGAAGGACCATGGACTGATCAAGGAGAGGTTTATAAAACTAAGAGTGGTGTTAATACTGACAATGCCTTAGATCCAAATATAACAAAGGATGCAAATGGAGATTTATGGCTAGTGTATGGCTCTTACTTTGGAGGAATATATATTTCCAAGGTTGATAAAACTACTGGAAAGCTGGCAACGCCAGGCCAAGGCAAGCAGCTAGCTGCAACAGGTAAGAGAAAGAACATGGAAGCTCCATATGTTATTTATAATCCCCAGTTTAAAAAGTATTACCTGTTTATGTCTTATGATGACTTGGCAAGTGACTATAATGTAAGAGTAGCTTGGTCAGATAAAATCGATGGACCATATACAGACCTTAACGGAAAGTCAGTTATGGATACTCCTACAGATACAAATTCCTTGTATAATATAGGAACAAAGGTTATTGGAAGCTATGCTTTTGGAAATGATCCAGGGTGGATAGCACCAGGTCACAACTCTGTACTAAATGATAATGGCAATTTCTATTTTGTAAGTCATGCAAGAGGCGGAGTAGATAAGAACTGGGCTTACTTACAAGTGAGAAAAATTGCTTGGTCAGAGGATGGAAAACCAGCGATTTCACCAGAGAGATATGCAGGGGAAAAAGAGCAAAAGATAGATAAGAGCTTAATAGCTGGTAAGTATCAAGCTATAGTTATGGATAGATTAAACAATAATAAGCTTACTTCTAATGACGTAACCTTATATCCAGATGGAAAAATTAATGATGAAAATGGTAAGAATTACTGGGAACTAACAGGAGACAATATATTAAAGCTTCATTACTACGATCCGGGAAAAACAGCTGGAGACTATTGGGTTGATACTGTAAAGGTACTTCCTTCTTGGGATTTTGAAAACTGGAGACCTACTTTGGTGTATACTGGATATAATCAAGATAACACTGAGATATGGGGTAAGCAGTTAGAAGCTATTGATACAAAGGTTACTGGAATTAAAGTAACTTCAAAAAATAATAAGACAGAAATTACCGATAAGGGCGGAAAGTTAGAATTTACTGCTTCTGTAGTTCCTGATTATGCAACTGATTCTACTGTATCTTGGAAGATTACAGATGCTAATGGTAATCAGACTGATATTGCGACTATATCTGATGATGGTGTATTAACTGCTGTGAAAGATGGTACTGTAAGAGTAGTAGCTATAGCAAATGATGGCTCAGAAGCTACTGGTACCCTTGATATTAAGATTAGTGGACAGTCAAACAGTGGAAATGACAATGGAAGTGGAACTAATCCTGGAGGTAATAACACAAACCCTAGCGGAGATAACAATTCAGGGAATAACAATAATGGCTCTGGAAATAATGGAAGTACAACAGTTAATGACAATAATAGTAATAATGGCGGTGACAAGATAGTTATAGGAGCTGTTTCAAATGGTGTATTACCTGTAGAAATTAAAACTATTGACAACAAGAATGGTGAAAATGTTATAAATTTAGATTCTAAAGCTATGGAAAACAAGACAGAGATAACTATTACTGATATAAGTTCTTTGAGAGATGGAACTGGAAGCTTCACTATTAATTTAGGTGGTTATGAAAGCGTAAAGTTACCATTCAGCTTAATAGATAAAGCTTTACTAAAAGATGGTAGTAAAGTTATTGTAAGAACTTATATAGACTCAACAAGTGATCTTGTAAAGAATATCAAAGGCGTTAAAAAGATATTCGGTTATGAAATAGAGGTTATAAATAATGGGACTAGTACTTTTGTTCATAGCTTTGCAAATGGAGTAGCTGAGATAAATATAAATCTAAGTGATGATGAATTAAAAGGCTTGGATAAAAATAATATTTCAGTATTCTACTATAACGAAGATACAAAGAAATTTGAAGTTATGGATACAGTAGTTTCTGGCAATAAGGTAACCTTTAAAACTCCACATTTTAGTAAATTCATTATAGCTGAGAAAGATAAGGATGCTGCAACAACTACTAGCACTACAACTATTCCTAAGACAGGAAGTTTAGTAGGAAGTAACTTACTATTATTTTCAGGACTTTTATTAATAATCTTAGGAGCAGCTACTGTATATACTAAAAGAAGAAGAACTGTAAATACAAAATAATAAAATTAAATAAAAATAAGGAGCTCTTAATAATGCCGAAGACAATACGGCAGACTTAAGGGCTCCTTTGCTTAATTCTTTGGAACAGTATAAAATTTTTGTTATCTAAACCTAAAGAATTAATGTATAAAATGTGAGAAATTTCATTAAGTGGTTAGGAATGTTATACACTTTTTTAAAATAATTTAAAAGATGCTAAATAATAAATTGACTTATAGAAACAACTTTAATATAATTTTGTTTAGAAACAAGTGAAATGGTTTAAATAAAGATAAACAAAATCTTAGACATACTTTGTAAACGTTATAATCGCAGTTTAGTTATAGTAGTAATTCTTAGCATTTTTTAAGTATTAATTTGGTGGCTATCTTTTATTAGTGTAAATAATTTTAAAATTGGTTTTTTTGTAATTATCCAATTTATTGAGATAAAAGATTTTCACTGGTTTCTAACAATTAAGTATAAGGTGGTGGTGTTTTATTCTTTTGTGAAAAGAAGGCGGCACAAAAATATTATTGATTAACTACTATAGGGGGAAAGAGATTTGTTTAGAAAAGTATTAAGTTGTATTACTTCATTAGTTGTAGTGTTAAATACTTTTTCTGGTACAGTTTTAGTAAAGGCTGCTACCAACGAAGAAACTGCTGTAAATAGTAATATAAGTTCAGAAGATAATTTAAAGAATGGACTTAAGCTTTACTATACCTTTGAGGGAAGTAAAAACAATGTGATTTCTGATGTTTCAGGAAACAATAACCTAGGTACGCTAGTAGGTTCAGCCAGTGTTAGTGATGATGGAAAGTTTGGTAAAGGATTGAATTTGGATGGAAATGGTTATGTAAAACTTCCAAGCAATGTATTAGATGATTTAAATGAAATTACTATATCAACATGGATAAAGTATAGCAGTAACTCGTCAGATTGGGAAAGAGTTTTTGACCTAGGAAAAGATACAAATAATTTCTTTTTCTTAAGTAAAAATAGACATATAGGTATAAATGCAAATTCTAGTCCTCAAGATTTGGGACAAGTTGGCCAGCAAGTAAATGACCAGTGGATTAACATAGCAGTTACTCTATCAAATAACACATTAATATATTATGAGAATGGAACAGAAGTATCTAGAAAAAATGATGTTACAAATAAGCCTAGCGACTTAAAGAATGCAGTGGAAAGCTATATAGGTAAATCTAAGTTTACAGATCCTTATTTACATGCGAAGTTAGATGAATTCAGAATATATAATAGAGCATTATCAAAAGAAGAAGTAGCTAGTCTTAGCAATGTTGTAGTAGGTAAGACTATAGAACTAAGCAGCAACTCAGAAAATAAGATAACAAAGATCGGAGATACTTTACTGATATCAGCATTAGTAAGACCAATGAATGAAAAAGTTAACTGGTCAGTTAAAGGTGTGGATGGCAAAGATACTGATATAGCAGAGATTGATTCTGATGGTTTACTTAAGAGTAATAAAGCTGGAACTGTAAATGTAATAGCTACATTAAATAGTGATGCTAAAGTCTATGGAACCTTAAAAGTTACGGTTATACAAAAAGTAAACGGATTAACTGTAAATAGCCAAGATGGAAAGAGTTCAATAAATACAAAAGGTGGAACTTTACAATTGGTTCCTAGTATTTTACCAGAGAATGCTACAGATAAATCTGTTACTTGGTCATTGACAGATTCCAATGGAAAAGCAACTAATATTGCAACTGTTGATGAAAACGGAGTAGTTAGAGCAAGAAAGAACGGAAATATAATTGTTACAGTTACATCCAAAGAAAATAATGAAGTTACGGTTAACTGTAATATAAATATTACAAACCAAGATGATGTAGAAAATAAAAAGTTGGCAGAGATATGTCCAACTGCACCAGCTGAACAGTTAATGTACGATGTTGAAAACATAAATAATGAATCAGCTTGGGGAGCAAATAATACGCATGACCCATCGATTTATAAGGACGGAGATTGGTATTACGTATTTTCAACAGATTATAAAGTTGGAGGTCCTACTGGTGTTGGGCTTCAGGTAAGAAAATCTAAAGACTTAATTACTTGGCAATGGGTTGGAAGAGTATTTAGTGAAATACCTGCAGCAGCTAAAGCATGGGCTCCTAAAGCTGAAAATATGTGGGCACCAGACGTAACTAAAGTAAATGATACATACTATCTATATTATACAGTTTCAGAATTTGGTAGTAACAATTCCTTTATAGGCCTTGCTACAAGTAAGTCCTTAGAAGGTCCATGGACAGATCAAGGGGAAGTGTATAAGACCAAGGGTGGTGTAAGCAAAGATAATGCCTTAGATCCTAATATAGTTACCGATGCTAATGGTGATTTACACCTTGTGTATGGATCTTATTTTGGAGGAATATTTGTATCTAAAATAGATAAAAACACTGGAAAACTTGTGACACCAGGACAAGGCAAACAAATTGGTGCTACTGGCAATAGAAAGAACATGGAAGCACCTTATGTGATTTATAATCCTCAATTCAAAAAGTATTATCTATTTATGTCTTATGACGATTTGGCCACTGACTACAATGTAAGAGTAGGCTGGTCTGATAGTATAGATGGACCATATACTGATTTTAATGGCAGATCACTTTTAGATACAACTTCACCTAATTTATATGACATAGGAACAAAGTTCATAGGTAGCTATGCTTTTGGCAACGATCCAGGTTGGATTGCTCCAGGTCATAACTCAGTTCTTAATGATAACGGAGATTTTTATCTAGTGCATCACGCAAGAGGTGGAGCTGATAAGAACTGGGCATATTTACAAGTAAGAAAGATAGTTTGGACTGAAGATGGTAAGCCAATGGTATCTCCTGAAAGATATGCTGGAGAGAAAGAACAAAAAATAGACAAAAGTTTAATTGCAGGAAAGTGGCAAACAATAGTTCAAAACAGACTTAACAATAACAAGATTACATCAAGTGATATAACTTTATTTGCTGATGGTAAGATAAACGATGAAACAAGTAAGAACTACTGGGAGCTTTCTGGAGATAATGTGCTTAAACTTCATTATTATGATCCAGTAAATGCACCAGGAGAGTATTGGGTTGATACGGTAAAGGTATTACCAGCTTGGGACTTTGAAAATTGGAGACCAACCTTGGTTTATACTGGATATAATCAAGATAATACTGAAATATGGGGTAAACAATTTGAAGCAATTAAAACTAAGGTAACAAATATAAAGATATCAACTAAGGATAATAAGACTAATATAAGTGAAAAAGGTGGAAAGTTGGAGCTTTCTACTACCGTTACTCCAGATTACGCTAGTGATAACTCAGTAGCATGGTCTGTTACTGACTCTGAAGGCAAAGCTACAGAGCTTGCAGTAATATCTGATAATGGAGTTTTAACTGCTGTTAAAGATGGCGTTGTTAGAGTTATGGCAACTGCAAAGGATGGATCAGCAGTCACAGCCTTCTTAGATATAAATATTAGTGGACAGACTTCTGAAGCTAAAGATAATGGCAATAACACAAGCCCGGAAGTAAATAATAATCCTGTAGATAACACAAGTACTGAAGTAAATACTAAGCCAGGAGATAACAGTACTAAGCCTACTGATAATGGTTCAAAAACAGGCAATGACATAGTTGTAGTTGATAAAGGAACAGAAGGAAATACTAATACTACAGGTAACAGTATCTCTACTAATGGAAATACTTCAGTAACCAGTGAAAAAGTAGTTGTGGGCTCAGTATCAAACAATGTATTACCAGTTGAAGTAAAATCCGTTAATAATAAAAATGGTGAAAATGTTATTAATTTGGACAGTAAAGCAGCTGAGAATACAACTGAATTAACTATAAGTGATATAGCTTCTATCAGAGATGGTAGCGGAAGTCTTACTATAAATATAGGAAGCTATGAGAGTATTAAGCTACCTTTCAATACAATCGATAAGACATTACTTAAAGCTGGTTCTAAAATTGTTTTAAGAACAAAAGTGGAAAGTAATAGTGATATAACAAAGAACATAAAAGGATTAAAGAAGGTTTTTGGATATGAGCTTCAAGTAGTTGATAATAGCTCAAACACTTCAATTCACAATTTTGCAAGTGGTTCTGCTGAAATAACTATAAATTTAAGTGATGATGAGCTTAAAGGTTTAGATAAAAACAACTTAGGAGTATTTTATTATAATGAAAATGCTAAAACCTATGAAGTTATGGAATCCTCAGTTAGTGGAAATAAAGTAACCTTTAAGACACCTCATTTTAGTAAATTTATAATTGCTGAAAAAAACACTAATGCTAGTAATGCAAATATAACTACAGTTCTTCCTAAGACTGGTAGTTTAGCAGGAAGCAGCTTCTTAGTATTAAGTGGATTAGCACTTATAGCCTTAGGTATTGTTGCAGTTACTACTAGAAGAAAAAAGATGATTTAATGATAGTTCATTATAGCTCAAACAATTAATATAAGGAAAACTCGTTGAACACATTTCAGCGAGTTTTTTCTTTACACATTTCTATGCTAGAAAAAGTTTTTTAGCATTATGGGAAATGGGCTTAAATCAATATGAAAAAATAATACTTATTAATGGTTAAGCGTTGATTCTAATCCAGCTGTTCAATAAAGTTATAGGCTTTTTCATCCTCATAGGAGGATAGCTTAATGTTGCCGAAATTGTTTGTATCTAGTTGAAAACTTAAAATGTTTTTTAAACTTTCATAATGGGCTGTTCTATCGATTCTCTTCTTACTAAATAAAAGCTTTTGGCAGCAAGGCTTGCTATTAGCATCTGAAGGTAAGAACAGTAATGAAAGGCCTCCCATATATTTATCTTTGTTTACGTTAGGTTTTATCATGTTGATATAGCAAATACCGTCTTCGCTGCTATGTAAATCAAAAGAAAGTAGCTTTTCTGTAGTGTTTATATTGCCAGAGAAGCTTTTCATGATTGAATTTCTAGACATAATCTTAAAAAAAGCCTTATCTTCTTCAATTTCTATAAGACCTTCATGTATGGCTCCTTCTTTACTTATGTTTGTTGATAGAAAGTAGCAATAATACTGTTTATCAAACATATGGACTTCTAAGCTCAACCCTTTTTCAATATTTTCTAAATCCATAGCGGAGATATTCTGACTTATAAATATATCCAATTTAAGATTATAGACTTTACATATATAAACCAAAGTTTCTATAGATGGGAATGCATCTCCAGATTTATATTTAGAAAGTAAATCCTCAGATACTCCAATCTTTTTTGCCAGCTTTTTTTGTGTACCTTCTAGTTGAATTAGTTTCTTCAAATTATATATAAATACATTAGATATATCATCATAAAGCGTATTTTTTATAAATTTTATTTTGTTCAAATCATTTAGGGTCTGCGAAGTTTTATTTTCGTATTTATCCTTTAGTTGATCTCTATTTTCAATCTGTACTTTTGAATTCAATTTAGAACCTCCATATCTTCTATCCTTATTCAAGTTATAGTTGAATAATATTCAAGTCAAATCATTATTATTTCAAGTTTATTGTATCTTCAAATAGAATTATTGAGTAATAACAACTTATATATTACCATAATTATGGATTTTAAAGAACTACATAATTATTATCATAAACTATAGGTTTTGAAAGGAAGTAATATTAAATGGAATTATTAACATCAATAATCTTTTCATTCTTTTTATCAATTATTTTAGGGAGAATAATAATCCCTTTTTTAAGAAAAGAAAAAATTGGACAATACATAAGAGAAGGGCAACCTAAAAAACATTTGAAAAAGGCAGGTACACCACATTTTGGTGGCTTCATATTTATATTAGCTACTATTGTAACCTCTGTTATTATGGTTAAAGACTTTAATAACGAAGTGAGATTTGTACTATATTCCTTTTTGATTTTTGGAGCCATAGGCTTTATAGATGATGCACTAAAGACCTTTAAAAAGAGAAATGAAGGATTAACTATATTGCAGAAATTAATTTTAATGGGGGTGGCCTCCTTATATTTAACTTATTTCATAACTCATAGGTTAGCGTTAGATGGATCTATAATTGTACCATTTATGGGGCGAACCATTAATCTAGGTGTTTTCTATATACCTTTTATTTTGTTCTTTTATACTACAGTGACTAACGCAGTGAATTTAACTGATGGATTAGATGGTTTAGCTGGTACAGTTACAATGCTAGTGGTTATATTTTTTGCTTCAGTATGTTTATTAAGTGAGAAAAGTCATCTAGCAGTAGTTTGCTCAGCGCTAGTTGCTTCCTTAGTAGGATTCCTACGATTTAATTTATATCCTGCTAAGATAATCATGGGCGATACAGGTTCTCTTGCTTTAGGAGGCTTTATTGCTTCCATTGCTATTGTATTGAAACTTCCTTTGATAATACCAATTGTAGGAGCAATATATATGATAGAAACCTTAACTACATTTATACAGATATTTGTTTTTAAGCTAACAGGAAAAAGAGTTTTTAAAATGGCACCAATACACCATTCTTTTGAACTTTCAGGATTTTCTGAGACATATATAGTAACTCTGTTTTCTTTAGCTACAGCTGTATTATGCATAGTAGGATTAGTTGCATTTATACTCTTCTAGAAGCTTAGAACTTAACATAAAATTAACCTTTTACTTGAACGAGAAGCAATATAATGGTATATTTTATATATGCTAGTGTATATACATCTGTAAAGGAATGGTGAATATTATGACTATAACTGAAGAAATACAAAAACTTAAAAAGGAAAAGAATGCTATTATTCTTGCGCATTATTATCAAAGACCTGAAGTACAAGAAGTAGCAGATTACATAGGTGACTCTTATTATTTAAGTAAAATAGCAAAGGAATCAGATAAAGACACCATAGTATTTTGTGGTGTTAAATTTATGGCTGAAAGTGCAAAAATACTTTCACCTAATAAAAAGGTCTTATTACCAGCTTTAGATGCAGGATGTCCTATGGCTGACATGGCTACTGCAGAAAAGGTGTTGGAATATAAAGAGAAATATCCTAAGGCTGCTGTAGTTTGTTATATAAATTCATCAGCAGAAGTTAAAGCGGTTAGTGATATTTGTTGTACATCCTCTAATGCTTTAAAAATAATAAACTCTTTAGAAAATGACCAAATTATTTTTCTTCCAGATAAGAATTTAGCTTCTTATATCCAAGAAAAGGTTCCTAATAAAGAAATTATACTTTGGCCAGGCTTCTGTATAACCCATAAGAGGATTAGAGAAGAAGAAATCCTTAAAGCAAAAGAAACCATTGAGGGATTAGTTGTTCTTGCTCATCCAGAGTGTGAAAAGGAAATAAGAGATTTAGCCGATTTTGTAGGTAGTACTTCAGAAATAATTGACTTTGCAACTGCTAGTGACAAAAAGAACTTTTTAATTGCTACTGAAGAGGGCGTGCTTCATGAATTAAAGAAGAGAAATCCTGAGAAAAGATTCTTTACTCCTAGAGGCGGCTTAATGTGCATTAATATGAAGAAAACCTCACTAGAGGATGTTAGAGATGCTCTTTTATACGACAAAAACGTAATTGAACTAGATGAAGAACTGAGAGTTAAAGCTCATAGCTGCTTGATGAAAATGCATTCAATTTAATTTCAACATGGTGCTTTACTAACACCATAGTTTTAAACTTTGAAGGAAGGTAAAAGTATGATACTAAATACTGATGTATTAATAATAGGTGCTGGAGTTACAGGTTTAAATTTTGCTTTAAATTTAAGAGACGATTTAGATGTTATGGTATTGGCTAAAGATACCTTAAACGAATGTAATAGTTATTTAGCTCAAGGCGGCATATCAGTGCTTAGAAATGAAGAGGACTATGAGACTTATGTTAAGGACACTTTAGCTGCAGGTAATTTTAAAAATAGAAGACAAGCAGTTGAAATTTTGGTCAAGGAATCTAGGAATGCTATTAATAAACTGGAGCAGTTAGAGGTGCCCTTTAATAGAGATAAAGATGGGGAGCTAATTTATACTAGGGAAGGTGCTCATAGTGTCAATAGAATAGTTCATTGCGATGATAATACTGGAGAGCAGCTCCATAAGGTGTTGTCAAAAAAGGTTAGAGAGAAAGCTAATGTTAGAATAATTGAAAATTGCTTTTTTGCTGATTTACTTACTGTTAGAAATAAGTGCATAGGTGCTTTAGCTATAAATGGAGAGGAAGAGCTTAATATTATAGCTAAGGCAGTAGTTATTGCAACTGGAGGTATAGGCGGACTTTTTAAAAATTCTACCAATTTTCATTCGATTAGTGGAGATGGTTTAGCTATAGCTATTAAGAATAATATTAAGGTTGAAAATCTAGATTATATACAGTTTCATCCTACTGCTTTCTACGAAGATATAAAGGATAAGAGAAGACTTCTAATATCAGAGGCAGTGAGAGGAGAAGGCGGTAGATTAGTAAATAAAGCTGGTGAAAGATTTGTTAATGAACTATTGCCTAGAGATAAGGTAACACAGGCTATACTTGAAGAAGAATTTAAAAGTAAATCTAAACATGTGTATCTCGATATAAGTTATTTAGATAAGGATTTTGTAAAGAAGAGATTTCCTAATATCTATAGAAGCTGTTTGGATAGAGGAGTAGATATTACAAAAGAAGCAATTCCAGTAACTCCTGCTCAGCACTACTTTATGGGTGGTATTAAAGTAGATATGTATTGTAGGACTTCTATGGAAAATCTCTATGCTGCAGGAGAGGTAAGTTCAACTGGCCTACATGGAGCTAATAGACTGGCAAGTAATTCATTATTAGAGTCTTTAGTATTTTCTAATAGGGCTGTGAACTATATAAATAATAATCTTTTACCTTATACAGTTATATATAAAGACTTAATAAAGAGAGTTGAAGGTGATAGGGAATACTATAGTAATGATCTATCAATCATATTACAAGAAGAAATAAAGAAGGTTAGAGGAGATATAGTAAATGAACTGGTTGCTTTATGATGAAATTATAAAAAGTGCAATTAAGGAAGATGCACCTTATGGTGATATAACAACTATGGCAATAACAAAAGATGCAAAGAACTGTACCGCTGACCTTATAGTAAAGGAAGATGGAGTTATAGCTGGTCTGGATATATTTAAAAGAGCTTTTCAAATATTAGGACAGATTGATATAGAATTCTTTGCAGCAGATGGTGATAAAGTCAAAAAAGGGCAAGTTATTGCAAAAGTCAGCGGTAGAAGTGATATAGTTTTAACTGGGGAAAGAGTGGCACTTAATTTTCTACAAAGGATTAGTGGCATTGCAACACTTACTAGAAAATATGTAGATGAGCTTCAAGGAACTAACACTAAGCTTTTAGATACCAGAAAGACTACTCCTAACATGAGAGTATTTGAAAAATACGCTGTAAAGATAGGTGGCGGAACAAATCATAGACTTGGACTAAGTGATGGGGTTCTAATAAAGGACAATCACATAGCTGCTGCAGGAGGAATAAAAAACGCTGTAGCTCTAGTTAGAAATGAAGTTCCTTTTGTAAGAAAGATAGAAGTTGAAGTGGAAAGTATTGCTGAGCTTTACGAAGCTCTTGAGGCGAAAGCTGATATAATCATGCTTGATAATATGGATCTTGCTACTATGAAACAAGCAGTTGAAATAGTGGATAAAAGAGCCTTAACTGAGGCTTCAGGAAATATAACAATTGAAAATATAAGAGAAGTTGCTTTAACTGGAGTTGATTATATATCTTCTGGTGCCTTGACTCATTCATTTAATATACTTGATTTGAGCTTGAAGAATCTAAAACTGCACTAATTTTTTTCCCTTATTCATTTATAATAGCAAAAATTGGTTTTAGGAAAATTAATATTGCTTTATAAGAAAAAACCTATGCTTTAGAAATTTGGCATAGGTTTTTATCATATATATTAAATTTATTAGTTTAATAAACTTTATTTAACCTGAAGCTCTATAACAGCTACTTTCATAGAAGAAGTACATTTTAGAACACAAGGGAAAACATAGTTTTGAAAGTTATCAGTGCCACCTAAATTTATTTTATAATAGTCTGTATTATTGATGTTTAAAATATTGTTATAAAGCATGTTTGCATTCATTTCCTTAATAACATGACAAGGTATATAAAAAGATTTTATATTGTTTTTATATAGTTCAATTAGGCAGTTTTTATATATTATAGCTATTTGATTTTCAGGATCAGTATCATCGAAGTCAGCAGGGTCAATCAAATAAATCAATATCTTATTATCATCTTTTTTGTAGTAGTAATTACCTATCTTTTTCATTCTAAACTTACCTAATTGTCTTTGTAGTCTTGTTTGATATCCTTGAAAGGCTCCAACAACAAAAAGCACAAAGGCTATAATTAATACAATTGCACCATTTACACTAAACAAGTATTTAAAATAGTAGTGCAAAAATTCAGAAATATAGTCTAATTTAAGAGGAAGTTTCATGGTTAGATAGATTGATAGCATATCTGCAACAAAGATCTGAATTGTAAAAGTTAAACCAATCAATATCCTAAATAAAAAGTTTACTGTACGTTCTTCATAATTTTTATTATATAAATAAAGTATAATTATTGATCCAATTAAAGGAATTAATAAAATATTCTTATTAAAAAGATACATAGAGTATCCATATAATATTCCTATGGCAAAAGAGGCAAAAACACATTTAATGAGAGATATAAAAAAACTATTATTTTTATCTTTGTATTCTTGGTTATTACTTATATCTTCTGAAGTTAAGTTTATGGGAGTTTCTATAGTTTCTTTAGCTATTGCTGAATCTATCTGAATCCTTTCTTTTAGAAAGTTTTTCTTTAGTTATTATTCCTATCATAGTGTTATGATTTTGTTTGTATATAGATACATCTGCAGCTTTGTCCCAAGTTATAGTTTTGCTGCCAAATAGAGAGCCAGTCTTAATGTATTCATTTGTTATTTCTAAATAGCTTCTTTTTAATATGCCCATATATAACCATAGCAATAAGAAGAACAAGGTGAATAGTGTAAAAAGTACTTTTAGAACAAATGCTTCACTGTCATCTGTAGGGAAAAAGAAAGCTCCTAAAGTAAAAAATATAATTAAAACAATATATAATATATGTGTAGATAGTTTAAGTCTGCAATTTTGCTTATATGGCAATTCATATTCTAATACTTCTTTTTCTGATTCTAACATAGTAGTACCCCTAACTAAAATTAATTTATAATAATATAAAAAAGTCGATGAAGCGACCTTCTTCAGTGAGCTTTTTTTGCGCATCTGCCTTTCCGAATGTATATAAGGAAAATATGGCAGGTGAATATAACTTATTTTTTTACTGTTTAGCATAAATAGCTGTTATAAGCCTTGATATTACTAGGTTTAACTATTCAAAAATTTTATACTTTTCTAGACATTAAAAAAGCTTATCATCTAATAATACAAGACAACAAGCCTTTAAACAGAGTTAATTTATCTTATCATCTTACGACAAGCTAAAAGCAAGCATATAATTAGAACTATTGGAAGTAAAGCAAACAATAAATGAATTCCTACAAATACTAATACTATTGTTCCAATAACTGCTCCAATAACTCCGAAAACAGCTCCAAATACAAATTTTGTGAACTTAATCAGTATACCAAAAATCAAAAATAATATCATTAATACAAATCCTATAATCATTTTCATCACCATTCATTCAAATTTATTTATTATTTATAATCTAACTATATATATTATATTAGCATAAAGTTGTAACTTAGTAATAAAATAACGGCAATTTAAGAAAAAATTAAGAATAAACATCATAGAACATTTAAATGGTTCTTTGAATATAATATATGAGAATTATTATGTGAAAATCTCACTAAAGAAGATAGCTATATAGAACTTTTTACTAGATATAAACAAATGAGAAGGTGTTATATTGATATTAGATAACGATTTATGTAAGCCAACAAAAGTAGTAGCTTTATCGAATGTTTTTTATAAAGCTGTTGAAGGTAAGTATTATGTTGGACAAACTGAGATAGTTTCTTCTGATGGTCTTAATATTTGGGGAGCTTTATATAATCCACCTGAATCAGGTGTTAATATATTTGTTAACGTATTAACTATAACAAACTTGAGTAATAGTTCATTCTTAGCTGAAATATGGCTAAATACTGACTTTCCTGGAAAGGGTATTAGATCAGGTAAGTTTACTTCTACCAATACTATTCCCTGCCTTGAAACTACTCCAAGAGGTAAGATAATATATTCAAACGATGGAGTGTGTAATCATCCTGAAGGAGGCGTAAATATTTACGATAGAATGATTCCAGTAGATTCTACAATAGTAACAGAGGAGACAGTAAATTTATAATTCCTCCAGGAGGATGCTATGGAGCATTCGTAAAAGCAAAACCTAACCAACACCTAAGAGCAATTTTTGCTTTTGGTTGGTCTGAAGAAAGTATAAAGAGTTGTAAGATTTAATTATTTTTCCTATTTTACATTTATAGTTTGTGATGCAAGTTTATATTTGCATCACTTTTCATTTAAAATAATTTAAACTTTATTATAAATATTAAATAAAGGTAAATTAAGGTAAAATTAACTGTAGAATACTGGAAGCGATGAAAATTATATAATAATATTTACATATGGTAAGTTTAATAGTTTCTTATTTATTGCAATAAAAATCAAGCAATTAAATTACCTTATAAATTCTAAATAATTAGAGTATGAGGGGTAATTATGAAAAGAATATTCAAGTCCTTAACCTTATTCTTGTTTTTCTTTGCTTTTTTATTAATTCCACACAAAGCCTTTGCATCAACTTACGATGGGGACGGTACCAAGCTAGATGCGTCCATATATTGGTATGGCAAGGGGAACCTTTGTCAGAAGTTTATACCAGGACAAAGTAATCCATACTTTGATAGTAATAAACCAACTGTGCTATATATTCATGGGTGGCAAAATAATTCAACAACTAAGCTATATAGAGAATCCTTTAATCCAAGTAAAATGGATCCTGATTACGGTGAAGATGTAAATAGCTGTGATTATTGGATTGATAAAGGTTGGAATATAGGTATATTCTATTGGAATCAGTTTTCTGATGAATCAGAACTTAAAGATGCTGAGGCTAAAATATGGACAACTTCTGGACCAAAAGGGATGAGATGGAGAAAGTCAGATGGAAGCTATGTTACTACTAATTTGCCAACAGTTTCAGCAGCTCAACTATTTGTTGATCAGTATAAAAGTGCTTTAAGCAATTATAATGGTAGTGAAATAAGAATAGTTGGACATTCCTTAGGCGGTCAGATGGCAATTAATACAACAAAGATTATTTGCGATGGAATAGACAAAGGAAACATTTCATCAAAACTTAAGCCAAATAGAGTAGCACTACTTGATCCATTTTGGTCAAAGGATGGAAAAAGTTATCTAAATAATAGATGGACTGGTGAGGTTTGCAGAGAATATGTTACTAGTCTTGAAAGTAAAGGAATCGCTTTTGAACAATATAAGACAAGCAATATAAATGACTTATTTATAGGTGATGCAAATGAAGGTATGAGAAAACTTACTTGTTTTACAGAAGTAGATTCAAGTTTCATTCCCTTCATAAACCAGATGAACAAACATAGATATGCCAGAGACTGGTATTTCTATTCTATGGAATTTAATCCTCCTAAAGCGGAGAATAATTCTGTGTTTGCAGGTGCAACGGCTCCTTCAGCTAGTGCTGCCACTCTAAATGTTTTTTCCATGATGCAGCCAAAGTACTATTGGAGTGAGGATATAGGAGATTCAACCTATACACCTAGTGATGATACTTTTGAATTGACTGCTTGGTAACCTAGGGAATAAGTTGTATAAAAATGAGAGGCTTAGAATTTTAAGCCCCTCATTTTTACATTATTGACGCACTTCATCAATTAATTGACTAAAGCATCGTCAACAAAGTACTCTTAATGCTATCGAGATTAAGATACATAAGACTTATAAAAATTGAATGGTTAAATAAAGAGTAAAATTGTACTGTTCGAACGTAGCGAGTTTAAAGTTTTAGCCAAAGATGCATAACTTCAATCATTAACCTATTTTCAAAACTCTGATGGGTTCTGAGCAGAGAATTTGAAAATATAAAATCATTATGAAGTGATACATCGATGGAATATGACAAAATCATATTAGTTCTTTGCTCAAGCTCATATGGAAAAATATTTTTAATGATAAATTTTTTTATGCAAACTACTAGAATATAATCCTTATTTTTGATAGAATTTATTATTGTATTGCTAAAATATTAGGAGGACATACAAATGAATACAGATACACGAAAAGATCTAATACTTAAAGGAAGTATGTATAAAGTAATTATAACTTTATCTTTGCCAATAATGATCAGCAACTTAATACAAACACTATATAATCTGGTAGATGGAATTTGGGTCGGCAAGCTTGGTTCTGTTCAATTTGCAGCCACATCTTTTGTTTGGCCAGTTATATTTTTGTTTATTTCTATAGGGGCAGGGATGTCTATAGCTGGTACTTCACTTTTATCACAGCTTATAGGCGCATCAAAATATGAGAAGGCCTCAAAGTATGCATCACAGCTTATAGTAATATCAGTAATATGTGCAATAATATTTTCAGCTTTAGGTTACCTGATAAGTCCAATTATAATTACTTTGATGGGAGCCACAGGCGACCTTGCCTATTATAGCAAGATATTTTTGAGAATTACCTTTTTAGATATGCCTTTTACCTTCATTTTTTTCAGCTTTAATGCCATAATGAATTCTCAAGGTAATACACTTATGTCTACAATATTAAGTGGTTGTAGTGTTATACTAAATGTTATTTTAGACCCAGTTCTGATTTTTGGACTAAAACTAGGCATGGCAGGAGCACCTATTGCGACACTTATAGCTAAAGCAGTATTAGCATTTGTAGGGTTGTATATACTTCATAAGTCTAAGTCACAGGTAAAGCCTAATTTTAGGAACTTTAAATTTGATATTCCGTTGATTAAAAGAATATTTAAAGTTGCTGTGCCTTCAGCCATTGGACAATCTGGCTCAGCCTTAGGTTTCATTGTTCTTAATGGCTTCATAGCTTCTTATGGTACAGCAACAATTGCAGCTTTTGGTATGGTGAATAGGATAACTTCGCTTATAATGCAGCCTGCAATGGGGGTTGGCGCTGCACTTACGGCAATAGTTGGACAAAACTTAGGCTCTAATAAAATAGAAAGAGTAAAGGAAGCGTTCATAAAAGCAGTAAAACTTACAATGACATTCTCAATAATAGGGTGTATTCTCATGATATGGCAAGATCAGCCGATTATAAATTTCTTCATTCAATCGAAGGATGATCCTTCTGTTATAACACAAGGAATAACCTATCTTATTTATATTTCTTTCTCTATGCCTTTAATGGGGTTATTTAGTATTTATCAAGGAGTGTTCCAAGGTTCAGGCCATACAAGATACTCTATGAATATGGAAGTAGGAAGATTGTGGTTTGTAAGGCTACCTATGATACTTTTATTTAAGTATCTATCTAATGCAGGCCCCATTGGAATATGGTTTTCTATGTCCTTTAGTAATTTAATTGTTTGCATATACGGTTACGTAATTTATAGAAGTGGAAAATGGCAGAAAAAGCAGATATAGAAAAATAGCTTGTATAACATTTTTATATGTAGTATACAAGCTATTTTTCTATAAAGTCTTTATATATCTGCGCTCATTTATAGGTTTACCGATGTATAATTCCTTAATTGTACCATCAAATAAAAAGCCAAGTTTTTCGTAGAATCTAATTGCATTTAGATTTTCTTCTAAAACCCAAAGAGATATGTTTTTAAAGCCTGAGTTTCTTAGAGTTTCTATGGCAAAATGCATAAGCTCTTTTCCATAACCGTTTCTCCATCTGTTAGGGACAAGATAAAGTCCCCATATCTCACCAAAAACATCGGTTTTATCTTTATCTCTGCATTTGCCAAAGGTAACAAAGCCAATGGGTTCTGATGAATCGAACACTATAGCATCAGTTTCAGCTTTCTCTCTTAGAGCCTTTTCAAAGTATGCGGCTCTTTTTTCTACAGTAATACTCTCTAAGAACTGTTTTGGAACTATGTTTTTATAAGCTATCTTCCATGAAGCACAGTGAATTGTACCTAATATATAAGAGTCTTCAAATGTTGCGTACCTTATTATGCTCACTAAATCACCTCTACAAAACAATGTTTATAGAATTGTAACATATTATGTGCTTTGATACAATAAATGGTAAGAAGGATTTCCTTATTCAACCTAATAATACTTTCTGTATTATTATTTTAATTACAAATAACTAACTTGATTATTAATTCTTGAAAGGAAAGATAAATATGAACGTATTACTGAGTAACTATAATTTTCATGAGGATTTTATAAGAAATGATTTGGAGCCATATATAAATTCTAAAAGTAAGGTTGCTATACTTCCCTTTTCTTTTAGTGAAAAATGGATTAGTTGTGAAAGAGAATGGGAGAGTTGCTACACCAAAGCAAAAGGCAAGTATTACAATGATGTAGTAAAACCATTTTTATCCTATGGTGTAAAGGAAGACAACATAAGTTGGCTTAATTACTATAAGCATAGTAAAGAGGAAATGGCAGAAATTATAAGCTACTGTGATATTATCTTTCTAACGGGAGGTTTACCAGAAAAGTCTGTTGACAGGATTGAGGAGTTGGGGCTAAAAGATGAGCTTATAAAAGGAAATAAAACCATAATAGGAGCTAGTGCTGGTGCCATGGTACAGTTAAAGGAATTCTATGTATCACCAGATGAAGATTATAATGAGTTTTTTTACTATCATGGACTAGGAATTTTAGATAATGACTTTAACATAGAGGTTCACTATGAAGAAACCAAGACTCAGGATAGCTATATACAAAAAGTTCTTTTAGAAAGAAATAAAACGTTATACGCTATAGGTCAAAAGGGAGGAATTATAATAAAGGATAATATAATTAAACTTTATGGAGATGTTAAGGTCTTTGAGGCAAAGTAGTGGATTAAACATACAGGTAAACTTTAACTTTAAGGTTAGGTATTAACTGTAGGGTTCCTAACTCAACTATTAAGTAATGCATGCCGCAAAAATCCTCAGAAACCTCGATTTTTGAACATGCATTACTTAAGTTTTCGTAATGGAACCCTATATTTGAACTTTAAAATATAACAAGTAATATGTTTTAAAGTGTTAGATAGACGTAAAATTAATAAAGATATTATAGGAACGCCCTATAATATCCTTATTAATTTGTCTATGTCATTTTTTACTGATTCTGAACCAGAATTATCTATAATATGTATTTCTTCACCATTAGGAGTGGAGAAGTCTTGGCCTGTAACGTATTCTTGCCAGTTATTAAGCTTCCAAGTATCTCTTTCAGAATTTCTATCTATCATTCTTTTATGGCATACCTCAATGTCACAGTGTACCCAAACTTGTACTAATTCTGCGTTATAAGCTTTTAGCTTGTCCTTAAGTCGGCTAATATAAGTTTCATCTCTAAATTCTTTGGCAAATGGAGCATTAACCATTACGTGAGAATTAAATTGTAAAGATTCAAAAGCTACATCCATGATTGCTTCATATTCAGCATTTCTTACATATTCTTTGAAAAATGCTGAGTCTCTATTATAAGGTTCATTTGCTGCTCTATACACCATTTTTGATAAAGGAATTATTGTATCCTTGTCCAAGTATACTGGGTTTGGAAGCTGCTTAGCTATTTCTGTAGATACGAAAGTCTTTCCACATGCTGGTGGAGAGCCTATTAACATTAAATATTTCTTCATTAGATCGCCTTCCTTACTTGTTTTTTGTAATTTATCACAATAACATTGTTAATTATATCACATATATCACAGAACACTAAATAAATTTTTTATTAAAATTACAAATCATAATTCCAAGCTATGGATAAATGTATTATAATAAAGCTAATTTATTCCAATCATTGCTATTAAAGGGAGAAGATAATGATAAATAAACATATTAAAGCAGTTTTATTAGATTCTGGTAGAGTATTGAATTATCCTAAAATAGGGCATTGGTTTATAACCAATAATTTCTTTAAATATGTAGATTTAGAAAAGTATAAAAAGATTGATAAAAATAAAATTAACAATGGATTTAGTAAGGCTCAAGAGTATATAATAAAACAAGATTTTATAAAAACTGAACATGATGAGTATAATCATTTCTATGAATTTTATCGAATTTTTTCTAATGAACTTAAGGAGTTAAATTTGACAGTTAGCGCTATTGAGGCATTAGCAAAAGATTTGGTATACAACTATGAAAAATATACTTTTTTTGAGGATGCAAAAGAAGTCATTCCTAAATTAAGTGAAAATTATAAATTAGCAATAGTTTCTGATGCATGGCCATCACTAGAAAATGTTTTTGTACATGCTGGGCTAAGAAAATACTTCTCATCGTTTATAATATCCTCTAAACTAGGAGTAACAAAGCCAAATGAACTTATGTATAAATCAGCAATTAATGAACTTAATTTTGAAGCTGAGCAGTGTATTTTTATAGATGATAATATAAATAATTGTGATGGTGCAAAAAAACTTGGCATAGAATCTTTACTACTTTGTAGAGATAAAAAAAGCTATGTATATAATAAAGTTACCTGTAAAAGACATAAGGTTATAAAAAGCCTATTTGATCTCTAAGAAAAAAATAGGCTAGAATTAAGTTACACTCGTAGCCCCATTAAAAAGCCATCTTGCTACATATTTTTAAACATACTATAAATTTAAAACTACTAGTAATTATTTGGAGGAAAAGTGATGAGATTAGTATTAAAAGAAATTGAAAAAGCCTTTGGTGAAAAAAAGGTTTTAAAGGATGCTTCTTTTACTTTTGAAAAGGGCAAGATATATGGATTACTTGGCCGTAATGGAGCTGGTAAAACCACTTTGTTTAACTGTATAAGTGGTGAAATGGAATGCGATAAGGGGCAAGTTATGTTACTTGATGAGGACAATAGAGAAACTACAATAGATTATTCTAAGGTAGGTTTTGTATTTTCTCAGCCAATACTTCCAGAGTTTCTAACTGGATATGAATTTTTGAAATTTTATATAGATATAAATAAGGAAAAGATATCAAATCTTCTAACTATTGAAGAGTACTTTGATATGATAAAAATTGAGGAAGAGGATATGCATAGGCTTATAAAAGGATATTCTCATGGCATGAAAAATAAAATTCAAATGATTTGCTTTCTGATTACAAGACCACCAATAATTCTTTTAGATGAACCTTTAACTTCGTTAGATGTAGTAGTTGCTCTGCAGATAAAAAATCTTCTAAAGCATATAAAGAGTGAGCATATATTGATTTTTTCTACTCATATACTACAGTTAGCCACAGATTTATGCGATGAAATTGTAATTTTAAATAACGGAGTCCTTGAAGAAATAAGTAATGAGGTTCTTAAGAGTGATGACTTTGAAGATAAGATTATGGAAATCTTAAAGGAGGATAGTGATGCTTAAAACTTTTAAAAATAGCTTTAATGTATCCTTTGCTCAAAATGCAAATTCATTTATTTTTTTTCTAAAGAGACTTCCGCTAGTTGGGAAAAAGATACCTGATAGATTGTACAAAGAAACTAACATTAAAATTTTATTTGGAGTGTTAAATACTATACTGAATTTCATAGGTGGATTCTTCAAAGCTGCATTATATATTGGAATCATGATAGTTCTACCAGCATACCTTATAACCAAAGAGAAAGGTGATTTTTACAGCGTATTTTTGAATATTTACTTTTTCCTAAGTTTTATAATAGGACCTGTAATAAAAAGCTCTATTTTTGACATTACCAATAAAGACGCCTATGACATGATAAACTTGATGAGATGTGATGCAAAAGAGTATTTATTAAGTCACATGATTTATGAAAAAACTATAGGTATAATAAACATGACAATTCCACTGTTTATATTTGGGCTTGTATTTAAATTTTCTTTTTTTAATTCTTTAATTTTGTTAGTTGAGATTTTATTTGTAAAGTATATAGGAGAATTTTTACAGCTTATTTACTACAATAAAACTAAGCAGGTATTAGCACAAACAAAGGTAACTAGCACTTTAATTATATTAATTTCACTATCTTTAGCCTATGGGTTACCATTGCTTAATATATCTCTTAATTTTCAGCATATTTTATTTAAACAGTTAGTAGTTTGCGTTATATTTATTTTAGCCTTTTTGTCTGTAGCATATGTATTTAAATATAGAAATTACAAGATAATTGCTAAGAAGGTTTATATAAAAGAAAATATCTTTAATCCAGAAACAGCAAAAGTTAAAGTGCAGTTTTCTAATGTTGAACTAAATGAAAAGCGAGTTGGCAAAGAGCTTTTAGATTCCAGCAGATTTAATAAAAAACAAGGGTATGATTATTTGAATTCCATATTCTTTTATAGACACAGAAAGATAATGATATATCCAATAAAAATTAGGGTTTATATAATTTTAGCAATCTTAGTTTTCTTTTTAGGATATCTAGTAATATTTCCAGGCGAAAAAAGCGGAGTATTGAAGTATATAGATAAAAGTCAGCCTGTTATGGTGTTCGTACTTTATATTATGTCAACTGGTGAGAGAGTATGTAAGGCGATGTTCCATAACTGCGATGTAAGTCTTTTAAGATATGGATTTTATCGTGAAAGCAAGACTATTTTGAATAATTTTAATTATAGAGTTAAAAAAATCATACTACTCAACTCAATTCCTGCTGTGGTATTAATGCTTTCCATCATGGTTGTAATCTCAGTGTGTGGCGCTTCTGGACGTTTGTTTTCAATGATACCGTATTTTATTTCTATCTTGTGTTTAGCTTGTTTTTTCTCCATACATCATTTATTCATGTATTATGTTCTTCAGCCTTATACTGCAGAATTAACTATGAAAAGTCCTTTTTATAAAATTTCAAATGCTATTATTTACTTTATAAGTTATTTTTGTTTGAATTTTAAAACAAGTTCCTTTTACTTTACAGTAGGTGTATTAGTTGTTACTATTTTATACACTATAATTGCTATTTTACTAACTTATAAGCTGGCGCCAAAAACTTTTAAGCTAAAAGAATAATTTACTAAAGGAGAATATTATGTTTAAAGAAATGAGAAGAAAAGATAGAGAAATTGAAGAGATGGAGATAAAAGAAATATTGGACAAAGGAGAATTCGGGGTGTTATCAACTATTGGAGATAATGGATATCCATCAATAGTGCCTTTGAGCTATGTATATATTGACAATAAAATATATTTCCACAGTGCAACTGAAGGGGAGAAGTTAAATAATATAAGTCAAAATAATAAGGTGTCATTTTGTGTAGTATCTGATACTGAGGTTTTACCTGACAAGTTTAGTACACGATATAGAAGTGTAGTTGTTTATGGACGTGCTTCAGAGGTAAGCGGAGAAGTGAAAGAAAAAGTATTATTTAAGATTATTGAGAAGTATTCTAAAGCTTTTCTTGAAGAAGGAAAGTTGTATATAGAGAAAGCAAAACATAGAACAAGAGTAATAGAAATTGATATTGCTAAAGTTACAGGCAAAGCTAGAAGATAGAAAAATATAAGGAGGTATTTAAGTGAAGCGATTTGAGGGTATACTGGAGAACTCAATTATCGTAAGTATAATGTTTGCAATTGGTATGGTTCTTACACCTATGATAGGAAGCAGATTAGCTGCTATAATTTTACTTACAGCTTCATTGCTTTTAGGATTAGCTTTAAAGAATTTTGATAGTTTTTTTGAAAGTTATTATTCTTTTCTTTATGGGAAAAGAAGATATTTAATCTATAAGAGTTTAACTTCAAGAAAGCAAGAAGAAATACAAAAGAGTAGCTGTGCTATTTATTTTGCTTATTTCTTTTTAAGCATATCTTATGTTTTTTATAAAAATGAGAGTATAACCTATAAAGCTTTATTTCATGATTTTAAACTAGGTATTTTCCTTATACTATTGAATTTTGTAATATCAGTAGTTGGACTTAAGTTATACAATGCTTTTATGAGTTCAGCTGAATATATATTATTTTCGCTAACTTTAATAGGTACTTATATAACTATGTACATTATTAGATAGAATAATACTAAATTATAAATTGCTATAAATTTAATAAGATAGAATTTATACAAAAATGAGGTGTCGCTAAAAAAATGACAGCTCATTTTTTATTATTGAAATTATCTTTATATATAATTATTTAAGTATATAAAGATGTGCCCATCCAAAGAAGTATGTCTATAGATATCATATGTTTTTAACCTCATCATCAAAAATCTTAACTTTCTAAATATGAAAATCGCTTTTTTTATCTGCTAAGTTTAAATATAATGAAGGTAGATGAAAGAATACTATCAAAGTTTATAAAAGTTAGGCTATGTTTAAGATTATTGTTGAAATTAAGCATGGGATCACTGACCACTTAATTTCAACTTGGTACTTTAACAAAGCCAAAAGTCAGTATAATTATAATAGTTTTAGGAGTGATAAGATGAAGTATAAGTTGATAGCAATAGATATGGATGGTACTTTCTTAAATGAAGAAAGAAACATAACAGAAAGAAATCTTAAGTCAGTTAAAAAAGCTGTTGATATGGGGGTAAAAGTTGTAATATCATCAGGTAGAATACCTTCAGCTTTAGGTTGTATAATAAAGGACATGCCTAAGAATCAGCCAGTTATAGCTTGCAATGGTAGTATAATTCTTGACCACAATCATGAGGAAATAGCTCATGAAACCATAGCTAATGGCTTAGTTATAAAGATAATCAGTTATATTAGAGAAAATTTCAATGAAGTTTTTTATAATGTTTTTTGTGAAGACATTATTTATTCAGAAAGACTACATCCTTTTTCAGAAAAGTTTAACGAATATAACTTGTCTTTGCCAGAAGAATACAGGCTAAAGTCAGAGGTTATAAGTGATTTAAAGCAGTATGTAATTAACTGTACACCTAGGGTTTCAAAAATAGAAATATATGATGAAGATTCAGAAAAAATTGATGCTATAAAGAAGTATCTGGAAGATATTTTTGATGTGGAAGTTGTAATGTCAGGTAAAACCGGTATTGAAATAACTAAAAAAGGTATGAGCAAGGGCAGTTCCTTAGAGACCTTGGCAAAGCATTATGGTTATACTCTAGATGAATGTATTGCTATAGGCAATGATGGAAATGATATTGAGATGATAAAGAGGGCAGGGCTTGGTGTTGCTGTTTCTAATGCACATGAAACTGTAAAAGCAGTAGCAAAATATATTACCATAAGAGATAATGACAATGATGCCGTAAGTGAAGTGATAGAAAAATTTGTTGTATAGATCTGCTGAATAATAATATCAAACTATAAAATAAATTAAAAACTTAAAGAAATTATTAAATAAATTCATAAAATTTTGCCAATAATAGTTGTTATTAAAGCTGAAGGAAGGTAAAGTTTATGAATTTTTTTATTTTTTTAGGTGGTACTTTTATCATTTATTCTTTTTTAGGTTGGATAGTAGAAAATGTATATTGTTACTACAAATTAGGAAGATTTCAGAATGATGGTTTTTTAAATGGACCATATAAGCCAATGTACGGCTTTGCATTTACACTTTTGGTACTATTAAATAGCTTTGCTCATAGACACTTAATTTTATTGCTAATAATCTGTCTTATAATACCTACATTTATCGAGTATATAACTGGACATATACTAAAAAACTTCTATAACAAGATATACTGGGATTACTCAGAAGAACCTTTGAATTTTAAAGGATTGGTATGTGCAAAGTTTTCAGTATATTGGATGGGTTTAAGTCTAATGTGCATATATATTATGGAGCCATTTATAAATAAATTATTTTTTACTTTTAAATCTATTTTGCCAGCAATAGTTCCTTTCATGCTTTTAATTATAGTGATGGATTTTTTCATTGTACTATACCTAAAGTTAAAAGAAAAAAATTATATTGTTAAATCCAACTATTTAAATATACTTAGCAGGTTTAAAATATTAAAAAAGAAATGATTTTATATAATGTTCTTGAAAATTCAACCATCAGGATTATAAAAAGTCATAATGTAAAACGAACTAAAAATTTCAAAATACATATATAACTCCCTAATAGTGCCTTAAATAATAAGACATATAGTAATTTTGTATGGGCAAAATATTTAAGAAAAATAATTATACTAATAGGAGGTTGTTTTATGAGAAAAAAAGCAATAGTTTTCAGCTGTATCTTGTCAGCATTACTTATGGTTACTGGTTGCGCTAATAAAAAGAATACAACTGCTAAGAACACTGATAATAATGGATATAATACTACTACTGACCAAAATAATACTACTGACCAAAATAATACTGGGTCTAATACTACTAATCAAAGTAATAATGGATCTAATACTACAAATCAAGGTAATAATCAATCAGGAACTAAAGCACCTCAAACACAAACAGCTCCAAACCCAGCTGCAACAGGCCAACCGGTTCCTAATTCAGGTACTGGTGGTAATAGTTCGGCCGTTCCTCCAAGTGGTTCAGGTAGTGGAAGTTCACAGTATAATACCTCTGGAAATCAAAATAACACAAACAGTACTAATAACAATGGCAACAATCAGAATACTGCTGGAGCCAATAATGCACAAACCAATCAAAGCAATATGGGTATACAATACATGAGTACTATTGAGGCTGATATTCTAAAATATACAAACGAAGAAAGACAAAAGAATGGTTTAAAACCACTAACTATAAACAGTACAGCCTTCAAATACTCAAGAAGTAAGAGTGAAGAAATGATTAGACTAAACTACTTTGATCATAAATCACCAGTAAACGGGTATATAACTGATATAGCTAATAAAAATAACTGGAAATACTCTAATATTGGTGAAAACATATATACAATGAGTTTCTCAGGACAAAGAGTAGAAGATGTTGCCAGCGGTCAAAAGATAGTTCAATCTTGGATGAATTCTCCTGGACATAGAGCTAATATATTAAATGCTAATTATACTCAGATTGGTATAGGAGTAGCAGCATATAATGGTAAGGTTATGGCAACACAAATTTTCTATACTCCATAATGTTTTAGCACTCTTAAAAATCATACTTACGGTATAAAATAATACACAATAACAACAAAATCATACACTAATTGAGAGTACAAATCCCAATATTGTGTATGGTTTTGTTTATATTAAGTTCTGTTTTTGTTTAAATAAATTACTTAAACAATGATTTTAAATATAGTTATATTATTGAAATTTAAAAAATTACAATAAAGCTCAAAAAAATTATCTCTGAAGCATATATATTAATTGATCAAGTAAGCTTTTACTTTTTTTTATGTTGTCGATATAATCTGCTACATGAGTATTATAATAAAGTATTCCTGCATCGGTTATAGAATATATCTTCTTGCTTCTCTTATTAAGAAATTCGTCGCCTTCCCATTTACTTTTCACATATCCTCTAGTTTCTAAATCATATAAGGTATCGTAAATAGTGCTAGAGGATACTGGAAGAGGTAGATTATTGTTCGAAAATGCTTCTCTAAAATCTTCAAGGATTCTATTACCAAAGACTTCTTTTCCTTTAGCTAATTCTTTTAATATGTAAAAAATATATATTTGTTTAATATTTACAACATTCCTAGGAGCTATAATTCTATTACGGTTTTCTGACATTGTAACACCTCACTTTAGATTATATAAGAATTCAATTTCAACTATGAATTTATGTATGCCCAATAGTGGCAAGAAGCCAGTATTTGTAGAACATAAATAAAGTAAGTTTTCATAGTGTATACCTATATATAGATATTATAGAATAAAATATAATCTTAATCAATATCCTCGTAAATGATATTAATAAATAAAAAATAAAGTGCTGTCAATTTATTACATAGCTGAATACAATATACTATACAAAAGAGATGGGGTGATTTACTTGTCAAGAAGACACAGATGTTGTTGTGGAAGTTATAATAACTGCTGTACTCCTTGTTATACTAACAATTGTTGCAATAATGGATTCAACTATGGTCCTTTCGGATGTGGAGCAGGATTTAACAATTGTGGCGGCAATCCTTGTGGAGGTTATTACAACAATCCTTTATTTCTATTACTATTATTGAGTTCATTTCGCTGCTAATAAAAGCCATAGGCATTTGCCTATGGCTTTTTTACTGTCTATAAAGACATGAAGTTTCTGCAAGCTAAACAAGTAGACTAAGTGGTTAATAAGAGCTACTTATGATAAATAGTAAAAAATAAAAGTATGTTGCTTGACAGAATTTCTTTACTAACTATAAACTTTCATAAGTATTTTTCAAAAGTAAAGCATCTTTTTCTAATATAGGACTTTCGCAAACAATGCAACCTTTAACATCAAAGTCTACAAAAGCTTTTAAACAAGCTTTGTAATTAAAATCACTTTCTTCAAAAGGCAAATGATTTTTCTCTCCTTTAATACTATAGGCTATACCAGAAAGATGTACATGTAAGTCTTGAAGTGCTTCCTTACCAAGCTCTGTACCAATTAAGTCAAAGATCTTTGCGAAGTCAGAATACTCCTTCAGTATTCCATTGCCTCTAGCGTGAACATGGGAGAAATCAACACAAAGTTTGCAATTCGGTACTTCTTTGCACATTCTTACAAGTTCTTCATAGGATCCAAACTGAGTAGGCTTTCCTGTAGTTTCTAATCTATAATCTACTCCGTTATAATCTAATTCTAATAATTCTCTTTTTATATTTTCAAAAGCTTCTTCATAGGTAGAATCAAGGTAGTAACCAGGGTGGAAGACTAGACTTCTCCCTCCGACAGATTTTAATGCCTTTGCACCATTTAAAATTCTTTCTTTTGATTTTTCTCTTTTTTCTTCTTCAATTGCGTTTAGATTGATGAAGTATGAACCATGAGCAGATAGATAGAAATTATGTTCATTTTTTATATCCAAAATAGATTGTCTATTTTTATCTGTAACATTAATTGATCTAACAAAAGGAAGCTCCATAGCATCTAAGCCTATTGAGTGAAGATACTCAATTCCTGTTTTATAAGTAAATTTATTTTGACTATCACCTATTGGTAGTCCTGAAATTCCGAATAGTAGCTTTTCCATATATATATCCTTTCCATAACTTAAATCGTAATTGTAGTATAACAAAATAGGAATACAAATAGCAATTTATTTTCCAGGAAATGTAATTCAGCAATATTTTATTGAAATCTTTCCTTTTATTTATTAGAATTGATTATTAGAGGTGATTTTAATGGAAGAAAGGCTTCAAAAATTTATGGCAAGATGCGGAGTTGCATCTAGAAGAAAGTGTGAGGAACTTATACTTTCAGGAGTTGTTAGTGTAAATGATGTAATTGTAGAAGAATTAGGTACAAAGGTTGATGAAGATAGAGATGTAGTTAAGGTTTCTGGTAAAGAGATTAGACCAGAAGAAAAGAAGAGATACATTATGCTTAATAAACCGGAAGGTTATATATCTTCGGTTAAGGATGAACATGATCGTGAAACAGTAATTGATCTTATAGGTATTAAAGAGAGAATATTTCCAATAGGAAGACTGGATTATGACAGTTCAGGACTTCTATTACTAACTAACGATGGTGAAATATACAATAAACTTATTCATCCAAGACAAAAGATTAATAAAACTTACATAGCAATTGTTAAAGGAATTTTTACTAAGGAAGAAATCCGTAGATTTGAGAGTGGAATAGATATAGGCGGATATATAACTGCAGATGCAAAATTAGAAGTACTGGAAACACTTGAAGATCGTTCAAAGATTAGACTTCAAATTCATGAAGGTAAGAATAGACAAATAAGAAAGATGTGTGCTGCACTTAATCATGAAGTATTAGAACTTACTAGAGAGAGCATTGGTGAGATAAAACTTGGTGCCTTAGAGAAGGGCAACTTTAGAGAGCTTACTGACGAGGAGCTAAATTATATAAGGTCACTATAGGAGTTGAATATATGTTTAAATATGTTGGTGATATAAGTAATCTTACTCATTATATAATTGAAAACTTTTTAGATAATAAAATAGTGGCAGTTGATGCGACACTTGGTAATGGGCATGATTCAGATTTTTTAAGTGATCTATTTAAAGAAGTAATTTCTTTTGATATACAAGAAATGGCCATAAAGTCTTATGAAGAAAAAAATAACTCTAATGTAAAACTTATATTAGATTCACATGAATTTTTGGAAAAATACATAGATAAGCCGGTAGATTGTATTATGTACAACTTAGGTTTTTTACCTGGTGGTTCAAAAGAAGTCACAACCCTTACTGATTCAACTATAAAAAGTTTAAATAGTGCAGTTAAAATACTATCTCCAGGTGGACTTATAACTATTGCATTATATAATGGACACGAAGAAGGAAAAAAAGAAACAGAAGAAGTTATTGAATTTGCAAGAAACCTTGATAAAAAATGCTACGGAGTTATGCATCATAGCTACCTAAATCGCAATAATTGTCCTCCAGAGCTCGTTGTAATCGAGAAGAAATAAAATGTCTGTAATATTGAATATGTTGATATTTGATGATAAAATGAAATAAATATTGCATTTTATTAACGGCGTTTTAAAGAAGGGATAGCTAGTATGAGTATCAATGATAATCATGATTTAATGAGATTAATACAAATAAAATTTCCAAGACTTAGTAAGGGACAAAAACTGATTGCTGAATATATACTTAAAAACTATGATAAAGCCGCTTTTATGACTGCAGCAAAACTTGGTGTAAGTGTAGGGGTTAGCGAATCTACTGTAGTTAGGTTTGCTAATGAGCTCGGGTTTAGCGGATACCCTAAGCTGCAGAAAGCATTACAAGAGCTTATAAAAAATAAGCTTACTTCTGTTCAAAGATTGCAACTATCAAACGATTATATTAGTGAAGAAAATGCATTAAAGGGTGTCTTAAAAGCAGACATGGAAAATATAAGAGCAACTTTGGAAAAGATAAATCATAAGACCTTTGAAGATGTGGTACATAGTATATTTAATGCAAAAAGAATTTATATCATAGGTTTAAGAAGTTCTTCAGCTTTAGCAGAGTTCTTAGGATTTTATTTGAATTTGATATTAGACAACGTAAAAATAATAGGTAATGGTATAAGCGATGTATTTGAAGAAATGATTAATATAGGTGAAGGGGATTTAGTTATAGGCATAGGTTTCCCAAGATATGCTGTTAAGACTATAGATGCACTAGAATTTGCCCAGTCTAGAAAGTCAAAAGTAGTTGCAATTACTGACAGCTTACTTTCTCCTTTAGCGTCACAGGCTGATTATACACTAATAGCACAGAGCAATATGGCATCTTTCGTAGATTCTTTGGTGGCTCCGCTAAGTGTTATAAACGCTGTAATAATAGCTGTTGGCATGAGAGAAAAGGAAAAAATATCAAAGACATTTTCAGATTTAGAGAGTCTTTGGAAAGAGTATCAAGTCTATTCATATAATAAGAATGGTAATGAATCAAGATAAGAGGCAGAAGCCTCTTTTTTACTGTATAGATATTGAATAATGAAGATTTAATGCAATTATAAATGCTATTACATTCTAATGTTCTGTAACTACAGTAAAAAAGAATAAATTAGTCGCCTGCCAGAATTTCCTCACATACGTTCAGAAAAGGCAGATGCAGTTGTACAGAGTTATTATTTAAGGAGTGATACCAATGAGTAAGGTTATTGTTATAGGTGCTGGTCCTGCTGGGATGATGGCTGCAATTTCTGCAGCTAAAGAAAATCAAGTAATATTGCTAGATGGAAATAATAGATTAGGAAAGAAGCTGTTCATAACTGGTAAAGGTAGATGTAATGTTACTAATGCTAAGGATATAGGCGAATTTTTTGAGATGATACCTGGAAATCCTCATTTTCTATATAGCTCTCTTTATACCTTTACAAATGAAGACACTATGAACTTTTTTAGCAAAATGGGAGTTAAATTGAAAGTAGAGAGAGGCAGTAGAGTATTTCCTGAGTCTGACAAGTCTTCTGATATAATTAGTGCGCTTAGCAAAGCTTTAGAAGAAAGTAAGGTTAAGGTTATGCTTAATTCCAAGGTAAGTAAAATACTGGCTGACGGAAACAATATAAAAGCTGTAACTTTGGATGATGGAAAAGTTGTAGAGGGAGATAAGTTTATTTTATGTACAGGTGGAAAGTCGTATCCGCTTACTGGATCAACAGGTGAAGGTTTTGATTTTGCAAAGAAGCTAGGTCATAAAATAGTAGAGCCTAAACCATCTTTAGTTCCTATAGAGATAAAGGAACAATGGGTTAAAGAGTTACAAGGACTTTCACTAAAAAATGTAGAGCTTTCTATAAATAATGGTAAGAAGATTTTATTTAAGGATCAGGGCGAGATGATATTTACTCATTTTGGAATATCCGGACCATTAGTATTAAGTGGAAGTAGATTCGTTAAGAATGATAAAACTGAGTATAATATATCTTTAGATTTAAAACCGGCTCTAGATGAAAAGGAGCTAGACCTAAGGATTCAGAAGGATTTTCAAAAATATATAAATAAAGATTTTAAAAATTCACTTGGGGATTTACTTCCAAAAAGACTTATAGATACAATAATAAACTTAAGTGGTGTATCTGGTGATAAGAAGGTAAACGAAATAACTAAAGAAGAAAGAAGAAAACTTGTAGAACTACTTAAAAAACTAAGCTTTACTGTTAAGGGACTAAGACCAATAGCTGAAGCAATTGTTACAGCTGGTGGAGTTGATACAAAAGAAATCGATCCTTCAACTATGAAGTCAAAAATTCTTGATAACTTATTTTTTGCTGGTGAAGTAATAGATGTGGATGCTTTTACTGGAGGATACAATGTTCAAATTGCTCTTTCAACAGGATATCTGGCAGGTACTCATGTAAATGATATATAAAGATATATATGGAAATATATAAATTGTGGTATAATCATACATGAAGTAAAAAACGTATTGAGGAAAGGACGATTTATTTGAGATTATCAGTTGCTATTGATGGCCCAGCAGGTGCAGGAAAGAGCACCATAGCAAAGATTGTGGCTAAGAAATATAACCTAATGTACATTAATACAGGAGCTATGTACAGAGCTGTTACATATAAAGCATTGGAAAAAGACATATCTCCAGAAAACATAGAAGCTCTATGTGAACTTATAAAGGATATGGAAATGCATTTTGAAAATGATGAACTTTATCTTAATGGTGTTAACATAAATGACCAATTAACTTTACCTAATATTAGTAAAAGTGTTTCCGCATATGCGTCAATAAAAGAAGTTAGAGTAAGACTAGTGACACTTCAAAGAGATATGTCCAAGAGATATAATGTTATAATGGATGGTAGAGATATCGGCACAGTGGTTTTAAAAGATGCATCCTTTAAGTTCTTTCTTACAGCAAGCCCAGAAGAAAGGGCTACTAGAAGATACGAAGAACTAAAAGCTAAAGGTCTTGAGGTTCAATATGATTCAATATTAAAGGAAATAATACAAAGGGATTATTTAGATAGTAACAGAGAAATTGATCCACTTACCAAAGCTGAGGATGCCTTAGAGCTCGATACTACTGGTATTAACATTGAGCAAGTGGTAGAAAAAATTTGTGAATATATTAATAAAGAATTTTAATTTAGTACGAGGTAAAATATGAAAAAGGTTTTACTTGCTGAAAGTGCAGGATTTTGTTTTGGAGTAAAAAGAGCTGTAGAAGAAACTTTAAAGGTTCAAAAGCAATATAATAAAAAAATATTTACTTTAGGGCCTTTAATTCATAATAATGATGTAGTAAAAATGCTGGAAAGCAATAATATCTTTGCTATTGAGTTAGATGAGATAGACTCTCTTTCATCAGATGATGTAGTAGTAATACGTTCTCATGGTGTTCCAAAGGCTTTGATTGATCAACTTAATGATAAGGGTGTAACTGTAGTAAACGCAACATGCCCTTATGTTACTAATATTCAAAAGAAAGTAAATAAATATCATGATGAAGGATACAATATTATAATAGTAGGAGATAAAGACCATCCAGAAGTAGTAGGAATTAACGGATGGTGTAATAATGAAGCTATAGTTACTAAGAGTGGAGAGTTTAATGATAAGGTTCCAGATAAGGTTTGTATAGTTTCACAAACAACAGAAAAAAAAATCAACTGGGAAAAAGCATTAGATTCAGTAAATAATAATAGTAAAGATGTATTAGCTTTTAATACTATTTGTTCTGCTACTGACGTAAGACAAAAAAGTGCAGAGGAAATTTCAAAAAAAGTTGATGCTATGATTGTAATTGGTGGTAAGAATAGTTCTAATACAACAAAATTATTTCAAATTTGTAGAAATAATTGTGAAAGAACTTTTCATATAGAGAATCTAGAAGAGTTGCCTAAAGATTTACTTGAAGATGATTCTATCCATACTGTTGGAATAACTGCAGGTGCCTCTACACCTGATTGGATAATTAAGGAGGTTATTGATAAAATGAATAACGGAAATAATGAATTTAACGAGCAATTAGAGTTAATGGAAAAGTCTAATAAGAAGATACATGTAGGTGAGATATTAAAAGGTGAAATATTATCAATAGTTAGAAATGAAATAATTGTGGCTATAGATGGATATAAAGCTGATGGAGTTATTCCTTATTCTGAAATATCAGTTGATGAAAGCGTAAAGACTAATTTAGGTGAAAATTTTAAAGTTGGTGAGGATGTAGAAGCTAAAGTTTTGAGATTATCAAATGAAGAAGGCTACGTAGTGTTATCAAGGATAGAGCTAGAAAAAGAGAAAGCTTTTGATGAAGCACTTGAATACTTTAATCAAGGAAAAATAGTTACTGTAAAAGTAAATGAGATTGTAAATGGTGGTTTGGTAGCTGCATTTAAAGGTCTAAGAGTATTTATTCCTGCATCTCAAGTAGATATTAGATATACTGGTGACTTTAATAACTACCTTGGTAAAGACCTTGAAGTGAAATTCATTGAAGTTGAGAATGAAAAAAATATAAGAATTGTTGCTTCGAGAAGAGCTTTATTAGAACAAGAAAGAGATCAAAGAGAACAAAATGCTCTTAACTCTTTAACTGTTGGAGACGTAGTTGAAGGAACTGTTAAGAGATTTACAAGCTTTGGAGCATTTGTTGAAGTAAACGGAATAGATGGATTGGTTCATATATCTGAATTATCCTGGGGTAAGATAAACAATCCTTCAGATGTTCTTAAAGTTGATGATAAGGTTAAAGCTAAAGTGCTAGCTGTAGATGTTGAAAATAGAAAGGTATCCTTAAGTATAAAAGCATTAATTCAGGATCCTTGGCAAGACATTGAAGAAAAATATCCTGAAGGTAATATAGTATTAGGTAAAGTTGCAAGATTAAACGATTTTGGTGCTTTCCTTGAGTTAGAACCAGGTGTAGATGGTTTAGCTCATATTTCAAAGTTATCCTATAACAAGATTAATCATCCTTCAGAGGTTTTAAAGGTTGGAGAATTAGTTAAAGCTAGAATAATAAAAGTAGAAAAAGAAAACAAACGTATTGGTTTAAGTATAAAGGATGTATAATTAGGATATTTCAACAATATAATAATCTGTTTAGTAAATATTAGCTTAAAAAGAGTGTAGAATTATTTGATTTTACACTCTTTTATTATTTAAATAATTATTTTTTCTAATCAAGTAAATCTAACAATCAAAGGTCAGTTTTAGCTAAATTTTAATTTTATTATGGTACATTACATGTATTTGTTTAACATCATAATTTTAGTTGTCTGTTGATTTATTTTAAGAAGAATATTAAAATATTATTAGGTAAATAATGTAAAGGACATAATGGTATGATTAAGATTAAAAGATTTTGCTTCAAAAAAGACAAATTAATAGACCTTTTAAAAAAATCGAGAGATTTCAATTCATTCAATACTAGCCTTGAAAAGTACTATTATTTTAAGCCTCGTCTATTAAGATTTTTTATAAAAGATATAAGATATATATATTTAGATAAGGACTTGGTAGGGTACTTGTGGTTTGAAAATATATATGAAAAAACTTATTCAATAAAAGATTTGGTAATAGATAGAAATCTAGGGGATAAGTTAAATAAAGACAAGGACAAGTTTTTTGAAAAAGGTCTCTTTATATATGAATGTGAGGATACCGATTTTAGTAATTCTATACTAAAGTCATTGGGGTTTCGAAAGACAAGTGAGACACTACTGATGAAAAAGGATATAACAGCCATGTCTGATATAGATTTACCTAATAATATTTCATTTAAGTTCATGGAGAACAACAAGGAAGAAGATTTAAGATGTAATCTTCAAAATAATATTTTTGAAGAGGATAGTAGAATTCCTTTAACTTTGGATGATATATATTACGATCAGTGCCAAGAGTACTATCTCCCTAATTCCTCTGTTTTCATAAGAAACGGTAATGAAGCAGTAGGATATGGGCAAATCATATTTAATAACGGTAGCTATTTTATAGTTAATTTAGGTATAGTTAAAGAATATAGGGGAATGGGCTTTAGTACATATCTTCTAAATCACCTAGTAAATATTGCTTATAACAGAGGGATTAAAGAAATTGCCATAAGAGTTGATAAGCATAATGAAATAGCTAAGAAACTTTACTCAACCAATGGATTTCGCTTTGTTAATAATGTGAGTATTTGGGAGCGATAACGTTTTATTTTATTATAAAATTAATTTTATGCTTTGATGCATGATGACAAAGAGCTTTCTTCTTTACAGAAAATTATATTTTAGATAGAACTAATATGTATCCGTTGACATCTTAAATTTATATATTAAAGAAAGAATAAAAAGCAAAATAGCCAAGACTTAGTTGTCTTAGCTATTTTTTAATTTTAGAATAGGGATTCTGTTGGAACATAGGAAGCTTTGGTATACAAAACACTATCAGTTAAGTGAGTCCTGTAATAACCTCTATCTCCTATATCCACTGGTTTACTATCACTGTTTATCTCGGCAGTTTTAGTAGTTTCATTTGTTGGTTGATTGTTTTTTAAATCATACATAAAAAATCCCTCCTTATCTATTATTCCAATAAGAAGAGATTTTATTTATCTAATTTATATGTTTATAGTTAGTAGTAATTTTGTAAAAGCTCACATAGTCTTTTGGTTCCTTCTACTATTCTTTCTTCAGGCATGTTTGAGTAGTTTAATCTAAGATAATTTTTTACTCCACCATTTGCAAAAAACGAACTTCCTGGAACAAAGGCAACGTTAAACTTAAGAGCTTCTTCTAGTAATTTTACAGTGTCTATATCTTCTCTCAGCTGTAACCAAGTAAATAAACCACCTCTTGATCTTGTATATTCTATTTCTTTAGGCAACCACTTGTCCATACATTCGAACATCAAGTCTCGTCTCTTTCTATAAACATGCTTTATCCTATTAATATGTTTATCTAGATCATAGTTATTTAAATAATATGCTAGTATTCTTTGATCTAGTGAACTGCATTGTAAGTCAGAACTTTGCTTTAAGGTAACATATTTATTTATTACACTTTCATCTGCAAAGATATAGCCTAGCCTTAACCCAGGGCAAAAGGTTTTTGAGAAAGTGCCAAAATATATTATATATCCTTCAGTATCGAAGCTCTTTATAGTAGGAAGTCTTTCACCTTCAAGCACTAACTCTCCATATGGACTATCCTCTAATACTGGTATCTTATATTTATTTGCTATTTCTGCAAGTTTTTTTCTTCTTTCTATAGACATAGTAATTCCGGTAGGATTATGGAAGTCTGGAATTGTATAAATGAATTTGGCCTTTGGATATAACTCTAAAGTTTTCTCCAACTCTTCAACAATCATGCCATCTTGATCCATTGGTATCTCTACAAATTTGGCTCCATAGGTTCTAAAGGCATTAATAGCACCTAGGTAACTTGGTTTTTCTACTAGGATTATATCATCTTCATCTATAAACAATCTTCCACTAAAGTCTAATCCCTGCTGTGATCCACTAGTAATTAGAAGGTTATCTATAGAACCATCCATTCCAAAGGGCTTAAGTCTTTGTTCTAATATTGCTTTTCTTAAAGGATTATATCCCTCAGTAGTACCATATTGAAGTGCTTCATTTCCTTCAATATTTATAATCTCAGCAGTTAAACTTATAATCTCATCCTTAGGAAATAATTCTGGTGCTGGTAGCCCTCCAGCAAACGAAATAATTTCTGGATTTTCGATTAATTTTAGTATTTCTCTTATTTCTGAAGTTTTCATGGATTTGGTTATTTTTGAAAATTCCATATATAGTGTGCCCCCAATTTTATTTTATTTAGATATATTTTATATTTACCTATTATTATCTGCCAATATATAAAAACATGTCAATAGTAAAGTGGTTTATAAGGTTAACATATAGAATAAGAATAACTTAATAGTTGAGTTAAGAACTCTACAAGAGTCTGCAACTTCAATTTAAATATATTAAAATGAAAGCTATACAGTGTGGTTTTATAGAATTAATTGAGAATTAATATTGACAGAATAAAATACAAATGATATTATAATCTAAAGTTCGATAAATATAGAACTATAAAATTATCAGGAGAAGGTCTGTATGAAACTTGATGAAAATACCATTGGACAAGCCGTTAAGATTTATAAGGCTTTAGGTGAACCAACAAGAATAAAAATTATCAAAATTTTATATACACTGGAAGAGCTTAGTTGTAATGAGATTGAAGATAAAGCTTGTATATGTGCAAAGTCAACCTTATCTCATCATATGAAGCAACTGGCTGACTGCGGTTTAATAGAGCTTCGAAAAGATGGAATTTACCATTATTATAGATTAAATAAAGAAATACTAAGAGCCTTTGTTTCTTTGGAATGGGATTGATTTTAAATTACTATATGTAGAGTAAAGCTTAATAATTAGACAATTAAGTTAAATAACCAAACTATATACTATAGTTCTATAAATATAGAATTATAGAATTCACTTGAATAAATTAATTGAACACCGTAGTGTTTAAAAGATGGAGATGAATATATATGAATCAATTTAGTAGAAATAATACATTGCCGTTAATTATAATACCTAATACAGTACTTTTACCGGGTAAGAGTGTCACTGTTAAAGTAAATGAAGAAGCAGGAGCAAGCTTTTATGAGAAAGTTGCTGAAGAAGATAATTATGGAATTGTACTAGCTGTAAAAGGTGATAAGAGAGAGACTTTTGATGAACAGGACTTTTATACAGTAGGTACGCTAGTTAAAGTTGAAGAAGCTAAACCTCTTAATGATGGATATCATTTTGTATTAGATGTTATTGAAAGAGTATATGCTGAGGAGATTATTCCAGAGGGAGAAGATTTTAAGGCAACTTATGGACTTATTCCAGACGTAGTAGATATAGATGAAAACAATCAAATCGAAATGATGAAGAATATAAAGAGCTTAGTAAAGGAAATAAGTGCTAACTTTAAAGGTTCGGAAGCATATGTTGATTATATTAATAAACTTCAAGATATAAAGAGTATGATAGCATACTTATTCCCTTTCATGAATATTTCATTTGTTGAAAGGCAGGCTTTTTTAGAAATACGTTCATTAAGAGAGAAAAGTTTAAGATTTTTAGATATTTTAATTGAGCAAAGAGAAGCTGTAAGATTTCAAGTTGAGATGACAGAAAAGTTCAATAAGAAGGTCAATAAAAACTATAGAGAACAGATGCTAAGACAACAGCTTAAAGCAATCCAAGAAGAGCTTAATGAAACTGGTGAAGGCAATGATACTAAGAAGAAGGATTATAAAAAACTTATTCAGGATGCCAATATGCCAGAAGATGTTAAGGAAGTTGCTTTTAATGAACTAGAGAAGTTAGAGAGACAAAGTGCAAATAGCACAGAAGGAAATGTCATTAGAAATTATCTGGATTTATTAATTAGCTTGCCTTGGGGAAAAAGTGAAGTCAAGGACATAGATATTTTAGCTGCAAGAGACTTGCTTAACAGCAAGCATTATGGTTTAGATAAAGTTAAGGATCGTATAATACAGCATCTTACAATTATGAAACTAAAGCAGAATAAGCAAGGTTCCATACTACTTTTAGTTGGACCTCCAGGAACAGGTAAAACAAGCTTAGGAAAGAGTATTGCAGAAGCTTTAGATAGGAAATACGTAAGAATAAGTCTTGGCGGCGTAAGAGACGAAGCTGAAGTTAGAGGACATAGAAGAACTTATATTGGTGCATTACCAGGAAGAATAATTCAAGGAATGAAAAAAGCAGGAGAAAAAAATCCAGTTTTCATACTTGATGAAATTGATAAGCTATCAATGTCGGCAAATGGAGATCCTTCAAGTGCACTGTTAGAAGTACTTGATCCAGAACAAAACAGTACTTTTTCAGATCATTACTTAGAAGTTCCTTATGATCTATCAGAGGTATTCTTTATAGCTACAGCCAATTCCTTAGGGGATATACCAGGACCATTAAGAGATCGTATGGAAATTATAGATATAAGCAGCTATACAAGTACAGAAAAATTCCATATAGCAAAGAATCATCTTATAAATTCTGTTATTGAAGATCATGGACTAAGTAGTGACCAATTGCAGATAGAAGATGATGCAGTAAAAGCTGTAATTGAAAAATATACAAGAGAAGCTGGAGTTAGAGGATTAAAGAGACAGTTGTCTAAAATAACTAGAGTTTCAGCAGAAAAGATTGTAATAGGTGAAGTTGAACTACCTTACATAATAAAAGAAGATATGCTTACTGACATATTAGGTCGTGACTCAATACAATATGATAAAGCAAAAGAAAAGAATGCGCCAGGAGTAGTAACCGGACTTGCTTGGACTCCAGTTGGAGGAGATATACTTTTCATAGAAGGAGTAACTATGCCTGGTAATGGACAGCTTATGCTTACTGGTAAATTAGGTGATGTTATGAAAGAATCTGCAAGAATATCTCATAGTTTAATTCGATCAAGGCTTAGTCACCTATTAAAGAATTTTGAATTTAATAAAAATGATATACATATACATGTACCAGCAGGAGCAACTCCAAAGGATGGCCCATCTGCAGGTGTTGCATTATTCACAACAATGGCATCATTGTTAACTGGCCATGATGTAGACTCAAAGCTTGCTATGACAGGAGAGATATCCTTAAGAGGTGCTGTCCTTCCTGTTGGAGGAATTAAAGAAAAAGTTATAGCAGCGCATCGTTCAGGAATAAAGAGAATAATCCTGCCAAAGGATAATGAAAAGAACATATTAGATATTCCTGAAGAAGTAAGAAAAGATCTACAGTTTATAATTGTTGACACTATTGAAGAGGTATTAAGAGAAACTCTTGGATTGGAACTTCTACAGCCTTCATTAACTAATGTACTTGAAGAAGACAATTTAATAACTATTTAGTAAGCAAAAAGTCTATCACTTATGTTTTATAGGTGGTGGACTTTTTTTGAACATATGGACGGAGCTTGTGTCCCAAAATACTATGTAGCTTCAGCAACATTTATTTAATACATATTATATAGAGCTAAATATATACAGAAGATAGGTAATAATCAAGTTATGTTTAACAAAAAATTCATACTGGGCAAGGCAATAGGAAATAATATTTTTAAAATATTTTCTTAGAAACAGAGGATATTAAGTACGTACTTAGAAACTATATAGTAATATAATCTGCAAGAAGAGAGGTGTTGATAAAGATGGATTATGTAAAGTACATACGAGAGAAAGTTCATCATGATGCTATAAACCTAACTGGAGTTAATGTATTGATTATAAATGATAAAAATGAAGTGTTATTACAAAAGAGAGGAACCTTTCCGTACAAATGGGGACTGATAGGCGGCATTACTGAGCTTGGAGAAGCACTTGAAGATACTGCTAAAAGAGAAGCAAAAGAAGAAACTGGACTTGATATAGATAATCTTACCTTACTAGGAACTACTTCTGGTACAAATTGCTATATTGAATTTCCTACTGGTGATAAGGCTTACTTTATATCAATTGGTTATGTTACTAAAACATATACTGGAGAGCTAAAAGTGGATAATGTGGAGACAAAGGAACTTAAATTCTTTGAGTATGACAATTTACCAGAAGATATACCTAAAACTCATAGTATAATGCTTGATAAATATTATAAAAAATAAAAAGATTTTTAGTTTTATTTAGCTATAGTTGAAAGGCTAAGTAAATAAAATATACTTTCTTAATGTAGCTGCTCAAATTGAAGTTTATAGAATTTATTGGTTATTTTAAAATTAAATTAAAGCTTTTATCTAAAAATGTCGAAAATTATCGTGAATACATTTTTCAGTTAGGGGGCTTTAGTTTTGAAAATTAAAAGTTTAAGAATGAGAACGTTGGTATCAATACTTCCAGTAACAATTGCTTTGTTGAGTGTTCTTGCGCTATCTAGTTACTTTGTTGGAAAGAATATAATAAGCAAAGAGATTGACTCTAAGATTAATAATAAGATGAATGAATTAAGTTTATCTATTAGTAATAAGATAAATGCAAATTCAAGGGTAGCTGAAAGTTTGGCAAGAACAGTGGAGATTTCTTCAAATACGATTTCTACAGATCAGTATGGAAATTTAGTAAAGAAATATGCTTCTATCAATGAAGATACCTTAGGTACTGGTATTTGGTTTGAAGCAAATAAGTATAGAAATGATCTTAAGTATTATGGTCCATATGCTTATAAAGACGGTAATAAGATAGTTTATACTGAGGACTATATGAAAGAGGATTTCAATTATCTTTCTCAACCTTGGTATACTAGTGCTAAGAGTGCCAAATCAGCAGTTATTTGGACGCCTCCATATTATGATGAAAATACAAAGCTAACCATGGCTACGGCAGCAGCACCTTTTTATGATAGTGAAGGTAAATTCTTGGGTGCTACTACAGCTGATATAGAGCTGACTAATCTTCAAAAGATAGTAAATGATATGAATTTAGGCGGTACTAGTAAGGCCTTTTTATTAACAAAGGATGGTACTTATATTGCTGGTGTTGCAGCCGATAAAGTAATGAAGAGCAAAATTAATGAAGACAGTAAGTTTTCCGCTATAAGTTCTAGCATTGTCAGTGGCAATATTGGACATGAGAATTACAGTAATGGTAATGAAAAGAGAATTGTATATTATGAGCCTGTGCAAGGAACAGATTGGGTAGTTGGAATTACTGTTTCTAATTCAGAATTGTATAAGTCGCTGCAGTCATTACTTAATATATTGATTATTATAAGCGTAATTTTGATAGCCTTAATTGTAATAAGTATAGTGTTTTTCAGCAATTATTTGACCAATACTATTGGAAAAGTAACCAAGCTTACATCAATAATCTCTAATGGTGATATGACTCACAATATAGAAGTGAGCTCTGAAGATGAACTTGGTAAAATGTCTAAGGATTTAAATAATATGACTGAAAATCTGAGAGAGGTATTTGGTAATATATTAAACAGTTTAGATAATATAGTTGGTACTTCAGAAGAGTTGACTGCTAGTTCAGAAGAAACACATACTTCTGCGGAACAGGTTACCAATATAGTAATCAATATGTCTAATAAAGCTCAAGAATTGGCTAAGAATACTGAAGAAATATCAAATGTAGCAACTTATATAAATGAAGGTATAGTAAACATATCTGAAAATGTTATATCAACTTCCAAACTCTCTTCAGAAGCTACTGATAGGGCTAAGTCCGGAGAGCAAGTAATTAACGACGTTATTAAACATATGGGGAAAATAAGTGACCAGGTATCTGAATCTGCTAGAATAGTAAATAATTTAGGTGAAAAATCCAATAAGATAGACAGTATAGTTTCACTTATTAATGAAATTTCTGAGCAGACCAATCTTCTTGCTTTAAACGCTGCTATTGAGGCTGCTAGAGCAGGAGAGCAAGGAAAAGGCTTTGCAGTAGTTGCCGATGAAGTGAGAAAGCTTGCTGAACAGTCAGGTAATGCCTCAGGTGAGATAAGCAAACTTATTATGGAAATTCAGAAAGAGATTGCAGAAGCTATGATTGCTATGAGCTCAGGTAACTCTGCTGTAGATAGAGGAAAAGATATGATAAACAATGCTGGTAAGTCCTTTAACTATATTGTGAACTCAATAGAAGATGTTTCTCAACAGATGGGCTCGATAGTTAATGTAATAAGTGGAATTAAAGAAAGTTCACAATCTATGATAGATGCTGCAGAAAATGTGTCAGATGTATCTAAATCAAATTCAAGCAGTATAAAGGATGTAGCATCTTCTTCTGAGGATCAAATAATACAGATGCAGCAAGTAGCTGAAGCTGCAGAAGCCTTAACAGGAATAGTGATAGAGCTTCAAAGTAGTATCTCAAAGTTTAAGATATAAATGATTATAGGATTTCTAACTCAACTATTAAGTTGTACGTGCCCGATGATCACCAGAAGCCGCGAACTTGATATTTAATAAAAGCCATGTGAAATAGGGATTGCCCTATACACATGGCTTTTTACTATATAGACATCTGTACTTTCTTTGTTGAATAAACCTAGCGATAATTCATAATACAGTCCTTAACTAGCTTTTAACTCATCGTATTTATCTACCTTTGTTAAAGGAGGAAACAACTTCATCCAGATTAGGACTACAACTATAGTTCCTATTCCACCAATTAAAGCAGCTGGAACTGTACCAAATAGAGAAGCTGTTAAGCCTGATTCAAACTCACCTAATTGGTTAGAGGTTCCTATAAATATCATATTAACTGAGCTTACTCTACCTCTCATGTTATCTGGAGTTTCAAGCTGGACAAGGGTAGAACGTATAACAACGCTAATTACATCCGAAGCACCTAGAACAAAGAGTGCTAAGAAGGATATAATAATAGATTTAGAAATAGCAAAGACTATAGTAGATAGCCCAAAAAATATAACTGCTATAAACATTGCTTGTCCAACTTTTCTCTTTAGAGGCTTTCTTGCAAGATAAAGGGACATAAGTAGTGCTCCAACGGCTGGAGCTGATCTAAGAACTCCTAAACCGAAAGAACCTATATTTAAGATTTGACTTGCATAAATCGGAAGCAAAGCAGTAGCTCCTCCAAAAAGTACTGCAAACAAATCTAAAGATATAGCTCCTAATACGATTGGTCTACTTTTAATAAATGAAATTCCAGCAAATAAAGATTTTAAGCTAGCAGGCTCAGGCTTGAAGTTCTCTTTTTTTATTGCGATTTGAGATATTAATATGCTGGAGATAAAAATTAAAATACCAGTTAAGCTATAGACTAAAGTTGGTCCAAAAGAATAAAGTATACCTCCTACACCTGGCCCTATAATTACCGCAAACTCAGACACAGAAGACATTAATGCTGAGGCTTTCGGGAAAATATCTTTACTTACTATATTAGGCAGTAAGGCTTGCATTGGAGGCCCTTGAAATGAATGGCATATAGCAATAAAAAAGATTAAGATAAGAAATCTTTCTTTGGTAAGATAATTACTATAGCTACCATAAGCTAAAGCTAATATAAACAAACCTTCGCAAATCTGGCTTATACTTATTATTTTTCTACGATCATGTCTATCAGCAAGATGGCCAACGAATAATGATAAGAGAAGCATAGGCAAAAATTGAACTAGTCCAACAAGACCAAGATAAAAAGCAGAATGTGTTAATGTGTACATTTGCCAACCTATAGCTATTGTAAGCATTTGATAAGCAAAGTTGGTAGATACTCTAGCTACAATAAGAAATCTTAAGGATTTATTCTGTAGCAAGCTAGTGTTTTTCAGTGAAGTCATTTTAATTCAACGCCTTTCTATGAGTATGTTTATATAGTAAAAAAGTAGTTTAATAAAGCAAAATTATGTATTGAGTATGTTTTAATCTGTTAAAATTTTTTTAATGACGACATTCCTAGTATATAACACAAGGCAATTTGTATCAAGTGCATAAACTTTTCAAGTTATCATCTCAGCAATAATAAAAGCTTTTAGAGAAAAATATATCAAAGTGCTACATTTATACTTATACGTCCAATTAATCATTAGATATGCAAACATTAATGAAATACATTAAGAAATACTACTTTGGGCATAATGGATTTGAGGTGGAAATAATGGAGGAAAATATAAATAAAAATATAGTTATTCAAGATATTAATAATGCATTAGTGGATTGTCCAGACATAGCTAAGAAGAAAGTATATATAGAAAATAAACATGAAGCCTTCTTTATATATGTTAATGAGATGATTGACTACAACTTAGTGCAAAGGGATTTTATTAACCCTTTAACAAATATGACTTTAGAGCAGTTGTCCAATGAAAAGAACGTAAATAATATTCCTTCTAGCACAGTAAACCTTTTGTATAGTACCAGTGAAATAATTGATAGCATTACTAAAGGTAGTATAGTTTTGGTTTGCGATAAGATAACTTATGCTATAGCTTCTCTAAATTTACTTTATGAGAAGAGGCCCATTGAAGAGCCTGTAACAGAGAAGAATGTTAGAGGTTCTCATGAAGGCTTTGTTGAACCAATAGACATTAATATGTCTATACTGCGAAGAGCTATTAAAAATAATAATTTGAAGTTTAAAACTGTGGTATTAGGAAGAGAAACTAAGCAAACTGCTGCTATTGCTTATATTAATGGCATAGCTAATATGGACTTAGTAAACAGTACTTTTGAAAAAATAAGCAGTATTGATTCAGATGGTGTTCCTGTGGTTGGATTTATTGAGCAGAAAATAATAAGTTCTCCTAACTCAGTGTTTCCGCAATTTATATCTACAGAAAGACCAGATAAAGCTATATCCTCTCTTTTAGAAGGAAGAATAGTTATTATGTTAAATGGAACCCCCAGAGTTATTATTGCACCAGTTAGTTTTTTTTCCTTTTTTCAAGCTATGGATGATTATGCTTTTATGTGGGTTTCAGGATCTTTTTATAGATTTTTAAGAATTATAGCTTTTACAGTAGCGCTTTTGCTTCCATCTATGTATATCGCAATAATTTCCTTTCATTACTATGCGGTACCACTTTCTCTATTGATTTCTTTAGCAGAATCTAGATCAAAAGTTCCCTTTCCGCCAATTGTAGAGGCTTTGATGCTAGAGTTTACAGTAGATATGATAAGAGAAGCGGCTATAAGACTTCCGACTTATGTAGGAACCGCTATAAGTGTGGTTGCAGGTCTTATTATAGGTCAGGCTGCAGTAGAAGCAGGCATAGTTAGTAATCTATTAATAATAATTGTTGCTGTTACTGCCGTAGCATCATATACATTGCCAAGTCAGGATATGGCTACAGCAATTCGTATTTTAAGATTTGCATATATGATATTAGCTTCAATATTTGGAATTATAGCAATTGTAATGTGCTTCGCACTAACCATGGCTCACTTGATTAAGCTGGAATCTTTAGGGCAACCATATTTTCAACCAGTAGTTCCTCTTAAAAAGTATGATTTAAAAGATAGTTTTTTAAGAATGCCCTTTAAGTTCTTGAAAAAGAGGACCTCCATGACAAAGACTAAAAATAAGTTTAGAGGAGGTAATTGATACGGGAAAACACAATGTAACCTCTAAACAAATGGTGTTACTTACCTTTGTGGCACAAACAGGAGTATCAATGATAACTCTTCCAACTGTAATGGCAAGAGCTGTTGGTCATGATGGGTGGATATCCGTTTTGCTAGCTGGAGTTTTATCTATAGTTATCGGTATACTTGTTATTCATCTTTTAAATAGATATAAGGATAAATCAATATATGATATAAATAAACTTATATACGGAAGAATCATTGGCAGCTGCATCAATGTGATATTGATTATATTTTTATTTTTAGCTGCAGCAAACAGTGTAAGAGCTTTTTCAGTATTTTTGGAAATAACTATATTACCTACCACACCAGTCTACGTGATTTCACCATTTATAATGCTTCCATCTATATATATGGTTGGTTCTGGACTTAAATATGTAGTTAGATTTAAATATGTATCTTGCGTATCATATTTGTTATCCTTTTTATATTTACTACTATTACTAAAAGATTATAATATATCTTTTCTTATGCCGGTGGGAGAAGTAGGTGCTTTAAATATATTAAAAAGCGTAAAAACAGGATTCTTTGCTTTTTTAGGGCTTGAAATAATAGCTTTTATTTATCCGGAAATTACAGATAAGGAAAACTTAATGAAATGGCATGGCATAGCAATTGGATTGAGCACTATATTTTCTCTTATGATTGTATTATCAGGAACAGCACTATTTGGTGAAAACTTCCTAAAGGTTCAAAACTTACCTCTTTTCAATATCGCTAGAGTTTATAAGGCACCAGTGTTAGAAAGATTAGACTTATATCTTATAACCGTTTGGTTTGTAGTTATGGGATGCTCTATGAGAGCATATATGATGGCGGCTTATTATAGTTTGGGAAAACTATTTAAGTTGAAGGATACAAGAGGTATGGTACTATTATTTTTTATTCTGCTTATTTTAGTAAGCAGAATACCAAGAGACTTCAATCAGGTTTTTTTCTTTAGAGAGATTTTAAGTCAAGTTGGTATAGTAATATATTTGTTTTTTATCCTATGCTTGATTTTATCCTATTTTAGAAGCAAAGGAGTAAAAGATGATGCAGAAAATTAAGAAGACATTAATTTTATCAGAAATACTAATCTTTGCTCTACTGCAAAGCGGTTGTTGGGATCAAAAGATATTTGAAAAAATAGGCTTTATTCTTCAAACTGGGGTAGAGCTAAGTGAAAACAATAAGATAGTTTATACTATTAATATGCCAGAGGTAGATCCTTTTGCAGAAGAAAAGGTTGAAGTTTTATCAACAACTACAAATCTAATGAAAGAAGCTCAAGATAAGCTAAAGCTTTCCTCTGGGAAAAATATAGAGGGAGGCAAAAATCAGCAATTATATTTTTCTAAAGATATATCGAAAAATGGGTTAGATGAATATTTGGAGTATTTTTTAAGAAGTCCTGAAAGCTCCTTGATATCAAACTTAGTTATTGTTGAAGGCAGTCCTAAGGAACTTATTGAGTATAGCAAAGATTTTAAAGACAAACAGAGACCTTCTTTTTATGTTAATGATTTGCTTGATGAAGCAATTAAGAATTCTTTTACCATAGAGTCAAAAATTTATCAGTTTTCTATATTAAGTCACAGTAAAACTATAGATCCAACCGCAACCTATATAGGATATGACAAAAATGGAATTACAGTATTAGGTTCAGCGGTGTTTAATGGGGATAAGTTAGTTGGAACGATAAATACAAAGCAAGCTGCCATGTTAAATTCTTTGAGAGGAAAAAAAGGTCGAATTCACTATATGTATAATGGCAAATATGCACAAAGATTAGAATCTAATAAAAAAAATGGTGCCTCCTTAGAGATGAAAATTAAAAAAAGAAAAGTTAAAGTTAAAACTGATGGTGATAAAGTTACCATAGATATAGATTTAAAATTTAAGGGATCAGTGACAGAGTACTTAGGCCCAATTGATTTGTCAAATCCAAAGGATAAGAAGTTGTTCGAGGATGACGTTAGTAGATGTATATCATCAGATTGCTCAGACCTAGTATCTTATCTTCAGGAAATAGGCTCTGATCCAGTAGGCTTTGGTGAAATTATGAGAGCAAAGCATAATCAATATTGGAAAACAAAAAATTGGAAGGATGAATATAAGAGGGCAGAGGTAAAGGTTAATGCTAAGCTGGATATTGAATTTTTCGGAGCTATTACAAATCAATAAAATAATTATTTTTTAACTGATAAGTTTTTCTTAATTATGCTGTTGCACATTGCGCAAAAAAGTATAAATTTGATTGTTGTAAATATTTGATTTAAAAAATCACTATAGGAGTGCCTATAGTGATTTTTTAAATTTATATGAATGTATTAAATAAATGTTGCTGTAGTGCACCAACATTTATTTAATACATAGGAATATAGAGTTTAAATACACACTATGAGCCTTTGTTATATTAAACCAAAACCGTCCCATAGATTGTTTTACTAAAATATACATTTTTTCAATTAATATATTGACAGTGTAAAAAAATGAGAATACTATATAGATATCCGATATATAGATACTCGATATATAGAATGTAAATGTATCATGTATCTATATATAGAAGGTCGATATGAATGCGAAGAGGTGTAATTATGAGAAAAAACGCTAAAGAGTTCCTGCCTTTAACTGAAACAAGCTTTTTCATTTTGGCTGCATTGTGGGAACCACTTCATGGATATGGAATAATGCAGACTGTTGATAAGGTTACAAATTCAAGAGTGATGCTTTTGCCTGGAACTTTATACGGAGCATTATCAAAGTTAACTAAAGATGGCTTAATAGAAGTTTTTGAAACAGCAGAAGATGTAGAAAGAAGAAAAAACTATAGACTTACCTCACTAGGTAGAGAGGTTGTAAGGTTGGAGTTTAAAAGAATTGAGACTTTAGGAAGAGAAGCCAAAGATATATTAGGGGGTGTTGATCTTGAAGGGAACTAAAAAAATATTCAAACTTTTCTTTGTCTATGATTACGATAGATTAGAACAATGGCTTAGGAAAATGGCCAATGATGGATGGATTTTCGAAAGAGCAAACTATTTTGGGGTATATACTTTTAGAAAAGCAACTAGTTCGGATATAATTTACAAGGTTGATTACAATAAGAACATTAAAGATTTAGATGATTACTATATCATGTTTAAAGAGAGCGGCTGGCAGGTGGTTCATGAAAATAGTGATATTAGGATTTTTAAATATACAGGTAACAACAATAATGAAGATATAAGTATATATAATGATCCGCTGGAGCAAATAACCTGGTTGAGAAAAAAGCTAATAATATTTTTAGTAGGGTACGGAGTAGAAATTGTTTCCTTATATTCATTATTTATATTACAAGATAATTTAACAAAGCTAAATAGGTATAGCTTATTTATTGTATTGATTACAGCATGTTTAACCATTCCTTTTATTAGATTCCTAAGTTCCTGCAGTTCTCTTGAAAAAAGATTAAGACAGAGCCAGTATAAAGAGTATTATGGAAACAATATCTTGAGTAGATTTTTCAAATCAGTATCTATATTTTTAATTCCACTAATTACTTCTTTAACTTTTGGAGTTATTGTAACTTTAAAATATACCGTTGGAGATAATGATAATTCAATAAAAAAAGAAATATTATCAAAGGATTCTGATTCAAAGTATGATATGAGAAGCATAGATTTTACTACATCCGAAGACATAGGCCATAGTAAGGTTTGCTTATATGGAAATGATAATAGGATAGGAGTCATGGCAATGGAGAAGCTGTTTCTAAATAGATACAAAGTTAAGCTGACTATTAGCTCAGAAGCTCCTGAAGGACAATTTATCTCAATGAACAATTTAGATTTGGAAAACAGCAAATACTTTACCTTTTATGGAAAAGATGATAAAGACCTAGTAAATAAGCTATTATTGATTTATGCCGATGGCTCTAGTGAGGAAGTATCAAAGGACAGTTTCAAACGGAAAAATGATTATTTTATAATAGCACAAAAGTCTAATAAAGATTTGAAGCAAGTCAAAGTAATGGACAATTTAGGGAATGATATAACCAATGAATTCAAGTTAGATATAAGTAAGCATTTATGAAAATCTTAAAAATCCTAGAAAAATCTAAGCATAATTTAATGAGACAGCAAATTTCGATAAAAAACCTGAAAGCATAATTTTGTGGAAGTGCTATAATATTTTTGGAATATTTTTATTCAATAAGATTTACAACTTATTAAGGGGGCTTTCAGTTGAACAGTAAAGTTTTTGACGTAAGAGACAGATTAGCATATTCAAAGTATGAAATCCATGAAACTGTCTCATTTGGCATACTTCTTGCAATTGTAGGCGGCTTTTTGGATTCATATACTTTTATTGCTAGAGGTGGAGTTTTTTCAAACGCTCAAACAGGGAATATAGTTCTTTTAGGTATTTATGGTGCTCAGGGCCAATGGATGCACGCTTTGGAACATTTGCCACCAATAATAGCTTTTATTCTAGGAGTTATAGTAACTGAAATTGTAAAAGGGAATTCGCCAAAGATGTTTATACAAGAGTGGGGAAAGGCTATACTTATTTTAGAGATTGTAGTTCTTTTTATAGCTGGCCTCATTACTAAAAATAACTCTGATATTTTAGTAAATACAATAATCTCCTTTGTGTCTTCCTTGCAAATAGCTTCTTTTAGGAAATTGGGAGACTGCCCATATAGCACCACAATGACTACAGGAAACCTAAGAACTGCTTGTGAGGCTGCATATGCAGCTGTAACAAAAAAAGATAAAAAAGCATCAGAAAGAGCTAAAAAACTATTTACTATAATAATATGCTTTATCTTAGGTGCATTTTTGGGAGCAATACTGACTATATTATTTGGAGTTAAAGCAATATGGTTGGCAGCTTTAATATTATGTATTAATGTAGCATTGTTTAGTATAAAAAAGCAAAATATATAATAAAAGTATACCTAATTCTACATTTCCTAGATTTAGGTGTATTTTTATTTTAAGAATTCTTGTTGCATAACCTATGGATCTACAATAAGATTGAATAAATCATAAGCTTTTAAAGCTTGTTGTAATAAATTATTTATAGTCTTAGAATAAAGTTCTTTTATAAAAGGAACAACTAAACTAATTGAAGTAATTTTTAAGAACATAACATTATTGAAGGAGTTGACGTCTATGGCTGTAAATATTTATGTTAATTTTAATGGGAATTGTAGAGAAGCAGTAGAATACTATTCCAAGGTTTTTGGTACAGCGCAACCTCAAATTATGACTTTTGGAGAAGGAGGTACTGATCCCAATTTTCCTATACCTGAAGAGGCTAAAAACTTGGTGTTACATACTAGACTAAATATTTGTGGTAGTACAATTATGTTTTCAGACACTTTTCCAGGAAGTGAATTTATTCAGGGAAATAATATAAGCTTATCAGTTGTAAGCAATAACATAGATGATATAAAGAATTATTATAATAAATTAAGCGAAGGTGGATCTGTTGAGATGGAGCTTCAGGAAACCTTTTGGAGCAAATGTTATGGATCACTTACAGATAAATATGGTATACCATGGCAGTTGAGTTATGAAAGTTAAGTTTAACTTTTTTACTTTATATATTAACAAGCTATTTTTAATTTTTAAAAGTGATAGGTTTGTTCAATAAAGAATATACTTTTATAGAAGGTAAACAAAATGCTATGCTGATTACTAATTTGCATAGCATTTTATATGTTGTATAATATAGTTGGTTTTGTATTGGTTATGAGGGGGACTAGTACTTACTGGCATTATAATCAATAATGGAATCTCAGTTGGCAGTTAGAGGAAGTATGAGTCTAAGCGGATAAAGTGTTTTTGTAAAGAAAGGGAGATAGGGATGAAGATAGCTATAGAAAAAACTAGAGAATTATATAGAAAGAAAAATCTTTTTACTTTTGTCAGCGTTAAAAAGGATAAATTTATTAAACCTTCTTGGCTTAAAACTAACGTAAAAGATAAGTTGAACCTGATTTACTTGGATCTTGGTGTTTTATATAAGGAAGGTAAAATCGTTTATGGATGCTTAGTTCAGGCTAATACTACACTTTTCAAAAAAGGAAATAATGATTCTCCTGCAGCAATAATATACAGTCCTGATAATTATTTTGATGGTAACTTTGATAAGCTTAGAAAAATGGCTTCTATTCTTTATAGCTATAAGGGAGTTGATGATGCTCCAAAAAATATCAAAGAGTTTACAGATGCAATAACTGATGAATATAAAAGAATTATGAATCTTAAGCTTCCTTATGAATTTACAGAAGGAAAAGAGGTATATTATACTACGATTATGGTACATAGAAACCATATACCTGATGGATATTTAAAGAAGGGATGTTTTCCTATATTGATGACCCCATACAAAAGTAAGGCAACTATTATACTTCCTAGTCGTTATTGGTCTGATGAGATGCTGTATATATGGGAAAGTGACTTGGACTTGTAATTCAGTAAAATTATATTGCTCTTTTAGTAAACTAATAAATGGCGAAAGAGATTACCTTTTAAAATATAGTTAGCTTTTGGGTTATTTATAAGTAAATAGTCCAAAAGCTATTTTTTGTTTTAAGCGAAAATGCAGTTTATTTACTATTAAGACTACTTATAAAAAATATACTAGCTAAACCTAGTGATATCAAATACTTAGAATGTCCATTTAGGGTGAACAGCAAAAAAGAAATGCTTATACGTGAAGATGACTTTGCTAATATTTGTGATACTCATAAAAAGTATTATTTTAGGTAAACTTGAGTAAAATGTTAAGGAATATAGTAACATCTAATAATCAATAAGTTAGTGAGAAAAATATTATATGAATTAAGTGGGGAAAAATTATGTTTATGTATGTATTCTCTATTGTATTGATAGTTGCATCCAATACAGTTTATAATATTTGCTCAAAGTCAATACCTGAGAAGGCTAATCCATTTGCATCATTGATGATTACCTATTTGACTGGAGCAGTTATAGCTCTACTACTATTTAATTTTAACAAAGGTGGTAGAGGCCTTATAGAGTCTTTTAGACAGCTGAATTGGGCAAGTGTAGTCCTTGGTTTTGGTATAGTTGGACTGGAATTTGGATATATAATGGCATATAGAGCAGGTTGGAATATAAGCGTGGGTTCATTAGTTGCAAATATCTTACTTGCTATTATTCTCATTCCTATAGGAATAATATTTTATAAAGAGGGCTTTGGGATTAATAAGATTATTGGAATAACATTTTGTATTATTGGACTAATATTTATAAATAAATAATTAAGGTGTTTACTCCAAGTATTATTTCACTTAAATAAACTGCCCTTGTAAGTTTAGCAGATAATATACTATATTTTAATTATAATTCTATTATATGTGCTTTTTAGTATCATTATAAATTAATAATATTAAATGTATATATTGACAATGAGATTGATCATTATATAATATTTTATATAGATGTATAAATATGTTGAATAATTATATATTTTGTTATAATATGTATATTATTGTAAGGCTACTCTTAATATAATAAATAATATTAATAAATAAAAATGTGGAGACAGTGATTTATGTACTTATTTGGGCACTTTGTACATAAAGAGTCAATAGTGCAACCGACCAACTTTAATAATTGGTCGGTTTTTGCTTTTTATTCATTATGATTTGAGGAACTATGTTATATGTAACTATCTAGGTGAGTATACTTTGTATAGGTAAAATTTAGTAACCTTAAAAGGATAAAAAACAAAATGCAGTTTTTAAAGTTTCTTCACATTTGGGCAGAGAAGGCAGAGAAGCTAAAAAGTTATTAAAAGTATCTATCTTTGCTGGATTTTTACATAAACAAAAAGAGGTGAGGAATTGTTAAAAAGTAAAACTAAAATTATGATGTTAATAGCAACAGCAGCAATTTCCTATAATGTAATGCATACAACTAAGGTAAAAGCTGAAGGTACTAAGGATATGGTTAAAAATGGTGGGTATAGAGCTTACACAGAGTGGACAAGTAATGACACTTATGCAAGCATTCCAAGACAAACAAAGTTAAATGTCTTTGTTAATGCAGGTGAAACTATAAACTTAGGCTCAAGTGTAATTGTTTCTAATCCTGATAAGGATTATGAAATATATGTTACTAAACCAGATGGTACAAGAACTGGCTATCATGTTGACAAAGCTACTGGGTTAGGATATATAGATTCTTACCAGAAGGAGTCAGCTGGTCCAAATCCAGGTTCAGGTGGATACACTCCAATAACAATTAAAGCTGATACTTCAGGTGTATGGAAGGTTGAGTTTAGGGGATCAGGTAAGCATGCCGATGATCCTACAGAAGATGGTTATTATGACTCTACTGGAAAAGCTACTGATAAAAGTGGAGTTGGATGGGATGCAAAGTCTGTAAGAGCAATATCATCTAGTATACAAAAAGTTACAGATGATTTCGTATCAGCACAAGGAAATACTATTGGAGCATGGGACATAACTGTAAAAGATATGACTGGTAACGAAAGAAAAGGTAGAGTATTTACTTCTTATGTTTCATTATTTGTTGGAAAGAATTCTACTACGAACGATACAGCTAAAAATGCTACAACCGCAGTACACGTAATTGATAGTGATTTTTACGTATTGACTAAGGATGGGTACGTGTACAAGACTTCTATGAATGGGCTTGATCCAAATGGTTTTCTATTCTTTTCAAATAATAGAGGCTTTGTAGACAAAACAAGTAATATGACATTATACCATTCTGTTGCTGAAGACACAACAGCTGCAGGAGTTGATAGAACAAGTAATACATTAAAGCATATATTGGGAAATGTATCACCTCAAAGACCAGATGTGCCTGATACAGCTACTGACATAACCCATAATGTATTTTTTAACTATCCATCACAAGATCTTCCTAGCAATTTATCTCCACAAGCTATTGCTCCTGCAGTTCCTCAAAACTTTAACTTTACAGGTAATACAGGAACACAGAGTAAGACTCAGTTGAGTAATGGAGGAACTTTCAGCTTTGTAGCAGATAAAGCTTCAAGCTATAGACTGGTAATAGATACAGATGGTACAGGTGGCTTTAATCTAGCTACAGATAAGGTAATTGAAAATGTATGTGTTGCAGGAAAAAATACTGTGACCTGGGATGGTACAGATAAAAGTGGTAAAAAGCTTCCTGTTGGAAGTTACTCTGCGCATCTAATAATGAAAGGCGGAGAATATCATTTTCCAATGCTTGATGCTGAACATAATCCTTTCGGTATAAAGGTTCAGTTAATGAATGCACCTGGATATGCTAATCCAAATAATTACACTGATAAATATAAGGTTTATTACGACGAAAGTAATTACACTACTTCAAACAATACAACTGTTAATTTAGATGCAGGTAATACAAAATATAATATCAATCCTATTTCTGCTTTAAACGGTATTGATAGTAGTAATGGTGCAAACGCTTATTTCCAAAGCTTTGGAGATGTAAAAGGAATAGATACTTGGACTTATTTTCCTGGTCAAGCCGTAGATTTAACCTTTGAAGTTACACCGACAGTTTCTGATTTTAGTAAGAGTGGAAATGAAGATACTAATATAGCTTTTGTTGCAACAGACTTCATAAATAAATTTCAAGCTGGAACTACTAACAATCTTAGTAAAATTAAAGTTACAAGTCTTCCAAGTAATGGGCAACTTAATCTTAATGGAACAGCAGTAACCTTGAATCAAGAAATATCTGTAGAGGATTTAGGAGGTTTAGTTTTTGTACCAAATAAAGATTGGAATGGTAGTGCAAACTTTGATTGGATAGGAAGTAATGGCGTAATCTATTCAGCTAATAATGCAAAGGTAAATATTACAATAACACCTGTTAATGATGCCCCAATAGCTGTGGATGATGTAGCTAAAACTAATGAGAAATTACCAGTTATCATTAAAGTGCTGGATAATGATAGTGATGTAGACGGTGATTTGTTACATATAACTTCAGTGACAAGCCCACTTTTTGGAAAGGCTTTTGTGAATTTAGATGGGACTATAACATATACTCCTAATTTAGGTTATCATGGAGCAGATGCTTTTACATATACAATTACTGATGGCAATGGTGTAACAACTACTGCTAAAGTAAATGTTAGTGTCAATGCTCTACCAGTAGGTGAAAATTATGATAAGAAGGTTGAGTTTAATACTCCTCTTACTGATAAGGTAGTTTCAACTGATGCAGATGGAGATAAATTAGCTTATTCAAAAGAAAATGATCCAAGTAATGGTACAGTAATGGTTAACGAAGATGGAACTTGGACTTATACACCGAATAAGGACTTCAGCGGAGCAGATAGCTTCACTGTAAAGGTAGAGGATGGACATGGTGGAACTGCGATATCAACAATATCAGTAACAGTAGATACACCTCCAACAGTAGGTAACTACGATAAGAATGCAGACTTTAATAAGCCAGTATCAGATAAGGTTACAGCTACTGATGCTAATGGAGATGCATTAACATATAGCAAAGAGAGTAATCCAACTCATGGTACAGTAGTAGTAAATAATGACGGAACTTGGATATACACTCCAGATAAGGACTTTAGTGGTGCAGATAGTTTTACTATTAAAGTTGATGATGGACACGGTGGAGTTGAAATATCAACAGTATCAGTAACAGTAGATACACCTCCAGCAGTAGGTAACTACGATAAGAATGTAGACTTCAATAAGTCAATATCAGATAGGATTATAGCTACTGATGCTAACGGAGATGCATTAACATATAGCAAAGAGAGTAATCCAACTCATGGTACAGTAGTAGTAAATAATGATGGAACTTGGACTTATACTCCAGATAAGGACTTTAGTGGTGCAGATAGTTTTACTGTAAAAGTTGATGATGGACACGGGGGAGTTGAAATATCAACAGTATCAGTAACAGTAGATACACCTCCAACAGTAGGTAACTACGATAAGAATGCAGACTTTAATAAGTCAGTATCAGATAAGGCTACAGCTACTGATGCTAACGGAGATACCTTAAGCTATAGTAAAGCTAGTGATCCAAGTCATGGAATAGTAGTAGTTAACGAAGATGGAACTTGGACATATACGCCAAATAAGGATTTCAGCGGAGCAGATAGCTTTACCATAAAAGTAAATGATGGACATGGTGGAACTGCAATTTCAACAATATCAGTTACAGTTAATACACCTCCAGCAGTAGGTAACTATGACAAGAATGTAGACTTTAATAAGTCAGTATCAGACAAGATCGAAGCTACTGATGCCAATGGAGATACCTTAATATATAGTAAAGAAAATGATCCTGCTAATGGTTCAGTAGTGGTTAACGAAGATGGAGCTTGGACATATACATCAAATAAGGATTTTAGCGGAGCAGATAGCTTTACTGTAAAAGTTAGTGATGGACATGGTGGAACTGCGATATCAACAATATCAGTAACAGTAGATACTCCTCCTGTAGTAAGTAACTATGATAGAAAAGCTGATTTCAATAAGTCAGTATCAGATAAGATTACAGCTATTGATGTTAACGAAGATAAACTGACATATAGCAAGGAAAATGACCCAAGTCATGGTACTGTAATAGTTAACGAAGATGGAACTTGGACTTATACACCGAATAAGAACTTCAGCGGAGCAGATAGCTTCACTGTAAAGGTAGATGATGGACATGGTGGTACTGCAATTTCAACAATATCAGTTACAGTTAATACACCTCCAGCAGTAGGTAACTACGATAAGAATATAGACTTCAATAAGTCAATATCAGATAGGATTATAGCTACTGATGCTAACGGAGATGCATTAGCATATAGCAAAGAAACTGATCCAAACCATGGTATGGTCGTAGTAAATAATGACGGAACTTGGATATACACTCCAGATAAGGACTTTAGTGGTGCAGATAGTTTTACTGTAAAAGTTGATGATGGACACGGTGGAGTTGAAATATCAACAGTATCAGTAACAGTAGACACACCTCCAGCAGTAGGTAACTACAATAAGAATGCAGACTTTAATAAGTCAGTATCAGATAAGGCTACAGCTACTGATGCTAACGGAGATATCTTAAGATATAGTAAAGCTAGTGATCCAACTCATGGAATAGTAGTAGTTAACGAAGATGGAACTTGGACATATACTCCAAATGAAGATTTTAGTGGTACAGATAGCTTTACAATAAAAGTTAATGACGGACATGGTGGTTCTGCGACCTCATTGGTGATGATTAAAGTAAATACACCACCAGTGGCAGTAGATGATTTCAAGGCTATTAATCAAGATAATTCTGTGGATATAGATGTACTTGGAAATGATAGTGATAAGGATAAGGACCTGTTAAGTGTAATTACAGTTTCTCAGCCTCAGCATGGAAAAGCAGTAGTAAATGGAGATTGGACTATAACCTATACTCCAAATACAGGTTATTCTGGCACAGAAGACTTTACTTATACTATAAGTGATGGTCACAATGGAACAGCAACAGCTCATGTAACTATTAAAGTTAATGCAATACCTATGATACCAAGCTTCTATAAAGAAATAAATGTGAATGCCGAATTAAAAGATAAGGTGATCGCTAGTGATGCTGATATCGAAGATGTGTTAACCTTTGCTAAAGCAAGTAATCCATCTCATGGCTCAGTTGTTGTAAATCCAGATGGAAGCTATGTTTATACACCTGATACTGACTATGTAGGTTATGATAGCTTTACAATAAAAGTATCAGATAATCATGGTGGTACTGCAATATCTACAATAAATGTAAGGGTAAATTCAATACCTACTTTAACAAACTATTATGAAAGAGCAGATTTTAACAAGGCTGTTTCAGATAAGCTTATGGGTGAAGATAAAGATGGAGATAGATTAACTTACAGTAAAATAAGTGATCCAAGTCATGGTTCAGTAGTAGTTAACGAAGATGGAACATGGACTTATACACCAAATAGAGATTTCAGCGGGGCTGATAGCTTTACTGTAAAAGTAAATGACGGACATGGTGGAACTTCAATTTCAACAATATCAGTAACAGTAGATACACCTCCATCAGTAGTCAACTATGATAAGAGTGTAGACTTTAATAAGTCCGTATCAGATAGGATTATAGCTACTGATGCTAATGGAGATACCTTAACATATAGTAAAGAAACTGATCCAAGCCATGGCACTGTTGTAGTAAACAACGATGGAACATGGACTTACACACCAAATAAAGACTTTAGTGGTGCTGATAGCTTTACTGTAAAAGTTAATGATGGTCATGGTGGAACTACCATATCAACAATATCAGTAACAGTAGACACACCTCCAGCAGTAGGTAACTATGATAAGAGTGCAGACTTTAATAATTCCGTATCAGATAAGATAGTAGCTACTGATGCTAACGGAGATATATTAATATATAGTAAAGAAAATGATCCAAGCCATGGCACTGTTGTAGTAAACAACGATGGAACATGGACTTACACACCAAATAAAGACTTTAGTGGTGCTGATAGCTTTACTGTAAAAGTTAACGATGGTCATGGTGGAACAGCTATATCAACAATATCAGTAACAGTAGACACACCTCCAGTAGTAGGTAACTATGATAAGAATACAGACTTCAATAAGTCAGTATCAGATAGGATTATAGCTACTGATGCTAACGAAGATACATTAACATATAGCAAAGAAAATGATCCAAGTCATGGTTCAGTAGTAGTAAATAATGATGGAACTTGGACATACACTCCAAATAAGGACTTTAGTGGTGCTGATAGCTTTACTGTAAAAGTTAATGATGGACACGGGGAAACTGCTATATCTATAGTAAACTTAAAAGTTGACTCATTACCTATAGTAGGTAACTATGGAGAAAAAACAGACTTCAACAAAGCTGTTTCAGACAAGGTTATAGCTTCAGATGTAGATGGAGATAGCTTAAGCTATAGTAAAGCTAGTGACCCAAGTAATGGAACAGTAATAGTAAATCAAGATGGAACTTGGACATATACTCCAAATGAAGATTTTAGTGGTACAGATAGCTTTACTGTGAAAATAGAGGATGGACATGGTGGTTCTGCAACCTCATTAGTGAAGATTAAAGTAAATACACCACCAGTGGCAGTGAATGATTTCAAAGCTATTAATCAAGATAATTCTGTGGATATAGATGTACTTGGAAATGATAGCGATGTGGACAAGGATCTGTTAAGTGTAATTACAGTTTCTCAGCCTCAGCATGGAAAAGCAGTAATAAATGGAGATGGGACTATAACCTATACTCCAAATTCAGGCTATTCTGGTACAGAAGACTTTACTTATACTATAAGTGATGGTCACAATGGAACAGCAACAGCTCATGTAACTATTAAAGTTAATGCAATACCTATGATACCAAGCTTCTATAAAGAAATAAATGTGAATGCCGAATTAAAAGATAAGGTGATCGCTAGTGATGCTGATATCGAAGATGTGTTAACCTTTGCTAAAGCAAGTAATCCATCTCATGGCTCAGTTGTTGTAAATCCAGATGGAAGCTATGTTTATACACCTGATACTGACTATGTAGGTTATGATAGCTTTACAATAAAAGTATCAGATGATCATGGTGGTACTGCAATATCTACAATAAATGTAAGGGTAAATTCAATACCTACTTTAACAAACTATGATGAAAGAGCAGACTTTAACAAGGCTGTTTCAGATAAACTTATGGGTGAAGATAAAGATGGAGATAGATTAACTTACAGTAAAATAAGTGATCCAAGCCATGGTTCAGTAGTAGTAAATAATGATGGAACTTGGACATATACACCAAATAAAGATTTTAGTGGTACAGATAGCTTTACTGTAAAAGTAAATGACGGACATGGTGGAACTGCGATGTCGACAATATCAGTAACAGTAGACACACCTCCAGCAGTAGGTAACTACGATAAGAGTGCAGACTTTAATAAGTCCGTATTAGATAGGATTATAGCTACTGATGCTAACGGAGATGCATTAACATATAGCAAAGAAACTGATCCAAGCCATGGCACTGTTGTAGTAAACAACGATGGAACATGGATTTACACACCAAATAAAGACTTTAGTGGTGCTGATAGCTTTACTGTAAAAGTTAACGATGGACATGGTGGAACTACCATATCAACAATATCAGTAACAGTAGACACACCTCCAGCAGTAGGTAACTATAATAAGAATACAGACTTTAATAAACCAGTATCAGACAAGATCGTAGCTACTGATGCTAATGGAGATACCTTAACATATAGTAAAGAAACTGATCCAAGCCATGGTTCAGTAGTAGTAAATAGTGATGGAACTTGGACATATACACCAAGCAAAGACTTTAGCGGTACTGATAGTTTTAAAGTTCTAGTTAACGATGGTCATGGTGGAACAGCTATATCTATAGTAAATTTAAAAGTTGACTCATTACCTACAGTAGGTAACTATGGAGAAAAAACAGACTTCAACAAACCTGTTTCAGACAAGGTTATAGCTTCAGACGTAGACGGAGATAGCTTAAGCTATAGTAAAGCTAGTGACCCAAGTAATGGAACAGTAATAGTTAATCAGGATGGAACTTGGACATATACTCCAAATGAAGATTTTAGTGGAACTGACAGCTTTAAAGTACAGGCTGAAGATGGACATGGTGGTGTGGTTACATCTACTATAACTGTTAAGGTAGATACTCCTCCAGTAGCAGTCAATGATGAAGCAAAAACTAATGAGAGCACAACTGTTAAGATAGATGTACTTTCAAATGACACTGATTTAGATAAGGATTCCCTAAGCATAATATCAGTAACTGAGCCACAGCACGGAAAAGTAGTTGTAAACCTTGATGGAACCATATCATATACACCAAATGCAGGTTATCATGGTAAAGAATTCTTTACTTACACAATAAGTGATGGGCATAATGGTATATCCACTGCAACTGTCAGTGTTGATGTAAATGCCACACCTATTGTTGGAAATTACGAGGAAAAGACTGACTACAACAAATCAGTTTCAGACAAAGTTGTAGCTTCAGATGCTGATGGGGATGTACTAACTTATAGTAAAGCAGGTGATCCAAGCCATGGAACTGTAACAGTGAACAAGGATGGAACTTGGGTATATACTCCAAGTAAAGATTTTAGTGGAGCAGATAGCTTTACAGTCAAAGTTGAAGATGGAAAAGGAGTTTCTACAATATCTACTGTTAAAATAGTAGTTGATACTCCTCCAGTAGCTATAAATGATTCTATAACTACTGATGAAGATGCTTCAGTAAACATTGATATTCTTAATAATGATAAGGATGCAAATAATGATGCTTTAACAGTTACAGCGGTTACTAATCCATCTCATGGTAATGTAGCTATTAATCCCGACGGTACAGTGAAATATACGCCAGTTACTAATTACAACGGTAATGATAGCTTTACTTACACTATAAGTGATGGTCATGGTGGAACAGCAACGGCTACAGTAAATATTATTGTAAATCCAGTTAATGACGCTCCAACTGTGCCAAACTACGATAAGACAACACCATACAATAAATCAATATCAAGCAGAGTACAAGGAACTGATGTTGACGGGGATGCTTTACAATATACTTTAAGATCACAAGCGAACAATGGTTATGTAATAGTTAGCAGTAATGGTACATGGACATACACTCCAAACTTCAACTATGCAGGTAGCGATAGCTTTACAGTTGAAGTATCAGATGGTCATGGCAAAACAGCAATATCAACAATAAACATAACTATAAGAGATAGAGCTGATTTAGTTGGTACTGTTAGAGATATATCTACAGGTAATGTTGTTCCTAACACAACTATACAATTAAGTGACCTAGCAGGACGTTTAATTTATACTACAACTACTGATGCACAGGGTAATTATGCTATAAATAATGTTAAGTTAGGTATATATGATTTTAGAGTTTCCAATTCACAGTTTAAGACAATAAATGATGAATTTGATGTAGAACCAAGTAGTGAAACAGATTATACCGTAAGAAAAGACTTCCAAGTATCTGATGCCTTAACTTACAGTTTAAACTTAACAGCTTCACCAAACACTATACTAGGCGACGGAATTTCAACTTCTGTATTAACCACAAGGGTAGTGGATAGCAATAACAATCCAGTGGCAAATGTTCAGGTTAACTTCTCAGCAGATGCTGGAAACTTCCCTAATGGTGCAGTTGCAGTTACAGATAAAGATGGAATTGCAAAAGTTGTATTTAAATCAGCAAATGTATCTGGAACAGAGCCGCAAAAAATACATGTAAGTGCTTCTGTTGACGATAAAGCACATAATCTACAAGCTTTTGATCAAATCATAATGACCTTTGAACCAGGAGTTATCGTTGGAGTTGTTATAGACAATGATACTAATCAACCAATAAGCAACGCTTTGGTAGAAGTATCAAAGGATTTTGATGGAGATGGCATAGCTGACTTTTATTCAAAGGTAATAACAGGAGCTGACGGTAAATATACAATAGCGATTCCAAGAGGAAATACAGATTATAAGGTTGAGATAACAAAACCAGTTAAGGTTGGAAATACTTATGAAAATGTTAAATTTACTCAAAATAATAAAGTAGGAAGTATATCAGGAAACAAAACAGAGCAGTATTCTTCTGAGGAAACTGTGGCTGGTGTTATTCTTTCAAAGCAAACTGATGGAAAAGTAGCAATGCTTAAGGATACTTCATTGTTTAGTATTGAAGTATTAAATAAGGCAGACGGAAGCAGTGCTGGCAATGTAAAAGCTTCCTTTGTAAATGGAGTATTCGAAGCAGAAGGATTGGAGAAAGGTAAGAGCTATACCATAGCGATAAACTACACCTTCCCATCTGGACAAAGAATAGCCATTGGAACTGCCAATGTAAATGTAAATACAGATGGACAGATAAACCTAACCTCAATGCTTATTGACCCATATGGTACAATAACAGATTCAATAACGAATGGAATTATTGATGGAGTTAGAGTTCAACTTTACTATGCTGATACAGAAAGAAACAGAGCTGCAGGAAGAAAACCTAATACTTTGGTAGACTTACCAAAAGTACCTGGATTCGCTCCAGCGGACAATGAAAATCCACAAATTGATGATGTCAACGGTAAGTATGCATTTATGGTATTCCCAGAAGCAGATTACTATTTGGTAGCAACTAAAGATGGATATGATACTTTTGTAAGTGAAACTATTTCTGTTGAAAAGAACATAGTAAAAAGAGATATCTCAATGAACCAAGTTAAGAAACCAACTGTGACTACACCAATAGTTAGTAAACCAGTTGAACCTATTAAAGAAACACCACAACCTGAAAAAACTGCTACTATAATTCAAGAACTTCCAAAAACAGGATCAGTAGTAGATTTTAATACACTAAGTATTTTAGGGCTTATGATGGTAGCTTCTGGTGTTGGAATAACTTTAACTAAAAAGAAAAACTAATTAAATTAATGTGTTGAAATTAAACCTAGTCTAAATTAAAAATTCACTGAAGTAATTTTCTTCAGTGAATTTTTTTTTACTGTCTAGGAAATATAACTTTTTCTTGCCAAAACTGTAATTTGACGGTCTTGAAGCAGTAAAAAAAGAAAAAGCATAACTTAAATTATAAATATAATAATATTAAATTACTGTTGATTGAAAAATACATATTTGGTAAAATTATGTTAAAACGTTTAAGTAGGTGGTGCTATGGCAAGTATTAAAGAAATTGCGAAACAAAGTGGAGTCTCTATAGCTACTGTATCCAATGTAATCAATGATAAGCCAGGAGTTGGTGAGGATACAAAAAAAAGAGTGCTAGAAACTATAAAATTACTGGATTACACACCAAATGTAATTGCAAAGAACTTAAAACAAAAGAATAGTAAAACCATTGGGATAATAACAGAAGATTTAACAGTATTTAATACGGCAGAAATTGTTGATGGAATAAATGAATACTGTGAGGAGCATGATTATCAATTTGTTCTAGGCAACTTAAGATTATATAGAAAATATGATAAAACGTTTTATACAGAAAATAAATATTACGATAATGTAATAGAAGAATTTAAAATGATGAGATCTAAAAGAGTTGAAGGTATAATCTATATAGGTTGTCATTGTAGAGAAATAATGTGTATACCTAATGATTTTAAATTGCCCATAGTAACAGCGTATTCATATACCTCCAATGAAGAAATTCCCTCTGTTATTTTCGATGATGAACAAGGAGCTTATGAAATAACCTGCAAATTGATTAACTCTGGTCACAGAAATATAGGACTTATCTGCGGATTAGGTAAGAGTATGCACACTAACCAAAGACTTATAGGATATCAGAGGGCACTATTTGATAATAAGATTTTATACAATCCCAAGCTTGTATATTCAGGAGATTGGGAGCGAAGGTCTGGGTATGAGGGAAGTAAAACTCTTTTAGGCTTAGGAGTTACCGCTATTTTTGCCATGAATGATGTAATGGCCGGAGGAGTATATGATTATATTAATGAACTAAATCTAAAAGTAGGAAAAGATGTCTCTTTGGTGGGCTTTGATAATCAACAAATAAGTGAAGCTTATACTCCAGCATTAACTACAGTTGCTCTGCCTTTGTCTAAAATAGGCAAAAAGTCTGCTGAAATACTGATAGATATGATTCAAAATCCTCAAATTAAATTAACTGATAAAACGTATAAGATTTATTGTGATTTAAAAGAAAGATATTCTGTAAATAAAATAGAAGAATAGAAGATCTAATGAAGAATTCAAACATAGTTAAAAGGTTACTGCAATTTTATCTAATGAATATAAAGGCTATAACATAAGGTGTGAAGTTATGTTATAGCCTTTATATTTGCTAATACGGAGTATAAATTGTCTAATTACTACTTTAATCCTCAATATATTTAGAAAAATCCTCTGATTTTTGGAGGAAAGTTTGAAGATATAAAGTATCCAGCTAATGATACTAAATCAGCATAGTATTATATAAAATCTTTTATTAAGTATATGAAATAATTTAAAAGATTATAAATAAAAAAGAAAATTAATTATTTTATATAAAACGTTTAATAAATTTTAAATATGAGCACGGAAAAGATAATAAAAGAAATAATGAAGTATGAGAAAATATTTTCCTAAAACAGGTAAATTTGAACGTTCGCTTTATCTGGAAAATATTGTATAAATAATATGTAAGGTGTTTAAAGGTTTTCAAAACAAACAAATACGCAGCTTGAAATTTAGATATTATGATTTTCATAGTACTTTTACTAGTTTTTACTGAAACGTTTTACTACTTTTATTTATAGTTAGGAGGAACCATAATGAAGAAGGCAAAATATAAGAAGTTACAATCAGTACCTCTTCAGAATATAAATATTAACGATACATTTTGGAATAAGTATACGAGACTTGTTAAAGAAGTAATAATTCCATATCAGTGGGAAATCCTTAATGACAAGGTTGAAGGTGCTGCACCTAGCCATTGTTTAAGTAATTTTAAGATTGCAGCAGGTGAAAAGACAGCTGAGTTTGGCGGTGCGGTATTTCAAGATACTGATGTGGCAAAGTGGCTGGAAGCAGTGGCCTATGCCTTATGTGAGGATAGAGATGAATACTTAGAGGATTTAGCTGATTATGCTATTGATCTTATAGCGAAAGCTCAATGTGAGGATGGATATATAAATACTTACTTTACCATTAAGGAACCAGATCTAAGATGGACTAACTTAACAGAAGGACATGAACTTTATACTGCAGGACATTTAATAGAGGCTGCAGTGGCCTACTATAACGCTACTGGTAAAAGAAAATTCTTAGATGTAATGATAAAATTTGCAGATCTTATTTGTGAAACCTTTGGTGAAGGGCAGGATAAAAGGCACGGATATCCTGGGCATCAAGAAATTGAATTAGCCTTGGTTAAACTATATGAGGTAACTAAAGAAAGAAAATATATAGATACAGCAAAATATTTCTTAGATGAAAGAGGAAAAGCTCCAAATTATTTTTTAGAAGAAAGAAAGTCAGATAAGTATAAACTTATCTTTCAGGAGTTTTCAAAGTATGAGCCTATATATTCTCAATCACATAAACCCATTAGACAACAGTTAACTGCTGAAGGACATGCTGTTAGAGCAACGTATATGTACTGTGCCATGGCTGATATAGCCTATGAGTATGATGATTTAGAATTGCTAAAGGTATGTGAAAGCTTATGGAACAATATAGTAGATAAAAGGATGTATATAACAGGTAGTATTGGTTCTTCTGGATATCTAGAGCGTTTTACAACAGATTATGATTTGCCTAATGACAGTAATTATTCCGAAACCTGTGCAACTATTGGATTAGCCTTATTTGGCTTAAGGATGGCAAAAATTACAAGGCAATCAAAATATATCGATATAGTTGAAAGGGCATTATATAATACACTGCTTTCTGGTATAGGACTAAACGGAAAAGAATTCTTTTACGTAAATCCATTAGAAGTTTGGCCTGACAGCTGTATACCTAATACTTCAAAAGCTCACGTTAAACCAGTAAGACAAAAGTGGTTTGGAGTTGCTTGCTGCCCACCTAATATAGCAAGGACCTTAGCATCTTTAGGCCAGTATATATATATGGTAGATAAAGAAATTATTTATGTTAATCTTTTCATTTCAAATGATACAACCTTTGAACTAGAAGACAAATCTATAAACTTATCCTTTAAGACAAATTTCCCAAATTCAAATGATTATAAGCTAAAGATAAAGTCAAGCAAAGATAAAAAAATAACTTTGGCACTTCGTATCCCTGATTACGCTGAAAACTATAGAGTTTCAATAAATGGAAAGCCTCATACTTTAGAAATAGAAAAAGGCTATGCAATGATTAATGGAGCCTTCCTGGATGATACTATTGAAGTTAGCTTTGAAGCTTCTGCAAAATTCATCTATGCAAATCCGAAGGTAAGAGCGGATTCTGGCAAAGTGGCTATTAAAAAAGGACCTTTAGTATATTGTTTAGAGGAAGTAGATAATGGATCAAATTTATCAAATGTTTTAGTAGATACTTCAGTAAGTCCTAAGGAGCAATTTGAAGAAAAATTATTTGGTGGAGTAACTACAGTTATAGCAAAAGGAAAGCGTATATCAGATGAAAACTGGGATGGTGATAAGCTATATTGTGATAGAAAACCTAAGTTACAAGAGGTCACTATAAAGGCAATTCCATACTGTTACTGGTGTAATCGTAAACAAGGAGAAATGCTTGTATGGATTAAGGAATTGTTAAAGGATTAGGCTTTGTTAAAAAATATTTTTAAACAGAGCCAAAGTGAGAAAATATGTGCTTTGCTGGAGCTTTCCAGCACACATTTTAATATTAAGCTATACAAAAATGAGGGGGAATAATCAATGAAATTCTTAAAACTATTTGTAAAGTTAGCTTTAACTACCACTATTGCAGGAACCATGCTTGTAGGTTGTGGAGGAAGTTCTCAAAAGACTAAAACTGCGTCAACTGGAGTAGACGCTTCAGGTACTACCCATATGGAGATGTGGACCTTCGTAGACTTGCATGCTCAGTTTTATAAAGAAATGGAGGATTTATGGAATAAAGAGAATCCAACTAAAAAGTTAGACATAAAGTTTACAGTGCTTCCTTATGATGATATGCATAACAAGCTTCAAACTGCACTGCTTTCTGGAAAAGGCGCTCCAGACATGTGTGATGTAGAACTAGGTAAGTTTGCTAACTTCCTAAAGGGAGAGCCTCAGTTAGTACCGCTTAATGATGCTATAGAGCCTTATAAGAGCAAGTTAGTTCAAGCAAGATTAGATATCTATACAAAGGACGGAAAGATTTATGGAGTACCAACTCACGTTGGAGCAACAGTGGCATTTTACAATAAAGCGCTTCTTGAAAAAGCAGGTATTGATTACACCAAAATAATTACTTGGGACGACTTTAAGGCAGCTGGAGAAAAATACTACAAGGCTACTGGAAAATATCTTGGAACTGCAGATACTGCTGATCTTTGGCAGGTAAATGCTTTGCTAGCACAACAAGGAAGCGATCTTACTGATGCTAGCGGTAAGCCAAAGGTTAACACTCCAGAGATGGTAAAAGCTCTAACCATGCTAAAGGAGCTTCAAAAAAGTAAAGCTATAGCTACTGTTCCTGGTGGAAACCCAGACTCAGAACAAGCTTATGGAGCCTTTAATAAAGGAGATTATGCTTGCGCAATAATGCCAATGTGGCAGATGTCTAGATACACTAACTACATGAAGGATCAATCAGGTAAGATTGCTATTGCTCCAGTTCCTGTTTTCGAAAAAGGTGAGCCACGTTCTGTTGGTGGTGGTGGAACTGGTACAGTTGTGACAAAGACTGCTAAGAATACAGATTTAGCTAAAGCTTTTTTAACTTACGCTAAACTTTCTGATGAAGGTGCAACTAAAATATGGCAGAAGCTAGGTTTTGACCCTGTAAACACTGATATATGGTCTAAAAATGAAATCACCCATGACCCTAACAACACCTATGTTAAGTACTTTGTAAATAATCCTTTTGATGTACTAAATGAGATAAAAAATGAAGTTAAGGTTATAAAGGTTAACGCAGCTTATCCTACTATAAATAATACTTTTACCACCGTTACTTTAAACAATATATTCGAAAGCAATAAAGATATAAAGCAAGAACTGGACGACGCACAGAAGCAAATAGAAAATGAATTAAAATAAGAAAGCCCTCTTGAGCTGCAAAAGTTGTATTAGGCCATAGCTTTTGCAGTATATATAGATAAACTACTTCATATTTGAATATATCTCATTAAAGATTATTAGAAGCACGGAAGTCTTTATTTGGAGGTAAAGATTGAAGTGGTTTATCTTTACTAACCTTTTAAAGATAAGGAGTGAGTTAAAACATGGTAAAGAAGTTCTTGTTCAATCAGAAGATTGCACCGTATATATTTGTACTACCTTTTGTATTAGTATTTGTAGTATTTTTCATTTCTCCTATATTTAACACTGTAATAATGAGTTTTGAATCCATACTACCGGGACAAAGTAAATTTATAGGATTTGATAATTATAAAAGGTTAATTGGAGATGAGATATTTACAAAAGCTGTATTAAACAGTGTAAAGTACACAATTGCAACTTTATTACTGCTTATACCTATACCCATGGTGCTTGCATGTATCATAAACAGCAGAATCATGGTTGGTAGGGAGATTTTTAAATCAGTATTCTTTTTACCTGCACTTACTTCTGTAGTAGTAGCTGGTACTATTTTTAGATTGGCATTTGGTGAACAAGCTAGCTCACTTATGAACTCCTTTATAGGGTTCTTTGGTTTTGAGCCTATAAAATGGCTTAAGTCACAAACCTTTGGATTCGTTACTCTTCTTATACTTGCTTGCTGGAGATGGATGGGTGTCAATATACTTTACTTTTTAGCTGGACTAAAAAGCATCCCTGAGGAATTGTATGAATCTGCAGAAATTGATGGAGCAAACGCTTGGCAAAGGTTTAAATCTATAACTATTCCTCAATTAAAGCCAACTACAGTATATGTTTTAACAATATCCATATATGGTGGACTTGCAATGTTTACTGAAAGCTATATGTTGTGGGCAGGTAATAACTCTCCTCAAAACATAGGACTTACAATCATCGGATACTTATATAGACAAGGCATAGAAAAGAATGACATGGGGTATGCCTCTTCAGTTGGAATATTGTTAGTAACTATAGCAATGGTTATCAACTTAATTCAGTTAAAAATAAATGGAACATTTGCTATGGAGGATTCACATGAGTAATAATACGAAAAAGTTATCTCTAAAAGCTATTACTTTAATATTCTTTACTATAGTAGGACTAATAATATTAATACCGTTTTATGTGATATTTATATCTTCCTTTAAAGACGGAGGAGATTTAGTTAGATACGGAGTTAACTTAGCAATTGATTTTAGTAAGATGTCTCTTAAAAATTTCATTTACCTATTCACTGGAGATCACGCATATTTTACTTGGTTTTTTAACAGTATGTTACTTACAATAGTTCAGGTAATTTGTACTTTGTTTGTAAGTGCCTTTTGTGCCTACGGCTTTGCAGCCTATGATTTTAAAGGTAAAAATATCTTATTTATATGTGTATTACTTGTTATGATGGTTCCTTTTGAAATATTAATGCTACCTCTATATAACCAAATCAACAACATGAACCTTACTGATTCATATATAGCCATAATCTTTCCAACAGTAGCCCATGCCTCTACAATATTTTTCTTTAGGCAGTATATCTCAGGAATTCCTAAAGCGATCATAAACGCTGGAAGAATAGATGGTGCTTCTGAATATGGTATATTTTTTAAGCTTATACTTCCTATTATGAAACCAGCCTTTGCAGCAATGGCTATACTCAATACCATGAATAGCTGGAACAACTTCCTATGGCCTTTATTGGTACTGAGAAGTGATACTAAATTCACACTGCCTATGGGCTTAAACACGTTACTGACTCCATATGGCAATAATTATGATTTACTTATAGTTGGTTCCTTCTTCTCTATATTACCTATATTTATATTGTTCATGAGCTGCCAGAAATTCTTTATTGAAGGAATGACAGCTGGAGCAGTTAAGGGATAAGAAATGCTGAAGGACACTTATACCTGTTGTAAAAGTACGGTTTATGGTGAAGTTTTGGAAGGTATAAACTAAGACTTAAAATTTAAGTTTTTTGAAGAAAGGAAATTAGAAAATATGAGTAAAAATGCAAAGATGGTTATAGACAAGGATTACAAAATTTCTAGAATAGATAAGAGAATCTATGGCTCTTTCATAGAGCATTTAGGAAGAGCAGTTTATGGGGGGATTTATGATCCAAGCCATAAAACTGCTGATGATCTTGGATTTAGAAAAGATGTATTAGAGCTTGTGAAAGAACTAGAGGTACCTATAATAAAATACCCTGGAGGTAACTTTGTCTCAAACTTCTTTTGGGAAGACAGCGTAGGGCCTCTTTCAGAAAGACCAAACAGATTAGAATTAGCCTGGAGAAGTATTGAAACTAATGAAATTGGATTAAATGAATTTGCAAATTGGTCTAAAAAAGTTAATTCTGACATTATGATGATTATAAACCTAGGTACTAGAGGAACTAACGCCGCTTGCAATCTTCTTGAATATTGCAATCATGAAGGCGGTTCAAAATATAGCGATTTAAGGATACAACATGGAGTTAAGGTTCCTCATAAGATAAAGACTTGGGGACTTGGCAATGAAATGGATGGTCCATGGCAGATAGGACATAAAACCCCAGAGGAGTATGGAAGGTTAGCTGCTGAAACTGCAAGAGCTATGAGACAGATAGATCCTGATATAGAACTTGTGTCCTGTGGAAGCTCCTTTGCAGCTATGCCAACCTTTCCACAGTGGGAAGCCTTAACCTTAGACCACACCTATGATTTAGTGGATTTTGTTTCTTTACATCAGTATTACGGCAATAGAAATAATGACACTGAGAACTTTTTAGCTATGACAGAGGAAATGGAGCATTTTATAAATACCGTTACCTCAACCTGTGACTATATAAAGGCAAAGAAACGCAGTAAAAAGACCATGAATTTAAGCTTTGATGAATGGAATGTTTGGTTTCATTCAAATCAGGATAGCGATGACACCATGAAAAACCGACCATGGCAAAAAGCTCCAGCCTTGCTTGAGGATATATATGACTTTGAGGATGCACTTATGGTAGGTTTGATGCTTATAACCTTGCTTAAGCACTGTGATAGGGTTAAGATAGCTTGCCTAGCACAACTAGTAAATGTTATTGCGCCGATTATGACAGAAACAGGAGGCAAGGCTTGGAAGCAGACTATTTACTATCCATATCTTCATGCCTCTAAATACGGAAGAGGAATAGCTCTTCAGCCAATAATATCTTCTCCAAAACATGATACTGCTGACTTTACAGATGTAAAGGATATTGAAGCCATAGCAGTTTATGATGATGAAAAGGATATACTTACTATTTTTGCAGTAAATCGTAATCTAAAGGAAAACATTAATTTGAACTGTGACATAAGGAGTTTTGAGGGATATGAACTTCTTGAACACATAGTTCTAGAAGGTGAGGATCTTAAGCAAGCAAACACTGCTAGGAAGGAGATGGTCTCTCCTAAGAAGGTTCAAAGAACCGTTGTAGAAGAGATGGAGGTGAGAGCAGTATTAGCTAAAGCTTCCTGGAACGTAATAAGACTTATAAAATTGTCTTAAACACTTAACATTAATTAATAAGGAGAGAATTATGAGAAAAGCCATAAGGATTAAAAAAAATAGAAACTCCAATCTATTGCATAGATTCTTTGCTGTGTTTATGTCCCTAATCTTTATTATAGGTGTCTTTCCTATACAAGCTATCAAAGTATTGGCAGTTACAATAGATAAGGAAGGTGCCTCTGAAACTAAGGCAGTGCAAAGTGGTGATACCATAAATCTAAAGAATAATTACTTCGATGTACAGGTAGGAAAGTATGGTCAGATAAAATCCTTAAAGATAGTAGGTGATAAATTCCCTACAAATTACGTAATGAATGAAGAAAACAGCCCAGAGCAAGCAACCTCAGGCCATGAATGGATGGGAGAGCTGATGTTTCAGACTAAGTTTGGAGATGGTGCTTCCTGGGTAGCAGCTAAGACCAATTCCTCCGACTCCGCTAGAAAGGTTACCTTAGATGGAAATAAGGTAGTGGTAACCTATGAAAATTCTAAAGAAGCAAACGGTATTAAGAACTTTAAGCTTGTTGAAACCTATTCTTTAGTTAATGATAAGCTACATTGGGAGATTAAACTAGTAAACACCAATGATAAAAAGCTTACCATAGGTGACTTAGGTGTACCTTTAGCTTTTAATGAAAAATGGCCAGGAGGAGAAGAAATCTATGAGACTCGAACTGTATATCATAGTTTTGTAGGTAAAGATTCATCTTATGTATATGCTACAAGGCCTAGTGGCATAGGTCAGTTTCTCTTATTGACCCCAGATACCTCCACCGGTGCTGGCTTTGAATATCAGGATCACTGGAGGACCGATGAACGAAGTAAAGACGAAGCAGCTTGGTGTCAAGACCAAGCAGGCTGGGCCAATGGGCTTAATGTATTCTATATCCACTCAGCTGTTATAAAAGCAACTAACAGAGGATATTTGGACAATACCTCCTTGGTTTTAGCTCCAGGTGAAGAAAAGACCTATGCTTTTAACTTTTCAGCACCACAAAATGAAGATAATATGAAAAAAATCCTTTATGATGAGGGGCTTATAGACGCAGTGGCAGTGCCAGGCATGACTTTTTCAGTAAATATGCCAGGAAAGCTTTATCTTCATACAAAGGTTCCAAAGGAAAATATAAGCTTTGACATAAAAGGACCTAATGAATTAAATCTTTTCAAAGACAAACCTAAGACAATATCTAACAATCTACCAAGTAAAAAAACTTCTGACAATACCTATGTGAAATACAATAGTACAAAGGTTATAAATGGGGAAACCTATCTGATTTATGATATTGCCTTTGCAGACCTTGGGCAAAATAATGTAACCATAAAATACTATGATAAAGCTGATACCAACAAGGAGAAGCCAAAACAAACTGTATTGCAGTTTTATATGATGGACTCTGTTACGGAGGCTTTAGGGCTGCATTCAAACTTTATGGTGGATAAGACTCAATATAATGCCCCTGGCCAGGTCTATGATAAGGTTTTTGATGATTGGATGATGGATACAAAGTCAAAGAGAAACAAATTCGACGGTTATTGGGGCTGGGGAGATGATTGGGGACTTACACATGGAGAGTTTCTTGCAGAGAAAAATGTGTACCAGCCAGTGGTTAAAGAAATAAAAGCTTTAGATGAATATTTAAATACAGCTATTTGGAATGGACTTATGAGAGAGCATCATGAGGACTACAAAGTTCATGATTTTCTAATGGCAGAGCCAAATACTACACCAACCTATAGAGGCTATGCTTATCCGCATATCTATAACACCTACTTTTCAATGTACAAAATAGCAGATAAATATCCTGAACTTATGTCATATAAAGAGAAAGCTTCAACTTATCTTTTAAGAGCTTACAATATCATAAAGGCGCTTTATGGCGACGGGGTTTCTTACAACTGGGAGACAGGACTTATGGGAGAGCTTACAACTCCAGCTATTATTGAGGCTTTAGAAAAAGAAGGATATTATAATGAAGCAAAAAATCTCAAAGATATTATGGCAAAGAAATATACTAACTTCAAAAATACTAAATATCCATACGGCTCAGAATATTCTTACGACAATACAGGTGAAGAAGCAGTTTACACCCTTGCAAAATTAAATAATGACATTGATACTGCTAATTCAAACTCTATAATGGAGAAGATAGACGAAAAGACAAGAGCTTGTCGTGGACTTCAGCCTGTTTGGTATCACTATGCTAATCCAACTACAATATGTGGAGAAAACTGGTGGAACTTTCAGTATTCAGCTTCCTTAGCAGGTTATACTATGGACGATTGGTTAAGACTTCAAAACAATGGAAAAAGCAGTGAGGAAAGTGCTGCAGCAGAAAGAGTAAATTACGCTGCGAAGCTTGCAAATCTTACTGCTATCAATTCAGGACAGATTGATGCTGACCCACAAAATATAGGTACAGTGGCATGGACATATCAATCAGAAAAGGGTAATTTAGGTGGACAAGGAGTAGGAGATGGCAATCTTCATAATGGCTGGAGACAGATGTCAGGAGAGGCTGATCTAGGTCTGTTTGGAGCACTACAAATTCTTTCCTCAGATGTAGCTGTAGACCCTGTTTTTGGACTTTTTGGCTATGGTTGTAATGTAAAAGATAATGGCTCAGCTTATGAAGTAACACCTTTAGATGGACTGTATACAAAGTTAAACTTTATAAACCAGAAGTTATATATAGAGCTTGATAGAGATCAGTACACAAAGGCTGTAGTAAATAAAGATAGTTCAAACATTATCTTAAATATGAAGAATCTTACTAAAACCTCTCATCAATCAGAATTAGAACTTACAGGCCTAAAAAAAGGTTCTTATGAGGTAGTAGTGGATGGAAAGGCACAAGGAAGTTTTCAGGTACTTGATAGCAAAAAGATCACTATACCTGTGCAACTAGCAGCTACCGACAGCTCAATAGTTACTATAAAGACAGGCTCAGCTTTAAAAAATACAGCACCTACAGTAGAGGCAGGAAAGGATTTACAAACTTATATTTCTGATAACTTTAGATTAGAAGCAATTGCAGTTGATGATGGCTATCCTTCAATGAACCTGACTTATAAATGGTCAGTAGTAAGTAAACCTGAAGGCTCAAAGGTTACTATAGCTAATGACGACAAGCTAATTACAGAGGTTAAGGCAGATAAAACTGGAGATTATAAGTTTAAATTAAACGTAAGTGACGGAGCTTTAGAAAGCAGTGATACTGTAGCTGTTAGGGTTTTAGAAGATCCTGCAGTACCAAAGAATTTAGCTCATTACAGCTTTGACAATATTGATAGCGCCAATAAGCTCATACTAGATGATACTACAGCTAAAAATAATGCTGATATAGTAGGAAATGCTACCTTTGCAGCTGGAAAGACTGGTAATGGATTAGTGATGAATGGTAAAAACACTGGTTATGTAAAGCTTACTAATAGTATTACTAAGAGAGTAAAGGACTTCACCATTGATCTAGATATAAAACTAAATGATATACAAGCTAAAAACTCTAGGATATTGGAATTTGGAGATATGAACAACAAGTATTTTTATCTATCTGTAATAAACGGAAAAGAGCTTTCTTTTACTGTCACTGATATGAATACAGGTAAGAACAATACGATTAATACCGGTGTTGTTATAGAAAAAGGGTATTGGAAGAATGTAACCTTTACTTTATCAAACAATACGGTAACATTTTATGTAGATGGTATAAAGAAGGCAGAACTAAATAACTGTAACTTCTCCTTGAGTTCTCTTGGAGAGGTTCAGAGAAATTACCTAGGAAGGTCTTATGATGATAATATACCTTTCTTTGATGGGGTAATAGATAATTTTGATATGAAGTCCTTTGCTATGAGTCAAGATGATATAAAAACTGCCTATGGCAATAGTGGAGCTTTAAAGATCCTATCAGCTACAGTAGGCAATTTTATTACTGAAGTAGGAAAGCCAGTGGAACTTCCAAAGACCATAAAAGCCTTATATTCAGACGGAGTTTACTATGACGTACCTGTAAAATGGGATGCTGTAGTAAGTGACTCATACGCTAAGGCAGGGAACTTTAAGGTTTCTGGAAAAGTTGACGGACTTCAAGATCCTGTGAATGCAACAATTATTGTGGTAAGTGGAAAAGTATCCAATCTAGCTTTAGCAGCTACCCCTTCAGCTATCATAAATACACCAGAGGATTTAGGCGGTGTTGCGGCACTTAATGACAATTACGATCCGACAAGCTCTAAAGATACCAGCCATGGAGTATGGCATAATTGGCATGGAGATCAGACAGCTAAGGCTTGGGTTCAGTATAATTGGGATAGTCAAATTATCCTTACAAGTATGGATGCTTATTATTATACCGATGGAAACTTTGCGCCTGCTTCCGTTGAAGTTCAGTACCTAGACCAAAATAATGCCTGGCTACCAGTAACCAATGCAAAAGGTCTAGGGGTAGATATGAATAAATACAACAAAACCACCTTTGACCCAATAATGACTAAAGGAATCCGTATGATTATGACACCTAAAACCCTAGGCTGTGGTGTTATAGAATGGAAGGTTTATGGATATTCTGATAAGGTTATAGTAGATAAGCAAGCTTTAAAAGCTTCCGTTTCACAAGCAAATTCTTTAAAAGCAGAATTGTTTTCAAAAGATAGTTGGACACAACTGCAAACAGTATTAAAAGAAGCTTCCACTGTGCTTAATGATGCAAATGCTACTCAAGAGGCTGTAGATACCATAGCTTCTAAATTGAATAATTGCATAGATTCTTTATTACCTCTAGATAATAATATAGCTTTTAACGCCTCAGCTTCTACTAGCTACTGTTCTTCTTGGGAAACTATAACTGCTGTAAATGACAATATAGTTTCTGCTAACTCAAAAGGAGATGGAGTAAAGCATTATGGTACCTGGGGAAATTCTTCTATAGAAGAATCTGTAACCTACAGCTGGACTGCTCCAATGGATATAACTAGTACCCAATTGTATCTATTCAATGATGGTGGAGGAATACTTTCTCCTAAGTCCTATAAATACGAATATCTAACTGGAGACGGAAAGTGGATTCCAGTTAACAATGCTAAAGGCTATGGACTAGAGCTAGATAAATATAATGAAACAACCTTTGACAAGCTAACCACAACTTCCTTTAGAATAACTATGGTTAAAAGCGGAGAGGGAGTAGGAATAATCGAGTGGAAGGTAATAGGTGAGAAAAACAAAATTATTGTAGACAAAACTGCTTTACAAAATGTTGTAAATACAGCTTTAACTAAGACAAAAGCAGATTACACTGAAGCTAGCTGGAATATCTTTGCTACAGCTTTAGAGTCAGCACAAAAGGTTTTAAAAGATAATAATGCAACTAATGAAGCTGTAAATCAAGCTAAGACTACCTTAGAAAATGCAATAAAGTCTTTAGTTTCAGCACCTATAATTCCTAAGGTTGATAAATCAAAGCTTCAAGCCTTAATAAATAAAGTAGCACAAAACCAAAGCACAGACTACACAAAAGAAAGCTGGAACTCTCTACAAGCAGAGCTAGCTAAAGCTAATAATATACTTTCAGATCAAAATGCCCAGCAGCAAGCTGTAGACAACGAGACTTTAACTTTACAAAAAGCTATGGACGGTTTGGTTAAGAATAGCAGCTCTAATGGCTCAAATAACAATAATGGTGGTAATTCTAATAATAATGGCAGTAATAATAGCAATAATAATAACGGCGTCACAACTGGTAATACCGGAAATAATGGTGCCAATGGTGGCAACAGTTCCAACGGGAATGGCAATTCTAGTAATAATACTGGCAGTGGTAGCAACACTAACAACAATAATAGTTCTAGCGGTACTACAGCAAATAATGCTTCATCAAATAATAGTAATACAAATATACAGACTTCAAATACTGCAAATAGTACTAGTAACTCATCTAATATGCCTAAAACTGGTTCTCCTATAGGAACTACAATTCTAATTGTAGTAGGAGTAGCTATGTTTTTAGCTGGAGCAGGGTTATTGAGATTTAAAAGTAAAAGAAAAAAGTTAGAAGAATAAGCACAGATTTATGAATTGAAGTTAAGTAAAAACGCTGAAGGTGGCTTCGGCGTTTTTTTATTTGTGTTACGTTAAATAAGAATATTATAAAGACATAAGAATAATTCTTTAATAGAGATCTACCACTTCTTTTAATATTTGTATGTTTCTATCCATATCTCCCCATACCTCTAATCTATGTCCAGCTCCATCAATTTGCTTCAAATAAATGTTTTCTTTTAAACAATGACCTTTAAGAATATATATACTTAAGTGTTTATCTTTTGTACCTGCAACAACAGTTATAATATTTTTTTCCTGTCTAATATAAGGTAAGGTTTCTTTTACCGGTGTTAGATATATATGTCTCACTTTAATACATAATTTTTCTTCAATCCACCCAGCAACTACTGTTCCTAAACTTTTAGAAACAAACACAATGTCATCGTAATTGGATAAATCAAGTTGTTGTAGTTGTGTCAACGAAAAATTCTTTATATCTTCTACACATTCTTCAAATGAATTATCTTGCTTAAGTAAATATTCATAACTAATGGCTATTTTTTTATATCCTCGGACTTCAAATTTAAAACCTGCATAATATAATAATGGGCAATCTGTGCTATATTTAGTTCCTGGAAATAGCACAACAATTTTATTTTTCTCCATTCTATCTCCCCTTAAAATTATTTTACTATTATATATAATATTATTATAATGTATTAATCCTTGTATAGTTAACCATATCTTGTCATCCTAACTTAGTTACTTAAAATCATATAATGAAAAACTAATTATTAGTATATATGCAAGATTAGGTGAGATCAATTTATATATAGAAAAATTAAAGATACATTAATTGAAGCAGAAATATTAAGTTATACTGATATAATAGTAGATAAGAATAAGTTCTATAGTTTTTTTTGAGAAGATTTATTTTTAATAATGTGGTGTTTTAAATAAATATTCGGTTTTTATTAATATAATTTTAATTAGAAAGGTTTTGATTTAAACCTTTATCACAATTTTTAGTTCTACAATTATAATCTCCATGAATGGAGAATTGCTCCATTTCTTTTAAGGACACTATATCTTAAAATATCATTTTTTCTTAATTGTTAAAATAAAATATAATAACTACTTTCTAGATCTTCCCACTTATCATAAGTTCGATTATGAGAGGATTGCTTTTCTGCAGATATATAGCCACTTGCGTCCATCCATTCAGGCTTATTATCAATCCACTCAGCAAATAGGCTTCCTTTTCATTTATCGCCTTCTACTGACCTTAGTATATTTTTGTTTTTATATATTGAGTCATTCTTGAATGTATTGAAGGTATTATTTTCATCAGCAATGAAGATACTTCCACAGCTTGTACACTGATAGATAGTTTTTGAGTAATAATGGGAAAGATTTCGGAGTTCTATGATAGCAGTTTCTTTATCTTTAAGATCAGCACCTAACCTATCAATTGTCATTTCAATTCTCTCAAGATAGTCAAACCAATCTTGGTCAGATATAAGATGTGCCTTATATGATAAGTAGTCTGTATTATCATAAATTGTGTGCCCACAATCACATTTGAATTTCATGATTTATCACCTACCTTAACTTTTAATAGAAATTAAAATAATTTACTATTACTACTTAATTACCAATAATTATACCATTTACAACTGAGTTATTTTATGTATTAGATAGTTGCTTGTAGGTTGTGATAGTATTGTATAAACTGTATTAATAGATTATCAAAGGACATTATTTATATATTTTATTTTTAAGTTATTTAGAATTATTTCATTGTACGATTTAAATTTTAGATAATATATTTTTAATAAAGATTATTCTAAAAAAACACTTCTAATTATGTGAAATTATATATATCTTATCCGAACAAAGGCTCTTTATTAAACTAGGAACTTATATATGAATGGCAAAAACTCATAAAATTATCAATAAACTCTTTGTCAGAGCTAGGTAGATAGACAAAGTTAAATTCCCTAAGAATCTTCACGTTTTTTATAGGAAGGATTTTGATACTCCCTAAGGCCAACTGCGCTTTTATGGTTTCCTTTGAAATTATGGTGTAGCCCATATCAAGCTCCACTAAAGAAATAATAGCTTGTATACTACCAAGTTCCATGTATGGATTAAAGTCATTTAAGTTGTAGCCAAGTTCAATAAGTTTTTGTTCAAAGACAGCTCTAGTACCAGAGCCTTTTTCTCTCATTATTAGATTACCACAGAGTACATCCTCTAAATCCACTTCCTTTTCATAAGATAACCTGCTTTTAGATGCTACTGCTAGCACCAGTTCATCTTCCTTAAAGAACTCGTATGCAAATTTCTCTTTATCAAAAAGCCCCTCAACCAAGGCTAAATCTATCTTTCTATCCAAGAGATTATTTAAGATTTCTTCAGTATTATGTACCTGCAATTTTATATCTATATTATTATAGGTTTGTTTATGATTAGACAATATTACAGGTAGTATATAGCCGCCTATGGTTAAAGAAGCACCAATGTTATAGATCTTAGCATTTTCTGCTTTGATTTTAAGTTCTTTTTCCATATTATCATACAAATTATTTATTTCCTTACCGTAGCTAAGCATCAGCTTACCTTCATCAGTGAGTTCTATAAAACGTCCTTTCTTTTCTATAAGCTTTACGTTATAGTAATCCTCTAAAAACTTTATATGCTGGGACACCGCCGGCTGGGTTAGGTTTAAAAGCTCACCAGCTCTTGTAAAATTCTTAGTTTTTGCCAAAGCCAAAAAGGACATAATTCTTATATCTAGCATCTATTTAATCTCCTTAAAGTGAAGTGATTTTGTTATTTGGGTTGGTTACTACATATATTTAAATTTGTGTATAACAACTTCAACTATTAATTTATACATGCTCTATAATCACCAGAAGATTGTATTATTGAGCATATAAAAATTAAGTATACAAAGGTTTCTCTATATATAAGTTTGCGTAATTTACTTAATTAGATGAGTATAATTTTCTTGCTTAAAAACATCTATGAATAAAACTTATTTGTACTTAACAGTACTTATAAATCCATGTTCTCAAGTTTTCCTCTAAAAATCAAAAGGAGTTTTGTAAATACAAATAGGATTCTAGTACCCCTTATACATTATATTATAAAATAAAAATACTTCTTATAACAAAACATTATACTACTATAAGTACTTATTATTGGCATTTTAGTCAAGCATAGCTTAATATAAAGGAGCGATATTAATATTGACTAAACTTTGGAGATGATAGCTTTGAAGACTTTAAAAAACTATTTACCAGGTATTATAGCCTGCTTTATTTTAGCATTGATAGCAAATATATTGGGCAATAAGTTCCCTATAATAGGTGGCGCTGTATTTGGAATAGTGATTGGAACTCTAATAAATAATTTTTCAAATAAACCAAAATTTTTAGTAAAAGGAATAACCTTTACCTCTAAAAAGGTACTTCAATGGGCAATTATTGTGTTAGGAGCTGGCTTAAACCTAAAACAGGTATGGAATACAGGCGTAAGTTCTTTTTCTGTAATGATTTTTACACTAGCAGCAGCTTTCTTATCAGCCTATGGCTTTGGAAAATTGATGAAGATAGACTATAAGCTTAAAACCTTGATTGGAGTAGGTACAGCTATCTGCGGAGGATCTGCCATAGCTGCAATTTCTCCTATAATAGAAGCAGAGGAAACAGAAATAGCTTATTCTATTTCTACCATCTTCTTATTTAATATTCTAGCAGTGATAATATTTCCGCTAATTGGACACCTAATTGGTTTTTCAGATAAGGCTTTTGGTCTTTGGGCTGGTACGGCAATTAATGATACTTCTTCAGTGGTAGCAGCAGGCTATAGCTTTAGTAATGTAGCAGGAGTATATGCAACCATAGTAAAACTCACAAGGACCACAATGATCATTCCTATTTCCCTAATCTTTGCTTTAATAACTGCAAGACAAAAAAGAGTGAAAAGCAATGATAGCAATGTGAGTTATAGTCTTAAAAAGATCTTTCCTTGGTTCATATTAGGCTTTTTAGCTACATCACTGATTAATACCACAGGTATACTCAGTACCAGCATTGTATCTAACATAAATACCTTAGGAAAATTCATGATAGTAATGGCTTTATCTGCTATTGGGCTAAATGCTGATTTTAGAAAGATGAGAAAGACTGGTATAAAACCTATTTTCTTAGGATTAATAGTTTGGATTACTGTTGCAGTAGTTAGCATAGTTGTTCAAAGGGTTACAGGGCAGTTTTAATTAAATAGATCGCAAGAATGCTTAAAAAGTAGTTAGACCTGCTATATGTTTATAAGAAATATAAAACAGCTAAAATAAAACAACAGGAGAATACTTGTTTTATTTTAGCTGTTTAATTTTGAGAACACCTATAACAATATTTTCTATTCCACATAAAAGTGTGGATGTACTATTTAATAATAAAATTTATATTTTCAAAAGCTTTTATCAGAAAGAAGAGAAGCTTTAAAAATAGGGTAGAATTGTTTTATCTATGTGGGAAAGGTTACCTAGGTGCTTAATTATTAATATTGGAAATGATTTTTATAAATAACTCCAACATGTCTAGTTAGCAGAAGTTTTTAATGAGACTTAAATTTTTCAACGTTTTTATGGATTTGATGTAAAAAAATAGTCTTATATTGGTATATGGGAATTAATGCATATAATTCAGTTTTGTGGTATCATAATACTTGGAGTGTATATATATCATTATGACAAAAATAAGTTGTTAATTATACGAAGTTATTAAAAATGATAGCTATCTAATATAATTTAATTTATAGATATTTAGTGTTAGTTCATTAAAGGAGTTTTCTATGTTGAACAAGTTAAAATCTAATTATAGTGAAGTTATTTTTATATTAGTTTTCTTAGTTCTGTACGCTATATCATTCACGATACCAGCAGACGTAAGGCCAAGTAGCTTAGATATTGTAGGAATATTATACAGACTTTTAAATACGATATTGCCTATAGTATTCATATTGATATTTTTTCCAACAGATACTAGGCATTATTCTGATTATAAAGATAGAAATAAGCTTATACTTTTTTTCATAAACATACCATTGCTATTCCTTATTATGATGCAAATAATAATTCAAGTTAATAGCAATTTTACACGTATATCAGTTATCCTAGCATCGTTACTTGCGATTATCATTTATTTAAGTAAATATAACAAGAGAAGAGTACCACTCACATGTAGACTTAAAGGAGTAATATTTATTATTATCACATTTCTATTATATAAGCTACCATTGGTATTGCTTTATCATACAATCTTTACCAATCATTATACTTCCATAGAATTTGTAATAGCAATTTTAAGCACACTTATATTTACAGCATTAACAGAAGAAGTGATTTTTAGAGATTTTTTGCTCTTTGGTCTTATATCTCGTGGTATATCCCCTAAGTCAGCCAATATGATACAAGCTATAATATTCGGTCTCATACATATAGCTGTAAATAGGCAAGCTCGTCTCAAAATTTACTCTGGTTCAAATTTATTGATTTGTTCTATACTTACATGTTCTTTTCAAGTCTTAATTGGATATTTATTTGGAAAGATTGTGATTAAATCTAAATCAATTGGATGTTCTGTTATATTGCATACGCTTATAGATTTTATCAATTAAAGAGATTTTTAAAGAAAGACTGGTTTTTAGCTGATTATCCTGAAGAGCTTCAGGCAGAATATAGTTTTTGACTGCCAATTAGGCAAGATATCCTCGGAGATTATAAGGAGATGTAAATATAATGTATGAGAGAATGTTTGACAAGAAGACCGAACCATTATTTGATGAAATGATTTTTTATTGCGGTGATGCTGGAAAACTGTGGCTTGAGCTGGATGGATATCTAAAAGATAAACTTAAAATAAAAGACCAGATTCGTTTTCCTTATGGTAATAAATATGGATGGAGCGTGAAGTATAGCTTAAAAAGCAAGCATATCTGTGATGTCTTCGCCGAAAACGGTGCTTTTATGGTATTGATTCGAATTTCCAATGATGCAATTAATTCAATTTACAACGGGCTGAGTGACTATGCCAAAGCTGTGTGGAATAATAAATACCCCTGTGGAAGCGGAGGATGGCTCAATTACCGTGTTACAGGCAAAGAACAATTACAGGATTTAATGAAGATAATAGAAATAAAAGCAATCAAGCCCAGCAAATGAACCATTTAAGAAGTTATGTTTTTATAAATATAACTTCTTTTAAATTTAAGTTTTTAACAAGATAGGAATATAACAATATAAGAATTTATAGGAAAAATGCGGGCTTAGAGCTAGTTATGAAATTATAGAAAGAGAAATGAACTTAACGATAACTTCAATACAAATATTTACAAACATGATATATTAAAAAGTAATTAAGGCTCTACAGCAACTTTTGTGAATATTGTTTGAAGTAATTTTTCTCCCTACGAGAATAGGTTGGATTTTTACTATAAAAGTCAGGAAACCTTTGAACAACACCTGAACGCTTGTTAGGGGGGGGCCAGGTGATTTAATTTTGGATGGATTTTTCTTGTACTGTTTTAATTTCTTATGGTTAATGCGGTCTAACGCTAAATCGGTGCCCCATAGCCTAGCTCGTGGAGAGTTTAATATTGTATATATGATACATTCAAAGACTAGAAGATGTATACTGAAAATTGAGCCTAATTTAGAAAGGATTTTTTTATGGATATTCTAAAAATAGCTTTTAATACATTTCCTGAATTGGAAACTGAGCGTTTCATACTAAGGGAAGTAAAAGAACAAGATTACACTGAAATTTATGATATCTATTGTGATGAAGAGGCTGTAAGGTATCAGCAAATAGAGCCTATGACAACTATGGAACAAGCACAAAAATCAGTAGTGCACTTCATAAGTTCATATGAAAATAAGAAGTTTATTCGGTGGTGCATTTCTGATAAAAATTATGATAAAGTAGTAGGCTTAATTACACTTCATGATTTTGACAATTGGAATTCAAAAGCTGAGATTGGATATATGCTTAATAAGAAATATTGGAGAAAAAATATTATGTATGAAGCTGGAGAAAAGGTTATCCAATATGCTTTTGAGGTAATAGGATTGCATAGAATAGAAGCTTTGATTCACCCAGAAAATATTGCATCAAATAGGCTAAGTATGAAGCTTGGATTTAAAGAAGAGGGTTTAAAAAAGAGTTCAGCTTATAATAGAAGAACAGGTGAATTTGAGGACAGGCTAATATATGGAATTATAAATTGTAAAGATATATAGGAAATATCTCTTTTATAATTCTTAGTTCTCATATTAAGAAAATTGAAAAAATAAAATAATAAAAATAAGCATATTGGAGATAACAACAAATAAATCTATAATACCATTATTAGTAATACAAATGAGAACTTAGAAATTGATATTAGGAGGGTTCCTATGTTTGAAGAATTAGGTGGATTATTTGGTTGGCTTCTTGTTATTGCTTTTGTAGGTACTATATTGAACTATTGTATCAAGTTTGTGAATAAACGTTTTAGTAAAAAGCTGTCTGGTTATCCCGTTGGGAAGAAGCTTATGAAAATACTGATGACTATTTTTATACGTAATCATAAATATTTTGGCTTTGCTACAGTTATCTTGTTGCTGGCACATTTCATCGCTCAGTTCGCTAAATTTGGAATAAATATTACTGGAGCTATCGCCGCTATTATGATGATTATACAGGTTTTACTTGGTGTTTATGCAAATATTAAGAAAAGGCCAAGAAAAGGCACATGGTTTATTGCACATCGAATCATTGCCGTTTTAATTATTATTGCAATAGCAATTCATTTAAGTATTCCTTATGCATTAAATATGACATCTAGAAATGGAAATGGCAATCAGTTATCAGATTCAGTTGATACTACGAAATTAAAAAGCTATACTTTAGACGAATTATCAAAATACAATGGAAAAAAGTGGCGTATAAAAAAGATTAATAATCATGAATATCAAATGTTACTAGAGCTTAGATATCTTTCATTTAAAACTTAGGAAAAAAATAGCAGTAGAGATGTTATACTGTCTATAGCATATAGTTTGTATTCATGATAAAGAATTAAGATAAATAAGTATCTCATAAGAGTAGAATAAATGCCATCTGACAAGTTATTTGGTAATAATATTTATGCTACAATTCTTATATAAATGATTGAGAGGAATTAATAATGAAAGATGGATATTATGAACAAGTGTGGGTAGAAATTAAGGATGCTTGGTGGCATGAACTTTATTATTTTCATATAGATATTTCATCAAATAAAATTGTCTTCAAATATTCTAATGAAATGGCAAAGAAAATAATTATGACAGATGATATTGTCAATTTACTTATGCCTTTTATTAGACATAGTTGTTTTGAAAAATATAGGGATAATAATATTATTAGCGAAAACATGTTGGTTTTAGATGCTTGGTATTGGCATTTAAAAGCTAAAAGTGGATGTAAAATACCACTTTTAAAACTTTCTAACGATCAGTTAGAAAGTTTAATGTGCCCAATTCCAGTGGAAATTGAAAACCTTCTTTCTGTAGTAAAAGAAATTTTTGATTCCAAAAGGAAGAAAAGGAAAAAATTAAAATAAGATGAGAGTAAATATGATAGAAATAGAGTTCAAAGACGTATGGCTTAAGTTGGCCTTTGGGATATAACTATAAATGGAATAAATTACGATAAAAAAGGATTAAATCAATTGGTGGATATGATAACCAAT
>NZ_JAABNO010000097.1 GCF_009928445.1 Clostridium sp. C8-1-8 | reverse complement strand
GAACCCTCGCGCCGGTTACCCGACCTACGCCCTTAGCAGGGGCGCCTCTTCGGCCACTTGAGTATTTCTCCAAATGCCCTACGATTAAAATTTTATTATTTAAATGGCGGAGAGAGTGGGATTCGAACCCACGGTACGGTCACCCGTACGCCGGTTTTCAAGACCGGTGCCTTAAACCAACTCGACCATCTCTCCATGTCAACGACATTTTTTATTATATCAACGAATAAATATTCTGTCAACATAATATTTATAATTTTTTGTTCATATTTCAAATTGTTCACAACTGCTTAATACACTTATTGTAACTATATTAAG
>NZ_JAABNO010000096.1 GCF_009928445.1 Clostridium sp. C8-1-8 | reverse complement strand
GCCAAGGCATTCACCATGCGCCCTTTCTAACTTAACCTATGTCGTGTCATTATAACCGGCGCATTACTTCGTCACCTTCCTCACTACGCTGCTCACTTACCTGAAGTAAGCTCCGCGACTCGTTCGTCGGTTCCTCGTACTGCTTGGTTCTAATGCCACTCCAATTTGCTTCGCAAATTTTGCGTCTGACCTATATATGTATTGTTCGCACTTGTGCGTTTATACTATATAAATTAAACGTATATTTTACATTTGAACAAACCGGATACTGACTTAAATACTAGCGTGCATTGTTTGTCAGTAGTTATATTACAAAGAAT
>NZ_JAABNO010000007.1 GCF_009928445.1 Clostridium sp. C8-1-8 | reverse complement strand
ATAATTATGCATTTTCATGTTGGAACTTTTCAACATTTTGACGTTGACATTTACAATTAATTAAAGGACTTATACCATTTCCCTATGACTTAAGATAAAAAACACACTAGCTAGCTATAGGAAAATTTTAAAATCTTGTAAGATCTGTCATGCAAGTTTAAATTGATTTTAAAAAGTTGGGTTCCGTATTAGACAAGCTTTTGAAAATAGTTTTGTACATTTTGTCCCATTCAGGTAAAATAACTTGTTAAATTACTATAGGGGGTTTTAATTAGAAAAAGAAATAATATCCGTTAGGATATAGATACTAATAGAAACCTCTAAAATAACGGAGAGATTAATGATGTGTACTATCGGAAGATGGGTGAATAAAAAGAAAATGCCTTACTATCCGTTAATTTAGACAGTAAGGCTATTTTTTCAAATTCTATATATCTTAATGCTGTTTATAAACCTATCCTAAGCTTGTGACGGATAAGCTTTTCACCTACATTCTGCAATTCTACTTTGATGCATCTTGCAAGAATAATGTGAACTAAAGTCTATTTGCATAATCAACACAATTAGCCAGAATACTATAGAAGTCTTCATAGTTACTTTTTTTCATAATCATAGGATTATCCCAATCAAAATTTCTAATGAGAACTATCTTAAAAGCACCTTTTAGATTAAATTCAGGATACCACCCAATGTCAAGAATATAAGTATTATCATGCTTATCTGAATAATTTACTTGTAACAAGTCCTGCTTTAATTCCCATATCTGATTTTCTAGCGGATTAGTAATGTCAATGTTAAAATCATTATATGTTACTATACCTTTACCAAAATCTATATTTTTCATAATGGTTTCCCTTCAACTCAATTAAAACATCTTAAATTACAATTCAGTAACTTTTCAAGAAAATTTAGTATCAGTTTTATACGCCATAATGAATGACATATTTATTTTTAGAAATAGCCTTTCGTAGTAATATCATTAAATCAATAAGTTCTTTTGATGATTTAGAACGCTTATCATTTGATACAATGGTATAAAAAGCCTCTAATGATTCTGGAGGAATAAGAGTAACTCCCCATCTTGCAAGTGCAAAACTCGGTCTACTATAGCAATGAAAGTACGTTTTAATTAAAGTCAATTCATTCCACCAATCATTCAAAATATCGTCATTAATATAAATACATCTATATCTTTGAGGTTCATAACATGAATAATCTTTATCTTTTTCAAATTCATCTATAATACCAAATTGGGCAATACAAGACATATACTCACTAGCCTTTCTGATATAAAATACACCTTTATTTCGTCTTTTCTTACAAAGTCTAATCATTAATATTGATTAGATTATATCATGTAATTACAGTAATTTAAATCGGAATAGAATACCTAATTTTGTCCCATTCATAGTACATAAACTTGTTATATATAGTAGGAAGAAGTTTTTTATAAAGGTTAGAAGCTGAGAGTTTCCTATAAAACTCCAAGGTAATCGTAGATGCCGCTGCTATAAACTTCTACGGATTCATTCTTATTGAATGTGTGATGGGTTTTTACATGGATTGAACCCTAAGGAATTGACCTTAAAACAAACATGGGAGAAGGTAGCAGGAGTGCTATTGGGGAATGAGGATTTAGCTATGTCCCTTTTACTTCATTGGATGGCTAAATTGTAAATAGGTTAATACTCATTAAATAGAATCTCCGTTATATAGCCCTTAGTAATTAGACATTGGTTAGTACTCTCTTTAGTAATACATAGAATCCTAACGGATTCAGATACTTTAGGAATTAACTTAAACACTATGTAATTGCTGAGTGATAACGAAGCAGTTAAGTATTACACCCTATTTTAATAAAACCTCTCTTATAATGATTTAACGAGTTAATAAATACTAATGGAACTGTTTTTTATTGGTATGGGGAGGCTAAAATACTTCCTTTTTGTTACGTTTGTATGCGTCCCTAGAAAATTTACGGATTTGTATTTAAGCAAAAGTCCTGTTTTTCCCCATTCAAAGCTAACCTAATCCCCCTCTAGAATGAGTATTTTCAATGGTTTTGTAAGTGTCACCATATGTCACAAAAACTTCATTTATATATAAATATACGTCCAACATAAACTATTTCCTTTTAATCATTGTATTTTCCACCTTAATCTTATCTAACGGATTAAATGCAGTAGCACATTTTAAATCCTTTCCAGCAAGGTGTAAGTAATATTCTGTCATTCGATAACTACTATGTCCTAACAATCTTTTAAGAGTATATATATCACCACCTTCTCTTAGGAATAAGGTAGCAAATGTATGACGGAATAGATGTAGTGAGTATCTAAATACACCTCTCCTTTTAGCATACTTAATTATGCCCATCTGCAAGGTAGTCCTTGGCATTCTCTCTCCGTAAGAAGTACAGAATAAATAGTCATTTGGTGAACCACCTCTTACTTGTAAGTATTCAACTAACACCTTGTGTAGCACATTACTTATTGGAACTTGTCTTGGTTTTTTATTTTTAGTATGAGAAAGATTTATCAGACCCTCTCTTAAATCTATATTACTTATTTTCAACTCTCTTAACTCTAATGCCCTTATACCAGTACCTAATAAGAAGTTTATGATTGCCCAATTCCTAAATTCTGCAAACCTGTTGGTAGTATCCTCTTCCGAAGGTTTTTTAAGCAATATCTTCAATTCCTCTTCAGTGTAAATATCTTTGAATACTTCTTGATGCTTAACATAAGAGTACGGAAACTTTTCAATGTATCCTAACTCCATTCCGTAAGATAACATTGGTGTAAGGTTTCTGATATAACTATTAACTGTAATATCCTTAACTTTCCTTACATGCTTTATGTGTACCTTGAAATTTTCAAAAGTATATGCAGTAAACTCATGGCAATAAAACTCCTCTGACACACCTTCATATTGTAAATATTCATAGAAATACTTTAATATATTCTTGTATCCGTTGGTGGTATGATGTGACACACCATTTGCTTCACACCTTTTAAAATACATCTCACACAAGTCCTTAAATAACATTCCTTGCTTGTTAACCATTCCTAATTTGTAACCTTTTGATTTTGTTTTAACCATCTTTGTAAACCTCCAAGTTTTAAAATTAAGTTACAAAGTAGTCAAAAGCATAAAAATAAAGTAGGCTTTGACATACGGAAAACTTCCCTAAAATCAAAACCTACTTTGCAGTACCTTTAGCAGTACCAAACCATTCTAAAACCTTAATTTATCACAACTTCAGTCTATTCCCACTCAATAGTTGCTGGTGGTTTTGAAGTTATATCATAAACAATTCTGTTTACTCCTTGAACTTCATTGACTATTCTTCTGGATACCTTATCTAGTACTTCGTATGGTATATGAGCCCAGTTTGAAGTCATTCCGTCTGAAGAGGTTACTGCTCTTAAAGCTATAGTATGGCAGTAAGTTCTTTCATCTCCCATAACTCCTACGCTTCTTATGTCAGGTAATACAGCAAAGTATTGCCATATCTTGCCTTCAAGGCCTGCAAGAGCTATTTCTTCTCTGTATATAGCATCTGCTTCTCTTACTATATGAAGCTTTTCTTCATTAACTTCACCTAGTACTCTTATTGCAAGACCTGGTCCTGGGAATGGCTGTCTCCATACTAAGTTATGAGGTATACCTAGTTCTTCACCTACAGCTCTAACTTCATCCTTAAATAATTCTCTTAGTGGTTCTATAAGTTGAAAATCTATATCTTCTGGAAGTCCTCCTACGTTATGGTGACTCTTTATAACTGCAGAAGTTCCTGTTCCACTTTCAACTACATCTGGATATATAGTTCCTTGAACTAAGAATTTAGCTTCACCTATCTTGTTAGCTTCTTCTTCAAATACTCTTATGAATTCTTCTCCGATTATCTTTCTCTTTGTTTCAGGGTCAGCTTGACCTGCAAGTTTTGATAAGAATCTTTCTTGAGCATTTACTCTTATAAGGTTCATATCAAATTGCTCACTGAAGATCTTTTCTACTTGATCCCCTTCATCTTTTCTAAGTAGACCGTGATCAACAAATATACAAGTTAATTGCTTACCAACAGCTTTATGAACTAAAACTGCCGCTACTGATGAATCAACACCACCAGAAAGTGCACAGATAAGCTTCTTGTCGCCAACTATTTCTTTTATTTCTTGTATCTTCTCTTCTGCAAAAGAAGCCATAGACCAAGACTTAGAAAGTCCACATATGTCATATAAGAAGTTTTCAAACATTTTCTTACCAAATGGAGTATGCTCAACTTCTGGGTGGAATTGAACACCGTAAAGCTTCTTATCTTCATTTTCCATTGCTGCTATAGGACAAACATCCGTATAACCAACTATCTTAAAGTCCTTAGGAGCTTCAGCAATATAGTCTGTGTGGCTCATCCAACAAGTTTCAATAGAATCTATTCCCTTAAATAATCTTGATTGATTATCTAAATTCACATTAGTTTTTCCATATTCTCTAACTGGAGCTGTTGCAACTTTTCCTTCTAGCTTATGTGCCATTAATTGGTCACCGTAGCATATTCCTAATACAGGTACTCCTATATTAAAGATTTCTCTATCAATAGATGGAGAGTCTTCTCCATAAACACTATTAGGACCTCCAGTAAATATTAATGCGCTAGGGTTCTTTTCTCTTATCTTTTCTAAACTATAAGTGTAAGGTATTATTTCACAATAAACTCCGCATTCTCTTACTCTTCTTGCGATAAGCTGATTATATTGTCCACCAAAATCCACTACCAAAACAATTTCTCTATTCATTGGTTTCCTCCATTTTAGGTATGAAATTATATCTCTATATTAAAAATATTAATAACAGTTAAATAAGTCATAGATACCAGGTATGATATAAAACAATAATATTAAAATAGTTATATTATAGCTTCATCCTAACACCAGGTATCTATGTTTTTATGCATCCTTTATACGTACCATTCCGAACCATTAATATAATTATTCAAAATACTTTCGTGTATCCACTAACAATTATATTCGAACCTTAGGTATATATCAAGTTATTTAATTATTGGTTTACACTGTAATTTGGAGCTTCTTTAGTTATGTTTATATCATGAGGGTGACTTTCTCTAAGACCAGCTGAAGTTTGAACTACAAATCTAGCATTTTCAAAAAGATCTTCTAGTGTCTTTGCACCAAGGTAACCCATACCTGATTTGATACCGCCAACTAATTGATATATTGTTTCTGATAAATATCCTTTGTAAGCAACTCTTCCTTCAACACCTTCAGGTACAAGTTTCTTGCTTCCTTCTTGGAAGTATCTATCCTTGCTTCCTGCAGCCATAGCTGAAAGTGATCCCATGCCTCTATAAACCTTGTAGTTTCTTCCTTGATATATTTCCATTTCTCCTGGAGCTTCTTCACAACCAGCAAGTAATGAACCCATCATTACAGTTGTTGCACCAGCGGCTAAAGCCTTAACTACATCTCCAGAATACTTTATTCCTCCATCAGCTATAACTGGAACACCGTACTTTCTTCCTTCTTCAGCACAATCCATAACAGCAGTAAGCTGTGGCACTCCAACACCAGATACGACTCTTGTAGTACAGATTGATCCAGGTCCTATACCTACCTTAACACAGTCTGCACCAGCTTCTATAAGATCTCTTGTTGCTTCTGCAGTAGCTACGTTACCAGCTATAACTTGTAATTCTGGATATAAGCTCTTTATTGTTCTAACAGCATCTAAAACTCCCTTAGAATGTCCATGAGCTGTATCTATAGTTATTACATCAACTTGAGCCTTAACTAATGCATCAACTCTTTCAACCATATCTCCAGTAACCCCTACAGCTGCTCCACATAAAAGTCTTCCTTTTTCGTCCTTAGCCGCATTTGGGAATACTCTTGCTTTTTCAATATCCTTTATTGTTATAAGACCTTTTAAGAATCCTTCACTGTCTACTAGAGGAAGCTTTTCAATCTTGTGTTTCTTAAGTATTTCCTTAGCCTCATCTATTGTAGTATTTTCTTCTGCAGTTATAAGATTTTCTTTAGTCATAAGCTCATCTATTGGTCTATCGAAGTTTGTTTCAAATAATATATCTCTATTAGTTATTATTCCAATTAGCTTTCCATATTCAGTTATAGGCACTCCAGAGATTCTGTATTGAGCCATAAGTTCATTTGCTTCTCTTATGGTGTGGTTTCTTGATAGGAATATAGGATCTGTTATTACTCCATTCTCCTGTCTCTTTACTCTATCAACCTCTTTTGCTTGTTCCTCTATGGACATGTTTTTATGAATAATACCTATTCCGCCTTCTCTTGCTATAGCAATAGCCATCTTTGCTTCAGTAACAGTATCCATACCTGCACTTAAAAGCGGTATATTAAGTTTTATCTTCTTAGTAAGTTGAGTTTTAGTCTCCACCTGATTAGGTAATATTTCTGATTTGTGTGGTACAAGAAGTACGTCATCAAAGGTATATCCAGTTTTCCATATTGTAGCCATTCCTGATCCTCCTAATTTAAATAATAAATTTCATTTTTAATATTTCTTGCAAGTAAATTTGCATTTATGTACTAAAATTAACAATCACTATAATTTAAAACAAAAAAAGCCTATCAACTCCAAGTGAAGTCAATACGCTATAAAAGATTATAGTATACCAATTTCACTCATAGTCGGGAATTTACGGTTTCCGGTAGAGACTCCTTGCCTTATCCAAGGGATATACGAGTAAATAGCTTTATCTTATTTAAATTTTATTTAATTATAGAATATGCAGCGAGGCTTGTCAATTATTATTGAAATTTTTGTTTTGATGATAAAAATATGATTTATTTGATTCATATAGTTTTGCATTATGATGTTATATATTTCACTTTTTGTATAAACATTTAAATTCATGCTAATTAAGTATATAAATACATATTCTATATAGAATATATATTACTTACATAATTAATTATATAAGCAATAAAATCTTTCTTAAGATTATAAACTTATATACTTTACTATTAGGTATTTATTATAAAGTAAAATTAGCATCTCGTACTGAGATGCTAATTAATTTATTAAAATAAATCTTTGAGGTCCTCGCAAGATATATTTACACTTTTAGTAATATTATTTAATGTTGCCGTATTTGTATAGCTACTATTGGTACCTATCTTTATAGTATATAGCACTACATAATTCGAGTTGCTATCTATATCAGATAAACTTATATTTGCTACATTACTTTTATCACCTGAAAGTGTAATGTTTGCAGATACAGGCTGTAACTGTCCATTAACAACTTTAAACACTTTAAAAGTATCTGTAGTGATTCCATCTAGTTCATTATCTAAGTCCACCTTAACTACTGCCGTTGTCTGAGAAATCTTAAAATTAACACCAAAGGTTGCATTTGTTCCTTTAGTAAGTGTAGTATCCCCTTCATGAACTACTCCATCATAGTACAATCCGTGACTTAGTTCAGCAATGACTGGCTCCGGCTCAACTGTGAAATCAATATTTTGAGTAGATGTATCATAGCTAAAGGTTTTATTAATGCTACTAGAAGTTCCCGAAAGAACATATCCTGTTGGTAAATTAGAAAGAGTAAAAGTGTAAGTATCACTAGTAAGACCATTTAGCGTATAGCTACCATTGACATCTACAGTACTAATCGTAGTCGCACCTCTTTTTATATCCACCTTTCCTGAATTCGATACTGCCTGTCCATTCTTATCGTGTACAGTTATGATTGCTTTACCTTCTCTTACCGGCAAACTAATTGTCATCGGATGTGTAGTTGTAGGTGTAGCATTATTTCCATCTTTATATGTCAAGTCTCCAGGTATTGATTTGGTACCATCTGTTTTAATCTGTATACTGTATTGTTTAGTTTGAGGTGAAGTGCTGCTATCTACCTCTGGTTTAAAAGCTATATTATTAAAACTCAAAACTTCATTATCAACAGTTACATCATCAGCATTATAATGACCCCTTATACTGTAATTTATATTAGAGAAAGTAGTTACTATGTTATCTGTAGCCCTGTTAGCTTGTGCTTTAACAGTTACATTTGCTGTATCACCTACAAGATATCCAGTTTTATCGTAACTAGCCGAAAGACTAATACTTGGTCCATCTGATAAGTTTATGGTGTTACTTACTGGAGTTGCTTGCGCTCCTTGAGGGTCTTTAGCATCTATAATAACCTGTATATTACTTAGAGATGCAGCATTATACCCATCTGATTTCAATATATCTACTGTTACTTGGTCACCAGATTTTAAATTTGAGTAAGGAAAAGTTCTAACTATATTTCCGTTGTTTTTAATAGTTACGGTTGCATCAATAATATCATTATCTCTATCTATAGGAGTAAAGTGGAATGTAAACTTATCCTGATTTCTAGATATTACTGATGTATTACCCAAATCTGTATTTATAGTAGGCGCATGATTTGCACCTCTTTCGGCCTTAACCATTGTATTTATAAATAGCTTGTACTCATCAGATGTATAGCCATTTGTATGTCCAGTTCCAGAGTATGTTATATTCCCCTTCGAATAGGTATAATAATAATTTCTAGCATCGTATTTATTATACCCACTATTATTGTTCGGATTTAACGTATACCAAGGTACAACATCTGGATCTTCTAAATTTAGCTGATACCATTGATAATGAGTTTTAGCAACACTTAAATCCGTTTTAACATTATTATTTTCATCAACAGTCAAATCAAAAGGATACTTATTTATCAATCCATCATTTATTTTATGAACACTAGTTGATTCAGTCCCACTTACGTATGAACCAGCATTAGGATCTGTACCATTATACTGTTTAAGAATTCCCTCTGTAAGCCCTAGGCTTATCTTATTAGCTGCTGTATCTGAAGCATTTAATTGGTCATGAATAATTTTCCCTCTTGTTGTTGAACTTGGAGGATTATCTATCCTTGCATATATATCTTCAGTTGGGTTATGTGGATCTTTATACCTAGCTTGCCCTATAATATCCCTAAACCTGTAAGTTATGGTTTTAGAATTAAGATCTGAAGTATCAATAGGGCTTAAATACCTATATGTCAATGTATCATGAGTAAACATAACACTTTGTCCTGTTTTAATAAAGTCTACCAGTTTTTGATAGGTAGTATCGTTTTTAAAATCTACATGTCCATAATTATCGGCAAAACCAAGAATTATCATATTATAATTACCATTTAAAGTATTATTGCTATTAGCCAAATAGCTTTCAAACTGACTGGCACTCTTGGTACTAATAACCAAATTGTAATCAGTAACATTATTGATAAGATCGCTAAAGTTTGAATTATTACTTGGTGTTAAATCCAAATTATTACCGGAGTCAGGATAAACTTGCAAGACTTTTACAGTTGGCTTATTAGTAGCATTACTACTATAAGTTAAATTTCCTAATGTATATGTTTTTAATTGTCCACTGGTTACAACTTCAAGTTTCCATGTAACCTTACCTACAAATTGACTATCAATTGTATAGTTCATATCTCCAGTAAAACTCTTGCTTACTGTATTTATGTTATCTATACTTTTTACTAACTCCTTATCTTTAAATAATCCATCACCATTAAGATCAAGATATAGGTTTACTTTCATTCCGCTCTCATCACTATTTGTATCTATTCTATATTGAAAACTAATATCTCTACTACTATTGTTTTCATTAGGTTTAGATGTTACAGTCAAAAGTGGAGCTTTTAAAGTAGTATCTTGAATATATTTATCAACTACCTTTTGTATAGGAGTTTTGCTAGTATCAGAAATAAAGGTTGAGTCAAATTTTATTAAATTAGTACTAGGACAACTATTAAAGTTTGAGTATAACTTTGTACCTGTTAAAGTTCCATTTGAGTTAAATATAGAATTATCTATATATACTAACTGTCCTGAATCTATGTTTTGCTTTATTTCTGTAGCTCTCTTATTTGTAATATCATTTTCACTAAAATATTCAACATAGGTATTCCCATCACTTCCTTTACTAACACCAGATACTCCATTCCATGCTGTATTATTTCTCATACCTAATATGTTTTTAGTTTGATACGTAACTTTTCCTCTCCAGTCATATGTTGTAACCGTTTGAGTTAATCCATTATAGACTTCTCTTCCGTAAGGTAAATAAGTTGGCATAGCTGAAGAAGAAAATGGACTAGTATATCTTGCATTATTTGAAGTATTATTTCCTATATATACTACATCATATTTGCCATTTATTTGTTCTATGCTAGATACGTATTCCGCCATTGTCATATGTCTTATAGTTACGGATAAACCCGAAACTTTATTACTAAGGGTCTCTGTTCCAGACTTTGCTGCACTTTGGGTTAAAGTAAAAGCATCTCCAGGCTCTATTTCTAATATATTTATTGAAGTTCTTCCATAGGTAGCCTTTGTAACAAACCTTGTATGCCAAACTATACCAGATACAACAACCACTATAATAAAAACTATCAATATTTTATTTAAAATATTTTTTCTCACAAATTCACCACCTTATTGACAATTATTAACTACATTATACTGCATTTTTATATAGGCTTGTATACCCTATTACAGGTTTTCCTAAGTTTTTTTCTTAGTTATCTTCTGACAAATATAACAAAAATGCTATTGAGTAAATATATAAACTTATAATTTTTCAATAACATTTTTGTTAACTCTATGGTGTAACTCCTTTATTTCTAAATAATATCTTAGAGGTTATACTATACTGTATTCCCTTATCTTCTAAGGTAACATCAACCGTTATTCCAGATGCTACATCATAGTTCTCATCCTCTAAAGTCTTTATTGTTATACTAGATATTTTATTAGAAAGAATTTTATTTACTCCATGATTTTCCGTTAAAGTCTTAGTCCCATTATCATAGGTATAGCCTACATGATCTGTACCATCATATAAAGATATTGTTAAGTTGTTTAGATTAACTTGAGTACTTACTGCTTGCGGTGTAGTACCATTAAGTGTAGTAATTGAGTTCCCCTGACTGCCATACTTAGTAAAAGAATCTTGAATATGCTGCCCCTCAAACTGTAAATTAGATCTTATCTCTGCTTCATTTAGGCTTCTACTGCTTGATAAGAAGAATTGATATATAACTCCTAAAACCACAGACATCAAAGCAAGTACCAAAATAACCTCAATGAGGGTAAATCCCTTTTTCTTAATCATATTAAAGTTTAACACCTCAATTATCTAATTATTTGCCAAACACCCTTGTCTATATATTTTTTTGGATCTATAGCATTAACTACATCGTTAGAATAAGTAACTTCACTTGAAGCTTCCTTTATTTGATTTGATATAACATCTTCAGAATTAAATAAGTTCTTAAATTTACTATTATACTTTGGGTCAATAATAGTATTTTGAACATAATCTGCATCGTAAGTAACATGGGTATTTCCTTGCCCACTAGTAGAATTGTCTACATTAACACTTTTCTCACTTATTATAGTTCCTGTAAATTCAACATCTCCCGATAAATAAACATCACCAGCAGTTACTATTATTCCTTTTATAGGAGACTTGTTTATTACAATATCATTAGGAGTACTACCAACGCTATAATTTCCGTTCTTAATAAAAATGCGTTTTGTTGGATCACTATTTATAATTATTGTATTATTATCACTTGCCGTAGATTGAAAATCCCTATCAGAACTTAAATTAAGCTCAGAAGTTACAGTTTTCTCAACTGCACCCCCAGTATATGCCTTAATTATATCAGCTTCACTCAAAGTCGAGTTTCCCATCTCATAAACTTGTTTTGCATACTCTTTTTGTTTTCTTAAAACAATTTCCGAGTCATCCAAGCTATAGCTTGAACTGTATATATTACCTCTACTTACATATGCACCCACACTTTTGGTATTTCCATTCATAGGTAATTGAATTTGGTCAGTAATATTAACCTTCTCACCGTTAGTTATTTTTGTATTATAATAATCATAAAAATGCGCACTTTTATCAAAAACCGTTATATCCTTTTTATCAATTAACTGTAAAGGTGGGTAATAGGAATAATAATAATCACTATTTTCTTCCCGTGGAAGCATTGTGGTATAAGCATTATAATATCCTTTTACAGCTACTGACTCACCAGTCTGGTAACTTCCCTTTTCCCCACCGGTATTTATGTAGGCAGTGCCCATAATATAGGCTTCACCATTAACTAATATTTTAGAAGTGTTATCAGTAGAATTCATAATAATACTGCTGGAGGACTTCTCCTTTGCCTTGAGTTTGTCTTTAGCCTTGTATGAATATGTTTTTTCAGGATCGTAATTTGGATAATTAACATAATCACTAGGATTTGTAATATCACTTATTGCATATAATCCTTGCTCAATAGTAACGCTTGAAGAAACAGCATTCATAGCTAAGTCATTATCTAAAAGTGCAGATTTAGTTATATGGATAATATTATCACTAGACTTCTTTCCTTCAGTATTTCCAACATAAATATTATTAGCATAAAGGTTTTCTATCTGTGAGTTTGTATTGTTTAGTAAATTTAAAGTCTTTGATGTTATAACGTCTCCTGAAAACTTTGTTGTAGAATTTTCTACACTTATTCCACCTTTATATTTGTAGTACGCAATAGATCCTATACTGTCATAATCATTACCTTTAACAAACACTGAGCCGTTTACTATAAAATCTCCCGTATTCTTAACATTTAAATCCCCATCAGCCGCTATTGCTTTTTGTATAACTGGATTTATAGCTAAAGTAGCCTTATCTGTTTTAAGTCCATAGCCACCTAAGTATTTTGGTGTAATTTTATAATTTGCTGCTATCTGTCTCTGGTGATTACCTGTACTAGATTCTTCTTGATAAGTAGAAGTAATCTTCAAATTAAATCTAACCGGACTAGTATCATTTTGAGTATTTGAGGCATCAAATCCTTTAACTTCAGCTGAGAAGTCTGGATCTTTACTAGCAGTAAAAGTTACAGGTGTATATTTATCAGTAGTAGCAGAGTAATTGTTTAAGTAAACCTTATTATCAATGCAATAACTCAATTCATTCTGTATTACAGTATTAAAAGCATACGTAAATTTACTGTCTAACACATTTTTTACTCCACTCAAATTAATAGAATAATCGTCGTTTAAAAGTGCACTTTTTTTAACATCATTACTTCTTGGGTAGTCGCAGTTAGCCCCACTTTTCATCTTTAATTTTTCACTAGCGATTTGAGCATTAAGCTGATTATTTATAAAATTACTAACATTATCATTTCCTGATCTTGAAGCCTGCTCTACTACTTTTCCAGTAATTGCGTAAGCTATATCTAATCCAGATTCAGTGGAATACAGATTCTCGATCCTCCTACTTTCAATTATCCTTGATTTATAGCTGGAGGTAGTCAATGCTAAAATAGAAACTCCTACAGTAGTTACAATAGCAAATATAGCTATTACAGTTATTAATGTACTACCTTTTTTCTTTTTCATTAACATTCCCCTCCAATCACTTAGCTACATTTGAGTTCATAGAATAAATCAATTTGTCCTGTTTTAATACGTCTACTTTTACATCATAATTCTTTCTAAATATGCTAGCATTACCTTCAGATGCATTATATACATTAACTAAACCACCTTCATTCACTACTGAGTACTTTACAGCTCTGCTATCGCCATCTTTATATACTCTATCTATAGGAACCGTAACATAAAAATCAATCTGGCTTTCAAGATTATTTTTCACATGTATATTAAAATTGTTATCACTTTTATACAAATCATTAAAATTAAGATTTATTTTATTGTTAAAAGTGCTTCTTGTATCACTAAATATATTACTAGCAGTTTCGGTATTACTATTCTTTACAGCTACATTGTACTGAGCCTTTCCTTCACTAGTTGATGAATCAATATATATATATATATCATTTTTATTTTCAGAAATAGATGTAGTTGTAGCCCCAAGAGAAAAAGTTCTATTTGAATCATCTCTACTGATCTCAATTTGCTCATCATATGAAGCACTTGTCCCATTGTTACTATAACTTATATCTTGGCTTTTCCTACCTATTGAAACATTTACCCTATAACTTCCAATACTTATACTTCCAGAGGTACCAGCAGCATTTATTTGCAATCCATTAGAATTATCATTGTTTAAAATAATTCGTGCATTCTCAAATGAACTTACATTTTTCAAACCATCTACTACTTGCTGAGCAAGGTAAACAGCCTGTTGCTTATCCTCACCATTCTTATTTACCTTTACTGAAGTAAGTATAATATTGCTGATTGGTATAAGCATAATACCTATTATCGCTATGCTTATGATTACTTCTAAAAGAGTCATTCCCATTTTCTTTTTAAAATTCCTACTCATAAGCACCACCTCTAATTCTTGGTAACATTAACTGCTTTTCCTTCTCCAGTTACCTTTATTCTAGGATTCGAACCATCATCACCATTTATAGCAATTGAAACAACTTTATCAGTATTATTGATTACTTTTAGATTTACTCCAGACTTATCCGTTGATCCTTGCCTTGGGGACGCATAAATCTTGAAGTTTATATCAGAAGAATTTGGTTTGAATTCTATACCATTTGTATCATACTGAAGCGGATAACTATTCTTACTAGTCTTATACTTGTAGTAATAGTTACCATCCTTATCTTTAGTTACTACCATCTCAACATTTTCAATACCAGCATTATCTGCGTAAAGATAACTTGTCCTACTTTGATCATTATCTCTACCAATTATTACTGTAGGCAGATCTGAATTTATTGGCTTGGCAACCATTGAGAAGTCATTCTTCTCTTCCTTTGGTTTCGCTGCATTTTCTATGGTCGAGGCTAATGCAATTTGTCCACCTCCAAAAGGAGTATCCTTTCCATAGCTATTATTTAATAGCCATTTAGAGTACTCTTTATCATCGTCACCAATCTTTGGAACAGCATAAAATTCTAGAGTTAAGGTACCAGTTATACCAGTCTGAGTACTTTGTGACATAGAAAGATTTGATAAAACTATTCTTTTACTTCTTTCCTCTATGTTTTTAATAAATGTTGTTAGATTAGTATAGCTTCCTTTAAAGCTAAGAGTAACCTTCATTTGTTCAGCTGTATTTCCTGCTGCTGCATTGTTTTGAGCAGATTGTGCAGTCTGGTTAGCTTGTCCACTAGAAGCTTGTTGTACAGTTTTATTATTGTTGGTTGTAGAAGCTGAACCACTACTTACCTTACTTGAGTCTTTAGAATTACTAGAAGTTCCATTGTTATTATATTGATCAGCTAAAGACTGAAGTGATGATGCTGGTAAAGGTTGATATGTGCTTTTTTGAGCTTCTATTCCTTGAACCTGTATGTTAGAAAAACTTATGTTTCCCTTTAGGCTTGCATTTTTAAGTAAATCGTCCAACTCTAATATTAACTTTTCTTGAATTAGCTCCGGATATATATCCTTCGACTTATCTATAATCTTTGCATTTAAAATCTTTAAGTTAGCTTCTTTATTATCTAATGAGTTTATGGTATTCATTATATTATCGTATTTTGCTTTTGCAGCTGTTTGTTGTGTTTTTAATCCATTTATTTTACTAACTTGCCTTGTATAAATAAATTGATAATACCCCACGACCACCAACACTGCTAGCAGTATACCTAATAGATACTTCTCTCTATCACTTATCTTCATTTTTCATCAACATCCTTTAATGTACATTTTAGGTCAAAGGTATAATTTCCTGCATCAGAATCATCTCCGCTTATATTTCCTATTTGGGCATCTGCTATTATATCTAAACTTTTCATATTGTGTTGAACTTCTCCTATGGCAGTTCTTGTTTTAGAAACACCTTGTATACTTAAACTGTTTCCATCAACAGATATACTTTTAAAGTAAACATCCTTAGGTAAGGTAGAATTGATATCTTTAAGCAAAGTCGATGATATAGTGTCTCTACTGTTTATAGCACTATTTATCTTAGTAAGACCATCATCATATTTATTTAATACTTCTATCTTCTTATTTACTTCTTCTGCCTTTTTCACTTTTTCTTGAACCTTAGTAGAATTTATAGAGCTTTGATACTTATCTATGCTTCTATTTAACATAAATATACTTATGCTATTCCATATCAAAGATCCCAGTATAAGAACTCCAACTACTGCTGATATTGTATAAACATAGATTTTCTTTCCTACTACTTGTTTCTGCTTCCCTTGATAAGGGGCGAAAAAATTAAAATCATTCATCCTCTTACTCCCCCTTATAACCTTATTATAGCGCCTATTGCATTAAGGTACTGTTCTAAAGTTTCATTTGTCAGTTTTAAATTAAGTTCTACGTTTCCTATAGTCCTAACTTTATTAGTAGGAATAGAAAGTCTATCAAATACGTATTTTTCTATGCCCTTAAGATTAGAGCTTCCACCATATAGGAATATTTTATCTATACTATTTCCAACCTTCTTATTTCTATAAAATTGAATTATTCTTTCTAATTCTGAAAGCCATTCATCTACAACATCCACTGCAACTCTACTTGCTTCATTATTTTCTAACATAGACAAATCTGCTTTAGCCTTCTTTTCTGTTTCAGCAGTTTCTAGCGATACTTCGAGCCTTCTACTAAGAGCAGCATCTATATTAGCCCCACCAGACTTTATAATTCTTGTAAACTCCAATTTTCCATTCTTATAGATGTTAACATTAAGAGTACTTGCTCCCATATCTATAAAGGCTAAAGTTTGTTCTTTTGAATAACTTTCTCCATTTACTTTATTTCCGTAGTTCACCAGTTTATTTAAAGAATTATACGATATATCCAAGGCAAAGGGCTTTAGATTTGCATTTGTCAGAAGTCTATAGTACTTTGACGCTAACTTATCAGGATAGGTTATTACTAAAGCTTTAAACTTAAGCTTAGATTCCACCTGGAATTTATCTAATATAGTTTGTTGAATTATGTAATCATCCATATTTATTGGTAGGTATTGTTGTATCTCATACTTAACTACTGTATTTATTTCATCCTCTTGAACTGCTGGTATGGTAACCTCTCTATTTATTATGCTTGTAGAGTTGTTAGTACAAACAGCATCTTTTACACTTATCTTGTTGTTAGTTAAAAGCTGTTCTAAGAAAACAGACATCATTTCTTGATTAAGAATATTGCCATCCCCAACTGCATCCACTGGAGTCTTAGCACTTATTAACCTTTCAATTTCTAGCAGTCCCTTGCTATATTTTCCTACAACTACCTTAGTAGTATCGCTTCCAAAATCAAATGAAACTACCTTTTTATTAAACTCCTTCTTCTTTGGAGCTTTTGTTTCTATGGATTTATTGGATATCTTATTTTTTATATCACTTATGTCTACATTCATCAAATCTTTAACTTTGCTGAAATTCATATATTTGAACCTCCGATTTTATGTGTTTGTTTTTCATGCCAGTATTATTTATTTCAGTATTTATAATTTTGTAATTTTCTTTTTTAATTTAACTTTAGTTTATATATGCTTAAAATACGTATAATTCAATAGTTTAAGCATATATAAGCTAGTTAAGGATAATTATAGATTAAAGTGTAAAGTTATTTGATAACTTTACACTTTAGATTAAAATAATTAATTTATAATATTATGGAGTTGTAGGATATGTACTTCCATCTCCATTTGGATAAACTGGTACAGCATTACCAGTAGTAGGTGTAATACTTACTGTTACACTCCCATTAGATATACTTACTGAAAACTTTCCTGTCATAGCCTTTGGAGTAGGTACAGTTTGTAAATAATCATGTACAAGTTTGTTATCATTACTAGCAGTATCATTAGGGTCTATAGCTGTTACACTTTGCCCTAAACTACCATTAGCTACTAATGCAGAAACTGCATTAGAAATTGTCTTTGCATTAGCTATATCTGCTTTTATATTAGCGTCCTTCTTAATGTTGATAAACTTTGGTATAGCAATTGCAGCAAGTATTGCTATTATAGCTATAACTATAATAAGTTCAATTAACGTAAAGCCTTTCTTCTTTTTCTTGTTTAGTGTTGAATTTAATGTCATTAACATTATTAATTCCTCCTTGAATTTTTATTATATTTTAATTTACTACATATTTTGATACATAGTAAACATTGGTAACATTATTGATATTACTATAAAACCTACCACTACTCCCATTATTACAATTAATAATGGTTCTAAAAGTGCTGTAGTAGTTTGTATTGTAGTTTCAACTTCTTCATCATAGAAATCTGCGGTTTTGTTTAATATATCATCTAAAGATCCAGATTCTTCTCCAATCTTTATCATTGAAGCAAGCATCGGCGGAAATATTCCGGCTTCTTCTATAGGCTTAGATAAGCCTTCACCTTTAACAAGCTCTTCTCTTATTTGCAACAGCTTATTTTCAGCAATCTTATTTCCCACTACATTAGATACTGTTTCTAGGGCTTGCACTAGACTTACACCACTAGATAGCATTGTAGATAAAGTTCTAGTAAATCTAGACACTATTATCTTTTGATTTAACCCCTTAATTATTGGAAAAGTAAGCTTAAATTTACTGACAAATAATGTTCCACTATCGCTTTTAAAGTAGTATCTTAATCCTAAGATAGCTAATGCTAAAATTATAAGTATTATAAGCCAATGATTATTTATTCCAGTACTTATACCAAGTAGTATTTTTGTTGGAAGAGGTAGCTGAACACCACTTTGTGTAAACATATCTACAAATGTAGGCATAACGAAGGTTAGCAGTATTGTTACAACTGAAACCGCCATAACACTAAGTACTGTTGGATAAATCATAGCAGATTTAACTTTATTATTAATTTTGTTTTCCTTTTCAAAATGAGTAGACATTCTTAGCATTACACTATCTAAGTTACCGCTCATCTCTCCAGTTTCCACCATACTTATCAGTAAGTCTGGGAATACCTTTCCTTGAAGCTTCATTGATTCGGATAGAGTTTCGCCTTTTTTTACGTTATCCTCTACCTTTGAAAGAGTTTCACGAAGCTTCTTATTTGGAAGCTGTCTTGCTAGTATGTTGAGTGAACTATTTATAGACACTCCAGCATCTAGCATGGTATAAAACTGCCTGCAGAACACAGCGATGTCTTTTATTTTAACTCTGTCAAACATCTGCAGGTTTATTGTTGTTCCTTGATTTATCTCTTCTACAAGAAGAGGATAATAATTATTGGCACTTATCATTTCCATGACTTCATCTTTAGAGTCTGCGGTGTAGGTTCCTTGAAGCCTTTCACCATTTTCATTCATTGCTTTATATTTAAAACTAGGCATGTTACTTAAATACCCCTTTTCTCAAAGAATCTTTTACTCTTTTAAGAAAGCAATCGAAGCCATTTCTTCTATGGTGGTTACACCATCAAGTACAAGCTCCTTACATGCCATACTAAGAGTCTTCATCCCATTTTTAATAGATAAGTCCTTGAGTTTATTAGAATCTCTAGTTTCTAACATCAAATCTCTGTGTTCTCTGGTTATCTCCATGATCTCATATACACCAACTCTACCAGCATATCCAGTATTGTTGCAGTAACCACAGCCTGTTCCTTTGTACACAGTAATCTCATTCTCATTGTCTTCACCTAAGATAGCCTTTTCATATAGAGATGCTTGATGTGCTTGTCTACAATTCGGACATATCTTTTTAACTAATCGCTGTGCTACTATCCCAGCAATAGAAGTTGAAACTAGATATGGCTGAACTCCCATATCTACAAGTCTTAATATAGAAGAAGGAGCATCATTGGTGTGTAGAGTACTTAGCACCAAATGTCCAGTGATAGCTGCTCTAATAGCTATTTCAGCTGTTTCGCTATCTCTTATCTCACCTATCATAACTATATCAGGGTCTTGTCTTAATATTGATCTAAGACCACTAGCAAAGGTTAAACCAGCCTTTGTGTTAACATTAACTTGGTTTACTCCCTTTAGGGTATATTCAACTGGATCTTCAACGGTAACTATGTTAACATCTCCAGTATTTAACTCATTTAATACAGTATATAAGGTTGTAGACTTACCACTACCTGTAGGTCCTGTAACTAGCACTATTCCATGAGGAGACTTTACTATTCTTTCTAAAATCTTTAAGTCCTCAATTTTCATTCCAAGTCTTTCTTTACCTATCTGGTAGCTTTCTCTATCAAGTATTCTTATAACTACCTTTTCACCTGCAACCACTGGAAGTATAGAAACTCTCAGATCAACATCTTTGTTGCCAACCTTAGTTATTATTCTTCCATCTTGAGGAATTCTCTTCTCAGCTATATTGAGTCCAGCTAAGATTTTAATTCTTGTAACAAGAGCTGCCTGACTTTCAGGTTCAAGGGAATTAGTTACTTGTAGCTGCCCATCTATTCTATACCTTATTCTGATTTCATTTTCAAAAGGTTCTATATGTATATCTGATGCTCTCATTTCAACAGCATTTTTAAACAAATACTCAACCATTTTTACAACTGGTGCATTCTTAATGTCGTCAAATTGTTCCTCTTCTTGAGTATGTATTGTCTTTGCTTCTAATTTTCCCTTTGAAAGCTCTTCTGCTGCCTTACTTACCTTCTGACTAGAATATTCTGTCTCAATGTGTCTCTTAATCTCTTCTCTTGTACTTATATAGGTTTCTACCTCAAAACCTGAAGAAATTGCTACATCATCAATAGCAAATATATTAAGTGGGTCCCACATAGCGACCAAAATCTTATTTTCATTAAATCCAAAAGGAATTAGTTCATATTTATCACATACACTTTCTGGAACAGCCTTAAGTGCTCTTTTATCGAAACTTGTTATATTAAGATTAATTCTTTTAATTCCAGTCTGCTTCTCCAAAACTTCCATGATGTCTTCAGAGGTTACCATGCTAAGCTCAATAAGCATTTCACCAAGTTTTTTCCCAGTTATCCTTTGTTTCTTAAGAGCTTCCTGAAGTTGAGGCATAGATATTTTACCAGATTCCACAAGCATGTCACCTAGTCTTCTCTTAACTACTCCCTCCATAGCATCTCCTTCTAACCCGTAGGGCAAATAATTATAATTAACATAATATTAGTATACAAACTTAATTTTAATAAAGCAACGGTAAAATTATGCCACAAATTGGCAACCCTTATTAATTTTTAATGTTATTTTTTATACTCACTAAATAAATTATTAAATACGGCATTTCTACAAAGTCTGACCATCATTTACATGAATATATAATTTAATCTACAGTATTTTTCCTGTCGAATTTTGTTGATTATTGGTATATTTTTTCTTTCATTCTATAAAGAAATCTAAATATACATTTTTCACCACTAAAGTTTTTATAACTCTCTACAAATCTGCTGTTTAAACCGTATATTCTAGTTTACTTATTAAAAATAACAAAACATATGATTATTACATCACACTATCTTGAATTATAGTCAACAAGTAAACATTTTATTCACTTATTTGTTAACATAGATATATTTATTATTATACCCCTATATTTACATAGAATTTGATTATCTGATTACCAAACAAGATTGCAATCATGGCACCAATTGCTAAAAAGGGCCCAAATGCAATAGGATCTTTTTTTGTTTTTTTCTTTAAAGCTATTAGTATCAGGCTTATAATTGCACCAACAATAAACGCAAAGAAAATCATAACTAGCATATTAGACCATCCAAGGTATATACCACATAAAGCTGCGATTTCAACATCTCCTCCGCCCATAGCTCCTGTTATTAAGGCAATTAATCCAATTACACCTAAGCCTACAATCAAACCAATGAGATATGAATTTATATCATTATGTAAGTAGAACTTATTAATTAAAGTAAATATAACACCTATGGCTAAACAAGGATAAATAGTCACAGCATATACATCAGTAGTATAAAAATCAATAAAACCTATTACTATTAAAAACACAGCTAATATTAAAAACTTCAATGTATCAATAGAGATGCCATATTGATTATAAATTAAAACAAAAACTATACCTGTAAAAAGTTCCGTTAGCGGATACTTTATAGATATCTTACTACCACAATGCCTACACTTGCCCCCTAAAAATATATAACTTATAACAGGAATTAAATCATAAGCTTTTATATCTGCATCACAATCAGTGCAATGAGAAGGTGGGTAAGCAATAGATTCTCCTCTTGGTATCCTATAGATACAAACATTTAAAAAGCTTCCTATAACTAAGCCGAAAATAAAAACAAAAGCTGAAATCATAATTTCAAGATCCATATCTTCACTCCTATCATTTCATAACATTAACTTTATTCAACAAATATCTAAAAAAACCTTTATTTATTACAGTACTTTCCCTTTTTATTACAAATAACTCAATTTAGCTCCAAATTATTTGAAATATTATAAGATTAGTATTTAAAGTTTATATTCACAGTATAAACAAGCACTACTTTATAGGTTATCTTCAAAATTACTGATCAATATAGAAACAAAAATAAAAAGCTAGAATGTTTTACCACTCTAGCTTTAAGTTGTTTTATTTTAATACATTCCGTCCATTCCCATACCTGGATTTGGCATTGGAGGATTCTTTTCTGGAATGTCAGCTACAGCTGATTCTGTTGTTAAGAAAGTTGATGCAACTGATGCAGCATTTTGAAGTGCTGATCTTGTAACCTTAGTTGGGTCAACTATACCAGCTTTTATCATGTTCTTATATTCTCCATATAGAGCATCATAACCTACACCAGCTTCACTGTGTTTAACTTTTTCTATTATTACAGAACCTTCTACTCCAGCATTAGTAGCTATTTGTCTCATTGGCTCTTCTAGTGATCTTACTATAATATCTATACCAACTTGAGTATCTGCTACTTCTGATGTTAATTCTGCTACTTTGTTTATAACATTAACATAAGCAGTTCCACCACCAGCAACTATACCTTCTTCAACAGCTGCCTTTGTAGCTGCTAAAGCATCTTCTATTCTTAGCTTTCTTTCCTTTAATTCAGTTTCAGTAGCTGCTCCTACTTTAATAACAGCAACTCCACCAGCAAGCTTAGCTAATCTTTCTTGAAGCTTTTCTTTATCAAATTCAGAAGTTGTTTCTTCTAATTGAGTTCTTATTTGAGCTACTCTGTTCTTTATTTCTGACTTTTCTCCTCTACCATTTACTATAGTAGTATTTTCTTTAGTCACTTTTATGCTGTCAGCTTGACCAAGCATATCAAGAGTTGTCTCTTTAAGGTCTCTTCCAAGCTCTTCTGATATAACAGTTCCTCCTGTAAGTATTGCTATATCTTCAAGCATTTCTTTTCTTCTATCACCAAAACCTGGAGCCTTAACAGCTACACAGTTAAATGTTCCTCTTATCTTATTAACCACAAGTGTAGCCATAGCTTCACCTTCGATATCTTCAGCTATGATAAGAAGCTTCTTACCAGTTTGAACAATTTGTTCAAGCACTGGAAGTATTTCTTGAATATTGCTTATCTTTTTATCAGTTATAAGTATTAAAGCATTGTCTAAAACTGCTTCCATCTTTTCTGTATCAGTAACCATGTAAGGTGATACATATCCTCTATCAAACTGCATACCTTCAACAACATCTAGTTCAGTTCCCATAGATCTTGATTCTTCTACAGTTATAACACCTTCGTTGCCTACTCTTTCCATAGCGTCAGCTATAAGCTTACCTATTTCAGGATCTCCAGCAGATATTGCAGCAACTCTAGCTATGTCTTCTTTACCTTCTACAGGCTTTGATATCTTCTTAATTTCGTCTACTGCTTTCTCAACAGCAGTCTTTATTCCAGTTCTAAGAAGTATTGGATTAGCTCCAGCAGTTACATTCTTTAAACCTTCTCTTATTATTGCTTGAGCAAGTAATGTAGCAGTTGTAGTTCCATCTCCAGCTACATCGTTTGTTTTAGTAGCAACTTCTTTTACTAATTGAGCACCCATGTTTTCAAATGGATCTTCTAATTCTATTTCTCTAGCAATTGAAACACCATCATTAGTTATAAGTGGTGCACCAAATTTCTTATCTAAAACAACATTTCTACCCTTAGGTCCTAAAGTTACTTTTACAGTGTCGGCAAGCTTATCAACACCAGCTTGCATAGATCTTCTTGCTTCTTCACCAAACTTTATTTGCTTAGCCATATCAATCTACCTCCTGTCTATTATTCTACTATTGCTAGTATGTCTTCTTGTTTTAATATAGTGTACTCTTCACCATCTAGCTTAACTTCTGTTCCAGCGTATTTGGAGAACAATACTTTATCTCCAACCTTAACCTCTAGTTCAACTCTAGTTCCATCAATGATAGTACCAGGCCCTACAGCTACTACTTCAGCTTCTTGTGGCTTTTCCTTAGCTGCTCCAGTTAAAACTATACCGCTTTTTGTTTTCTCTTCTGCTTCTAATCTTTTGATAACAACTCTGTCACCAAGTGGTTTAATTCTCATTTTCTAAACCCTCCTTATGATTTTTAGAGTATATATAATTTTATATTTAGCTTATTTGTTAGCACTCATTAATATTGAGTGCTAATACAATTATTATAATAGACAATAGTTTTTAATAATTCAACAACAAATTGATATTTTTATCCATTTTTTTAGATTAAATAATGTGATTACGAGAAATTATCTTGAATTTTCTAATTATTTCTTCATCTTGCTTATTCGTTGTTGTTTTTATAGTTATAATATATTTAATTTAATACTATTTTTAATAAACTCTAGTAATATATTTAAAAAAATCTATAAATTTCGTAAAAATATTATAAAATTTCTTATAAAGCTATTTATTTTTTATAAAAAATGATAATAATTAAAGTATGAAACTTTATATTCTATGCCGAAAGAAAGGACGTTATGATGATATCTAAAAACTTTAATTACATTAATAAAATTTTTAATCTTTTTTTATCTTTACTTTTAACCTTAGCAACCATAGGACTATGGTCTATTGTAACCTTGAACTTTACTCCTTTATATAAAATAAGTATAAAAGCTCTCGATATAACTAAAGCTACATCTCTTACAGAAGGACAACTTATGGCAAATTACAAAGTGCTTATAAAATATCTACAATTGCCATCTATTCATAAATTAAAATTTTTAAACTTTCCTATGAGTGCTGGTGGAGAAACACACTTTGCAGATGTAAAAAATATATTTATTTATCTACATATAATAACCTGGAGCACTGTAATACTTTTTGCGCTACTATTCATATTCAAGAAAAAATATCTATCAAAGGAAATTTTTAAGATATTTAATCATACTTTTTATATTCTATCTATTTTTTCGATATCTATACTTATTTTGGTATTAAATAATTTCGATAAGACCTTCGAAAACTTCCACAAACTATTCTTTAGCAATGATCTTTGGTTGTTTGATCCTGCTACTGACCCAGTTATAAACGCCTTACCAGAAAACTTCTTTATGGTTTGTGGTATAACAATAATAGCTTTAACCCTTATTCAAGTGACTATATTTAAGGTTATATATCATAGGCATAAAAAAGCATATAACCTATCTGATGAAAGCAGTATTAACTCTTAAATTTATATAATTTCATCATATTTGGGAGACTTTTTATAACTTATTTCTTCATGTTCTATATTAAAAAAGAAAGAGAGATTTAAGCTAAACCTCTCTTTCTCTATATTAATAATAGATTGTACTATAATATTATTATTCTACCTCGCTAACACTCCTATCCCCTATATTTGCTCCAATTCCAAGCATAGCCCAAAATACAGGTGCAACACTTACAACACTTATATTAAAGAAAGCTTGAACTAAATAGCCTATAATAGCCATAAGAAGTCCTAAGTATAGAATCTGATATGTTTCTTCAGCTCTGCTAATCCTTTTAATAAGTTTTAAGCAGATAAATGCAACTAAAGCAAGATAAATCAACAACGCAGGAATTCCACTAGTAACTGTTAGTTGCAAATATTCATTATGAGCTTTATCAACTATTCCGCCAGTTATATTCTGCATATATTCAAGCTCATCAGAATACTTCTGTAAAAATACTATTCCAAATGTATCTGGCCCACTTCCAAACATAGGATGCTCAGGAATAAAGGTTATACCACGCTTCCATATATACATACGTGAACTTCCAACGGTATCGTTATTTTGAGAAGCAATTTTTTTAGCATCCAAACCTATTGAATCAACTCTTGAAGATATACTGCTATCAGTTAATAGATTAATTGATATAAATGTAATAATAAAGAGAACTAAACAAATTAAACACCTTATTAGATACTTTCTTTTTCTTAAACAATAAAAGAAGATGATCATTCCATAAACTATAAATGAAATCCAATTACTTCTTGCTACTGACGCAATTAATCCAGCAAATATAATTATTGATATAAATAAATATTTTTTCTTACCTTCGCTTAAATAAAAGCAAATATTCACTGGCAAGTATAGTGTCATTAATATAGCAAAAAAATCTCTATTCCCTATAGTAGAGTAAGCAATATTATGCCAATCTTTTCTTATGTAATCTGCATGTATAAAATCATAGCCTAAATATTGAGCAACTCCATATATAGATATCGTGCATATGAAAATATTTATAATCTTAAATACATTATCAGAAAATTTAAAGTGCTTATACATTATAAGAAAAATCAAACAATAAAAAAATATAGCTAAGAATCCCTCCCTTCTAGAAGGTCTTCCAACTATAGAAGTTGCTATATCAACTGAAAATAATGTCGATATCAAAATCCATAGTATAAAAAATACTATTAAATAATCAATTAGAGTATTTTTAGACCATATTCTCCTATCATATATAAATAACATAGCTAACATAACTACTAAATACACTAATATTATCTTAGGTTCGTAAAATCTATCTTTTAAACCAGGTAAGATTACTATAGGTATTAGTCCCATAATTAAAAATGAAAATATTCTTATCAGTTCAAATTTCTCAATATATCGTATAATTAATGATTGTCTACTTATAGCCTTGCATTCACCCTGTTTAACTAACCCGTATCCGATTGCAATAACAGTCCAAAAAACAGGTGATACACTAACTATACTTATATTAAAAAACGCTTGAATATTATATGATATTATACTTAAGCCTATAGCTATTAAATAATTATTTTGCTCCTTAATACCTTTTATAGCCACCTTTATTACAATTATAAATAAAATCATCAGATAAATAATTTCTGCAAAAATACCGCTACTCACTAATATTTGAAGATATTCATTATGAGCTTTAGTTATAGTACCACCTAACTTCTTTACCATAAAGTTATTATCATCAGCGTATTTATCCATGAATGCCACACCAAAATTATCCATACCGTAACCTAAAAGCGGTTTATCCCATAAAAGGTTTAATCCATTTTTCCATATATATATCCTTCCTGAACCAGCCATCTCATTGCCTGACTGTTGTAGAGAAGTAGCATCGTTACTAATGGAGAGTAATCTATTATTTAACTGACCGCTCCTTAAGTAGTTTAATCCAAAAAATATTCCTATCATTACAACTATTACAGCCATCCAATTTATAAATCTTTTCTTATTTCTTATCGATATTATAAAAAGAATGGTAATGTAAACAGCTAATGAAATCCAACTGCTTCTTGTTAGGCTGCTAACCAGTGTTGCAAAAAGTATTGCAGTTATTATAAGATACCGCTTCTCACTTTTATATATAAACAATGAAATAGCAATTGGTAAAAACAATGATATATAAGCACCAACAGCATTCCTATATCCTAATGTACTTATAGCTTGAAATCTCATTGTAGCAGTTCTTACCTTATCGAGCTTTATAGGATTAATTCCAAAAAACTGAAGCAACGCATAAACTGAAACAATTGTTGCACATATAAATAAAATATCAAAAAATCTTTTAGAAATCTTAAATTTCTTAGAAATAAATAGAAAGATAATATAATAACAGAGATATAAAAAAAATGGCTCCCTATCAGTCATATTTCCGATAAAGGAATTGTGAATATCTATGCCCATCAAACTTGAAATAAAAAGTATTCCAATAAATAATCCTAAAAGCTTATCCACCCAATCAAAACTAAGTGTATCTCTTTTTATATACAAATAAATTAATGATATAGTTGATATAAAGTATACAAAATATAGCTTTGGAGTGTAGTATCCATCAAAGGCTCCAGGAATCATTATAAGTGGAGTTATCCCCATAAGTGATATAGCAATTAAGTTTACAAAACACTCTTCATTAATATGTAATTTTCTCGTCATCAAGCACCTCTCACAACTTATAAAAATTCACTTTAGTAATCTTTTTAGTGAATTTTGCGCATCTATCTTTTCTAGACTTATATGAAAAGATTCTGGAAAGCCAAATAACTTTAATTTTTATTCTTTGACCTATTTATTTATCTAACCAGTTTCCACTTACTTATCCAGAATCTATTTTTTATAAACACATCTAGAATACAATCTTAACTTTCTTTTTCATCCTTATTAATAATTTTCTTACCTACTAAAACCCCTATCAAAACCAAAATACAAACAACTCCTATTATAGCTACAAGAAGAACTATCTTCTTTCTTGAGAGATTATGTCCAAAAAATATGGACACAAAGAGCATAGGTGTTCTAGCTATATTCGATATAATCAAAAATTCTTTTAATGAAAGACTTGTTATACCGCATATATATCCTAAAATATCCTTAGGTATCCCAGGTATGATATATAGTAAGAATACAATTCTTCTAAGGGATTTATGTTTTTCTTTCTCTGACTTATCAGCTTTATTCTTCTCACTATGTCCTGCTTTATAGTGATCGAGCTTTTTTAGGAGCCAAAGATCTTTGTCACTTACTAATTTCTCTACAAAAGGCTTTCCAAGCTTCTGTGATATAACAAAAGTAATGGCACTCCCAATAACAGCGCCTAAAAGAGACAGAGCAAAACCAATCCACGGACCAAAAATATAACCCGCAGCCACTTGCACTATTTCTCCCGGTATTATAAATATAACTATCTGCATTATCTGCATAACTAAAAAAGCCAGCCAAGAGTATGGTCCATAGCTTATAAGCTTCGCCTTGAGCTTCCTTACATCTGTAAATACATCTATATACTTGGCATAATATTTATAAAATATAGCCAATATAATTAACAAAAGTATTCCGACAATAATATGATATTTATATTTCTTTAATTTTTCCTTCATAATCCCATATCCTTATTATTATAATTATTTAATATCCCTAATAAACAGTATATAATACTGGCAATATAGCTAACACTATAGTTTTCTTATTATTTACTTAATTTTATCTTAATATTTAAAAACATGGGTTACAAAACACTTTATTTTGCCATTTTCTACATCATTATATCATTTTATACATTATTTTTATACAATAATTGTAATATTTTTATTTATTCTTTATTATAATACATATAAAGACATTCCTCTTTGGTGCAAGAATCTATTTTCAGAACTCTTCTATATTATGAGGTGAAAAAAGTAGATAATTCTGTTGTCAATTAATTTCGACATACTATTTTAGCAGAGTATATAATTAAAATTTCAATAAAGGGTGATATTATGCATAGTGAAAAATATATTTGTGATTTGTGTGGAAGAGAGGTATCAAATATAACGGTGCATCATTTAGTTCCTAAAGAAGAAGGTGGTAAAGACCTAGATACAGCCATGTTATGCCTTCCGTGTCATAAACAGATTCATGCACTATATTCTAACAAAGAATTGTCTGTAAGGCTCTATACTATCACTAAACTTAAAAATGATGATAAGATAAAAAAATATTTAAAATTCATCACAAAGCATCCTGGAGATTCTCATATATCAGTTAAAAAATCTAAGGATATAAGAAAAAGATAGCCTAAGGATTTTAAAAAGTATTTAAACTTTTATAATCTCTTACTGGCTATCCAATTAATTCTTACAGTATCTTATGATTTAAAATAAAACTTACATAAGCAAGATTAAGCTTTACTATCTAAATTCACTATCAATTAAACCTTTATGTTATTCTCTCTAGCATAGTAGAAGAAATATTGCTGTGCAAAGCCTGAAAGATCTCCAAACTTTTCTCTTCCAAAAATTCTAATCTTGTTAAGTGATACGTCTGGTGCTAAGTAGAAATGAGCCATAGCTCTCTTAACCCATACATCTACAGGAAAAGCGGAATACTTTTTCATAGAAAATAACATAACGCAATCAGCAACCTTAGCTCCAACACCTTTAAACTTTTGAAGTGCTATGTGACAATCATCATCACTAAGGTTTGAAATCATATTTAAATCATATTGAAGAAGTTCTTTTTCTTCTTCACTCATAGAAGCTATATCTTTATTTTCGCTTAAAAGCTCATTACAAGCCTTTACTTTAGCTACAGTATCAAATATATATTTACTTCTAAATGACGCTCCAGTAGTGTTTATTTCTTCTAAGGACGCCTTTGAGAACTGCTCTATAGTAGGAAATGCATAGTAAGTATTACCCTTGTACTCTATAGCACTTCCCCACTTTTCGCTGATTTTACTTATAGTCTTGCTTATGGATGGAATAGAATTTCTAGCAGATATTATAAAGCTTATTAATATTTCGAAAGGATCTTGTTTTAATATTCTTATTCCATAGCCAAAGTCTACTGCTTTTTCTAACAGCGGATCTCCAGCGAATTTATCCTTTATAGCAGAGTAGTCTCTTTCCAGATCAAAATACTCCATCCATATGTTATCAAAATCATCTTTATTGGTATTATGTATTATTATGTCTTCTCCGCTCTCTTCTAGTTCTATAACTCTTTCATGAGCAACTCCGATATAAGTACCACTTTCTTGTCTTATCCACCTAAAGCATTGACCGCACTCAAATACCTGCTTTATATTAAAACTTTTAGCTTCTTTCAGTACGACTTTATCATCATAGTATTCTACATTTTTAAAATCCATTTTATCACCTTTTCTTATTTATCTATTTAGAAAAAATTTCGCTAATGCGATGCTTATTATTATTTTTGCCTATCTAAACAGTAAGACTGACATATTTTTCTTAACTATAATTATACTTTTATATTTTAATTTTTACAATTATCAATTTAAAATCCTTAGCAATAAATATAAATTTTCATTTAATAATTAATACTTATTATTTCAATTTACTTTTTATTTTTAGACTCTGTTAAAGTACCGTGCTGAAATTAAGTGGTCAGTGATCCGATGCTTTTTAATGAGAAATATAGCATCCTTCTTAACCACTTAATTTCAATAACATTATTAAACATAGCCTATTTTTATATTTAGTTATATATTAACTAAAAGGTAGTGCTTACTATAAATTAAAATTAATAAGTTGTTACAGAAATATACTATACTTATCCAACAACCATCATTAAATGATCATTTATGAAAACATTATTTCCATATACTTGCACAATCAGAAAAGGTGATCAATCTTAATTATATATCCATATATGTAAAATAAAATGGTTCTGACCAGAATCTATATGTTAGAGTTATTAGTGTAAAATGCTTTTTCAACATTCTCACTAAAGCATCTAATACTTAACCAATCAATTTTGACTTATTACTTTAATGTAACCAAAGTAAAAAAAAACAGTGCTACAACCTCTTGATATTACTATGTTTAACTAGTAAATATTTATACTTTTCTAGCCAGCGAAAAAAGCTTTATATAAATACTTTTGTACCATGATAACTACAGATAAATAATTTCTCCATTTCTTCCTTAGTTATCTTTCTAGGATTTGATAAAGTGCAGGCATCTTCTATGGCATTGGCTGATATTTCTTTTAGCTTTTCATTAAAGAGATCTTCCTTCACTCCATATTCCTTTAAGGTATTTGGTATTCCTAACTTTTCGTTCATATATCGTATAAGTTCTCTTAAGGACTCAACTAACTCTTCATCACTATTTCCTTCAAGCTTTAATCTTCTGCTTATGTCTGCATATCTATCCATGCAAGCTTTCTTATTAAAATCAATAACATATGGAAGGTATATTGCATTTGCACAGCCATGTGGAATATTAAACACTGCCCCAGTCTTGTGTGCCATACTATGCGTTATTCCAAGCAAGGCATTGCTAAATGCCATACCAGCTAAGCACTGAGCATAATGCATGTTTTCTCTACATACCATATCACCTTGATAGGACTTTAATAGATTATCTCTTACCATATGGATAGCCTGCAATGCAAGAGGGTCTGTAAAACAAGTATGCTGAGTTGCCACATAGGCTTCTATGCCATGGGTCATAGCATCCATTCCTGTATGTGCAGTAAGCTTAGGAGGCATAGACTCTGCCAGCTCTGAGTCCACAATAGCTATATCTGGAGTTATATCAAAATCCGCTAAGGGATACTTTATTTTTGTGTTATAATCAGTTATTACTGAAAAAGCAGTTACTTCTGTAGCTGTTCCAGAGGTTGATGGAATAGCAATAAACCTTGCTTTGTTTCTTAGCTCAGGTATAGAAAAAGGCTTTTTTATGTTTTCAAAGCTTTCCTCTGGATACTCATAAAAGATCCACATGGCTTTTGCAGCGTCTATTGCTGAGCCTCCTCCCATAGCTACTATAAGATCCGGCCCATATTGAAGCATCTGCTTAGATCCATTCATTACAGTTTCTACTGAAGGATCTGGCTCAACACCTTCAATTAGGTTAACTTCTATATTAGCTTCCTTTAGATAGTCTACTGCCCTATCTAAGAAACCAGACTTCCTCATAGAACTTCCCCCTGTTACTACAACAGCCTTCTTCCCCTCTACATTTTTCAATTGCTCCATAGAGCCTTTTCCATAATATATATCCCTAGGTAAAGTAAATCTATTCATAAACAAATGCCTCCTGATATTATTTAAAAATCAATTTAATTTTTAGACTCTGTTAAAGTAGCACCTTTAAATTAAGTTATCAGTCCTCCGATGCTTAGATAAGCTTGAGCATATAGCATCTCCTTCATAACCACTTAATTTCAACAATATTCTTAAACATAGCCGATTTTTAAAGTTCCTATTCATAGATTATCGCTATGAAGAATATTCTAACTATAAAGTAAAGTCTAAATAATGTTTTGACATAAGGAACCAACTTCAACTATTAATTTATAAATGCCACAAAATCCTCAGAAGCCGGGATTTTATAACAAGTATAAATTAAGTTTTCATAAAGGCTCCCTATAAGATCTTACTCATTAATTTTTGTAGATTAAATCTCTAGCTTCCCTTAGGATATTATTAGTAAATACTGCAATATTTATTTATGTAAGTTCAAAATTTAAGTAAAGACTATGGATAAAGTTTATAAAGTTATACTGCTTCAATCTGTAGCCTCAAAATATAGCTTCCTAATCAAAATTATTTATTCTTATTTCCCAGAAAATAAACTTTACATAAAGAAAAAAACACAACCTAAAATGGTTGTGTTTAAAAATTCATCAAGAATTTATTATTTTGCGTAGTTGTGGAAGCCTCTACCTGACTTTCTTCCTAACCAGCCAGCTCTAACATACTTTCTTAGTAAGCTATGAGCTCTGTACTTAGTATCTCCAGTTTCATTGTAAAGAACGTCCATTATAGCTAAGCAAACGTCTAAGCCTATAAGATCTCCTAAAGCTAGAGGTCCCATTGGGTGATTTGCTCCAAGCATCATTGACTTATCTATATCTTCAGCTGAAGCTATTCCTTCTGCAAGTATACCTACAGCTTCGTTGATCATTGGTATAAGTATTCTGTTAACTACAAAACCAGGAGCTTCTGCAACTTCTACTGGTTCCTTACCTATAGCTAATGAAACTTCTTTAACTGCATCAAAAGTTTCTTGTGATGTAGCCATTCCTCTGATAACTTCAACAAGCTTCATTACTGGAGCTGGATTGAAGAAATGCATACCTATAACTTTGTCAGGTCTGCCAGTTGCAGCAGCAACTTCAGTTATTGATAATGATGAAGTGTTTGAAGCTAATATTGTTTCTGGCTTACATATGTTATGTAATTCAGCGAATATTTGCTTCTTTATTGCCATATTTTCTACAGCAGCTTCGATTACTAGATCACAGTCAGCAGCTAAGTTCATATCAGTTGTTCCTGATATTCTTGAAAGAATTTCTTCTTTAACTTCTTCAGTCATCTTTCCTTTAGCAACAAGTTTGCTTAAACCTTTGTTGATTCCTGCAATTCCTTTGTCAACAAACTCTTCTTTTATATCTCTAACTATAACTTCATATCCTTTTTGAGCGAAAGCTTGAACTATACCAGCTCCCATTGTACCAGCACCAAGAACAAATATCTTTTCCATGGGTATACCTCCTAAAATTTACATATTTAGTCCTACCTTAGAAGGTAGGACTTTGTATTTATATCAAACTTATGATTAATCAGTTTTATAAAAATTATGCTTCTTCTTTTCTAGCCTTAGCTTTTGCAATAAGTTCTGGAATAACTTTGTTTAAGTCTCCAACTATAGCATAGTCAGCCATCTTCATAATAGGTGCAGTTGCATCCTTATTTATTGCTATGATCATATCAGAATCTTGCATACCAGCTGTATGTTGGATAGCTCCTGATATACCACAAGCTATATATATTGTTGGCTTAACAGTCTTACCAGTTTGACCTACTTGGTAAGCAGCTTCTAGCCATCCAGCTTCAGTAGCAGCTCTTGAACCAGCAACTGTTCCACCTAGAGCATCTGCTAATTCCTTAAGAAGTGCGAAGTTTTCTTTGTTTCCAACTCCTCTACCACCTGAAACTATGATATTAGCTTCACTTATATCAACTATATCCTTAGCTTCCTTAACAACCTTAACAACCTTAGTTCTTACATCAGCATCAGTTAAGTTAACCTTAATTTCTTCAACTACAGCCTTATTTTCGCTATCAACCTTTGAGAATACTCCTGGTCTTACTGTAGCCATTTGTGGTCTGTGGTCAGCACAAGCTATAGTAGCCATTAAGTTACCACCGAAAGCTGGTCTTGTAGCAAGAAGGTATTTTCCTTCTTCATCTATATCAAGTGATGTACAGTCAGCTGTTAAACCAGTTGAAAGTCTAGCTGCTATTCTAGGACCTAAGTCTCTTCCTATGAATGTTGCACCTATGAATAGTATTTCTGGCTTTCTTTCTGTAGCAAGATCACAGATAACCTTAGTGTATCCATCAGTTGTGTAGTTTTCTAATAATTCATGTTCAACTACTAAAACTTCGTCAGCTCCATGAACGCCTAGCTTATCAGATAATCCTTTAACGTTGTTACCTATTAATAAAGCTGTTAGCTTAACTCCTAGCTTGTCAGCAATCTTTCTTCCTTCTCCTAAAAGTTCTAATGAAACTTTTTGAAGTTCGCCGTTTCTTTGTTCAGCGAATACCCATACGCCTTTATAATCTGCTATATTCATAATATTTTACCTCCCAAATCTTAGATGTAGTGTTTCTCAATTAATTTTCTTAATACGTAATCTGCTGCTTCACCAGCTGGTAAATCAACTAACTCTCCAGCACCCTTAGTTTCCTTAGTCATTGATTTCTTAACCTTTGTTGGTGAACCTTTAAGTCCTAATAAGCTCTTATCTACATCTATATCGTCTGCTGACCATATTTTAATTTCCTTACCAGCAGTTCCGAAGATTAAACCTACATTCATATATCTTGGCTCGTTTAATTCCTTAATTGCAGTTAAAAGAACTGGAGCTTGAACCTTTATTAATTCATATCCATCTTCTAATGCTCTGTTAACTAAAAGACCATCTTCTTCTACAGTAACATCTTGAACATAAGTTACTTGAGGTATATTTAAATGTTCTGCTATTTCTGGACCAACTTGTGCAGTATCTCCATCGATAGCCTGTCTTCCAGCGAATATTATATCGTATTCTAACTTTCTTATAGCACCTGCTATAGCATTTGAAGTTGCAAGAGTATCAGCTCCAGCAAATGCTCTATCAGTTATTAATATAGCTTCATCAGCACCCATGCATAATGCTTCTCTTAAAGCTACTTGAGCTTGTGGAGGTCCCATACTTACAACAGTTATGTGAGCTCCTTTTTGGTCCTTTATTCTTAAAGCTGCTTCTAAAGCATGCTTATCTTCTGGGTTTATTATTGAAGGAACACCTTCTCTTATAAGAGTTCCAGTCTTTGGATCTATTCTAACAGCTGTAGTATCTGGTACTTGCTTTAAACAAACTACTATTTTCATCTTTTTCTGTCCTCCCTAAAACTATTTTAAAATGTTTCCTGAAATAACCATCTTTTGAACTTCTGAAGTTCCTTCGTAGATTTCAGTTATCTTAGCATCTCTCATTAATCTTTCTACTGGGTATTCCTTAGTATATCCGTATCCACCGAATATTTGAACAGCCTTAGTAGTTACTTCCATAGCTACATCAGCAGCAAATAATTTAGCTCTTGCAGCATCTAATGTGTAAGGAAGCTTATTTTGCTTAAGCCATGCAGCTCTGTATACTAAGTATCTAGCAGCTTCAACCTTAACATCCATTTCAGCTATATACCATTGTAGACCTTGGAAAGCAGAAAGTGGTTTTCCAAATTGCTTTCTTTCTAACATATACTTCTTAGCTTCTTCTAATGCACCACCAGCAAGACCTAAAGCTTGAGCAGCTATACCTATTCTTCCTCCATCAAGAGTCTTCATAGCTATACCAAATCCCTTACCTTCTTGTCCAAGCATATTTTCCTTTGGAACTATACAGTTTTGCATTATAAGTTCAGTTGTTGATGAAGCTCTGATACCCATCTTGTTTTCAACTTTACCTATTGAGAAACCTGGGAAGCTCTTTTCAACTATGAAAGCTGTTATTCCTTTTGTTCCCTTGCTCTTATCTGTCATAGCAAATATTATGAAAGTTTCAGCAACTCCACCATTTGTTATGAATATCTTAGATCCGTTAAGGATGTAGTTATCTCCATCTAATACTGCAGTTGTTTGTTGACCAGCAGCATCTGTACCAGCACCTGGTTCAGTTAAACCAAAAGCACCTAGTTTTCTTCCGCTAGCTAAGTCTGGAAGATATTTTTGTTTTTGAGCTTCAGTACCAAATTCATTTACTACTGAACCACAAAGTGAAGTATGAGCTGATACTATAACACCGTGAGTACCACAAATCTTTGATAATTCTTCAACAGCTATGATGTATGATAAAACATCTCCGCCAGCACCTTCATATTTCTTATCGAAAGGAATTCCTAGTATGCCAAGTGATGCCATTTTCTTTACATTTTCCATTGGGAATTCTTCAGTTTCGTCAATTTCACCTGCTATTGGTCTAACTTCATTTTCAGCGAAGTCTCTAACCATTTGTCTTACTAATTCTTGTTCTCTTGTTAATTGGAAATCCATTTATTTATTCCCTCCTGCTATTTTATTCTGCACAGAACAATTATTAATTGTTCTGCCTCCTGCATTTTTATTCTGCACGTAACAATTAATTAATTGCTGCGCTTACTACTATTTTTACTTTGAGCAGAACTGAGTTAACAGTTCTGCTTATATTTATTGTCCACGGAGAAAAACTTTTGTACTCCGCCTAGTATTTACTAATATATTTTAATTTAGTATAAATTAAACTTAATTTAATTAAAAGTAATATTTTTGTTAATTATTGATTCTTGAAGTTCTTTTCTCTTTTTTCAACAAAAGCAGACATTCCTTCTTTTTGATCTTCAGTAGCAAAGCACTTACCAAAGTCTTCTGCTTCTATTACTATAGCTTCATCTATACCTACTTGCATTCCTCTATCTATAGCATCCTTACATAGCTTAACTGCTATTGGAGCATTTGCAGCTATCTTTTTAGCTAAAGCCTTAGCTTCATCCATTAAGCTTTCTAGAGGTACAACTTTATTAACTAAACCAATTCTTAATGCTTCTGCAGCATTAACCATATCTCCAGTGTATATTAATTCTTTTGCTTTACCAAGTCCAACTAATCTAGGAAGTCTTTGTGTTCCACCAAAGCCAGGAGTTATTCCAAGGCCACTTTCTGGTTGAGCAAATCTTGCCTTCTCAGAAGCGATTCTTATATCACAAGCCATTGCTAATTCACAGCCTCCACCTAGTGCAAAACCTGAAATAGCTGCAATAACTGGTTTGTCCAACACTTCTAATCTTCTGAAAACTTTATTTCCTAAAGCTCCGAATTCTCTACCTTGCTCTTCATTTAAGTCTTTCATTTCAGATATATCAGCACCTGCAACAAATGCCTTTTCTCCAGCACCTGTTAATATAACAGCATAAACTTCTTTATCATTTTCAAGTTCTGCTACCACTGTGTCTATATCCTTTAATGTTTCTGAGTTAAGTGCATTTAAAGCCTTTGGTCTGTTTATTGTTACAACAGCAATATTTCCCTCTTTTTCAAGGATAACATTTTTTAATTCCATTGTTATGGCCTCCTTAAAGTAGTTATATTCTTAACAAAGCATATAAGTTTTATTTTCATATATCTTATATTACAATAAAAACTCTGTCATATTATGTTAAATATTTTTGAAGCTTGTTAATATTATAACAATCACTAGCAAAAAATAATTGAAGTCTTTCAACTTCAATTATGATTATACTTGTTTGCGAATAACTTTGCAATATATTTTGTGTCTTTTTTAACAATTTTTAAGCCACTATTTCATTTATTATTTAATTCTGAGATTCGTTTATTAAATATGCTAATGTTAGTAAGCTTTCACTAAGATGTACATTTTCCACAATTACATCTTTAGGTGCTACTAGATCTACAGGAGCAAAGTTCCATATTCCTTTTACACCATTTGCTACAAGCTCATCACAAACCTTTTGAGCACTGTTGTCAGGAACACAGATTATAGCAATATCTATATGATTTTCGTCTAAGAAACCTTTCATGCTATCTACATCTTTTATCTCTATATCCTTTATTCTAATTCCAGTAAGTCTTGGGTTAGCATCAAACATACCAAGCAAATTGAAACCAAGTTTCTCAAACTGAGTATAATTTGCTAGTGCCTGACCTATGTTACCAGCACCAACTATTATGCTTTTATACTCTCTCTGAAGCCCTAATATAGCTATTATTTGATTGTATAGATCTCTTACGTTATATCCATACCCCTGCTGTCCAAAGTCACCGAAGCAATTTAAATCTTGTCTTATTTGCGATGCTGTAAAACCTATCTTTTCACTTAATTCTTTTGATGAAATTCTATCAACATCATTTTTTAATAATTCTAATAGATATCTATGATATTTAGGTAGTCTTTTTATAACTGCCATAGATATATTTTTTTTCTTTTCCATGTCTGTCACCTCTTCTTAAATTAACAAATCTCTAATGCACTCTTCATTAGTGATTTTTTCCGCATCTGCCCTTCAGCCCCTTTGAAGAATACCTGGCAGGCCAATAAAATAACCGTTATATCAAAATCATTCACAGATTAAAAAATTATAAATTCTAAAAAGTATAAATCCACTATAGTACTCTTTTCCTTATATATATTACCACAATTAATCTAAACTTATCTATATATTAGTATTGTTTTTGATAAAATTGTTTAAAATGAGAATTATATTTGTCATTTATGATAATACTTTATAAGTATAAATAAGATACTTTACAAATGTAAAGCTACTATAATTTTCAATTTATATTTATATATATTTGTAAAAATATATTAATATAATCAATGCTTATTTTACAAGCTTTAATTAAAGGAATAATAGTAAAATTTTAAAGCTTTAATACGTACAGATCTAATCAAAGGTAAATAAGGTACTAATAATAGTTATATGATATTCAAATCAATACCAGAGAAATAAGCATTAAAAAATGTTTTCTTATTTTTTCTAACTTCTTAAATTTACAAATGTATAAAAGGAGGATAACAATGCTCAGCGAATCTTTGATAAAAGCTTTAAATGACCAAATAAACTACGAATTCTATTCATCTTATTCTTATTTAGCTATGGCTGCCTACGCGCATTCACAAGACCTAGATGGATTTGCAAACTTCTTTAGAGTTCAAGCTCAAGAAGAAATTTTTCATGCCATGAAATTTTTTGATTATGTATACCAAAAGAATGGTGATGTATCTTTAGAATCCATAGATAAACCTCAGCTAAAATTTAAGAACATGGTAGATGTTTTAGAAAAAGGCTATGAACACGAGCAAGAAGTTACTAAAAGAATCTATGAATTAGCAAACCTTGCAAGCGAGGAAAAAGAACATGCCACAATATCTCTACTAAAGTGGTTTGTTGACGAGCAAGTTGAGGAAGAAGATAATTTCAACAGAATAATAAAGAAGGCTAGAAGAGCTGATACAAACCCTGCTGCACTTTATCTATTAGATGACGAGCTGGCTCAAAGAGTCTATTTAGCTCCTGGTTCTGCAAATGCATAGAGAATGTAATAAAATTCGCTGAAGCGACTTTCTTCAGCGAATTTTTTGTCATATTCATTTTCCAATGTATATAGATTAGTGTATTTTAACCAAAAGAAAATGAGACTTATGTATAACGCAACCCTCGTTATACATAAGTCTCACAAATTAATACAAAGCCAGATGAAAAGCATCAGTATGTTGATTTTGAAACAACATTAAATGCTGTCTGCTACTCCCTTATGCCTGAAAGTATTCTCAACGAAGACCATTATATTTAATTATGGCCTCAATGTCAACACGATTTGTAGTTTTTTTTGTTTTTTTGTCAAATAAACTCCGTAGTAATTTATGGTAACCTACAAAACTAGTCTAGATCAGTATTTATCCAGCTCATCATAGCTCTTAACTCTTTTCCAACCTTTTCTATTGGATGTTCTTTTTCCATTCTTCTCTTAGCGTTAAAGTAAGGTCTATTCACAGCATTTTCTACAAGCCAGTTTCTTGCAAAGGTTCCATCTTGTATATCCTTTAATACTGCCTTCATTGCTTTTCTAGTGTCCTCAGTAACTATCTTTGTTCCAGTCACATAGTCACCATACTCAGCTGTATCACTTATAGAGTATCTCATGGTACTCATACCACCTTGATACATCAAGTCTACTATTAGCTTCATTTCATGTAGACATTCAAAGTAAGCATTCTCTGGAGAGTATCCTGCTTCAACCAAAGTGTCAAAGCCAGCTTTTATAAGCTCTGTTACCCCACCACAAAGTACAGCTTGCTCTCCAAACAAATCTGTTTCAGTTTCATCCTTAAAGGTAGTTTCAAGAACTCCTGCTCTTGCTCCACCAATACCTATAGTGTAAGCCAAGGCATAGTCTTTTGCCCTTCCTGAATAATCTTGTTGTACTGCTATAAGGCATGGCACACCTGAGCCTTCAGTATAAGTTCTTCGTACCATATGCCCTGGCCCTTTTGGTGCTACCATGAATACATCAACATAGGCAGGAGGTACGATCTGTCCATAGTGTATATTAAAGCCGTGAGCAAAAACTAAGGCCTTGCCTTCAGTCAATGCTGGTTCAATCTCTTCCTTATATAATTTAGCTTGTTTTTCATCAGGCACTAATATCATTATTATGTCGCATTGCTCTGTAGCTTCCTTAACTGATGCTACCTTAAGTCCTGCAGCTTGTGCTTTTTCAACAGATTTACTTCCGTTGTATAGCCCTACAGTTACATCTACTCCACTTTCGTGTAAATTTAATGCATGTGCATGTCCCTGACTTCCATAGCCTATTACTGCTACCTTCTTATTTTTCAATAGTGATAGATCTCCATCTTTTTCGTAATACATTTTTACCATAATTATTCCCCATCCTTTTCTATTTTTTCTATCATTTTATTTACAGCATTGATTAATGCATTTATACTAGCTTCTATTACATCCCCAGAAAGAGCTTTTCCAACAAATATGTTGTTACCTTCTTCAATCTTTACTGTAACTTCTCCTAGTGCGTCCTCTCCATCACTTACTGACTGTATATTATAGTCTTTAAGCTTTATAGGAATATTAATAGCCCTTTCTACTGCTTTAAATGCTGAAGCAACTGTTCCATCCCCAACAGAACTTTCTCTTAAGATTTCACCATTAAACTCAATCTCTACGGTGGTAGTTGGTATACTTCTATTTCCACCAAGTGTTTGGAAGGAAATAAGCTTATAGGTTTCTTCTGTTACATTGGCATTATTATTTACAATAGCCTCTATATCCTTCCAGTTTATATTCTTCTTTCTATCTGTTAACTTTTTAAATTTATCAAAAGCAACCTTTACAGCCTCTTCATCCATATCTATTCCATTTTCTTTTAGATAACTGGAAAAGGCATGTTTTCCAGAATGCTTTCCAAGCACTATATTATTATTCTGTACTTTTCCTATAGATTCTGGTGTGATTATCTCATAGGTTGACTTTTCCTTAAGCACCCCATCTTGATGTATACCCGATTCATGAGCAAAAGCATTTTCCCCAACTATTGCCTTATTAGGCTGAACCATCACTCCAGTTAAAGAAGATACTATCTTACTGCTTCTCCATAGACCATTAGTCTTAATACCAGTAGTCATGCCTAAATAGTTCTTTCTGGTCTCAATAGCCATAACTATCTCTTCTAAGGAGGCATTACCAGCCCTTTCTCCAAGACCATTTATTGCGCACTCTACTTGAGTCGCTCCATTCATAACACCACTTAAAGAGTTTGCTACGGCCATTCCAAGATCATCATGACAATGAACTGACACATCTACCTTTTCTATTCCCTCCACCTTGTCTATTATGTTTCTAATGAAACTGCCATAATCATTTGGAAGAGCATAGCCAACAGTATCTGGTATATTTATGACCTTTGCTCCAGCCTTAATTACTTCTGTGAATAGTCTTATTAAATAATCCGAATCACTTCTGTAAGCATCTTCAGCTGAAAACTCTATATCAGAACAAAGACTTGAAGCATATCTAACCATTTCTACTGCTCTTTCTAGAACCTGATCCTCTGTCATATTGAGCTTGTATTTTAGATGTATAGGAGAAGTAGCAATAAAAGTGTGTATCCTTGGACTTTCGGCAAGTTTTACTGCTTCATAAGCCCTGTCTATATCTCCTTTAGTAGCCCTAGCAAGAGCAGCAACAGTAGAATCTTTAATAGTATTAGCTATGGAGGCTACACTTTCAAAGTCACCAATAGACGCCATAGGAAATCCTGCTTCTATAATGTCAACACCTAAAGCTTCTAAGTTTCTTGCTATAACAAGCTTTTCCTTCAAGTTAAGATTAACTCCTGGTGTTTGTTCTCCATCTCTAAGGGTAGTGTCAAAAATCTTTATTCGCCTCAATACTTCACCTCCTAATTTTCTGTGATTATTTCATCTATCGGAGCTCCTGGTGCAACCATAGGAAACACCTTTTTATCCATGTTTATCACATAATCTATTACCACAGGAACCTCTGAGTTAAAGGCCTCTTCTAAAACTTCATCAATCTGACCGGGCTCAGTTACTCTATAACCTCTAGCTCCATAAGCTTCAGCTAGCTTAACATAGTCAGTACCTCTATTTAGCGTTGTATAGGAATATCTGCTTTCATAGAAGAAGTTCTGCCATTGCCTTACCATACCAAGACACCCATTGTTTAAAATTATTACAACCACTGGAACCTTGTTGCTTACTGCTGTAGCAAGCTCTATAGCATTCATGGAAAAGCTTCCATCTCCAGCTATATTAACAACCTTACTTTCAGGCTTGCCAAGCTTAGCTCCTATAGATGCTCCAAGGCCATACCCCATGGTTCCAAGTCCACCTGAGGTTAGTAAAGTTCTAGGCTTTGAGAAGGTATAGTGAAGTGCCGCCCACATCTGATGCTGGCCTACCTCCGTAGTCATGACTAAATCCTCTCCAAAGCTTTTATATAAACTGTTAAACAATAACTCTGGAGTAACACTATCAGGATCTTCTTTATAAGACTTTAAAGCCTTGTATTCCCTCATAAGTTCTAACCAGCTATCATTTCGCTTCTCTTTTATGAGATTCATAAGTCTTTCAAGGGTATATTTTACATCCCCTACTATATTGGCATCGGTCTTAATATTCTTATCTAATTCTGCTGGGTCTATATCTATCTGAACTATCTTTGCATTCTTAACATGTTCTCTATTGGCTACTACTCTATCTGAGAATCTTGTCCCTATAGCTATTATAAGATCTGCCTTTGTTGCTAGAAGGTTTGAAGCCTTTGTTCCGTGCATGCCCATCATACCTGTATAAAGTTCATGTTGCCCTGGAAATGCTCCCATAGCCATCAAAGAAGTAGCTACTGGTGCATTTATCTTTAAGGCAAGCTCCTTAAGTAACTCCGTAGCTCCTGAGCTTATTACTCCACCACCTGCAAAGATCAAAGGTCTTTCAGCATTATTTATAAACTGAGCTAAGTTAGCTAAAGCTTTTTCAGTGACAAATCTACAGTCTTTTTTTATTTCCATTGGCATTTTACTTTCATACTCAGAAAGCTTTGCAGTAATGTCCTTAGGTATATCCACAAGAACAGGCCCTGGTCTTCCTTCTTTGGCAATATAGAAAGCTTTTCTTATGGTTTCTTGAAGTTCACCAACCTCCCTAACTATAAAGTTATGTTTGGTTATAGGCATTGTAATACCTACTATATCTACTTCTTGAAAGCTATCCTTACCTAAAAGAGGAGTAGTAACATTACCTGTTATTGCTACCATCGGCACTGAGTCCATATATGCTGTAGCTATACCAGTTACTAAATTAGTAGCGCCTGGCCCTGAGGTAGCAAGACATACTCCTACCTTTCCCGTAGCTCTTGCATATCCATCGGCAGCATGAGCTGCACCTTGTTCATGACAGGTAAGCACATGCTTTATCCTATGTTCATTTTTATAGATAGCATCATATATATTAAGTACAGCTCCGCCAGGATAGCCGAAAATTATTTCTACCCCTTCATCTATTAAAGTATTAATTAATATCTCTGAGCCGTTTAATTTCATGGGATCCTCCTATCTTAATACTGCCCCAGTACTAGCAGAGCTTACTAGTCTCGCATAGCGACTGAGATAGCCTTCTTTTATTTTTGGTTCTGGTAAAGTCCAATTCTCTTTTCTAAAGCTTAATACTTCATCACTTACCTTAAGTTCTAGCTTTCCATTAGGTATATCTATTGATATTAAGTCCCCTTCTTCAACTAAAGCTATAAGCCCACCTTCATAGGCTTCTGGTGACACATGTCCTATAGCAGCGCCGCGAGTTGCTCCTGAGAATCTTCCGTCTGTAATCAAAGCAACACTCTTATCTAATCCCATACCAGCCAGTGCTGAAGTTGGTGAAAGCATTTCTCTCATTCCAGGGCCACCCTTAGGACCTTCATATCTTATAACAACTACATCACCTTCATTTATGTCCCCAGCCATTATTGCTTTTATAGTATCTTCTTCTGAATCAAACACCCTTGCAGGACCTTGGTGAACCATCATCTCTTTTAGTACTGCAGATCTTTTAACCACTGCTCCATCAACTGCTAAGTTACCTCTTAATACTGCTATACCACCAGTTTTGCTATAAGGTTCCTCTACGGACTTTACAACAGTATGATCAGTTTCTAAGGCTGCTTCAACTATCTGCCCTTGATTTAAGCCGCTGGCAGTTACACAAGTTATGTCTAGAAGGTTAAGCTTTGCAAGTTCCTTCATAACAGCTTTTATGCCTCCAGCCCAATATAGATCCTCAATATGATGGCCACCAGCTGGAGCTAACTTACATAAGTTAGGTGTTACACTGCTTATTTCATTTACCTTATCTAAATCAAACTCTACCTTAGCCTCATTTGCTATAGCCGCCAGATGAAGCACGCTATTGGTAGAGCATCCTAGAGCCATATCAACAGTAAGCGCATTTCTTATACTTCTTTCATTTACAATGTCTCTAGGTTTCAAGTCAGCTTTAACTAGATCCAAAATCTTCATACCTGCTTGTTTTGCTAGTCTTATTCTTTCTGAATAAACTGCTGGAATTGTTCCATTACCTGGTAGAGCCAAGCCTAAAACTTCAGTCAAGCAATTCATTGAGTTGGCTGTATACATACCTGAACAAGAACCACAAGTAGGGCAAGCCTTCTCCTCTAACTCCTTTAGATCACAAGTACTCATAGTTCCGTTATTATAGGCTCCAACAGCTTCAAATACAGTGGAAAGACTAACATCCTTGCCTTTGAACTTTCCTGCAAGCATTGGTCCTCCGCTAACTACTATAGAAGGAATATTTAGTCTTAAAGCTCCCATTATCACCCCAGGTACGATCTTGTCGCAGTTTGGAACAAGCACTAAACCATCAAAGCCATGAGCATTAGTCATACACTCTATGGAATCAGCTATAAGCTCTCTGGAAGCTAAGGAGTAATTCATTCCTATATGCCCCATAGCAATACCATCACATACTCCTATAACAGGAAACTCTATAGGTGTTCCCCCTGCAAGAAGAACTCCTTTTTTTACTGCTTCTACTACTTTATCCAGATGAGTATGACCTGGTATTATCTCATTATGTGAAGTAACTATTCCTATCAGCGGTCTATCAAGCTCCTCATCGGTAAAGCCTGCTGCCTTAAACAAAGATCTATGTGGAGTTCTTTCTACTCCCTTTTTAACTAAATCACTTCTCATTCTTCCTTCTCCTTACCTACAATTTAGATATATATAAACCTTTAAAGATAAATCTTATGAGTATATATTAATAAAATCATACAAATACATAGCGTTCACCACAGTTTGATAAATATCAAACTTTGTATTTTTGTATTAAATTGAAAAATATAGATAATTGACTAATTATTTTTTAACTCCTCAATTACTAAGCTGCCCATTTCTTTTGTTCCAACCTTTTTCATACCTTCACTGAATATGTCACCAGTTCTATAACCAGCTTCTAACACTCTTAATACAGCCTTTTCAATGGCTTCAGCTTCTTCTTGAAGATTGAAGCTGAATTTGAGCATCATAGCTACAGAAAGTATGGTTGCTAAGGGATTAGCTAGTCCCATACCAGCTATATCAGGGGCACTTCCATGAATTGGTTCATACATTCCTCTATTATTCTCTCCTATACTAGCTGAAGGTAGCATTCCGATTGAACCTGTTATCATAGAAGCTTCATCCGACAGTATGTCCCCAAACATGTTGCTAGTTACTATAACATCAAACTGTCTTGGGTTTCTGACTATCTGCATAGCCGCATTATCTACATACATATGATTGACTTTAACTTCTGGATAGTCTTTGGCTACTTCTTCTACCACGGATCTCCAAAGTCTTGAGCTTTCCAAGATGTTAGCCTTGTCAACGCTAGTTAAGATTTTATTTCTCTTAACTGCTATATCAAAAGCAGTTTTAACAATTCTTCTTATCTCGGTTACCGAGTATTTTTCAGTATCATAAGCATACTGCTCATTGTTCTCTTCAAATCTTCCTCTATCCCCAAAATAAATTCCTCCAGTAAGTTCTCTTACCACAGAAAAATCTATGCCATCTCCAATAACTTCGTCTTTAAGTGGTGATGCCGCTCTTAGCGGTGCATAAAGCAACGCTGGTCTTAAATTGCAATAAAGTCCAAGACCCCCTCTAAGTCCTAAAAGAGCTTGTTCTGGTCTTTGTTTAGCACTTGGATCATCCCACTTAGGCCCTCCAACTGCTCCAAGAAGTACTGCATCACTTTTCTTACACTCCTCCAAGGTTTCCTCAGGCAGTGGTGTGCCTTTCTCATCCATGGCACAACCTCCTGCAAGCAAGAATTTATATTCAAATTTATGATTATACTTTTCCCCAATTACCTCTAGAACCTTTAAAGCCTCGTCTACAACCTCCGGTCCTATTCCATCACCTTTTATAACTGCAACTTTATATGTCAACTTTATATCCCCCTTTTATTACACTTAAATGCTATAATGCTTACTATTTACTACTCTGCCTATCATATTTCTCCGGTGCTTAAGCCCCAGTACTTTCACAGAGCTTTTATTTTTCATACTTAAAAAAGGCAAATGTTATCTTCTATAACTTATCTTTTTTAAATTTTAGACTATGTTTAAGCTTCGCTAAGAGTATTATTAAAATTAAGTGGTTATTAAAGATATGCTCTATGAGCGAAATATTAGCGTAAGCTCATTTAAGCATCGGATGAATGACCACTTAATTTCAACTTCTTCGCTTCTTAAACTTATATATTCTTAACTTCTTAACTTCTTAACTTCTTAACTTCTTAATTTGTTATATTGTTATATTGTTATATTGTTAAATTCTTAAATTCTTAAGAATTTATAGTATTTAAGCCACTTTCAGCTATCTTATATTTTTAGAGAAGCTTAATTTTACCCAATATCATTTAAACTACTTATTATTATTTATATAACCTATAAGTCCCTTATTTCTTATGATTTCTTGCATGAACTCTGGAAAAGGTTCAGCTTTATATTCTTCTTGTTTGGTAAGATTTTTTATTACCCCATTATTAAAATCTATTTCAACCTCATCCTCTGCATCAATACCTGCTACTGCTTCTTCACATTCTAATATTGGAAGACCTATGTTAATAGCATTTCTATAAAAAATTCTTGCAAAGGTAGAAGCTATAACACAGCTTACTCCGCTTTCTCTTATTGCTATAGGTGCATGCTCTCTAGAAGAACCACAGCCGAAATTTTTGTTTGCAACTATTATATCTCCAGGTTCCACCTTATTTACGAATTCTAAATCTATGTCTTCCATGCAGTGAGCTGCAAGCTCTTTAAAGTCTGAAGTATTTAGGTATCTTGCTGGTATTATTACATCTGTATCCACATTGTCTCCATATTTAAAAACTCTTCCTTTTGCTTTCATATGCCTATTCCTCCTAAACTAATTCTGGGTCAGTTATAACTCCAGTAAGTGCTGAAGCTGCTGCCACTGCTGGACTTGCTAGATAGACCTCTGACTCTACATGTCCCATTCTTCCAACAAAGTTTCTATTTGTAGTAGATACTGCTCTTTCACCTGCTGCTAGTATTCCCATATGACCACCAAGACAAGGTCCGCAAGTTGGAGTAGACACAATTGCTCCTGCTTCAATAAAATCTTTCAATAAGCCTTCTTCCATGGCTTGAAGATAAATTTTTTGAGTTCCAGGAAATACTATAGTTCTAACGTACTTAGCAACCTTTTTACCTCTTAAGATAGAAGCTGCTACTCTGAGATCCTCTAATCTTCCATTTGTACAAGATCCTATAACCACTTGGTTTATCTTAACTTCTCCTGTTTCATCTACAGTCTTAGTATTTTCAGGTAAATGAGGGAAGGCTACTGTTGGTCTTAAAGAAGCTAAATCTATTTCATAAACCTCATCATATTCAGCATCTGCATCTGGTTCATAAACCTTATACTCCCTAGTTGAATGCTCTTGAATATATTCAACAGTTTTTTCATCTACTGGGAATATACAGTTCTTAGCTCCAGCTTCTATTGCCATATTGGCCATGGTAAATCTGCTATCCATAGAAAGATATTTCAAACCATCTCCAGTAAACTCCATGGATTTGTACAATGCTCCATCTACACCTATAAGTCCTATGATATGAAGGATTATATCCTTACCGCTTATCCACTTAGCAGGTTTATTCTTCAATACAAACTTTAAGGCTGAAGGCACCTTAAACCAGCAATTGCCAGTAGCCATACCAGCTGCCATATCAGTAGAACCTATTCCTGTGGAAAATGCACCTAAGGCCCCATAGGTACAAGTATGTGAGTCAGCTCCTATAACCACATCTCCAGCTACAACCAATCCCTTTTCAGGTATCAAAACATGCTCTATTCCCATCTCACCAATATCAAAGAAGTTTGTTAACTCCTTATCCTGAGCAAATTCTCTTATAAATTTACATTGCTCTGCTGCTTTTATATCTTTGTTTGGAGTAAAGTGATCTGGTACTATTGCAACTTTTTCTTTATCAAAAACTTCTAAATCTCCAAGCTTTTTAAATTCCTTTATAGCCACAGGTGAAGTTATATCATTACCTAAAACTAGGTCAAGCTTTGCTTGTATAAGTTGTCCTGCTTTCACATAATCAAGTCCTGCATGGCTTGCTAATATTTTTTGAGTCATTGTCATCCCCATTTTAAATTCCTCCTAAAAATAAGTTCTTACTTTTCTTTCTATATCTTTAATCAGCTTATATTCAATTGAATCCACCAAAGCTATCCAACTAGCTTCGATGATATCCTTAGACACTCCAACATTGCTCCATTTCTCTACTCCATCTGTAGATTCTATAAGAACTCTAACCTTAGCCCCAGTGTTGCTTTCCGAATCTAAAACTCTAACCTTATAGTCAACAAGCCTTACACTTCTAAGTTGAGGGTAAAATACTTCTAGTGCTTTTCTCAAGGATTTATCTAAGGCATTTACTGGTCCATCCCCTTCTGCAGCAGTAATTTCTGTCTTCCCATCTACGGTTATATTGATCAAGGCCGTAGAGCTAAAAGTCCCTTTTAAAGATGGCTGCTCACCTATAATCTTAAAATGATTTAAATTGAAGAAAGGTTCATACTTACCTATTATCTTTCTCATTACCAGCTCCACAGTTCCCTCTGCTCCCTCAAACTGATACCCTTCAAATTCTAATTCCTTTAGCTTATTAGTTATTAATTTTACTTCTTCACTATCTTTCTTTATAGTTGGAAAAATCTTTTGAACTTCTTTCCAAATAGTGCTCTTTCCACTAACTTCAGATACTAAAAATCTTCTTTTATTTCCTACAAGTTCAGGTTTTATATGCTCATAAGATTTAGGGTCCTTTGATACAGCATCAATATGCATACCTCCCTTATGAGCAAAAGCTGAGGCTCCTACATATGGTGTATCATCAGTTAAAGTTATATTGGATATTTCAGAAATGTATCTTGAGATCTTGGTTAATTTATCTAAATTTTTGCTTGCTTCAAGTTCATAATTATACTTACATATTAGAGTTGGTAATATTGTAGATAGATTTGCATTGCCACACCTTTCTCCTATACCGATAAAAGTTCCCTGTATATGGTTTACTCCGCCTTCAACCGCTGTCACTGAATTGGCTACAGCCATTCCCACATCATTGTGACAATGTATACCTAAACTATCCCCTAATATTTCATGAGTCTTACTTACAATTTTAATTATTTCTAGAGGTAAAGTTCCCCCATTGGTATCGCACAGTACCACAACTTCAGCGCCAGCTTCCTTGGCAGTCTTTATAGTCTTTAAGGCGTACCCTTCGTTATTCTTATATCCATCAAAGAAATGTTCTGCATCAAATATCACCGTCTTTCCCTTATCCACCAAAAACTTTACTGATTCATATATCATAGATAAGTTCTCTTCTAAAGTAGCCCTTAGTATATCTGTTACTTGAAAGTCCCAAGACTTACCAAATAGTACTACCGTATCTACCCCAGCCTCTAAGAGGTCTTTAAGGTTCTTGTCTTCTTCAACCTTAGTCCCCATCCTTCTAGTGCTTCCAAAAGCTACAAGCTTAGCATGGTTTAGGGTAATATTTTTCATAGATTTGAACAATTCCATATCCTTAGGATTTGATCCAGGATTGCCAGCTTCTATATAATCTATCCCCAACTTATCTAAAGACTTACATATCTTAATCTTATCTTCTAAGGAAAACGAAATTCCTTGTCCTTGAGCCCCATCTCTTAAGGTAGAATCTAAAATATAGATTTTCCTATTCAATTAATCACCCCTTCTAATGCTATTGCTATTCTATAGATAAACTATTTCACATAGAAATTCTTATTAGAATAATAGTGAATTAACTAGTTTATCTGTATATGATGATTCTTACTATATCCAAGCCCCTTTTCAAATCACTTATTGCTTTTATCTTTAACCCTTAGCTTTAAAGGATTATTTCGCTGAAAATTCTATATTAATGGAATTTTCCGACATATAAATCTGCATAGCACCTTCGAACTTATACAAACCTAGTGAAATATAATAACTAACTGTTGTAAATATTAATTTTTCCTATCCTACATACTCTTCCTCAAAGTAGTCCCCATAAGAGCTTATTTCCTTACTTCCCCTTTCAATTGCAGCAAGTCCAGTTCTTACAATCTCCTTAACCCCATATTCTTCCATAAGCTTTATAAGAGCAGATACCTTGCTATCATCTCCAGTGAGCTCTAGAGTTAAGCATTCTTTATCAAGATCTACAACTTTGCATCTAAAGATCTTTGCAACATCATTTATAGCAGCTCTTTCGGTAGCATCGGCTTTTACCTTGATTAGAACCAACTCTCTTACTACTGAATTCTCAGGTGTAAGCTTGATCACCTTAATTACTTCTTGAAGTTTATTTAATTGCTTAATAAATTGATCTAAAGCTTCATCCCCTCCCATCAATGTTATAGTAATTCTAGCTAGTTCTGGATTCTCAGTCCTACCAACTGATAAACTGTCGATATTAAAGCCTCTTCTCATAAACAACCCTGATACTCTGCTAAGTACACCTGATGAGTTTTTCACTAAAACAGATAATACATGTCTTTCCATCGCAACCTCCCATTATATGGTTATTATTCAATATAAATTAATATATTTAATTTTTTTACAGTAAAAATTTATAAAAAACTTGCTAAAGCGACTTTCTTTAGTGAGTTTTTTTGCGCATCTGCCTTTCCGAATGCATATGAGGAAAATTTGGCAGGCGACATAATTTCTCTTTTTTTATTCTTTAATCCAATATATACATTTAAGCCATATGTACATAGTTATGCACAGCTTTATCAAAAAAATAATTTCCTAAAGAATAAAAAATTTTATGTTATGTGCCAATTAGACTTTAGTTGATGCTGTTATGTTATTTTTATGTATGCCAAATACTAATAAAACTTTTAAATTATATTAGACATATAATGCTTTATTATGGGGCTTAATATATGCGCCTTTGACAATATCCATTTTTTAAAATCATCAAGCATATATAAATTGATAGTTGAAATTGGAACTCTTCAGTATATCTATACTTTAGTAGCTTTAATAGAAAAATTTCAGATGAACTTTAAGTAAGTAATTTAAGTAGTTTCTATGCCTTTGAACGTAGGTGAGGTATCTAAGAGAGGAATAAAGAATAAAAAAATCCCACTCCAATGATATAAATCATTTAAAGTGGGATATGTTATCATCTCCGCCTTATAAAAAAATATCACCAGGTTCAATCAAACCCTTGCCTATAACGGGGCTTACCGGAATTTCCTTACTCGCGCCATTGCTTTCAGGTTTCTGCTCAAGAGTGATTGTCACTTAGAAAAAACATCGATTCTCACCTAACCTCGACTCTCTGTGGCTTTTAAGAACTAAATGACTGTCTCCGTCAACGCATTTATTTTTAACGGGCATATTATCAATTTTTATTTTGAACTAATTGTTAATTATGATTTTATTGATGATGTGGTAATATGTCAATACATTTAAAAATTAAATAGCAATATAATATTTTTAAATATATTATATTGCTATTTTTATAATTATATAGTTTTTAAAAAGCAAAACAGTTAATTTTTTCTAACCTTTAAAATTCTCATAGAATTTAAAACTGCAATAAGTGCAACTCCTACATCTCCAAACACAGCTTCCCACATAGTAGCATATCCTACTGCTGCAAGAGCCATGATAAGAAGTTTTACACCTAAGGCAAAAACTATATTCTGCCAAACTATTACACTTGTTCTCTTTGCTATATTTATACCAGTTGATATTTTAGAAGGTTCATCGGTCATTATAACTACATCTGCTGCTTCTATTGCAGCATCTGAACCAACTCCTCCCATTGCTATTCCAATATCTGCTCTTGCTAGAACCGGTGCATCATTTATTCCATCGCCTACAAAGACCACTGCATCCTTTTCTTGCTTTTTACTAAATATCTGTTCAAGCTTTTCCACCTTATCTGCTGGTAGAAGCTCTGAGAATACCTTCTTTATACCAAGCTTTTCAGCAACTGCTTCAGCAACCTTTTTATTGTCACCAGTAAGCATTACTATATCTTCAATGCCATTTCTTCTTAAGCTTTCTATAGCTTGTTTTGAGTCATCTTTTATTTCATCAGCAATCAATACAAAGCCAGCATACTTCTTGTCTATAGCAACATGTACTAAAGTTCCAGCTTCACTAGGTTTTTCAGCTTTAATGGAGTTATCCTCCATTAGTCTTATATTTCCCGCTAAAACCTCTTGTCCATTAAAATTAATTTTTATTCCTCTTCCAGAGACCTCTTCAAAGGAATCTATCTTGTTCTTATCTATAGCCTTACCATATTCCTTAACTATTGAAGTAGCTATAGGGTGGTTAGAATAAAATTCAGCATAAGCTGCATACTCTATCAATTGCTCTTTTGTAAAACCATTTTTATTATCTAAATTCGAAACTTTAAACACACCTTTTGTCAAGGTTCCAGTTTTATCAAATACCACTGTCTTAACTCTGTTAAGCACTTCTAGGTAATTGCCTCCCTTTATTAGAATACCTTGTCTTGATGCCGCTCCAATTCCTCCAAAGAAAGTTAAAGGAATAGATATAACAAGGGCACAAGGACAAGAAACAACTAAAAAAGTAAGTGCTTTATATATCCAATGAGAGAAATTATGATCACTCATTATAATTGGAGGTATAAAAGCAAGTGCTAAAGCAGCAAATACTACTGCTGGTGTATAGTACCTAGCAAACTTAGTTATGAATTTTTCTGTTGGTGCTTTCTTATTTCCTGCATTTTCAACAAGGTCTAATATTTTAGCTACTGTTGATTGGCCAAAGTCTTTGGTTACCTTAACCTCTAACAAACCATTTTTATTAATGGCTCCAGACAGTACCTCATCACCGGATCTTACTTCTCTAGGTATTGACTCGCCTGTAAGAGCAGAGGTATCTATAGATGCTTCACCCTTTAATACTACTCCATCTAAAGGAATTCTTTCTCCTGCCTTTACAATTATAATATTTCCAACTTCTACGCTCTCTGGGTCAACCTTTGTTTCACCAGAAGCTATCTTTAAGTTAGCGTAATCTGGTCTTATATCCATAAGTCCTTGTATAGACTTTCTTGATCTATCAACAGCCATGTCTTGGAATGCTTCACCAATTTGGTAAAACAGCATAACTGCTGCTGCTTCTGGAAACTCTTTTATAGCAAAAGCTCCTATAGTAGCAATAACCATCAAGAAATTTTCATCAAATATTTCACCTTTTTTAATATTTCTAAAAGCTAGTAATAAAACATCTCCACCAGCAAGAATATAGCTCACTAAGAATACCCCTAGTTCTCCGTAAAAGCCAAAATTAAATATCATACCTATGGCATATATAACTATAGCAGCAACAATCCTTGCTATTCTTGCCTTAGACAGTTCACCGCCATGTTCGTGATCATGTCCATGGTGATCTTCTTCCTCTTCATAATGATGGTGTCCCTCTTCACTGTGATCATGTTCATGTACATGTGAGTGTCCATTACTATTTGCATGACCATGTTCATGTATCGCTTCCTTATGACTCAATTGGATATTTATATTTTCACCATCTTTAACTTGGTAGTCGTTATTATTTTGACAGCATTCATCCTCACAGGGAGCATGATATTTTACTGATCTATTTATTTTCGCCTTAGCAGGCTTTCTTACCTTAACATGAGGCTCTTGAGCTACAACTATATCTGTAACTTTTGATATGATGCTCTCTTTATACTGTTCCTCCACTGTCATAGTTAAGGTTCTATTGGCAAAATTAACGTTAGCTTCTTTTATTTCCTCTAACTTATTTATCTTATCTTCTATTTTAGCTGCACAGTTAGCGCAATCAAGGCCATCTAGATAGAGCTTTATTTGTTCCATTTATCTTCCCCCTTAAAAAACTGGTGCTAATTCTTGTATATAACTTTTTTATTATTTTCTAACCTCTGATATCTTCCTAAGTCTTGACTATGTCTAGCTATATTGTTAAAGTTCTCAAAAACTAAATTTTATAAATTAACAGCGCCTAATTTTTAAGTCTAAATTCTTAGCTCTCAGTAATTAGCCCTCTGTTATATGTTCTAAACCTTGATTAAATATATTTTTTACATGTTCATCATCTAGGGAATAATAAATGACTTTTCCTTCTCTTCTATGCTTAACCAATCTAGAAGTCTTTAATACTCTAAGTTGGTGAGATACTGCTGACTGAGTCATCTTTAGCAAAGCTGCAATATCACAAACACACATTTCGGCCTCAAAAAGTGCACATATTATCTTAATTCTTGTACTATCTCCAAATATTTTAAAAAGTTCCGCCAAGTCATATAAGGTTTCTTCCTGCGGTATCTTTTCACTAACTTGTCTTATAACATCTTCATGTATAATGGTGCAATTACAACTTTCAACTTTTTCATTAATCATTTAATCACCTCACATCATTTTCCAACAAACATATGAATAAGTGTTCATATGTTAATATCATTATATGCTTTTTGCGAAAAATGGTCAATAAAAAAGGATGAAATTGAGAAATATTTTTATTTACAGTAAAAAGAGGTTTAAAAATAATTCAAAAAATTATTTTTAAACCTCTCTTAACACATCACCATTAATCCCATTGTCCAATTGGATCTATCATGTTACAAACCTCCTTATTATGATACTTATATATTAATATTTTTTACACAATTTGTAAATATAATTTCAATATTTGTATTTTTATGGTAAAATGTAATTGTACTGTATTTTATAGGTAACCTTAAGAATGTTGTATTTTTCTAACCTAAATTTATTTTAAAGGAAGATATCGCATGAATTACAAATTATATGATTGCAAAATTGAGAAGATTTTGATAGAAAATCAAGAGTTGTTATATTTACTAGAAGATAAAAATGATCCCTTATCATTCTATTTAAAATTGGGAGATAAACTTAATGAAAAAGGAAAAATCTCTGACTCCTACTATTGCTTCAAAAAAGCTTATAAGTTAAGAGCAAATAGTAGTGATGATATTAAGGCGAAGATTTCAATATGTCTAAGCTCATTAGCTTTAAAACTTAATCGAAATAATGAGGCATATAAAATCTTATTAGAAGTATTAAATAATGATCTTTATGTATCATCATACAAAAAGTCTAAATTAATATTAAATTATATATTAGTGTTAAAGAAACTTAAAAGGTTTGACGAAGCCTTAGATAATATATTATTTTTCGAAAGTAACTTTGGAGTAAGTACTATTAATCTATTTAATCTACTAACCCTAAAAGCAAACATATTAAAAGAAAAGGGCTTTTCAAAAAATGCTGTAGAAATTCATAAGCTTTTATTTGACTCTAGTAGTAATCCCGAAGAAAAACTTGTTGCATGCTGCAATATGCTGAGCATATATCTAGAAGGTTCTAATTTAGGTAAACTTAAGGAGTATGTGGAGATTGTTGAAGATTTAACTTATGACTACAGATATTGTGAGAATAAGCTCTACGAGGCTGATATATATTTTTCTCTTTTCCACTACTATAGATTTATTAAAATTCCTAAGAAAGCAGATAAGTTTTATAGACTTGCTTACCTTAGCGCTGTTGCCAATAATAATTATATGATTGCTGAAAGTTGTATTAATTCATGTTTTTATATAAACACCAAACTTAAGCTAAGTTAACTATCATATTATATTAAAGATTTAATTTGTAACATAAATTAACTAAAAAATTCGCTGAATCAAATTTCTTCAGCGAATTTTTTCTTGTGTACCTGCCTTTTTTTCCCTCATTGACGAAGGTCTGGCTGATAAATATTATTCTGCAATTATATTAAAATCTATGTTTAATATTATCTTTTCAAATAAGTGGTTATATTAGAGTTTGCTATATATCCACCTATTTTTAAACAATACTTTTTGTTCTTCTACTCCATTATTTCTTAACTGACCAGCAGCAGCTTCAAAGCACCCATCAATATTGTCCACAATATGAGCATCGCTACTTATATTCATAGGAATATTCAGTTCTTTACATCTTGATATTATCCATTGACTTGGATAAAATTCTTTAATATACCCCCTAGTTACTCCACCTGTATTTACTTCTACAATAAGATTATTTTCTTTTATTACCTGCAATGTTTTTTCGATCTGATTAACGTATCTTTCGTCATCTTCCCTAAAAAACAAGTTATCCTTATTAAACTTCTTTATCAAATCTAGATGACCTATGATATTAGGTTTGCTTGAAGAAGCCATTTCTCTAATAAAAGTATAATATGCTTCTACAAATCTGTAAGCATCTCCATCATAACCATCATCAATTATTGTTCTTAGCTCTTCTTCTGAATAGTCCACAGTTAGATACTTTCCACTATCTTTAATAGGCATAAAATGAACTGATCCTATACTATATTCTAGTGGAATAGATTTATATATTTCATCTCCTGGTCCCATAATTCCCTTTATATAATCTATCTCTAAGCCTAGGCATATATCAATTTTTTCTTTATACTCTTCTTTTAGACTTAATATTTCTTCCAGGTACTTGTGTAGGTTTTCCTGTTTCATAGTCCAATCATTTTTTATGGCCACCGGAGCGTGACTAGAAAAACCAATAGCCTTAAAGCCTAGTTGAATAGCTTTCTTTACATAGTCTTCAGGCTCACCTTTACCATCACAATAGTTATTATGCATATGATAGTTAAACAGTTCCATTATTATCCCTCCTTTTAAGATGTATATTGATAATAATATCTATTTTTACTTATGTCTACAACTATTAATTAAATTTATACAAAAGTCACAAGAGGCCTAGATTGTCATACAAGTACAAATTAAGTTTCAATATAGAAACTCTTTATTTATACCCGAGATTCTTTCTTTTTACATCATACAAATCATATCCATCAAGACTAAAGAATTCCTTTAGTCCTATCCTTTTAAAAAGCTCTATCTCTTCGCTATATAATGGATACATTCCTGTTAAGTATACAGTCTTTGTTGGTAGTTCTATCTTAGCCTGTGCTTGATTTAGAATAGAAGGTGCAAAAACAAAATAGCCTACCATATCCGAATCCTTTGATATAGGCTCCTCCAAGGTAAATAAGTCTCCATACCCAAATGGCTTCTCTCCTCTAAAGTTAGTTGCTAGAAACGCTGAAGCAAATCCCCAAGCTTCTTCTTCTGATTTGACAGTAACCATTAATTCAGGTCTTCCATTCTGCCAGTCTGGATGCTTTCCTTCAGATAAACCATAGGTCACGGAAGTTATCATTCCCTTCTTTGGAAGATTGTAATAATAGAATATATGGATTGGCACTCCTCCGTCCAAGCATTCCGCTTTTCTCACAGAATGCGGTTTACCAAACAAATTTTCAAGTCTTTCCACAAAAACCTCTGCATCACTTTTACTGCTTTCATTAATACTATTGAACCCCATATACATTCCCCTTATCCTACTATATTTTAATTTATAATTTTTATGGTAATTCTTTTATCTTCAAAAAATAAATATTTGTTACTTATTTTTTATCCTAAAACCACAGCCTATTTGCAACATAGGTTTTAGCCATACATTTCTTATTAGATGCTTATATATCAACAAAGAAATCCTTTACATAAGTACCAACTTTATTATATCATACCTAACAAAAAATCGCTAATCAATAACAATTAGTTATTTTTTATCAGGTATGTTTGTATATTATTTAAGTTTCCAATAATAAATTATTATATTTTTAGTATACTCTTAGTTAGTAACTTTAAATAAGAATCGAGAGTTATATATTTCATTTTATAAAATCTCTTCTAACTGCTTCATAGTGTCAAAGGCTTCACTTAGTTGTCCATTTTTACTATATGCTTCTGAAAGCTTATACATCGCAAACAAATTTCCTTTTTCAAAGTCATACTCTTTTAGAGTATTCAAAAATTCTTTCATATAATAAATAACTTTCTCTATATCATTTCTTGACTCTAAAATAAAAACCAAATCAAAGTAATTATCATAAATAATCTCAGTTTTTTTATACTTTTCAGCCATTCTTATAGCCATCTCAAGAATCATTATACTTTCTTCATATAGTCCTTGTTTAAAAAATATCTTTGCTTTTATATTAAGAGTATTTGATAAGGTTTCTTTATCTACTCTATTCTTTATTATATTTGCTTTAGATAAATATCTCAAAGCCTCATTATATTCGCCTTTTTCATAGTAGCATTCACCTACATTATTATAGATTAAAGCCAGTAACTTTTGATTTTCATCATTCAGATCTTCAAGCAATTTAAAATATTCTTTTAAAGCTTCATCTCTTCTACCAAGCTTATCTAATGAAATAGCCTTTATTACCCTTGCATTAGTAACATATTTAGCTTCAACTATAGAACTTCTCTTTAAAATATTTTTATCAATTATATCTATAGATTTCTTATAAGATTTACTACGCCCATATGCATTAGAAATATTTAAGTTTGCTCTAAAAAATATATCATTGCTATCTTCATATATTGAGTATGCTATGGCTTGGGTATAGTAGAATATAGCTTCATCATACTCACTGAGCTTTAACTTACAACTTCCCATCAAATCATAGATATTAGCTTGAAGCTTGTCTTCTCTAAGTTCCTTGTATATTCCTAAGCAATTATTTAAGCATATAAAAGCATTATTATTATCTTTTTCTTCCATGTACCTCAAAGCTTTTAAATGATATATCTTAGCCAATAAATCAAGTAATTGAAACCTATTGGCTATAACTATAAGCTCGTCTAATTGCTTATGATTATTTTCTTTTTGCAATTCCAGCTCACAATAAATTCTAGCATCTTCTTCAGGTTGCCTATAAAAATACTCTTCATCAAGCTCAATCTTTATTGAGTTCTCTTTTGCTATAAGATTGAACTTTTCCGATAGCTTTTTTGAGCTTTCCTTACTTACATTTCTTTTCCCAATCTCCATCATGCTAATAAAGCCTACAGACATGTTTTCCGATTCCAATTCCCACTGATTAACCCTTAAGTTTGTCCTCATTAGTTTTATTTTCTCATTTGGACTATAAAACTGCAAATAGATCATCCCTTCACTCATCAATACTTTTTTATCCCTAATACCATTATAACTATCTTTTCCAAAAAACACATCAATAAATATAAAATTGTGACATTATTGTATATTATTATAAAAAATAAAAAAGTCTAGTTACAAACTACATAACTAGACTTTTTATTAAATCTTAGGTCCAACCTTGTTCCTCTGCCATTACTCCACTTTTATTTTTACTTGGCTCTTCAATTGTTGTTGGAAATCTGCTTTTAGCCCATTGGTTTTGTGTTTTGGTACCATTTTTTTTGAAGGTCTTCTCTGTATAAACTCTTCTATGTCTACTGTTCATTACTAGCACCTCCATAAATTTTTAATTATATATATGCAAACTTAGTTATCAACCATCTTGTCGACTATTTTTTCAACTTGTCTTAGATTGGCGAAACAAGTAAAAGCTTTGCATATATTTTTAGTACCTAACACCATCAAAGACCTCATTATAGATTATTTTCGACGTAATCTATAGAGTAAAAACTCTTTAATGGTATACTTATAGTATGCTATATTTTGCGCTTCTTATGATGCATACTTTCTACAAAAAACTCCATAACCTAGTGTAAAAGTTCTTAATATTTAACTCATCCATAATTTTTATCTTCTTATAATAACAATAAATTCACAGTATTCTTTCAAACTATATATTATGCATACAACAGTCGATTCTTCTGCTTAATTTCGATATATTTACTATATGTTTTTAATATTAATTCAACTTTTTCTTCTTCAAAAAAATAATTTAGAATTAGATATTCTAATAAAACAACTGAATATATAGAATTATTTTATTTATTATCTTCCTTCTATCGACATAATATTTTTATAAGTTTTATCAATAAGTGCTAGTAACTTACACAAATACGAATTTATATACCTAAATATTACTTTCCAATTCAGCTTTAATCATTTAATAGTTTCCTGTTTTATCCTAGATAATCAAGCTTTTAAGCATTAACTAACTCATTTATGTAAAAACCAGGCTCTTGTTTAATTTAAACATCTATGCTTTTCAAAAGTTATTAATATTTCTCATATAAGTCCACTAAACCCGAGAATCTTCTATCTTAATTCAATAATCAACACCATTATCCTTAAAACGTCCTATTATCGCTAAGTTATACTTATTTGTCAACGCCTCTACATAAAAACACACAAAATTGTAATTTTCTTACATAATAAATTTGCTGTCTTATTATGTAGAAAAAATCGCATTTCAGAGTAAGAGGTTCAGTTACAAATAAAAACATGCTTACTTTTTCATACTTGCTATATTCTTGTATGCAAAAAATTAATATTTCTCATCATATTATAATAAATTTATTAAATGAAAATTTAGTGATTTATTTGTATACTATAGTTAAAGGTACTATAATATGAAATTCATCATGTATTTAAAGTACACAAATTCTTGATTAACTAAAATATCTGACTTGTACCAAAAATAATATAAAAATATTTTAGAACTAAAAGAGAGCTTAATCAAACTTCTTAATACGGAATTTGATAAGTTGATTTCATTAATTTTTATTAATAAAGGAGTTAATAATGTTTAAAAAGATACTACTAGCTTTTTTTGCCCTAATAATATTATTGTGCGTAGTTATATTTATTAAAAATGATTTGAATAGCAGTAAGTACAGCTTTTCTAGTGTAACTGAACAAATTAACTATAATTGCAGTTTAGTAATGAAAGTTGAAAATAAATTATATAATTATGGAACTGCTGGAATATTTGAAATAGATAACGAAAAAGACAATATTATATCAAATAAGACTATAGAAATAAAAAATAACAATTTAAATTATTGTAGCTACCAGATCACAAAGAATCAGGATTGTGTATTTACTTATATAGATAACGAGAAATCAGTAATAAAAATTAAATCTCCTTTATCTGAAGATTTAAGAGAGTTTTTAGTGACATCATTTTTAAAAGAAAGAGTAACAAATATCATAGTATTCCCTTTTAAGAACACTAATAAAGTATTTGTCAACGCTCAAGGAAACTTTTATTTTGTAAATTTATTATCTAAGAAGATAACCCCTTTAAATCATGGTAAGTATAAAATTCCATCGATGAATTTAAAACAAAATGTAGTAACCATTGTAAAAGTTGATGCATTGACAAACCTTACTTATGTATTTGACGAAGATGGAAATACTATTTGCAAATATTTATAATACTATATTGAAAAGATAGGGTGATTACTATTAAAATATTCTTTACAAATACAATTGAAGATTTGCTTATTTTCAATAAGGAATCTAAAGCCTCTAAACGTTCTAAATATGCTAAATTTATTTCTACAGGTATCGCTCCAATAATAGTAGTTTTAAATTTAATTTATCAATATCTTAATCAAGCACTAAACTTCTTATCCATACTTATGGTTGTATTCGGTATACTATGGATTATATTTTTTCCTAAATTTCTTGATATAATTTATAAAAAGCGTTTTCTTGATATGTTAGGACCAATTAATCTTGAATCTACCACTTTAGAATTATCCGAGGAAGGATTTGAAGCAACAAGTAGCTCTTCTGAATATAGGCTACCATGGAACTCAGTAGATGATATAATAATTACTAAGAAGCATATACTAATTTACCTTAACATAAACAGTGGCATGTCAATACCTTTTAACGCATTCTCTTCTAGTTTAGAAAGAGAGTCTTTTACTAAGTACCTTTATGACCACATCCAATAACTTTAATAGAAATCTTATTTACTATCCTGTTAGCTATAGGCTCTGCTTTACCTCCTATAGCATATATCCATACCTCAGTTCCTATGGCACTATTATAACTATCATAAGCTTTATTAAAATGTATTGATGCAAATAGTTCTGCTCAAAAAGAGTTAGCTTTATTAACTCCATATTCTAAATCTGTATTTACATCGCATTCACCTGGAGTAACATCTATAACCTCTTGTCCTTCTTGTGTTAAATATTTTATTACTGCAGCTTTTACTTTCCTGTCTTCAGAGGTTTCATCAATTATTCCTGAAGCCCCTGGAGCTTGAAAGTTATGCCCACCTCTTATTGCAATTTTCACGTTTACCACTCTCCTTATAACATCTCTTGTACTTGTTTGTACAGCAATTGATTTTGTTGAATATGTGACTTTTTTAATAATTTCCACTTAGTTGATGTTTTTTCTTTATCTGCTTTTATGAAACCCTAAATTCTTTAAAAAAACCTATACGGTTAAAAAGCCACTAATGAAATTTCATTAGTGGCTAAAACTTAATAATATCTACTTTTTAATATTTTAATGATACCTTTTAATATATTACTTTTGTTGCTCTTACTGTTCGTTTTTATCGTTAACTGCTTTTTTGTTGCCATCCTTTAGCTGAACTAGCGCATTTTGCAATTGCTCTGGTATAGGCAGTCCAAGAGCCACACAGTTTTCCAGCAAACTAATTCCTTCGTTAGCAATATAAAAATAGCATACTAAGGTTCTAAATACCCAAGTACCTGTATTTAATAACTTATCCAGTAAAACAGCTACTATAAGTACTATAAATATAACTGACTTTTTAGCTATGCCTTTAAAACCTATGTCACTAGATATTATCTTATTTATATAGGCTTTTATAACTCCTGTAGCATAATCAAGCACCAAAAAAGCAATTAGTACCATTAACGCCGTATCCCACATGCCAAAAATCCAAGTTATGTCTGTCCCAATTACAGCAATTATTGAGGTTATTATATTTTGTTTATCTATTTTATTCACCTCCTATTAGCCTGTAAGCTTATAAAAAATCAAGTAAAATTACCTTCTCTGTCAACCGTTCCATAAGCTACTTTTAATTATATAGCTTTATATATTTATTTTAACATCTTCAAGTCTTGTACATTATTATTGAATAAATAGCAAATGAATTTTATACTATAATAGAAGTAGCTAAAAAATCCAAGTGTCAATTGATAATTAGTTGTATATTAAAAATATTTAATTTAAATAAAGTATTTATTTTCAAGGAGGTCACTATGAATATTGAATACACACTTTCAGAGGAAGAATTCATACAGGGAAGCATAGAAAATAAAACGCATCATAAATACTACAAAAAAGGTAAACTTATAGAAACTTACGTTCTTACTTTTTTCAGTTCCTTACTTCTCACACTCATATCAGGGGAGAACTTTGTATTTTTTATAATATTATACATAGTTTGCATACTCATAATACCTTTAGTTACTAAAAAGAAGATAAACGATGTAATTAAAAAAAATATAAAATATAATTTATCCAAAAAATCCATATTCTTAAATGATGAGAGTATATTGGTAACATCATCCCTCTCTCAAAAAGAAATACCCCGTAAATCACTTGATAGGTTATTGGAAACCGATAAATACATACACCTTTATACTAATGATTATAAAGATACTATATTTGTACCCAAAAGAATATTTGAAAGTTTAGAAGAAGAAAAAAAGTTTCTCGACTATATTAATAAACTTTTAGTTTATTAGCCATTTTTATACAATCTTCTAATTCAAAAGTAACAGATATAACTTTATCATATCTGTTACTTTTTTCATTAACCTAAAGCTTCTGCTAAAGCTGAAATTACCTTAACAAATATAGCTACTATTGCTACTCCTGCCCCCTCAACTAAAAGGTAAAAACTTAAAGCTACTAGTCCAGCAAATAAAAGAATTTTTCCTCCAGTAGCTAGAACATTAACGACCTTGTCAGGTAACTCGTTAAATCCGACACTTATTTTCGTAAATAATTTTTGATCTTGTCTTTCCTTGGCAATTTCTATTTCTATTGTTTTTTCTTCAGTATTAAACCCGAACTTTATAGTTCCATTAGTAATAGATATTCCTAATCTATTTACTAAATCTTCAAGAATACTTGTTAAATTTCCTATCGATGGACTCACAATCGGAGTGACTACACTTAATTTATCAAATACCCATTCTATATTTTCTATTTTTCCATCTTTAACAGAAACCGTATTGTTTGAAGAACCAATAAAAGGTGTCAATCCAAACTCATATTTTATATATATAGGTCCATTATATACAACAAATTCATGATTAAGCTTAAAGTCATTTAATTCTATTTTTAATATATTCATAATAGATTTCGCATCTTTATTTAACTGTTCCATACTGATTGTGCCCATTAAATTCTTTACTGCATTTATAACCTTCTGTGAATATCCACCATTAACTACATCATCATGGCTGTGGGTATTAGTAGGAAGTTCAATTAAAGCTGCTTTTGCACCAATTGATTTAGCCCAAGCTATCATAAATCCACTATCTTCACCATAACCATTCCTCTGTTCAAAGCCAAATTGATTTCTAAAGAACTGACCAATTTGAGGATCACCGATAGCAGCATTTTCCCAGCCATGAAGATCTATTACTACCATTTCACCTGAGGTACTATTCTTAACTCCTTGTATGAAAGTACTCAAACTTCTAGACTCTGAAACACTTAATGGAGCATCTCCTGTCCAGTTTCTTGTAGTACCATGAGGGGTAAAGCCTATAGGATAATCTCTATTAGTATCAACTGCTCCTACTATTGTACATCTTCCTGGTCCATTATTAGTATAGCCATCTATGAGCCCATCTGGATTTGCTGCTGGAATTACATATACAGTCCATCCATTTGTTGAACTGCCTGCAAGCGAATTAATTAGATCATTACCTATATAAACTAATTCAATTCCGTCTCTGCTCCAATTATCTTCAAATCCGTGCTGTTCACAAACAAATACTAAAGAATTACTTCCACTGCCTATCTTATATGCTGCCAAATCTCTGCCTTTACCGCTTGTACCATATACTATCCTTTGTGCGCCAGCTACAGATACTTGAGGTATTGTAATAGGGCTTATTGAACTTCCTTCATATCTAACATAACCTGATTTTGTATTTGGCCCTTTATCTGTATTATAAACAACATGTGTCATTCCATTTTTCTTATATAATGGTGTTGCTGCTTCATATGGATCTAAAGAACCCAAGTGAGCACCATTTTCATCCAACACTTCTTCAGCACTAGATCCATTATGCCATTCGCCTTGCCTGTCATATTTTATTAAGGATGGGACATTAGTAACATAACCTTGTCTTACTACGCTTCCTGCTGGATACTGAACTAAAGTTAGTTGCTTTGTATACCCTACATCCAATACTGTAATTCTATCTCCATTTGATACTTGTCTTCCTGCTATTGTGTTTCCATTTGCATCTCTTATATATAAGTCATCACCTATAACCTGTGCATTGTTAGGATAAGTAAATCCGCCTGGAACTACTTCACCAGGGTTTATACCACCTGTAGGATTAGATGAACCATTTGCTCCAGCATATACAACATAACCTGACTTCGTATTTGCTCCTTTACTAGTGTTATATACCACATGAGTTTTACCATCACTAATTTTATACAAAGGTGTTGCTACTTCATAAGGATCTAAAGAGCCTATTACTGTATTGTTTTCATCATATACACTTTCTGCACTAGATCCATTCTTCCAAGCACCTTGATTTATATACTTGATTATATTAGTATTGTTAGTTACATAACCTTGTCTTACTGAAGTTCCTGCAGGATACTGTATTAAAGTAAGCTGTTTTGTGTATCCTACATCAAGAACTGTGATCTTATCACCATTATCAGTTTGTCTTCCTGCAATTGTATTTCCATTCTCATCTCTTATATAAAGAGAATCCCCTACTATCTGAGCATTGTTTGGATAGGTAAAACCTCCTGAAACTATTTCTCCTGGTTTTATATCTGGATAATTCTTTCCCATTTTTATTCCTCCTCAAATTTTATAATTGTAATTTTTAATCTTTGTTGAATTATGCTGTTAAACGTATGATTTTTATTGAATATCAAAGTCACAAAATAACCACCTCCTTTAATGCGTTAGCATTTAATAAAAAAGTCGCTGAATCGGCCTTCTTCAGCGAGCTTTTTTGTACATCTGCCTTTTCTGAACCTATGTGAAGAGATTCTAGAAGTCGATATAATTTTATTTTTTACTGTTTAACATAAATATCTGTTCTAAGCCTTTGATATTACTAGGTTTATCTAGCAAAACACCTTTTTTCATGGCGCAAAAAAGCACTTAGCGATTAACTAAGTGCTTTCCTCTTAAACAATTTCTATGATGTAATACTAACACATGGAAACTAAGGTATGTAATAAGCTGTTTATAAGAATAATATTAGATTTATACTAGTTTTTTATTTTTATGTTTAATTCTACTTTAAACGACACTGCTATAATATGTTGTATAAAGTTAACAACTATCAGTGAATAAATGTGCTTCTAATAATAGTTATACAATTATGAGGATTTCAAAAAAATGTTGTAAATAAAATATTGATGATATAAATATTCTAGCTTCTATCATGCTTTATACAATAAGAATATTTTAAGAGAGTTAAATGACATAATATATTTAGAAAAGCAAAAGTGTTCAGAATAGTTCACTAGAATTCCTAAGTTTGTATCCAGCCTTCGAAGAAATGGATTAAATACTTGTGAAAGGGCATGTGTTTTATGAAGAAAAAAATGTTATTACCAGTACTGGTTTTATTATGTGTTAGTTTAGTAGGATGTAGCACTAGTAATTATGTTAATTATGCTTCTTCCAAGACTAACATATCTGAAAATAACGATTCAAATTCAAAAAAAGAAGCAACAAGTGATTCTACTATTTCAACTAGTAATTCTAATTCAAATCAGCAAGCAACAAGTAATATGAACCACTCAAACTCAAAACAACAGATTAATAACGAAAAAACTTATAGCATAGCAGAAAAACAATATAATTATAATCAAAATAACAAAACAATGGCTTTGAAATATCCTCAAATAAATGGAATGTCAAATGCTAGTAATCAAAATAAAATAAATACTTTAATAAAAGAACAAGCGTTAAAATATGTGCAAGTTTATTTAGATAACAAAGAAAACTTCAACATTAACTTAGGTTATGAGATATGTTTAAATAAATATGATCTTTTGAGTATCAAATATTCAGGCATTTTTTCTTCAAAAGACGTGGCTTATCCAACAAACCTATTATTTTCAACTAACGTTGATTTAAAAAATAATAAAGTTCTCAATTCTGGAGACATTGTAAACTTAGATAATAACTTTTTAATAACATTAAAAAGTAAAGGGATTATAGCTAATAATTCTAATAAAGACTTGTATAATGCCCAGAAGGACCAGCTACAAAGTTATTCTACAAATAATTTTAACAACTCAATTATCTATATATATCTATATGAAAACTCAATTTCAATAAGTATAGATGCTCCTCATGCTATAGGGGATTACATTGATTTAAAATTGCAATATCAAGATATAAATAAGAGTATTAATAATACCAATAGTACTTTAAGTAATTTCTATAAACATGTAATAAGCTAAGTAATGTTTATCAATTATATATAATAACTAACAATAAATCTGTAAAAAATATGCTAAATTGAAAGAGCATCTCTAAGGCTATAAATTATAGCTTAAGAAATGCTCTTAACTTGAATTAGCTTCTGTCTTCATTTTTACTTCCTACTAATTAGCATAAGTTCATTAAAGGTATTAGCTTATTTAGTATCTTTTTCTTTTTATCAATTATATAAATGTCATTCATGCAAAGCCTATCAGCTATTTGCTTATATTGCAGTTTCTTAAAATACCTAAGTTCAATAAGTTTATACTCATCCTCTGTTAATATGCTCAATACATTATCTATCCTCTGTAATTCTATCTCTTTCTTTCTCTTAAGCATTTCTAAATTATAGATTTTATTTTCCTTATACTCTACTTCATTCTCTACACTTGAAGTAATCTTATTCGTAGAACTTGTCCTTCCTCCATAGTAGATTGCACCCACTCCCCTATATTCATTCTTTATTTCTTCTATGTCGAGATCTATATTTTTTATTTCTACTTCAGTCTGCTTATAATTAAAAAGCATCGCTTCAATTTTCTTATATTCATTACTTGCTCTCATTATTTCTCACCTATCCTTATATATATTAAATTAAGATGTTATATTAAGTATCTATTATAATCTTCCCTCCTTTATTATTGTTTAATGAGATAATATCATGTTCTAATAGAATACGCCAACTCCACTTTGGTATATATTTCTTTATTTTACGAATTTATCTTCAGTTTTTGCGAACACATGTTCTATTTTCTTATTTTTTCGATTGACTTTATGTGCTATTGGAATATAATATATTCTATAAGTACATATCCAAATAAAGGAGTGATTATTTTGTTCGGCAAGAACATAAGAGCTATTCGAGAAGCTAAAGGACTTGGAGTAAATGAATTGTCTAGACTAAGCGGCGTCAATGCAAGCTATATTAGTGCCTTAGAAAGAGATGAAAAAAAGAACCCCTCAGTAAACACACTAGAAAAACTAGCTGATGCACTAAAAGTTAATATAAATGATATTATGAAAATCAGTGCTACTAATTCTTATGAAAGTCCAACTTCAAATCAACAAAATCTTAATGAAAAAATATCTTTAGCTAATACCAAAACTGAAGAATTTGAAAGTGCAGAGGATGCTATGCAGTTCATACTAAAGCAACCTGCAATCATGGGCTATGGAGGCTTTGATATAAAAAAACTATCAGATGATGAATTGCTTCAATTTGCTAACGAACTACTAAATCAGCTGCAATTATTAGGTCTTAAATACAAAAAGTAAAGGAGGATAATATGTATTATTGGATTGATGATATAATTTTCGGACTCAAGGAAAGCTATAGTACAGAGGATGTTTATGAGCTGTACGACTACCTAGATATAAAAATACATAAGATAGAAGCTGATAATATATTATTAAGTGGGAATTATAGCTTCTATTATAGAGATCTAAATGATAAAGAAATAGTCTTTATTAGGAATGATATCAAGGGAGTAATGGAGAACTTTATATTACTTCATGAACTAGGTCATGCACTTCTTCATACAGAAGTTTTTCAAGCTGCATTTAATAAAAACTTTAGTAACATAGGCAAATTTGAAAAACAAGCTAATTATTTTGCTTTCAAGATGCTAAACATAAAGCTTGATATTATAGAACTAGAGTCTATGACAATTGATCAAATTGCTAGTTGTATTGGAATCTCCAAAGAGTTATCATATTTAATAACAGACTTTAAGTAGTTTATAGAAAGCTATGGAGGAAGATTTTATGATTAAAATAACCTTTCTAGGAACAAATGGATGGTTTGACACTGAAACAGGAAGAACTGTATCAATACTCATAGAGCACAATGACTACTATATAGTACTAGATGCTGGCAATGGCATTTCAAGACTACCACAGTATATAAAAGATGATAGACCTGTTTATTTATTTTTAAGTCATTTTCACCTAGACCATATATCTGGGCTTCACACCTTATCTCTTAACAAATTCTCTAAAGGCCTATATATTATATCTCAGCCTAACAGTGAAGGGATTATTAAACAATTTATCAACAATCCTTACACAGTGCCTATAGAAAAATTACCTTTTGATACACATATAATCAATGCCCTTGAACCTAATATTGATTTACCTTTTAATGCAACCTTCTTACCTTTAGTTCATAGTACAGAGGTTTTAGGTGGCAGATTCGAAATAGAGGATACAGTTATCTGCTACTGTACAGATACAGCCTACTGCGAAAATGTGATAACCTTAGCTAAAGATGCTGACGTCTTAATTACCGAATGCAGTATGAAATCCAAAGAAACCTTTTCAGATAAAATTCACTTAAACCCTGAACTTGCAGCAAAACTTGCTTCAGAAGCTAACGTAAAGAAATTATTACTTATGCATTTTGATGCCAGTAGTTATCTAAAGCTAGAAGACAGAGTAAGTGCCGAACTAAGTGCTGGACAAATATTTAATAGCACCTTTGCTGCAATAGATGGCTTAGAGGTTGAAGTTTAGGTGTAGGTTGCAGAGTTTATAACTCAATCATTAATTTATGCTCTCATGAAAACTCGTATAACACTGGATTTTCGAACAGTCATAAATTAAGTCCTCATATAGAAACTCTATAAGTATGTACCCCTTTATTTAAATTTACATTTTTAAAGTCTTCTCTCAGAACCTATATGAGCTTTAAAAATAGTTTTCATATTAAAGTGGTACATATTTTTCTCTAATGTGACTTATTTCATATCATTGATAACTTTTTTGTATTATCCTTGTTATATTTTTAACTTGACTATACTTAGCCGCTGTATTATAGTAAATTACGTGAATAGAAAATTAAATACAGACAGTTCGTAACCATCCTGTCTATAAACAAAACTAGGACGTAATGGGTTTTTAAGCTGATTATTTCAATATGATAGCTCTTTTTGTATTGGAATTTCTGTAGCTATACATATACCCTACTACTACCGGTTTAGGTAGTTTTTTTTGTTTATGGGCATTTTATGCCCTTTTTTGCTGTATAGAAAAATATTATGAACAATAATGGTTTCGAACTCTCTAAGTTAGGGAGGCTTTAAAATTAAAAAGATTGGTTTAACAACAACGGTTCCTATAGAGGTTCTTATAGCTGCAGGCTATACCCCAGTAGATTTAAATAATATTTTTGTAGTTTCAGATAACCACTTAAAATACATTGATTTAGCTGAAAAAGATGGTTTCCCTAAAAGCCTTTGTGCTTGGATAAAAGGGCTATACGGAGCTTGTATAGAAAACGGAATTGAAGAAATAATTGGCGTTATGGAGGGGGACTGCTCCAATACAAAGGCACTTATTGAAGTGCTTCAATTAAAAGGAATTAAGGTACATCCCTTTTCTTTTCCTCACAGTCACAGCCTAGAGGATATAGAAAGAGAAATAAAGAAGCTAATGGCTATCTTTAAGGTAGAAGAAGCTGAGGTTGAAGCTGTTAGAAGAAGACTAAATCAAGTTAGACTTCTTGGCAAAGAGTTAGATGAACTAACTTACATTCACAATAAAGCCACAGGTTTTGAAAATCACTTATATCAAGTTAGTCTAAGTGACTTCAACGGAGATATAGATGGTTATGAGGCTGATTTAGTAAAAGTAATAGGGGAAATAAAAACTAGAAAAGCCATAGATAAAAAGCTTCGTTTAGGCTATATAGGTGTTCCACCAATGACTACGGATATCTACAGCTTCGTGGAAAATCTTAATGCTCACTTTGTATATAATGAGGTTCAAAGAGAGTTTGCCTTTCCGCGAGGAAATGAAGCTAATAATATATATGAGCAATACTATGATTACACCTATCCATATAACACTGACTTTAGACTTATTGAGCTAAAAAAGCAGATAAAAGAGAGACAATTAGATGGAATAATCCACTATACTCAGGCCTTCTGCTATAGAGCTGTAGAAGATATAGTAATTAAAAATAACCTTGATATTCCTATCTTAAATATCGAAGGTGACAAGCTAAACACTTTAGACGCAAGAACAAAGCTCAGATTAGAAGCTTTCCTTGATATGTTACTAGACTTGAAGGAGGCAGACAAATGAGAATTTTAGGAATAGACCTGGGCAGTCGAGAGGTTAAGATTGTAATAATGGAAGATAACCTTCTAGTTGAAAAGAAAAAGATCAGCACTATGAGGTTTTACAGAGACTTCTGCCATTTAGATGGAAAGATTGTAGTTGATTTAGATAAGCTTCAGGTAGGACCTTTTGATAAAGCCGTATCTACAGGCTACGGAAAAAACAATACTGACTTAAAACTCTTCACTCAGATAAATGAAATAAAAGCTCATGCCTATGGAGCAATGTATCAAAGCTCTTTAAAGGATTTTATTCTACTAGATGTAGGAGGACAAGACGTTAAGATCGTTAAGATTGAAAAAGGGCTTACTACTGATTTGGAGCTTAATGAAAAATGCGCAGCTTCCTGTGGAAGGTATTTAGAAAACATGGCCAATGTTCTTGAGATATCCTTTGAGGAAATGAGTAAATACGCAAAGGACCCTGTAGACTTGAACTCTACCTGTGCAGTATTTTCCGAATCAGAGCTTATTGGAAAGATAGCTGAAGGTGTACCTATAGAGAAATTATGTGCAGGAGTAAACTACTCCATGTATAAAAGACTTCGTCCTCTTTTAAGCAATTTTAAAGGAGATAGGCTAGTCTTAACTGGTGGTGTTGCTAATAATACTGCAATAAAAAATTATCTAAAGAATGACTATAATGAAATAATCTCTGTAGAAGAGCCACAGTTTAATGGAGCCATTGGCTGCTGCTACTATGGAAGCAAGTTTTTAAAATAGATTAGGAGGAATAAAATGTATATCTTAAAAGCAGAACACAGCTTTGACAGTGCTCACTTTCTTGCTCACTATGATGGAAAGTGTGGAAATATCCACGGTCACAGATGGAAAGTAGAAATTGAAGTTCAAGCAGATAAATTAGTCAGTGGTGGTCATCTAGACGGTATGGTAATAGATTTTGGTGATTTGAAAAAAGATGTTAAAGCTATGGTTGATTATTATGACCATGCTTTAATTGTAGAAAAGAACACTATGAGAGAAACAACATTATCTGCACTTAAGGAAGATGGCTTTAAAATAATCGAGATGAACTTTAGAACTACAGCAGAAAACTTCTCAGCTTTTTTCTATAAAACTATGAAGGAAAAAGGCTATAAGGTTAAGAGCGCTACGGTTTATGAGACACCTACTAACAGTGCTAGATATGAGGAAAGTGAGGAAACTTTATATGACCTATAAGGTAGTTGAAAAATTCATCAGCATAAACGGTGAAGGTAAGCGTTCCGGAGAACTTGCTATTTTTATTAGATTTGCTGGCTGCAACTTAAACTGCAGCTACTGTGATACCACCTGGGCAAATGAGAAAAATGCTCCATATGAACTTATGTCTTCTGAGGATATCTATAATTATATAAAATCAACAAAGGTTAAAAACATAACCTTAACTGGAGGTGAGCCCCTTCTTCAAGAAGGTATAGTTGAGCTTTTAGAACTTCTAGCAAGTGATGACAACCTAAGAGTTGAGATTGAGACTAACGGAAGTGTACTTCTTGAGAACTTCACTAAACTTAGCAATCCGCCTAGCTTTACTATGGATTATAAGCTTCCTTCAAGTAATATGGAACGACACATGAAGCTAGACAACTTCAAATATCTTTCTGCTAAGGATACAGTAAAATTCGTTTCTGGCAGCATGGAAGACTTGGAAAAAGCTAAAGAAATAATAACTAGCTACAAGCTTACAGAGAAAACTACTGTATATATAAGCCCTGTGTTTGGCCAAATATCCTTAGACAGCATTGTGGAGTTCTTAAAGGAAAATATAATGAATGACGTTAAGCTTCAAATACAGCTTCATAAGATTATATGGGACCCAACTGAGAGAGGTGTATGATATGTCCATTGATACTAAAGCAATTGAAGAACATATAAGAGGTATTTTAATAGCCTTAGGTGATGACCCAGAAAGAGAAGGCTTATTAAATACGCCAAAACGTGTGGCAAAGATGTATGAAGAGGTTTTTAAAGGAATGAATTACAGCAACGAAGACATAGCTAACATGTTCAATGTAACCTTTGAAGATGACTTGAATGTAACTGGAAACCTAAATGACTTGGTGTTTATTAAGGATATTGAAATCTTTAGCCATTGCGAACATCATCTAGCACTAATGTACAATATGAAGGTCGCAGTAGCTTATGTTCCTAATAAAAAAATTATAGGTCTAAGCAAGATAGCAAGAATAGCAGACATGGTTGGAAGAAGACTTCAGCTTCAAGAAAGAATAGGCAGCGATATTGCTGAGATACTTCAAAAGATAACGAAATCTGAGGATGTAGCAGTTATCATCCAAGGTGAACATGGCTGTATGACCACTAGAGGTATAGAAAAACCTGGAACTAAAACCATAACCACTACACTAAGAGGTAGATTTAATACAGATCAAATGTTAAATAGTAAGTTGATTATGCTTTATAGTAAGTAATATAACTAAAGCGCTTCAAATTAGTTATAACACTATGCTGTATAAGCTAAGTAATCCTTTAAAATATTAAATAAAAGACTTAAAAAACAATTAGAAATTCTTAGATGAAAACTATAGTTAATAAGTCAGATGAATTATAGACTACATTGCTTATATTTAGTCTATGTATAAAATAAATGAAATAAATCTATGTACAAGTGAGTACACGATATATATTAAGGATGGTGTAATTATGAACAAAGAAAAAGCTGTTGTAGTATTTAGTGGTGGACAAGACAGCACCACATGTTTATTTTGGGCTAAGAAGAAATTTAAAGAAGTTGTAGCTGTATCCTTTGACTACAATCAAAAGCATAAGCTTGAGCTAGAATGCGCTAAGGATATTTGCAAAAAACATGGTGTAGAACATCATATTTTAGATTTAAACTTATTAAATCAACTAGCACCAAACTCTTTAACAAGACAAGATATAACCGTTGATAAAAATGCTCCTACAGAAGGCCTTCCAAACTCTTTTGTAGACGGAAGAAATCTTTTATTTTTAACCTTTGTGGCTGTATTTGCTAAACAGAGAGATATAAACACAATAATAACTGGAGTATCTCAAAGCGATTTCAGTGGATATCCAGACTGCAGAGATGTATTTATAAAATCTCTAAATGTTACTTTAAATCTTGCTATGGATTATCAGTTTGAGATACTTACCCCTTTGATGTGGATCAATAAGGCTGAAACCTGGAAGCTAGCCCACGACTTAGGCGTTTTAGAAATAGTAAAAAATGAAACCTTGACTTGCTACAATGGAATAAAAGGAAATGGTTGCGGAGACTGCCCTGCTTGCAAGTTAAGAAAAAACGGATATCTAGAGTTTAAGAAGGGCTATCTATAGAACTTCAAACTAATTTATCCTTCAAGTTAGATTCGTAGAGATTAGAATAGGACTGTGCCTTAAGAATTAACGTTCAACGCTGCTCAGTCCTGATTTTATATATATCTTAATTAAATTAATCATTTTTAGATTTTCTAGCTATAATGTTAATTCAGATATAATCTTTCTAATTTAATCTTAATTTCTTTTATTTTATCAATACTTAAGCCAGTTCTTTGTTCAACCACTTATTCACTAACTCCTAATTTTATAAAGTTTACTTATGCTGCTTCTGCTTTTCCTTCAGGGATTCCTACGGCTCTTCCTTCAGCCATTCCTTCAACTTTTACTTTTTCTCTTGCTCCTTCAACCATACTTTTTTCATCTAGTATCTGCTTCATTTGAAGTTCAGCAAGCATTACTGTTTCAGGATCCCTGCTTAGCATATCTATTCCCTGTTCCCATCATTCATGTCTCAAAGCATATGCCAATTGTAATCCCATCTACTATTAGAAATTCTGCTAGTTAAGTAATATCAACTAAGCTTCTAAGATTATGCAGAGAGATTATTTATACTTTTTCAGTGATGAATGTATCTAAACTTCATATTATTATCTATTTCAGCGGTTTTATAAATTTATAAACTCATTCACATCTTCTTTAAGCGTACTAAATATGCTTTCAATATTGCTATAATATTTAGTATGATTTTTTATCCATTTATCTGAAATTATTTCTAATATAAAACAATCATAGGTGTAACTAGAAAGTATAGAAATTGATATTGCATAAAATTCTTTTGTAAGAACTATGTCTACCTTTTTATCTCCATAAACTATAAAATCCTCCATGCATACTTCTGTTCCATCAATTGACTTATCGATAAATTCTCGTATTTTAGTAAATATTTTTAACCCCTCCATTAATTTTGTGAAAATATAAACTATATCGGTACCTATTGGCTCCGGTAAAGTAATTCCTCTTCTATCGTATACTTTAATATATAATGAATTTTTTAACATTATTAAATTCTATACCTATATACTGTATTTTATATTTATTGCATAACAACTTATTTTATTATCAAGAAAAATGGCCTAAAACTCAAATTTCTCTCAGTTTCAGACCATATAGTTAATATGACATACTACTTATTGTAAAACCTTAATAATATATTTTCTTATATTAATCAATTTGTATTTTCGTTATTTCATTAAAATCTTTATACTAGGTGTCCATCCATCCTCATTTTTATATACTTCAGATAGAACTTCACAAAAATTATCTACTTCTACATTTATAATATCATATTCGTCTCCAGGCTCAATATTTATGTATAATTCTATTTCAATAATATCACCAGTCCTCAATATTGATTTAAAAAATTCTTGAACTATAGACATCCTTACTGTTAAACTTTCACCACTATCTAATCTATTGCCACATACATAAATTTCAATCCCATCAGCCCCAAATAAACATTCTGCATTTGAATCCATGGGATTATCTGTTAACTCAAAGACTTTTTCCAATTCATTTTTCCCTCGAACTTTATTAATATAGTATTTTGTTCTTTCGCTTACATTTGTACCTTGATTAACCCAAAATCTTGAATCTAATGCCCTTTTAGCAATAAAGTACGATAAATCCGTCATTTTTTCACTAGTAATATAATTTTCTGATATATGAAAAACCCCAAATACTCCAATACTCATAATCATTACCTCCTTGTATCCCCATTAATATCCTTCTGTGAATAGAGGAATAACATATTCTCCTGTTCTTTGACCCTTAGAATTATATTGAAAAATATGTTCATGGTCATATAAATCCACACCGTTCGAATTATGTGTATGTGGATCGCTTCCTATATAAAAATCCTATCTACTAAATTGCTTTCCAATATCATTATAGAAAGTACATGATTTAACAAGTCCAGGAACTTCATTATCCAATTTCTCATATATAGAATTCGTTGGACTCATTTTAGGTGCTTGCCCTTTTCCGACCACCCAAAACTTATGCCCTTCTGTGGTATCTAGCTTTGTATTCCCTATACTCACATGAACAAGTGTATCAACTTCATGCCCAAAAGTTTGTTTTACTTTCTTAAACTCTTTTTCACCTGTTTCTGGATTCTCAGAATAAACTTCATCCCCAGGCTTTATATCTTCAATTGATTTTGGCCCGTCCTTTGTTTCAACTTGTATTCCTGCTACGAAACAATTAAAATCTGAGCATGCACCTACAATTTCATTTATTCTTTCTTCAGAATCTATACTACGACATAAGCCTTCTACCATCGAACTAATCTCTTGAGCGAAGTTGTTTATGGCAGATTGAATTCCTGCAAAATATGCTTCCCACATCTTTTGAGATTGCGATGGTTTATTACCAGATTCTCCGAATATCCACGATATTAAGCTATCCATCCAGTCATATCCATCTGGATCAAATCTAGTAACTGGATTATTACCACAATATGCAAATACATTATGGGATAATAATTCACCTAAGCTACCATCTACTGCATCAATATTAATAAATCTCCCCCATTCAGGATTATAATATCTTGATTGTAGATAATATAACCCAGTCTCGGTATCATACCTATAGCCTCTATATCTATAAGGATTTTTAACTCCTACAGTATCTTTTAGACTTCCTGTTATTGATATAAGTTTTCCCCAAGTATCGTAAGTATAACTTACTACTTGGTTTCCTGAAGTGTCTATTAAGCCTATTGTATCACTTTGGGCATTTCTTATATAGAAGTATTCTGTGCCGTTTAGTATAATGCTAACTAGTTTTCCATTAGCATCGTAATTATATCTTATGCTTGTACCTTCTTCATCTTGCTGAGATATTACTTTATCTCCATCTAGATAGTACTTTGTAGTTACTCCATTTACACGCTTTTCTGTTCTTATTCCTGCATCATTATATTTAAATCCTACGACACGACCATCGCTTAAACTTGTCTTACTTCCTTTCGGGTCAGTTATACTATTTAATAACCCTTTGCTTTCATCAAAATCATAGCTTACTGTATTACCCATAGTGTCTGTTAAACTATTGACAAACTAGACAGACTGGTCTATTATTAAATTAAGCAATACATCATCTTAGAAATAAGATGACTTCTAAGAATATAATCACACAAAAATTAATACACGATAAAAGGAGACCTTACAGTGGCAAAAAATACAAAAGGTGAACAATCAAAAAATAATATAATAGAATGTGCTTCGAGTTTATTCATGAAAAATGGATATAATGCCACAGGAATTAATGATATATTAGCTTGTACCGGTCTTCCTAAAGGCTCCTTCTATTTTCATTTCAAAAGCAAAAAAGACTTGGCCTTAAGTGTATGTTTTTACTTTGGGGAAAGAATTGGTTCAATGGTACTTAATTCTGCTGAGAATAGAAAGTGGACTGAATTTATAAATGATTTAATGAATAAAATGATAGCATCTGCTGAAGATAACACTCACTATGGCTGCCCTTTTGCAGTACTTGGACTAGAAATTGCCTTTTCTGAACCTGACCTTGCAGAATATTATTCAAAGGCAATGAAAAAATTAATTGATATCTTTAGTGAGGTTTTAAAATTTTCTAATGCTCCTGAAGCAGAAATAGATGCATTGGCCAACAAAGCCTTTGCAATTTATGAAGGTTATTTACTGTATTACCGCATTAGTAAGGATATAAGTTTATTAAATAGAATGAAAACTGATCTTATTTCAGTGTTTTAACTATTTACTAATGAAGGGAAAATATTGAATATCTTTTCCCTTCAGCAAAATCTATTGGAATTCAATATATATGCTTTGATTTCTTAAAATCTTGTCCAGTAGGCAATTGAAATATTATTTTTGTTAAGCTCTCATATATCTGAGTGCTATTAAATTTCGAACTAATAGACAGACCAGTCTATTATATATATTAACTTTAGGAGGTATTTTGATATGAAAGAAGTAGTAATAGTAAGTGCAGTAAGAACAGCTATAGGAGCATACGGGAAAACTCTTAAGGACGTTCCCGCTGTTGATTTAGGTGCAATAGTAATTAAGGAGGCTGTAAAAAGAGCTGGAATAAATGCTAACTCTATAGATGAAGTAGTATTCGGTAACGTACTACAAGCTGGACTAGGACAAAATCCAGCAAGACAAGCTGCTGTAAAAGCAGGTTTACCTGTGGAAATCCCAGCCCTTACTCTTAATAAGGTGTGTGGTTCCGGTTTAAGAAGCGTGAGTTTAGCGGCGCAAATAATAAAAGCAGGTGATGCTGATATAATAGTTGCTGGTGGTATGGAAAACATGTCTGCTGCTCCATTCTTATTAAACAATGCAAGATGGGGCTATAGAATGGGCAATAACGAGTTAGTTGATGAAATGATAAAAGACGGCTTAACAGATGCTTTCAACAACTATCACATGGGAATAACTGCTGAAAATGTAGCTGAGCAATGGAATGTGTCTAGAGAAGACCAAGACAAGTTCTCTCTAGAATCTCAGCATAAAGCTGAACAAGCTATAAAGAGTGGCCAATTCAAAGAAGAAATTGTTCCTGTTACTATAAAAACTAAAAAAGGTGAATTAGTTTTTGATACTGATGAATTCCCTAGATTCGGAAATACAATAGAAGCCTTAGCAAAACTAAAACCTATATTTAAAGAAAATGGAACCGTAACTGCAGGAAACGCTTCTGGTCTTAATGATGGCGCTGCCGCACTTATAGTAATGAGTGCTGATAAGGCAAAAGAACTGGGAATAAAGCCTCTTGCAAAAATTACTTCCTATGGTTCTGCTGGACTTGCCCCCGCTATAATGGGCTATGGCGCTTTTTATGCTACAAAAGCAGCTTTAGATAAAGCACATTTAACTGCTGAAGATTTAGATTTGATTGAGGCAAATGAAGCTTATGCATCACAAAGTATAGCTATAGCAAGAGATCTAAAACTTGATATGAGCAAGGTAAATGTCAATGGTGGAGCCATAGCTCTAGGGCACCCTATTGGAGCTTCTGGTGCAAGAATACTAGTTACTCTTTTACATGCTATGAAAAATAGAGATGCAAAGAGAGGTCTTGCAACCTTATGTATAGGTGGCGGTCAAGGAACTGCTATGATTGTTGAACGAGATTAGCTAAAATATATTTATTCATAACCTTCAATATGCTCGTTCATAATTAATATAACAAGCTTAATAAAGCAAAACACTTCAAGTAACTAATTGTAGTGTTTTGCTTTATTTTTAAAACTTCCGTTTATTGTATAAATATAACTATACTACTTTGTAATAAACCTTAGATTTGCAGAAATCCTTCTCTTAGAAAGCAAAGGATTTCTGCAAATATAATTCAGATAAAAGTAGAACACCTCTAGCTACTCTTACTATTGCAATATAGATACTCTTACTACTGCACCATAACTACTCCAAAATAGTAAGCCCCCATCTTTTTAACTCAATAAATACCTTTTCCAACTCCTTTCCTTTCTCAGTGAGCTTATACTCAACCTTTGGCGGAATCTCTGGGTACACAATTCTATCTACCAATCCAACCTTTTCAAGTTCTCTTAATCTAACAGATAAAGTTTTTGGGCTTATCCCTTCAAGAGATCTCAACAGATCCCCAAATCTTATTGTTCCATCTATCAATAGATCTCTTATAATTAAAAATGTCCATTTGCTTCCTATCACATCAATAGCTGCTTCTATGGGACATTTCTCCCCTGGATTACCTCTTTCAAGAACTACTTCTGACATTTTTTCAACCTCCTATATGAGTATTTATCACATTACTTACTTTTTTGAAATTATATGATAAAAATATCACTACTTCCTTAATTACAGTATATGCTATACACTAACATTAAACAATATATTTCAAATATAAGGAGAGAAAATTTATGAATACTTTTAGCAGCTATACCTTAAAAAATACAGTTTTAAAAAACAGATTGGTCATGCCACCTATGTGCATGTATTCTTCAGATGAAACTGGCAAAGCCAATCAGTTTCACTACACTCATTACGTAACAAGAGCCCTAGGAGGTGTAGGGTTCATAATCGTGGAATCCACCGGTGTTACGAAAAATGGTCGTACTACAGATAAAGATCTTGGAATTTGGGATGATTCTCATATCGATGGATTAAAAGCTATAGTAGATGGAGTTAAGCAAAACGGCACAAAGATAGCACTTCAGCTCAATCATGCAGGTAGAAAATATACTGGAGCTTCTGGTGATCTATTAGCTCCAAGTGAAATTGCTTTTGATGAAAATAGCTCTTTACCAAAAGAATTGACTAAGGAACAAATCAAAGATATAGTCTTCTCATTTAAATCCGCAGCATTAAGAGCCGATAAAGCAGGCTTTGATGCTATTGAGATTCATGCTGCACATGGCTATCTAATCCACCAGTTTTTATCACCACTATCAAATAAGAGAAAAGATGAGTATGGTGGCACCATTGAGAATAGAGCAAGATTTTTAAAGGAAGTCCTAGAGGCTGTGAAAGAGGTATGGCCTAAGGAAAAGCCTATTTTACTAAGAGTTTCTGCTTATGATTATAAGGACGGGGGTATTACCCTAGAAGATATGATAGAAACTATAAACCTAGTAAAGGAGCACATAGATATGGTACATGTAAGTGCCGGAGGCTTAATCCCTGCATCTATTGATGTATATCCAGGGTATCAAATCAATTTTTCTGATGAAATAAGAAATAGATGTAATATCCCTACAATTGCTGTAGGTTTGATAACAGACATTAATATGGCTGAAGAAATTGTTTCAAATAAAAGAGCTGACTTAGTTGCCATTGGAAGAGAACTTTTGAGGAATCCTTACTTTGTACTAAGTGAAGCCAAAAGAAAAAGTATCTCTATCTCCTATCCAGAACAATATAAGGGTGCATTTAATTAATATAATAATCTATATAAATACCATATTACCTATAGCAAAATTCGCTGAAGCACTCTTCTTCAGTGAATTTTTTTGCTCTTCTCTATATTTCTGCACTAGGTTATTAACAATAAATTGCAACTTAATATGCCTTATATGCAAGATACATGTATGTTAATTGTTATAGATAAAAGGTTATGCTATTATTTTTACGAAGGGAGGATGTTTATGAGAATATCAGTAATTGAGGATCCTTTAATAGAAGATATCGAAATCAAGATATTTTGTAAGGAAAGAACTAGCTATGTTGATAAGTTAGTAAATGAACTTAGTGAAAGCGAAATAACCTTGATAGGTACAATAAATAATGAACAGTTCAAACTTTCTTCAAAAGACATTTATTATTTTGAGTCAGTGGATAACAGAACATACATCTATACTGAAAATAAAGTTTATAAAAGTGATATGAAGTTATACGAATTGGAAAACAAACTATATAACACTACATTCACACGGATAAATAAAGCCTGCATACTAAATCTAGACAAACTTCAAAAAGTCAAAGGTCAGTTAAATGGACGTCTGCTTGCAACTCTATATAATGGTGAAAAACTCATAATAAACCGAAGCTATGTACAAGAAATAAAACAAAAATTACGGTCATAGATTATTAGTTGATTGGAGGTAATTATGAAAAGAATAAATCAATATATCTTAGGAGGCTGCATAGCTTTCACTGTAATAAATATAATAACGATTTTTACACACCTTTTTCAAAGCAGGCAAACTATTCAAACTAAGTCAGAGCTCAGTACTTTATTCTTTATAATTTTGATTCAAATAATCCTTTTCCTTATGGAAAATCTTAATATAAAGTCTCAAATTGTACACATTCTAATCGAGTTAATATTGTGCTTTTTGGTAACTTTAGGTATAGGTATACCTATGAATATTATTTCTATCAATTCTATAAGTGACTTATTAGAGGCACTTTTCATTATATCCATAACCTATGGTACAACTATTTTAACCTTATATAAAACCACAAAACTTGATGCAGATACAATAAACCAGAATATAAGAAATAGAAATTAGGAGATGAATTTTATATGTATCTTTTTGGGCACTCTTATTTTGAGACCACCACTCTATGTTATGTTTTTCAAATTGTTTTCACTTTATTCTTAGTATCAGAGATATTATTTTTTCTTTTCACTTCCTATGAAAACTTAAAGAACTCTGGTACAAAGAAAAGTTCTGATAGAGGCTCTTTCTTCTTAATAACCTTAGGAATTGCATCTATAGTATTCATAAATATGTTTTGTAGAAAAAATCTTTTCTTAATACTACCAAGTACATTTTTCTGGTTGGGAGCTCTATTCACCATTGCTGGTATCTCATTAAGAGCCTATTCTATATGGACTCTACGAAAATTCTTTACTTTCAATGTACAGGTTAATTCAAACCAAAAAATAGTTCAAACTGGACCTTATAAGTTTATAAGACACCCTGCATACAGCGGCAGTATATTGACCATTATAGGCATAGCCTTATGCTTTAGAAGTGTTATTGGTGTTGCTATAAGTCTAGTGATTATTTCATTAATCTATGGCTATAGGATTAGCATAGAAGAAACTGTATTAATCGAAAACTTCAAGGCGTCTTATATAGAATATATAAAAAGCACTAAAAAAGTAATTCCTTTTATATGGTAGGTTAATAATATATAAATTATCCACAGGATTGTCAATTTAATCCACTAGGTTTTCAACACTCATTATTATTTTTTATTTCTTGATAAAATTATAATACCTCTAAACAGCTATATTAGACCTGTCTTGAATAAAGGATATGTTTATAAATATTATTTAAGTTAAGTGCCTATGAAGAAAGTGACATATCAGCGAGTTATTAAAATTAGGCTATGTTTAATAATATTGTTGAAATTAGAGTATCAAAATAATAAGCACTTAATTTTAAAAAGTCCACTGAAGCGACTCCCTTCAGTGGACTTTTTAGTATCTATATTTCCTCATGTACATAAGGAGACTATTGCAAGACACCTAATTATATCTTTATTAGTTTTTCTGCATCAATTTAACCATAACTGCTTTTTGGGCATGCAGTCTATTTTCCGCCTCTTCAAAAATTTCCTTCGCGTGTAGCTCTAGTATATCTTCAGTTATTTCTTCTCCTCTATGGGCTGGAAGGCAATGAAGTACCATCGCATCCTTCTTAGCAATAGCCATAAGATCAGTATTTACTTGATATCCCTTGAAGGCTTCTTTTCTCTTAATGGTTTCTTCTTCTTGTCCCATACTAGTCCATACATCAGTAATAACCACATCTGCATCTTTTACTACTTCTTCTGGATTACTTGCAAAGGTCACTATTCCTTTTGAAGCTTCTTCCACAGCCTTTACTGCCTTTATAACATGTTCAGGAGGTTCATAGCCCTTTGGAGTTGCAATACCTATGCTCATTCCAACCTTTAAGCAGCCTACCATCAAAGAGTTGGCCATGTTATTACCATCACCAATAAAAGCTACCTTTAAGCCATCAAACTTTCTCTTGAACTCCTTTATGGTAAGTAAGTCTGCCAGTACCTGACATGGATGTTCTTCATCTGTAAGTCCATTAATTACAGGGACTTTTGAGTATTCAGCTAGATCTTGAACATCTTTTTGGGAGAAAGTTCTTATCATTATTCCATCTACGTATCTAGATAGAACTCTTGCTGTATCTTTTATGGGCTCGCCTCTTCCAAGCTGAAGATCATGAGAACTCAAAAATAAGGCTGAACCTCCTAGCTGATACATACCAACTTCGAAGGATACACGAGTTCTTGTAGATGATTTCTCAAATATCATTCCTAAAGTCTTTCCTCTTAATAGATGATCATGAGCTATTCCGTGTTTAGTTTCGTACTTTAGTTGTTCTCCAAGCTCTAGTATTTCCATTATTTCTTCTTTTGTATAATCATTTAACTTTAGTAAATGCCTATTTTCCATAATATTTTCCCCCAAAATAATCAGTATTTATATATAATTTCTATTTACCTTTTAGCTACTAACATCTGCTGCATAAATAATCTATTATTTATAAACTTCTACATCTAGTTATATTTAAGACTAGTGTTTAGATTATGTTTAATAATATTGTTTAAATTAAGTGTTCATGAAGGAGATGCTATATGAGCCAGTAATTAGCGTAAGCTCATCTAATCATAGGATTACTGACTACTTAATCTCAACACAGTGCTTTAACAGAGCCAGTAATTAAAGTTAAACTTTTTAGAAGCATTCTTTTAGCACTTCTAATCCAGCCTTTATCTCTTCTTCAGTTATAGTCAATGGTGGAAGAAGTCTTAAAACTTTTGCTCCTGCAGTAAGTGTAAGTATACCCTTTGATAGAGCTTTTTCTTGTACTTCCTTACTTTCTACCTCAAGTTCAATACCAAGCATAAGTCCTTTTCCCCTGACTTCTTTTACATTAGGGTGATTAAAGCCTTCTATTATGTTCTTTATAAGTTCGCCTTTATTGGCTACTTCATCTAGGAAGCCTTCACTAGTCACTTCATCAAGAACTATACTGGCACCCTTTAAGGCTACTGGATTTCCTCCAAAGGTTGAACCATGATCACCTTTCTTAAATACAGCTGCTACTTTTTCACCTGCTAGTACAGCACCTATAGGTAATCCACCACCTAAGCCTTTAGCTAAGGTCACTATGTCAGGTTCTACATCAAAGTACTCGAAGCCAAAGAACTTTCCTGTTCTTCCTACACCTGCTTGAACCTCATCAAATATAACTAATACATCTTTTTCTTTGCATAACTGAGCTACTTCTTTTACATAGCTTTCGTCTAAAGGATAAACTCCACCTTCTCCTTGAATAGCTTCCATCATTACAGCACATACTGTTCCATCAAGCTTTTCCTTTAAGGCCTCTATGTTATTCTTCTCTACATATTCAAAGCCTTCTGGAAATGGAAAGAAGTAATTATGGAATTTGTCTTGTCCTGTAGCTTTTAGAGCTGCAAGAGTTCTACCATGGAAGGATTGTTTTAGAGAAACTATCTTACCTCTGCCTTCTCCATACTTATCAAAGCTATACTTTCTTGCTAACTTTATAGCTCCCTCATTTGCTTCTGCTCCAGAGTTTGCAAAGAAAACCTTCTTCATCTTACTTGCATTTATAAGCTTTTCTCCAGCTTCAATAGCCACAGGATTATAAAATATATTTGAAGTATGCAACAGGAGATCTATTTGCTCCTTAAGTCCGTTCTTCAACTTCTCATTGCCATAGCCTAAAGAGGAAACCCCTATACCGCTAGTAAAATCTAAATACTTCTTTCCTTCTGAATCTATAAGGTAATTACCTTCCCCTTTGACTAAAGCTATAGGTAACTGTCCATAAGTATCCATGAAGAATTCACTCCACTTTTCTTTAAAGTCCATTGTGCTTGCACCTCCTATTTAACTTAAAACTTCATAATTTTTTATTATATTTACAAAAAAACATCAACTAGTAATATGTGCTAAAGCCTTGAAAAATCAATAAATTCTTAAGAATTTAACAATTAAACAATTTAAGAATACTACAATATGAAAATTTAAATTGTTATATTTTTACCTTCCAATATCTTATGGCCCTTTTAGCTTCTACATTATATAAAGATGACTAAAAACAATCTGTGAGCAGATATAATCTTATATTAAGCAAGTCTAATAAATCATAGTCCCTATACCTTCATCAGAGAATAGTTCTATAAGTACTGAATGAGGGATTCTTCCATCTAATATATGAACTCTCTTAACACCATTCCTTATGGACTCTACACAGCTCTCAATCTTAGGTATCATACCTCCGCTTATTACCTTTTCCTCCATAAGCTCTGGGATTTCTCCAACTCTTATTTCTGAAATAAGAGTCTCTTCAGAATTTGGATCTCTTAATAGTCCTGGAACATCAGTAAGTAATATAAGCTTTTCTGCTTTTAAGGCTGAAGCTATCTTAGCTGCTGCTATGTCTCCATTTATGTTGTAAATTTTTTCATCTTCCCCTATACCAATAGTTGCTATAACTGATATATACCCTTGCTTTAAACTGTTATCAATAACTTCTGTATTTACCTTCTTAACTTGACCTACAAAACCTAAATCCTCTTCACCCTTAACTTTTTCAGTTAACAGCATACTACCATCTATTCCACATAATCCAATGGCCTTGCCTCCCAGTGAGTTAATAAGAAATACAAGCTCCTTATTAACCTTCCCAGCTAAAACCATCTGTACTACATCCATTGTTTCTTCGTCAGTATATCTTAATCCATTTATAAACTTAGGCTTTTTTCCCATCTTCTCTAAGAATATATTTATCTCTGGCCCACCGCCATGTACCAAAACTACATTTATTCCAACACAACTCATAAGTATTAGATCGTTTATTACCGCTTCTTTTAGAGTTCTGTTTTTCATGGCGCTTCCGCCATACTTTATAACTATGGTTTTTCCGTAATAATCTTTTATATATGGAAGTGCTTCTATAAGGGTATTAGCTTTTTTAAAATCTATATTTGCCAAAGTTGTCACCTCTTTAAATAACTATTAAGTTCTATAGTCTCCGTTGATTCTTACATATTCGTAACTTAGGTCACAACCCCAAGCAACAGCTTCTTCTTCACCCATCTTCAAATCAATTATTATGGATATTTCACTTTCGCCAAGTACTAGCTTAGCCTTTTCTTCACTAAAAGGTACAGGCATACCATTCTTACATACTTCCAAGTACCCTTTTATGCTGTCAAAGGATACGTCAACCTTATCTACCTCCAAAGGTTCATCTGAGTATCCAAGAGCACATAGAATTCTTCCCCAGTTGGCATCAGCTCCAAAAACTGCTGTTTTAACTAGACTGGATTGAATAACTGTCTTTGCCAAAGCCGCTGCATGCTCTTCGTTCAAAGCACCTTTTACATAACATTCAATCATCTTTGTAGCACCTTCACCGTCTTTAGCTATGAGTTTAGCAAGCTCAGTACATACAAAAGTCAGTGCATTTACAAACTTATAATAATCTTCATCTTTATCTGCTATCTTTTTGTTTCCAGCCATTCCATTTGCCAGTACTGATACCATATCATTTGTACTAGTGTCTCCATCTACACTTATTCTGTTAAAACTTTTATTTGTAGCGTAAGAAAGAGCTTCCTTTAACAATCTTCCGTCTATGCTTACATCTGTAGTTACAAAACCGAGCATAGTTGCCATATTAGGATGTATCATTCCTGATCCCTTAGCCATAGCACCTATAGTAACCTTTTTATCTCCAACTTTTATGGAAACAGCTACTTCCTTTTTAATAGTATCTGTTGTCATAATAGCTTCTCTTGCATCGATATTTCCGTTTTTGTTTATGCTGTTAACAAGTTCATCCATACCGCTCTCAATAGCTTCTATATTTAGAGGAACACCTATAACACCAGTGGAAGCAACAACCACATCTTCTTTGTTTATTCCTAACCTCGATGCTACTAGTTCAGCCATTTTATTTGCTTTAATGATTCCATCTTCACCAGTGCAAGTATTAGCATTGCCACTATTTACTATGATAGCCTGAGCCTTATAATCTAAAAGATTTTTCTCAGTAACTAGTATAGGACAGCCTTTTACTTTATTCTGAGTATATACAGCTGCTGCATCACATATCTTTTCTGAATATATCAGTGCTAAGTCTTTCTTTTCCTTTTTCTTTTTAAGTCCACAATGTATACCTGAAGCTACAAAGCCCTTTGGCGCTGTTACTCCACCTACTAAAATATCCATTATTAATCCTCCTTCTATATACGCATACTTATCCATAGCTTTATCTAAAATATAATCTCCTAAAGAATAAAAAATTAGATGTTAAAAAGCTGGTGCCAAGAATTCTAGTCCCTTATTCTCCGGGTACCCCATCATTATGTTCATATTTTGTATAGCTTGCCCTGCGGCTCCTTTAATCATGTTATCTATCACTGAGCATAGTATTAGTTTATTGGTCCTGTCATCAAAGTGAACTGATATCTGACAGTTGTTTGACAGGGTTACAGACTTAATTGAGGCTATCTGTCCCTTAGGCAATATATTTACAAACTGCTCATTGTTATAAGTTTCAACTAAGGTTTCATAAACTTTATCGTAGTTAACATCTTCGCTTAACTCACAATATATAGTTGAAAGAATTCCTCTATTTACTGGTATGAGATGTGGTGTAAATACAACTCTTATCTCTTCTCCAAAGGCTTTGCTTAGACTTTGCTCTATTTCAGGAATATGTCTGTGAACTCCTCCGATCTTGTAGGGAGATATATTCTCATTACTTTCTGCATAATGAGAAGTCAAAGAAAGTCCTCTTCCAGCTCCTGTTACCCCTGATTTTGAATCTATTATTATCATATCCTTCTTAATCAGTTTGTTTTTTAACAGAGGAATTAAAGCTAAAGCAATTGATGTAGGAAAACATCCTGGATTAGCTATTATTGAAGATTCTTTAATAAGCTCTCTATTTACTTCACAAAGTCCGTAAACAGACTTTTCATGAAGACTACCATTTAAGAATTTTTTCCCATACCATTTTTCATATTCACTTTCATCTTCCAGTCTAAAATCCGCTCCTAAGTCCACTACTTTTTTACCTTGTGCTAAGGCAGTATCAGCTATTTCTTCGCTTAAGCCATGTGGAAGTGCTAAAAAGAGAAGCTCACTTTTAGCAATAACCTCCTGGGCACTTTCACATATAAGAGATGTATACCCAAGTAAGTTTGGATACACATCAGTAATTTTCATTTTCTCAAAGGAAGAAGAGCTAATAGCTGCAACTTCAACTTCACTATGAGTAAGCAGAAGTCTTAAAAGCTCTATTCCAACATATCCTGTAGCTCCTATTATTCCAACCTTTAACTTGTTCACCTAACATCCCCCTTATAGTTTCTGCTCTTTCTTAATAAAGTATTTTAGATTGTCTAGTTGTATGCTTACAGAGGATTTACTTGGCCCCCCTATAACATTTCTTCTTTCAACACAAGCATTTAGATCTAAAACCTCATAGATATCCTTGTCAAATAGCTCTGAAAAGCCCTTGAACTCCTCTAAACTTAAAGCTTCCAACTTTGTTTTCTTTTCAATGCAATAAAAAACCAGCTGTCCAATCACCTTATGAGCATCTCTAAAAGCCATGCCTTTGTTTACTAAATAATCTGCTCCATCGGTAGCATTGGTAAATCCTTCACCAGCTGCATCTCTCATTTTCTCCTTATTAACCTTCACCGTTGAAAGCATGTCACTGAATACATCGATACATAACTTTACTGTATCCAAGCTATCAAAAATAGCTTCCTTATCTTCCTGCATATCTTTGTTATAAGCTAATGGAAGTCCCTTCATCATAGTTAAAAGAGTTATAAGCCCCCCGTAAACTCTTCCAGTCTTTCCTCTTACAAGCTCTGCCACATCAGGATTCTTCTTTTGAGGCATTATACTTGAACCAGTTGAAAATCCATCATCTAATTCTATGAACCCAAATTCTCCACTGCACCAAAGGATTATTTCCTCGGAAAACCTCGATAAATGCATCATTATTATTGCTAAAGCGCTATTAAGTTCTATTACGTAATCCCTATCAGATACCCCGTCTAAACTATTCATAGTAATGTCATCAAACCCCAATTGCTCCATTACCATATATCTATCCAATGGGTAAGTGGTTGCAGCTAATGCACCACTTCCCAATGGAGAAAAGTTCATTCTTTTATAACAATCCTCAAGCCTTAAGTAGTCTCTCTTAAACATCTCCCCATAAGCCAGAAGATGATGTGCAAAGGTTATAGGCTGTGCCTTTTGCAGATGAGTATATCCTGGCATTATTGTTCCCATATTTTCCGAAGCTATGTTATATATGGAGGTTTCCAGCTTAATTAGTAAGCTTTCTACTTTTTTAATTTCCTTTTTAACATACATCCTCAAATCTAAGGCTACTTGATCATTTCTGCTTCTTCCTGTATGAAGCTTCTTTCCTACTTCACCTATGTTCTTTATCAGCATTGTCTCCACATTCATGTGTATGTCTTCAGCAGCCTCTGAAAATTCAACTTTGCCTTCTTTTATATCAGCTAATATAGCACTAAGCCCTTCAACAATCTTCTCCATATCATCAAAGGAAATAACGTTACAGCTTGCAAGCATTTTCGCATGAGCTATACTTCCAGTGATATCTTCTTCATATAATCTATAATCAAAAGATATGGAAGAATGAAATGCATTGACTAAACTATTTGTTTCCTTTTGAAATCTTCCACCCCAAAGTTTCATAAATTACCTCCTATTTTTTTGAAAGCATTGACTTAACTGTTATTGGTAATCCGAATAAGTTTATGAAGCCTTCTGCATCCTTTTGGTTATATACTTGATCAGCTCCAAAGGTTGCTATCTCTTCACTATACAATGAATAAGGTGATGTTATTCCTGCATTCATTATGTTACCTTTATAAAGCTTTAACTTTACATCTCCTGTAACTGTTTCTTGTGTCTTATCTATAAAAGCACTTAAGGCTTCTCTTAATGGAGTAAACCATAGACCAAAATAAACTAACTCACCAAACTTTGTAGCCACTAGCTCTTTGTAGTGAGAAGTCTCTCTATCTAAACATAAAGTTTCTAACTCTTTATGTGCATAATATAAGATAGTTCCTCCTGGAGTTTCATATACACCTCTAGACTTCATTCCTACTAATCTATTTTCCACAAGATCAACAATTCCAATACCATTTTTTCCACCAATTTCATTAAGCTTCTTTATTATTTCTACAGGACAGTATTCAACTCCATCAATCTTCTTAGGTATTCCTTGTTCAAAGGATATAGTTACATAAGTAGGTACATCTGGAGCTTTTTCTGGAGATACAGAAAGTTCAAGAATCTTATCATAATCCGGTTCATTCTCTGGATTTTCTAAGTCCAAGCCTTCATGGCTTAAGTGCCATAGATTTTTATCCTTACTGTAATTTGTTTCTCTTGTTAAAGTTATAGGTATATTTTTTTCTATTGCATAATCTATCTCTTCATCCCTGGACTTTATGTTCCACTCTCTCCAAGGTGCAATTATCTTCATGCTTGGTGCAAAAGCCTTAATTCCAAGTTCAAATCTAACCTGGTCGTTTCCTTTTCCTGTACATCCGTGAGCTATTGCATCAGCTCCAACATTTTTTGCTATCTCCACAAGTCTTTTAGCTATTATAGGTCTTGCAAAAGATGTTCCTAAAAGATATTTCCCTTCGTATATGGCATTTGCCTTAAGACAAGGGAATATAAAATCATTAACTAACTCTTCTTTTAAATCCGCTACATAAAATTCGGAAGCACCTGTATTAATAGCTCTATCTCTTAAGCCTTCCAATTCATCGCCTTGACCAACATCTCCTACTACAGCAACTACTTCACAGCCATAGTTTTCCTTAAGCCAAGATATTATTATAGATGTATCAAGTCCACCTGAATATGCTAAAACTACCTTATTTAATTTCGCCATTAAAAACACCCTCCAACATTTTCATTTTCAACATGTTATAATTATACATACAAACTTTATAATTATGCAATAGTTTTGAATAAAAATTCTATTTATTTTTTTGTGCTTATTTAATTACAAAACACAGCACAGCACTATATCACATTATGTAAAGCAATTCATAGACAAATAGGCTACACAGTATTACATCCATTAATTAATTAACGAGGTCAAAATGCATAAATATAACATATAATTTACTCTTTGATTTATATTTTGCTTTTTAAACACATAATATATACTTGATAATAAACTCGTATAAACTTAGCTTCCGTAATATATTTCTTATTGATGCTTAATTTAAACCTCATCCAAATACTTATACATTTTATCTTCAATGATAGTAAAAAAGCAGCCACAAGAATTAAATTCTTGTGGCTGCTTAGATTACTTCTGAATAAATATCTTTACACGTTCTACTCTTTTTTCACTCATCTCTTCTATTTTTAATATTACATTATCATACTCAACTACGGAATCTTCTATGTCCTTCGGGATAGCCCCCAGAAGCTCCAGTACAAATCCTCCAATAGTATCTGTGTCTTCAGAACTCATATTGAGATGCAATAACTCATTTACTCTATAGATAGACAAAAGTCCGTCTACACTATAGGTATTGTCATCTATCTTCCTTACTTCTTGCTCATCTTCGTCATATTCATCTGATATATTACCCATAACCTCTTCCACCAAATCTTCCAAGGTTACAATCCCTGAAAAACCACCATACTCATCTATTAAGATAGCCATATGACTTTTTGTTTCCTTTATGTCTTTAAACAATTCGTCAATATGCTTTGTCTCTGGTACAAAGTAAGGCTCTCTTATTAAACTTTTGATTTCTATATCATCTATATCCTTAGTTATAAACTGACTAAATATATCCTTAGTATAAAGAATACCTATTACATTATCGATTTCATCCTCATATACTGGTATTCTTGAAAACTTCTCACTTACAATTTCCTCAATAGCATCTGCTATTTTTATGTTAGCATCTAGCATAAACACTTCTGTTCTCGGAATCATAACTTCCTTAGCTAGCTTATCATCAAACTTAAAGATTCCATTTATCATTTCTCTTTCAGTTTCATTTATGACCCCATGCTCTTTTCCAACTTCTATCAAGGATTTTATTTCTTCTTCAGAGACTCTTTCCTCCATATTGTTCATATCTATGCCAAAAAGTCTTATTAGCAAATTAGTGGAAAAGGATAAAAATCTTACAAAAGGTACAGTTACCTTAGATATCATAACTATAGGTTTTACAGTGAACATGGCAACTGACTCTGACTTCTTTAGTGCTAATCTTTTTGGGAACAACTCTCCAAGCACTAGAGTGAAATAAGAGATTACTACTGTTATCAAAACTAAAGCTATTTGATCACTATACGGTATATTATATTTATGCAAAAGCCTGCCAAAACTATTTGATAAGCTCGTTGCTGCAGATGCACTGGCAAAAAATCCTGCAAGGGTTATACCAACTTGAATGGTAGCAAGGAACTTACTTGGTTCTTGAGTAAGGGTTCTAAGCAATATAGCTTTTTTATTTCCTTTATCAGCTAAAAGTCCTATCTTATTCTTATTCAAAGATACTATGGACATTTCTGCAGCTACAAGAAATGCATTTATAGCAATTAAAACAACTACCAGTAAAATGCTTATAATTAAATTTTCCTCCATAGCATCCTCCCTTAAAGTATATATTGTACCACTTCATATTGAAGTTTATATCTTGGATTGAAGTGGCACATCTTTATTAATTACTTTGATAATTATACTAGTATTTACTTAAACAAAGATTTATATAAATTATGGTTATATAATTAGTTAAAAATGTACATAACTATTATCTCATAATCTTTTTACTATTATCCATATACAATATAATCGGTTACAGTAAAAAATGCTAACATAGTACGGATATTTATCCACAGCTTTATCTAAAACATGATTTTCCTATAAAAAACACAAGCCTTCCAATTATACTTTGGAGATATTTTGTCCTTCATGGGTTGCATAAAGAATAAAAAAAATTAGGGTATATAACCCCTAATTAACTCTTCCATTCATTATATCATCAAAAGTTATACCATTAAGCTGCTCGCTTACTATGTTTTGAATCTTATTTAATGCATTATGTAATTGACACTTCCCAGCTCTGTTAGCATTACAAATATCAGGCTCTCCGATGCACTTTGCAACATAAGTAGGACCGTCTATAGCTTCTATAACATCATTCAAGCGAATTTCTTCTGGAAGCTTCGCTAAAGAATACCCTCCATTAACCCCTCTATAAGAATTAACTATCTTGGCATGAGTTAATTTTCTTAGTATCTTAAGTAGAAATCTTATAGGAACCTTTTCATGTTCTGATATTGATCTAGCTTCTATTTTTGTACCATAATCTAGCTTACAAAAGTATAAAACTACTCTTAAAGCGTAATCTACTTCCTGCGTTATCTTCATAATACTACCCCTTATAAGGTTTTAATTCATGACTAAATATAGCATTAATACGTTTAAAAGTCAACGTTTCAGTTAATTATCAGGGCTTGTGAAATTTTTAATAAAAAAATAAAAATATATATTTACATTACATTTTTTTCATGCTATGATGTGTGTATGCAATTCGATTTTATACAATTTAATTTTACTAAATGGGAGATGTTATAAATGAGTATTTATGATTTTAAGGTAAACAACATTGACGGAAAAGAAGTTGAATTATCTCAATACAAAGGTAAGGTTTTAATAGTTGTAAACACTGCAACTAAATGTGGTTTTGCACCTCAACTTGAAGATTTACAAAAATTATATTTAAAATATAAAGATCAAGGCTTAGAAATATTAGGATTTCCTTCAAATCAGTTTGAGAATCAAGAGCCTGGTTCAAATGATGATATTAAAAATGTTTGTTCTATAAATTACGGAGTTACATTTAATATGTTTGAAAAATCAGAGGTAAGAGGAAAAGATACTACTCCATTATTCAAATATCTTACTTCAGAAAAACCTTTTAGAGGTTTCAATCTGAATGATCCAGAGCAAAAGTTCTTCAATGCATTTTTAGAAGAAAAGTATCCTCACTACCTATTAGATGACTCTATAAAATGGAACTTCACTAAATTTTTAATTGATAGAGATGGAAAAATAATAGGAAGATTTGAATCTCCTGTGGATCCACTTAGCATGGAAAGTTATATAGAAGCTTTATTATAATTTATATAGACTACAAAGCATCAATATCTTAGATATATTACTTACCTGGTATCTATTTCGTAAACTACATCAAAATATCTTTTTATATGAACAATTATAATAAGGCTTAGTAGTATTATAAATTAATACTTAGAAATAATATATCTATAGGAAACTTCTTCGGTCTAAAAAATATGTAATTTTAACAATTTATCACAATTCGTTTATTTGTATTTACATATAAATATATAAGTGATATATTTATATTACCAATTAAATTTTACACAATTCAATTAAGTTCAATATTATTGGAGGTATTAAAAATGAGTATATATGATTTTAAAGCTACAGATATAGATGGTAAAGAGGTTGACTTTTCTCAATATAAGGGTAAAGTATTACTTATAGTAAACACTGCAAGTAAGTGTGGACTAACTCCTCAATTCGAAGAGTTAGAAGCTTTGTACAAGAAGCTTGGCAATGAAAAATTCGAAATTCTTGGATTCCCTTGCAATCAATTTGCTAGTCAAGATCCAGGAAACAGCGATGAAATTAAAAGCTTCTGCATGTTAAATTATGGAGTAACTTTCAAAATGTTTGAGAAGGTTGATGTTAATGGAGAAAACGCTCATCCAATATACAAATATTTAACTTCTCAAAAAGGCGGAGTTTTAAGCAAAGCAGTAAAGTGGAATTTTACTAAATTCTTAGTAGATTCAAAAGGAAATGTAGTAGACAGATATGCCCCAACTACAGTTCCTTCAAAGATTGAGGAGGATATTACTAAACTTTTAAAGGACGTGTAAACATGAATGAGAACGAATTAAAAGATGAACTGTTAAAATTAGATAACCAATTATGTTTTGCTATCTACGCTTGTTCTAAAGAGATAATTAAAGGCTATAGACCTTTTCTTGATAACTTAGGTCTTACTTATACTCAATATATAACATTACTAGCTCTTTGGGAAAAAGATGGTGTAACTGTTAAAGAGTTAGGAAGCAGACTTTATCTTGATTCTGGTACTTTAACTCCTCTACTAAAAAAGCTAGAAGCTTCTAATTTAATAGTAAGAATCAGAGATAAAGAAGACGAACGAAACGTAATTATAAAACTGACCGAAGAAGGAAAAAACAAAAAAATGTCTGCTGAATGCATTCCTTATAAATTGCTTGAAAACACTAAACTTTCACCTGAAAAGCTAGAAAACATCAGGGAAAGCATGAAAGCTTTATTAGACTCGATGAAATAGTAACATCAAAGAAGGTGCTCAAAACTATAAAAATAGTTTTGAGCACCTTCTCTTTAGCTGAATAATTAACTTAATAAATATTACATTTGGTTAGGGTCCGGCCATTGAATATATGGTGTTATAAAACTTCCTATATTTTGAGCATTAATATTAGAAATTGCAGGAATAAATAAAGTCACAATAATCGAAACGCCTAAGATTACCTTTGACAAAGTTCTCTTCATATCACACACACCTTCCAAGTTTTATATATAATTCTATTATATTACACCAGCTTTAATATTACATTAACTAATAATCCAAAAAGTATAATTTTTTATATAAGAGGTTCAATCTCGTTTAGCAACCTTATTAATTCATCATGGTTGCCTTGTAATGCCTCTACATGAGCTAGTTTATATATAGCAAAGCGCTTACCGTCAGTTAAATTATTAGTCTCTAAGGTATCTAAAAGCCTATACATTTTGTCCTTTATCTTGTGATAATCTTTCTTTGTTTCTAATATTTTTACTAAATCCCTATAGCTTTCTATAAGGGCCTCAAATCTCTTATATTGCTCTGCCATATCTATAGCCAATTCAAATAACATGATACTTTCTTCATATAAGCCTTGTTTAAGAAGCACTTTTCCTTTAAGGCCCAAAATGTGTGGTAGCGTAGGCTTATCAAACTGAACCTTTAGACTTTGTGCTAAGCTTATGTATTTCAAGCTCCTTCCAAGATCTTCTTTTTTATAGTATACCTCTGATAAATTAGTATATATTAATGCAAGAAGAGGCATATTTTCATCTTTAATAATTCTTTCTATATTATGAAATTCATGTTCTGCATCATCTAATTGATTAGTAACAGCCATTATGGATGCTCTTGTTAACATAGCTTTTATAACCGTGTCTCTATCTTTTATTTCATCCTGTGCGGCTAAAATAGTATTTTCTAATATATCAACAGCTTGGTCATATTTAGGTACTTGAGAATATACTACAGCCAGAGAATAACTAGAACTATAGTAAGACTCTAAATCTTCTAAATCTATAGCATAGCATATTGCCTGCTTGTAAAAGAAAACAGCATCCTCAAAGCAATTCTTTCTTACCTTACAAAAACCTAATTTCATATATACTTCTATTTGCTCTTTCTCCATTTTAAGCTCTTTATATTTTCCTAGAGAGTTATTTAGAGCTATAAACGCTTGTGTATATTCATTGTCCTTAAGATATTTTATGCCCCATATTTTATACGTATATGCCATTAAGTCATCAAGTTCAAACCTTTTTTCTATATCTACAAGCTCTTCGAGTTTTTCATAACTTAGAGATTCAGCACTTTGCAATTCACGCTCACAATAATATCGTGCATCCTCCGCCGGAGTTCTAGAAAAATACTCGTCATCTAAGTTTAGATTAGCACTTATCCTTTTAGCTATTTCATTAAATTTCTCAGCTAATAACTTAGAACTATTTTTACTTACTGTCCTTTTGCCACTTTCCATCATACTTATAAAAGCTCTAGTCATATTGATACATTCTAATTGTGACTGATTAACACGAAACTTTTTACGCATTAGTCTTATTTTCTCGCTTGGACTATAAAATTCCAATTTAAATCCCCCCCACTATATATTCACTCATGACTGAGACATTATGATACATATATTAGTAATTATACATTAAAATTACATATACTGTGTATAGAAGAGAAAAATTTGTTAATACATCAAAATTATATAGAGTTTTGTTTCATAAAAATTAAAAACTTTCAAAAGTATGGCTTTTTTTTATTAAATCATTCGTATTAGATTATACGAAATATAGTTTAAATGTTAAATTGATAATGTAGTCTATATACATATATGTTCAAAAATATAACATCATAATGTTTTTATCTTCATAATAACTTCATATAAAATGGATATGATTATTAAGGATGCGGTACTTTAGGATAAGAGTTATTGATATAATTCTGCATCTACTGATATGAAATAAAATTTTAAGGGGGCATACCAATGGCTATTAAGGTTATTAACCTTAGTATTAAAGACATGACTTGTAATTCTTGTGAAAATAGAATATCTAATTCATTAAAAGAACTAAACGGTGTACTAGAAGCTAGGGCTAGTTTTAAAAACTCATCGGTTTATGTAAGATTCGATACCGAAAAATGCTCCTATGGAAGAATATGCTCCGCTATAGAAGCATCAGGTTACAATGTAGTAGGAGAAATATCTTCAATTGCTAACTTAAAAAGTAACTCCAATAAAAAAGAGCTACTACCAATCCTAGCAATTATACTAATAGCTTTCGTATTCATTAGGTTTGGACAAAACTCCATCGGATTTGATATGAGCTCTAAGCTTGGTACAAATACTACATATATTATGCTATTTGTAATAGGTGTATTTACTTCTATTCATTGTGTTGGTATGTGTGGCGGAATAATGCTATCTCAAAGCATTTCAATAAAAAATACAAACAAGTTATCTAACCTTAAACCTGCTTTACTTTACAATACAGGCAGGCTAATATCCTATACAATTCTTGGTGGTATTGTAGGTGCTATAGGTTCAGTGTTTTCAATAACTATTGGTACACAGGCTTTAATATCTATAATCGCTGGAGTATTTATGGTTGTAATGGGCTTTAACTTAGCTGGCTTTAAATTCTTTAGAGGAATAAATATTAAGCTCCCGTGGTCAGGCTGTAACACAAAGAAACTCACCTCTGGTAAACCATTAATTATAGGCTTACTAAATGGATTGATGCCTTGCGGTCCTCTTCAAACTATGCAACTATATGCACTAGCTACCGGAAGTGCTTTTAGAGGAGCTACTTCAATGTTTATTTTTGCCTTAGGAACCATTCCATTAATGCTTGTATTTGGTGTAGCAGCAAGCTTTATAAATAGCTCTAATACTAAGAAGCTGTTAAAGGTTAGTGGTGTTGTTGTAATATTGCTTGGCTTCATAATGGCAAATAGAGGCTTTACACTAATGGGCTTTAACCTATCTCCTATGTCTATAATAAACCAAAAGACCTTGAGTTCAAATGTAAAGATGTCAGAGGATAATAAAGGGAAACTCGTAGATGGCAAACAAGTTATTAACCTAATAGCGGATGGTAAAGGCTATACGCCAAATGTGGTTTTTCTACAAAAAAATGTACCTGCAAAGATAATAATAGATGGAAAGCAAATAACTTCTTGTAACAATGAGATAGTTTTTCCAAGCCTTAATATAAGTAAGAAACTTAAAACTGGAGAAAACGTAGTCGAATTTACCCCAACAGATAAAGACATAGACTATAGTTGCTGGATGGGCATGATATCAGGAAAAATAAAAGTTGTTGATAACCTTGATAGTGTATCTAAGGAAGATATATCTAAAGCTCAAACAGATCAAGGTACTTCTTCTGCAACCGGTGGAAGTTGCTGTGGCCCTTCTGGTGGAGCTGCACAAGAGCCTACTCTATACGGTCTCCCTATATCACAGGTTCCTACTAATAAGATAGTTGCAAAAGCAAAACTTAATGGGGTTAATCAAAGCATTACTGTAAGTACAAAGTCAAACGACTTTGATCCTTTAGTATGGGTATTTAAAAACGGCCTTGCAGCTAAAGTAACCCTTGATCTAAAAAATATGACAGATTCTGATGGTCAATACGATATAATAGAGTCCACTAAAAACACAAAAGTAAATAGCTTCATTATAAACAACGGAAAAGGAACGTTTAATATGAAATTTGATAAAGAAGAAACTTACTTTATCCAGAGAAACTATACCATCTATGGTGTAATAAAGTCTGTTAATGATTTTGACAATATTGACTTAGAAAAAATAAGAAGTGAGGTAATTAATTAGCTCACTGACAAAGTTCATATATCATTAATACTTTTTCAGCATATGACCTTTTGAAAACTGGTTAAGAGGTTCTGTCAACATAAAAAGTTTCAAAGCAGTATATCTACTAGCCTTGAAACTTTTTTCTTTTTATGCTTCCCCAGCTGCCCTTAAGCTTATTAAACTTTAATATTCCCTCTAATCTGTACAATGTGGTCATTTGCCTATAACCAAAGTTCTCTATAACTCCATAAAAGGTTAACTTTATCAACTGCCATATGGATGGATACTTATTAAAGGTGTACTCCTCTAGTAATATGGCGCCTATAGAAAGTATTACTCCATATAATATTGAAGCAGCTAGAAATAAAATAAAGTACCTAACATTGAGCAGTCCAAAAATATATGATAATGGAATAAAGATATATCCTATAACCTCTATAACAGGTCCTATCATCTCAAATATCCAGAAGTAAGGTGCAGCTAAAACCCCTATCTTTCCATATCTAGGATTAAATAATATTCTTTTATTTTTGAACAGACTATCCATTAAACCTATTTGCCATCTTCTTCTTTGAACCCTTAAGTCTTTGAATTTTTCAGGAGCTTGAGTCCAACAAACTGGATCTGGAATAAACTTTATTCTATATTTTATTTTTTTCTCTCTCATAGCTCTATGAAGCTTTACCACCAGTTCCATATCTTCTCCTATGGTTTTAACTGTATATCCTCCAACCTCAATTACACTCTCCTTTTTAAAAGCACCAAAAGCTCCAGATATTATAAGTAAAGCATCTATAGCATCCCATCCCATTCTTCCAGTTAAGAAAGCTCTCAAATACTCTACTATCTGGAACATAGCAACTTTATTTTTAGGTAGTCTTATATCCTTTATCTTTCCATTATTTATTATGCTTCCATTAGCTATTCTTACTATCCCTCCTACAGCTATAGTAAGTTTATCCTCAACAAAAGGCATTATAACTCTAACTAAAGAATCACTTTCAAGGATTGAATCAGCATCAATTGAAGCAAATACAGGATATCTAGATACGTTTATTCCTGCATTCAAAGCATCTGCCTTACCTCCATTTTCCTTATCTACAACCACCAACTTAGGTATATCTATATTTTTATATATAGCCTTAATTTTATTTGTATTTACCCTATACCTTATAGGTTGATATACCTTTCTGAGGTTAAACCCTTCTATTACTCTTTGTAAGGTTTCATCTTTAGATCCGTCATTTATCACAACAATCTCAAAGGTAGGATAGTTTAAGGTTAAAAGGGATCTTATATTATCAACTATGGTTTCCTGTTCATTATAAGCAGGCACTAACACCGAAATAGGAATCATGTTGTCCGATTCTGTATACTTCTTGTGGTTAGAATATCTCATTTTCCTTATATAATCATATAGGTTGAAGCTTGACATTATCAATTGAATAAAATATATACCGTTTATTATAAGCACGTAGTATAAAATGAAGTGGTTAAACGCTAAAATAATTCTTCTCAAAATATCAATCATTTTTTGTCTCACCACCATTTTCAATATAGTCCCTTATAAGCTTAGATAATTTATTTTCATATTGTTTTTCCATATCACCTTCATCAACTATCTTTGAAATTAAATCTAAGTCCTCCATAGCTGATATTATTATGTCTTTTGCAAACTTATCCTCACCTTCGAAAACCTTATCCACATATTTAAGCTCTTTATCTAATTTTAATATAGCTACAGCTGAGTTAAACCTTACAAACCACTGTCTATCTGATAACTTTTCTAGTAAGTGCTGTATAACACTACTTTCCCCATATCTGCCTAAGGTTTTTGCAGCCAACGCTCTAACCTCCCAGCTATCATCATTTAAGAGACTTGTTATTTTCTCTAAGTATCTTATATCTTTTAAATTTCCTAAAGCCTTTATAGCTGCTATTCTTCTTTCTTTGGATTCATTATCCAGATAACTAGCTATTTGTTCCACTAGAGAATATTCTAGAGAGTTACCTGCAGACTTAATGAATAAGGAACTAATAAACTCATCCTCTGCATGAATCATTTTGGAATATATCTTAGTTTTTTCACCTTCAAAGCTATCTATTATTTCAATAATGCTTCTTTCACTAAGCAGTATAGATCCATCTATTTGAGTGAAAGCCTTTATAAAACTTTCTTCCTCTCCTATCTTGGCTAATGCTAGCAGAGCATTATACTTTATATCCTGAATTGATGAAGGCATTTGCTCTAACAAGTATGGTATTGCCTTTTTACTTCTTATTTCACCTAACTGCTTACATATAAGTGCTATCTTATATATGTTTCTACTATTTAACTGTTTTATCTCGTAATCTACTATTCCATAATCTTCACAAAACTTAATGAGAATATCCCTAAACTCACCTTTGAAGTTTTCTAGATAATAAACTACTCTCTCTTCCACAATATCTCTTCTAAGACTGCTCCTTAGTATTTTTTTTAGCCTTACCTGCGTTATATTTGGATTTGTAACCTCTGATTTATCAATTAGTTCATTTACCACAGCATCAATCTCTGGAATAAGCTGTTTCTCATACCTTGCTTTTCTTTTCTTATTTAACCTTTCCATAGCTTTTTCAATTATTATGTACACGTATAAAAATTCAACTACTATGCTGAAAAGGATTATAGAATAATATATATACTGTTCCATTTATACACCATCATTCTTTTATATACTTTTTTATTAATTCATCCATTTTCTTTGGTGAAAATGGCTTTTTCAGGATTTCATCAGCTCCTATATCCATAAGATTCACTTCATGTTCTTCCCCTTTTTGTCCAAGTAATACTATTATCTTTATATTATTATCTATCTTTTTAGCTTTTTTTATAAATTCATCTGCATACATGGTGTCCATATAGTAGTCAATTATAATTAAATCAAATTTTGTGTACTTCATAAAAACTAAGGCATCATTGCCATTTTCAGCAACTGAAACTGAATATTTCTTACTTTTATATCTGCCAATCATTATCGAAGTCAATGAAATATCATCGTCTACAATTAGTATGTTTCCTTTACTATCCTCAAGCACCTTATGTTCTAACAAATGTGATTTATTTTTCAAATTACTGTCCTCCTATGTATTTAAATGCATCCTTAAGTATATAGTAGGAAGGCTTAAGCCTTTCGTGATAACTTGGAGTATTCCAGTTGTTCCAGCTAATATATCCCATCTCGTTGCTACTTATATTTTTATTATTTACCATATGTATACCACCTATATAAATACCATTTACCGACTTAGGACTAATTCCACTTACATAAAAGTCATTCATTGCTTTCTTTGTTGATGGATCCATAAAGTTTATAAGCTGCCATGGAATCCTTACTTCTATGTTATCTCCGTTAATATTAAAATCCGCTAAAGAATTGTACTTATCATGCTTTGGATTGCCATCTCCAAAGGTTAGTCTTCCAGTTTCATATTTTGATAGAGGTAGTGTAACCTTATCTTGAGGCAAAAATAACTCTTTATTGAGACATAAATATATTGGATTAAAGATATCATTTTGCTTCTTTTCATATTCTGAGTTCCTCTCTATCATATTTAACTGCTTAGCGTATAGGTAATAAAAAGCATCATAATAGCTATGGACTAGAACTCTTGAATTACTTTTGCCATCTATTTGTATTACAAAATCCACAGGTCTCTGAAACTTTATCTGTGTATCTTTCATAGTATAGCTTCCAGAATTATCAGTTACATCTATAGGAATTAGAAATTTATCCTTATCTATATTGAAATTATCTATCTTAGCATATAGATATAAATATTTCTCATCATGCTTTGAGTATAAGCTAAAGTCATTTCCCTTTGCTATGAGTTTACTATCTTCCCATTCCTTAGGGTCCCCATCAACGTAGCATACACTTTCCTTCTGCCCAGGATCAAAGGATAAAACGCCGAATTCTTGCTCATTTGTCTGTGGGTTAGACCAATATGCTCTTCTCTCTGGTATATCTAAATCCATGGTATTCCAAGTCCTCTTAAACCATTCATCCTGCCAGGTAAACACTAAGCCTCCCATATATCCTTCATCGTATATGTTCTGCAGCATGAACTTATCCATCTCACCTTGACTATTCTCATCCACATCTCCCTGATTAAAGCCCATATGTATATTCACGTGAGCTGATCCTCTTGAAGCTGGTATTCCAAACTCTGCTACTAATACTGGAATAGTGTGTTGTTTTATAAGCTCCTTCAAATAAGCTCTATAAGTATTAGTTTTGCCATCTGGATCTTTATAATTAGCATACTCATGCTGGTAATTCATAAAATCAGGATAGTAGGGATATATATGATAGGAAGCAAATAAACCAGGTTTAAAAGCTTCTTTACTTTTTATATGCTCTGTATTAACAGAAACCTTATCTTCTTTTGGAAGGGGTTCATTTGGGTGAGCCAACATATCTGTAGTAACCCAATTAGTAAAGCTTGTAGGCCTTTGCATCTTATAATTTGTTGTTTCATAATCTATAGCATAATCCCCTATCTCACAAAGAAACTTTTCAAAAGCGGATGCTCCCTTTGTATATAAATATTTGCCTTCATAGCTACTACTTTTAGAATTAACTTCATCGGTATTTATAACAAAATCAGGATCCCACTCTATACCTAGTATCCAACCTGCAATATATGGAGACACATCTTTCTTATATACTCCACTGGCATATCCTTTCTTCTCAGGAAGTTCTGCCTTTCCATGGATTATATCTATTAAAGCCTTTATATCCTCTTTAGCCTGTTGCTTTATCTTGCTATCCTCTGCATTTTTAATCTTAACTATGCTTTCTTCGTTTACCCAAAGACCTTGAAATAAATAAATTGGCTTGATTGATTCTCTGTTATACTCGTAAAGAGCTTCATAAAAACTTGGTTTCAAGGTAGTATATACTCTTATATAATCCGCATTCATTTCACCTATATACTTAAACCATTTTTTATACTCTTCCTTTGTTATTGCAAGCTCTCCTGGAAAGGTGCCAGGTTTTGCAGCACCTATATTTACCCCTTTAACAAACTGTTTCTTCCACTTTCCAATATCATAAATATAAAAGTTCTTAGAATCTACTTTAGAAACAAAACTAATATTATCTTCCTTGTACGTAGATAATTTATTTCTTACAATATATCCAAACTTCCATATGGATAAAATAATAATCATTAAAGCTATTACTACCGACAAAAACTTCTTCATATAAATACTGCTGACAAACCCTCATAGAACTATATACCTATTACTTCTTGCTTGCTAAATTAATTATGTTCTAAGCGGCCAGCAAGCTCCTTTCCTCATATTTGTGCAATCAATCCTTCAATAAAGGCTCCTTAAAGTATTTGATATCCAAACACTTAATTTCAACAGAGTACTTTAACAGTAACTTATTATATAAATGTATTATATCTTTTAGTTAACATATATATTATGTTCTAATACACTTTCAACCATGTAAAAAAGTATATAAGGAAAATCTAGGAGACAAAAAAAGCTAAGAGTAAATACTCCTAGCTTTTTTTCTATCTGGACATACATGCCCTTATTTTTTTTATTCTTTTATCTCCAACTTCTTCAACCTTAAACATAACATTTTTATACTCCACGATTTTTTCCTCTTCGCTTCTAGGAATCTTACCTATCATACTTATAAGGAAACCACCTATTGTATCAAAGTTATCAGTTTCTATATCCAAATGGAGATGCTCATTAACATCATTTATCGACAAAAGACCATCTATTAAATAAGTGTTATTATCTAACTTCTTAATTTCACTTTCACTATCATCATATTCATCAAAAATATTACCCATTACCTCTTCTATCAAGTCTTCAATGGAAACTACTCCTGAGAATCCACCGTATTCATCTATAAGAATAGCCATATGATTCTTAGAATCCTGAAGTTCTTTAAAAAGAGTATCTATATTCTTTGTTTCAGGAACAAAATAAGGAGCTCTTAATATGCTTCTTAAGTTGATCTTATCAATACCAGTTTTATTGGCCTGAAAGAAGAAATCCTTCATATATAATATCCCTATTATATTGTCAATGTCATCTTCATAAACAGGGACTCTAGAAAAGTTTTCATTTAACAGTTTGGATGATATCTCTCTTATCGGAGTATTTATGTTTAATAAAAATACCTCTGTCCTTGGAGTCATTACCTCTTTGGCTAACTTATCATCAAACTCAATTATACTTTCTATCATTTCTTTTTCAGTTTCATTTATAACACCATGCTCTTGTCCAACTTGAACCAGTGACTTTATTTCTTCCTTAGAAACCTTTTCTTCTAAATTCTTATCATCAATTCCAACTAGTCTCAAAAGCAAATTGGTAGATCCTGAAAGAAACTTTATAAAAGGACTAGTTACCTTTGAAACAAACAATATAGGCATAACTGAAAACATCGCTATCCCCTCAGAATTTTGAAGAGCAATTCTCTTTGGAAATAATTCTCCAAATACCAGTGTAAAATATGATAGTAATATAGTTATAACAACTAAGGATATCTGGCTGCTATAAGGTATATTAAACTTATCTAAAAATGTGGAAAAGTGACTGCTTATTCCAGTAGCAGCTGAAGCACTGGCAAAAAAGCTCGCAAGAGTTATACCAACTTGTATAGTTGCTAAAAAGTTACTAGGTTCGTCTAAAAGTCTGATTAGAGATATGGCTTTCTTATTTCCTTTGTCAGCAAGATTTTTAATCCTGTTCTTATTCAAAGAAACTATCGCCATTTCTGCAGATGAGAAAAAAGCATTTACTAGTGTTAAAATAACTATTAATATTAATTGAAACAAAATACTACTACTATACGGGCTCGGGTCCATATATTTAATACCTCCTAAAACATTATAGCTATAATGATATCATAGCAAAAAAATTCTTTCAAATTCGAAAAATTCTTAGAATTGTCTAATAATTTACCTTTTAAGCCTACTATTGATTTTAGCATAGCTAGTCTTTCTAAACCTCGCTCATAATTCGAATAAGTAGTGATAGCTCGTATAAATATCAGAGCATAAGACTTTTCTTATATATTATATGAATCCTTAATATAGGTTTGTTACTTTATAGTAGAACAAAAATAAAAACACTTTTACACACAGATAAAATAAAAATGTACCTATTACTATATCAAAGAAGCTAATTCTTCTAGGATACAGCAATAGGTACTGTTTTACAGATAGCTTAAATATATTAATCTATCTATAAAACGGAACTTATTATATATTAACTATAAGGGTTTGCTTTTATAAATTGTCACCATTGGTAGCTATAATATTTTTATACCAATAGTAACTCTTCTTCTTAATTCTTCTTAGATCCTTGTCACCAGTTTCGTCTTTATTTACATAAACAAAACCGTAACGCTTCTGATATCCATTTAACCAGCTCAAAAGATCTGTAAAGGACCATGTGCAGTAACCTATAAGATTTACTCCATCAGTTATTGCTTCCTTACAAGCCTTAACATGAGCTTCTAAATAATCTATTCTGTAATCATCATTTACAACATCATTTTCTTCTAGCTTATCAAATTCACCTAGTCCATTTTCAGTTATTAATACAGGAAGCCCATATCTATTTGAAATTCTTCTAAGTGCAACTCTTAAGCCTTCAGGATCAATCTCCCAGTCCCAGTTAGTAGCTTCAAGATGTTCATTTCTTTTAGTCTTAAACACCCCTGGGATTCCACTATCTTGAGTACTTCCCTTTTTACCGGAAGTATTCATTTTGCCTTCTCCTACACCATCAAGTGGATTTGCCTCTACTGTAGTGGTTCTATAGTAATTAACTCCCATAAAATCAGGAGTACCTGCTTTTAATAGTTCTATATCTCCATCCTTTATGGTTGGAGCTAACCCTTTGCTTTGTAAATACTTATAAGCTATGGCAGGATATTCACCTCTTGCATAAACATCCATCCACCAATAATTATTTAATTCCTCATAGTTCTCAAAAGCTAATACATCTTCTGGTTTACAACTAGCTGGATATGCTGGCGAATAAGCAAAGCTTGGTCCTATTTTTCCATTAGGAACATACTTTCTAAAAGATTGTATAGCCTTTGCATTGGCTAAGAATGCTATATGATTTGCTTCATAAAGTCTCTTTTGATCCTTAACTCCAGGTGGGTGGAGTGCTGAACCATAGCCAAGTCCTATAAATACATTCTGCTCATTCAATGTAACCCAATGCTTAACTCTATCTCCAAAAGCCTTAAATAAAGTTATACAATATTCATTAAAATCATCTATAATTTCTCTGGACTCCCAAGCACCATAAGCATCCATTAAAGCCTGAGGTACATCCCAATGATATATTGTTACTACTGGCTCTATGTTATTTTCTATTAATTCATTTATAAGATTATCGTAAAACCTTAAACCTTCTTGGTTTACTTCTCCTCTTCCATTTGGGTATATTCTACTCCATGCAATAGAAAATCTATATGCTTTTAAGCCCATTTCTTTCATTAGGGCAACGTCTTCTTTATATCTATGATAGTGATCTACTGCCACATCACCATTAGTGCCCATGTATGTTGTACCTGGTATCTTAGTATATATGTCCCATACTGATGGACCTTTTCCGTCTTCATTCCACGCACCTTCTACCTGATATGCTGCTGAAGCTGATCCCCAAAGAAAGTTTTTGGGAAATTTACTCAATTTATCGTATATCACAATCACCACTCCCTTTTATATAATTCTATAATTAAAATTACATTGGGTAAACAATTACAGCACTTATAGTAACATGTTAACAACTATTGTGAATTTGTTTTTTCAAAAAACATGTTGTTACATAATATTGTACAATCATAATTATTACTTTATAATATTTATTAGATTTCTAACTACTTTATATATGACAGGAGAATTATATGAACACTATATTATTTGACTTAGATGGTACTTTGCTACCTATGGATACAGATGAATTCACAAGAATATATTTTACAGAAATGGCTATTTACCTTTCGGATCTTATTGATGGAAAAACTCTAGCAAAAAACATATGGGCTTCTACTGAAGCTATGGTAAAAAGTCTTGATTTCAAAACCAATGAAGAAGTATTCTTAGAGGACTTTGCTACTAGAATAGATACAGACATAAATATTTATAAAGAAAGATTTTATAGCTTTTACGATTCTGGATTTCTAAATGCCAAAAAGGCAGTTTACGAAAATGAACATATAAAAAACAGCGTAGCTCTATTAAAGAAAAAAGGCTACCAACTTGTTATAGCAACTAATCCACTGTTTCCTCTAAAAGCTATACTACATAGAATAAGCTGGGCTGGACTTAATGCTGATGACTTTGTGTACATATCTTCATATGAAAAAAACCACTACTGTAAACCACAAGTCAAGTTCTATGAAGAAATATTGAAAGATATAGGAAAAAATCCTGGTGATTGCATGATGGTAGGTAATGACGTAGAAGAAGATATGGTTGCTGGAAACCTAGGGATAGAAACTTACTTGATAACAGATAACTTATTGCAAAGATCTGCAGATGAAGCTAATGCTGATCATAAAGGAAGTTATGAGGATTTCTACAAATTCGCAGAAAAACTTCCTAACTTAGCTTAGAGTAATACATATATTTTTGTTGCCCACATATAGTGCTTACTTAAACACACTATTATGAGGGCATTTTTTATTAAAAAAGCTTACAACTTTTGCCTTCAAATATTAATCCTAATATACCATAATAATCATAGTTGTTACCTTTCATTATTTATCTTATAATTATCTATAAAGAGATGCCCCCTAAAGAGAATTGTTTCATCTCTTTATATCAAGTAATATTATATTTTCGGAGGCGCATTGTGGCTTATATATTTTATAAAGATGGACATTCTGTCGGTAACACGTCTATAGATAATCTTAATGATATGAATTCAGATATAATTTTATATATATCACAAGATAAGAATGAGAGTTTTTTTAAAACTCCTCATAAAAATACTTCAATCACAGTAACTAGGGATATTGTTCACAAAGATAAAAATACGATACTGCTAAGTATCCCCTACTTAAATACCCATAGTAAATACATTATAGAGGCTATTTTATATAAAGATATCTTAATAGTAAACCTGAAGGATAAATCCTGTATTGAGTTTTTGAAAGAAAAATTAGCCACAGATACTAATGTAAACTCAAAAGCTTTATTGCTTCATTTATTTGAATACTTATCTTTCACCTATATGGACAAGCTAATGAGACTTAATGAAACCATAGAGGAATTATTCGAAAACGCTATTTCTGATAAGGTTATAGCAATGGAACAAATTCTTAAAAAGAAAAAAACCGTTTCTCTTATAAAAAGGTATACCACTTACTATAAATCAATGGTTAATTACCTAGAGGACGAGCTATCCGATCAGATCATGTATAATAAAGTCTTCTTTTCCTTTGACCATTCATTACAAATAGTAGAAAATGTTGAAAGCTCCATATATTCATGTATCGATATATATAACTCTATATCTGGAAATAGAATGAATAAGACTATGGAACTTCTAACCTTTATAACTATATTCACTTTACCATTGACAATTATTACTGGAGTGTTTGGGATGAACTTTGAGAAGATGCCTTTGCTATCAAATAAATTTGGATTTGCTTTAGCTTTCATATTAGCTATAGCTATAGCCTTAATAGAGTACCTATTTTTTAAAAAGAAGAAATACTTATAGAAATTGAAGAGGTGAGCTGTTTATGAATACAAAAAAACTTTCTCTTATTATTTGCGCTATAATAACTCTAAGCGTAGCAATATCTGGTTGCACTAAAGTAGAAGCGGTGGTAACCAGTACTCCTGTTAGCAGTGAGCCTAATGTAATAAAATATGAACCTCCTACTGGAGCTTCATCCTCTACTAACTCGTCGAAAAACAGTAGTACTAGTTCTAATACAAAAAATTCAAATTCTCAAGCTTCTGGTGAAAAGAACAACGGAGCTTCTGCAGTTAAGTCAGTAACCTCAAGTAAGTCTAACAGTATAAAAACTAGTAATGCAACTAAGGCAAATGTGTCATCTGAATCTTCATTGTACCAGGCAATAAAGAAAAGCATTGAAACTGGAACTGACATATCTGTAGATTTATCTAAGCTTTCAATAAATGAAGATATATCAGATTATGCGTTAAGAGTAGCTAGTGAGACCGGATATGCCGGCTATCTATCAAATGTTCAGTATAATACCACTGGAAATATTGTAGTTCTGCACTTTAACTATAAAGCTGGCAAGGATGGTTTTATGTCTCAGATGTCAGCAGTTAACTCTAAAGTCCAATCTGTTGTTAGTTCTGTTATAAAACAAGGAATGAATGATTTTCAAAAAGAAGCAGCTCTTCATGACTATGTTGTAAACAATACAGTATATGACTCCAAAAATCTTGAAGCAAACACCTTACCTGATGACTCCTTCACAGCTTATGGTGTGTTCTTTAAGAAAGTTGCTGTATGTCAAGGATATTCTGAGGCTATGTATAGACTATTAAATGCAGCTGGGGTGTCAACTAAGATAGTTACCGGTACTGCTAACGGAGTGCCTCACGCTTGGAATCTTGTTAGTATAAACGGAGCTTATTATCACTTAGATTCAACCTTTGATGATCCTATATCATCCTCAGGTAATCTTTTAAGCTATAATTACTTTAATATAACTGATAGTCAAATATCAAGAGATCATAGCTGGAATAGAAACAACTATCCTACTGCTACAAGTACCGCTGCAAATTACTTTAAAGTAAATAATCTATTAGCTAACAATAAAAATGATTTTTACAGTATCATATATGATGGACTTGCAAAAAGTAAAACCACTATAATATGTAAGACAAGCGATTATGATACTAATACGTTTTCCCCTAGCGCTTTAGTAGATGTTATTTCTAAACACCCAGAATTGAAAAACATAAATAGCTCCAAGGGCTTCTCTTACAGTTATGACCAGAATTCAAATGTAATGGAATTCTTCGTAAGTTATAAATAATAAAAAGAACATGAAAAATCGCTAACGATATCTTCCGTTAGCGATTTTTCATATATAATTTTTTATGTATGCGACAAAGTTTCATTAATCTTCACATTCATAACATTATCTTTTAACTGCTAATATTCCATAGGCTGATTCATTGAAATTATATATATTATCTATCTTAAAACCTGCTTCAGATAATAGTTCCTTAGCCACATCTACAGAAATCAAGTCTTTTTCTTTTATTTGATGCTCTTCACATACTGCTAAATGATTAAAGAAAGCAAGCTTTCCATTAACCTTTAGTATTCTGCTTACCTCAGATAAAAAAACTTGTTTATCTTGTACTTCCTGAATAACATCACATAATAACGCAAAGTTAATTGAAGATGACTCCAATTTAAGATTATCATCATCAGTCTTTATAGTTATAATATTGTTTAGTTCGCTAAACATAGCCCTTTTATCTACTTCATCTAGCATTTTTTCAGATACATCTAAGGCATAAATCTTATTTTTACTTATTAATTTTCCTAAAGGTATAGTAAAATTACCTTTTCCACATCCAACATCTGCCACAACATCATCTTCACTTACACCGAAGCTAGATAAAACTTCAAATGGTGAAGCCTCTACCTTAACTGAGTCACTCTGAAATAAAGCTCCGTTTTGTATGTTTAAATTGTGTTCCATATATAATAATCCCCTTCCCAAGAAACTTATCCTTGTAAAATCCATATCTCCTATAATAATTATCGCCATTATTTAATATTTATAGACTCTACAAACTTATTTACTCCAAAAAGACATTTGCTCTATAGTCCCTTCTTTCAAAGATGAAACTGATAATCCTATCAATCTTATCTTTTCTTCTAATTCCATACCTTCTAATATATCTACTGCTTCTTTATACAAGTCTTTTTCTTCATTTATATATATATTCAATGTTCTACTCTTAGTATGATTCATAAATGAGGCTGTCTTAATTTTTAATGTAATAGTCCTTGCACTAAAGTTTTTATTTTTGAGAATAGAACTTATCTCGCTAGAAAACTCTTTAATATAATCTTTGAGTTCAATAAAGTCATTAGTATCAGTCCTCAAAGTAGTTTCCTTTCCAATAGACTTTCTTTCTCTGGATGTTATAACCTTTCTGTTATCTATACCTCTTATTCTATCATAAATTTCATGACCAAACTTACCAAAGTACTCGACAAATATATCCTCTGGAAGCCTATATAGCTCTTCAACTGTAAAAATACCTATATTGTTAAGCTTCTTAACTGACTTTGAACCAAGTCCATATATCTTATTTATCGGTAATGGGAACAAAATCTTTGGCACCATATCTTTATTTATTATTTTTAATCCATTAGGCTTATTCCAATCCGAAGCAAGTTTAGCTAAAAACTTATTATAAGCTATACCAACAGATAGTGTTAATCCTATCTCATCTCTAACCCTATTTTTTATATTATTAGCTATATCTACAGGGTCTTGCTTTATATGACTTACATCTAAGTAGGCTTCATCAATACTTAATGGCTCTACATAGGGAGTTATGCTGCGAAAAATGTTGAATATATTATTTGATATCTCCTTATACCTGCCAAATCTAGGTTTAAGAAAAACAGCATTTGGACATAGTTCTTTTGCCATAAATATAGGCATTGCACTTTTTACTCCAAACCGTCTTGCTTCGTAAGAGCATGTTGCCACCACACCTCTATTTGAAGTTCCTCCCACTATAACCGGCTTACCCTTTAATCTTGGATTATCCAATATCTCTACTGATGCAAAAAAAGCATCCATATCAACGTGAATTATTATACTATCCAAAAACAATCCCTCCATCGGAAAAGGCTCTATTTAAATTAGACAATATAACTATTATATCAAAAAGAACACACGTTTCCACTGTATTTTGTATTATACTATATTAATAGCTTAATTTGTAATCTCTAATAACATTTTATTTAATGAAAAGTTTTCTCCATACCTTCTAGAACAAAAAATTGCCAATGATTATATTCATTAGCAATCTTCATCTCTTTTAGTAAAGATGTATGAAATCTTTTTTTAATCTATATATCATTATATTTTTTTAACAAATCCAGTATTTGGTTTTCTGGTAAAGGCTTTGATATATAATAGCCTTGGACGATATCACAGTGTTGATTAGCCAAATATAAATACTGTTCTTCTGTTTCCACACCTTCAGCGACAACCTTTAGTCCCATATGATGAGCTAGTTGTATTATTATCCCTACTATGCTTTCATTTGAGCTACTTATACTCTCCGCATTTAGCTCATCTATGAACACCTTGTCTATCTTCAAAACATCAAAAGGCATATCCTTTAAATACGTAAGTGAAGAGTATCCCTTACCAAAGTCATCCAAGGATATATTTATAGACTTTTCTTTAAGCTTATTTAGCTTAGATATATTTTTATCTATTGATTCCATAAGTATAGACTCAGTAATCTCTAAGTTTATATATTTAGATTGAATATCATACTTGGAGATAACATCCTCTACCATAGATATAAAGTCATCCTGTAGCAATTGCACTACTGATACATTTACCGAAACACTTATATCCTTGTAGCCTAATCTATGGATTCTTTCAATAAATTCACAGGACTTCTCTAAAACCCATTGTCCTATTTCTATGATCAAGCCTGTCTTTTCTGCTAAAGAGATGAACTTAAAGGGAGACACAAATCCTAATAACTCACTATTCCACCTTATCAAAGCTTCAAAACCTTCAATCTTTGAATCCTTAACTGAAATCTTTGGTTGATAATGTAGTATAAATTCATCTTTTTCTAAAGCAGTTCTTAATTGATTTTCCATTATAACCATCTCTAATATATTATCATTCATCCATTTTTCAAAGAAAGTAAAGGTTCTTTTACCAACCTCCTTAGACTTGTACATGGCAGTGTCTGAATTCTTTAGAAGATCACCAAAATTCTCTCCATCTCTTGGATAAACTGCAGCTCCAAAACTTGCTGAAGCTATAACTTTTATTCCATTTATTATTATCTTATCCTCTAATATATTAGATAAATCACTAACATAACTATTAACACTATCATCACTTATATTAGGCAATAATATTAAAAATTCATCTCCACCTAGCCTAGCTACTATCCCTCTATCTCCAGTAAAGTTTTTAATCCTTTTCGATACTTCAACAAGCAAATCATCTCCAACTGTATGTCCAAAAGAATCATTTATATTCTTAAAATTATCTATATCCATAAATATAACAGCTATGTTGTTATATTTATTTTTTACTAAATGATTAAAGTTATTGGCTATTTCTACCCTATTAGGCAATCCTGTAAGTGAATCAAAGAATGCCATTTGTCTTATCTGCTCTTCCTGAAGCTTTCTTTCGTGTATATCTGAATGAGATCCCACTAACTTGAATTGTTTTCCATGATTATCTTTTATTACCTTTCCAATAGCATGAATCCATTTATAGTCTTCATCCTTACTTCTTATCCTGTAGTCACAGGAAAAGCTTTCTAAAGCTCCAGAAATAATATCATCTATAACACCTCGAGCCACTAAAATATCTTCTGGGTGAACTATACTAAACCAATCTTCCATAGTTTTAACTTCACTTCTAGTAAGGCCAAAAATCTCATGCCATCTATCTGAGAAGTATCTCTCACCAGTTTCTAAGTCAATCTCCCACAGACCATCGTTTGCTGTCTCAAAGATAATTCTATACATTTCTTCATTCTTCTGTATAAGATCTCGACTTTCCTCTAACTTAATATATTGATCTCTAAGCTCCTCATCAGAAGCTGACAACTCCTCGTATATCTCAGATAATTGATAATTACTTTCTAACAATTCATTTTCAGCTTTTTTCCTTCTTACCACGTTTCTCATAAGAATTATTATAAATATAATTAATACAGTAATAATACATGTTATTATCCATACTAGATATTTATATGAAGCATAAAAAGAGAAATCCTTGTTTATCACTTCGCTTCCATATGGTATCTTATTAATACTAATACCAAACTTCTTCATTACTTGATTGTCATACACACTTCTAACTGATCCATTAGCTTCAATTATATTTTCACTGATTTTTTCTCCACTTATTACCTTAATAGCAATCTCAGCAGCACTTATACCATGTCTTTCTCCACTTAGTACATTACCTCCAAGTGCTCCATGATTAAGCCCTGTTTCATAAACAGTAAATATAGGTACTTCTATTCTTCTACTTAGGTAATATGCCACATCCTCATGCTGAACAGCTCTTCCTGTTTTATCCCTAGCATAAGTAGTCATTAAAACAATACAATTCTTGTCAATTAATGGTAACTTACTATCAAAATCATATAAATCAAGATTATTAATAGATTCCAATCTTATATTAATTTTCAATTTATCTACTGCTCTTTTGACCTCATTTAATGCTGCGGTCCCTGTCTCTGTATTATCATGAACAACATATATTTTACTAGCATCTGGATACAAGTTTAATGCGGATTTTATTGTATCTTCAACGTCTATTTTTTCTATTACGCCATATGTATTGCTAGAGGATTTAATTAATTCTGGTATTCTATACTTATAAACTCCCGAAAATACTATTGGTATATTACCAAAGAGTTCATTTCTATTTTTTATAGAAAAGTTTAGAGCAGCATCGTCAGTTGTCATTACCAAGTCTATTCTTTTATTGGAATACTTATATTTTATAATATCTTTAAACTTGTCCAAGTTTTCACTATACGGATTGTTGTTCCAATCAATGTATTCCACATATATCTTAGAATTTGGATAAGAATTTTTAAAAGTTCCTAGAATTCCACTTGTTTCTAATACAGTCCAAGTATAAGTACTATCATAGGAATTTATTAGCAAGATATTTTTGGGTTGTTGCTCCGCCTTTATAAAAGCCATATTAGAAGATAGACTTATGTTATATATGAATATTATCACTAATGAAATAATAAAGGTAATTCTCTTTATTCTACTATTTTTTATTTTCTTCATATCAGAACACAAAGCCTCCTTTCTAAAAGACATTTTTACTTATTTTTTGACATAAATTTCATATTATCACTAATAATTATAATCCATATGAAAAATTATGTCTATTAACAGAAAACTTTTTTTAATGTATTTAATTTCCTTATTAAATTTTGTATTTTTATAAATACATAATACTATTATCGTGCGAAGCTACTTTTTCTTTTCTGTTAAAAAGTTCATGTAATCCCAACAATACATATTTGACCAACTTTATATTACAGTATTGTTAAAGTGACTTGCTTAAGTAAGCTTTAAATGTAGCATAAATGAAAATAAGCAAGTTATTTAATAACTTACTTATTTTCAAGTATTAACTTCATAGCTTCTTCCAAGTTGGTAGTTGGCTCACTACAAGTAAAGTTTTTACATACATATACGGTAGTGTAGTGATCTACGCTTTGTTGATATTTTGTATAATCAGCTAACTTATGAATAAGCGGATCTTTATCATTAGAATCCTTTCCAAGGATAACGGAAGTAGGAGAATATATACTTCTAAGACTATTTACATAGTTATTGAACTCATCTGAAGCAGTATTACCTACCACAACTATCTCAGTACTGGAACTAATAGACAAAAGTATTCCCGAAACTAGTTGAGTATAGGCTATCGGACTATCCTTAACCACTTGAGAAAAGGCTTTTTGAAGTTTTTCACAATACCCTTCATATTCTGCATTTCCTGTTAATTTACTTAATTTAAGCATATTCATAAAAGCGACAGAATTCCCTGAAGGGATTGCACCATCATATATTTCCTTTACTCTAGCTAGAACTTCTTCCTCCTTTGAAGAAGTAAAATAAAACCCACCTTCCTCATCCCAAAAGTTTTCAACCTGATGATTTGTAAGTTCAGTAGCAAGCTGAAGATACCTTGTTTCAAAAGTAGCCTCATAAAGTTCAATAAGAGCAAATATCATGAAACTGTAGTCATCCAGATTGCCAGGTATATTCCATTCTCCTTTACAATATCTATGATAAAGCACACTATTACTCTTCATATTGTTTATAAAGAAATCAATGCATTGCTTTGCCATCATAGAATAGTCTTTTTTATTAAATACTGCTGCTGCTCTACTTAAGGCGGCAATCATAAGACCATTCCAATCAGTTAATATTTTGTCGTCCAAATGAGGGTGAACTCTTTGCTCTCTTTTTTTAAATAAAGTTTCTTTTATCTTATTTAAACTATTATATAGATTATCGTCATACTTCTCACAGGTTATATCACTCAACTTTTCTTTAAGATGTAGAATATTGTATCCGGTAAATTTGCCAGTAGCTTCATCTTTAAAGTTACCATTATCCTTTAAATTGTATATTTTACTTAAAAGCTGTAGCTCCTGATCATCTAAAACATCTTTAAGTTCTTTAATGGACCATACATAGAACTTTCCCTCTTCTCCCTCGCTATCAGCATCTTCTGCTGAATAAAAAGCCCCTTCTGGAGACAATAAAACTCTCTCACAATAACTTATAGTATTCTCAGCAACTTCTTTATAATAAGGGTTCTTAGTGATATTGTAACAATCAGTATAAGCTAAAATTAACATAGCTTGATCATAAAGCATTTTTTCAAAGTGTGGAAGAAGCCACTTTGAGTCAGTGGAGTATCTATGAAACCCGTATCCTATATGATCATGTATTCCACCAATACTCATTTTATCTAAAGTCTTTGTTACCATATCTAATGCATCTTCATTATTGTATATATGATAATATCTCATCAAAAACAAAAGATTATGAGGAGTTGGAAATTTAGGAGAACTGCTAAAACCTCCGTTTACTTTATCGAAATTATTAACTAGCTGCTTAAAGCAAAGTTCTACAGTTTCTTTTCCCAACACATCGCCTGGAGTGCTTTTTATAGCTTCTTTAATTCTTGAAGAAATATCTTCTGCAGAATTAAATAACCTATCTTTTTCATCTCTCCAAAGCTCTTTTGTTTTGTTTGTAAGCTCAATCATTCCTATTCTTCCGTATTTACTGTTTTTTGGTATATAAGTTCCTGCAAAAAAAGGTTTTTTGTCAGGAGTCATTATTATGGTTAGCGGCCACCCCCCGTGTCCAGTTAACATTTGACATACAGTCATATAAATATTATCTATGTCAGGCCTCTCTTCTCTATCTACCTTAATTGATATAAAGGTTTCATTCATTAGTCTTGCAACTTCTTCATCTTCAAAACTTTCATGAGCCATTACATGACACCAATGGCAGGTCGAATAACCTATACTCAGAAATATAGGCTTATCTTCTTTTTTAGCCTTCTCAAAAGCTTCTTCATTCCAAGGATGCCAATCAACAGGGTTATGGGCATGTTGCAGTAGATATGGGGACTTCTCATCAGCTAGTCTATTGGTAGTAGTATTTAAATTCAAAATAACACCTCATTTTAGCTTTTAATATACTTCTTTATATCTTTATCAAAAATACAATTAACTATTCCGTTTATGTAATGTTAAATATTAAATTTTAATTAATAATATTCTATGGTAGTCTATATTATATTCTTGGTATTAATATATAATTCTCACTAGCCACAACATCCTAGTATTCATTGATGCAATATTCTATCATATACATATTATACAAGTAGTAAACTTTGTCGAATAATGTTATAATTTTAACTGTAGAAACGATGAAAGCCACTAGGGAGGACCAATATGGAAAGAATTTTCGAATCATTAATTGATACTGCACCAATCATAAGCGAGGCTCTTGAAGGAAATGTAGTAATAACAATTTGGGACAAATATCAGTGTATATATAGTTTAGATAGTAAAGTTACTAAATCCTCAGTAAAAGTCGGAGAGCCTTTTGATAGTAAATTTATAGACAATATTGGTGCTAGTGATACCTTATTCAGAAAGAAGAAATCATTTACAGCTAGTCTTAATAAAGGTCAACATGGAGCTGATTTAAAGCTTACTTTGATTCCTGCATTAGATGAAAATAATAATGCTATTGGTTTTATGAGTCTGTCGGCAAGCACTGAAAACTTAAAGAAAATAAAAGGCTCTACAGTAGAATTGAAGAGTTCACTTCAAGAAACCAATACAACTATTGCTGAAATAGCAAATAGTGCTATGAAACTGTCAGAAAGATTAAATCGTATGATAGAGAACACTGAGATTACAGAGAAATTAATACTTGAAAGTAATGAAGCTGTTTCTTTAATTGAAGGTATATCAAAACAATCTAATCTACTTGGACTTAATGCTGCAATAGAGGCTTCTAGAGCCGGAGAGTACGGTAAGGGCTTTTCAGTAGTAGCAGGTGAGATGAGAAAATTATCTTCTAACAGCGGAGAATTCTCTAAGAAGATTTCAGCTGCCCTTGCAGAAATGAGCAGCAATATGACTGCCATTATTAATACAATAAACGAATTAGGCCAGATTGCAACAGACCAAGCATCTGCTCTGCAAGAGGTGTCGTCAACAGTAAAGCAAATATCTGATAACTCACAAGTATTAGTTGAAAGTATGAAAATTGACTAACATATGAAAAAACCACTAACAAAATTAGTTTAGTGGTTTTTTACTTTATATTATTTATAGCCAATAGCTTTACAAAACTTTTAATTATAAACATTTTCTTATTTTATATTACATCAATTATTCGAGATATACTCTCCTTTGAAAAATCAATGAACTCCTCATCAATCTTTATAATTGGACTCAATACATTTTTAGGTGGTATATAAACTACTTCTCCTACTTTCCCATCATCTAGTAACACCTTCATGCCAACATAATATGCTGATAGGTTCTCAAGTAGAGCATACAAAACTCCTGTATCAAAAAGCGTTATACCTTCAGTCAAAAACATATGGAACGCTCTAAATGGATTAACCCCTTTCTTATAAACTCTATCACAAGTCATAGCATCAAACACATCAGCTACAGATATTAATTTAGCATATAAAGGTATATCATAACTTAGTAGCCCAAAAGGATAACCAGAGCCATCAATTCTTTCGTGATGCATCAGTATAGCCTGTTTCACATTAAAATCAATATTCTTATCATTATTAACTATATCATATCCATAAATAGTATGATTTTTTATCTCATAAAACTCATTGTTAGTCAGCTTGCCGGGCTTTTTCAAAATACATTCTTGTATATTAATCTTTCCTATATCATGCAATAATCCTGATTGAGCTATATACTCCAATTTATCAGGAGAAAGTCCCATCCAGTTTCCTATAAGGGATGCATAAATCGCAACATTTATGCAGTGAGTGTAAGTATACTCATCAACGTCTCTTAGAGACCTTAGATATTTTACAATACTGCTTCCAAATTTAGATAGCTCTACTACTAAATTAGATAAATTTGATATTGCTTCGTAATCTATAGTACCTCTTAATGTAATTGTATTTATTATTCTTTTTATATTAAATATGGATAAACCGTAGCTACTTTTTACTCTTTGCGTCAATTCATCCTGCTTTTTATTAACTTCACCAGAAACATCTTCTTCCCTATAAACAGAGATTTCAAATATATAATTACTCAATAACTTATCTATTATATATTTATTTAATGTAGTATCCTGACATATGAACTTTCCACCATCAACTATTATGTCTTGAGCCAAGATGTCACCATCACTCCATATTGATGTTTTTATCTTATATTTATTCAAGTACCTCACCTTATTTCTATTTGTTACTCAAAACTCCAATTCTTCTCATAGCAGCTTCCATTTCTTCTAGGTCTATAGGCTTACCAACATAATCCTCCATGCCAGTTTGAAAAGATTCAATTATATAGTCCACTTTTGCAAGAGCTGTTGTCACTATTATTCTTGAACGCTTTTCTCCCTTTATCCCTCTGATTTCTTCTAATTCTCTTATTGTCTTTAATGCCTTTATTCCATCTACCCTAGGCATCATTACATCTAAACATATTAAATCATAAGGATTATTTGCGTCTAATGCTGCAATAAAAGCCTCTACTGCTTCTACTCCATCTGCAGTAACATCACACTCTCCATAGGCTGAAAGAAACTTCTGCATAAACTTTCTGCTTATTAAATCATCTTCTGCTATTAATATTCTCATTTTACTCTCCAATTTATATAGTCATATATTTTTTCTGCAACTATTTTTTCCATGTTAATTAACAACGTCAACTGTTACCACATTATTACTTTTACTCTTTAACAGATATTATGGTTTCTTAAAAATAAAACTTCTATAAGAACATAACTAGATAAATAGCAAAAATATGTATCTTAAAACATATCTACCAAATATAATATATAACAATATATTTATTTAATAAATACTTTAATGTAAAAATTATAATTAGTTAACAAATAATAATAGTAAAACGAGCTTTTTAAATAAGTTTTCCACATCTATATTTCTAATCACGATACAGAAACTTTACTATAAGTTAAGCATGATTTGTTCGAAAATCCTAGGTAAAGGTACTTGTCTATCTGCAAGTCCAGCCTCAAAAACTACTTTAGGCATTCCATAAACTATACAAGATTCTTCGGCCTCAACTATTACATAACCGTTATTGGCCTTTACATTTTCACATCCAATGAGCCCATCATTGCCCATACCTGTTAGAATTACCGAAAGCAGTCTTTCCTTAAATAGAGGAGCTGCTGAATTTAATGTAACATTTATAGACGGCTTATATAAGGTCTCTATAGGAGAATAATCTGCAACTTTAAAAATATATTTACCTTCTCTATTCTTTTCTATAAAAGTCTGAAATCCAGCTGGTCCAATATATATATTACCACTTTCTAAGATATCGCCATTCTCAATCTCTCTAACCTTTAAGTTGCAGATATTATCAAACCTTTCAGCTAGTGGTTTAGTAAAACCAGGAGGCATATGCTGAAGTACTACAATTGGTATATTCATATCCTTAGGGAACCTTGGCAGTATGGATTGGAGTGCTGAAGGTCCTCCTGTAGAACAGCCTATTATAAGTAAATCTCTCTTTTTAGCATGTATTACCTTGGCCTCATTATCTATTTTGATTTGTTTATCAACAATATTTTCTTCGATATTCTGAACTTTTCCACTTTCTGCGATAGCCTTTAACTTGCTCAAGAACTCAATAACAACCTCTTCTTTTATATCTTCTCCTACTAATGAGCTCTTCAGGAAAAAGTCCACAGCCCCTAATTCAAGAGACTCCAATGCAACTTTTGTCCCTTCTTCTGTGTGGTTACTTAACATAATTATAGGTACCGGACATTGATGCATTATTTCCTTTACAGCGGCTTTTCCATCTAACTCTGGCATTTCCACATCCATAGTTACTAAGTCTGGCTTTAATCTTTTTACTTTTTCTATGGCATCTATTCCATTTCTAGCAATTCCTATTATGAAAAACTGCGGATCTCTTTCTATAATTAAGCTTACGCATCTTCTCATGAAGGAAGAATCGTCAACCACAAGAACTCCATATTGTTTCATATTAATCTTCCTCCTTCTTATAATAAAAGATCGATGGTGTATATATGGTTTCAAAACCAGGATTTATATTAGTTATAGTTTCTGCATGACCTAACAAAAGATATCCATTATGCTTTATAAGTTGATAAAATGTCCCCACTAATTTCTTTATCGCATCTGTGTCAAAATATATTAATACGTTTCTACAGATTATTATATCCACTTTTCCTATTTCATTTACTACATTCTTATCAAACATGTTTATATGTTTAAATTTCACTATGCTTCTGACTTCATCTTTTATTTTATAGTTATCTCCATCATCGTCAAAGTATTTCTGAGTCATACCAGCTGGCATCTTTCTAAAGGATAAGGATTTTTTATGATAAAGTGCTTTTTTAGCTTTATTCAACACCTTTTTATTTATATCAGAAGCTATTATTTCAACTGCACCTTCCTTAAAAAGATTAGTTTCTTTAACCAGCATAGCTAAGGTATAAGGTTCTTCTCCACTAGAGCAAGCTGCACACCATATCCTTAAAGGATTAATACTTGTTCTATCTTTATACTGAGGATAAATTACCTTCTCTATTTCAGTTAGTAGATTGTCTTCTCTAAAAAAGTAAGTTTCATTAACTGTTATCAGTTCTATTAACAAATCTTTTTCCTTATCATCTACTTTAACATATCCTGTGTATTCCCACAGACTTAACTTAAGTTCCTTAATTCTTCCTTCAATCTTTGATTCCAGTGAAGGAAGGTTTTTGCGATAATCGATACCACAAAACTCATATATGTAATTTGCTAATAGTTGTAATTCAGTGTTATTCACGATAAAATGCCCCCTCCACTTCTGATTATATATTCAAATTTATCCTTGATTATCAATCATTTCACGCCAATTTTACTTTAAAACCTCTACCTTAACTCTATATATAAAAGTTGAAGTGATACATAATAAGATGTACCACTTCAAGTTACTTTTTATGCCTAAGCTAACTCAAAGCACTTTGATAATATAAAAATTAAACACTTAATTTCGAATTGGTACTTTAACAGCTCTCAAAACTTAAATATTTATTATTCTTGTATCTCTTCTAAAGCTTCTTTGATGTCATCAGAATATCTTGTAAGCTCTTTTGCAGAATTAGTTGACTTTTCAAGATCATTCTTATTAGAGTTTACAACACGATTAATTTCGTTAATATGCTTAACTAATTGCTCCACTTCCTTAGCCTGAACCTTAGTAGCAGAGGTTACTTCAGTAGCTTGGTCAGTGACATTTTTTATATTCCTAACAATCTTTTCTGTATTCTTAGTCTGTTCCTTCATAGACCAAGTTATCTTTTTAATATCATCTCTTGAGGAACCTACACCTTTTATTATGTCTTCTACACCAATAACCTGTTCTTTTGTTGCCTTAGTCACTTCTAAAGCCTGCTTAGTAACACTTTCCACTGATAAAACAATGTCTTGTCCTTGCTTTGCTTGTTCTTTTACTGCCATAGCAATCTGCTTTACTTGTTCTCTAGAGTTTTCTACTCCAGTAATAACTTCCTCCACTGAAACAGCTTGTTCTTTCACTGCTAAAGTTACTTGCTCTGCTTGCTTAGTCACATTTTCCACTGATGAAACTATATCTTTTCCTTGCTTTGCCTGTTCCTTTACTGCTACTGTTATCTGCTTCACTTGATCTCTAGCATTTTCTACCCCTTTTATCACTTCATCTACACCATTAGCCTGCTCCTTAACTGCTAGAGCTACTTCTGAAGTTTGATTAGTAACCTTTTGTGCAAGATTGGTAATGTTCTTCCCTTGTTCAGCTTGAGATATCATAGAATCTGCAATTTGTTTAACCTGTTCCCTAGTGTTAGAAACTCCAGTTATTATCTCTTCAACTGCCTTAGCCTGCTCTATAACAGACTGAGATACTTGTTTAGTTTGGTCAGCTACGCTTTCCACTGCTATAGAAACATTTTTACCTTGTTTTGCCTGTTCTTTCACTGCTACAGTTATTTGTAATACCTGTTCTCTAGCATTAACCACACCTTTTATTACTTCATCTACTCCAACTGCTTGCTCTTTAACTGCTTGAGTTACTTGAGCTGCTTGTTCGGTAACGTTGCTCACTGCCTCAACAATATTTTGCCCTTGTTTTGCTTGCTCTTTAACCGCTGATGTTATTTGTCTTACTTGCTCCTTTGCATTAATAACACCCTTTATTATCTCTTCAACACCTGCCGCTTGTTCCTTTGTAGCTTGAGTTACTTCAGCAGCTTGGCCAGTAACATTTCGAACTAATCTAGCTATCTCTTTTCCTTGATTAGCCTGCTCTTTAACTGCCACTGTTATCTGTCTTACTTGCTCCCTAGCGTTTCCAACACCTTTTATTACTTCATCAATTCCGCTAGCTTGCTCCTTAACAGCTATAGCAACCTCACTGGTTTGCTTAACCATGCTCTCCACAGACTCAACTACATTTTTTCCTTGACTTGCTTGCTCTTTTACTGCAACTGTTATTTGTCTTACTTGTTCTCTTGCGTTTCCAACACCTTTTATAACCTCTTCCACACCAACAACCTGCTCCCTTGTTGCTTGAGTAACCTGTATAGCTTGGCTAGTAACATTAGAAACTGCTGTAACAATATCCTGTCCTTGCTTTGCTTGCTCTTTCATAGCTATTGTTATTTGGTTTACTTGTTCCTTTGCATTTGCAACTCCCTTAATTACATTTTCAGCCCCTATAGCTTGTTCTTTCGTAGCAGAAGTCACCATTGCGACTTGGTTGGTCACCATTTTCATAGCTTCTAGGATTTCTCCGCTGCCTTTACTTTGATTCTCTGTAGCTAGAGTTATCTCTTTAATTTCAGAACTTACATTTTCTATTCCACCAACGATTTTATTAATTACAGTCCCAACCTCGTTACTTAATCTAGTTCCATACTCAACCTTTTCAGTTCCTACTTCTATAGCTTTTATAGCATTTGAAGTTTCACCCTGAATACCTTTTATAAGTTCAGATATCTCTTTAGTTGCTGATGCACTTCTCTCTGCAAGCTTTCTTACTTCATCTGCTACAACCGCAAAGCCTTTTCCATGTTCACCTGCTCTTGCTGCTTCTATGGCTGCATTTAACGCAAGAAGATTTGTTTGATCAGCAATATCATCTATAACATCTATAATGCTTCCTATCTTATCTGAGCTCTTTCCTAGGTTTGTAATTACATTTTCTGCTTTGTGTATTACCTCAGATATCTCTTTTATAGCATCTAAGGTATTTGCTACTGCTGATTGACCATCCTTTGCATCTTCTCTTACTACTTCGCTTAACTTATTAACATTTTGAGCATTTTGAGCAACTTGATTAATAGATGCGGCCATATTTTCTACTACCTTATAAGTATCTTCAGAAGCCTTTTGAAGTTCTACAGAGTTTCCTGCAACTCCTTGAATAGATTTACCCATCTCTTCTATTGAAGCTGATATTTCTTCTACTGACCTAGAAGTACTTTCACTGTTTCCTGCTACCTGCTCTATAGATGCTACTACTTCCTGAACAGCAGCTGTGGCTTCTTCTGCAGACCCCTTTAAACTCTCAGCATTACCTGCTACTCCTTTAATTGATTTACCCATCTGTTCTATAGATGAAGATATCTGTTCTACTGAGCTTGCTGTACTTTCACTATTTCCTGCTACTTGCTGGATAGATGCTACCATTTCTTGAATTGCAGCCGCTACTTCATCAGTTGATCCTTTTAAGGTCTCAGCATTTCCTGCTACTCCTTTAACGGATTTACCCATTTGTTCTATGGATGAAGATATTTGCTCCACTGAGCTTGCTGTACTTTCACTGTTTCCTGCTACTTGCTCTACAGAAGCAACCATCTCTTGTACTGCTGCTGCAGACTCTTCAGTAGACATCTTTAAATTGTCAGCATTTTTAGCAACACCTTGAATTGTCTTACCCATTTCTTCAATAGCAGCTGATATCTCTTCTACTGAGCTTGCAGTGCTTTCACTGTTTCCTGCCACTTGCTCTATTGATGCTACTATCTCTTGTACTGCTGCTGAAGTTTCTTCTGCAGATCCCTTTAAGCTCTCTGCATTGCCAGCTACACCTTTTATAGACTTACCCATCTGCTCTATGGAAGATGATATTTGTTCCACTGAGCTTGCTGTACTTTCACTGTTTCCTGCTACTTGCTCTATTGATGCTACTATCTCTTGTACTGCTGCTGAAGTTTCTTCCACTGATCCTGTTAAACTTTCAGCATTGCCAGCTACGCTCTTTATAGATTTGCCCATTTGCTCTATGGAAGCTGAGATTTGTTCTACAGAGCTAGCACTGCTTTCACTATTTTTTGCTACTTTTTCTATAGAAGTTATCATGTCCTTAATAGTATCTGCCGTATCCTCTGAAGTACTTTTTAGCTGTTCAGCATTGGAGGCTACACCTTTTATTGATTTTCCCATTTCTTCAATAGATGCAGATATCTGTTCTACTGAACTTGCTGTACTTTCACTATTACCTGCTACCTGCTGTACTGATGCCACCAATTCTTGAACTGCTGCAGTAGCTTCTTGTGCTGAAGCTGCAAGGTTTTCAGCATTACCAGCTACGCCTTTAACTGACTTACCCATCTGCTCTATTGATACAGAGATATTCTCTACAGATTTAGCTGTACTTTCACTATTTCCTGCCACCTGTTGTATTGAAGCTACAACTTCTTGTATAGCCGCTGTAGATTCCTGAGCAGAAGAAGTTAAGCTTTGAGCATTTCCTGAAACTCCCTTAATGGATTTTCCCATTTGTTCTATGGCTACAGATATATCTTCTACTGATCTAGTCACATTTTCACTGCTATCCGCCACCTCTTTAATTGATACCGCCATGTCTTCTAAGGATTCCTGTGAGTCTATTGCAAAGCTGGTTAATTGTTCAGCATTTCTTACAACTCCTGTTATTGACTTAGATAACTCCGCTGTCATTAAATTAGTAGATTCCACTGCTGATGCTTGCTCTGTTGTTCCTCTTGTTACTTGAGTATTTATATCAATTAAATCCTTTAGTTTTTCATCAAGCCTTTTAGCACTAGATAAAGCTCCCTTAACTTTGCTTGATATACCTGAAGATTTCATATACTTTATAGCCATATTTCTACCAAAGTTCCCCATTAAATATTCCTCCGTAGTTCTTATTATTTTAGTTTATCTGTATCACTATCTTCTGAAGCTAAAGTTATACTTTCTCTTTTTACTTTATTGCTAACCATTTTAGACATGCCAACTACATCGAAGATACAAGCTACACTTCCATCTCCTAATATTGTGGCTCCTGAAACACCTTCTACTTTTCCAACATATGAACCTAATGGTTTTATAACTATCTCTTGATTACCAACTAATTTATCAACTACAATTCCAAAACGCTTTTCAGCCGTTCCTAAAACAACAATAAAAACATTTTTCTTCTTTTCTCCTCTTGGCAACTTGAAATAATCATGAAGCCATATTAAAGGATGAACCTTATCCCTAATAACAACAATGGATTGTTTCTTAACAGACTCTATTTCATCTATAGGTTTTCTTACTATTTCTACTATATTACTCATTGGTATAGCATAGGTTTCGTCATGAATCTTAACTAACAGTCCTGTAAGTATAGCCAAGGTCAATGGTAGCTTTATAGTAAACTTAGTTCCTTCTCCTGGATTGGTATCAACATCTATTATCCCGTTAAGCTTGTCGATATGGTTTCTAACAATATCCATACCTACACCTCTTCCAGAAACATCACTAACGCTTTCCGCTGTTGACAGTCCAGTCTCAAAAATTAAATTTATTATTTCACTCTTAGACAAGTTATCAGCTTCCTGCTTTGATAAAACCTTCTTTTTTACTGCAGAATTCTTGATTTTTTCTAAATCTAATCCTGCCCCATCATCCTCTATGGTTATAATCACATGATTTTCTTGATGGAAGGCCTTTATCTTTATGGTTCCTTTTGATGGTTTTCCATTAGCCTCACGTAATTCTGATTTTTCAATACCATGATCCAGTGAATTTCTAACAATATGAATCAGTGGATCTGTTATGTCCTCGATTATAGTTCTATCCATCTCAGTCTCTCCGCCTTCAAGAACTAAATCTATCTCCTTGTTTAAGGTCTGGCTTAAATCTCTAACAAGTCTAGGTAAACGATTAAATAGCTGTTGCACTGGTAACATTCTAGCCTTCATTATACTTTCTTGAAGTTCGCTAACCACTCTAGATACATGATTGGAAATTCCAATAAGATCTTCTACAGTTTCATCTTGAGAGTATCTGCCATGAAGTATGCTTCCAACCTGTGATATTCTAGTTTGCTCTATTACCATTTCTCCAACTAGATTCATCATCTGCTCTAATCTTTCTATGTCAACTCTTACAGTTTGAGAAGTTCTTTTTTCAGTCTCCTTCTTTTTATTTTCCTCTAAATGAGCCTTTTCAGTAACTTCATCTAACTTCTTTCCTGCTTTAACAACCTCAGTATCATCTATATCTTCTTTTTCTGATGAACTTTTTTCTTCTTCAAAAGTACTTTCATTCGAATACTCAGTTACCTCAACTTCTTCTACATCCATAAGCTCTTGAGAAGCTTTTTCTTTTAGTTCCTCTATGCTCAAATATGTTGTCATAAGATAATTAACCACAGAAATATCAGCATCTAAAGGAATATCCAATACATTAGGACTAGATGTTACTACAGTTCCCATATCGTTCAGAGAATTAATTATTAAGCAAGCCCTAGTTGCCTTCATAAAGCTATTCTCTGAAATCTTAACACTACAAACTAAATTATTAAGACCAGATAAACTAGAGTTTTTTAGAATACTTAACTGCTCATCATCTAAATCGAATGTATCTTCTTTACTAGTACTTAATGCATCAACGGCTTCCTGCTTTTCAACTTGTACTTGATTAACTTCTTTATCTTTACCTTCAAGTATAAGCTTTAAGTCTTCTAAAACTTCAGAAATATCTATCTTTGTATTATTCTTACTTTCTACGAAATCATCTCTAAGAAATCTTAGAACATCTAAACACTTAAAAAGCACGTTTACAATTGCCTTATCTGCAATTAAAAGATTGTTTCTTATCCTATCAAATACATTTTCCATCTCATGGGTTAAATTTTTCATCTTATCATATCCCATAGTAGCAGAGGAACCTTTTAGGGTATGTGCTACACGGAAAATCTTTTGAATAACCTCAGGATTTTCTTTTTCTTGTTCTAATTCTAAAATACCTTGCTCTAGAAACTGTAGCTGTTCTTCTATTTCATCTAAGAAGGCTCCTATCATTTCTGAGCTTTCAAATATTCCCGACATTGTGCACCTCCCTACTTATGTAATACTACCTCTATCTTGAGAAGACTTACAACTCCTTCTTTAGTAATCCCCAAGCCTTCAAAATACTCTCCCTCAATCCCTGCAACCATTTCTGGTGGTGGCTGAATATCATCAAACTTAATAACCTGATTAACCTTGTCCACAATTACCCCAATCATATCTTCTCTACTCTTTAATATCATGATTCTTGTATACTTCGTAGAAGTATAGTTTGGAAGACCAAATCTTTTATGCAAGTTAACAACTGGAATAACCTTTCCTCTTAAGTTTATTACACCCTCTAAGAAAGGTTTGCTGTTATGAACTGGTGTTATTTGCTGCATTCTTATTATCTCGTAAACATCACTAATCTTCAGTGCGTACTTCTCATCTGCAAGTTCATAAGCAATGAACTGAATATCCAATAATTCATTCATAGATTTTCCTCCATAAAGCTTGAAAGATATAATTTCAAGCTTATAGTTTATTTAAAGTTTCTACAACATACTCTTCCTTATATGGCTTTACCACGAAACCTTTTGCTCCTAGCATAACGGCTTTCTTAACCCAAGTTTCTTGTCCTAATGCTGATATCATAACAACTTTGGCAGCCGGGTCTTTCTTTTTAATCTCTGCTAAGGCCTCAACCCCATCCATCTCTGGCATTGTTATGTCCATAGTTACAATATCAGGCTTTAAGGTCATATATTTATTTACTGCATCAACACCATTTACCCCTTCCCCTACTACTTCAAAGCCATTTCTCTCAAGTATTGCTTTAAGCGTCATCCTCATAAAAGCAGCATCATCAACAATTAGAATTCTTTTCATAACTACACCTTCCTATTTATAATTAGTATTATTAGCTATACTTTAAAATCATATCTATTGTATTCATAACCCTATCTTTTAAAGGGAAATTATAATCATTTAACCTCCACTTTAATATGGCCTCCCTACTAGAGCCTAAAATCATATCAGTTAATGCTTCGCTATCAACTTCTACTCGAAACTCCCCATTCTTTTTACCTTTTTCTATATAATGCATGATTAATTTATATCTATCCTCAAAAATATCTTTATTTCTTTTTTGAATTTCTTCACTTTCATGTTTAAAGGTCTCATGTAACTCTGCCACTGCAGTGATAGCTGGATAGTTTTCGTAATACTCTATACGCATCTTTACAAAAAACCTTATACTTTCCTTAGCTGAAAAATTACTTAATTCAATTGATTGTCTTATACTATCATCAAACTTTGAAAAGTAATCTAATATACCTAATATAATCTCATCTTTATTTTTAAAATGCTTATATAAAGTTCCATCGGAAATCCCCTGTCTTTGTGATATTTCCTTAGTTGCTAGTCCTTGAAACCCTAATTCACTTATAATCTCAATAGCTGTTAGAATTATTCTTTCTTTTCTTTTTATGAAGAATTCCATAACTTATCTTCCTCCATTCACAGGCGAGTAAGCACTCGCTTGATATAATTATAAATTCTCATAAACTCCATGTCAATAAAACTCGAAGCATGTCATTATTTACATATTTTTGTCACATAAAAGTACAAAAATGACTCCATTTATCATATTAGGAATATTCTTTCCAAATAGCCTTGTGTTACGATGTATTAAGATATACAATAGTAATAAATAACTAGAAGGGAGTATAATTATGGATAAAGAGCTTATGAGAGGAAGTATAGAAATACTTCTGTTATCTCTTATTGAAAAAGAAGACCTTTATGGTTACGAAATCGCCAAAAGGTTAAAAGAAAAAAGTGATGAGATCTATATTATTGGTGAAGGCACATTATACCCTGCACTTCAGAGACTAGAAAAAAAGGACTTAATAACCGCTTATTGGGGGGATTCAGAAACTGGGGGTAGGCGTAAATATTACAGTATCACCGCCAATGGCAGAAAGGTATTGTCTCAAAAACTTAATGAGTGGGATCTTCTAAATAAGCTTATTAACAATTGCAGGGAGGGATTTTCATGGGACCATTTGATCAGTACATTAAAGCCATAGTATCAGAATTAAAAACTACTAAAAATAAAAAATCTGAACTAGCAGATGAACTTAAGGATCATCTGATGATGTTAAAAGCTCAATATATCTCTGAGGGTTTTTCTGAAACTGAGTCTATAGAAAAAGCTATTGAAAGTTTTGGAGAAATAAATAACTTAAAAGCTTCAATAAAAAATTCCTTCTGCAGCTATAGAAATAAAACATCTTTTATTGTAGGAACAATGTTATTGTTTATCATATTGTTTATAGGAAATAGAACGCCTATGCCTGGTATTGATCTTCAAGAAAACATTTCTTTAGTATCAACAGGTCTAGTATTTATTACATTGTTCTTACCTGTAGGTTATTGGATATGCTTTTTATCTTCCAAAACAACCTCAATACTAAAAGTTTTATTCTTCACTTCAAGTATAGATTTGGCTTTAGGCATTTTGCTTAGCTTATCTAAAACACCTTCAATCCCTATTACATACAGTGCAGTTGCTGTACTATGTAGCTTCTTAGGCAGCCTAGTTGGATATGGTATTTTATTATCAGTTAATGAATTAGCTTATTCTATAGTAAAAAAGTTAAAGATAAATTAATACTCTTTTATTTAATAAAAGACTTTATAACCATTAAAGATTTAAGTTATGTATTTTTAAAGGCATATAAAAGGTATTTAAAAAAACACCACCTAGATAAGACAATTAGGCCTTAAACTAGGTGGTGTTTTTTTATTTATTTGTAGCTATATCTTTGCTAAGGCTTTTTCAAACTCAGCTATTATATCATTAATATCTTCAAGCCCAACAGAAACTCTTATAAGTCCTTTGGATATATTAGCTTTTTTTAGTTCTTCATCTGTAAGTGCCCTATGAGAAGTTTTAACTGGATATGATACTGAGGTAGTAACACCTGCAAGGCTCGGAACAAATTTTATATTTTCAAGATTTCTTATTAATTCATAAGCTCCTCTTTCTCCATCTACTACATCAATACTAAGCATGCCTCCAAAATCATCCCCATTGAACAGTTGTTTTGCTGTATCAAAGTAAGGTGAGTTTTTAAGTCCAGGATAATAAACGCTTTTAATCTTTTCATGCTTTTCTAAATACTCTGCCAGCTTTAATGCATTTTCAGAATGCTTCTTTACCCTAAGCTCTAAGGTTCTTAAGCTTCTTATTAACAGCCAAGCATCGAAAGGACTCATCATTGGTCCGTACAAAGATCCAGTATTTCTTATGTTCTTTACATTTTCCTTATCAGCCACAACTATTCCACCAGTAACATCACTATGCCCACATAGGTATTTAGTTGCACTATAAACTACAACATCAGCTCCAAGCTTTAAGGGCTGACATATTACAGCTGTTGCAAAGGTGTTATCTACAATCAACTTAGCATTATTTTTGTGAGATAACTCTGCTATAGCCTTTATGTCTATAACTTCCATCAAAGGATTAGATATAGTTTCTACATAAACCACTTTTGTATTTGACTTAAAATATTGTTCTATACTTTCATTTACTACATCTACAAAAGTTACTTCAACATTGAACTTTGAAAGCTCCTCCTTAAGAAAGGTATAACTACCTCCATACAAAACACTTGCTGCTATTATATGATCACCAGCCTTCACATTTGCAACGATAGACATTGCAATTGCGCCCATACCTGAAGAGAAAACTTGAGCTTCTTCCCCTTCATCTATTCCAGCAATTATCTCCTCTAAAGCATCGTGTCCTGGATTGCCATTTCTTGAATATACATAGCCCTCTTCTTCGCTTTCATAAACCTTATCAAGAGTCTCAACATCATCAAATACAAAAACAGAAGTCATTGATATAGGAATAGTCTTCGATCTTGAAACTGATTTTGGACTCTTTTCACCTAGATGAGTAAGTTTTGTACTAAAATTTTTATCTTTCATAATAAATCCCCCAATTATAATTTTAATATCTATACAAAATTGAATTTTTATGCTGCAGTTAAGACTATTATTAAAATTTCATAAATATTTTTAAACTTCTCTTATATCCTTTGAGCCATGATTTCTTGTATGAATCCAACCTGAGTATTCTTCAATTCCTACACCAGTTTTTAAAGCTTCTCTTTCATTTAAATACTTCTTAGCATTGTTACCATAAATGTTTCTATCTTCGCCTACTGGACACACCTTAATACACACTCCACAAGGGAATGCGTAGGCTTCTTTAAGGTTGGCATGGTATTCTGCGCATTTTATCTTATCCATATCTGCTATCAAGGTGTCCCTGGTAGTATAAACTCCTGCAGGGCAACACCTTTTACACATCTCACATTTGATGCAAAGCTCCTTTTCTACTACTTCATCTGCCTCAAGGTCAGCATCTGTAAGAATGGAAACCAATCTAACCCTCGGCCCAAATTCCTTAGTGATTAAGGTATGATTGTATCCTATTGTGCCAAGTCCTGCATACTTACCAGCTATAACATGCGAAAAAGCAGCTGCTGGTTTCTTTACCAGAATTGAAATATCTCCATATCCATCTCTCGGGAAAAAGAAAGCCCCATACCCTAAAGTATTCAAATAATTAGCAAGCTTGTACGCTGTTTCGTCTAGCACTCTATTTGTTGTATTGTACAACTCAGAGTAAACAATTGAAGGTGTTGTTTCAAGCATTGGTAAAAATATTTGTATACCTAAAACAATTACAGTTTTGGTCTCAGGCCATATATTCTGTGGAAAGTACTCTTGTGAGGTATCCTTAAACTGTTCCCATCTCTCTACTGGTGCAAAGCCTATTATATTTGCCCCCATCTCTTTTGCTTTGCTTATGATCTCCTTTTTAAAACTATTGCTTTTTTTATTAACATCAGACATAAAAAACTCCCCAATCCTTTCTTTCTGACTGTTTATAAATAACTTGTGCTGAAAATTTAAGTCGTTAAAATAACTTTATCATTAAGAGCTTGAAAAATAAGTTTTATTTTCCACTATAAATTTGAAAAAGCCTCTTTCACCCCTTTATCTTACTAGGTTTAGCTAACACTTTTTCACTGATACAGCAAAAAGACCTCTTTACTGAAAGAGGTTTAGATAAATCGTTTCTTATCTTTCAGCATTGCTGCAGGACTTAGCACCATGTATGTAAATAACACATACTGGTTGCCGGGCTTCACAGGGCCAGTCCCTCCACCACTCTTAATAAGACTTATTAAATTATTATATTATTTATATAATATTTTCTATATGGTGTCAATGATATTAATAAATATATTTTATCAAAAAACTTATTGACAATATAATACAGGAATCTTATAATTGAGTCATAACTCAATGAGTTTATACTCATCAAAGGAAGGTTTTTAAATGTCAGAAAATAAGAGACAAATTCAAAAAAGGGAAACAAGAAATAAATTGATAGAAATCGCTGCAGAAATATTCAGTAAGAATGGTATACTATCAACTAAAACCATAGATATAGCCAATGCTGCTAAGGTATCTCATGGAACTGTATTTTCTCACTTTCCTACTCAGGAAGCCTTAATAATAGAGGTAATAAATACTGTTGGTACTAAAATTGCAGCTAGATTACATGAACTAGTTGGTAAGAATAAAACCTTAGAGCAGGTACTTCAATGTCATTTAGATGCCTTATCAGAATTTGAAGATTTTTACGAAAAACTAATACTTGAAAGAAGAAGGCTTCCTCTTGAAGCTCGAAATACTTATATATCTATTAACTCAATGATTTCTCATCATATAAGCCTAGCTGCAGAAAAAGAGATTTCTGATGGAACACTTCGACCTATTCCTATCCATCTCCTATACAATACATGGATAGGATTAATTCATTACTATCTAACAAACAGTGATTTATTTTCCTCAGACCAATCTGTGTTAAAAACCTATGGGACTCAATTATTAAATCATTATATAAAATTAATAAAAGTTTAGATTTTAGGAGGTATTTATTAATATGAAAAAATGTGTTGCTTGTGGAATGCCAATGGAGAAAACTTCCGACTTTCCAAATGAAGATGAAACTAAGGATTATTGCAAATACTGCTCTAGACCTGACGGCTCCATGCAGTCATATGAAGAAAAATTAGCGTCACTAACAAACTTCATGATAAGAACTCAAGGTTTATCTGAAGATGCTGGAAATAGTGCTGCCAAATCCATGATGGAGAAACTTCCAGCATGGCAAAACTGCTAAGAATAGTACAAAAAAATCACTGAAGCTGCTTCAGTGATTTTTTTGTCCATCTTCATTTATTTTTCCTTATCTATAGCCTTATCACTTTCATTAATATCCTTTGGAATAGCCACTTCTGGAAGCTTTCCGTCTAAGTCTAGATAGTAATGTCTTATTGGCTTTAAATCATCGTCCAACTCATATACTAAAGGTGTTCCAGTTGGTATATTAAGACTGGCAATACCATCACTAGATATATTATCTAGATATCTTACCAAAGCTCTTAAAGTGTTACCATGAGCTGCTATTATTACCTTCTTATCTTCTTTTAAAGCAGGTACTATTTCTTGGAACCAATCCTGAAGTACTCTCTTTTCTGTGTCTGATAAGTTTTCAGTACGTGGCAACTCTTCTTCACTTAACCCCTTATATTTTATCTCATGTCCTGGATATCTTGGATCATCTTTACTTAGTTCAGGTGGTCTTACATCTACAAATCTTCTCCACTTATGAACTTGCTCTTCTCCATATTTTTCAGCTGTTTCCTGCTTATTTAGACCTTGTAAAGCTCCATAATGTCTTTCATTTAACTTCCAAGAGTTATGAATTGGTATCCACATTAAGTCCATCTCATGAAGGATTATCCACAAGGTTCTTATAGCTCGCTTTAGCACTGATGTATAAGCAACATCAAAAGTAAATCCGTTCTCCTTAAGTATCTTCCCTGCTTTTCTTGCTTCAATAAGTCCATTTTCTGATAAATCTACATCTGTCCATCCAGTAAATTTATTTTCTAAATTCCAAAGACTTTCGCCGTGTCTGATTAAAACTAATCTTTTCATTGTTATACTCCTTTCATATGTTATATCTAATATTATTCTTATTTGTTATATATATAATTCTTTAAAATAATCTATTAATCATATTTTTATTAATTCTTTACATTTCTACAATAAACATTTGATAATCATTCTCACTTCTTAGTTATATTATACACCTTATTCAAATAAATTCCATAGCAAAACCAAATATTTTGTGAAATTTTTGTATAATAAATAGCCTATAACTTAATCCATAATACTTTTTCTTAATTCTACTGACTTAAAAGTATTGTACGGGGTTATACCTATAGCTATCCTATTAAGAAAACTTAATTTATAAATGTTCGATGATTCTAGCTTTTGGTGACCATCAGACATTCATAAATTATTAGTTGAACTTGGATACCTAAGCATATTATCAGTAGTACAGGAAACTCCTCTATAATTTTAAAGATATGAATAATGAACATCATATGTGTAATACTAGAATAAAATAACAAGCAAGGAAGATTACCAATGATTAAAGATGTTATGAAAAACTTATTTGCATATAAACCAAAGGAAACAAAACAGTTCGAGCTTCTAGAAAACGAGCAAAAAGATACTAATAATGAAAAAGCTAATCCTTCTAATACAGATAAAGATAATACTTTACCAAATTCAAAACAAGCTTCTAACGCCATAGTTGCTTCAAAGCTATCAATAAACCTGGAAAGAATAAAAAATGAGTTTGATCTTGCCAACAACAATGACATCAAGACCAGAAGCTTTAAAATTGCTCAAAAGATAGATGCCTTCATTATTTATATTGACGGTATGGTAGATAAGATATTTGTCAGCGACTTTATAATTCGTCCACTTATGAAAACTGAAAGCTTTAATCAATATTTCGCTAATGCAAATTCCATTGAAATCTATGACTATATATCAAACAATATAATTACAGCAAATGAAGTTTCTAAATTCACTAATTTTAATGATATTTTAATCCAAATATTGATTGGAAATGCAGCATTATTCATAGATGGCTCTACCCAATGCATCATTATAGATTCTAAGGGCTTTGAAAAAAGAAGTATCGATAAACCTACCGCTGAAGGTGTAATCTTAGGCTCTCAGGAAGCCTTTACCGAAAATATGAGAACTAATACCTCTTTAATAAGAAGAGTTATAAAAAACCAGAAGTTGAAAGCTGAGCTCCTTAAGGTTAGTAGAACTAATCAAGCTTTCTGCACTCTAATGTATATAGATGGTATTGTAAATCCCGACATAGTTAATGAAGCAAAAAGAAGGTTAAACAGTATAGATACAGATTTTATTTCTGGTGGAGGTATGCTGAGTCAATACATAGAAGACCACACCTACTCAATATTTCCACAGGTGCTGCACACAGAAAGACCTGACAGAACTGCTAGATATCTAAGTGAAGGCAGAGTGGCTATGATAACTGAAGGCTCCCCTTTTGTATGTATTGTACCAGTGACTCTATTTGATTTTATCCATGCAGAAGAGGATAAAACCCTACGGTGGCATTATGGTGCCTTTTTGAGGATTGTAAGAATTTTAGGTATGCTAGTTACAGTTTTAGCACCAGCTTTGTATATAGCCTTATCACTATTTCACCATGAGGCCATACCGACAGAATTATTGATTGCTATGTCTACTGCAAAAGAAGAAGTCCCATTCCCAACAGTTATGGAAATACTTATGCTTGAGTTTTCCTTCGAGCTCATTCGTGAAGGGGGAATTCGTGTACCTGGAGTAATAGGTCAAACCCTTGGAATCGTAGGCGCACTTATCTTAGGGCAAGCTGCTGTAGCTGCGAAGCTTGTTAGTCCAATATTGATAATTGTAGTAGCGATAACTGGTCTCGGAAGCTTTGCTATCCCAAATTACTCAATAGCCTTAGGACTTAGAATGCTCAGATTTCTCTTTATATTCTTGGCAGCTTTCCTCGGTTTTTTAGGTATAACTGAAGGTATAGTATTAATTGGAGCTTTAGCTTGTAGCATGAAATCCTTTGGTGTTCCTTTTCTCTCACCTATAGCTCCTACTACTAAGGACTTCTCCAGCCTTCTTGTAAGAAAGCCTATGGAATTAGAAAGTATGCGTCCTGACTTTCTAAATAGTTTAAATAAAAGGAGACAAAATCCAATTTCATTCTTATGGAAGAAAGGCGGAAAGAAGGGAAAAGACAATGATTAAAGAAGGAAAGATTGGACTGCAATAGGCAGTGTGCCTTACTGTAATAATTATAGTCGTTAAGATATATTTTGTAAGTCCTAGTGGAGCAATAAGAGCTGTAGGAACAGCAACATGGTATATGACACTGATTTCAAATATTACCGCTATGCTAGGTTTTCTATGTATCTATCTGCTATTGAAGCGTTTTCCAGGCAAGGATTTGATATTTGCTTTTAAAGCTAGCTTGGGAAAAGTTCTTGGTTTAATAGCTTCTTTACTTTTATCTATTATTATATTAATATGCGCTGTTGCTCTTACTAGGGAATTTAGCGAGGTCTCTAAGATTTATATTATACCCAAGACCCCACTAACCTTCCATATTTCACTTCAACTTATAATTATATGCATACTAACCTATTTAGGAATTGAAACCATTGCAAGATTTGCTAAGCTAATAGCATACTTTACTCTTTTTAGCTTTATTGGCATTATACTGTTAAATTATAATCATTTTGATTATTCCAGATTGTTTCCCATACTAGGCTACGGTCTTAAAACTACTGTAACTTTAGGATTAAAAGAAAGCTCTTATTATGGAGAAGTAGTAATACTTGGAATCGTAGCCGGCACACTTCAAGATGTTAAAAACTTAAAGAAATCCGGTTTTATCTCCTTACTTATTTCTGGCTTGTTGATATCAGTTTTATATCTTTCAGTAACTTTGATTTTTAGATATGGTCAGTCACAGGAGCCAACTTCTGTGCTATATACCTTAACAGAGATAATACAGCTCGGCTTTTTCTTTAATAGACTTGACCCTATATTTATATTTTCTTGGAGCTTAGGAACCTTAGTTTCTGTAAGTGCACTTTTTTACTGCTATTTATCTTCTTATTGCAAAGCCTTCAACATAGATGATATGCGTCCTTTGATATTACCTTCAGCTTTAGTATTTTTTGCAATAAGTATGATACCAAAAGACTTAGTATCACTTATGAGCTATATAGTCATTATAAGACAATATGGCTGGACTGTATTCTTTGTCATACCGTTGCTTGCACTTATTACTTCTATACTAAGAAAAAAGAAGGTGATTGAGGATGCGTAAAATAATTGCAATTGCTCTAATATGCATTGTTTCAGCCTCAACTCTTTGTGGCTGCTTTGACTCTAATGAAGTAACAGAATATGCCTTTGTATATAGTATCGGGCTAGAAAAAGGAGTGAAAGATAAACTTAGATTAACGGTTCAACTTTCTTCATCAAATACTCAGGTTAAGAATAACACCGAAGACAGCGGAGTAAGCAGTAAGCAAAAAGGCAATACGCTACTAATATCAGTTGATTGTCCAGTATTTTTTATGGGTGTAAATATGATAAATTCATGTTTATCTAGAGAACTAACCTTCAACCATACAATGTACATGGTATTTTCTGAAGACTTGGCTAAGGAAGGTATAGATTCCTACATTAATGGAATAGTTAGAAAACGTGAAGTTAGAAGAGATTTGTATTGTTTGGTAGCCAAAGGCTCTGCCTTGGATTTTCTTGAAAACAACTCTCCAGCACTAACACCTTCACTATCAAAGATGGAACAAGGCTTGCTATTCCAGTCAAGAAATACAGGTTTTTTCCCAGTAACTACCTATAGAAATATAATAGATGAAATTAAGAGTCCTGTGGAACAGACAGTACTTCCACTAGGGGCTCCAAATAGTGGCAAAAACTTTTATAGTAACAAAGATGTAGACGATGTTCATTTTAGGAGTGGCGGCTCCTATTATGCTGGGGATCTTCCTAGAAAAGGTGGTATAGAAATAGAGCTTTTTGGTTCTGCGGTATTCGATGGCGGTAAAATGGTAGGAGAACTAACAGGCGATGAAACTAGATCTCTACTTATGATAAGAGATGAGTTTGAAAAAGGTTTTTTCTTCTTTGAAGACCCTTTGGAGGAAAACAAGTTTGTAATACTTGAGGTAAGGCCTCAAAAAGCACCTAAGATAAAGGTAAATATAAAAGGTGATAAACCAGTTGTTAACTTAAAATTGTTTTTAGAAGCAGATATAGCTTCCATTCAAAGTACTATAGATTACGATAGCAAAGACTTAAAACCAATGTTAGAACTGGCAGCAAAGAGTTCCATCGAAAAGCAAGTAAATAAAACTATCGATAAATGCATAATGCTTAAGTCAGATGTCTTAAGATTTGGTACTTATATAGCAAAGGATTTTGCTACAATTCAAGAGCTTGAAGCCTATAACTGGTTAAAGCACTTCAAAGATTGCGAGGTTCATACTGATATTGAGTTTATTATTAGACGTAATGGCACAAAGATCTATAACGCCCCAATAATTGAGTCTGGAGAAAATCATTAGGAGAATATTAGCCATGAAATTATTAATAATTCCATTAGTATTTGCTTTTAATATGTATCTCATAAATTTTGCAAGATATCAATGGGCCGATAATAAGTTAGGTTCCATAGGTTCTATATTTCTTGTAATAATAGCTGTAGTTTTACCTATTATATTAATATTAATAAGATAGGGATTCTTACATATATAAGTTCTTACTAATTTACTTCATTAATTATTTTATTAGAATATATTTGTTTAAACTGTTCTATGAATAAAGCTTATATAATTAAAAATCGGCTTTTATTAATCAGAAAATTAGAATGGCTTGTTCAAAGAATTTACATATAAAAGGCTAGAGTTATCTAAATAAACTCTAGCCTTTTATAGTAATTACTTCACAATATTTTTAGATATAATCCCCTCTGTCTAGGAACCTTCATTCACACTTTAATCTTCCACAAAGTACTTCATGCTTGTCTTTTTAAGTTCCTTAGTACTATATAAAATCTCATATTCATGTATATCGATTATGTTCTGGATCTAATTAACATATCTCAGCTGATCACCAAAACTTTGGGTACCACATAATAACTTAGAAACTCCGATCATCTTTTACTATCTCCTACCCTTATACTTTTAACATAGTTTTCCTAATTAACTACTTATATATACTAAATCAGTCTGTTTGTACTCTATACAAATATAATTTAATTTCCTGCAAAGGTTTTCACCCGATTGACATTAGCTTTCAGCAGAATTATAATAAGCATAAAATGAAGCGTCATTCTATGCTTGAAGCGAGGTAATATCATGGTTTACAAAAGTTCAAAGGAAACACAAGAAAGAAAAGACTTAAAAAAGAAACATATTCTTGAAGTAGCAACGAGGGTTTTTGCTGCGAAGGGTTATCATGGAACTACGGTTAAAGACGTAGTTGAAGCGGCTGATATATCTGTAGGAACCTTCTATTTTTACTTCAAGAATAAAGAGGACTTATTTGCCACTCTTTATGATGAGGTGTCTGAGGAATTTTATACTGCTTTAATAAACTCTTTAGACAACATAAATAATGAAATTGACTTAGGTTTTAGCAGGGCTATCTCCTTCTTCCTAAAAGTTATAGATGTAAATAAACCCTTCGCAAAAATTCTGCTTATTGAAGCAGTAGGTTTAAACTCAAAATTTGAAAAAATGCGATATGAGGTAACACACAAATACGTTACTTATACTGCTGAGCATTTTCAAAAAATGCAGCAATGTGAAAATATTAAGATAGCTGATGTAAAAATATTTTCTTTAGCTTTTATTGGCACATTGTATAACGTAATAATGGAATGGCTTCAAAGTGATACTTCAACCAGCCTTACAGAATATGCTTATGCACTTATAATCTACAATCTTCAGGCACTAGGTGTTGCTTACAATGATGAAAATGTAAAAAAAGGAATAGCTGATATTCTTAATAACAAAAAGTAAAGGGGAAAAATACATGAGAAAGATGCTTAAATTTCGATGGGTTTTGTTAGCTCTATGGGCAGTAGCTACAGTATTATTTACCATAAATCAACCTAACCTAAAGCAGATATTAAACCAGAAAGGTCAAGCTTCAATAAGTGAAGATTCACCATCAAAGCTAGCATCAGAGATGATAAACAAGATGGGAACCTCAAAGGGTGATACCGCAATATTTGTGTTCAATGACCCAAATAAAATCTCCGATGATGGTATGAAAGATATTGAAAAAGGTATAGATAAGCTTAAAGATAAAAAAACTGAACTAAAAATAAATAATATAGTAGATCCTTTTGGCACTCCTGAGGCTAAGGATCAAATGATATCAAAGGACGGCACTACCCTAATAACTCAAGTTACTTATGAAAGAGGAACTAGGGATAGTGAAACTATAGTAAATAGCTTTAAAGACGCTTTAAAAGATGTTAAAACCACTCATTATATCACTGGCGAGCTAGCTATTAACAATGACTATTTAGAAGCTACAAACAAAGGTGTAGATAAAAGCGCCTTTATAACCGTAGGCTTTATATTAGTAGTACTTATGCTAATGTTTCGCTCAGTGGTTACACCTTTCGTATCATTACTTGCAGTAGGCGTTTCATACCTATGCAGTATGGGAATAATAGGTGTTCTTATAAATGCCTTTAACTTCCCAATAACAAGCTTAACTCAAATGTTTATAATTCTTGTTTTATTTGGTATAGGTACAGACTATAACATTTTACTATTTAATAGATTTAAAGAAGAATTAGGTCATGGCTTATCTATAGATGAGGCTGTGGTTGTAACCTATAAAACCGCTGGTAAGACTGTAATTTTCAGTGGACTTACTGTTTTCATGGCTTTCGCAAGCCTTACTTTTGTAAGCTTCCCTATCTACCGTTCAGCTAATGCTGTTGCTATAGGTATTGCAGTTCTTCTAATTGAACTTGTTACTTTAACTCCAGTAATAATGAAGCTATTAGCAAAGAAACTCTTTTGGCCATCTCATAATGTTGCCGGCCATAAAGAAAACAAGCTTTGGGAAAAGGTTACCTCAGCATCGGTTAAGCATCCATTGATATCAGTTCTAGTGGTAGCTGCTATAATAGCTCCTGTAATAGCCTTTAATAGCACTAAGCTATCTTTTGATAGTCTTAAAGATTTGAGTGCTGATACTCCTTCTGTTAAGGGCTTTACTCTAGTTGCAGACAAGTTCGGCAGAGGTAAAGCTATGCCTACTACTGTAGTAATTGAGAATAAAGATGCGATGGACAACAATGAAGCTCTATCAGTTATAGATGAGTTAACTGTGAAGCTTAAAGGATTAAAAGGAATACAACAAGTATCCAGCGTTACTCAGCCAAAGGGAGATGCTATAGAAAACTTCTATACAAACTCTCAAACTAAAACTGTAGTTGATGGATTAGGTTCTGCCAATAACGGTGTAGGTCAGATTAATGATGGAATGAAAAAGATAGAAACCAGTCTTACTACCCCTGATTTCTCAAGTGTTAAAGAGCTTTCCACTGGTACTGGAGCAATACAAAATGGTATGGGCGCAGTTACAGATGGACTTAAGAAGATCAGTGATGGTATAGATCAAGGTGCTAATGGCGCTGACAAACTTACCGGTGGTATAGCTGGTGTTAAGGATGGAGTTAGTAAAATAAACGGAGGACTTCAAACTATACATGATAAGCTTGCCTTTATACAACAAAACTATGTGAAGCTTGGTGAAGGCTATAAAGGTGCCGCAGGTTCAATACCTCAACTAAAGCAACTAGTTACAATGATTAATGGTGTAGTAGCATCACTTGAGCAAAAGCTTCCAGCAAATGATCCTGATATTGCAAAACTAAGAGTTCTAATGGCTCAGCTTTCTGGTGGTTTAGATGGACTTTCTAAAGGAATAAATGCTGCTAATGCAAACTATGATCAGCTTACAAATGGTTTATCAGCATTAAATGATGGTATAAATCAAATCATAGCTAATACAAGCTCAAATTCAGAATTAGTTCAAGGAATTGCTCAATTAGAGCAAGGAGAAGCAGGCCTTGCAGCTGGTTTAAGACAAGGTAGTGCTGGGCAAAAGACCGTAATTGAAAACATGGCAAAATTACAAGATGGTGCTGGTAAGATTAAAGATGGCCAAGACAAGTTATATGCTGGATTAACTCAATTAACTGGTGGCTTAGGTCAGCTTAAAGATGGTATAAGTAAGAGCAGTGATGGTCTAGGTACTATTCATGATGGTATAAACAAAACCAATGACTTCCTAACACAATTGACAACTGGTACAAAGAGCTTCTATATACCTAAGGAAGCCTTTGAAAAGTCAGATCTTACAAAAATGTTTGATACTTATATGTCAAGTGATAGAAAAATCACTAAGATTACAATAAATCTTGATTCTGACCCATATGCGAAGGAATCAATCAAGACCATAGATGAAATCAATGAACTAGTTAAGAATCAATTAAAGGGAACTAAACTTTCAGATGCTAAGTTTGGAGTCGCTGGTCCAACAGCAACAACTAACGATTTGAACAATATAGCAACTCATGACATTACCTTTACACAGATAATAGTGCTTGCAGCTATATTTGTATTGTTAGTATTAGTAATAAGATCCTTCTGGATACCTGTATATATAGTTGGTTCTTTAGTGGCAGCATACTATACAGCAATTTCAGTAACTTCCTTCTTAACTTCTAAGCTATTTAGCAACGTAGACGGTATGTCTTGGAATGTACCATTCTTCTCCTTTGTAGTAATAGCTGCACTGGGAGTAGACTATAGTATCTTCCTTATGACTCGTTTCAAGGAATATCCAAACACGGATCCTAAGGAGGCAATAATTCTAGCAGCTAAGAATGTAGGTGGCGTTGTAATGTCAGCAGCAATAATCCTAGCTGGTACCTTTGCTACCTTGTACCCATCAAATATCCATGTTCTTATGGAACTTGCTATTTGTGTTGTTACTGGATTATTCCTACTAAGTGTTGTTTTACTTCCAATAGTTATACCTGCTTTAATATCTATTGCTGAAAAGATATCTAGAAAAGCAGATCAGAGCTTCAACTCAGAATCAGTAGATAATGAATATATAGCTTAAACAGCAAAAAAGGTCCGCTGAAGTTAATTGCTTCAGCGGATCTTTTTTGTATATCTACATTATATTTAATATCACTTTATTTTGATGCTTTATGCTAGTACTGTTAATAATTCTTCATTAAAGTTTATAGCTTTTTTATCTGTCTCAACAATGTCTGCATAGTTATCTGAGTTAGTAACAATAACAGGTGTTGTTACTGCATATCCTGCTGCTTTTATAGCTTGGATATCAAATTCTACCAAGACTTGTCCTTTTCTTACTGTTTCTCCTTGCTTAGCTTTAACTACAAAGTGTTTACCGTTTAATTCAACAGTGTCCATTCCTATATGAATCAATATTTCAGCACCATTTTCACTTGTGATTCCTAATGCATGTCCTGTTGGGAACATTGTTGTCAAAACTCCATCTACTGGAGCTACTACTTTACCTTCTGAAGGTTCTATAGCAATTCCTTTTCCTAGTGCACCTGATGCAAAAGCCTCATCTTTTACTACTGCTAAAGGTTTTACTTCACCCTTGATTGGACTAACTAAAGTTTCTGCCTTTACTTCTATTATTGTATTGTTTGAAGTAGTAGTTTCTGTAACTTCTTCATCATCTTCAAACTTAGTTAACATCATTAATACAAAGCCTATTATGAAACCTGCTGCCATTCCTATTATAGCTCCAAAGAAGCCTTTATCCATACCATTTGGTCCTATATAACTTGGTATTCCGAAAACTCCCATACCACCCATTATATAAAGGTTACTTCCTGCTGCTCCAAGTATACCTCCACCAATTGCAGCTCCGATACAGCTTAGTACAAAAGGTTTTTTCTTAGGTAATGTTATACCGTATATAGCTGGTTCTGTAACACCAAATATCCCTGAAATAAATGCTGGTATTGCAATTGATCTTAACTTAGTATTTTTAGTTTTTAATAATATAGCTAATACTACACCTGTTTGAGCAAATGATGCTGCAAAAGTAGTTGCTAGTACTGGGTCATGTTTAAGTACTGCCATGTTGTTTATTGCTATAGGAACTAATCCCCAATGTAATCCGAAGATAACAAATACTTGCCAGAATGCTCCTATAAATAATCCTGCTATGATAGGACTTAAGTTATAAATTCCTAATGTTGCTGCTCCAAGAAGCTTTCCAGCCCATGTTGCTATTGGTCCTATAACTATAAATGTTAATGGAACTATTACTAATAATGTACAGAATGGAACTAAGAAAGTTTTTACTACATCTGGAATTACCTTCTTGAAACCCTTTTCTATTTTAGCACCAACATATGCTGCTAGAATAATTGGAATAACTGTTGAAGAATAATCCATAAGTATTACTGGAATACCTAAGAAAGTTAAGTTTACTCCTGACTCAATAATTGTACCTTTAAATACTGTATATAAAGGTTTAGCTGCTGTTAATGCCGCTATCTTAGGATATACAAGGGATGCACCTATTGCCATACCAATGAAGTGATTGCCTTTGAACTTTTGTGAAGCAGTGTAACCTAAGAATATAGGGAAGAAGTAGAATAAACAATCTCCTATTCCATTTAAAATTGCATAAGTTCCTGAAGTATTGCTTATCAAATGTAAAGCTACAAATAATGCATTAAAACCTTTAATCATACCAGTAGCACATAAAACACCTAAGGTTGGAGTAAATACCCCCGATATAATATCTATAAATTTATTAAATGGGCTCATCTTTTCTTCTGGGCCATCTTCTGAAGATGCTGCAAATCCTCCTACAGCTACTACATCGGCATATACATCTGGCACATGGTTTCCGATAACCACCTGATACTGTCCACCACTCTTAATAACTGTAACTACTCCATCCATTTTCTTTAAAACTTCTGTATTTGCTTTACTTTCGTCCTTTAATTTAAAACGTAAACGCGTAACACAGTGAGTTAGGCTATTAACATTTTCTTTACCACCGACATTTTTTATAATGTCTTTTGCTAATTTTTCGTATTTCATATGGCATTCTCCTTTTCATTTTTTTGATTTTTTTATATTTTTTGGTATTAATTTTGTTTAAAAATTCGCTAACGCGATCTTCTTTAGTGGATTTTTTGCGCATCTGCCTTTTCTAAACGTATGTGAAGAAATTCTGGCAGGCGATATAATTTCTCTTTTTTTATTCTTTCTCTCATATGTACATTTAGATCGACAATACATACTTATCCACTATTTCATCCTTGATATGAATTCCTAAAGAATAAAAAAGGCGAGACCAAATAAACAGTATTTATAGAGCTACTATCTACTTTGGTCTCGCCCGCTTAACCGGTTACGATCCATTCAATATTGATTTTTAAAACTAAACCCTAAACATATTCACTGACTTAGACCTGTATTTAAATCTTTATTAATGATTTAAATATAAAAGACCCTAACCAATCAAAAGAGACATCTCTGCACTCTTTCATCAGCTAGGGTCTTGCCTAATCGAGTTAGTTACAATCCCATATACCAATATGTAAGCGTTTAATTTATGTTTTAATAATAACTTAAATTCATATGCTTGTCAACACATTTTTAGAAAACATTTTCATAAACTTATCTATAGCCTTTTTCTTTATCTAAAGCCTCATCTTTAATCTCTTTTCTAAAGGAATCCAGAGCCTCTTCTCTTCTATCATTTTTTGCTTTCAAATCTTGTTTAGTTTTTTCATCATCAGTTATTTCTATCATGTCATTTGCTAAATGTATATTTTCTAAAGTATCATTGATATGCTGTTGTATCTTATCAACATTATCACGTCTATCATCTGGATTAACTTTCATAGTTACACATCTCCTTCACTTAGTAGATTGATGTTTTATTATAGATGTACCATTTCATATTAAAATTTATATTTTTAAATTCTCCTTTCAGAAACCAGAGGTACTCTAAAAATATATTTCAGATTGAACTGTTACATCTTTAATCATATAATCCAATATATAATTTTATAATTCATATATGGCTTATACTATGATTTATTATGTGTAAAAGAAGGCTTATTATCCGTGAGAATACTTTCAGTATATAACTATAATTTGAATTTTTTTTAGTACGGCCCTTTTAAAATACCTTTTTGAAATTAAGCGATTATTAAATAGATACTATATGAGAGAGCTACTAGAATTAATGGATATGCTGACTAATCATTTAATTTCAACAATACTTTTAAACATAGACAAATAAGAAAATATTCCTTAAGCTTTCCTAATATAATTTATGGGAGGTGCATTTTATGAATATTATTAATGACACTGTTAAGTTTCCTGAAGCCATATCTGGAGGAAGAGTTATTACTAGAAGTTTTAATACATATCCTGTAAGGGTATTTAAGGTTGCTGCAGCTCTTCAAGGCATAGACTACGGTTTCTCAGATGATGAAGGACCATTTTTTCGATGTACCATAGATATAAAAACCGAAATAATTAGTATTTATCAAATAAAAGTATCTATAACCTATGGTTTAAGATCTAAAACCTTTAACAAAGCCACTGATGCCACTATAAACTACGCTTTAATTTTTTAAAAAAGTATCCTTGATTACCATGTAAATACCAATGGTTATCAAGGATACTCTGATTTTATAATTTAAGTTATATTCGATTATCTTTTTTTACTTTTAAACACTTTTACTAGCTTTAATACTAAGTATAGACCAAATACAATTGTGTAACAGGAAACTTTAAATACATCTACGGTCTTGCTATTCATTAATCTTAATATAACATGTAAATAGATTAATATATAAAATATAAAAGCACATCTATGTAGTCTCTTCCACACCAATGGTCTAATATTTTTTCTTATCTTTCTAAAGGATGTTATAAATAATGGAAGCATTATTGCAAAGGCTATAAAACCTATGGTTATATAAACTAAATATATAACTGGCAATCCTTCTCCAGATATAAGCTTTGGTAACTTAAGCACAACAAACCTTGTCAAATATGTAGTTACATGAGAAAGTATTAAAATTGATCCTATAATGGCAAGCGGTCCTCTTATGCTCATTAGCTTCTTAGTTATTGACCATTTTGTACTTAAAGCCCCAGCATACATCACTAATACAAAGAATGCAAGTGCAATAAAACCTTGAGCAGCAGCCTTTTCTAATTGATTTACGAATCCAGATAAATTTATTTTTACGGATAGCTTGTACAATTCAAAGCCACCAGTAACTAAGCTTATAAATATAGCTACACAATAGAAAACCACAGGCTTTTTCCTGATAGCTTCTGAGAAAATTAATGTAAATATTATTACTGCAATTAATGAATAAATGAATGTCATATGATTTCTCCTTTGTTAAATAGTTGTCGATAATGATTATCATTTACATATTAATTTAATCTACTCTATTTGTCAATAACATTCTTCATTTCCAATGAAAATTTAAAAACCTCCCTAAAACCTTGATTTTCTGTTTTTGTTAAAACTTAAACTATGCTCTATAGAAATCAATAAAATACAAAGAAGTCTGATATAAATACATAGCTTGTACTTTACATCAGACTTCTTTGTAAATTTTCTATCAAATTCTATACATTTTTTAACTACTTACAGGTTCTTAAAAGACTTATTAGTTCATCTAATCCTCTAGGTACTTTATCTCGCTTTATCTTTCCTAAGCCTATCAATTCTTCATATATGGTTAGTATAGTTGGCTTTTTAAGATAGCACTGATGCAAAAAATCACTATCTTTAAATATTTCTTCTGGATCCCCTTCTTTAACTAAAGTTCCATCTTTCATTATAAATATATAATCTGCCCACTGATAAGCTAAATCCACATCATGAGTAGATAGGATTACAGTCATGCCTTTCGAATTTAGTCCATCAAGCATCTCCACTACCTGACTAGAATGCTTAGGGTCAAGACTTGAGGTTGGCTCATCCAAAATTATAACCTCCGGATCCATAACCAATATATCAGATATAGATATTCGCTTTTTCTGTCCGTAGCTTAAAAAATGCACGGCTTTATTCTTAAAAGAATACATTCCCGTATCATTTAAGGCTTTATCAACTCTTTTCTTAACCTCTTCTTCTGGCAGCTTTAAATTCATAGCCCCAAAAGATACTTCCTGATAAACATTTGCTGAAAACAGTTGATTTTCCGGATCTTGAAATACAATTCCTATGTTTTTTCTTAGCTGTCTTAGGTACTTTGTATTATATTTTATTTCTTCACCATTGTAATAAATAAAGCCTCCACTTGGCTTCAATATACCATTAAAATTTAGAAATAATGTGGATTTACCTGAACCATTTACTCCAAGGAAAGCTATCTTCTTTCCTTTTTCAAGCTTAATGCTTACATCCTTTAATGCCAAGGTTCCATCAGGATATTTGAAACTTAAGTTTTTACATTCCAATATATAATTACTCAAGTTATTCCTCCCACTAATTAAAATTTATAAGCTTTAATATAGTTATGCTTTATGAAAATTTAATATATATACGTTACATAATCAAAACTTCTGGAGATTATCAGGTATACATACATTAACAGTTGAAGCTGTATATCTGTATGAGTATTTTATACTGCCAACTATATAAAAGCTCATTTAAGAATATATAACAATTTTTATAATTAATAATACAATCTCAAAGCTTAAGATCTTTAACATATTTCTATAGGAAGTATGTTGTTTATCATAGATAAGATTTATTTCCCCCATGTAACCTCTTGCTTCCATAGCCATATAAACATCCTGGGACTTTTTATAGGAGCTAATAAATAATGAGGCTACCAATTTTCCTAAGGAGTTATATCCTAATCTAATATTTGAATATCCTAACCTAGAATTCTGAGAAATAAAGATCATATTCGCTCTATCAAGAATAACAAAAATAAATCTATAGATAAGTCCCATAAGCTCTACAAATAGCTTAGGGCATTTAAGCTTTCTTAAAACTATAAGTATTTCAAATACTGGTGTGGTAAGTATTAAAAAATACAGGCAGGCAACAGAAGCCAAGGCCTTTAATGATATCTCCCCTGCAGCTCTGAGACTATCCATAGTACATCCGAAAGTGAGGCTTTTAAAATGGAAAATAACAAGTGCGGCTTTACTGCCATCAACTATATTTATAGCAATAGTGATAACTCCTATTACTAAAAAGGTGCAAGGTAAAAGCATTAGTCTTATATAAGTCTTCAAGTCCAACTTTCCTTTACAAACTAAAGCAATAGACATAGAGATTAATACTATTAAAGATATCAAAGGGTTGTTTAATCCAAGGCAAAGAATTAACGTCATCATGGAAAATAAAAACTTTTCAATGGGACTTTCATTCCTTAAAGCTGATATATAAGCTAACTTATCTATAGATATCATAGCTTTTCTTTTTCCTTCCTGCGCTTCCCCTTTTGGTATCCAAAGTAATAGCATACCACCCCTGAACCAATGGCAGCTTGTACCGCAAACAGCAAGCTTTCTATCTCTCCGCTAGGTGGCTGCCATAAGGGCTTAAACCAAGGCTTATAATCTTTATTTATATCACTTATAGCCTTTTCAGCCTGATCGTCTGAACCTGAAAACTCTGCATTTTTCATAAAAATCAATGGTACTGCTGCTATAGCTACAACCAGTACGCCTAATATTATATTCTTTACCCAAAAATTCTTTTTTCTTTCAGCCATTTGTTACTCCTCCTCTTTTATAACCTTAAGCTCTACCAACTCCTGTTTGTTATAATTCTTTAATAGATTAAAGATTATCACTGTAAGTAAACCTTCACTTATGGCAAGAGGAATTTGAGTAACTGCGAAAATCCCCATAAACTTTATCACTGAAGCAATAACTCCCCCATTTTGATCAGGAAAAGCTAAAGAAAGCTGAACCGAGGTAGTTACATAGGTCATTAAGTCTCCTAACATTGCAGCTATAAAAACAGCTACACCGCTTGGTACCTTAAACTTGCTTAAAAGTTTGTACAAAATGTATGAAACTAATGGTCCTACAATAGCCATGGAAAAAGTATTAGCTCCAAGAGTGGTGATTCCTCCATGTGCTAAAAGCAAAGCTTGAAATATTAATACTATAAGTCCTAATACGCTCATAACTGCAGGTCCAAAAAGAATCGCTCCAAGACCAACCCCAGTTGGGTGAGAACTGCTACCTGTAACTGAAGGTATCTTTAAAGCCGAAAGCACAAACGCAAAAGCTCCAACCATGGCTATAAGCATCTTTGTCTTAGGATTTTCTTCAATCATTTTTTTTATATTAAAAAATCCAACTATTATAAAAGGTATGGTCAAAACTCCCCAGGCTATACACCAGCCAAGTGGAAGGTACCCCTCCATTATATGCATGGCATAGGCATTTCTTGGCCAAAGAAAAAATACTAAGAATATTCCAAGAGCAATCTGATATTTTTTTGCCATTTTATCACCTCATCTTATATCTAGTGTACATACTTGTACACTGATCGATTTTACTTATTTTATATTTAGACTACATATTTACATAAATACAAATATACTATTTTTTAACTACACGCTGTTAAAGTATCTACTTGGACTTAAAACTTAGTAGTGATGTTTAATATTAACTTATATTTTTATTTATTATTGCTTATTATTGTTTATTGTTTTTAATCATGTATACTTTGTCTTAATTTATTACTATTATTTACATTTATATAGTATAACTATAAGACTTATACAATTGTTCAATACTGGCACGTAACTAAATAATTTCTTTGTTTATAAAAAACATTGTTAGACAAATTATCTTTTTTTAACTTCAGTACTCTCTTAGAACAGTATTTATACTAAATTCTTGAAAGCAAAATATCAAAGTTCATCATAAAACACCCTATCTCAATCTCAACAGAATACCTAAATTGAGATAAGGTTATATCTAGTAAAATCTTCTACCTACATAGTTTACCAATGCTTCTATATGGTCAAAGGTGTTTTTATACTTAGTTTCAGCTCTTTCTATGAGAAATATCTTAACGCCTCTATCAATAGCTGCTCTTATCTTTTCTTCTGTTCCACCTTCTGCTCCACTGTCCTTAACCACCATAGCCTTAGCAGAATATTCATCTATAAAGGCTAGATTCAGTTCATAACTTATAGGCCCTTTAATAGCTATTATATCTTCAGTTTTTAAGCCAAGCTCAAAGCATTTTTCCATAACCTTAACCGAAGGAAGAACTCTATGGATAACTCTACTTTTAAGCTTCATAGATATAAATTTGTTAATATTATTACTTCCAGTTGTATTTAATATAGCACCATCTATTTTAGAAAGTTCTACGTAAAGCTCCTCGTAATCTTTAACGCTGACTATCTTATCTTTGTACTTATCAGCAACTGATGGTCTTTCATACCTTAAATATTCTATATTTAAAGCTTCACAGGCCTTTACTGCGTTTTCTGTAACCACCTGTGCATAAGGATGAGAGGCATCCACAAGAGTTTTAATATTATTTTCTAGAAGGAAGCTTTTTAGCTCTCCATAGTCCAAAGGCTTTGTATTTAACAACCTATACTTATAATCCTTTAGAAGCTCTCCTCCATAGCTGGTAGCAGTTGAAACAACAATATTTTCCGTAAACTGATTTAATAGAGAAAGGATCTTCTTTCCTTCAGAAGTACCTAAGATTAAAGCTATCATAGCTTATAACCTCTTGGGGTTACGAAATATCCATCTTTAATGTAGCTTTGACTGTTCCCTATAATAACTATTGAAAGCATATCAGCTTTAGTGCAATCAAAAGTGTCTAAGGTTGCTAAGGTCACCTCTTGTCCATCTCTTAAAGCATTCTTTACTAAAGCAACAGGAGTATTGCCGTTTCTATATTTTCTTATAGTATCTAAGTTTTCTCTTAAATAATCTGCTCTTCCCTTACTTCTTGGATTATATAAAGATATTACAAAGTCACCTTCCGCTGCTAGCTGTACTCTCTTCTTTATAAGCTCATAAGGGGTCATAAGGTCACTTAGACTTATATTGCAAGAGTCATGCATAAGTGGTGCTCCTACTATAGAACCTGCTGCTGACGAAGCTGTTATCCCTGGAATAACCTCTACCTCTTCGTCACTTCTGAGCTCAAGTATCAAACCTGCCATTCCATATATTCCTGAATCTCCAGTACTTATTACAGAAACTGTACCTTCTTTACATAGTTTTAGGGCTTCCTTACATCTCTCTTCTTCACCCATCATACCTGTTGAAAAAACTCTTTTTTCCTCTAGTAATGGTTTTACAAATTCTATATACCTTGTATATCCAACTACTATATCGCTTTCCTCAATAGCTTCCTTAGCTCTTATTGACATATGTTCAAGTCCACCAGGACCAATTCCTATTACATATAGTTTTCCCATTATATATCCTCCACTCCAATGCACAAAGTCATTCCATCAATACTTAGTTTTTCTGTTAAAAGTGTTCCTCCAAAAAGCTCCACAGAGGGTTCACACACAGCTCTTACCCCTATGGTCTTTTCCACAAAATCACTGCCCTTATATCTATGTTGAATCTTTCTTATATCTTCTATAGCTGCTATCTTTAGTTCTGCCTCTAGATACTGTGAAAGCCTTCTTATAGCTTCTTCATCCTTTTTAATCTCCACAGTTGCAACAGTCTTCACAGCCCTTTTATCATATCCAAGCTCTTCAAGTTTTTTGGTAACTATATCACTCATCTTATCTGGCGAATAGCTTTTCCTGCAGCCTATCCCTAAGATTAAGTTTTTTCTTATTAGGCATAAAGTTTTATTGCCTTTTGAAAAGTTACTTTTATTTGTCACAAGTACTGTGTTAGCTTTCTTTGTATTACAATCCTCTAATAAGTTATCACTAACAGAACCATATATATTGCTAGATGATTTCTTATCAAGCTCCCTGCTATCTATCGCATCTGGTAAGTCACATCTTATGTCTTTGTAATATTCCTTAAAATCTCTTCTTTCATATCCTGTAGGAGTTTCAAGCTTATCTTCTTCATCAACAAAAAAGACTTTTTCACCAGCAACTAAACTAGCTGCGATGCATTTTGCCTTCTTTAAATCCTCTATTATAAGCCCATTATCCTTTGCTACTATATCAGGTGCACATAGCCCAAGGTTGTCAGTGGCAGTGGTTATTACTGGCTCTGAATTTATTATGTCAGCAATGTCCAAAGTTAGAGCATTAGCTCCTCCTAAGTGCCCGCTTAAAAGACTGATTACATAGTTACCTAAGATATCTATAACAAGTACTGCTGGATCTTTATCCTTTCCTTTTAAAAAAGGCGCTATTGCTCTAACAGCAATGCCTGTAGATGAAAAAAATATGATAGCTTCGTAGCTTTCCATAAGCTTTTCTGTAACTTCTTTAAGCTTAAAAACTTCACCTTCCTGCTTTTTGTATAGGTCAGCCTTAAGCTCTTTATTTATCCTATTATAAAGCTCTTCACCTTGACTATTTATGCAAATCGCTGCTATTTTCATTGATTCCCTCTCTAAACATGTGAGTAAAGCTCTTATCATATAACTTACTTTTCTCATAATCGCAGTCTATAAAATCACCGACCAAAATCTGAGCACATTTAGTTATCTTCGCAGCTTTAACCTTTTCTGATATATCATCAAGAGTTCCATATATGACCCTTTCATCCTCCCAGGTAGCTCTTTCAACCACTGCTATAGGCACATTTCTTCCATAACCCTTTCTAAGTTTAGCTACTACCTTGTCTATCATACTTATAGATAAGAATATGGCCATCGATGCACCTATCTTCGCTAAAGCCTCTAAGTCTTCACCTTCTGGTACTGGAGTCCTTCCTTCAACTCTTGTAAGAATTACAGTCTGAGTAACCTTTGGAAGAGTAAACTCGCTCTTTATGGCAGCAGCTGCTGCAGTAAAGGAGCTAACTCCTGGAACAACCTCGTAATCTATTCCTAAAGTCTTAAGCTCATCCATCTGCTCTTTTATAGCACCATAAATAGAAGGATCTCCAGTATGAAGTCTTACAACCATCTTACCTTTATCCTCACTTTGCTTCATAACCTCAATAACTTCATCCAAATTCATCACAGCGGAGTTAAATATACGCACTCCTTCTTTGCAAAATTCTAAATGTTCTTTGCTAACTAAAGAACCAGCATAAATAACCACATCAGCCTTTGATAATATGTCTCTCCCTTTCACAGTTATCAAGTCTGCATCCCCTGGACCTGCCCCTATAAAATAAACCATCTCTCTTATCCTCCTATTTTTGTTCCTTAAAAAACTCTAAACCCGCATGTTTCCTATAAATTCTTATATTCTTATATTCTTAGCTTGTTATATTTTTAAATGTTTAAATTCTTTTGTTGTTATATTGTTATACTCTTAAACTGTTAAGTTCTTAAGTTCTTAAGTTCTTAGTTCTTAGTTCTTAGTTCTTAGTTCTTAGTTCTTAGTTCTTAGTTCTTAAGTAATTTTATTCTTAATTATTCATATTTAAAATATGTTTAAAAATAATGATTAAGCTAAACAATTATGTGGGAGCTTCTATATACCTGATATAGCCACATAAGTCCACTAAAGCATGGTATTACTAACCCCTTAATTTCAGTAATCTACTATAAAAGCACCTTGTTTTAGTAACCTTTAAGCTTATACCTATCTATGCGCTATAATTAGTGCCATATACTCTCTATTCTTTATTATGTCCGCTTTATCTCTTAGAACTTCTTGTCCTTCTCTTCCAGCTCTTTTTATATATACATAATTAAAGCCCTTTTCCTCTAAAGCATTAATTATTTTTTCTTCTTGCTTATATACCTTCATTAGAACCACATTCTTTTCGTCTGTTATCTTGTCTATTTGGTTTCCTGGAAGTATTAAAAGAGGTTCATCTCCTATTACTAAGGGTTCCTTTGCAAGGCTTGCACAGGCACAGAAGGATGTTATTCCTGGAACTGTTTCAGTATCATAACCGTGTTCTTCTATATGCCTTATCAAGTAGATATAGGTACTATATATGAACGGATCCCCTATGGTTAAGAATGCAACGTTCTTTCCTTCCTTAAGCTTTTCCTCAACTGCTTGAAAAGCCTCATATATCTTAGCCTCTTGCTCCTCTCCCCCCATTGGAAAGTGTTTCACTAATATCTCTGTACCTTCTTTTATATAATCTTCGGCTATTTCTAAAGCTATGCTTTTTCCACCAGCCATTCCACTTGGAACCACTACAACGTCGCAGCTTTCTATAACCCTTACCGCCTTTATTGTAATAAGCTCTTTATCTCCAGGTCCTACCCCAACTCCATATAACTTCGCCATGTTATCCTCCTACTATGAATGTATCACTTCGTAACAAAATTTATATTTTTAAATTCTCCTCTCAGAGCCCAGAGAGGATTTCAAAATAGATTACAGATAGAAGTTGTACATCTAATATTTAATTATTTTCGTATATCCTCCAAACATCGGATGACTAACCACTTAACACAATATACTTTAATTTCTAAGTCAATGTTTAATAAGACTGTTAAAATTAAGTGGTTATTCAGGAGATGCTATATGAGCGAGCAACTAGAATTAAATGATTTTTTTGCGCATCTGCCTTTTCTGAACGCATGTGAAGAAATTCTGGCAGGCGACATATTCTCTATCTTTACTCTTTATTTGAATAGCATTCTTAATGTTCTTAAGATTAAGATACATAAAACTTATAAAAAGTGAATGGTTAAATAAAGAGTAAAACTGTATGTTCGAACGTAGTGAGTTTACAGTTTTAGCCATGGAATATGATAAAATCATATTAATTCTTTGCGCAAGCTCATTAAAGCATAGGATGAATGACCTCTTAATTTCATAGGTTACTTCAACATTGCAGTTACAATAAATATAGGGTTATTAGCTGTAAGCATAAGCCCTTTTCCTTTTGCCTTACTTACTGCAAGCTGAGTACACTCTACTTCATAGTTCAGCTCTCTAAGACAATTAATTGCCTTGTAAAGATTATCTATGGTTATGAAGTTAAGAACCATACTCTTATTAGGTTTTAGCTTACTTCCATAAACTCTTATTATCTCTTCAAGGTTACCGCCACTGCCGCCTATAAAGATTCCATCATACTGCCCTTCTATGGAACCAGCTACCTCAAGCGCTTCTCCATTTATTATCTGCATATTGTCTGCAGCAAACTTTTCTTTGTTTTTGTAAAGTAATTCTAGGGCTTCCCCATCTCGCTCTATGGAAATGATCTTTCCCTTTGAAGCCAGCTTACTCATCTGTATAGACACAGACCCTGTTCCAGCTCCAACATCTAAAAGGCTATAGTCTTCTTCAATGCCTAACTTTGCTATGCTCACTATCCTGACTTCTTCCTTGGTCATAGGACAGTTTCCTCTTATGAATTCTTCATCCTTAATATATTTCATTTTCTATCACCACCACTGAAAGCTCACTAAAAGCTTTATTCATTAATTGTTCAGGAGAACCACTGGAGATAACTTCATCATCATAAGATAAGTTTTCTCCTACATAAACCTTAACTTTTATCTCTTCCTCATAAAGCTTTCTACACAAAGCCTCGGGGCAATTCTTCTTATCTGTTAACCAAACAGATAGTTTATTGCTTTTTACTTCCTCTAAAAAACTGTCTTCTCTTCCGTGAAGACTGCCTAAATAACTATTCTGCCAAGACTTATTAAGCTTTGCCATAAAGTATTGAAAGGAGCTTATTCCAGGTATAACTCTCACAGGGCCTTCATATTTACTTCTTATATAATTAGATATTCCATAAAAACCAGGATCTCCAGAAGCTATAACTGACAGATCTTTATCCTTATTTTCATTAGCTATATTAATAATATCTTTTAGCTCCTTAACGGCTATCATATCTGTCTTAACTTCACTTATGCTTTCTAAAGCCCTTGAAAAGCCTAGTATCAAATCACAAGCTTTAAGTGTGCTAAGCGCTTTAGGAAGTATATACTCTCTACTACCAGGTCCTATTCCCACTATATATAACATAAAAATCACATCACTTTCTGCTATCGTAAAGCACTCCATTGTCCATAGAATACATTATTGCATCAGCTTCAAGCTGGTTATAGGTAAATATGTTTATTCTATTTATTATCTTTTGTCCAATATTTTTATACAAAGCTTCATAACCGTCACCAAGAAGTTTAACTGCACCTTCTGTGGTCTTTTGCTCATAAACCTTCTTCACCAGCTCATTACTTTCCCCCATAAGAGCAAGCTCTAAGGATAAAACCTCTAGTCTTACATCACATACTCTGCTATGAGTATTAAAGCAGCCTGCTGCAATCTTGCATATCTTACCTATATGTCCCACTATAGTAACCTTCTTTATAGCTTTCTCCATGCAGTAGTTTAAAGCATCTCCTACGTAGTTTGACATCACCACTACTTTTCTAATATCTAAGCCCATGGTTTCTGCCTTATCTTCTCCCATGTTTCCAAAAACTAAGATCAATTCATCATATCCATTGGCTACCTTCTGATTTATTTCAAGCTTAATTGATTCTCTTAAGGCTTCCTCAGACATAGGAGTTACTATACCTGTAGTTCCTAAAATAGAAATTCCACCTATTATATTTAGTCTCGGATTAAAAGTTCTCTTAGCTACTTCTTCTCCTTTGGGAACAAATATGGTTATTTCCACACCTTTATCTTTTGGTAGAACTTCTTTTACTTCTTTCTCTATCATAGCTCTTGGGACTGGATTTATGGCTGGCTCACCTTTTTTAACGTATAGCCCATCACCCATGACTACACCTACACCTTTTCCGCCTTTTAACGCATAACCTTCACTTTTTCTCTCAGCTCTTGCCCAAATCTCAAGACCGTGAGTTACATCAGGATCATCTCCACCATCTTTAAGAATACAGCACTCAACATAGTCTTCTCCTCTTACTAGCTTTTCTATTGGTAGTAAAAGTACTATACCTTTAGGGGTATCTATTTTTATCTCTCTTAGCTCTGTATTTTCATATAACATCTGTGTTGCAGCCTTGGCCGCTCCAGCTGCACAAGAGCCAGTTGTATACCCGCATCTAAGCTTTTTCCCATCACAGTTAACATATAGCTCTAGCATCTTAGCCTCTATTTACTAAAAGGTACATAAGAGCATTTACAATAGCTGCCGCTACAGTGCTTCCGCCCTTTCTGCCTCTTATAGTTATCATTGGTAGTGGCAGCTTTTCAGCTTCTTCCTTTGACTCTGCTGCTCCTACAAAGCCTATTGGTGCTCCTATGATAAACTTGGCATTAGCTTTTCCTGCTTCAATAAGCTCTTTTAGTCTATATAGTGCTGTTGGCGCATTTCCAAAAACAAAGAAGCTTACTCCTTCTTCAACAGCCTTTTCTACTGCAGCCATAGAACGAGTTATTCCTCTCTCCTTGGCTATTAAAGCTACATCTTCTCTATCAACAAAGCATTCAACCTTACAGTTTAGTTCACTTAAGGCTTTTTTGTTTATTCCTGATAAAGCCATTTTTGTATCAGTGTATATTGTAATTCCTGACTTCAAAAGATTTAGAGCTTCATCAATTGCATTATCTCTTATATAGATTAAATCCTTATACTGAAAGTCTGCAGTAGTATGTATTACTCTTTTTACTATACTAAGCTCTCTAGCATCAAAACTATGCTCTCCCAGCTCCTCACCAATTATCTCAAAGCTTCTTTTCTCTATATCCATTGGAATTTTTATATAGTCCATGCTTTTCTCTCCTAAAATCCTTATTTATAACTCTTAATCCGTTCCATACTCCACTGGGTAAAAAATTTGTATTATCAAATTCTCCACTCATAACCTAGCTGACTTTTAAGAATAGCTTACTTAGCAATGGTACGTATTTAAGCAATATATTTTAAATTATGTTATTATACTTTCTTGAAGCCACCTGTGACTAAGCTGCCAAACATATTAATATTTCCGAAGAAATGTATGTGTGCATAAGCTGCTAAGGTATTATTTTTATGATATCCGCACTGCCAATTCTTAATGGTTCCATCAAATACGTTCTTTGTAACCTTATATAACTTATTTTCTTCTGATTCTATCATTGACTTATGAAACTCATGGCAATTGATCTTAGTGCCTGTTTTTAGAATACTATTTTCTTTCACAACCTCTAACTCTGCATATCCAAAGTTCTGAAGCTTAGTGGTAAGCATAGATTGACCTTTGAAAAATCCAACAGCATCTACACCTTCTATCTGCTCCATAAGGTACATGAGTCCGCCACACTCACCATAACACCTTAATCCATTACTTAACTGATTATTTATATCTGTCAGCATTGATTTATTTTCGTTTAGCTCCTTTATAAATACCTCAGGATAGCCTCCCCCAAGATATAAAAAATCTATCCCTTTTGGCAAAGCTTTATCCTTAAGTGGGCTGAAATACTCTACTTCTCCCATTTCCTCTAAAAGCTCAAGGTTCTCCTTATAATAAAAACTGAAGGCTTTATCGTAAGCTACTGCTGATCTTAGCTTTTTATTAGATACCTTAAAGCTATCCTCATAATCTGATGTATCCTTAAAGGACTTCATAAGTTCCTCTACATCAACAAACCTTTGTATAAGCTCCGAGCATAGTGTGACTTTATCATCTAGATCCTCTACTTCACTGCTTTGAACTAGTCCAAGATGTCTGCTTTTTAAACTTAATCTTTCATCCTTTGGTACATAACCAAAAACCTTTACTCCACAGTTTTTCTCTATTGCAAGCTTAAGAAGCTTATAATAGCTTTCACTTATGTTGTTAAGTACAACTCCAGCTATATTTATCTTTTTAAAGTTCTTTAACCCCATTATCTCTGCACACAAGGTAGCAACCTGAGCCTTTGGTGAAAGTATTAAAATCACTGGTATATCAAGTACTTCTGCCAAGTGGGCTGTAGAATATTCATAGGTTATTCCTTTGCCATCATAAATGCCCATAACCCCTTCAATTATTCCATATTCGCCATTTCCTCTAGAGAAACTAGACTTAACTCCCTTTTCTCCCATCAAGAAAAGGTCTAGATTACGTGAAGCTGTTTTAGTTATATGTGTGTGAAATGCTGGATCAATATAGTCTGGTCCTGCCTTATAGCTCTGAACCTTGATTTTCTTACTCTTAAGAAGCTTCAAAAGCCCTAAGGTAAAGGTAGTTTTTCCTCCGCCACTGGAATTTGAGGATATAATTATACTTTTCAAGCCTAATCCTCCTTTTTCTCAACTCCCATTATTTCATATATCTTATCAATATCTAAAGAACCTCTAACCAATTCCGCTAACCTATCAAGTTCTTTTTCTCTTAAACTTTCATAATTCTTTGCTTCTTTTAATCCAATACCTTTTTTCTCTCTTAATCTGTTAACTATATACTCTCTAAAATAACTTCCATCAAAGATTCCATGGATGTAAGTGCCCATAATGTTGCCAGTTTTATTTATGGCCCCATCCTTGTATACCAAAGCCTCTGAAACTAATTCTTGTCCGTTTTTATCAACTATTAAAAATAAAGGCTCTGCATTCTGTCCATAGTTGCTTATACCCATGTGTATTTCATAACCGTATATATGCTCAAATCCTTTATTAAGGATATATTTCTGCTCTGACTTCTTCAAAAACTCTGAAGCTATATCAGCCTTAACTCTAGTCGTTACCTTATCTCTTTCAAATACAGTACTTATATCTAAAAGTCCCATTCCACTTATCTCTTTTAGCTCTGTCTCTACACCATAAGGATCTTCTATACTCTTGCCAAGCATTTGATAACCTCCGCATATTCCAAGAATCATACCAGTCTCTGAGTAGGCTTTTATCTTAGCTTCAAGCCCATTGTCTCTTAAAGTCATAAGATCTTCTATGGTATTCTTACTTCCTGGAATTATTAAAAGATCTGGTTCACCAAACTCCTCCAAAGAGGTTATAAATCTTATGGATACATCATCTTCATTGTTAAGAGCATCAATATCCGTAAAGTTTGAAATCCTAGGAAGCTTAATTACTGCTATATCTAAAGGAGCAGTTACCTTTTTATTAAACTCAATAGCACCATCTTCATCCTCAAGCTTTAGCTTAAAGTAAGGTACAACTCCAACAGTAGGTTTATCAATTATTTCTTCTAGCATATTAAGCCCAGGTTCAAGTATCTTTACATCTCCCCTAAACTTATTTATTATAGTACCTTTTACTCTTTTCTTTTCTTCATCTTTCAAAAGCAGCATAGTTCCTGCTAATGCTGCAAAAACGCCTCCTTTGTCTATATCTCCGACTATTAGCACCGGTGCATCCACCAGTTCTGCCATCCCCATGTTTACTATATCTTTATCTCTCAAATTTATTTCAGCAGGGCTTCCAGCTCCCTCCATAACCACAATATCAAATTCCTCTTCCAGTTTATCAAAATGCTTTTTTAGCATATCCTTGAAACCAGGTTTCATATTGTGATATTCCATGGCAGTATAGTTTCCAAAAACCTTACCATTGACTATTACCTGTGACTTTTTATCTGAAGTTGGCTTTAAAAGAATAGGATTCATATACACCTCAGGCTCTAACCCGCTGGCATAAGCTTGCAGTACCTGAGCTCTTCCCATCTCTTTGCCATCTAAGGTTATGTAGGAATTTAAGGACATATTCTGAGACTTAAAGGGCACTACCTTGTAGCCATCTTGTTTAAAGATCCTACAAAGAGCTGCCACTAATATGCTCTTACCTACAGAAGACGCAGTACCCTGTATCATAATTTTAGCCATTTTTATTCCCCCTTAAAAATTGCTAGCCATACCTTTTTTATTTTTACCTATATTAGAGTATTTTTCACTTATAGCATCCTCTAAATGTTCTAAATACAACTTCTGTATATTGAGGTTTTCTCCAAGTCCATGCAAGTATATATCAACCTCAAAGCCTTCTCTCTGTAAAATATTCTTCCAGGAATCCTCTTCCTCCCCAGCCATATCATTTTGTGCATGGTCACCAGCTACTAAAAGAAGTGGCATTAAAGTCAACTTAGTTATATTGTTTTTCTTAAGCTTCTTTATAACGTGATCTAAAGTTGGATACCCGTCTATAGTTCCTATAAACACTTTATGAAAGTCGTTGTCCCAAAAAACTGTTTGAAGGCAGCTATAAGTTGAGTTAGCAGGATGGTGAGTTCCATGTCCCATGAATACAACAGCCTCATCTCTTGGAACTTGGTTTTCTAAAGCCTTTATCATCAAGGTATAATCATCTGGTATATCCTCTTCTTCCCCCTTAAAGTATAAAAGAGGTCGTCCTAACTTAATGCTCTCAAAACAATCTTCCTTTGAAAAGCTGTCTATTACATTTCTTACATAATCATACTCAAGCCCTGGTATAAGATGAAGTGGTTGAACTATTATTTGAGAAAAGCCCTCTTCCTTCAGCCTATTTAACGCTTCCTCAGGTGTATCTACATGCATTTGGTATTTGCTAGCCAGCTTTTTTATAACTCCGTGAGCGGTAAAAGCTCTCCTTATCTCATAATCCTTATATTTCTCCTCTATAAGCTTTTCTATCTTTTCTATAGTAAGCTTTCTTGTATTTTCATAGGTAGTACCAAAACTTATAACCAATATTGCTTTCTTTTTTAGACCACTAAACTTTAACTTAGCACTCATGAAACTTCCTCCTAAAACTCTTGATAATCACTACTGTATCCATCTAACTTTCCTTAAATAATGTAAACTTCCCCAAAGCCGTCTACTTTATCAATCTTATGTACATCTACCTCTACCACTGCATACTAGTAAAATCTAACATATTATATAATTCTATTTTACTATTTGCCTTAAACAGTTACTCTGAAACCTTGATATCGCTGATTTCGGCCAAGAAAAAATTTTATTATTTCCTAGACAGTAAAAAAAGGTAGCGTCTCACTCAGAGAACACTACCCTTATAATTGACTAAATATATAGAAATTTTGCTCCTTATTTATATTAAGTAAACTTCTAAAAGTAGTTGTACACTCAGATTATAATTATTCATAAACTAAGTTAATCAGAAGCTTCTTTAATACTGCTGCACAAAAACATTAAGTCTATTCATTTACACTGCAAAACAAACATTACTTAAATCAATATGCAGAAATTATTAGTATGAATTAATTTCAACTATTGCTTTTTGTATTTTTATAAGCCTAAAGCTTAGTAAAGAATACGTAAGATTAGTTTACTCTAACCTTCATATAATAAATGAACAGATATAAGGGCAAATTTATACTGTACAAATCATCCATAAAAATAGCACTTTCCCACCGAAAGCCATACTTTTCACTAACTTAGGCAGGTCTCCTGGCTTGTGTTTCATCCTAACCTTCTCCTTCCCCTTTACATTTAGAATTTAAAGAGTGGTATTTAAAGGTTCGTCTTCACTTACAGTAGCGGGGGCTGCTGCGGATTTTAACCGCATTCCCTTTTCACCTTTCGAAAAACTATCGAAAGACACCTAAGTTTGTTATTAAGTTGTCAAAATTAGCTTACCTTTATATATTGGCTTTGTCAATAAATAAAAAAAAATATAAATCTACTTATTTTTAATATTATGCTAGTATATTTGAACTCAGTTTTTCACTTTAATATATATAATTATAAATTTATCTATTTTTATCTTTAAATATCTCGTACTTATTTATTCACAAAGTTAATATTATTTTTATATATTTTAAAATGAATAAGTTTCATAATGTTACATATATACAATTAATTCACTTTATATCTAATTACTAGTAACAATTTAGTTTAACTCAAAAGCATAATATAAATCGTATTATGTTTTATAAGTATATTGATATGTAACTAAAAACATGTATATATATGTCGTTTTTTTTTAATTTTCACTCCTTCTTTTTACATATTTCCCAAATAAATTATGATATGATTTAAATTGTTACAGGCTTGTACAAAATTTAATATAAAAGGGGTATTTTTTATGAAAAAGGTTTTTTATTCTTTATTATTTGCTGGAGTTGTTGTAATAACTACAGGTTTTGCAGCTAAAGCTGATACTTCACCAAACAATTCAAGTGTACATTACTGGGCTAGCTTAAACATACAAGGAAGCTATGCTGTTGCAGCCACTTCAGCAGATCATGCAGTTGATTCTCTATATACGACTGTAGAAAACAATGCATACTTTGATTCAAAGACAAGCCCAAATGATGTTAGTGCTACAGTTAGAATAGACAGAGCAAGTAGCAAAACAGCTTGGTCTGGTCATAGAATTAATGATAGTAGTTTTGGTAACTGGTCTAGAGGGTTAAAACTAGATAATGGAGTACTATCAGTAAGATGGTAAAAATGTAGTAGAGTAGTCTTTAGACTACTCTACTTAACAATTTGGAGGGTATTCTAATGAAAAAAAACATGAAAACTCTAATTGAAATTTTCTCAATAATCATATTAGCAATTTTAACAGGGCTAGTAATTAGTAGATTTTCAATTTCTAAAGAAAAACCAAAATATACAAGTAGCTCAGAAAATATAGCCGCTGATGGTATTGGCATATATGGTAAGAACGATAATAATTCAACTAGTGGTTCTACTTTATGTTTAGATAAATATAAAAATGTTACTCTTGTACTTGACAATAAAACTACTCTATCTGCTAATAAATTAAATATAGCCGCCTTTGTAAACACTGATTCTAATGGAATAAAAATCAATAAAGATAAATTTAAATCAACAATAAAAGTTTTAGCAAGTAGTAAACAAGATGTTCTAATTGATCTTAATGAATTAAACTTAAAAAATGATGTAAATATACTTTCATATGTGGCATTTACAGACATTGATGAACCTAATAATATTATGTTTAGTGGAAATTACTTACTCGTTAAAGATAATACCTTAATTGATAGTAAATCTATAAATTTCGAAAATAATTCTAGTTATTATATAAAATTAAATATAAGCGACTATGCTACTGATTCAATTAATAATCAGATAAAAAAAAGTAATGAAAAAACATACATTAAATGTTCTACAAACTTAGAATCATTGGACAATCTTAATTTATATTCTCTTGAACACCAATTAAAATTTGAAGTAAAAGAAATATCAAAAGAAATAACAAAGACAACTTTTACTTTAGCTTTAAATTCATCTGATATAAAAGATGGAGACTACTTATTTCTAGCCAATTTATCACAATGTAGTCAAGGAAAATACTTTAGTTCAATATCTAATATAGTTAAAATTATAAGATAGTAGGTGCTTTTATGTTAAGATTAATAAAAATTTTTATAAAAAATGACATTGGAGATAAATTTATAATAGCCCTAATTATATTTTTAACTTCTATACTTCTAACCTTTAACGCTATAGGGATACATGATGGTAAAAATAACGCATTAGAAGCAAGCATGGGGAACACGAACCATAAAAAAGTATTAGTTGTAAAAAACAAAAATGAAGCTGACTTCAAATACTTGCTTAATTTGTTAAATAACATAGATGATACTCAAATATCAGTTGATGGAATTCAATACATTCATAAAATAGATGAAAAAAATAATAAAGTACTAACCATAAGCTTTACAAACTTTAAGTCACTTCCAGAATGGATGCCAAAAGTTATTTACGGAAGAAACTTCATCCCAAAAGACTTTAGTAAAAAATCTGAAAAAGTAGCAGTAATCGGTGAAGGAGTTTATAGAGGTGAATTTACAGGGGTAACAGATTCTTATGTATTCTTAGATCCTACAAATGAAAAATATAAAATTTTAGGTGTAGTAGGTGATTACAAAACAGATGCTCCATATATATCAACAGTCTTCTTACCTCTTTCTAATGCTACAGACAAAACAGTAAATATATCAAATGCTAAAATTACACTATTTAAAAATGGCAGTTCTCCAACTAAGGAACTTGAATCTATTCAAAATAATCTAAGCAAAAATAATATAGAAAGCTATGAAGATAATACTTCTGTCCTTCTAGATGAAGATTATAATAGCAAATACACTTTGCTTATAATTGCATCAATTATAATAAGTTCCTTCAATATGTTCTTATTTTACAACTATATTATAAATAAAAACAAAAAGAAAATTGTATTAAATTTAGTATTAGGTTCAAATATTTTAGTTTCCTCATTGATTTCGTTCCTTGAATATACATTGATATCGTTAATATCAGCACTGTTAGGAATACTTACCTGCTTTGGTGTAAGTTTTATATTTAAAGATATGATATATGACTACTTATTCATAAGTAACATAAGCTTAAGTTATTATGAAATAATCATTCCATTGGCTGGTGTTATAATTATTAATCTATTAATTTCTATATATCAAGGTTATACAATTTCAAAAATGGATTTGAGTGAACAATTAAAAATGGATTAGGTGATAACATGTATACTTTAAAAATGATTATAGATTCTTTAAAAAAAATAAAGCTTAAAGTAATTCTTATTTCTGTACAATTGATAATTGTATTATTCCTGGTAAACATTACTGTTAATTGGGCAATAGAAGTTTTTAGTACTAAAAATAATATTGAAAGGATATGGGGAAACAATGTTATCTGCAAATTAACTTTAGACTTATCAGGCAATAAAAATAATGCAACAGAAACACTTAATAGGATCAAAAGCTTTTCATCTATTGAAAATATACTTTATATAAAATCAGATAGCACTACTACTAAAGGTTTTTTCGGACAAGAATATATAAAAGAACATAATATAAAAAATGAGGCCATAGAAGTAATAATAATGAGCAAAAAAGACTTTTCAGAAAATAATTTTAGCTTTTTAAAAGGAAACAAAGATACTGTACCAAATGGAATATTTGTAGGTTTTGCTTTAAAAGATGAATTCCCTTTAAAAACAAATATACATCGGACTTTTATAAAAGATAATCAAGAGATTGAAGAAAACTTATTAGTTAATGGAATTTTGAAAAAAAATCAAGTAACCACTAACGGAAAAAACTTAATTAACTTGAACAATTCAATAGTAATTGTCACAGATGACTTCTTTAAATATATTGGTGATGAGAATTACACAGATTTTATAAGAAATCTGATAATAAGATTAAAACCTGAAGCTACTTTAAATAATTTGAATCAAAACTTAGAAAACTTAAAAAAGCAAGATAAATATTTAATGGATTACAGATATTCTAATCTTCTAGAAACTATAGCTTTGAGTTCTAAACTGAATACACCTACTTATAGGCTAATATTACTAATGAGTATAGTTGTTTTTTTTCTAGCTTTACTTGGAGTTTCTGGAGCATTATTATCAGAAGCAATGTTACGAAAAAAAGAGTATGGAACTAGACTAGCGTTAGGTGCTAGAAAAAAAGAATTATCGTTACTAATCTATGGGCAATTCTTTCTAATTGTTGTAATATCAAATATTGTATCATATTCACTTATAATTCTTATGAGCAATTATTTAAATTTAGGAGAATTTCATATTGTAACATCTATTATAACTACTTTATTTTGTATTATACTAGCTTCCATTATGTCATTTTCTTCAATAAAAAGAATTGTTAATCAAAGTATATCTGATCTTATTAGGGGGATTGCACAATGAATATTATAAAACTCAATAATTTAATTAAAACCTATGGAAACAATACTAACCAAGTAACAGCTCTTAAAGGAATAACGTTAGATATAAATAGAGGTGAACTAATATCAATTGTCGGTTCTTCTGGATCTGGGAAGAGTACCTTATTGAACGTACTAGGTCTTATAGATGATTTTAATAATGGACAATATACATTAGACAATATTGATATAGCCAAAATAAGTAGTAATCAAAAAAGCAAATTTAGAAATGAAAGGTTTGGATACGTATTTCAAAATTTCTCCCTTTTTCCTCAATATACAGTAAAAGAAAATTTACAAATTCCTTTATTATACAGCAATATATTAAAAAGCAAAAACAAAATTCCTTATAAAGAAATGTCAAAAAGAATAGATGATTATTTGAGTAAAGTAAATATGTCTCAGTTCTCAACCAAAAAGGCCTCAAGCCTTTCTGGGGGGCAGCAGCAAAGAGTTGCAATATCTAGAGCATTAATTCTTGATCCAGATATAATATTGGCTGATGAACCTACAGGTGCATTAGATAGCTCTAATGCAAAGGATATTCTCAACTTATTATTGGACATTAATAAGGAGGGTAAGACAGTTATAATCGTTACCCATGATAACAAAATTGCTGAATGTTGCAATAGAATTATTAGAATTGAAGATGGTTCTATCGTAGAAGATTCAAAGAAATATTAAACTATCCTTAGTTTGAAAATACAAAAATTTTAAGAAATTTAAGAACCACAGCCTAAATACCCATAGACTGTGGTTTCTAAATATATAAGAATATAAACTAATAATATTATTAATACTTTATATCATATAAACATCTATTTTTTTAATATTGCCTTCTCTAACAAGTTCAGCATATTGTCCTTCTACTATGCCACCTTTTATCTCATATACTTGATTTTCAGAATCCTTCAAACAGATTCTTTCTATCACAGCACAGTTATCTCCAAAGGTATTCTTCCTGTTTGGGTTATGATAAGTAACTAAAGCAGTTCCTAAGAACTCAAAGCTTACTTCATTGTTGCTGTCAAACATCCAATGTGGAAGTATAGGTTTAAGTTGTAGCTTTAGCTTTCCTTCTTCATAGCTAAATACCTTCTTACCAGCCATCATTAAGAACCACATGCTTAGCATCTCAGAGGTAGAGCCTGTAAGCCTAGATACAAATCCTCTTCCATGAACAGCCTCATCTGGGTTTACGGAGCTAGCTATAAAAGAAGAATTTTCAAGGGTGCTTCTACCATAAACCTTTGGATCCATAAAAGGCACTAGAGCGGTTTTTATATCTTCAAAGTATTGGTCATATAATCCAGCTTTCAATAAACCTAGTAGATACTTATACTCCATATGAAGGAAAATAGACTCTCTCTCAAGCCATCCTGCTGTAAAGGCTCTAGCTCTTCCTATCTCATAGGTAGTTTCATTTAAGGGTTCAGAGGTCTTGTACATTTTAAGCTTAGCGTCATAGATCTTGCTTTGCTTTATTTTTTCATAAAGCTCCCTTGCCTGATCCTTATCCTTTATACTCTTTAGCATCCTAGCTGGAGCTTCTAGAAATAAAGGTATTGGTACATACTTAAACTTCTTAACCAGAACATTTTCATATCCATTTACAGGATTTCTCTTTCCTTCTATAACTTCGTATTCCTCAGCTTCATAGGTCATGTAAGTAGGATATATTCCATTTCCTATTTCTAATGCTTTTTCTAGCCCGTTGCTAAGCTTAGTCTTAAGCTTTTTCAAGCTTTCTACTAACTCTATTGTAGTAAACTCCTGTTCTTCTCCCAGGATACCAAACCTTATGTTATCTCTGTAGCCTTCCTTTAAGTCAGAAATCTTATCCCAGTAGTTGTAATCTGATAACTTTCCACATAAATTATCATCTACAAGACCTTCTACTTGCTTAATTAATTCAGCTAACTCAACATATATTTCTACTTTTTTATCAAAGCTTCCTGAAGCCTCTATAATAAAATTAAAAACTCTTAGTAGTTCTGCAGCTTCGTTTACACTAGAACCAAAGATTCCTGGCAATCCGTTCATGGCATCATTCCAACCTGGTTTGTTTGCTTCCATCTCAATACCTATTCCCATAGGATCTAGATTTACAAACTTGTTTACAGCAAGAGAAATAAGCTTTCCGTATAGATTTGTCTCATAAACTTCACCAAGACCATTAGCCTTTTTAAGCCAATTATTATCACTAATACTTATATTTAGCTTTTGGCACTTTTCTTCATCTTCTAAAATAGCATCATACTGACGAACTCTTCCTGAAGCTAGTACGTACTTATCTCTTCTCGGAAGTACCCTTACAGCACTATCAAAAAATTTATAATCTTTTCTTTCAAATAGAAACTCTTGCAGTTTATCCGGATATATATTAAGATAGTTTTCTATGAGATCCATATTATAAGTCCAGTGATCTGTCCAGTACCCTTCTCCAAACTCAGCTTCAAAGACTTGAGCAGAGTGCTGTAACACTATTTTTACAAACTCATCTTTAGAGATATTTAACTTTATTTCATTCTCTGAAATATAGTTAATCAGTTTTCCTGGAGTAAACTTCTCGCTAAAAATATCCACAAGGCCTTTATTATTATCCACAGATAACTCTAATATGTCTGTGAGTTTTTCCTTATTAAAAGTAAAATAGGAGCCTTTTACTGACAAAGGATTATAACCGTCAGCTTGAATCAAATCCATGAACTGCTTTACGTTAAATTCCTTTACTTTAGGATTAATCAAAACATCATTTCTACGATTTTGATTAACGTCTCTAAAATTGCCATTACCTTGTGAATAATAGGAAGGCTCTAAGGAAAAGAAGTTATATTCTCTTTCTAGATCCCCATGTTTTCTTGAGAATACATGATATACGTGATTTTTTTCTCCTGCCTTAAATACTAGTGGATATCCCCCTCTAAGGATGTTGTCCAGATAGCATTGACTAATATATTCATCAAAAATATGACTTGAGGTTTTTGTATAAGTATCCTCTACAAGCTTTTCTACTAATACTCCAGCTTCTTTTTCCTTCTCCTCTACATAACTTATATTAAACCTATCTTTTATAGAATCTATAAGCTCGACACTAGCTATATGTCCATAAACACTACATAGAGTAACTTCACTCTTTAAAGTAACCTCTTTACCTAAAAAACCTCCTGAAACCTTATTTTCAGGAACTTGATTTTTAGAATATATAGAGCTTAAGTTTTCTACTTCAAAGTTAGCTGCTCTTGTAAGAGAAGTATTAGCTCCAAAAATCAAATCCATATCTATTATTGGTTTTATTAAGCCTTCTTCATCGCTAGAAAAAGCCAAGAAGAAATTACCTTTGTTAACCTCTCCAACTTCTGCCGAATCACTAGTAGTTGCTCTAACTTTATAGTACGCTATGTTATTTTCTAAGTTAAATACGTCAAACCATGACTTCATAAGATTAGCCATAGCTTGATAGTCTCCATTTGATATACCATAAGGAAGAACCTGAGTTAATCCATCTAAAATTTCTATAGTTTTTTCTTGTTTATCCAGATTCTCAATCTTAACTTTTCTTATGAGTCCAGCATAACTTTCCTTAGGTACTGTAAAATAAGTCACAGTAACTTTAAGCTTTAAGCTATCATTAACTTCCTCTACCTTAAGAAAATTCTTCTCTATATACATTTTTCTTTTTATTACATCTGTTGAAGCGGAAGAGAAAATCTCATGAACTTGTCCATTGTATTTTATAAAAGTTCTAAAACCTTGTAGCTCAACATTTTTATACATCAAATGTGCTGGGAAGAACTCCATTATAGTATTATTTTTATCCTTTACTCCAAAGCTTCCAAGACCTTGACCACGATTAACATAATAAGCCCACATAGGTATTCCATCTATTCCTGCAACTCCTGGTAAAAAGCTAGCAAAGGTTTTAGCTTTGTCATAATCCTCTATTATAAACTGTTTATCTTCATTAAAACTATATTTAACTGCCATGTTTTCACTACCCTTCTATATCTGCTATTATAAAAGTAGCAATGGAATGTGGTTTTAACTCATACTCAGCATATTGCCCTTCATGCTCTATATTGAAAACCTCACTGTTCTCACTTTCATTCATAGCTACTAAAGTTATAGAATTATCTTCATTCAAAAATGCCACTTGTTTAATATTCGAATTTCCTTCTAAAGTGCTTTCTATCCTAACTGCACCTGGCTTTATATATTTACTAAAATGACCGATGTAGTAATAAGAGCTATTATAATGTAGCTGCTGAGTTTTTGTATCAGCAATTATCGGTGCATCACAAAGATTACCTACATGGTTAGGGCCTCCAGTTTCATCTAAAATTAAGTTCCAATCAATCCAGCCTTCCTGCCAGTTGGCAAAGTCACCTATCATATTTCTAGCATATCTTTCTCCAGTATCCCAAGAGCCAAGGTGAACTCCGCCTTCTTGACAACCTTCTGTAAATAGTATGTGCTTGTCTGGATACTTATGGTGAAGCTTCGAAAGGCTTTCAAACTCTTCTGAAACGTACCAGTGGTTACCTACTCCATAAACATATTTTGCTGCTTCTACATCAGATAAAACAGTGTCTGCCCTTTCAAACAAAATATCTCTATTGTGGTCCCATATATATATCTTTATATTAGCTAGTCCAGCATTTTCTAAGGTTGGTCCTAAGTGATTTTTAAGAAAATCTCGTTCTTCTTCAGCAGAATATATACAAGAATCCCATACCTGAACTGCCGCAGGCTCATTTTGTACTGTTATAGCCCATATATCAAAGCCTTCTTGCTTCATAGCTTGTATATATTTAACGTAATAGTTTGACCAAACTTGATAATATTCTGGTAACAGCTTACCTCCATTATTCATCTCTCCGTTTGATTTCATCCAGCCTGGAGGACTCCAAGGTGATGCAAGAAGTAATAAGTCTTGTTTTCTTGCTTTTCTTGCAAAATCTATAAAGGGTAACACCCACTTTCTCTCACGACTTATATCAAAGGTTGTAAGTTCTTTATCATTTTCTTCAACATAAGTATAATTTCCTAAAGCGAAATCACAGCTGTGAATATGAACCCTTCCTAAGGAATATCCTAATCCATATACAGGATCAAAATAACTCCTTACTATCTCCTCTTGTTTTTCTTTATCCATCCTATAAAAGGTATAAGCTGCTGCTTCAGTAAAAGCACCTCCAAATCCAACTATCTTTTGATAGTTTCTAGCTTTATTTATCTTTAAAATACTATTCGATGATTTTTCTTTACTAAATAATATGGACTTCTTTTCTTTTAGCCTGTCAGTAGTATCTCTTGATGTGTGAATCACTCTTATTTTCTCCATCCCTACACCTCAACAATTCTTTAATATAATTTGCCTATATTAATGTATAGCTTTACATTAATATGGTATTATTTCTAATGCCTATGGTAAAGGTCAGTTTTTTTAGTTATAGAGTTGATTTTTTAGATGTTTATGCTTAGCTATTAATATTTTTATTTTATTAGAAAGTAAAAAAGATACCTAAAACAAATTTCCAGCAAATTTGATTTAGGTACCTTTTTTGATTATTGGACTTATGCGTTGCAAACATTAATATTTTGACCACATAATCAAAGAATATTCGTATTTTTTTATAAATTTATATTATTTTTTATGTTTTCTTATATATTGGACGCTAGTTTCACGAATTAGTATATAGTATTAATTACTTTTTAACCTTTAGTTTTAACACCCACTCCATAAATAGTTTCCCAGTCTTGTATAAACTTTTCTACACTCCAATCAGTCAATGGATGATCCATCATAGCTTTGGCTATGTCATAAGGTACAGTTACACTGTGAACACCAGCCTTCATTAATTCTATGACCTGTTGAGTATTCTTAAAGCTTGCAGCAAGCACCTTAGTTGAAAACCCATATCTGTCTATTATCTGAATAAGATCCTTAACAGTTCCTACTCCATCTGCAGATATGTTGTCAAGCCTATTTACGTAGGGAGCCACATAGTCAGCACCAGCCTTAGCCGCTAAAAAACCTTGATGGGCAGTGAATATAGCTGTAGCAGTTATCTTTATCCCCTTCTTTTTCAATTCCTTTATAGCTCTTAAGCCATCATGAGTTACAGGTATTTTTACATAGATATTCTCACGAAGTCCACTTATAAAGGATGCCTCTTCTAATATTTCCTCATAACTAGTACTTATAACCTGTGCATGTATAGGAGTTTCCTCTCCGATTATCTCCCCTATTTGTTTTATTAAATCTACAAAATTCTTCTTTTCCTTAGCTACAATTGTAGGATTAGTTGTTACACCATCTATGTCCAAAATTGTAGAAATTTCTTTAATTTCCTCCAAATTACCAGTATCTAATATCAGTTGCATCATTGATTCCCCCTAATTCTTTTTATTAGTGTAAAATGCTGGCTAAAACTTAGATTAATTACAAATTCTATCTTTATATACTTATAAAATTTTATTACTTCTTATTGTTAATTATCATTTACTATTATTTTATCGCTTATTGTTTATTATTTCAAGTGTAATTTTTTTATATTTTAGATGGATATTATTATTGATTGATTCTTATTTTTATTTCATAATTAATATATACTAAAAAAGATAGCAAATAGATATTCTATAAAAAATAATTGGTATTAAAGAACCGTATTGAAATTAAGTAGTTAATTATCCGCTGCTTAGATGAACTTATGTTAAGAATTAATATGAATTGGAGGTACAGTAGTTGTTTGCAGAAGAAAGATTAGATTCAATTATTAATATATTGGAAAGTGAAGGAAAGATTAAGGTTAAAGATCTAAGTATAAAATTTAATGTTACAGAGGATTGTATAAGGAAAGACTTAAAGACTTTAGAAAACCAAGGGCTTTTAAAAAGAACTTATGGAGGAGCTGTCCAAGTTAGAGGAACCGCTGAAGTTAAAGATGTAGTAACAAGAAAAGATATCAATATATCTACTAAGAACATAATAGCAGAGAAAGCCTTTAAGCTAATTAATCATAGAGAAACTATCTTCTTAGATATATCAACCACTAACATTTTACTTGCTAAGCTACTGGCTTCCAGTGATAAGCAGATAACTGTAGTAACAAATATGCTTGATATACTAAACGTTCTTTCAAAGCCAAGTAATATAAGAGTTATTGCTACTGGCGGAATCCTTAACAGAAACCTAGATGGCTTTACAGGCGCTCCAACTATTGAATCCATATCAAAATATAAATTTGATAAATCCTTTATAGGAAGTTGTGGAATTGATGTCTTTGATGAAAGCATCACAACCTTTGATATTGATGACGGAATAACAAAAAAAGCTATATTAGAATCAAGTAAAAAAAGCTTTGTAGTAATGGAAAGTTCAAAGTTTCATATAGATGGAAACTATAAATTTGCAGGTCTAGGAGATATAGATTCCATAGTTACAGATACTGATCCAAAAGAAGAAATTGCTAGCATCCTATCAGACTTCAATATTGACGTAATTTAGACTTAGTTGATAATTTTCTATAAAATAAAAAGCAGCTGTTAAGCTGCCTTTTATTTTATACTTTAAACCTATTTACCACTGAAACCATACTGCTTGACATTTCAGAGAGTGTTTGAGCTGATTCTGCTACTTCTTCTGAGGAACTGCTCATTTGCTCTGAAGATGCTGTTATTTCTTCCGATGAAGCTGAATTTTCCTCCGCTACTGCAGAAGCATTACCAATTCTCGCAATTATATCATTCTTATCAGAATCGATACTATTCATAGCTCCACTTACTTCTTTCATCAATGGAATCACTTCTTCTACTAGCTCTATTATATTTTTAAAGGAAGCTATAGACTCTTCTATAGTATTTATTTGACCTGTAAATTCATCATTAACCACATTTGTGGTATCTACCACCTCACTAGTTTCCTTTGATATCATATCAAGTCTACTATTTATTTCTGTAGATGAATTTTTGCTTTGCTCTGCCAGTTTTCTGATTTCATCTGCTACTACAGCAAAACCTTTTCCTGCCTCTCCAGCTCTTGCTGCCTCTATAGCTGCGTTTAAGGCTAAAAGATTAGTTTGATCTGCAATACTATTTATAAGTGTGGTTATGCCATTTATTTCTTTTATGTTTGATCCAAGCTTATCAATCTTATCGGTAACCTTCTCAAAAGATGCACTTACTGTCTTAACCGAAAGCACCAAGCTTTGCATTTGTTCATTACTAAGGTTTGCCATGGAACTTATGGTTTCCGTTGATTTATTAACATTACTTACAATGCCTGAAATGTTTTCTATGGCTTCTCCGAACTCATTAACAACACCGGCTATGGTCATTAACTCCTGAGCTTGAGATGTAGAACCTATTGCAACTTCTTGTATAGCAGTGCTAACTTCTTGAGATGAAGATGTCATCTCTTCTGAAATGGCAGATAGAGATAATGCCTGTTCATTCATCTTACCAGCATCTTGCTTAACTTCACCCAATATAATAGCTATTGCATCTACCGTTGAAGCCAATTCTCTTTTCATTATTCCAAACTCATTATTCTCGTTTGTTTCTATATCTAAAGTCAAATCCCCAGAAGCTACCACCTTTAACTGAGCTGTAAATTCTTTTATAGAGTTTCTTATGTACCACAATATAAACATAGATATAGCTGTAACCAAAATAAAAATACCAGTGGTAATTAATATAAATTTGGTTCTTGTTGATACAAAATCATCTTGACTTTGCTTATTTATAAGGTCTGCGGACTGCTTTTCACTAGCAACAAGCTTTTCTATACTTGTGCTCACTCCTGTACCAACCTTAGTATAGTCGTCCATGTACTCCTTAGTCATTGCCTGTCCAACTTTTCTTTTTTCAGCTAGTGGCGGAAACTTTTCCATATACTTATCATAATAATCTTTCATATCACTTATAAGTTTATTCTTTTCATCAGAATTATCTTTAGTGTTAAGCTCACTAATACGCGTTCTTATCTTGCTATCAGTATCCTTAACAGTTGTTATCATTGCCTCATCATAGGGTCTATCGATTATTTTAGTAAGTACATTTCTCATTCCATTAAAAGAACCATTGATATCTCCAAGAATTTTAATATTTTGAAGTTCCTTCTCATTGAGACTAGTGAGATCGCCATTTATTTTGTACATATTTGTTATGGCTACAGATACTACTGACAATAAAGAAATTACCGCAATTAACCACAAAGCTACAATCCCATGAACTATCTTGAAATCTTTCCTTCCCTTTTTCATACAATCCCTCCAAACTTAAACATCGTTGTTATTATTAGAATATTCACACAATTCTTTCAAAAATATTCCTAATAATTTTTAATAATACAAATTATTAATTAAATTATCGTCCGAATATTTTAAAAGTTCATAGATGATTTATAACTTTAATATAATAATTGTTCGGAATTTTTTATTATATGTATCCAACTGCAACTATTAATTACACATTCCCGATATTCTCTAGAAGCCGATATTATCGAACATCAGCAAATTAAATTTTTATAAAGAATACCTGCATATTACTTCCATAGTGAATAAAAATGAAAAAACAAGCCATAGTATTTCAAACTATGACTTGTTTTAAATGTTAGCTTTATTTTGTTTTTCTTAGCTTAATGGTAGCACCTACTCCTAAAACTATCATTAGCAGCGCCAATACTATCAATACCTCGCTATCAATAGGTGAGCCAGTTTTAGGAAGAACTTGACTGCCACTTTCAGCTTTTTCAGCTATTATAAATGTTGAAAGTTTATTTGTATTAAAGGTTACTTTATTTCCATCAAGCTTTGTATACATAACCTCAAATTGTTTTGTATTTTCATTGTAGTAGAATACTGAAAGCTTATTCTTGTCTAAGCCTTTAAGCTCATCGTCAGTGAGTATTAAAGATATTTGAGCTTTTCCATCAGCAAAGTTGTATATATCAACTTTATTTTCTCCAGTGACAACAGATAATCTTAGTTGGTAAAGTCTCTTTATACCTCTAATATCTTTTGTAATATCACTTCCATCCACAATACTAAAGCTTAAGACTATTCTCGAACCTTGTTTTAATAACTCTTTACTTACAGTTGTAAATGGAATCAAAGCGTCCACCTTTGAGTTTCTTATCTCTAAACTTCCATTACCACTCTTTAAGGCTTCTATATCAGTTACTTCAACAGTAAACTCACTAGAATTATCAGATATCTGAATCAAGTTATTTCCTGAGGATAACTTAGAAACCTGAATAAGCTTCTTACCATTTTCATCGGTTATTATAGTACTGCCCTGACCATTATTTGAGTTCCCATTTCCTGAATTGTTATTGGAATTTCCATTTCCTCCTGAGTTGTTGTTTCCGCCATTATTGTTGTTTCCGTTTCCTCCTTGATTAGATCCTCCATTATCAGGATTATGCGGTACCTCTTTTACAGTTACCATTCTCTCTTTATTTATTATATTGCCCTCTTTATCAACTATCTTATAAACAATCTTATAGCTTCCAGCTTTACTAGTATCTAAATTGTTAAATACAACTTCAATCTTTGAGGTCAAATCTTCTCCATTAATGTCTACAGCTTTAACTCCATCTAGAGGATTAAACTTATCTCCTACATTTATATTTATATCACTTGTATCAATTGCCCCCATGCTCAATACTCTTACTATAAAATAGCTTACGGAACTATTTCCTGAAGTATCAGCAACTGATACTTTTACTCTAAATACTCCATCCTTTGATGTATCTACAACCTGAGTAATTACTGCTTTATTAGTTATATCTCCATCCTTATTATCAGTTATCTTTAGACCTAAATCCTTTATTGGATCAAAGCTTGCTCCTACTGGAAGCACTGCATTATGACCCTCTATGACAGGTGCAGTAGCGTCTTCTTTTACAGTTATTTTAAATACCTTTGATGATTTATTACCAGAAGTGTCTGATACTGTGGCAGTAACTTCATAAGTTCCTATAGTATTAATATCAAGCTTACTATCATCTAATACCACCTTACTAGTTATATCTCCATCCATATCATCTATTGCACTTAAGCCAATAGCCTTCATCAAGTCTGGTTTTTCTCCCTTTTGAATAACAGCGTCACTTCCATATATACTAGGCGCTGTGCTGTCCAATATATACTTCAGGTTAAAGGAACGTATATTAAAGCCATCAACATCTACATAAACTCTTAAAGTTTGTACTCCTTCTTTAAGATACACTGCTATTGAGTCAGAGTCTGCCCACTTATTCCAATCACCTGTAGATGGAAGCTTTACTCTTCCAAGTTCTTTTCCCATTCCATCCTGAAGCACTGCTATAGGTACTGAACTTACTGAATCAGCATAATTATAAGATATTTGGTAAATTCCTGATTTCTTCACATTCACAGAATAATCCATGTATGAACCTACAGAAGTGTCACCTATATTCTTAACACCATCCTTAGTTTCAATAGCATATCCCTTATCTCTTGATCCACCAAAAACACTATCAGCTTTTATAACGGTTATATCTCCATTACTATCTGCCTTTATGTCCTGTGGTCCTTGTTTCTTAGCTATTGATATCGAATTTAAACTAAAGCCTCCATTTACTGCTTCTAATCTTAAAGTCTGAAGACCAGCCTCTAGCCTTACAGTATCCTTTACATCCAGTGTATTTCCCCAAAACTTAGCTAGGCTTAAAGTAGCTATATTTCCTGAAACATTAAGGTCATTTCCAGTGCTTATCTTTATAGCATTAGTAATTGAAGCATTGTTATTTGCAGTATAGGTAATTGTGTAGTCTCCAGCTTCTGCTACATCTAGGTAGTAATCAACTCTATTACCTGCCTGAACCTCACTATTTAGTGAACCTTTAGTTCTATAAGCCTTATCTTCTGTTAAAGTAACAGCCTTATCACCAACCTTGTATGGAACTGGCTTTAGATTACTCTTTCCACAGGTAATCTCAGTAGCTAATCCACTATCGTTTGTAGAGTCACCATATGCTGTTACAGGTACATTTATATCCATCGAAAGATCCTCATAATAGGTTGCAAGCCATTTTAAATGAACTCTTATATGAGTTGCATCTAAGTACTCTACAGAATCTAGCTGAGCATACTTCCCATCAATGAGTGCTCCTGATAAACTTATATCTTTTATCTTTTCCTTTACAAAAGTTCCTCCCCTTAAGGTTACGTCTATATATGGTGTATTTATAGGAATTGACTTGTCAGAAAGCAAAACTTCTTTGTCATTATTAGCAGTTATTACAAAGCTGCTGCTAATACTATACGTTTTATCACTTAAGCCTTCTATTTCCTTAGCACACATATCTATATTTATAAGTTTATTATAATCAAAATCAAGGCTCGAATTACCATGAAGCACAATCATTGCTGTTGTATCATCTACTCTTGTAACCTCATAATCCACCCCAGAAGGCAATACACTTAGTTTCCAATCTGCTTTTGTAAGATTAGCTACAAACTTGCCATCATAAAGCTTTACATTTACTACAGCTTTGTCTTCTTTCCCCTCATTTATAATGTCACTACTAGCATTTATTGCTGATCCTACAGAAAACCAATCCAAATTAAACCCTACTTTAGCGTATAGCTTAAGAGTATGTTCTCCTTTTGTAAGATTTATATTTGTGTCTTCAACCTTCCAACTATCCCAATCACCAGTACCTTCAAGCTCTACATTTTTGATAAGTTTATCATCAGAATATATATCAAAGTCTGGTTTATCATTCTTCGACGCCAGATTAAGCTTAAGACTGTATTGTCCATCCTCTGCTACATTAACTTTGTATTCCATAAAGTCATCTTTATCTACATAACCTACCTTACCATTTTCAACTACTACACCTTTTGAGTTGATGTAATTTACACCTTCTACTCTTCCAGGAAGATTATATATTGGTACTGCTTTTTCAAATTTAATGTTTCTTATATTAAATTCTCCTGCATCAATATTGAATCTTATCTTTTGCAGGCCTTTATTCTTGAAGTTAATTGTATTCTTAACTGTAAAGTAATTACTCCAGGTTTGATTGTCCCAGGCAGTTTGAGGTACTAATACATTTGTTAACTCTTTATCTCCTAAAAGAACGTGTATCTGTCTGTTCTTTTTAGCATTGTCATCATAGTTTCCCCATGGTGTTGCTGTTTCAAAGGTCATATTGTATAAACCTGCTTCATCAACCTTTACATAATAATCAAGATAATTATTGTCATGGATATAAGCGGTATGGTCTCCCTCTACCTTTATATTGGAACTAGCATCGGTATAATTGGTTGAACTAAAAGTTCCTGGAACCGCATTTATTTTATCTGCAGCAATAGGCTTCCAAACATAGGTAGCTACATTCTTTGAAGGTATGCTGGCAAAAACTTGAGCTCCACTAGTTGTTAACTTGAAACTTTGAGTTTGATCAGTCTGATTTACTACTACTGCTACTAAAGTACCGTCTGTGTTCTTAAATACAACATTTGTAACAGTATCTGAAGAACCATAATTACTATCCACTCTCACTGCTCCCGGTCTGATGAATTTTGAAAACTGTCCAGTTATATAGTATTCTGGTGTAGCCCAGTAATTATTGTTATCATTTGCATCCAAAACAAACATGGTAGGATCAGGAGTACCTGTCCATTGCTCCGGTGATATATTACTATCTAACATAGTTACCCAGGAGTTATAGCTTTCAGCATAGTTTCTATAGTACTGTATTATTCTATCAGCACCAGTTGTCCCCCAAACAGACCTCTCTGTAAGATTTACCGAGTGATCTGGGAACAAATTATGAACCTGAGTCATTGCAGTTGGCTCTCCACCATAGTCATGGAAAGCTATACCGTCAATTGCGGACTTTGAAGCATCATTATTTAGAGCCTGAGTTGCAAAACTAACTCCGCTATCAAAGTTATGATCAAAAGCCCATATCTTAATATCTTTTCCTTTTAGTACATCACTCTTAGCAATATCAGCCTTAATTGCTATAGCCAACTTTTGTTCTTGCTCTGGTGTAATATAACAGCTTGGATAATCTATCTGAAGTCCTGGTTCATTTTGAAGGGTCATAGCATATATTGGAATACCCTGCTTAGCATATTCTTCAAGATATCTAGTATAGTACATAGCTGCATCAGAAATATGCCCATCACTTAACTTTCCGCCTTTTATAAGCTTATCATTATTTTCATAGCTCTTACTGCTGTCTGTCTGCTCCTTCATCCATCCAGGAGGAGTCCAAGGAGAAGAGAACAACTTTAGATTTGGATTTATCTTTAATGCCTCTTTGATTGTAGCAACTATATTGTAATCTATATCTTTTTGTATAGAGAAACCTTTGCCTGTAGTATTGTACCAATCTGGTCCACCTGTTCCTGGAACATTATCATAATAGGTATAGAAATCTCTTCCTGTAAAATCTGCTGTACCTATAGTAAGTCTCATAAGACTCATTCCAGCTCCATCCACAGGGTCTACTAGTTTCTTTAAAAACTCAGTTCTTTTCTCTGGTGACATCTTGGATATATTATTAATGGTTGACTCCTCTAAAGAAGTTCCCATACCCAAGAACTTTTGATATTCCTTGTCTGGATCTATTTTTATATTAGTAACCTTTGTATCATCTTCTGAGGTTATATCTAGCTTATCCTTCACACTGAGAGTATTAGATAAATCCTTAGGAGCATCATACCAGCTCATACTGCCAGACTGCTCAGAAGAACTCATGTATACATCGACAGCCCCAGCTTTTATTATTGGGCCTGAAGGATTTGGTACTGGTGTCTGTCCACCGCCATTATCTCCACCATTGTCTTCATAGTCTCCAATTCTAGTAAAGTTTATCCAGTTCATATTGAAGTTTCCATTACCAGCCTTGAATCTTAAGGTTTGTTTTCCAGCTTTAATGTTGGCTACACCCTCTACAGTAGCCCAATTCTGCCATCCACCAGTATCTGGTACATCTACCTTTGTAAGATTTTTCGAACCTAAAAACAACTGAGCTCCAGAGGCAGAACCACCAGGACTGGCAACTCTAAATTCAACTTTATACTTACCATCCTCTTTAACATTAACACCATAGTCCATCCAATCTCCGCCGTCTATATAGCCTACATCCTTTCCTCCACCTGCATCACTTACATTCTCTGTTTGTACGCCATACATACTAGTATAAGCTTCAGCCTCCACTTTTCCAGGTATAGCTATAGAGTTATCAGGTTGATTTGGTTTTGCTGGCAAAGATGACATTTGTCCCTTTTTCAATCCATAACCAAAATTAAATAAGGCTTTTCCATCTTCCTTTTTGTTAGGAATATCAGAAGCATACCATGGCCAAGTAATATTAAGCTTACCAGTAAAATCATAATTACCAAACAATACATCTGCAACGCCTTGGCCTTCAGTACCTGGAAGCCAAGCCTCAACTAAACCATCCATATTACCTATTTGATCTGCTATAGTTAATGGTCTTCCAGAAACCAATACCACTACTATTGGAAGCTTCGGATTGGTAGCTTTAATATTTTTTAGAGTTGTAATATCATCAGAGTCAAGAGCCAAAGCATCAGGAGATCTATCTCCATCAGTTTCAGCATAAGGTTTTTCACCTATTACAACCACAGCTACGTCATTGTCTGAAGCTGCTCTTCCACGGCTATTATAGGTTACCTTTACGTCTTTACCTACAGTATTTTTTATTCCTTGTAAAATAGTAGTTCCATTGGTTGTGTTACCTGAAGCCCCTTGCCAAGTTATAGTCCAACCACCACACTGAATTCCTATATCATCTGCACTTTTTCCTGCTACAAGTATATTTTTCTTATCCTTTAGCTTGCCTACTATATCATTATCATTTTTCAATAACACTAAGGATTCTCTAACCGCTTGTCTCCCTATATCTCTATGAGCTTGAGAACCTACTGTATTTAGTAAATCTCTTTGAGCATAAGGGTCCTCAAATAATCCTTGCTCAAACTTAACCTTTAGTATTCGTGTAACTGCATCATTTATTCTATCGTCTGTAACTTCCTTCTTTTCTACCAAGTCCTTCAAATTAGTTATAAAACTCCTCCAGGAATTAGGTACCATGGCCATATCAATTCCAGCATTAATAGCCTTCTTTATCTGCTCTCTTTCAGTTCCTGGAAGCTGAGCTATTCCTTCATAATCAGATACAACTATTCCTTTAAAGCCTAACTGGCCTTTAAGAACATTTGTTATAAGATCTACATTACCATGGCACTTCTCACCATTGATACTATTGTAAGAAATCATAACTGATCTGGCACCAGCATTTACTGCTGCAATATAAGGAGGAAGTAACTCATCTTTAAGGGTCTCACTTAGATTGCTTATTACAGCATTTCCTTGATTTACTCCATCAGTAGTTAAACCTTCACCTATATAGTGCTTAGCAGTAGCTATTACGGTGTTATTCTTTTTAAGAGTTCTACTTGGCTCATCTCCCTGTAAACCTTTAACATAGGCCGCTCCAAGTTTTGAAGCAAGCTCAGAACTTTCTCCAAAGGTCTCATAGGTTCTTCCCCATCTTTCATTATGAGCAATTCCAAGAGTAGGTGCAAAAGTCCAGGTTACACCTGTTGCTCTCATCTCCTCAGCAGTTGCCTGTCCTATCTTTTTTATAATGTCTGCATCTCCTGATGCTCCAAGTCCTATGTTATGTGGGAATATTGTTGCTCCAAAAACGTTGTTATGACCATGTACTGCATCTACACCATACAATATTGGTATCCTAAGTCTAGTCTCTGATGCAGCCTTTTGAAATCCATCTACCATATCAGCCCAGCTCTTAGCTGTATTAGGCGTAGGTAGCGAACCTCCTCCACTCAATATGGAACCTAAAAAGTAATTTTTCACATCTTCTGTTGTGGCAGTTTTTCTTTCAGCCTGTACCATTTGTCCGACCTTTTCATCAAGAGTCATCCTAGTAATCAAGTCCTGGACTCTTTCATCCACAGAAAGTCTAGAATCTAGGTATTTAGGCGTATCTTCAGCTTTTACAATAGCTGCTGTTCCATTGCCTAAAACCATAGTTGTTACAAAGGTCACTGTTAAAAATCTAGACAACCACTTTTTTAACATCCCTATACTCCCCCTTTAACCAAATATAGTATTTACTCTAATCTCAAATCTCATAAATATGAAAGAATCATATTAATTCTTTGCGTAAGCTCATCTAAGCATCCTATGACTGACCACTTAATTTCAATAGGTTATTTTAACAGAGACTGTACATTTGATTACTTGAGCTTTTCCTTATTTACCTCCTTATCTATCTCATTCAAAAAATTTTCAGGGCTTATCCTTCCTGCTGCTAACTGATAACATAATTCTTCTATAGATACTTTAAAGTTTGGAGTCAAGCTATCATGCCAAGATGTACCACTTAAAGAACTAGCTTTACTCAAAATATCTACCAATTCTTTTTGAAGTTTTGTTTCATTTTTATTTGAATAGTTCTCATACTTCTGTGCAGGAACTATTAACCCCTGTTCAAAACCATTTTCAGCCCAATTTTCAGGCTTCATCATATACTCTAAAAACTTTATAGCTTGATTTTTCACCTTAGACTTGGAAGCTACTGCATATCCTCCCCCATTCCAAGCAATCAAACTATTTTCAACAGTTTGCCCTTCTACAAACAAGGGCATCTTAGATACCTCTACTTGTTTTCTAAACTCTTCTGATAAGTTAGGGTTACTAACCATGCCAACTTCCCAGGACCCTGTATACAGCATTGCACTTTGTTTTTTTGTAAATAAATTCATAGAGTTGTTATAGTCTAGCTGGGACGTACTATCCTCAAATCCACAAGCTTCAAGTAGCAATTTCAGATCTTCAGCAGCTTTTTTTAATACACTATTCTCTCTAAAGCTTATTTGTCCTGATATTGCATTGTATATAAGACCTTGCTCCTTTCCCTCCATAAGTACCAACTCCTGATACAGCAAAGCTAAGGGCCACTTGTCTTTTATATTTATTGAGATTGGATTGATTCCTTTCTCTTTAAACCTCTTACACACTTCCATAAGTTCTTTGAAATTTTTAGGAATATCTATGTTATTTCTATGGAAAAGCTCTTTATTATAATACAAAACCATATAATCCATACTCTTAGGGATTCCATAAAGCTTTCCTTCAAAGCTAAATCCATCTAAAGCTCCTTCTTTAAAATCAGCCTTTCTGAACTTATTAGAATCTAAAGCTTCAGCATAACCGCCCTTCATTACAGGATTAAAGAAAGATGGTTGTCCCCAAACAAAAAATATATCAGGTAGTTTATCACTTATGGCATATGCCTTAAATCTTTGTTTATAAGGTTCATCTTGATAAGCCTCCACTTCTATACGGACGTCAGGATGCTCACTAATATATTTATCAATCAGTAGTTGTTCAAGCTTTCCTTGACCTGACTGCCTATCAGGTAGATTGGACAAGAAACTTATAGTAACTTTTGTTTTATCTTCTCTTCTAGTTGAGGTCTCATTGCCACATCCTATAAGAGTGAATAATAAAATCACTACTACTACTATGCATTTAATATTTTTTACAGTCTGCTTCTTCATATACCTCACCATTTTCTATATCTTTACTAATACCTCAGGCTGTTTACAGTGTAATTATAAAATTACCTGTAATAAAATGGTAGTACTCAAATTGTAGAAAATGGTTCCATTTTTAAGAAGTTATAGCTAATATAATCAAATTGAAAAGCTTTTCTTTTTAATGTAAAATATACTTGAACCAAATAAAAGTAAATTTATTCCATATAGGAGGATGTATATGAGGCTATTTAAAACTCCTACCGTTTCATTCCACATCAGTTATATGAATTTGAGTATAAAAAATAAAATACTAATTTTTTATGTATGCATTCTGTCAATAATATGTCTTATCCTTGGAAGCTACTCTTATGTAGTTGCATCAAAATCTTTAAAGGATGAGGTAACCTCTATTAATATTAAGGATATAAATCAAACCTCAGATAACATCAATTTTCTCCAGAAAGATATTACAGACTTATCAACCTTCATCTGCTTAAATCCCCTAATTCAGTCTCTTGTTACTAATAGTGAGGCATCCCCAGAATACGAGAACTTTACCAAATATGGACTTGAACCTCTAAATATATTGTTAGCCTCCAAAGACTATATAAGCTTCATATTTATATATGGTGAGCAAGGATCTAAATATTATTTAAGTAAGGATGGAAGTAATGGACTAAACTCCTACGACAAAATAAAAAGAAGTGATATATATAAAACTGCCCATGCTCTAAAGGGTGCACCACTGTGGGTTAACTTAGATACTAGAAATAATATATTTATAACTGATAACAGAAATCCTAAGATTGCAATGGTTAGAACCATAATAGATACCAACACCTTACAGGAGTCTGGGTTAATGGTTATATGCATTAACACCTCTTTCATAGAAACTATATATTCTCAGGACTTAAAAGGCTCAGACAGCATTGTATTGTTGGATAATAAAAACAACATAATATCTTCAAAGGATTCTAAGAAAATTCTTAACTCAACGGATATACCTAAACTTTCTCATGTAATAAAAACAAACAGTGGTTATGAAAATATGACCTTAGGTGGCTCTGAAGTTTTGGTTACTTATGGCACTATAAAAGAAAGTGGTTGGAAACTGGTTTCTCTTACCTCTCAGTCTGAAATGTTTAAAAGCGTAAAATCCATAATGACCATGACCCTTGCAGTAATTGCTTTATGCATAATAATCTCATTTTTTATATCTATCTTTGTATCCTCTAAACTGGTCAATCCTATACAAAAATTACTTCAATCAATGAAAAGGGTGAAAAATGGAAACTTTAAAGAAAAAGTAGATTACAAATATAATGATGAAATAGGAAATCTAGTTTGTGAATATAATGATATGATTGATAACCTTCAAAACTTAATCAATAAAGTATACAAGCTCCAGTTAAAAGAAAAAGAAGCTGAGCTTAAAGCTCTTCAAGCTCAAATAAATCCTCATTTTTTATATAACACCTTGGACATGATATTTTGGAAATCAGAAAGAGCAAAACAAACTGAAATAAGTGAAATGATATATGCTTTATCCAAGATATTTAGGACTAGCTTAAGCAATGGTAATGACTTTATAATAGTAAAATCAGAAAAAGAATTTATTGAAAATTATTTACTACTTCAAGGAAAGAGATATAGGGATAAATTAAATTATTCAATAGATATTGACGAAGACATTCTTGATTATTCTATTCCGAAACTAATTCTTCAGCCTTTTGTGGAAAATTCAATAATACATGGCACTGAGACTGACAACGATAAAAGTTACTTGAATATATCTGGAAGTCTAGTACAGTGGAAGCTTATATTCATTATTGAAGATAATGGAGCTGGAATTGATGATATAACTTTGAAAACTCTAACTGACAATTGTAATATCAACAATACCTCAAGTTATAAAAAAGGTTATGCTATTAGCAATGTTAGTCAACGATTGGCTCTTTACTATGGTGATGAGTACTCTCTAGATATACAAAGCAAATTAGGAAAAGGAACGAAAATTAAAATATCTATACCAGTCAAAGGAGTTTGATGATATGTATAAATTATTCTTAGTAGATGATGAAATAGAACTTGTTGAAGGACTAAAAGAATTGGTAGATTGGAAAAATAATGATATAGAAATCTGCGGAGAGGCAAACAACGGTATAGATGCCCTTGGAAAGATCCTTACACTTAAACCTGATATAGTTATTATGGACATAAGAATGCCTAAAATGACTGGTCTAGAACTTCTTGAAAAACTATATTCTAAAGCTTTAAGTATTAAGTATATAATATTAAGCGGTTATGATGATTTTTCTTATGCTAAACAAGCTATAAATCTATCTGCCTATAATTATCTTCTAAAACCCTGCCGTCCTTCAGAAATATTAGAGGCTGTGCTGGAGGCAAAAAGTAAATTAATAGAAGAACGCTCAAAGGAAAAAATAATTCAATCCAATGTGCTTAAGGAACTTATATTAAACCCAGTTAGCAATAATAAAACAAGTTATACTAGTCTTTCTATAAATAATTTTGAACAGGATAACCTACAAATTATTATACTATCAATAGATCACTCCACTATTATCTACAATCTTTTTGATAATAACGACATAGATTTTTTAAAAGACTCTATAAAAAACATGACTCTTGAAACTCTTGATTGCCTCAATATAGTTAACCTTTTTGAAGAAGCCTATAACCTAGTGCTTTTAATAGCTCCTAGAAGTAGCTTTGCAACTGGAACTCAAATCTCTGCAATACTTTTAAAGCTTAAAGATCTCATAAGGAGCTCTCTAGGTTTTTCTATAACAATAGCTATAGGAAAAACCGTAGATAAGTTAGAGGCTATAAATCTTTCATATAGCAGTTGCAAAAAAGCTTTAGAGTATAAGTTTTTTCTTGGAGAGGGCAATATAATATATTCTGAGCATATAAGCAGTTACAATATTGTCTCAAATCCATATCCCTTGGATGAAGAACTAAAACTAATGAGTTATCTCAGATCCGGGTCAATAGACGATATTCATAGTATCCTAGAAAGGTTTTATAGCAAGCTTTGTAAAGGTGGTCTTCCTAGAAAAAAGACTATTCAATCCTATACATTGTCACTTTTAGGCTCTATAAATAAGTTTTGTATAGAAAGCGATATTGATATAAGTTCCCTTTCAAAACCAGCCTCTCCTTTTGATGTAATTCTTCAATGTGAAACAATAAACGAGCTGAAAAACCAGCTTGAAATTATTATCTCTAACCTATTTGATAAAATTAATAACACTAACAAAAATAATAGTTTAATAAAGCTTGCATTAGACTTCATCACCAGTAATTACGATAAAGACATAACCTTGGAGAGCGTAGCAAAAGAGATACACTTTACTCCTGGCTATGTAAGCCAACTATTTAAACAAGAGACTGGAATAAACTTTCTTGAGTTTCTTCACAAATACCGAATTGAAAAGTCCAAAGCACTTTTAAAAAATAAACTATTAAAAAATTATCAGGTAGCCTATATGGTAGGCTATACTAATGAAAAACACTTTTCCAAGACCTTTAAACGCTACACTGGTCTTACTCCTAGCCAATATAAAGCTAGCATAGTTTCTTAGCTATCGTAAAGAGCAGTAAGTAATGCAACATATATACTTTCAAAAGCTCCTCTCAGAACCGAGAGGAGCTTTTAAAAATAGTTTTTATATTAGAGCTGTTAATACTTAATAAGGATAAACATAGTCAGCTTTTGGCTTCTCAGCCTTATCTACCTGTTCTGCTTCTATAACAGGCATATTCTCACCCTTGTAGTTAACAACATCTATAGTTCCATTAACCATAACCCAAGAATCTTTTTGTAAAAGCTCTGCCGCATTGTATCTGCAGAGAAAACCAACAGGCTGCAAATCTGCAGTACAGCAAGTCATCATAAGACGGGCAGGAACGAATTCATTATTAGTAAAATCTTGGCTTTTAAAAACCGAACCTACTAGTCTAATTTTTTTACCTTTATATTTATCCATATTGGTAGAGATCTCAGTTACCCATTTCACAAAGTTTACATCTGTCATCACAATAGTATCGTCCACTATCATAAGACCATTTTCCACTTGAAATTTGTCTGCTGCACTTGAGCTATTGTCATTAGAATTATTTAACTGTTGACCTCCAGCTTTATTAATATCCTTACTTAAGCCTTTAGTTTTTTTGGCACTTGAAGCAACAGTATTGGCTTCAATATCATTAAAGGACATAGAGCTTGAATCCATTGCTTTTGCAGGTATTGCCAGAGCAAAAACTATAGGGATAAGAAAAAACAAGTATTCTCTACTTTTATTCTTTTTTCTCGGATGAAATACCTCCGGAACCATGGTCAAAATTAGAAATATCATAGTTACAATAGCGAACTTAATATAAGGTATAATCCTAGGATGAACATAAAATAAAACTTTACCAGTAAAAACTAGATACACGAAAAATAATGTAATAGCGCTAAGAATTAAAATCTTAAAAATAGCTTCTATATTATATCTACTCTTTCCCAACTAACTCCCTCCTACTATAAGCACATATAACTTCAACTATTGAACGCGACGTTTCAATATCAATTATTGGCCTAACATTATTAGTGGCTATAATATAATCACTCACGTAATTTAATCAAGCTGATTAGTAACGTCTAAACTTAAAGCTTCTTTATGTTTTGTTCTGTTAAGTTGCTTTATAAAACCTTGCTTATACTTTAAATAGTTAGTCTTATAAATGCTACAAAGAAGATGAGTACTACTACCTTAAGTACAAATCTCTTTTTAAAGTTTCCTAATAGCATTGATAGGTTTTTTATATCTATCATTGGTCCTACTACCATAAATCCAAGAACAGACCTAAAAGGTAGCTGATTAATAAAGGTTCTTGCTATAAATGCATCAGAGGTAGAGCATACTGACAGTATAAAGGCAGCTAACATCATAACAAGCAGAGAGGTTATTGTAGTTCCTCCTAAGTTAAAGATGATGTCTTTAGGTACCATAACTTGTAGCAACGATGAAAGAAATGCTCCTATTATTAGAAACTTTCCAACTTGAAAAAACTCCATACTTGAATGCTTAAAAATAGCTTTTAACTTTTCTACAATCCCCTTGGTTCCACCATAATAATCACTACATACCGCACACTCACACTGGGCTAAGCTGTCAAAGCTATCTAAAGCTACATCTTTTTCAGGGAAAATATAAAATATAAGTCCTACAAAGAAAGCTACAGTTGCTCCAAAGTATATTCTATATAATGCTGTGGTAGGTTGATTTGGGAAAGCATACAAGGTAGAAGCTATTGCTATGGGATTAACTATTGGTGCTGCAAGCATAAAAGTTATAGCTATGGGCAGTGGTATTCCTTTCTTGATAAGCCTAGATGCAACTGGAACTATTGCACAATCACATACCGGTAAGGCCACTCCACTGATCAAGGCAAACAGAAAACCTAGAATGGGGTTCTTCGGGAAAAACCTTCCTAAAACCTCGCTAGTTACAAAGACTTGAATTATCGAAGAGAAAAGAACCCCTACCAATATAAAAGGTACAGCCTGTATTAGTATGCTTAAGAACACAGTACTAAATATTTGCACTTTTGAAAAGTTAAAGTCCGAGGTACTTGTCCACTTCGTTAAGAAAAAACTAAAGTATCCTAAGAAAACTGCGAGAAGAAACCATATTGTTAAGTTTAAAATATTAAACTCTAAATACTTATTTACCCTTGTACTTTTCTCATATACCTCTAAACTGTTTGTCTCATCCTCAATTCCTATAAGAACCTTTATATTCTTATTTATTTTTTTAGCTACTTTCTCTATATATAAGGCATCTTTTTCCTCTTCACCAGATGTTTTATTTATAACCAATAGATCGCAGTTAGAAATATGTTCAATGGTATTGCTCTTCAAATTAGTAAAATACATTTTAAAGGCCTTTGCATCTACTATATTGATAACATTACTCAAAGAACTCACCTTTCGTACCTGCCTTGTATCTATAATATTTATTACAGGCTCAAGCTTATCAAAGCCATTACACTCAATCACCAAAGTATCCGGCAAGAATTTTTTAATTATTCCCTCCAAATACTCTACTGTTATAGATTTATCTTTTTCATGGTCTATTACATTTATAGAAGCAGCATTGATATATTCAGAATTAATCACTGCTTCACCTTTTTCTTTCTGTATAACAACTACCCTAGATTTATGTTTATAAGCTTCTCTTAATAAGCCATTTATAAATGATGTCTTTCCTGCTCCTAAAAAACCTGTAACTAGAATTATATTTGTTTTCATAAATCCCACCCTTAGTTTAACTATTTATTATCCTATAAAAGTTTGGTCTAAGATATTTTTAATAAATATATGGCAGTCTTTTTAATAATAGACTAATTTTTTATATTGTTTTATAAGTTTCTTCTCTTTTAACTCTAAATGCATTAATTACATTCTTTGTAATGATTATTGCAACAAGATTAATTACCCCTGTAAGCACTATAGTTCCACCTGGTCTCAAATTGCAATAGTAGGATAGATAAAGACCTATTACGGTAAAGCTAATAGCAAAAAGTATTGAAAAAAGCATTGTCTTTTTATAGCTCTTAGCTATCTGCATTGCGCAAGCAACAGGTAAAACCATAAGGGAGGATACAACTAAAGTCCCTACAGTCCTAGAAGCTAGTGAGATTGTTAAAGCGGTTAATATCATAAATACAAAATTTATAGTTCTTACAGGTATGCCCGCAAGCCTTGCTGCCTCTTCATCAAAGCTCATATAAAATAATTCTTTATACAAGGCAACTACTGCTATTATAACCACAATACTTAACCCAATCACTAGCTTAAGCTCAAAATCTTCTATTGCAACTATACTTCCAAAAAGAAAACTATTAAAATTGGCAGTATTTTTTACAAAGCCAGATAAAACTCCTGCAAGTCCAATTCCTGTTGACATTATTACTGCTATTGCTATTTCTGAATACTTAGAGAAGGATTTTCTTATCTTTTCTATGGCAAGTGTAGAAAGCACAGAAAAAGCTATGGCACCAAGTACCGGATTAATTCCCATAATAAGTCCTCCTGCTACACCAGCTAAGGAATTATGTGATATAGCATCTCCAAGCATAGAAAATCTCCTAAGTACAATGGTCAACCCTATACATGGGGTTATCACTGAAATTAATATGCCTACTACAAAGGCCTTTATCATAAAATCATAACTAAAAATACTTAACATATATCCTTCTCCGTCCTTAAATAGGTTTTTATAATAATTCCATCCGAAGAATAATCTACTGACTGTTCTTCTTTTTCCCCTGGTCCTATATTGTCCTCTTCAAATCTCTGTTTTATTCTTCCATCCTTTAGTATTAGCACTCTATTACAGTACTCATCTATGGCTTTCATATCATGAGAGATAATTATAACCGTGATGCCATTTTCTCTATTAAACTTTCTGACTAAAGATAAAATTATTTCTTGAGACTTTGCATCTACTCCAATAGTAGGTTCATCTAAAAGAAGTATTTCTGGTTGATTTACCAGCATTCTCGCTATGAACACTCTTTGCTGCTGTCCCCCTGAAAGTGCACCAATCATTCTAGCTTCATATCCAGTCATGCCTACTTTATCTAGAGCCTCAGCTATCATTCTTTTATGATTTTTATTAGGACGTTTAAATAAACCTATTTTTTTATATAAATTGGCACCAACTACCTCTTCAACAGTTGCAGGAAAGCTTAAGTTAAAGGAAGTTGCTTTTTGGGATAGGTATCCTACTCTATCCCAAGCATTAAAGGCTTCTAGCTTCTCATCTAAAAGCTGAATTTCTCCAGTGTTACTTACTAAAGTTCTAGTCAATATCTTCATCAAAGTACTCTTGCCTTCACCATTAGCTCCTATGATACCAATAAATTCTCCCTTATTAACTTTAAAACTTATATTTTTTAAGATAGGTAATGCTCCGTAACTAAAGCTTAGATTTTTAACCTTGACAACTTCCTTCATGTTTTTTTCTCCCAATTAACTTCAGTAGATACTGATTTATTTTTAGCTATTTGCTACTCCAATGCCTTTTTTAGCATTTTGAGATTGTCCCTCATTACTGAGAAATATTCTTTTCCTGCCTTTATATCCTCATCATCAAGTCCCTCTAATGGATTGAGAACTTCTGTTTTTGCTCCTATTTCCTTAGCTATAGCTTGTGAAACCTTAGGACTTATTAAATCTTCATAAAATATATACTTAACATCATTTTTCTTGGCGAATTCAGCTATTTCTGCCATCTTTGCAGCTGTAGGCTCTGCATCAGCCTGTAAACCTTCTATAGGAACCTGATTAAGTCCATAAGTGGCACATATATACCCAAAGGCTTGATGAGCTACAACTATATCCTTCTTCTTAAACTTTGAAGTTGTATCTTTAAACTCTTTATCTAAGTCATCTAACTTTTTAGCATTTTCCTCATAATTGCTTTCATAATAATCCTTGTTTGAAGGATCAGCCTTTTCTAATTCCTCCTTTATTGCCTTCATTTCTTTCTTTGCATTCATCGGGTAAAGCCATACATGAGGATCATATTTTAAATCAGCCTCATCTTTTTCTGGATTATCCATTAGCTTTACTTCTTTGGAAGCTTCAACCTTTATAAGTTTTTCATTGTTAAGGGTTTTAGATACTTTATCTATCCAGTGCTCCATACCAGCACCACTATAAACCAATACATCAGCCTTCTCTAGGTTTGCAACATCCGTTGTACTTGGTTCCCAATCATGAGGCTCTGTTCCTGAAGGAACTAAGTTTGTTACGTTAATCTTGTCGCCACCAACTTTCTTAGTAAAATCATACATTGCATAAAAGCTAGTATATACTTGTATCTTTTTATGTTCACCTTGGGCACTAGAACTATTTCCAGTACTCTTGCTTCCACAACCAACAAAAACTGATGCACTTAAACTCACTAGAGCCATTAATCCTAAAGCTTTTTTAATTATACTTTTATTCATTTACAATCCCCCTGCGTTTTTATGCGAATGCTTTGCATTTGCAACTCTATTTATTAATATAATTTATAATCTCTATTTATGCAAGATTTTTTTATAAATAAATGGAAATTTAAATAGAATACTTTATTTCTAAAAATATCCATCACAAATGTACTACTTTACAATAAATACTTTATTACCGTATGGAAATTATATATCTTTATATACTTTTCTTATCTGAATAGTATATAATTAAATCGTATACAAGTTAGGAGGGATATTTATGGCAGTTTTACTTAATTCATTAAAAATAGGTTCCTTAAATTTATCTAATCGTTTGGTAATGCCTCCTATGGCAACCTCAAAGGCTGGAGCAGATGGGGAACTAACAGAAGATATAATAAAATACTATGATGAAAAATCCAAAGGTGGATATATAGGATTAATAATCATAGAGCATAGTTATATCTCAAAAGCAGGAAAAGCTGGTAACCACCAACTCTCAATCTCAAAGGATTCTGATATAGAACCTCTAAAAAAGCTTGCAAAAACTATTCAAAGTAATGGCTCTAAAGCTGTTATGCAGATAAATCATGCAGGTGGCTCTACAAAGGAAGAGATAACAGGATCAACTCCAGAAGCCCCTTCTGCTATTGAGAATCCATACACTAAAATCGTAACTAAAGAACTGTCTAAGGAAGATATTAAAAAAGTAGTAGCTGACTTTGCAGAAGCTGCAAGAAGAGTAAAAGAAGCTGGCTTTGACGCTGTAGAAATTCACTCAGCCCATGGCTATCTACTTAATCAGTTCTACTCTCCAATATTTAATAAGAGAACTGATGAATATGGCGGTGATATATTAAATAGAATAAGAATTCATCTAGAAGTAATAAAGGCAGTAAAAGAAGCTGTAGGACAAGACTTCCCTGTATTTCTTAGATTAGGAGCATTAGACTATACAGCTGGTGGCAGCCAATTAGAAGACGCTAAGGTTGCTGCAAAGGAATTTGAAAAGGCTGGAATTTCTATATTAGATATATCAGGTGGTTTTAGAGGTTTCACTGTTCCTGACTTTAACGAACAAGGGTACTTCTACCCTGTAACTGAAGAACTTAAGAAGGTCGTATCTACTCCAATACTACTAACTGGTGGAGTTGTTGACGGCGCAGCTGCTGAAAAGCTATTGGAAAATGAGAAGGCCGACTTGATAGGTGTAGGAAGACCTATACTTAAAGATTCTGACTGGGCAAAGAATGCTATAGAGAGCCTAAAGTAATATACTGTTCCTAGTCAACACAATTACCTTTTAATGAAAAGAAGCAACTCTTAAACAGAGATTGCTTCTTCTTTTATTATCCTTCCGTCCTCTATGTAGATAGTTCTATCACAAAACTCTGCAACAGATATGTCATGAGTTATGATTACTATAGTCTTCCCCTTTTGGTTTAGCTGCTTAAGTGTTTCCAAGATATCTCTTCCAGTATTTCTATCTAAAGCTCCTGTTGGTTCATCAGCTAAAATAATATCAGCATCAGATGCTATAGCTCTTGCAATAGCCACTCTCTGTTTTTGTCCACCAGAGAGCTCCTTAATTTTATTCTTTACCTTGTCACTTAAGCCTACTGCTTCTATTGCCTCATTAGCTATTTTTTTCTTTATGCCAGATTTCAGCTTTCTGAAACTTAGAGGTAATATAACATTATCAAGTACTGTTTCATTGTTTATAAGCGCAAAGTTTTGAAATATAAATGCAATATTTTTATTTCTATATTTTGAAAGCTTTAGATTTTTAAAGCCTGAGGTATCTTCTCCATCCAGCATATAAGTACCTTCCGTAGGTTTATCCATAAGCCCTATAATATTTAACAAAGTAGTTTTTCCAGAGCCAGATGGTCCCATTATTGCTACCATCTCTCCATCTTCTATAATTAGATTTATGTCTTCTAATGCCTTAAACCTGCTATTTGGGGCACCATAAGTTTTATTTATCTTTCTTAATTCTATAGCCATGTTATCACTCCATAATCAATTTGCTTGGATTTATACTTAGAATTTTTTTTTATAGGTAATAATGTTGAAAAGAAACATACGGCTAGAAATATACCCGAAACCATAAGTATAGGTTTAAACTCTATATTCTTATAAGTAAACAAGAACAACACCTTATCATTCTTACATAAAAAGTTCAAAACAAACCCTAATATTAATGCCAACAAAAATATAATTGTATTTTCAATAAATACATAAGTTGATAAAAACTTATTGCTAGCGCCTTGAGTTATCATAACGGCAATATCAGCCTTTCTTTCATCTATAGAAATAATCATAGACAAAGAAGCAATTACAGTTACAAAAACAATTACTATTAATGCTATTGCACTCATATATCTTATATATTCCTGCCTAGATTGCTTTACATCAAGCAAAAGACTATATGTACTTAATGGGCTAATATTAATTTTTCTATGGTTTGCGAACTCTTGCAAAGCAGCAGTAACCTTATCAGCACTTGCTTTATCCTTAGCTTCGACTATATAGTTTTTTCCTATAGACGTAACAGCAAAAGACTGAAAGTCGGTTTTTGTATTGTATGGAACTATAAAATAATCGTTTAAACTTTTAGGTATCTGTCTATAAAAGTCTCCTGCACTAATCCAACTAGCATCCTTGTCTAAGAAAGCTATTATCCTATACTTAACTCCTTCAACATCTGTTAACTCTTGTCCGATATTGAATATATCTTTATAAGCTGCTCCTACTACCACTGGTACATAATCAAAAGACTTGCTATATAAGAGTTTAACTTTGTTATCTTTATCAGGCATCATATTTACTATATCCTTATCCAGGTATAATAGCTTAGATGCCATGGGTTTTAAGCCTAATGCTTCATTCTTCCACAATTTATCATTTAGAGCTATGTAGTTTTTATTACTTGCTAACTCTTTAAATTGATAGTTTGTATAAGCATAGCCTCCATTCCTAACATCTTTATTATGTAAAAATTCACTTATACTATCTAAGTCTTTTTTCATATCCTTTAAATCTTTATTATACTCCTCATACTGGAGCAGAATCGTAGTATCTAAATCAACATAATTTTTTATTATGTTGTTTTGTAAATCATTCATTTTCATCATATGCAACAAATCATACATAATTATTACAGCTATAATTAGGTTTATTAGCATAAACCCTATACTGAATTTTCTTTTTTTAATAGAATTAAATAATAAGCTTCTCATTCTTCCTCCTTAAATCTTAGAGCTTATTAATATTCAATGAAGGATTTATCCTTAGAATATTAAATAAATTTACTCCTACAATAAGTATGCTATTAATCACGCATAAAATTGCTGAAATCATTAAATTATCCAAGTATAACCCGAAGCTTACTTCAATTATATTTGATAAATAAGAATTAATAATTAAAAGTACAACTATAGCAATACCTGTTGCTATCATCGACAGCAATAAAACGTTAAGAAGCACAAAGCTAATCGTATTAGCAATACTTCCTCCGAAAGCTATTCTTATAGATAACTTAGCTTCCATGACCTTAATCATATAATTAGTAATATATATACAAGCTGATATAGCTAAGGCATAGGTCATTATAATCAATACTACAGAGTACGAATTATCTCCAAATGCATTAAGTAAAATATCTTGATTACTATCCATATCTTTTACTTCAACCTGAGGATTTTCCTCCTTTTCATATATTTTATTACTTATATATTTTGCAATTGATACCTCATTGCCATTTCCATTTAGAATCATTTCAAAATCATTATTTTTAAGTATCTCGTTAGCTAAATCATTGTTTAACTTGCTACAAGCTAAAATTACACAATAATCTAACTTAGTCTTATATTTTTCATTTCCCATAACACCTATTATGTTGTAGGTCTTTCCTAATATATTCAGCGTATTGTTATTACTAGTTAACCCTATTTGTTTGTATAGTGCTTTACCTATAAGTATAGAATCGCCGTTGTTTATATCTGACCAAGTAAAGTTGCTGCCCTCAACTACAGGTATTGGTACTATAGGCTTATTATTCTTATACAAATCCACATATAATAGAGGTTTTCCATCTAGATTATTTAAAGAAACATTAGCTTTTAATCTATACTGCATAGCCTGGTCGATAGAATCAAATACACTAAGAAGGTAACTTTTGTCCTTCAAGCCACTTCCGTAATAAAAGTCTATAGACGTCTTCTCCAAACCATTATTTTCTTTCTTCAATCCCTCAACCGTATTTTTATATCCTACTACAAATAGAGTGATTGAAAGCTGACAAATAGCTAATATTATAATAAATACTAAAGCTATACCCTTGTAAGTCTTTATATTCTTAAATACTTGTTTTAACAAATTATATACTCCTTAACCTTGTTAGAATATGCTATATTATGTTTCTAAATATAATCCTTATTGTAAACAAACACCTAACTATATTAACATGTATTTTTTTATTTCACTGTTGTTTTATGTCGCTATATTAATATTTTTTTCTACAAAAAAACATGCTGGACACTATTATGTACTAATAATTATGTAATATAATTTCATTTATGAATTTATAAGCCATATTTTATTGCTAAATCATCTATTCAAACTATAAAATTACAGAAATATTTTAAAAATACTTGGTTACTAATTTATTTAATAACAATTCCTTTTTACTGTTTATATTAACTAACTTCTGTAAACCCTTTAAGTTGCTGAGTTTAGCTAGAAGTATTTTTACTAGCCTGAACAGTAAAAATAAAAGGGCAGCCATCATGGCTGCCCTTTTAAATTAAATATATTCCTTATAATTATCATCCTGATTTATGGTATTTAAAAGATGTTTAATCTCTTGGTCCTTATCCTTATCCATAACCAGTATAACGTCGCCTGCATCAACTATTACTAAGTCTTTTATTCCGAATCCGATTATAAGATTTTTACTGCCAAATATAGAGCAGTTTTCACATTCCTCCAAAAATACATTTTGAGAAATGCTGTTGCTTCTATGGTTGCCTAAGAATCTGCTTAAAGCGCTAAAGCTTCCTATATCATCCCAAAGAAAATCACTTTTTAGCACGTAAGCCTTTCTTGTTTTTTGCATTACTCCAAAATCTATAGAGATACCATCTATCAAAGCATACTGTTCAGCTATGGCACTAGCCTCGTTTTCCGTATCTACATTCTTATATATTTCCATCAAGCTTCTGTACATCTTAGGAAGATACTTTTCCATTTCTCTTAAAATAACATCTGCTCTAAAAACAAACATGCCGCTATTCCAAAGATAAGTTCCTTTTAAAATAAAATCCTTAGCTACTTCTACATTCGGCTTTTCAGTAAATCTAGCAACCTTAAAAGTAGCTATATTTCCTCCAACTCTTTCACCCATTTCTATATAACCGTAGCCTGTTTCAGGTCTACTTGGCTCTATTCCTAAAGTTACCACTCCTCTTCTCCTGTCAGCTATTTCTACTGCCTGTGTTAAGGTGTCTAAGAAGTTTTTCTCACCTTCTATATGATGGTCAGAAGGTAATACTATCATCACAGCATCCTTGTCTTTCTTCAATAACTTGACTGCTGCTAGACCTATGCAGGTAGCGGTCTCTTTATTCACCTTATTGGTCTTTTTACAATCATTACCTTATTGAGACGCTTGATTTTTCAAGCATTCCACAGCCTCTAGCCATTAGGCATCCTGAATTTATAATTAATAGTAATCCTCTTTTCCCTAGTTTTCTTATCCTCTGATACCTCAATATTATTAATCAAACTTTCTAGTATCATTCTATCAAATTGCTGAAAGCCTAATATCCTATTTATTTTACCTTCATACACTTCATATACCTTTTGTGGGCTATTATTTGAACTTATTTGCTCGACAATCTCCTGTTTTTTCTGTGACAATTCCTCTTGCCTCGCTTGAACTTTCTTTATAATCATTTCAAAGTTCCTTTCATTAATCAAGTCATTGAGTTTATCCATATACAACTTCTCAAACTGCCTATCCAGTTTGTTTAACTCGCTTTCTATTTTTTTTAGGGTATTACTAAGACCAGTAGTCTTATTAGCAAGTTCTCTTGCACCATCATATAGTTCATCTTTATTTATATATTCTACATATCTATGAAGATCCTTAGTTATAATATTTTTCAAGTCCTCTTCCTTTACTGAGTGTGTGGTACAGCGTCCGCCACCCATCTGCGAATTTGTGCATTTATAACCCTTGTATTTCTTACGAAATGACATACTGCCACCGCATTCAGCACACTTTAGGATTGAAGAAAATAGGTGTACTTCTCCATCTTTGTATCTGAGATTTTTCGCTCTAGCCTTAATTTGTTTTTGAACTTCTTCAAAAACCTCCTTTGATATTATCCCTTCAAATTGACCTCCATAAATCCATTCACTTTCGGGAGTAACTTTAACCTTATTGACCTTATAACTAACTTTTTTCCATCTTCCTTGTACCATGATACCCGCATATTTGGGATTTGTTAGAATAGACTTAACACCGTTATTAGTCCATATCCCGAACTTTGATCTTCCGAAATTCTCAAGTCTGCTTGATGGTGGAAGAATGCCTCTACTATTTAAATATGTGGCTATTCTACCAACACCCCATCCTCCTAAGTACAATTTGAAGATTTCTTTAACTGTGTCACTGGTTTCATCTTCTGCTGATACTAAAGTAATAGTTTTAATGTTGCCATTGTATTCTTCCTGTAGCCTATATCCAAAGGGGGCCTTACTTGCAATACTAGATCCTCTAATCATACGCTGCTTCAGAGCGTCTTTTACTCTCCTTGAACAATCTTTGATGTACATTTCATTTAATATATTTTTAAATGGTATAATATCATTGACCTCTTCTAATGTATCAACGGCATCTAGTGTTGATATAAACCTAACTCCATTGATTTTAAAAAAGTCTTCTAAATAATAACCAGCCATTATATAGTTACGACCAAAGCGAGATAAATCTCTAGTCAATACCATATTTATTTTACCTTGTTCAATGTCCCCCTTCATCTTTATGAAACTATCTCTTTCAAAATTCGATCCAGAAAATCCTTGATCTTCGTACACTTCAACAAGATTGTATATAACTTCAGTATCCAGTTTACTTTTATCAATAAGCCATTTCTTCAGGCTTTCCACCTGAGCAGGTATAGACTCCTGCTGCTCTTTCTTGTCGCTTGATACACGGGCATATATAGCCACATTCCATACTTTTTTCATTCCATCCACACCTCAAATCTCTTGTTTGTGGATGGTAGTTATGTGATTATTTTTATTATACTGTAATTCTTTATCTTTATCATCTAGTAGTAACTTAGTTTTTACAATCTTTCCTATTATGTCCTTGAAGTTATCTTCTCCATAATTATATATAACCTTTATAGTTTCTTTTGGCATATAAAAACCCCAATATATTACTCTCAATATCATAATATGTTCTAACTTGATAATGATTTCCTATATTTCTATATTAATCAATTTAATTACTGTTATATAATTTTATCTACTAAACTGTTTCTTTAGATATATAAACTGAAAACTATATCTATCCACTACAAATATAATAAAAAAATAAAGTGGTATAATTACTACCACTTTACTACAAAAATCATATATTCAATTGCTACATCTATAAGCATAACAACCTCTCTCTAATTCTAATTTATAATAGCCTAATAATGCTTATTATATTTAGTTATCTTTTAATATTCCATAATATTTCAATTCCTTTATACTGATATACTTTTATTTCTTTTATAAGAAGCCTTAAAATGGAATTGTCAATTAATTCAAAGTTCTTGTACCTTTCATATACTTCCTCAAACTTTCCTTTAACTATTGGTATAATGTCTTTTTTAACCGCTAAATCATTATTTCTTCTTTTTAAATCCTGTATAGACTGCTGATATTGATATAATAAAAATTCATATGTTTCTTCATCCATCTTTCCATCAAATTTTTGAGAATGGCAATCTATTATCTTTTTTCTAAAGTTCACTATTTCTCTGTCATTGCTATCAATTAATCTATCTATACGTTTAATATTGTTTATTCTCTCGTAATTATCAACAAGCCTATTAAACATGGATTCTTCATCAATAGAAAAATTTTTTAACTTAATACTGATTATATTTAACATTTCATTCTCTTTAATCAAATGTGTACTGCATCCAGAGCCATCTTGAGACCCTAGACACTTGTAATTTCCATTACCTTTATAAATTAGTGTCTTACCACACTCACCACATCGCATTATCCCACAAAGTATATGCGGTTTATCTGCCTTGTATCTATATTTTTCTTTCCTCACCTCCATTTGTTTTTGCACTTCAATATAAATTTCTTTAGATACAATCCCTTCAAATTCATTTGAAATTATCCAATCCTCTTTTCTAGTTTTGCTTACCTTTTTATTAAGATAATTATGTTTTCTATAGCGACCTTGTGCCATAAGTCCGCCATATAAGGGATTTACTAAAATCATCTTAATAGTATTTCCCCACCAAATTTTTTCACCTGTAGGCGAAACTATGCCGTTAGATTGAAGTTGATTGGCTATTTTCTCATAACCTTGTCCACTAAGGTATAATGAAAATATCTTTCTAATAACATCTGATGAACCATCACTATTTATTAACAATGCTCTCCTCCGCTGCTTAAATCCATTTTCGTCTATTCCTTCCTGCTCCAAAACTTTGTATCCATAAAGGCCGCCCCCTATGTATGTACCGTCTAACATTCTTTCTTTAAGAGCATCTTTTACATCTCTTGAAACTTTTTTTGCATATTTCTCTGCAATTAGCCCTTCTTCTAAGATTTCCATTACTTCGCTTTCTGTATTTATTAACTTATCATTTATTGATAGGAATAATGTTGATGACTTGTAAAATATATCATATAAAGTATTATATATATGATAAAAGGATCTTCCAAATCTATCAATTCTTACAACTATTACAACATTTATTTTGTTTGCCAAGGCATCATTTATGAGCGAAACATACCCAGGTCTATTAGGATTTGTCCCTGAGGCACCATCATCTACATATATTTTAACCTGACCACTTTTTAAACCTATGTTTGTAATAAATCTGGTCATAGTTGAAACTTGTCGTTCTATAGATATATCATTCTCAACATCTCGTGATATTCTTGAATAAATACCAACACTTACATCATCATCCTTTATCTTCTTATATATCTCACTATTAAAGACATTTTCAGTATTGTACCCCTCTTTACTAATCTGTTGAATAAAATCATTAACTTTCATTTTCTCTCTTTTCCTCCATATATTTTTCAATTTCTTCATCTATCTCTTTTTTAAAACTTTCAGAATACACTAACATGGCTTCAAACATTAAATCATTAATGTCTAAATTCCCTTCATAACATTCAGTAACTTTTATTCTTTTTAAGTCGATCTTAGCCATTTGGTATTAACCTCCAAAAAATCGACTTGATCAAGTCATTGTTTTAAATTTAAGGCCTTATACCTTCAACATAACATCTAAAATCTGAATTTTTTGAGTGTCTATAAAAATATTAATAAAACCTTTTGGATTTTTGGGAATAATATTCCTCCAAGTGATCTGTTTAACAATCAATATACAATAGTTAAAACATATGGAAAAGAACATATTTGTGGAACTTAGTTCCTCTAATATATCAATCGTATAAGTTGTATTCAAAAATTTAGCAAGACTTATTGTGAAATTTAATAATAGAGTAGGAAAAACAACCTCAATTCCATAATTTCATAATAACAATCCCGACTTGTCTAAAACTTACATATAATATCTTCTAAAATCGCTATCTAAAACTTGAAACCTTAAAATAGATTAACTAAAATGCCTCCAGCGTTTTGAGAGGAGGTGAATTTTATGTTGATTAAAAACATTTTAAGTGTTGATACAATTAATGCCTTTATAATTACTTATCTAGATACTAATAAATTGCTAAATAAAGATTGGAGATTTAAGATTAACAAAAATAAGGAAATCGAATTCTTTATTTGTTATAACAATCTAAATTTTTCTTATTTGCCTAAATACTCATATTTAAGCATTCAATTTTCTGCTAGTAAGGTTATTAATGGTAGTAATGTATTACCTTTCATTTTTAAAGATAAATATATTTTATTTCAAATAATTAATACTGCTATAGATAATGTACTACCATATCTTGCACTCAATAAAATTGAAAATTGGTCAGTCAATAGATTGGATATTTTTGTTGATTATCAAGTCGCTAGTGAAAATGACAAATATATTTATATAAACTGCATGAGCAAATTAAAATATGCAGGATATATTAATACTGTATATGAAACTGGAAACCAAGCAAAATCAAGGAGCAAAAACATTAATGTTTATTCAAAAAAAGATGAAATAGACTATAAAATCACAAATCAAAAAAATTATACTGAAGTAGATGTTGAATTAAAGGAGATTTCAAAATCTATTTTAAGAGTTGAATTGCAATTGAAAAAACATGCTTTGTACTATAGGCTTAAAAATAAAAGAACTGTTTCTGAACTTTTGAATTACATTACTGTAAAAAAACTTTTTAATGAATTTATTAAAAGGACAGGCCTAAACCTCCTTTTCTATGAAAAACGTCATCTACTATACAAAATTAGGAATAGTTTTAGTAAAAGGCTTGGCAAAAATATAGTTGACTTTGTAATTGACTATAATGAAATTAGCAGAAAAGAACTATTTAAAAAATATGAAAAATCAACCATTAATAACTACTTAAACCAATTAAAAAAGATAGATTCAAACGGCATCTATCTTCCAGGCAAAGTAAATTCAGTTATTAATTTTGGTTATTTTCGTGCTGCTAAAAAATTAGATACCTTAATACATCTTCCTAGTGATTTAACTTTTTCCTATCTTGAATTTATAATGATCATTAGATATTTAAATCATCTTAAATATAGTTTTCCTTACTATTATATTGATGATGGATAAGCCATATATCATGTGTAAAAACTGAAAGTTTTTATTGAATAACCAATACCAATAACTAATTAGCCAATAACCTATAACATACTTCAATAACCTAATGAAGAAAATATATGATACAAAGTCATGCTACAAATTTTGAGAATTAGATAGCATGACTATTTGTGTTTTTATTGATTATACAAGCATATTATGCTTCTTAACCTTATCAGCATTACTTTTTGTGACGATTGGTAAATAGAATTAATTACACTTTATTGACTCCAAAAATTTTTCAAATCTTTTTCTTAGAAACTCATTATTTCTACAATAAAGCATCGTTTGTGGTATATTGGATGGGAATTCATAAAAGCAGCACCAGCCTAAATTAATTTCTTTAGTGGTAAATTGTCCAATCACATATTCTGTGATATTTTCCCCAAGATTACGTGAATTACATAACTCATACAATATCATTCCCTGCTGCCCTAAGCATACAGTGAATGGATTATTAGTTTCCATGATTGATATAAACCATCCCTTCTTTAGTCTCATTAACATCTCTCCTAGCATTTCCATAACTAAATACCTCCTTAGACTTTGATACTAATTTATAATAATTCTTTCAAGTTATTTTCAAGTTTTGAGGTAAGATATTGACTGTAAAGGAATTAAATGTACTATAAAGAACCCTGGTGTACTTCTTATTGTTATTACGATAATTCTGGTCTCAAGTAATTTGGCTTTGTAGTATGGATATATTTTTCAAAAGGATTAGACAATATAGATATTTTGTTTAATATTTAATCCCTTCGCAACTCATAATTCATTAACGTTTATAAAGAGACTTTATATGATTTTTGAAGTGGACATTAGTAATATAAAAATAAGTTTAAAATAAACAGCAGAGAATTACCTCCCTGCTGCATTATCATGTTATTTAAATTCTTCTTGTAAGACAGATTGTATTAAGATTTTACTGTATTCTTTAGATTGTTTAATATTTTCGATTTGTTTCAGTAGTCTTTTAACTCTTAAAATCGTTTTGGTATTAAATTAAATCTAAGCACTCTTTAAGTTCTCTCTTTAATTCATTATAGCCGTAGTGTTTGTTTATATCTTCATCTTCCAATGCTTCTACCTGAATAAAAGATAAATTGATATCATCATAGTCATAAGTTATCTTCTTTTCTTGCTTAGGATAAATGATTATTATTTCTTCTATAACGCCTCTTTTAGTTTTATTTTTTCCACGCTTATTTTTATCATAATAACAAAAACTATAATAATCTTTAGCCTGTTCTATCGCTCTTGTTGGCCCATTGCTGCTATGCAGGTTTTTACTCATTGCACATTTTACTTCAACTACTGCCGACTTTATAAGTACATGACTTTCCTTATCAAATAGGCTAATTAAAATATCTGGCTTATAATGCCTTGCACTCATTCTTACAAAATCACTTATGTTATTGGATGCAACGTCTATGTTTTGTTTTACTTCCTTCTCATAAAACAACTCGCATAAAATGTTGTCTTTGCTAAAAATAATGGGTTCATTAGTTGGAATTTCACCATTAAACATTTCCTCATTTTTCATATCTCTTAGCCAACCACTTTCCCATTCAAAACCACAATCCTCCAATATTCCTATTACCATTACAAGTGCATAGTATTCAAAAAGTTTAGAAGTCTTTTTACTTGGGAAGTATGGCTTCCTATCTATATTTTCGTTATTTTCAAGTGATATTATATTATTATAAAAATCATAAAGTACAAAGTACCTATTGTCCTTTAACATCTTTTGACTAACTTTGGTCAATGCTAAGTTATCGAATATCTCTCCAAACCATGTTTCATTTGCATAATGTATCAGTATTGATTTTAGTTTCTCTAAATTTAATACTATATCTGAAATAAATATCCTATTTGATTTTAGTTTATTTAAATCAGTTTCCATAACCTGTAGTTCTTTAGCAACGCTATATTTGTGTTCATTGCTTACAATGGCATCATTAATAATACTGTTATATTTAGATGTTTTTTCTAATAGAACAGTTTCCTTAGAATTAACCTTTTTAGAAAATTCATTTAGAATGACAATGTACTTACTTTCCATATCACATAATATTTCTATAGTTTTGTTTATTATTTTTTTTATCCATTGATTTTCAGAGATATCTCTATTTAAAACCGTATGCTTTTCATAAACGACTTCTGGTACATATGGATTTTTATTTTTATTTACTCCTTTTGAACTTAGCCACTTTTGACTTTTCATGTCCTGTCTCACTGAATAATGTTGTTCCCTATATAACTTGTCTATATCTGAAAGTGGTTTCTTAATTATATTTTCAATATTACTACTCACTGTTTCTATGTTACTGATAATATATGAATATAACTTATTTAAAGAATACTCATTGTCTCCATATATGTTCTTTTGTCCAGTCATTCTTTGTATATAGAGATTTTGAGAAAGTCCTATCATTATTTTCTCCAAATAATTTCTAAGGTTAATAAGACCATTCCATGATACTGAAGTAGGATTAATTAAGTATAATCCATTATATATACCATCAGAAGTAATAACTTGTATTCCATAATACCCAGGAGTTAGCATAATATCATGATCTCCTGATCCCGATAAAACAAAGGGTCTATCCTTTGCAGTCAACTGTATTGGTAATTCAGATGTACTACTATCTATTATAAGTATAGCATTAGGGTCTGTACTCTCAACGGATACAACAATTTTATAATACTCATAAAATGTAGCAACCCTATCCCCTAAATCTTCTTTAGTAAATTCATCAATTACTAGTTTTTGAGGATTTCCTACTGCATAATTATCCTTATTATACACAAAAAAAGTTACCTTAGTTTGCATAACCATAAACTCCTAGTTCTTTTGCTTTTCTTATAATCTCATTTTTTGTAAGTGTAAATGTGCTAATTTTAGATGCTTTATCTGAATTAAAGAATTTGAATAGTTCACTATTTACGGGTTCATTATTAATACTTTCTTTTATTACTCCAATTAATTTGCCATATTGCTTTTCTGTTCCTTTTATCTTTGTAATAAGTCGCTGCTTGATTTGAATATCAAATGCAACTTCCTTTGATAAAAGTTTATTTCCATTAGTATCTGATGGAATATTTAAAAGATACTCACCAATTTTTCTAGTAATTCTAAATGAAACACCCTTTTGAACGTCATATTTATTTAATAAGTCATGAAGTTCATCTAAGAATTCTATTTCTTCAGGCAAATATGCTTCTATCCAATTATTATTTGCAATCCATGATTGATATTTTGTAACATCATCACATTCAAACTTATCATAGGACTGACCTTTAAGACTTAATTCACTCATTTCAACTTGTAATTTTGCTAATTTTTCTTTTCTCAAGTTAATAATGTTTGCCCTATCAAGAAGTCTATCAGAAAAATCTTTAGTTGTTTCATCAATATTTACAGTTCCAATGAATTTTACATTATCATTGATTATTATATAGTCTGGATAAGCCTTTCTATTGATACAATGTGCTTCAGGACTATAAAGGTATAACCTTCTCTCCTCAGGTTTTTTCTCTAAAAGGGAAATAAACGGTGCAAACCAATGTTCAACTTGTGATAGGTTCATTTCATCAAATATTACTAAATGCATAAAATTAGTATTATTTTGAGCGTGAATAAGGAAATCAACTAATCTTGTTTCAGAAGGCACATACAATCCTGTTGTATTATTTAAAAATCCTAATATATCTCCTGGTTCAGTATATGAAGGACTTATAGGGAGAAACAATAATGTCCCATCTTTTTCCGATGCTTTTAACATCTTAGCATAAGAGTTTGCTAATTCAGATTTTCCTGTGCCAGACATACCTGCTAATATAGTTAATGGATTTGTTTTAGCACATATATGCAAATTAATTAGATCCTCTATTGAATAACATAAATTATTGCGAATAGTAGTTTCTTTAAAAGCCTCAATAAATTCAAATTCACCATTAGAAAAACTATTATTAGTATCCTCACTTAGTGTTTCCCCTGATGCATTTTTAGTATATTCTGATTCTTCTAAAGGATCAGTAATTTTTTCAACCTTACTTTCATTCTCCATCTGATGCAGCAGTTGTTTATCAATAAAAATAATTTTATCATTATCTCCACCACGTATTTCACAATTACTAGTATCTATTTTTATACGATTTATTTTGTCTGAATACTTTTCACAAATCCATGCTTTCGGATTACTGGAGTGCTTTGTCCACTCAGGAAAATTAAAATATAGATAATTATTGCATATAACATATTCAGGTGGATACATTGCATGGTTAAAATCCTCCAAAATAATGCTACTTCCATCTAATAATTTTTGTTGAAACTCTGAATTCCTCATATCTACAATAGGAATAGGTATAAATTCCATATCTTTATCTATTTTCACATCTGGTTCAATATTAAAAATCACTAAATTCTTATATGGTTTATCCTCTTTTGAAAATGTTATTTTCGGTTTAAACAATATAAGTTTTCCTTTTAATTTTTCATATAATATTCTTTTCTTATCTCTAATATCTTGAGTAAATTTATATGTCATAGGCTTGACTACATTGTTTTGATCATTATCTATTCCAATATATAAAGGATTAGATAGATTTGGATCTATTAGTTCTGTAATAGGTTGCGGATCTATACTTAATGGTCTAATATAAAATATTAAATAATTGCTATTTTTAAGAGTTGTAATTGCCTCTTGTTCATCTCCTAAAGGTGGATAGTATGGTTCATTTTCTGCTAATATTCCAACCATGTAACAATCATTTGATTTCATTAATTTAGCCCTATTCTCTTGTGAATAATCCATTTATACTCCCCCTATATTATGTTTCAAAATAGATATTGTTTCTATAAGTGTTTTTTCATTATCTACAGAAATAACCTTATTTGCTATACCACATTCTAAACAATACTTTTTAATTTCATTTAATTTTTTTGTTGTAATCCCCTGTCTCTGTATATATATTTTATTTACGTTATTAACCTTATCCCTCCACTTATCCGAAGAAATAAATTCCACCTCACTAAATATTGTTTTTGTTATCTTAATATCCATATCATTTGAATGTATTATTCCAAATACTTTTTTATTATTAGTTTCATCTAATCCAAATGCATATTCATAATATACCTCTGCTGCCATAAGGCGTTTCTCAAGTTGCTCACATTCTACTTTTTTGTTATTTAATAAAGTTTTTAATTCAATATTCTTATTAGTTAAGGTATTTACTTTCTCTTTTTCTGCTGTTAATGATTTTAATTCTTCTTCAAGAGTGTTTATTTTATTTCTTAGAACTTCTAGTTCTGTTACTTTATTTGATATATCTTTTTGAGCATCTTTAATAGCCTTTTTATATTCTTTATCTATTTCCTTCTTCTCTTGTTCAACCTTTTTAATATTTTCTTTAATGGCACTTATTTCCTCTGAATGTTTATTTATTTCGCTTTCATCTGCAACTAATTTATTTGTTGAAAATTTAAGTAATAGTCCAACTAATACATCAACTGCAAATATGTTCAAGATATCTTTATTAATATCAGAATGGGACTTAATAAAAGAATATTCTACAGCAAGGTTTTTAGGTGGATTTAAACTATTAATCTCTGAATACAACTCTAATAATGACCAATTTTTAATATTATCAAATTCCTTTATATTCCCATCAATTAAGTTATTCTTTAATGCAATCTCATAGAATTTATCAACTACCGAAATTAATTCTTCTTTATTATTTAGATACGTTACTTTATTAAAATATTCCTCAACCTCGCTTTCGGTTTGAAAGTCTAGTCCAAAGTCGAACATATACCTGTTATTCTCAATATTTTTACTTATTCTTTCTAAATACTCCTGTATATTATCTGGAAACCTAAGCCTCAAATATGCAAACTTTTTATAATCTGGTATTTTATTTTTCTCTTCATTTAAATAATTGATAAATTCTTTTTCTGTTAAATTTAATGGTAAATCTAATTTATGTCTTGAAATACAAGTCCAAAAAGGATTGTCCATTACTTTTTTACCTTTTTTTACTTGTTCAATCCCTCTAAAAATAGTTTTAATTTTAGTTTTTTTTAATTCCAATTTATCAGACATAATACTTTTATTACAAAGTTTTAGTATGCTATTTGCTTCTTTTTCATCAATTAAACTCACGTAAAAATCAATTTCATTCAACTTAACCTCTCCCCATAATTTTTATTACTTAAAATTAAATATTTTTTCATTATCATATATTATAGGTTTTGTTATGTTTTTATAAAAATTTTCAATTATTATCCCTCCCTTCAAATTGATTTAAAAAATTGTAATATATACATACATTGTAACATAATGGTAATACATATTCATATATGTCCCCCTAATATAAAAGATTTATTATAACGTTTACCATAATTATATGCTGTTATAATAAAAAACTTTATACGATTAAAGACACTAAGAATCATTTATCCTAGTGTCTTACTGTAATATATATATCAAAATCTCTCACAACCATGGCTATAGTTAAATCAAGTCATATTTTTTATGATATTTTTATGTTTTGTATTTCTAAAATGAAGCCGTTGATTTTAGAAACGCTCTCCTTAATTAGAAAATAGAAAAGATAAATATAAGATCACTGCATACTTTTAGTAGATAAACGGTTTTCCTTGAGATAGAATAGAAATATCTAGCATAACCTAATATAAATCCAAATACTTGAACTTCTAATTACAAAATCTCTTCTATAAAATCTAATGTAATTATATGCACAGTAAGATAAAAAACTATAAGGGCTAATTTATATAATTAAAAACTTGATGTAAGAGTATATGAATTAATATATTTATTGTATTGTGTTAAATATAATAGATTTTCTGAACAAGGAAAAGGATAGCATTCTGTTTTGCCATCCTTTTCTTTTTATAATCATTTATTCTTCTTAATAGTTTTTAAAAACTTTCTAATATAATAGAAAATAAATGGATTTTATAATTTTTTTAATCACCTGGCTTACCCATCTTTTTATTTGCTTCTTTATTAAACTTAATCTCGGTTTCTTTAGTGTACTTTTATTAAAATGAATTTTAACATGTATTGTATATTAAGAAATAAATATGATATGATGATAGAGGTATATTTGAGCGTGTACCTATGTCTATCTGTAAGCATTTTCTATAAGTTATGGTGCTTACAGATTTTTCATTTACGGCTTTGTTCTAGTTATATATCAACTTTTGACTCAATCCACTTGACTTGAACACCAAGCCTTATTTTTCTTTTTATAGCCTTTTTACAACCTTATTTTCAAATTCCTCTTCTGTCAATTCAGTATAATGGATAATCTCTTCTTTGTTCATTCCCCCTACATACATTTTCTTAGCAATTTCAATATCTCTTTTTTTTGCTAAATATCCAAAAGTCTCCGACTTTTTTAATTCTAAACCCATGATTATATCTACCTCCATAGAATAGACCTATAAATCTTACTTATTGTCTTTATAATTTTTCATATATTCTCTAAATTGTCTCCCCTGCTCATGCAGTTCTTTCCGTTCCCTTTGCTTCTTCTGCCTATAATGAACATATCTTAGTGCTTTTAACTTATCCTGTAAATATTTATTCCTATTCTGTTTTGTGTTATTTTCAAGCGTACATTTACATACATAAACATATGTATCATGAAAAAAGTAAGGTATTATTACTGGATTTACTGATAAAAAGTTCTTACACCATTTGCCACATCTTTGTTGACTGCATATTCTAGGTATAGGCTCAAACCGCTCATGTTCATCTTTAACACACAAAACATTATTTGAATATGGCGGTGCTGACCTATCAATATAATCATATATTATCTTTATCATTTCATAATTATATTTCTTATCAATAGACCATACTACAGTATTACTTGTAATAAATCCTATTTCCTTTTTATCACTTTCTTCTTTCTCTAATCTATGCTGTAGGGCCTCTATTATGCTGTCTATATTCATCTTAGGATTAGTACATTTCATAGCAGCATAACAAGTATTATCAAGAAACTCATAAAGCCCAAACTCACTAATAAAAAACTCACAATCATTACATTTATCTGATCCACAGATACTAGGATCAGGTGTTATTTTGCTGGTATCACCTACATAACATATTATAGTATTTTTATCATTGTGTTTATAAAAAGATTTATTTAGGTTTAGTTTACCTTTCTTTATGGATATATATTTTTCTAGTAATCCTGATGTATCCATTTTTTTATAAGCAGGTTTTCTAATAATAGTAGTAGTTGAGGTTTCATTTTCATCTTCAGTTTCTTCAATATTATCCAAATCCTCATTATCAAGCAATTCTTCATCTCCCAGGTCATCATTATTATCATCTGATTCATTTTCTTTAATCATTTTATTGTACAACCAGCATTTTTTATTAACACTATGAATGATTTGATCCTCTATAGATTCCCTATCAAAGTTTTCAAAGTCAAAATCTGATAAGTCAATCTCTATTGCTGATAATCCTGTATCTTTCAGTTTTTTCAGTTTTATATCATCTACCGCATGAGTTACTTTAATTTCAACTAGCAATAATTTTTCATTTGGTGGCTGCCCCTTATAAAGCAGTACGTCAGGTATTATATCCCCTAACCTCTTCTCAAGTTCCACTTTGTCAAATGATATGTAAGTATCCTTGTATTTCTTTGGTAAAGGAGATGGTACTTTTATCTTTAAATGCTTTACTAGTATCTCTTTTGCGAATTGATGCAATGCTGTTTCTTGACCATAAGCACATTCTTCTTTATTCTTATGAGCAAAGCACCAACTATTTACCTTCCCCTGCCTAGCACTTAATTGGCTTTTACAGTGAGGACATATGCAATTACAAGCATCTCCATTCTTTGCTTCTGAGATATGAATTAGATTACCGTTATGTATTCCAAATGTTAATTCACTAGCCATTATATACTCCTTAATACTTACTTCTTGTATGTATTATATTGTTTTTAAATTGAACAGAAAAGTATTTATTCCGACATATATACAGATAAATATTTTTTAAAACCTTCCTATAAGAACGTTATCCCATAGTAATTAAATTACTTATTGGAAGTTAAACACAAAAACTTACAGGGTTATTATCAATGTTATGATATAATTTATAGTATATTTTTATAGGAATTATTGGGGGGAAGTCACTATTGGATATATTAGAATTAGAAGAAATTGAGCATAGATTAATAAATGGCAGAATCACATCTGACGAGGCTGCTAAACTTGTTTACCCTACTAACGGTCAAAAGCCTTGGATGACTAAAGAGTGGAAAGGATTGCGTGATAAATTGATAAAAGATCACTGTGAACAATGTGGTACTACTGAAGGGCCATTTGTTATTCAACATACTTGGCATCCTACGGAATATCAATCACATATAGACCATTATATAGCAGTCCTCTTTAACAAAGAAACTGAAAATAATCCATCTATTAATATAGTATCACATGAAGAACTTGACCAGTTTATAAAAAGGTATGGTGAACCAAGGGCTTCCTGTCCTAAATGTGGCTCTGTAAATATTTAACTCAAATCCTCAAAAGAAGAATCTTTTACTTGTAATAGGTGTAAGAATATTTTTAGTGATCCAGTTACTAAATTATACGTTAAAGGCTGTAGAACAGATAAAGATATCGAATTTAGAATATTAATCCGTAAAAATAAGGAATTAAGAATTAATATTTGGAAAAAGAACACTGAAGAAATTTGAAATTATGCTGTCTTAAAGGGTATAGAAGAACATAAGAGATATATCTCCTGTATAGATACAGTTACTTTCTGCAAAAAATGTTCCTATATGTGGGATAAAAACAGATCGATACTTTCAAGTATATGTAGTAAGCATTATCATAGTTTTGAATATAAGTGCTGCATTAATTGCAGAACTGAAAACGAATATTAATAATTTATACGTAAGAAATGCATGGAGGTGATTACTTATGGATGAAATAGATAATATTGGTATAATTACTATTGAAAAGATAAATCATGCCATTAATACAGATAATGATGTATCTCATAGAGGGTCAAAACTTCCTCCTTTAGATATAAGAAAAGATAACTACTCTAAGTTAAAGATGAAAACAAATAAATTAATTGCTTTATTTAAACGCTCTGTTAATGAATAGTGTTGATTTTATAACATTATAAAAAGAGGTCAACTATGATCTCTTTTTTTCGTTATAAATGAATAATGTAAAATAATTCAACTACAAATTGGAAATTATCTTTTACTTACAATACATCCCATTTATTATTCTTATTATCAAAATCCTTATTAATTAAATTTATCAGTGTTTCAAATGACATTTTCAAAGGAATCATTTTAGACATAAAAATGTAATCAATATCATTACAGGTTATATATATGATCTGGTGCCTAAAATCAAACTTTAAGCGATGTATTCCAATATCAATAAATTCTTTTTTCTCACATTGAAGGTTATTTAATAATTCTTCTCTTATACTATTTGACTTCCAAACAGTTGCTAAGAAATCTAATGTTTGCATCATTATGCTTCATCCCCTCTATATTAAACAAATTACTATTTATCTGTATGTTATACAAATAATTTTTACTTCACATTATTTATTTAACTGTTATTCTCTAAATCATATATTGGTTTGATTAATATTAAAAGAAAATTGTTCATCAAAAACTAAACTCTTTTGCGTATATAAGGTATTGTTCTAAAAATCCATTTAAGTCACTACAAATGTTTTCCAAGTCCCCATATATCCCTTCAGAGGCTAAATAATAACCATCTGATAGATAATGAATCTTTTGCTCTATATCAGAACATATGGATATATCAACTTTTGTTGAAACTAAACGGTATAAAATAGTACACATATCATCCGCAGTGAATTTTTTATTATTATAAAAATATGAACATAAACCAAGAAATGTATTAATAATCTTGTGCTTGTCTGTCACGCCTTTAAACTCTGAAAGTTTTAGAGCAATATCTGCTTTATTAGACCTTTGAAGTAATGAAATTTCAATAATTTCATATTCAATACTTTCTTGTATTTCAATAATCTTATCAGCCCAACTGATAACATCATCTTTCGTAAATAAGCCTGTAACTAATCCGATTCTATATATCTCGGCTTCATCTTTTAGGGATAACATATTTTCACATCCTTGTACCTTATTTATGTATATTAGTTTGCTATCGGAACTAATTTTTTTTATAAGGTTCTGTTAATAAATAATATTGCAACATATAATTATTTAATTATCCATGTCTTTTTACAGTTTGGATCATTTTAGGATTATACTTCAAAAAACTATCTAACAGATCCTTTCCAAAAATGCAAATTGTTTCTTCCCATGGGTGAGTGAGTATTCCCCATCTAAAATCCTTTGGAAGAAATATATAGTAATCTCCATCTGGAAATGGTTCAATAGTCCATCTTCCAATTGGCTTATCAAGATGTGGATTAAATAGATATGATTCATGTTGCCAATCTAAAGCATAAATGAACTCTTCTTCGCCAGTACATTCCTTCATAACTTTTAATGAAATTTCATACCATTCATCAAGTACGCTATCATCATAATTGTTACTAATATCATATGTTATAAATGGTGAAGGTTCTTTAAAACTTGGCCAATTTCTTTTATAAATGCTTGGGTTGAAATTAAAGATCTCATAGAATCTATCCCATATTCCGTTATATTCAATACCATTAAGTTTTATCCAGTTATCCACAAAATCACCCCAAATAAATATACTACGCATTTTTTCCTTAATGAACAACATGAAAATTCGGAATCAAATTATTCCCATAATCTTCAAATCTGATATAAGTTTGTTATAAAAATATTCACAGGCTTCATCTTCATTTTTAAATAGTTTTAATCCTGTCTTATTACCTTTTTCGCTATAATAAACTTCCCAAGTACCATAATATTCATTTAGACAATATGCTTCCCAAGGAAATCCACCATATATGCAATACGAGTTCTTTGGTATACCTTCAATAATTAGTCTTTGCTCTAACTCTTTTATCTTCATAGAATGCCTCCACTCTAATCCTTTCGCTCTATCTTGCACTAAGTGTATTATAAATATTGAAAATAAACTAATATGTTATTTATCTTCCCTGAGTGTCATAAACCTTATATATTCTTGTTCAACATTATCAAAACATGGTAATATTTCAAATTCAAAATACCTATAAAAGTCCTTGAATTTTCTTGCAGCAGCCTCAAATTCTACCCAATAAATATTGTTACTCTCAAACAACCCGATATGTCCAAAACCATCATTTGAATGTAAATTAATATGGATTTGGTGAGCATGAGCAGGTTCAATAATTTCATCCATAATCAAGCCCTGTTCTTTCCATAATTCTTTTTTGCTATTAATCCAATTTTTGAAATTACTAAATATTATATCCATAACAAATACCCCATCTAAAAATAAATTTACATTCGTAATATTTTACATGTGTGAGATAACTCTATAGAAATTATATAATTTTTAACAATATTCTTTAACAAAGCCTATGTTAAAAATATAAAGTCAAGTAAATAATAAATATAAAAAACTTGCAATCAAAAAATATTTCTTTAAATCAATTATATTTCTTTTATGAAAGTTTATATATTTTTTTAACCTCAACTAATGTTCGTTCTAAAGATTTAGTAGTAATTATAGTATTTGCTGCAAATTGTATAAATTCATTTGCAATAGTTGCCTCTTCTGTTGTGTTATATTGAAACAACTTAAAAGTCTCATGACTGATGCTTTTTATTCCTTCAACTACTGATATATCCTTACTTCTTGTTTTACCAGCAAATCTAATAAATTTATCTTTTAAGATATTCCAAATTTTTTTGTAACATTACTCTCTGATTTTCTGCCAAATCCATTCTATCCCACCTTAAATAACATATGATTTCATTTTATTTTATTAACTCTTAATTTTTTAGTTTGACTATATATCTTTAATTACATCACAAAAAATGACATATAGCATATATAATGTAGATGGTAAAACTCCTTCTGATAAAGCAATATAACTAACACTTGCAGATGTTATTTTAAACTCCTCTTCGCTAGTTGATTTATTTTCTGGATTTCTCTTCCTCAAATCTTCTTTTACAAGTTTACAAAGTCGCACAGCCTCAAAACTTGGGATACAACTTACTTCCCATAAAATATTATCTTTTGAAACAGTATCACCTGATAACTCATTAAAACACTTTATGAAATCATCTATTTTAGCAGGTATGTTATATTTTACATTATACTTTTTCTTAACACAATTTAGGGATTGCCACAAATCATTCACATTCATAGGTATATACAAATCTTTTGGAAGTAGTTCATTTATATACTTCCTTTCGGAATCTGAATAATAATAAAAATAAACTTTACTTAAATTTCTATTTTTATTGATGTACTCAAAGATATGACCATCATTATTTGGAGACATGCCAATAATATGAAGTTCATCTTTTATATTCTCAAACTCATGAAAATAATATTCTGTTGCCATCTTGAGGTTGGGATGATTTATTTTAGTCATAATCATTTGATATTCATCAGGTCTTATATCTTTAATGCTTAATAAGTACGTTTTAAACTCTTCATCATCATTATCATATAGGCATTTGAATTTTTCTGAGTATTCTATAAGATTGTGGTTAGTATTAGCCACATTTAATTTTTCATATCCACTATAATCTAATAGAGCATTACAAAAACAATGTTCCATACCTTCTATAACTACTCTACTATTCCTTTTCTGTCTAATAAACCCCCAAACATTTTCAGGATTTTCACTGTTTGATAAAACCGAGAAATCACCATGCAGATGATATACATTTTTCCCTGTCAAATTTTCTAAATTATTATCATAATTCAAAGTAAAAATATTATCAAAATCAGAAAAAAATTTCTTCGCTCTTTTAGGTATATCGTTATATATTTCTTGTAATTTTGATTCATTATAAATTCCATCTAAGATTAGCCTTTCAAATCCTTGCTTTGAAGCCATAAGATTGTTTGATAAATCACTGTTTTTTAAGAAAAATATATGTAAAACAAAGAACCAATCTTCAAGCATTAACTCATGTGATGCATTTATTTTTTTATACCTACGTTTAAAATCATCAAGAGTAGCCAATAGCCCATCATCACTTACACAGTCATCATATTTATTCTCTAAGATATCATTTGTAATTTCAACAAAAGCATTAAGAATTCCAATAATCCCCTCTTTACTAAGAGTACCATTAAATAGAATGTCGTAACATCCTAACTTGGCTTTATACTTAATCCTTTTCATAATAAAGTCACTTGTATATGCTTTACCACCAAATTGTATATTAACTCCATTTCCAATAAGTATTGATTTCATATAACTCCCCCCCATAAAAACTTTTCAAAACTTGTATTGGTAAACTTGATAACTCAATAGAAAAAAATATTATGTTAATAATAAAATGAAAAAGTATTCACTATTAGAACTAGTCTTTTGACCATTGAGACTTTTCTTTTGTGTAGCCAAAATAATAGTTCTTATTATTAGATAGAAATGCTGATGATTTCTTTGATATATTAAAATACCAGTTTATCCCGTCATTGGAGTCGTACTGAAAGCCACACTTCTCTACCATAGCCCCTTTAAATTCACCGTTAGTAATAGGAAATTCCTTAAAAAAGTCTTTTAATTCAAGGCTTGTCTTATCTTTATTTATGGTCTTTATCTTAGCAAAATTTGTATTGATCCATTTTACAAGTATATCCTGTTTGTTTTTATCCATTTTATAAAACATCATAGGCTCATTTTTAGTGTCATTAGTAGGAGTTTCTTTAACCTTACTTTCAGTGACAATTTTAAGTCCATATTCTTCAAGAATTTTATTCAATGAATCATCACTAATATTTGTCTGAAACTCTATCCATCGTATGTAATTACCTTCTGTTTTATAATCTATGATTCGAGCATTTATGCTACTTTTAAAATCTATCCATCCCCATAAATGAACTTTACCTTCTACTCTGTATATCATGCAATCACTCCTGTTTATTATGAACTTAAATACTCCTTAATATGTCTTTCAGCAGAACTAACACCTTCCCTATAATATTCAAGACTCTTCATAAGGTCGTCAAAGTCTTTTACTATTAGAGGTTCAATTTTAAATAGATCCTCTGGAGAATTATACGCAATTCTTGTAACTCCAGTTTCACTCTTTGTAGCAGCCTCACATATAGAATCAGGCCATAGGACTTTTACTTCATATTCGCTGTGCTTTGTTAGTATATACTGTTTTTTACCCTGTAACTTTATTCTAACAAGAGTATAGAAGGTTAGTATATCAAAATAATTACCTGTATGCCCTGGCTTTAGGAATTTTATTGGCCTATTATTCCTCAATAATATTTGTTTAATATTCTCATAGCATTGCTGTTCTATTTCTTTAAATTTATTATCAACTTCAGTATTTTCATTCTTCTTAGGCTTAGTAGTTGCAACTATCTTTTCCTTGCATTTCTTATAGACTTCAGCACAAACAATACAATCATCTGCTGAATTATGAGATCCTACTGTAATACCTAAAAATTTCTTCAAAGTAGGAAGTTTATAGTTTTCTAGTTTCAAGCCCTTTTCATCTTTTATATATTTTCTAGCCAGTGCTAGTGTATCAATTACTTCATTTTTAGGTTTTTCAACTCTTAAATTATAAGCATTATTAAGGAAGAACTTAATATCAAAATCTGCATTATGAGCAATCAATTTATAATCCCCTATGAACTCTGTGAATCTTGGAAATATCTGAGATATAGTTGGTGCATTTTTAACATCACTACTTGTAATTCCAGTTAAGTCCGTTATATTACTCTGTATTGGTTTTTGAGGATTTACATATGTAATAAATTCATCTACTTTTTCATTATTTCTATACCTTAAAGCCCCAATCTGAATTATCCTATCTGCCTTTGCATCTAAGCCTGTTGTTTCAAAATCGAATACTACGAAATCATCAGGATATTCGCTGCTGTTTTTATAGGTCATATATTCATCGTAGGGTTCAATACTTTTATTATATTCTGTCGAAACACTTCCTTGTCCATCATTAGTAGTTTTACTTTCTTTATTAGAACCAAATATCCCTTGTAACAACTTACTTATCAATCCCATACTCTTCCCCCTAAAACACAATAAAAATGGTATAAATTTCATGACAATTCATATTATACCATAAATTTTAATTTATCTTACATAGACTTATTCAAATGCTATACTGACTCTATAATATGGCATTTTTACACTAATCAATATTTCTTATGACTGGATACATCCCAATATCCATTTTATTCTTTTATTTTATTCAAAACTTCTTTAACTACCTCTTCTTATGACAGTTCTAAAATCTTTAAAATTTTCTGTTTATCATATCCATCTTCAAGCATCTTTTTAGCAACTCTAATCTGATACTCGTTTATAAACAATTTCGCTGTTGGCGAATCATTCATAGATAGTGCCATAATAATCATCAACTCCAATTTGTATATCTATTCTTTAATTTCTTAGTTACCATCTTGTTATAGTTATACCATTTCCAATAGGAACATAAAAGTATTAGTCCTAAAATAAACAATGATATTATAAATCATATATAATATAGTAAGGCGATTCATTAATACACTGATTCTCTTCACCTATTTAAAAGCAAATAAAAGGAGAGCAAAAACTATTATCTTGCACTCCAAATATTATTTATGTCTATTTTCATACTCTTGTAAAACCATTGATACTTCTGATGAACATTCTGTCTATATGTATCTTATTGTATGATACTATTTTAATATTATTAATCTCACACAACTACCATCTATATCCAAATGACCTATAATGTGAATAAAGCGGTCTCCTTATTACTGGGTTCTGTGAATATATTGTCAGCGCAAATGTCTGATAACTCTTCTTTTATTTGATCCTCATAATCCTTATTAGTAATAACATAGATATTGTCTGTCGGTACCAATGGGTGAATTCTTTCAACAGTATTAACCAAAAAGCTTTTGTTATTTACCACCTTCAAAAACTGTTTAGGTCTGTCCGATCTAGATAGTGGATAGAGTCTTGTTCCCTTGCCTCCTGCTAAAATCAGTGCATAAAGCATTTAGCCTTCAACTCCAAGTATTGTTATATACTATACTATGTCTATATATGAGGTAATGTGAAATATGTTTTACTATTAATGGAAATAATAAATCCCGTAAACTTTTCTATTAAAAGTCTACGGGATTTAAAAATTATCTCCAAATTACATTTTTCTTTGTCATCTCAATTATTAATATATGAGATTTCTCTTTAGCCTTTATCTTTACATCTTCTTCAACAATCTCAGCAGCATCTCTTTGGTCCAGGTCAACATCATTAACAGTACTTGAGCCTTCTATTTGCAGCATATAAGCCTGTCTTCTACTCCCTACAGCAAAATCGATCTCATTACCTTCATCTAGTTCTAGAGCATAGAAGTTTATATCTTGATTAACCTTTATTGGTGCATCTCCTGCTTTTGACGAAACAAAGTGGAACCATTTATTTTTTCTCAATTCCCAATCGAACTTAAAATCTCCATATTGAGGAGTATGGTTCTTCTTATCTGGTAACACCCATATCTGAAGAAATCTTGCAGTTACATCTCCTCTGTTGTGCTCACTATGATAAACTCCAGTTCCAGCACTCATGTATTGTACCTGGCCTCTTCCAATGACACCTTTACTACCCATAGAGTCCTCATGGGTAAGTTCTCCTTCAATTCCGTAAGATATTATCTCCATATCCTTATGTGGATGCATATCAAAGCCAGTATGGGGCTGAATTAAATCGTCATTTATTACTCTTAAATCGCCAAAACTTATATTCTCAACATTAAAATAATCTGCAAATGAAAAATGGAATATACTATCTAACCACTGGTTCTTACTTTTTCCCATATCACTATTTTTAATTTTTCTAATCATATTGCACCTCTATATTAATTATAGTTAATTACTTTTAATAACCTTGTAACTTTATAATATATTATCTTTTATCAGTTGTCAATCTAATAATCCCATATAATTTAAATATAGATTACTACTACTAATATCATTGAGATTACGGGGTTACTAAGGAGATCTATATGAGCAAGAAATTAGCGCAAGCTTATCTAAGCATCTGATGACTGAACACTTAATTTCAACACAGTACTTTAAAATACCCTTACTTTTTATCTTGTATTAAGTTTTACCGCCCTTATATCTACTTATACCAAAGATTAATATTCGGTAACCAATTTAGTTACACTTTTTACTTTTAAAAACCCTACTTAAATAGTATAATTATTAAGAATAGCAAAGGTCCGTTATTAGGAGGAATTTATGGATAAACTAATTGATTTAGTAAAAAAAGCGAAAACTACTCATTGTCTTACAAAAGACGAGCTAGTTGAACTTTTGAAGAATGACGAAATAAATGAGACTATATATAAGGCTGCAGATGAAGTAAGAGAAGAATATCGTGGCAATGAAGTACTTTTAAGAGGGCTTATAGAATTTACAAACATATGTAAGAGAAATTGTATGTATTGTGGTCTTAGAAGAGACAATAAAAATATTGAAAGATATAGATTATCTGAAGAAGAAATATTGGATTTTGCTACTAAAGCTGTAGGCTATGGTTATAAAAATCTAGTTCTTCAAGGTGGAGAGGACGATTATTTTACTATAGAAAGAATGTCCAATATTATTAGAAAGATAAAGGCTCTTGGAGTTACTCTTACCATAAGTATTGGCGAAAAGACTTATGAAGAATATAAAGCTTTGAAAGAAGCTGGAGCTGATAGATATCTACTTAGAATAGAAACTACTGATGAAGATTTATACCATGAGCTTGATCCTGGGATGAGTCACGCTGAAAGAAAGAGATGTCTTAGAGATCTAAAGAGCCTAGGCTACGAAGTTGGCTGCGGTTCGCTAGTGGGACTTCCTAACCAGACTATAGAATCAATAGCTGATGATATATTATTCTTTAAGGGAATAGATGCAAATATGATCGGTATCGGTCCTTTTATACCAAATGGGGACACGCCTCTTGCAGCTTGTGCTGGCGGTGATTTTCATATGTCAATAAAGGTAATGGCTTTGACTAGATTACTTATGCCTGGTATAAGAATCACTGCTACAACTGCAATGGAGACTCTAAACAAAAACGGAAGAGTTATTGCATTAGAAAGCGGTGCAAATGTAGTTATGCCAAATGTCACTGAGGGTGATTACAGAAGATTATACGCACTTTATCCAGGTAAGATATGTATAAATGACACTCCTGCTCATTGCAGAGGATGTATTTCTGGTAAAATAAAAGCACTTGGAAGAACTGTATCTGATATTTCAAACGATGCATCTATTCTAACAATTGCTAATAATAATATAGCTTCAAATTAATCTAATCTTAATATTTAAAAGTATATTTTTAGGGCTGCCAGATTAACATTTAGTTAAGCTGACGGCCCCTTTATTATATCAAGGGTGGGAATAGCTAAAATTTCTTAGAAGGCATGCCTATTATCTATACTTGCATTAACCTTCTTTATTAATCTACTTTATATTTCCGCCTGTTATAACAGATGAACCTGAAACTATGCTAACAGTTCCATTATAAGAATAACAGTCAGTAAAAGTTATCTTTCCGCTGATAGGTTGTTCAGGGAAATTATAATTATTTTTCAAATTGCCTGTAGCAGTGCATTTTGTAATAACAAAAGCTCCACCACCATGATTTTGTGCATATCCACTAGCTCTGTTGTTGTTGGCAGTACAATTAGTTAATTTATGAGCTCCTGTAGAACGTGCATCTCTTGTTCCGCCAAGCTTAAACCCTTCTCCATTTCCTGCTGGAGAACCTTTATGGTATCCATTGTGTGTAGCAGTACATCCTTGCAATTCTACTGCATTCATATTGTTGAAAAAATCCCATCCATCATCAGAGTTATCTTGAGCTGTACAGTTTATAAACTTGTTACCTACTCCAGGTAAATCCTTACATGCATACCCATCTGCATTTCCGCCTGCTGCTGCTTGATCATAGTTATCATGGGAGAAACAGTTTGAAACTGTTGTATGGTGTGCTCCATTAGTTATTTGAAGTCCGCTATCTCCATTGCTGTCAAATTCGCAGTAATCAAAGGTATTGTAGCCAGCTGCCGAACCTGTAATCTTTACTCCATTATCTCCTGCATTGTATATCTTTATATTTCTTAAAGTCCAGTAACTACCAGTAACCTTAAATCCTAAAGAATTATCGTTACCACTCTTTGACTGACCAGTAAAATCTAAAACTGGTTTATTACTTGAGTTTGAAGCGGCTATGGTTATAGGACTTCCATTGGCTCCACTCTTAGCTAAGTTAATAGTTCCTGACATATTAACATTTAATTTATAGGTTCCACTAGATACATATATAGTGGTTCCAGCTGTAGCTTTTGATACAGCTTTTTCAAAAGTCTTTAGTGGCTTAGCAGCACTTAGCCCATCGTTGTTATCGTTTCCATTAGGTGAAATATATAAGGCTGTGGATGCTGCACGTACAGTTGTAAATCCACTTACGGCTAAAAATAAAACTGAAAGCATTAACGTTGAAAATATACTTAAGATTTTTTTCATACTATGACACTCTCCTATATCTTTTATATTTATTAACAATTCTAACTAGTAAGTCATTTCAGTCACCCATATTAATTAACATTCAATTATATATTATCACCTCGTTTCACGTTAACATAAACATTTTCAAGTCACTATAAGTTAAGCATAAATCATTTATGTAACTGTATTTGATAATTATTGTACATTAAAATCAATTTATTGTAATTATTAAAATATTTTTCTTGTAAAAATTCCAATTTATTGTCTAATTCAGCCTATTGTTTTGTAATATATAACAATAATTCAAACATTTCTCACTAATAGATATTTGCCGTTGTGGTTTCATATATGTTATGCTCTGTATTTAAATAATTTAATTTATATATTCTGCAAAAATAACTAGACAGTTGTTAGCAACTAAAGTTGTTAACAACTGTCTTATATCCATGCTTATCTATTCACATTATAAAAATGTTATATTACGATCTATTAAAGTAATCTGTTGAACATACCATCATATTAAAAATTCTTAAACTGAATATATATTTTAAATCACTATATTAGGTTATTATAGCTAAATCCAGTTTCTCTCTACAGCTTAAACTTTTCAATAACTTCCTTTAAGCTTTCAGCTTGTCCATTTAAATCTAGAGCTAACTCGTTTATTCTCTTATTGTCAATAGCTTCATCTTCTATAACAGCTGTAACTTCCTCAGTAGCCGCAGTATTTTGTTGAGATATAGCAGCAATGTTTCCTATTGCAATATTTAAGTTATTCTTAGCTTCATCAATGCTTCTTACCGAAACCATTGACTTTTCTATAGCAGCTGATACTTCTTCAAAGGTCTCTCCTAGTTGAGAAAATGAATCTATAGCTGATTTAACTTGGAATTGTTCTTTTACAAAGGCCTCTTTAGCATTTTCAGCAATAAGCATAGAGTCATTTATTGCCGAGTTTACATCTTCGATTATCCCCTTTATCTCTAATGATGCTTTTTGAGATTGTTCAGCTAACTTTCTTATCTCATTTGCAACTACTGAGAAGCCCTTTCCAGCTTCTCCAGCTCTGGCTGCCTCTATAGAAGCATTTAATGAAAGAAGATTTGTTTGATTAGTTATACTATTTATTTCATTTAAAATCTTTAATATTAATTGAGTACTACTAGTTAGTTTGTTAATTGTAGAAGCTACATCACTCATAGCCTTTGAGTTCTCTATTGAGGTTTCATGAAGCTCATTTATATCTTTTTTGCTATTTCTTATAGCACTAACCGCATGCTCCTTTGCTCCCTCTAACTGACCTAAGGTGTTAGTAGTACCTGTGATTTGATCATCTAGTTCGTTATTAATTGAAGCACAGTTCATAGTATCCTCAGCCTGTTTCGAAGACCCCATGGATATTTCTTGTATATTTCTCACTATATCCTCTGATTTTTCATTAATATTATTTGAAACCTTAAGTAAGTCTGAAGATATAGCTGCAGTTTCATCAGCTAATATAGCTGTGTTTGTAAGAGCTCCCTTTAGTCTAGCAACCATATTATTAAAGTTAACAGATAACTCATTTAACTCTTTTATCTTATAAGTTTTATCAGATAAAACTGTAAAGTCACAGTTTGAAACCTTTGTTATTAATCCAATAAAGTTCTTAATTGGCACTGTAATCTGCATTGATATAGGAATAGAAGCCGCTGCTGCCAATATTAAACTAATAATCAATATTATTAGTGAATACTTTCCTACATGTAATGCACTGCCGTAAAGTTCACTAGAAGGTATAAGTGCTATGTACTTCCACCCTGTTTCTGATAAAGTAGAATACATTATGTAATAAGATTTGCCATCAACCTTTCCACTAAAGGCACCTTCTTCCTTACCTTTAATTGATGAGTAGAAATCCGCACTATACTTTTCCCCAACGGTTACTTCTGTATTTCCCCCAATAACTTGTCCCTTATCATCAACGATTATTACCTTACCATTGTCCCCTATATTTATATCTTCCATAGCTTTTTTAAATATACTATCTGCTACATTTATCTGAAGGACTCCAAGTTCCTTACTAGAAACCCCATTGCCAACTGATTTTATAAAGCTTAATTTTTTTGTTCCATCTGTATCTGTTACTGCCCAAAAGGCCTTTCCTGGTTGTTCCATTGCAGTCTTATACCAATCTGTTTTCTTAGCTTCATCACCAATCTTCTGAGAAGCATCAGCGAAAACATCTGTTTTTGTATTTATTGATAAACCATCGTTATCTTTATATAGATAAATGCTATCCAACACCTCACTGTTGTTCAGTCCTATAATCTTTTGTAGGTTAGTCTTAGCATCTGTTGCTTTACTTATAACTTGATCTCTTTCAGTACTTGAAAAAGCCATACCATCTTTTATCTGTGTATCAGACAAGATTTGATAAGAAATTTGTTCTGAAAAATCATTAATTAATCGTACATAATGCTTGTTCTGATTTAGGATATGATCTGTAGATGTCTTAAATTCTTTGGTCATATTACTTGTCATAACAACAAGATTGAATGAGGTAGTTATCACCATAACAATCAGTACTAAAGCAACAAAGGCGATAACCAATCGTCCTAACAAACTCTTAGTGCTCAATACATCATTAACAAAATCCTTATTTATTTTCCTTTTACCACTTTTAGATGAAAACACCCAATTTAAACGTTTAGATTCAACGCCTGACTTTAACTTCTTATCTTTTTTCTTAGCCTTAACAAGCCTTGTTTTGAACATAAAACTCTCCTCCTCATCTCTTGAGCAATCGATTGCACAACTGCATGCACCTAAAACATCTATAATTATATATAAACACTTTTTGACAAAAAAGTCAACTTACACAGAACTGTAAGTCGACTTTTTATTCTCATCTTGCTATATTTTTTATTGTTTTTTTAACTATCCTATATTTTCTATTTAACCTACTGCAGTCATAGCTTTTTGAGAATTTTTCATTCTATAAGCTGCTACCACTAAAAATGCAACTGTAAATAAGAACAACACTATAAAATTCATTTTTATATCCCCAAGGTTATTACCATTTTGAAGCTTTTGTATCCCATCAATAACCCATCTCTGGGGAGTAAAGAATGATACTTTCTGAACTGTATCTGGTAAAAGTTTTGCTGGAACGAAGCATCCTGAGAACATAGCAGTAGCTGTGATTATTAAATTTGAAAATGTACCATAGCTTTGAGAATCATTAAACAATGCTACACATAACATTCCAAAGGCAACTGTTACTACGCTTATCATAAGTAGCAGCAAGAACATTGATATAAGGTCAACGCCAGTCTCTATATTAAATACATACTTGAGGCAAACTAATATTACAATTACCTGAATAGCTAAGAAGATCATATTTGATAATATACTGGCAAAAGTGTACTTTATCGAAGAAATTGGAGCAGTAAATATCCTTGAATAAGTGTTTTCTCTTTTTTCTTTTAATATTAACCCAGATATTGTTATTGACCTTACCATCATATAATATATCATGAATCCTATACTTGCTTCAGTTACTGATAAACCAGAGCCTATATCCTTTAGTGGTGTTTTCTCAAGCTTTACAGCTCCGTTTTTTGCTTCACTTAACATACTATAAAACTTATTCTTATCTCCTGAGGAAGCTTTTGCTAGGTCATATAAGTTTTTCGTCTGAAAGTCTAATACACCTTTTATATTATTAGATAAGCTATTAGCTTTTGCTGAGTATACTGTAGCCCCTGTAGAGTTTCCACCTACAATGTCCTCTTCAAAGTCTTTTGGAATGGATATAGCTACAAATATATCATTTTGACTAAGTTTTTCCTTTATATCAGCAGCATCTTTAACAGTTACTATATCTACCTGAGTCATGTTTTTAACATTTTCAATCACTTGTTTTGATACCTTTGTATTGTCATTATCTATAATTCCTACTCTTAATATACCTCCTGATACACTATAAAGCTTCATGAATATCAATATTATTAAAGCTGGAACTAAAAGTTGTATTAAAGATTTTGGCGAATCAAAGATTAGCTTCAAATTTTTCTTTACTAAAACCATAATTTCGTTCATTTTAAGCTTCCTCCCTTCTTATAACAAACGGTACAATCATCAAAATAATTGATAAAGATAAACATATGATTAGTGTTGTATTGAACTTAGAAAAATCATTGTTAAAGGCTATATTTATTATAGTTCTATTTACCCATCTTACTGGAGATATCTTAGTAGCTAGGTCTAAAGCAGCATTTACATGTTCTCCTATATACATATATCCACCACCTAAGAAGGTCATAGCTGGAATTAATACAACATTTAAAATCATTTGTCCTGTCTTTTCTTCTTTAAACATAAAGCCTAAACATACTCCTAAGGAAGATGCGAAAAGATCTAAAGCTAGCATTATGGCTATAATGCTCATAAGATGATCTCCCCAGTAAACCTTAAGTACAAAGGTCGCAAATAAAAATGCTGGTATTAATGTAACAAAGGTTATTATAAAGGTCGCTATTATCTTTGTAAAAACATACTCTACTCTTGACATACCTGAAACTATAGTTCTTCCTTCTATTTTCATATCTCTTCCCATAACCACCATGTAAAAACCAAACATAGAACCATACAAGGTCATCATAGTTATTTCAACTATTCCATAATAATCAAAAGAGGTTGTTTGTCTTCCTATCTCTACTTTACTTATCTTTGTATAGCTTTTAGAAAAATCATTGTCTATGCTCTTAATAGCATTAGGAGCAAACTTTACTATAGCTCCATAAATACCATATCTCTCAGCAATTCCTTGCAATCCCCCCATAACTATATTTACCGATATATTATCTTTCTCATTCTTGTACACTTGTATATTGTCACTTTGAAGTTCTATTAAGATGTTGTCAGAATCTTTCCTTACTATTTCCTTACCTTCATCTATGCTATCTGCCTTTTTAAATGTTACCTTACCATCCTTTTGTTCAGACTTAAATTGATCAAATATATCCTTTGTATTCTTAGATCCATTATCTACATAAACTATATTTAACTTATCTAGATCAACATTATTATCAAAGGTATTAGCGAGAGCACTTCCTAATATAAGCATGAAGATTATTGGAAATACGACCATTGATATTACGCCTGATCTCTCTTTAATTGAATTTAATATGGTGTATTTTATATGATTTATAATTCTCACAAAACTCCCCCCTAATCTCTAAGCTTTCTTCCTGTAAGACTTAAAAACACAGTTTCTAGATTTATCTTCTTATATTCAATATTTCTAATTGCCATATCTTTATTACTAAAATAACTGATTATTTTATCCAAATTATTTATTTCTCTTAAAGAATTCACTGTTATCTTTTGATCGTTTATTTCAAAGCCCTTAACTCCTGGTATTTCTCTTAGCTCTTCCTCAACCAACTTTTCTAAGCCTTCTACTTGAATATCAAGACTTTGAGTATCTGATACTATAGCTATAAGTGATTCCTTTGTTCCCTCTGCAATGACTTTTCCATGATCCACTATCACTATTCTTGAACAAAGCTCCTCAACTTCTTCCATATAGTGAGAAGTATATATGATAGTACATCCCTGCTTATTAAGCTCCTTAACAGACCTTAATATGTGATTCCTAGATTGAGGATCTATCCCTACTGTTGGTTCATCCATTATTATTAGTTTTGGCTTATGAGCTATGGCACAAGCTATGTTAAGTCTTCTTGCCATACCACCAGAGAATTTTTTAGCTTGGGTTTTCCTATGCTCCAAAAGTCCTGTAAACTCTAAAGCTTCTTCTACAGCAGCCTTTAATGCTTTTCCCTTCAATCCATATAACCCTGCGAAAAAACTTACATTATCCTCTGCACTCAAAGCGTTGTATATAGCAAGACTTTGAGGTACTAATCCAATTTGGCCTTTTATTGAGTTTTCATTACTTTTGAAATCCTTGCCAAATATCTGTATATCTCCTCTTGTTGGTTTTAGTAATCCAGTAATCATATTTATTGTAGTACTTTTGCCTGCACCATTAGGCCCAAGTAGTCCAAAAATTTCACCTTCTCTAACATCTAGTGAAAGATTATCTACAGCTACATAGTCTCCAAATCTCTTTGTTATGTTTTTGATATTTAATATATTCATTATAAAAACTCCCTTCGAAACAATAATTTATTTAATATCGCTTAACGATCTCTCAACTTGCTTTCCATATTTATATTATAAAAAAAACTCCTCTACCGCATCAGTAGAGAAGGTCATAACTTCATGTGACTTTTGTCATATTTATAGGATTAATTTTACATTACTTATATCCTTTTATATAATAGATAGCAATTTGCGTCCTATGGCTTAGTCCAGTCTTATTTAATATATTAGTTATATAATTTTTTACAGTTCCTTCTGAAATAAATAGCTTAGAGGCTATTTCTTTATTGGATAAACCTTCAGAGATTGCTTTTATAACTTCTATTTCTCTTTCAGTAAACATAGAAGTATCGATTTGTTCTCTGTCACTTACCATATTTTCTTTAAACTTATTAAATACACTTTCCTCCATTACACTATTCCCACTTGCTACTAACTTTATAGTATTAATTATCTTGTCTGGAGGATTATTCTTTAGTATATATCCGCTAGCACCATTTCTTAACGCTTCCTTTATATATTCATCTTCATCAAAGGTTGTAAGTATTATGACCTTTGACGACGTCTTACTTATTATCTCTCTCGCTGCCTCTACCCCATTCATAACAGGCATTCTCACATCCAACAATGCTATATCTATTTTATTTTTAATACATACATCTAAGGCTTTTAAACCATTTTCAGCAACATCAATAACTTCTATTTCCTTGTCCATTGATAAAATTATTCTTAAACTCTCTCTTATTAATGCGTCATCATCGCATATTAAAAGTCTTATACTCATAATATTTCCCCTTTATATTGGTAATAATAAGGTTACTACAAAGCCATCACTACCATCAAAAAGCGCATTTCCACCACAATCTATGCACCTTTGTTCGATCCCAATTAGCCCCAAACCCTTTTTTATGTTATCTATACCTATTCCATTGTCCTTTATAAATACTCTTATAACCTTATTTAATACATCGATATTTACCTCTATCCTAGAGGCATTAGAATACTTAATTGTATTAGTAAGACTCTCTTTAATACTATCTAATATAATACTCCAATGGTTGTACCTTATTCTATCTAAATCTCCTGTATATACTAACATATACTTTAATTCTGTTCCTTTTGTACACTCCTCTAGAATCATTTTCACTCTATTTATACCTAACTGTTCAGTGACCGGTTTAATTTTTCTTAAGGTAATCCTTATATCATCCATACCTTCTCTTAAAACTTTTATAGAGCTGTTAAGCATCTCAGTAGCTTTATCACTGTCACCCTTCATTATATACTTTGCTGCTTCTAACTGCATTAAACTAGCAGCTATAGTATGTCCTATTTTATCATGCATTTTCTGAGACAGAGAGTTTCTCTCTTCTAGCTGAGTGGTATACTGAACTTGTTTTTCATGGGATTTCAAATCATCAATTTCTCTAGAATACTTATTATTCTTTTCTCTAAGAATATCATTTTCTTCTATCAATTGTTTTACTCTAAAAAAGTAATTCGTAAACATAGAATCAAATATAACTAAAATAAAAATTATAAATAGATAAGTAGGATTGATAGCTTTATTTACATTGATAATTACTATGGCCAGTATTGATATTACAGGAAACATAAATTTATTTACTTTTAACCTGTCCACAATATCATATATAGAGCAAGGTATTAGCAATATATAAGAATAATTTATATAGTAACCTGAATACAAAATTATAAGTATTGAAATTATCGATATACAAAGAGAATATTTATAATCAATAATCATAAAGTACACTATGCTAGATATACAATAAAGAAGTATTAACACAACTATATAAAACGAAGACTTTCCTTCATCTATATAGTTATAGGTAGCGTAAATTATAATCAAAACTCTAAGTATCAGCAAATAGTCACTTCTATTTTTCAAACTAATTTTCTCCTTCGTCTATAATAAAAAATTCGCTGAAGCGATTTTCTTCAGTGAATTTTTTTTGCGCATCTGCCTTTTCTGAACGTATGTGAAGAAATTCTGGCAGGCG
>NZ_JAABNO010000074.1 GCF_009928445.1 Clostridium sp. C8-1-8 | reverse complement strand
GTCGTGAGATGTTGGGTTAAGTCCCGCAACGAGCGCAACCCTTATTGTTAGTTGCTACCATTTAGTTGAGCACTCTAGCGAGACTGCCCGGGTTAACCGGGAGGAAGGTGGGGATGACGTCAAATCATCATGCCCCTTATGTCTAGGGCTACACACGTGCTACAATGGCAAGTACAAAGAGACGCAAGACCGTGAGGTGGAGCAAATCTCAAAAACTTGTCCCAGTTCGGATTGTAGGCTGAAACTCGCCTACATGAAGCCGGAGTTGCTAGTAATCGCGAATCAGCATGTCGCGGTGAATACGTTCCCGGGCCTTGTACACACCGCCCGTCACACCATGAGAGTTGGCAATACCCGAAGTCTGTGAGCTAACCCGTAAGGGAGGCAGCAGCCGAAGGTAGGGTCAGCGATTGGGGTGAAGTCGTAACAAGGTAGCCGTAGGAGAACCTGCGGCTGGATCACCTCCTTTCTATGGAGAAATTATTAAGTGCTGATGTATTTCAGGCTTAATATACACGAATTCTGGTTGTTATTTACTCTGTTTAATTTTGAGATACCAAGTATCTCAGATTGTTCTTTGAAAATTGCACATAAGTTAAAGTAAAGATATTTACTAATTCTTTGTAATATAACTACTGACAAAAAATGCACGCTAGTATTTAAGTCAGTATAATCGAATTTGTGAACTATTACTTATTAAAACTAACCAGTTTAGTAAGTAGTTCTACTAGTTCAACGCATCTATGCAATGAATTATACCTAGTACAAACACACTCAAGTGTGAACAATACATCTATAATTCAAACGCAGAATTTGCGAAGCAAATTCGGAGTGACATTAGAATCAAGCAATACGAGGAAGCGACCGAACGAGGAGCGGAGCTTGTTTCAAACAAGTGAGCACCACAGTGACCGAGCTGACGAAGTAGTGCGCCGATTATAATGACACGACATAGGTTAAGTTAGAAAGGGCGCATGGTGAATGCCTTGGCATCAAGAGCCGAAGAAGGACGTGACAAGCTGCGATAAGCTTTGGGTAGGCGCAAATAGCCTGTGATCCAAAGATCTCCGAATGAGGAAACTCACGTAGGTAACCCTACGTATCTTATAGTGAATACATAGCTATAGGAGGGTAAACCTAGGGAACTGAAACATCTAAGTACCTAGAGGAAGAGAAAGAAAAATCGATTCCGTCAGTAGCGGCGAGCGAAATCGGAAGAGCCCAAACCAAAGATTTATCTTTGGGGTTGCGGACAGAACATAAGGTGAAGTTATTATTAATTGAAGATATCTGGAAAGATACACCGTAGAAGGTAATAGTCCTGTAAGTGAAAATAATAATAAACTAGTTCTGCTCCAGAGTACCACGAGACACGTGAAACCTTGTGGGAAGCAGGGAGGACCACCTCC
>NZ_JAABNO010000095.1 GCF_009928445.1 Clostridium sp. C8-1-8 | reverse complement strand
TGTAGATTGTCAAGTACTTTTGACCCACTTTTTCACACAAAACTGACCCACTGCCATTAGCTTATTAATTCTATGTCGTACCCGCCTTCGCGTAGGCGAATAAGATTTATTTCAATAGACCTGGTACTTGACTTAATTTTTATATATTTCGATAGCTCTATTAGTCTATCTTGAAGAAGATCTAAATTCAATTCATCGAGTGGATCCTTGTAGTATATAGTATTAGGGATAGATGCTACAATACTTGTAGCATTATCCTTAGGTTTATTTAATAAATCATCAATACTCATAAATTGAGATTCAGCAGCTTTTAACAATTCAAACTTTTTTGA
>NZ_JAABNO010000006.1 GCF_009928445.1 Clostridium sp. C8-1-8 | reverse complement strand
GTACCCATACCGAACACGAAGGTTAAGACTTAGACGGCTGATGGTACTGCATGGGCGACTGTGTGGGAGAGTAAGTGGTCGCTAGGTTCATACGGCTCCTTGGTCAAGCGGTCAAGACACCACCCTTTCACGGTGGTAACAGGGGTTCGATTCCCCTAGGAGTCACCATAACTTATATAACTCGATCTACTTCCGGAGTAAATCGAGTTTATATATGTGTAGAACGTAACGGAGAATTTATTCTCGTAAACTAATATATAAGGAGTTACTCACTAGAGTAATTCCTTATTTTTGTTATGCTTTATGAATAGCTATAAAAGAAAAAGGAGCCACAAACTATAATTAGAACGCTTGTCTTTTTAGAAATTTATTGTGTAGATAGAATAACTTATGCACAAAATATTCGGAATAATTCATAGTTGTCCACAGTTTTATGCACAATACTGTGAATAAGTGTGGACAAATGTGCATAACTATCGAAGAATTAATTAGTTTTTCTATAAATTATTAGAGAGAGAGATGATTTGCATTGTAAATTAGTATTTAGTATACTCAATATTAATAATTAATGTATAACAAAATATTATATTTATCTACAGAAAACTACATAAAACAAATAAAAACATCAAAAAATACTTTTTTGATGTTATGTTATTAGACTTACAAACAAACCCTGTGGACAATGTGTGTTGATAATGTGGATAACTTCTAATAAATTTGAAAGGAGTTCATATGAAGATAATTAAACCTGTTTTAGAAGCAACTTTTATTAGGAGACCAAATAGATTCCAAGGATATATATTATTAGACAACGAGGAAATGATGGTTCATGTCCCTAATACAGGAAGGTGCAAAGAAATTTTGATACCAGGAACTACGGTTATACTTAGGCAGGAAGATGCACCAGAAAGAAAAACCAAGTATGATTTGATTTCGGCATACAAAGGAGATAAGCTTATAAGTATAGATTCACATATACCTAATAAAGTGGTTGAAGAAGCTTTAATCAATAAAAAGATACCTTCACTAGTGAGATATAATAAAATAATGAGAGAAAAAACTTTCGGAAACAGTCGATTTGATTTTAAGTTAAGTGATGAACAGGAAAATGAGTACTACCTTGAAGTCAAGGGGGTAACGCTAGAGAGTAACGGAATTGCTAGCTTTCCGGATGCGCCTACAGAAAGAGGTCGAAAACATCTGTTGGAGCTTGTAGAAGCAAAAAATCAAGGAAAAGGTGCGGGAGTTATTTTTCTTATACAAATCGATGATATAAAGGCTTTTACACCTCATGATGAAACAGATCCTGAATTTGGAGCGGCTTTAAGATATGCATCCAATAATGGAGTTGATATTTTTGCATATTGCTCTGAGGTGACCAAGGACAGCATTACTTTAAAAAAAGAAGTTCAAGTGATATTATAAAACATATATTGTAAGTGAGTTTTAGGGGGAGTAATATTGAAATTCATATATTGTCCATTATGCGGAAAAAAACTTGAAGAAAAGTATAGTTGGGATGAAGGGGGAGTGCCGTATTGTCCAAAGGATGATATGTTATTTTTTGATGTTCCTAAACCCTGTGTGGTTGTTGCTATAATCAAGGAGAATAAGATATTATTACTTAAGCAAAGCTATATATATAAGAATTCAAAGGTTCTTGTATCAGGTTATGTTAGCCCAGATGAGAAGGCTGAGGATGCAGTTTTTAGAGAAGTAAAAGAAGAAACCGGCTTAATAGTAGATAATATAAAATATTTAGGAAGCGATTATGTTAAAGGTAAGGATTTGCTCATGCTTACATATATAGCTTACTACAAATCTGGAGAAATAGTGAAGTCTTCTGAGGTAGAGTGGCTTGATTGGAGTAATATCGGAGATGCATTAAATGAAATGTGTGAAGATGAAATAGGTAAGGCTGTTGTAAGAAAAGTATTAGAAGAGATAGACTAATGTAAAAAGTATTACCTATGTAATATTTTGCATAATATTGTCATATAAATTAAATGAAAATTAATCTAAAAAAAATGACAAGTGAACACGGTTGTATTAAAATATAGTTAATTTTAATATAGTTGATTTTTAGATTTAATGAAAGGGAAAGGGGGAAATTAAATGACAGTAAGTAACAATAAAGAACTCAAATATGTACCTGAAATAAAAGGTTCACTTAGGAATCACCTGATAGAAATGCCAGCAGTTATAAGAGATGCTAGCGGAATAAAAATATTCGGTAAGAGGATAAAATCTTTAGTATTTACTACAGATGTAGCAATAATAAAGAATACAAATGCTGATGCAATAATTGCAGTATACCCTTTTACTCCTCAACCTATAATTACACAGGCATTGATGCTTGCAGCAGATGTTCCTGTATTTTGCGGTGTAGGAGGGGGGATAACTCAAGGAATGCGAGTTATTAATCTGGCTTTGGATGCAGAATTTAAAGGCGCAATGGGTGTTGTTGTTAATGCACCAACATCAAATGAGATAGTAAATAAGTTAAGAAATACAGTTGATATACCTATAATAGTTACAGTTGTCTCTGAAAATGATGACTTTGAAGGTAGGATAGAGGCCGGGGCCAATATTTTAAACGTTTCAGGTGGGAAGAATACTGCAGCTATTGTAAGAAATGTTAGAAAGAAATTTCCGGAATTTCCTATAATAGCCACTGGAGGTCCTACAAATGAAAGTATAAAAGAAACTATACTGGCTGGAGCTAATGCAATAACTTATACACCGCCAAGTTCTGGAGAGATATTTAGTGAACTTATGGTGAAGTATAGAAATGATAAAGAATAAGAAGTGCAAAGTATTCTTAATAAAAAAATAAATATACTTAAATAAGATATATAGTATAAAATATTTTTATTTTTATATTGTATATTTATTATAATGTGATATTATAATAGTTAAATTACTGAAAATTAAATATATTATAAGACCTAGGGTAGAGGTGCTGTTTTTAAAAGTATTTATTTATAGCTGGCGAGCGATGAAGAATAGAAAAAGGAAAAACAGCCGAAGAAGAATGCTTGGCAGAGTTTTCTTCTGGTTGTATGCATAATATGTATATAACTGTCACTTTAAATTATCATGTCATTCAGGCATGATATAATAAAGTGGAGAGCTACAAGGATTAATGAATTGCAATAAAATATTGTTATATTTTAAGAATATTTTTATAATAGGAATTCGTTTCTGCAATTTCACCTTAAAGCAAATTCTACCCGTCACAGATATTTCTGTGACGTTTTTTACTGTATAAGAAGTTATAAATTTTTTATTGGCTAGATATTCTAAATTCAAGGGCTTAGAATATCTTTTCGAAATATACAGTAAAAAAGAAAACTTATTGGACTGCCAGATTTTTTTATTACATTGGGAAAGGAAGATAGGTAGAAATCACTGAAAAGGGTCGCTTCAATGAACTTTTTGTTCTTTATGGATTTATTTTTTAGATATGCTTGTGTGCATAAGCATACCAATAGGCTTAAATATGAATTCAAGTGAAAGAATAAGTAAGTATCATATCTGCAGTAATAGACATATATAAATTTGGGGAGGAAATATAGATGAAATTGTTTGGAACTATGAGTGTTGAGGGAAATATATTAGAGATAGATGGGATTAGAGCTACTGACTTAGCAGAAAAATACTCTACTCCATTGTATGTTTTTGATGAGAACCTTATAAGACAAAATTGTAGGGAATATTACAATAGTTTTAATTGTGAAAGTGAAAATAATAGAGTTGCATATGCTGGTAAAGCTTTCTTAACTCTTGCTATGTGTAGACTTATCGAAGAAGAAAATTTATATTTAGATGTTGTTTCTGGGGGAGAGCTTTTTACTGCATATAAATCAGGATTTCCGTTGGAAAAGGTATATTTCCATGGAAATAACAAGACAATTGACGAAATTGAACTAGGTATTGAACTCGGAGTTGGAACTTTTGTAGCAGATAATGTTATGGAAATTGAGTTTATAGATAGAATCGCTAAGAAGTTTGACAAAAAGCAGCGCATATACCTAAGAATTACACCTGGTATAGAAGCTCATACCCATGAATATATAAGAACAGGACAGTTGGACTCTAAGTTTGGATTTGCGTATATAGGAGATAATGTATTAGAAACTGTAAAGAAAGCATTAAGCTTTGAAAATATAGAGTTAGTCGGATTACATTGTCACATAGGGTCCCAGATTTTTGACATTGATCCTTATGAAGATGCAACAGAAGTAATGCTAAGAATAATCAAAGAAATTTATGATAATACAGGATATGCCATTAAAGAACTTGATCTTGGTGGAGGTTTTGGAGTATATTACAATAATGGCGATTCGCCAAAAACTGCATCTGTATACTGCAATGCAATATTAAATAAGGCTCGTTCAGTCTCTAGTGAATTAGGAATAGAAGTACCTATACTTACCATAGAACCAGGTAGATCAATAGTAGGAAATTCAGGTATAACACTATATACTGTTGGATCAATAAAAGAGGTACCTTCTATAAGAAAATATGTTTCTGTAGATGGTGGAATGACTGACAATATTAGACCAGCTTTGTATCAAGCTCAATATGAATCTATAGTAGCTAATAGGGTAAATTCTAATGAAGAAGAAGCTATAACCATAGCTGGTAAGTGCTGTGAATCTGGAGATATACTAATAAATGATATAACACTGCCAAAGCTTCATAGTGGAGATTTATTAGCAATAATGTCTACTGGAGCTTATGGATACTCTATGGCAAACAACTACAACAAAATACCTAAAGCGGCTGTTGTAATGATAAGAGATGGTAAAGATAGGCTAGTATGTAAGAGAGAGACTTATGAAGATGTAATAAGTAATGAAATAATATAGCAGTTAAATATTAATTTAAAGCAGAGCATCGATGTATATGATACTCTGCTTTTTTAATGTTAAGAAAATCTTAAAGTTTTTATTGAATATTTCTATCAATTACATATTTACATAAATAATAAATAGGTATATTATATAATTCACACAATTAAATTTTATACAATTGCAATCAAGTGGGAATATTTTTTGTATAGCATTGTAACTTTTTATAATTATATGTTTATAATTTATAAAGAATTATGTATTATTTCCATTGATAATTACTTTAGTTGATTTTTATTACCATACATTAATTTTGATGTTAAGGAAAGGTTAATAAAGATATATAATCTTATATATCTTTGAGAGGAAATCCAATAAAAATAAACATTTAAATTATGTATCTATAATACAAAAAAGTTTATATTATGATATACTTATATAAGGTATATTTTTAATTAAGGGAGACATTATGAAGCTATCTAAGGATAATATAATTGTAGATAGAATAGAATCAAATTTTGCCATTTGTGAACAACAGGATAAAGTGATAAAGATAAATATAAAATGTATCAATAAGATACCTAAAGATGGTGATGTTTTGATTAAAAAAGATTCCTTTTATTATATAGACGAAGAGCTAACGAATAATAGGAAGGCAGTTGTAGATGATTTAATGAAAGGTATGTGGGAATAATGGAGAATAGTAATGCTAAAAGTCCAGTGATCAAGTTTTTTTTAGATTGGGTAGTGCCAATAGGTGCAGCTATAATTTTAGCAGCTCTTATCAATAAGTTTGTCTTGTATAAGGTTTCAGTACCTACTGAATCCATGTATCCAACTATAAAAAAGGGAGATCAGATGTTTGTCACTAAGATATATAATTATAAAAACATAAAAAGAGGAGATATCTTAGTATTTTATTCACATGAGCTTAATGATTTATTAATAAAAAGGTTAGTTGGACTTCCAGGAGAAAGCGTAGAAATTAAAGATAATGGTGATGTATATATAAACGGTACTTATCTGGCAGAGGATTATGTAAAGAATCCAGAGAATAAGTCAGCAAGTTTCAAAATTCCGGAAGGAAAGTATCTTATGTTAGGTGATAACAGAGCAAATTCTGAAGATGCACGTTATTGGAATAATCCATATATTGATGCAAAGGATATACAGGGAAAAGCAAGAGTTAGAGTATATCCATTTGACAGGATAGGCTTCTTAAAATAGCATATGTAATTTAGAATAACTTAGTAGAATATTATTAATTTATAAGACAAATGAAAAGAGGTGCAGATATGTTTAAAAATAATAAAAAATGGCAATATGCTATTATATATGGAATAATAGCTTTAGGATTGCTATTTGCTTTCAACTATACTAAGGCTGAAATGATGACAGAAGATATAACATATGATCAGTTTCAAGGTATGTTAAAGGATAAAAAAGTTGATACAGTAACAATAACTAGTCAAAAGTTGACAATAATACCTAATAAGGCAAGTAGCGATTATGGAAAGATATTGTATACAGTGAATTTAAATGATAAAGATCTTGTTAAGCAATTACAAGATGCTGGAGTAAAATACGAAGGAAAATTACCAGATAGATTTCCAGTTGCAGATCTAATATTATATTGGATAGGACCTTTAGTATTGATCTTTGTAATAGGAAGATTAATGGTTGGTAAGATGGACAAAAAGATGGGTGGAGGAGTGATGTCTTTTGGCAAGAACACTGCTAAGCTATATGCTGAAGATGAAACAGGAAAAACCTTCGCAGATGTAGCAGGGCAGGAAGAAGCTAAAGAATCACTTAAAGAAATAGTTGATTTCTTACATGACCCTAAAAAGTATCAGGAAATAGGGGCTAAGTTACCTAAGGGTGCACTTCTAGTTGGACCTCCAGGTACAGGTAAGACTTTACTAGCAAAGGCTGTTGCAGGTGAGGCAAAGGTTCCTTTCTTCTCTATGTCTGGTTCAGATTTTGTTGAGCTTTTTGTAGGTATGGGTGCCTCAAGAGTAAGAGATTTATTTAGACAGGCTGAGGAAAAAGCACCATGTATCATTTTTATAGATGAAATTGATGCTATAGGTAAAAGTAGAGATGGTGCTATACAAGGTAATGATGAAAGAGAGCAAACTTTAAATCAATTGCTTGCTGAGATGGATGGCTTTGATTCCTCTAAAGGTGTAGTAATATTAGGTGCAACAAATAGACCTGAAATACTTGATAAAGCTTTATTAAGACCAGGAAGATTTGATAGAAGAGTTATAGTTGATAGACCTGATTTAATAGGTAGAATATCTATATTAAAGGTTCATGCAAAAGACGTAAAAATAAGTGATAATGTAGACTTAGAAGCAATAGCTAAGAGTACTCCAGGAGCTGTGGGAGCAGATTTGGCAAACATAGTCAATGAAGCCGCTCTTAATGCAGTTAAAAATAATAGGAAATTTGTACTTCAACAAGACCTTGAAGAGGCGGTAGAAGTTATAATAGCAGGTAAAGAAAAGAAGGATAGAATACTTTCACCTAAGGAAAAGAGAATAGTTGCATTCCACGAAGTTGGGCATGCACTTGTTGCAGCTTTATTAAAGAATACTGATCCGGTACATAAGATAACAATAGTACCAAGAACTATGGGGGCACTAGGATATACTATGCAGCTTCCTGATGAAGAAAAGTATTTAGTATCTAAAGATGAGATGTTAGATGAAATTACAGTAATGCTTGGAGGAAGAGCTGCTGAAGAAATCGAATTTAACATAATATCTACAGGAGCCTCTAACGATATCGAAAGAGCTACTCAATCAGCTAGAAGTATGGTTACTATATACGGTATGACAGAAAAGTTTGATATGATGGCCCTAGAGTCAGTTAGCAATAGGTATCTTGATGGAAGACCAGTACAAAACTGTTCAGCAGATACTGCAGCTCAAATAGATGATGAAACTTTACAAATAATTAAGACTACTCACGAGAATGCAAGAGAGATATTAAGAAATAATAGAGATTTGTTAAATGATATATCAAACGAACTTCTTGAAAAGGAAACTTTATCTGGTGAAGAATTTATGACAATAGTATATAATAAGTATCCAGAGTTAAAAGTTGAAAGAGAAAAGAAGGAAGCAGAGAAAAAAGAACTTGAAAAGCTTGAAAAAGAGAAGAGAGATAGAAAAAAGAATGGAGAAGTTATTCAGGATTTGGTATTAGAATCAAGTTCTAAGGATAATATCCCAGAGTTAGCAAATGATAGTGTTATAGATAATGCAACTAAGCTTTAGAACTAACTATTAATTGAACAATTAGACTTTAAGTTTAAAACAAAGAGAAAGTTTCCAAAAGGAAACTTTTTCTGCATTAATTTAGGGAAGGTGATTTGAATGGAAGATATTACTTCAAGCAGAGAAAAGGAATTACAGTTATTATTCGAGGAGGAAAAGTTAGACGAAACCTTAAGGATAATAAACCAAGAGATTTTAAATTACCTAGAGAAGCGTAAATACATAACAGAATATATATTAGATTACAGAAAAAATCATATTGAAGAATATAGAGATGATGAAGACAAGGTAATGGAGTATTTTGACCATGAAAGATATGTTAAGGAAGAAGCTTTTAAGACAATAGATAGAAAGCTTAAAGAACTAACAATACTTAAAGAAACTCCTTACTTTGGAAAGGTATCATTTGCTGAAGAGGAAGACTTTTTAGAAACACTTTATATAGGAAGATTTGGGGTTACTCCTGAAGGAAGCTATGATCCAATAGTAGTAGATTGGAGAGCTCCTGTTGCTTCTCTATTTTATCATGGAAGTTTAGGCAAAGCTTCATACAATTCACCTGCCGGAGATATAGAGACTGAAATCAAGGAAAGAAGACAGTTTATTGTAAAAAAAGGAAAGCTTCAAGGCATGTTTGATTCTGCAGTAGATGTTAAGGACGATATACTACAGATGGTATTAAGTTCTAATTCCAGTGATAAGCTTAAAGATGTAATCATGACAATACAAGAAGAGCAGGATACAATAATAAGAAGACCTAGAGAGAAGACCGTAGTAGTAAATGGAGTTGCAGGTAGTGGAAAAACAACCATAGCACTTCATAGAGTAGCATATCTATTATATAATAATAGAAAACAACTTGGAGATAAAGTTTTAATACTAGGACCTAATGCGATATTTATGGAATATATATCAACAGTACTTCCAAGTCTCGGAGAAGTTGGTGTAAAGCAAGATACTATAAGTAATTTTATTATAAAGCAAATTAAGCTTAATGAAGAGATAATGGAATTCTCAAAGTATATGGAAAAAGTACTTTCTGGAGATAAGGAATTTATAGAAGATATAAAGCTTAAGAAATCTAGAGAATTTATTGATAAGCTAGATGGTCTGGTAAAGTCTATAGAAGAAGAATATTTTAAGATAAAACCTGTAATGTATTTTGGAGAAGAGATTGTAAGTGAAGAGTATATTAAAAATATGTTCGAAAAAGATTTTTTGTATATGCCTATTTTTAGAAGAAGTCAAAAAATTAAAAGAGTTTTAATATCTAAGATAAAAGAAAAAAGAGATGAAAGAATTTGGAAACTTAATAAAGAAACTGAAGAATATAAAAAGAGCCTAAAACCAGATGATCGTCTAATAGAAGAAAATAATATAGAGTTTAATAGAAAAATAAAGATAAGAGAGATAGTAAGGGAATTAATGAACTCTAGAGCTGAGCTAGAAGAATGGATAGATAATGAGTCTATATTTAATATATACAATAGATTTAATAGCTATAAGCAGCTTACTTCAGATGATTTAGCTCCTATACTTTATCTAATGATAAAGCTTGATGGAAAGAAGTCAAAAAGTGATATTAGGCATATCGTTATAGATGAAGCTCAAGATTACAGCGAGCTACAGTTTAGAGCAATAAAAGAATTAACTGGTTGTAAGAGTATGACTATAGTTGGTGATACTAATCAAAGACTTGTAAATACAGAGCAAGAACCAGCTATGTTGAGTATCGAAGAAATTTATCCAGAGGATGAAGTGGAGAATTACTCTTTAAATATTAGTTATAGATCAACAATGGAAATAATGAACTATGCTAATAAGTTCTTAAAAGAAGAGAAGGTAATACCTTTGGTAAGACAAGGAAAAGAAGTTAAATCATTAGATATAAGCTCAGAAGAAGATTTAGTAGATGAAATACTATTGGCTATAGAAGATTTTAAGGATGAAGGACTCGAGAGTATTGCTATTATAACAAGAAATGCTGATGATATGAACACAATATACCCTAAGATTAGAGAGTTTGTTCCAGCAATTAAGTTTAATAGTGAAGATGTAATATATAACGGTGGAACCGTAGTTATACCTTCATACTTTGCAAAAGGATTAGAGTTTGATGGGGTAATAATTGTTGATTTAGGAAGTAATGTAGATAAAGACGAAGATTTAATAAAGTATGTTATGTGTACTAGAGCGTTGCATATTCTTAAGGATATAAAGGCTACATTATAATTCTAATAGGATTTTTGAAAGTACAATGTGCAATTAATTGGTCAGTCATCCGATGCTTTAATGCTATTTAGTTGACAATGCACATAAGAATCTATAAATATACAATTATTATAGAAAAAATAGAAAGTTTTTTAATGCATAAAGTGTATAAGATGTACATTTTATGCATTTTTTATTATATAAAAAATTATAAGCTTTTATTAGAGTTAAATATAGTAATTTCAAGTATTCATCGTAAGTTTTATGGACAAACAATAAAAAATTACATACGTTTGTATCATGTATATGCTTGACCACGTTCAAATAAAATTAGTTAGGGAAAAAAGGTTCTATAAGTATAATATTTTATTGAATTAAGAAAAAATATTATAAAAGATTGCATTTATAACATATCTAAACGATTTAATAAATATACATTTATAAATGTTTAAGAATTATTAAAAAATACTTGCATAAAAATAAACTTTAAATGTATAATTATACTCAGTTGAAGGAATAATACATATTCTAATTTAGGAAACAATAAATGTTGTAATTATAGGAAGGGGTTTTAAAATGAAAAAAGGTATATTAAAAACAGTGTTAGCTACTGCCTTGGTTGGGATAATGGCATTTAGCGTGGTTGGATGTTCTAAAAAAGATGATACTACTAGTGCGGTGGCTAAAATTAAAAAAGCAGGTAAATTAGTATTAGCTACTAGTGCTGACTACCCACCATATGAATATCACAAATCAATAAATGGTGAGGATAAAATAGTAGGTTTTGATATTGAAATAGCTAATGCTATAGCTAAGAAGCTTGGCGTAAAGGTAGAAATAAGTGATATGAAGTTTGATGGTTTAGTAGCTGCTCTAAAGACTAATAAAGCTGATTTAGTAATAGCAGGTATGAATCCAACAGCAGAAAGAAAACAGAGTGTAGATTTCTCTAATATATACTACACTGCAACTCAATATGTAGTAGTTAGAGCTGAGGATAAAGACAAGTACAATTCATTAGATGCATTACAAGGTCAACCTATAGGAGTTCAGAAGTCTTCAGTACAAGAAGGACTTGCAAAGGATCAAATAAAGGATTCGAAACCTAATTCTGTAGGTAGAATCCCTGATGTAATACTTAACTTGAAGAATAAAAAGGTTGAAGCAGCAGTGGTAGAAGGACCAGTTGCAAAGCTTTATGTTCAAAAGAACAGTGATTTAGCAATAAGCGATGCAAAGTTCAATCTAAAAGCAGATGAACAAGGATCAGCAATAGCTGTTGCAAAGGGTTCAGACGATTTGCTTAAGATCATAAATGATACTATAGATGAATTAAAGAAAGATAATAAAATCGATCAATTAGTAGTAGATGCTGCTAATGGAGTAGAACAATAAATTTACAACAAGTAGGTATTAACAGATTAGTAGGATTTGTTTAAGAAAACACTAAATGCAATAAGCATAAAATGGGGCTGTAATCAATTTGGGGATATATTAATAATTTGATTAAGATATAGTAGGTAGGGGTGCCTGCTATATCTTAGATTATTGGAGGTAATCGGGTTGGGTTTTATAGAAATTTGGAGTAAGTACCATAACTTCTTTATAACAGGAGCAAAATATACAATAATAATAGCATTTTTTACTGTAATAATAGGTACATTAATAGGACTTTGCTTAAGCTTAATGAAACTTTCTAAGAACAAAATATTGAGATTTATAGCATCTATATATATTGAGTTTATAAGAGGAACTCCTGTATTAGTTCAGTTGTATCTTATATTCTATGGGCTGGATTATGTAGGAATACATTTTTCAGGTATAGTCTCGGGTGTAATAACTCTTTCAATTAATAGTGGTGCATATGTAGCAGAAATAATAAGAGCGGGAATAAATGCAGTAGATAAGGGGCAGACAGAGGCTTCTAGAAGTCTTGGACTTAGCCATGCTGCTACAATGAGACATATAATAATTCCTCAGGCTTTAAAGAATATATTGCCAGCTTTAGGTAATGAATTTATAACAATAATAAAGGAATCGTCAATAGTATCTGTTATAGGAATAGCAGAATTAATGTATGAAGCTGATACTGTAAGAGGTAATACTTTTGAACCTTTTACACCATTAATATTTGCAGCTATAATTTACTTTGTTATGACATTTACACTATCTAAGTTAGTTGGTGCATTCGAAAGGAGACTGAGAGTAAGTGATATACGTTAATAATCTTCACAAATATTTTGGTAAAAATGAAGTTTTGAAAGGAATCACTGACCATATAGAAAAAGGTGAAGTGGTCGTTGTAATAGGACCAAGTGGTTCTGGTAAAAGTACTTTCTTAAGATGCTTAAATCTGCTTGAGGAGCCTACAGATGGAGAGATAATATTTGAAGGCAACAATATAACAGGAAAGAATGTAGATATAAATAAGATAAGAGAAAAGATGGGGATGGTATTCCAGCAATTTAACTTGTTCCCACATAAAACAGTTTTAGATAACATAACCCTTGCGCCTATTAAGGTTAAGGGACTAAGTAAAGCTCAAGCAGAAGAAGTAGCTTTTAAGTTATTAGACAAGGTTGGTCTTAGAGATAAAGCAACTGCTTATCCTGCATCTTTGTCAGGGGGACAAAAGCAGAGAATTGCAATAGCTAGAGCCTTAGCAATGGAACCGGACGTGATGCTTTTTGATGAGCCTACTTCGGCTCTTGATCCAGAGATGGTAGGTGAAGTTCTTAATGTTATGAAAGGACTTGCTGCTGAAGGCATGACTATGATAGTAGTAACTCATGAAATGGGATTTGCAAGAGAAGTTGGAGATAGGATAATATTCATGGATGGTGGCGTTGTAGTAGAGCAAGGAAAGCCAGAAGAAATATTTGACAATCCTCAAAACTCAAGAACTCAAGACTTCTTATCAAAAGTTCTTTAGTAGGTGATACATCTAAAGATGTGCAACTCTGATCTGAGATTTGTTTTAGTAAGGAGTTGTGCATATATATTTCAAATTCTCTCTTGAATTTTATGAGAGAATTTGAAGATTATAATATGTTTTTAGTTATTATATTGGGTAAAAGTAATTTTTTTATTTAAATATTCAATTTTAGATTTCTATAAATTTTTATTTTTATAGAAGTCTAAAATTGGATAATTTAAAGCCTGTACTTCGAGTTAATATAACTTGAGGAGCAAAAGGCAGATCAGTTAGAAATAATCAATTGCCAACCCAATAACAGATTTCAAATTGAGTATTACTTGTAATAGCTCTATATATATCTGATCAATAAATATAGGATTAAAATAAGTTATATTTTAGTTTGAATTCTGTACTGTTTTTAATATAAACCCCAGGAACGCTGTTCATGTGTAATGAACAGCGTTCTTTGTGTAAATGTGATAAAAAAAATAATAGTTGTTATATGGATAGTTTGACTTTATTAAAATGCTATAAAAAAACGTATATAAGAGGCTAAGATTAAATAAAGATTAAATAAATATTAAATAAGTTGAAACAATTATACATTTATATAGTATATAGCATTATTATAATATATAATAATTGATGGCCATAAGAGGAGTTATTAGTCTATCATTAAAGAGAAATTATAAAATAACACTAATTGAATAATTAAGGAATTTTTCAAATGTTAATCTTAAGTGGTATAATAAGTAAGTGCGGTAGAAAAGTGATTTTCATATTAATTTAATTTACACTTGTCCGAAGTTGTAATAAACCTGTAACAAATATACCTTTGAATAAGTATAAATTATTAATTGATGTGAAAATATATGGTTTTAAGGTTGTAGGTATTTGTAAAACTCACATTCTAAGGTGTTGATAAGCAAAAGACTAATAATTAGCAATCAATTTAGTATGAATAAATATAAACAAACGAGGTGATGTGATGAATAATAAGATTTTTTCAGAAAAGATTAAAAGTATAGTAAATGTAATTTTAGTTCCATTAATTTTTGGTGTTATATATATGCTAAAATCTATGATTTTTTTAGCTATGTTGAGAACGCCTGGTTCTTCTTCTTTAGATTTTAAGAGGATGTATTTTACACCTCCTCCAATATGGGCACACATTGCTTGTATAGTATTATTACTTAGTATAAGCTTCTTATTTAAACACAAGGGAAGAATTAGATATTTAATAATATTAGATGTACTTATTAGTATACTTCTACTAGCAGATATTTGGTATTATAGAGTTAATGGAACCTTTTTATCAATAAGACATATAATATATCCTAAATTATTCAACCCTTTGAATAAGAGTTTATTTAGACCAGCATTTACAGATATATTGTACTTTATTGATTTTATAGCCATAGCGGCAATGGTTATTAAGCTTAAGAGCAAGATAAAAACTCGTGAAAGAAATATATTTGCTTTCGCATTTACCTTTGTAGTATCAGTTGTAACTTTAATTTCATCTTATTATTATATAGATGTTATTGATGGTACAAAAGGAGAAAAGATGTTATTTAGAATAGCTTGGGCACCTTTTCAGACCATGTCAAATATGAGCCCACTTGGATATCATGGCTATGATATTTATAAGACCCTACATGAAAAGAATGCAGTTAAGCTTTCAGATGACGATAAACAAGAAATAACTCAGTGGTTTAATGATAACAAAGAGAACCTACCTGACAATGAATATAAAGGTAAGTTTAATGGAAAAAATCTGATTTTTGTTCAAGTTGAGTCCTTAGAAAACTTTGTTATTGGACAAAAAGCATATGGTCAAGAGATAACTCCAAACCTAAATAAGTTTATAGGAAACAGTTTATATTTTAATAATATACACGAACAAAATAATAATGGTACAAGCTCTGATTGTGATCTTATGGTAAACACTTCAATACTACCAATAAGACAAGGAGCAACCTTCTTTAATAATCCATATACTCCTTATACTACATTACCAGATCTAGTTAAGGCTAAAGGTTATAACACTGTTTCTACTCATCCAGAGGTCGCAGGAAATTGGAATTGGAGTGAGGTACATAGAGGATCATTAGGCTTCAATGACATTTGGGATATAAGTAGATTTAATGTAAATGAAGTAATAGGGCTTGGAATATCTGACGGATCATATTTAAATCAAATTGCAGATAAGTTAAAGAATGAGCCTAAGCCATTTTATTCTTTTATGGTTACTCTTACAAGTCATGGTCCATTCGATATACCAGATCAGTATAAGCTTTTGAATCTGCCTCAAGATTTTGATAAATCAATATTAGGTGCGTATTTCCAAAGTGTTAGATATACTGATGAACAAATAGGAAAATTTATAAATAAGCTAGATCAAGAAGGTATATTAAAAGATTCTATAGTTGTTATATATGGAGACCATACAGGAGTGCATAAGTTCTATCCTGCTCAACTTAAGCAAGTTAAGTTTGAAGGAGATTGGTGGCAAAAAGACGATAAGGGAATACCTTTCATAATATATAGTAAAGATTCAAAAGGAGAGACTATCTCAAAGGCCGGAGGTCAGATAGATTTCTTACCAACAGTATCATATCTTATAGGCATAGACAGAAATAAATTTGATAGTAGTACCATGGGAAGAGTCCTTGTAAATACCAATAGAGATGCTACTATATTGAATTACGGACAGATTGTAGGAACCCCTAAAGATGATAAAGAGAAAAAACATCTAGAGGATGCCTTAAAGATCGGAGATCTATTTATTAGAGGTAAATACCTTAATAATAAATAACATAGCAGTAAAAAAGCTTCAGGAAATATTTTTCCTGAAGCTTTTTTTCCTAAAAGTTCTGTAACATGTTTTAGTAATATTGCTGAAATTAAGTGATTATACATTCAACACAGCACTTCAACAGTACAATTATTTTACCTAAAATCTTTATCTACGGTTATAACGCAGTTATATTGAGGATGTGTTTGCTTTATAGCATTTGTAATCTCTGCTTTTAGTTGTTCTTCGCTCATTATCTTATTAAGCTTAGCAGAGTGAACAACTATATCAAAAATAAGATTCTTCTTTTCTCCCTCTCCAACAATTCTAAAATCATGCATTGATTTTATTAGTGGGTTATATGATATTACTTTATCTAATTCTTTTTTTGCTGATCTGATTTCTTCATTTTCCATACAAATTGGATCCATATGTATAACCAGATAAATTCTAAGCTTTTCTGATAGTTCTCTTTCAGCAGTGTCTATTATATCGTGAATCTTCATTATATTTATATCTGAAGGGATTTCGGCATGAATAGATGCCATACATCTTCCAGGTCCATAATTGTGTATTATTAAATCATGTACTCCTGTAACATATTCATAAGAAAGAACTCCTTCAGTTATAGAGTCTACCAGCTCGTCATCGGGTGCTGAGCCAATAAGTGGATTCATAGTTTCTTTTACAAGAGAAAAACCAGAGTAAAGTATTACTAAAGCAACCACTATACCTATATATCCATCTAAAGGAAACACTGTAAATCTAGCGATAAAGAAAGATATAACTACTACGCTAGTTGTAAATACATCACCTAAAGCGTCTAAAGCAGAAGCTTTTAAAGCAGAAGAATTAATTTTATCTCCTATGGATTTGTTAAACCTACTTAACCATATCTTAAACAAAATCGACACTAATAGTAATATGAAAGGTATCCATTCAAATACCACTGGCTCAGGATGGAGAATTCTTTCAAAAGAAGATTTTACAAACTGAAAGCCTACTAACATCACCATAAATGCCACTATTAGAGCAGATATATACTCAAGTCTCCCGTGTCCAAAAGGGTGCTCCTTATCTGGAGGCATATTGGAAAGCTTGATTCCAACTATAGTTACTATAGAAGAGGCAGCATCTGAAAGGTTGTTAAAGGCATCAGCCATTATAGAAATACTACCTGTTAATATCCCAACTGTGAGTTTTATAGTAAAAAGAATAAAATTGACTACAATGCCTACTATACCGGCAGCATAACCTAATTTAGTCCTTATTCGCTCATCTTTATAATTAGTACTGTCTTTTGCAACACTTTTTATTAGGTAGTTAGTGATCATAGGTCGGCCTCCATTCAAATATAACCATATAAATAATTCATTGTTGTAGCTTATGTAATAATATGATACATATATTTATTATTAAAAGTTTTAATAAACATATTCCATGAATAATTTTAATTACTAAATTATTCTTTGCTATATCAATTCTATGTGGTTTATAGTTTTTTTTCAAGAAATAAATGCTAAAAAAGCAACTTATTAATTAAGATTTCATAAAGGTTTACTATAAGTACAAACTTAAGTAAATAATTGTTATGATTATATAATGTTTAATGGAAAAATAACGATAAATAATTAGGTATAATTAAGCAGAATTTGTTATAAGATGTTATAATAATCGTATATTTAGCATATGAAAAATATAAGTTCCAATATAAAATGTACATCAATATAATAAGTGAATTTGAGGAGTAAGCATATGAAGAAAAAGTTTTTAACGGCGCTTATAGTATCATCAACAATAACTTCTATGGTATTGACGGAAAAAGCTGTACAAGCATCAGCAGCAGAACAAAGTAATAGTACTCAAAATACGAACTCACAACAAGAAAGTCAAAAGACTACTGATACTCCAGTTTTAAATGGGATAAAAATTAATAAGCAATTAATAAATATAAACTATTCTGTAGGTATAGCAATATCGCCAAAGTACATAGTAATACATGATACAGACAACAGACAGTTTGGTGCTAACGCAATGGCAAACAGAAATTATTTTGCAAACCATCCAGACGCAGAAGCCTCAGCTCATTATACAGTGGATCAAGGTAATATAATCCAAGTGCTTGAAGACAATTGGAGAGGCTGGCACTGTGGAGATAGATATAATCCTATAATAAATAATTCTAATACTATAGCTATTGAATTATGCGTAAATGTAGATAACAATTTTGATAAAACCTTGGAAAATGGAATTGCGCTTACAAAATACTTAATGCAGAAATATAATATTCCTGCAGAAAATGTGGTAAGGCATTACGATGTTTCAGGTAAGATATGCCCTAAGATGATGATTAAAGACAGACCAGAATTATGGACATATTTTAAGCAGTTAATTTCAGGACAAAACCAAGGAAATTCAAGTTCCACAGATGCTCAAGCTAAGGCAAAAGGAACTCTGACCAATATATCTTCTTCACTAAACATAAGAGAGAAGGCTAGTGGTAATTCAAATGTTATAGGAAGCGTTGCTAAAGGACAAGTTGTCAATATATATTCAGAAGACAATGGTTGGTATAAGATTGATTTTGTTAGAGATGGACAGAAACAGTATGGATATGTAAGCAAGAACTATGTTGTGATAACACAAGGATCGCTGACTTCTTCAAATAACTCTTCAAGCAACCAGTCATCTAATAATGGGTCAACTGGAAGCTCAACGAGTGGACAAACACCTACTGGAAGTCAACAAACTACTACTAAAAACGGTAGAGTAACTAATATATCTACAAGCTTAAATGTTAGGAATGCTGCTGCTTCGACAGCTACTATAATAGCTTATTTGAAAAATAATACAATAGTGAAAGTAAATTATGAGCAGAATGGTTTTTATAATGTAACTTTCGATAGCAATAAAACTGGGTTTGTAAGCAAGCAATATATTACTATAGAAAACAATCAAACGACACCTATTACTAATACCTCAGCCACTTCAAGTACAACTGCTCCAGCAAATCAAAATGGAACAAGTTCCAGTAATAATAGTAGTACTCAAGTAACTGTAAAAAAAGGTAAGGTTATAAATATATCTACATCTCTTACTATGAGAACAGGGGCAGGTACTAACTATGCTGCAGTGGCTTACCTTCGAAATGATACAGAGGTTGATATAAAAGGACAGCAAGGTGATTGGTACAAGATTGCTGCTAGTGGTAAAGAAGGATATGTTTCTAGCAAGTACATACAAATAACAAGTACACAAGTTACTACTACACCTACAGTAAATCTTTCTTCTAATACTACTGCTCAGACTTATAAGATAGGTAGAGTTATAAATGTATCTACTAATCTTAATGTAAGACAGAGTGCTTCTACTAGTTCCTTAGTGGTTGGATATTTATTAAATAATGCTACTGTTAGTGTAAAGTCCCAATCAAATGGCTGGTATCAAATTGAATTCTCAACTAGTACTGGGACTAAGCAGGGGTATGTTAAAGTAGAGTATATAAAAGTTTAGGATTTTAAGTATAAAAAATTATATATGTATCTGCAATCATTGTATAAAATAGAAAAGTATAAAACTTTTTGATAGCTAAACCTACTGAATGAAGGCTGTAGGATAGCAATTGGGAGAAATAGTAAAAGTAAAATTATAACGCCTTCCAGAATTCCTTCATATACGTTCAGAAAAGGCAGATGTGCAAGAAAAGCTCGCGGAAGAAAGTTGATATGCTCTCTTCGGTGAGCTTTTTTTATTGAATAATTTGATAATGTAGAAAATATTAAATATAATAAACTAAGATACTATAAAACGGAGAGGTGAAATTATGGAAAAGCAAATAGCACAAGAACTTATAGATTTTATATATGAAAGTCCAACTGCCTTTCATGCTGTATATAAGGTAAAAGAAATATTGATTAATGAAGGTTTCCAGGAGCTTAAGGAAGAAGATAGATGGGGGCTAAAAAAACAAGGGAAATATTTTGTTACTAAAAATGATTCTGCACTTATAGCATTCAAGGTTGGAAATGGAAAGATTGCAGAAAGTGGCTTTAAGATAATAGGGGCTCATACTGACTCGCCTACCTTTAGAGTTAAGCCTAACCCAGAAATAGAAGCGGAGGATAATTACGTAAAGCTTAATACAGAAGTATATGGTGGGCCAATACTAAATACTTGGTTTGATAGACCACTTTCAATAGCTGGTAGAGTAACTATAAGAACAAATAATCCATTGTTCCCTGAAACTAGGCTTTTAAATATAAATAGACCAATCCTTATTATACCTAACTTAGCTATTCATATGAATAGGGACGTAAATGATGGAGTTAAGCTAAATAGACAAAAGGATACATTGCCACTGCTTTCAATGGTTAATGATAAGCTTGAAAAAGGTAAATATTTAATCAATCTAATAGCAGAAGAGTTAAAGGTTGAGAGTGAGAACATATTAGACTTTGATTTGTTCTTATATGAATTTGAAAAGGGCTGCATAATGGGTTTGAATGAAGAGTTTATATCTTCATCAAGACTAGATGATTTAGCCATGGTCCATGCAGGGATAAAGGCGCTTATAGGAACAGAAGCAGTTATGGCTACAAATGTGATGGCTTGCTTTGATAACGAGGAAGTTGGCAGCTCAACTAAGCAAGGAGCTGATTCTGAGCTTTTAGCACATATATTAGAAAGAATAGTTTTATCATTAGGTGGAGATAGGGAGTATTACTTTAGAGCACTTGCAAAGTCATTCTTGATATCTGCAGATTTAGCTCATGCAGTTCATCCAAACTATGGAGAAAAACATGATCCAGTACTTAAGCCAGTTGTAAACGGAGGACCAGTTATAAAGATAGCTGCATCTCAAAGCTATACTTCTGATTCGAATTCATCAGCTGTTTATGAGGAAATATGTAAGAAGGCCGGAGTGCCTGTTCAGAAGTTTGTAAATAGGTCAGATTCAAGAGGAGGCTCAACAATTGGACCAATATCATCAACTCATCTGCATATAAGATCAGTTGATATGGGAACACCAATACTTTCCATGCACTCTGTAAGAGAGTTAGGTGGGGTAAAGGATCATTATTATTGCATAAAATCCTTTGAAGAGTTTTATAAGATTTAACTTATTATTGTTTACTCACTAGATAGAATAAAAGGAATATGAGCAAAAAAGTCACTGAAGAAAGTTTGATTCAGTGACTTTTTTAATAAATTAAAAGATTTTTGGTGATGGTAAACTAAGAAATTCTATGTAGATATATTAACAACAATAAAAAATTTATATTAACAACTAATTTTTATACAATCGGTAGTAATTTAACATGCTTAAAAAGCATCATGTTTATTTTCGTGGCACAATTATTACTCTATAACCCCAGATTATAAGAAATAATGATGAAAGTAGAAAAGATATTGTCTTTAAGTTTCCATAAAGAGTAGTACCTAAAATTAAAAAGAATGCGCCTAATAGGAGCAATGCTAAATTAAATATTTTTGTATTTTTCATATTTCCTCCAATTTACATTAGTGTAATATTACTACTATTAGTATACAACTCACAATATGTATATGCAAGTTTCATATAACAGGGATATTGATAGGATTATGTAGCATTTGCGAGCTTATTTAAGTTGAAGGTATTATACTTTAAATAACAAGCTTGGAATGTAATTGTAACTAATTTCCTATATATGGTAATATAAGGAAGACGAATTCGTTAAATACTCTATTAAAATGATGGGAGGTATTACAATGAAAGAAATTAAGGCAGGTACAAATGGAAATACTTGGGGGTGCATGGCTGTTTGCTCAGCACCATGTTATATTGCTTGTGCAGCAGGAGCTGAAACTGGCCCAGCAGCACTAGCTATTGTTACTGGCTCAATGTATTATGCAAATATAAAAAATAACTAATTTTAATTAAGAAAAAGGTATCACTTTGGTGATACCTTTTTTATAGAAATAACTCTTTAGCAATTATTTTATAAAGGGAGATTAGAAATGAAACGAGGATTTTACTTCAATACAATAAAAGGAAATAATTATTATTATGATGATATAACTGGGAAAGTTGTTAATGGGGAAAAGGGGTCAGGTGTTATTTTTGGTGAACAAATAGAGGATTTTAATGATATTGTTAACCCTAAAGATATAGAAAAGTACTTGACTGTAAATGGATTTCAACAGCTTACACTTATGATTACTGAAGACTGTAATATTCGTTGTAAGTACTGTGTATACTCAGGAAATTATACCAATTCTAGAGTTCATGGCAATAACTGTATGGATTTTTCAATTGCTAAAGAAGCTGTGGTAAAGTATCTTGAGGGATTCAAAAGTGTTAAAAATAGAAACCCATTTTTAGTTCCTGCAATTGGGTTTTATGGTGGAGAGCCCTTATTAAATTATAAATTAATAAGGCAGGTAGTTCAATTTTGTAAAGAAATATACCCTAATGACATCCACTACAATATGACAACTAACGCTATACTTCTAGATGATGATAAGATAGCATTTTTAGCTGATAATAAGTTTTCTTTATCAGTAAGCTTAAATGGGGACAGAGAAGAACATAATAGGCTTAGAGTGTTTAAAGATGGAACTGGAACTTATGATATAGTTTCTAAAAAGATTAATAGGATAAAAGAACTATATCCAGATTATTATAAAAAATACTGCTCACTACTTATAACATTTGATTGGGGAACTGATTTAATAAAATTAAATGACTTCATTACAAAAAATATGGATAATTTACCTCTAGTTGCGAAGATTACTCCAGTATCAGCACTATTTACAGATTGGTATGATAGATATCCTAAAGAACTGAGGAGAAAACAACAAGAAGATATGGAGTTATTAAGAGAGAAATACATTCAGCAGTTAAAGTTAGGTAAGCCAGACCAACTTTTAAAAGTAATATTTGGGTTAGAATACTTTACTGTTCTTAATAGGCCGCTTAATTTAAGCTTGAAGGAGTCAAAGGTGAAGTTTTTGCCATACACAGGTGCATGTGTTCCAGGTACGAAAGTTGCTGTTAACTCCCAAGGAAAGCTTCATTTTTGTGAAAGAGTGAGCGAAGCCACTCCAATAGGAGATGTAAATTCATGGCTCGATTATGATAAAATAAGTGAATTTTTAGTTAAGTATAATAAAGCTATGATTCATAGATGTTCATCATGTCCTATACAAAGATTGTGCGACATATGTTATTCACATGTTATAGATAATAATGGAGAAGTTTGTAAGGATGATGAATTATGTGACTCAGTAATACAATTTTATGTAGATCGTTTTTCGAAGGCTTGGGATCTAATGGAAGATGACATTACATTTGATGACATATTAAGCGTTAGCAAGAATTTAAGGGGGTGCTGAGAATGAAATCATTTTTTCATTTGAATGAATATTGTCAGTATGTAGAAGGTGACAATGGTATACTCATTTATGATTTAAATAACCAAAAGATATATTCTTTTGATATGCTTAATAGTAAGATAATAAAAATGTTTTATAAGGGGGAAAGTTTAAAGGATATCACAGGAATATATGGAGTAGATGTAGTAAATGAATTAATCGATAAGCTTCAATGTAAAGGGTTAGGTGAATATACTGATACTAAATTTTATATCGAGCCTTACAGAGTAGGAAAAATAAAGAAACTTCAAGTTGAACATACTAATATTTTAAATACTTGCTTTATAGAATTACCTTGTAAGTGCACTGTAAATTGTGGTCTTTGTAATAAATCAGTGTACAAGTCTTGCGAAACATGTTCTTTGCCAAGTAAAGTATCCGATACAATGGATATGGGGTTTTATAAGAGCATTATAGATACAATTTCTCCATTAAATTTTAATATAATTATTTTTCATGGAGGAGATCCGTTAGTTTTATGGTCACAATTGCAGGAGTTATTAGAATATACACGTGCTAATGTAGCAGATAAAACCAGAATTATACTAAAGACCAACGGTGCACTGATTAATTTGGATATATCAAAATTTCTTATAGAATATAAGGTTAATCCAGTAATAGTATTCCACTTCGATAAAGACTTTGAAATGGGGATTAATGATAAGTTATCTCAATTAAGTACTGTTATAGATTTTTTTGTAGAGAGTAAAGTTAATATTTTTGCCAACATACTTATATCTAGAGATTATGAAAATAGAATTAATGAAATTTGTAAGATGCTAATTGATGAAAAGTTTAGTTCGGTTTCAATTAGTGTTATTATTAATGATTCTCATGAATCTCAATATATAATTGATAGTAGAATAGATACAAGAGCATTATTGGATTTTTATCATACTAAAGAATATAATTTATGCTTGGGAGGAATGGTAGCAATATCTAGTGACAAAAAGGTATTACCTTGCCCTAGCATGAAAAAGCATAAAATTGTAGATTTAACTACATGTAATCTTTTAAATAGCTTTGAATCAAATGAGGGGCTAGATAAGTTTTGGAAGTTTACCTTAGATAAAATTAGCAACTGTAGCAATTGTAAATTTAGATATTCATGTGTTGATTGTAGAGCTATAGAAGAAGAACTTACTGGAGATTTATATGGTAAAGCGCTTTGTGAATGCCTACCAACATAAAGGAGTTAAAATATGAAGAAAATCATATTTACATTTAAATTTATAAGGCCATATATAATAAAGTTTAAATTGTTGTTTTTTATAATTCTTACTTTTACAGTTATGACTTCTTTAATTAATTTAGCTATGCCAAAATTATTTCAACACATACTAGATAATGGGGTAATAGCATCTAATAAAAAGAATGTTGTTATATTAGGTTCTATAATATTAGCATTGTATATTTTAAATTCAATAATAAGCTATTTTAGTAACATACTCTACAATAAAATATCAATTAATTTTATAGCTAGTTTAAAGAAAGATGTTTGCCAACATGTACTCAGTTTACCAATAACATTTTTTGATGAAAATCAGACCGGATATCTTATTTCCCGACTGGATGAAATTGATTCTATATCAATAATATTTTCATCAGTGATATTTAATTTCATTACAAGTACACTCACAACCATTGGAGCAATAATTGTATTGATAAATAAGAGTGTTCCTTTATTACTTGCTACATTAGCATTTGGGATCCCTTTCTACCTTATATCAAGATATTCAATGAGTGCTATAAGTAATCACTCACTTGAAATAATGGAAATGCAGGCTAAGACTAATGGACAGCTACAAGAAAGTTTTCAAGGTATATTCGATATAAAGCAAACTAATGCAGAAGAAAAAAATTCGCAATCAATATCTGACTTGATTAGTGCAACTGCTAAGAAATTATTTGTTAGAAGCAAACTTTCTTCATTAGGTAGTGAAGGGATTATCTTAGTACTAAATTTGGCATCTACTGTTTTGACAATTCTCGTTGCTATCTATATCATCAACGGTTCTTTATCAATAGGCTCTTTTGTATCACTAACAAAATATTCAATGTTAATATATGCTCCAATACAGCAATTATCAGTTTTCAGTATAACAATACAGCCCGGAATTGTTGCATTAGAGAGAGTAAATAGTATTTTAAATATTGATTGTGAAAAAAGTATTTCTAACTCTAGTGTAGAAGAAATTAATTCTATAAGACTAGTAGATTTATCGTTTAAATATAATTTTACTGACAGTATTATTAATAATGTAAATCTAACATTAAATTGTGGAGATAATATAGTCATTACCGGACCGAATGGAAGTGGAAAATCTACTCTAGCAAAATTAATCTTGGGATTTTATGATTCATATGCTGGAAGTATTTTTATAAACGACAAAGAACTAAGGACCTTGAATAAAAAGTCGTTAAGAAATAAAATATCAATAGTCTCTCAAAAAATATTCTTATTTTCAGGGACAATAGAAGAAAATATAAAATTAGGAGACTCTAACATATCTGATAGTGACTTGAATAGCTTATGTGATATATTTAAAGATAATCTATTTGAATCTGAGTTTAGAAATTCGTTTAAAATAATAGATGGAGGTAAAAATTTATCTGGAGGACAAATACAGAAGATTGCCATAGCTAGGGCGATCTTAAGAAAACCAGATATAATAATATTTGATGAAGCTTCATCTAATATTGATTCTGTTGCTAAAGAATTTTTAAATTCAATAATTTCAACTGTATTTGAAGAAAAAATTTGCATAATAATTACTCATGATGCTAGTATAATAAATTCTACATTAAATAATAAAGTCTTCAGAATAGAAGATAAAAGATTGGTACAATTATAATTGTCTTAGTGAGGAAGCGTTTTAAAATAAATCAAGATGGTCTAAAGTAATTATAGGTATATATAAGGGATAGATGCTACAAAAACTATTATTGTTTTTGTAGTATTTTTTTGTTCTAAAATAGCAAAAAACTTTTTAACATTTCTTTAGCTCTCAACATATCAAGAGAAAATAAAGCTTTATATGATTAAGTTAATACATCTTTGTATATTTGACTATAGGCTATACAAAAATTTTGTGGTAAATATAGTATCCTCCTATAATAAGTGGGCTAAAGCCTTATACATCAATGCTTTGAGGCTGTTAAAAAAAAATAAGGGACAACCACTATAATTATTCTATAATTGGAAAAAATAAAATGTACACTATAGAGAGGGAAGGATAATACTCATGAATATACTTGATTCAGTTAACTGCAGAAGGAGAATAATGTATTCTCTAAAAGAAAGTTATAATAGAATACTAGAAAATTATCAATATATCAATCAGCAAGTAAAAGAAAATAAGGATATAGTAGGAGCTGCAGAATGGCTACTAGATAATATTTATGTTATAGAAAAAGAGTATAAGACTATAAAACTAAATATGCCATGGGGTTACTTTGAAAATCTTCCTTTAGTAAATGGAGAGGAGTCTTGTCCTAAGGTTTACCTTTTAGCAAAGGAAATCTTGAAGTCAAATGATGGGAAAATCGAAGAGAATGATACCATAAACTTTTTAAGAGGCTGTGATGAGAGAGAGTATATAACCTTAGGAGAACTATGGGCTTTTCCGTTGATGTTAAGAGTTGGGTTAATTGAAGGAATAGCTACCGTTACAGATAAACTTGCTTATATTCAAAAGGAAAAGCAAGCTGGTGAAGAACTAGCTTATAGAATAATAGATAGTAGCAATAAAGAAAGTTTAGAAAAAACCATTGCTGACATAGCAAAAAGTGATGAGAAGTTCTCTATTGAAATGGGAGAAAAACTTTTTAGAGTTCTTAGAGATAATTCTATAGATAACGATGAGCTTTATAAAACCTTAGCTAAGAAGGTAACAAAGGAAGAAAAATTTGAGGATGCCATAACTGGAGAGTTTATAAGGGAAAACAAATTGCAGCTTTCTATGGGCAACTATATAACCTCACTAAGAACCATTGACGCTATAAGTTGGAAGTATGTTTTTGACAGCGTATCAAGAATAGAAAAACTTCTAAGTGAAGATCCAGAAGGTACTTATAGCTTAATGGATTTTGATTCTAAGGATTTTTATAGGCATAAGGTTGAAGAAATAAGCAGAATGACTTCTAAAGATGAATGGAAGGTAGTAGAAGAAGCTTTAAAATTGTGTAATTCTGCTGGGCCTTTGGAGGAAGACAGGTATAAAGCCCATGTAGGTTATTATTTATTAGATGATGGGCAAAAGGATTTAGAGAGGAGTATAGGTAGATTTAGAAAGAAGAAGTTTATAACTCCAGCTAATTTCATTTTATATCAGATATTTCTAGTGATTTTATTTGAAATTATTATAGTATCCTTAGTTTACTTAGCTGATCCTAATATGTCCAATGCTGAACTTATTACTGGAGCTTTGGTAGTACTTTTACCACTTTCAGAAGTTGTTGTTGGCATATTGAATTGGAGTGTTACTAAGTTATATAAACCGGATTTTCTGCCTAAGCTAAACTTTGAAGAAGAGGGGATACCAGAACAGTGCAGAACCTTGGTGGTTATACCTGCTATATTTAACAACCCTCATAAGGTAAAAGAACTTATGGATTCTTTAGAGGTGTATTATATTGCTAACAAGGATGATAATTTATACTTTGCCTTGTTAGGTGATTTAGGAGATTCTAAAGATGAGGAAGAAGAAAAGGATGAAGATATAAATTATATAGGTACAAAAACGGCGGAAATCTTAAATGATAAGTATTATAGTGGAAGGGAACAGCACTTCTTTTTCTTTAACAGAAAAAGAGTTTTTAATGAAAAAGATAAGGTCTGGATGGGCTGGGAGAGAAAAAGAGGAAAGCTTATGGAGTTCATGTCTTTATTAAGGCATGATACAGATACAACCTACAATGTAATTAGCGGAAATATTGATGAGCTTAGAAAGGCAAAATATCTAATAACACTAGACGCAGATACCATACTTCCTATGTCAGCAGGTAAAAAGTTAGTGGGTGCTATGGCCCATGTTCTTAACAATGCAGTTGTTAGTGAGGATAACAAGGTTATAAGAGGCTATGGAATAATGCAGCCTAAGGTTGATATGAAAATAGAGGCATCAGAAAAAACAATATTTACTCAGATATTTGCAGGAGATGGAGGTATAGATGTTTACTCTAGTGCAGCATCTGACTCCTATCAGGATTTATTTAAAGAAGGCATATTCACAGGAAAAGGCATCATAAATATAGACGCCTTTTACAATATATTAAAGAATGAAATACCTGAGAATACTGTGCTGAGCCATGATTTACTTGAGGGTTCTTATACTAGATGCGCTCTAGTTAGTGATATAAACGTTGTGGATGGATATCCAGCTTCCTATAAGGCTAGCAGCATGAGATCTCATAGATGGGTAAGAGGGGATTGGCAGATAATTCCATGGCTGTTTAGCAGAAAGTTAAAATTATTGTCTAGATGGCAGATATTTGACAATCTAAGAAGAAGCTTAGTAGCACCCTGGATTGTAATAAGTTTATTTATAACAATATTAGCGCTTAAAAACGGAGAGATGTGGGACATTTTTTCTTTGCTAGGTGTAATATCCCTTGCAGCATTTGCCTTTACTGATATGCTGATTACTCCTAAATATAAGAAAAAAGATATTTTAAGAAGTTTAAAACAAGTGTTACTTACAATAACTTTTTTACCAAACCAATGTGTGCTTATGTTGGATGCCATAGGCAGGACATTATATAGAACAACTATTTCAAAGAAAAACTTATTACAGTGGCAGACTTCTGCAGATGTTGAGGCAGCCTGCAGCAAAGATTTATATAGCTATTTTAAGTATATGTGGGCTTCATCTGTTATTGGTTTATTATACTTAATAGCCACTTTCAACAAGTCAATATCCCTAGGAAGTACCAACTTGATCATTTCTGTCCTATGGATTATAAGCCCAATAATTGCTTATTTGATAAGCAAAGAAGATAGGAATGTAAGCACCACATTTAAGGATATATCAGAGAAAGATAAGTTGCTTATTAGAACCTTGAGTAGAAGGACTTGGGCTTATTATGAGGACTTTGTAAATGAAGAAAATAACTATCTAGCTCCAGATAACTTTCAAGAGGACCCTAATAATGGGGTAGCTTTTAGAACATCTCCTACTAATATGGCAATGGGACTCATGTCCAACGTAGTTGCAAGAGATATGGGCTACTCTACTTTATTTGACCTAGTAGAAAGAATAGAGAAAATCCTTAATAGCATGGATAAACTAGATAAGTTTCATGGCCATTTTTTAAACTGGTATGACACAAGAACAAGAAATCCATTATGGCCTAGATATGTATCTACTGTAGATAGCGGAAACTTAGTTGGCTATTTGTGGGTTATTGAGGAAGCTCTAAATGAGTATCTAAGAAAGCCATTAATTTCTGATAATCAAAGAATAGCTCTTATTGATACAATGAGTATAATAGAAGAAGAGTTAAAAGAAGAAGTACTATTTAAGCTTGAAAAAGAAACTATACTTAGTGAAGACATGAGTATAAGAAATTATGTTGGTATACTAAAACAGATTGTAGAAAAGTGTTTAGATATTGAGTTTCAACATAAGCAAAAAGAGTTATATTGGGTCAATAAATTAAAAAGAGAAGCTATAATGAAGTTGGCTGAGATTGGAGAAGTATCAGAATTTGATGATGAAGCTGTAGCAAATGACAGCAGTATGCTTGATGAAATAGATAAATTGTTGTTGAAGGTACCAGTTATAAGCTTAGCCACTTCATTGGGGGATATAGCTTACAAGGAAGCTAAAGATGTAGCTAAAACTACCAAAGCAGAATGCAGGATAAAAAATGAGTCAATATTAAGTTTAGTTAGAAGAATTAACACCATAATCGGAAGACTAGACATTATGGCTTCTGAAACAGACTTTAAAGTCTTGTACAATAGCCATAGGAAGATATTCTCTATAGGATATGACATGGAGAGTAATACTTTGGGAGATAACTGTTATGACTTGTTAGCATCAGAAGCAAGAGCAGCATCTTTCATAGCCATTGCTAAAGGCGATGTAGAGTATGATCATTGGTTTAAGCTAGGAAGAGCTATAACTACTGCCTTTGGAACTAAGAGTCTTGTTTCTTGGAGTGGAACAATGTTTGAATACTTCATGCCAGCATTAATAATGAAAAACTATGAAGGTACTCTATGGGATATGACTTATAATTCAGTGATTGAAGCTCAAAAGATTTATGCTCATAAAAGGGGAATTCCTTGGGGCATATCAGAATCAGCCTTTTATCACTTTGATGTTGCTATGAACTATCAATATAAAGCCTTTGGAGTTCCAGGAATAGGTCTAAAAAGAGGTTTGGTAGACGAACTTGTGGTATCTCCATATTCTACAGTTATGGCATTAAGTTTTGCTCCTTTATCTTCAATAGAAAACATGAATAACTTAATAAATAAGGGCATGGTAGGAAGATATGGATTTTATGAAGCTATAGATTTTACTGAGGAAAGAATAACTAGAGGTAAGAAAGAATCAACGGTAAAATGTTTCATGGTACATCACCAAGGTATGAGTTTAATGTCTTTGGATAACTTTGCAAACAATAATATACTGCAAGAAAGATTCCATAAGCTACCTCAAGTTAAAGCCTTTGAATTACTTCTTCAAGAAAAACAAGGATATCATGAAATATTTACTAGAAAGCAAGAGTTTGATTTGCCAGAAATAAAGACAGAACAAGAAGCTCTTATAGTAAGAGAGTATTCTTCTATAACTGAGAATCCAGAGGTACTGCTTTTATCAAATGGATCATATTCAACAATTCTTACTAATAGCGGAAGTAGTCTTAGCAAGAAGGGTGAAATGACTATAAATAGATGGAAGTCTGATACAACTGATGAAGGTGGAGGTATACTATTTTACATAAAGAATTTGAATAGTAATGAATATTGGAGCCCAGCCTACGAACCATGTAGAGTTATGGGAGATGACGAGTTAGTGCAATTTACTTTAGATAAGGCTTTATTTAAAAGAACTTTTGGAAACATTGAAAGTTCAATGGAAGTCTGCGTGTCTTCTCAATATGATGCTGAGGTAAGAAAAATAACTTTAAAGAATAATTCGGAAAGTGAAAGAAGTATTGAGATAACAAGTTATATGGAAGTGACCTTAGCTCCATTTAGTGCTGACGTAGTGCATCCAACCTTCTCAAACTTATTCATTACAACTGAATATGATGAAGAAAATAGATGTATTATAGCAAAGAGAAGACCTAGAGCTAAAGGGCAAAAGCAAAATCATCTAATTCAAAAGATTGTAAGTGATGGTGATATTATTGGGTCAGTATCCTATGATACTTCTAGAGTAAACTTTATCGGAAGAAATAGAAGTCTTAGAGCTCCAAGAGCTATGGATAATGACGCTGCTTTGACCAATAGTATAGGCATAGTTTTAGATCCTATTATAGCTATGAGAGTTATGGTAAAAATACCTCCTAGAGAAAAAGTATCTTTGTCTTATGTAACTATAGCAGCTGACAGCAGAGAAGAAGTTATGAAGATTGCAAACAGATATACAGATAATAGTTCCGCGGAAAGAGCATTTATAGGTGCAACTCAGCAGGTTGCTTTGGAAATGAAGTATCTTGCTATAAAGTCTTTCCAAGCAAATATGTTCCAATCTTTAGCTGCTAATATGCTATTTTTAACCTCTTATAGAAGAGAAAATGAACAGTATATAAAAAATCTTAATAAGCATCAAAGGGATTTATGGCCATACGGAATTTCAGGAGATCTTCCAATATTGATGCTTGTAATAAAAGAAGAAGCTGATATGGACCTTTTAAGACAGGTTATAAATCTGCATTATTATTGGAGGAGCAAGGGATTAAAATCAGACTTGGTTATCTATAATGATGAGGAGACCTCCTACGATCTACCGGTTCAAAAAAATATAATAGAACAAGTCAATACTTCTCAATCAAGAGATTATTGGAATAAACCAGGTGGAATATATCTTCACAGTAAGAGCACCTTAGGCGAAGATATGAGAGATTTGTTAATAGGTATAGCTAAGCTTGTTATTAGTTCTGATAAAGGAACTTTGCTTAATCAGATGAAGAAGTGGGAAGAAAAGGATAAGAAGGTGAGAGCCGATATATTGTTGAGACATAAAGAACTTCAAGGCTATGATCTTCCAAGAAGAGAAACCATACTTAGAGAAGTTAGCAAAAATAATTTATCTAATGATAAAAGTAATGTTAAGTATAGTGAATTTGTAAACTCAGAAGAAGTTACCAATTATGCTTACGACGTACAGGAATTAGATTACTTTAATGGATATGGAGGCTTTAAGAAGGATGGTAGTGGATATGTGGTTGTGCTAAATGACCATAGAGATACCCCAGCGCCTTGGATAAATGTAATTTCAAATGGTAACTTTGGATTCCATGTATCTGAAAGTGGATCTTCATATACTTGGATAGGCAATTCAAGAGAAAATAAGATAACACCTTGGAACAACGACTGGGTAATGGATGCATCTACTGAAGGGCTTTATCTAAGGGATGATGTAAATGAAGAAATATGGAGCATAACACCTAAACCTTTAAGAGATACTGGAGAATATGTTATAGAGCATGGATTTGGCTATTCTACCTTTAGTCATGATTACCACGGCATAAAAGGAAAAACTACTATGTTTTGTTCTATGGAAGATAATATAAAGCTCTTAAAGATAGAACTTGAGAATAATGGAGAAGATGATAGAACCATATCTCTATACTACTATGCTCAGTTGGTGTTAGGAGTTGTTCCTCAACAATCTGCTCAATATATATCTACATATATTAGTGATATAGATATGGCTAGTAGTGCTACTGATGAAGCTTCTGGTAATAAGGCTAAAAATGAAAGATTCATATGGGCATCCAATCCATATTCCGCAAGCTTTGGAGCCTATAAGAGTTACCTTAAGTTTTATGGAGGTCAAGAAGAGAGTTTTACTGGAGACAGAAGTGAGTTCTTAGGAAGGAATGAAGGTTTGGGATATCCAAGTGCTTTAAGGCTTGAAAAACTATCTGATACTGTAGGCGGTGGCTTCGATCCATGTTTAGGAGCTCAAACTAAGGTTGTATTAAAACCAAATAAGAAAAAGACTATAATACTAATGCTAGGCGCCGAAGAGAGCTTAGAAGGCATAGAAACTGTGATAAATAAATATAGTAGTTTCAGAGCAGTGGACGATACCTTAGAAAATGTCAAGAAATACTGGCAAAGCTTCTTAGGAACTATTAAAATAAAAACTCCTGATAAGTCTATGGATTATATGGTAAACGGATGGCTTATGTATCAAACTATGAGCTGCAGATACTGGGCTAGAACAGCATTCTATCAATCTGGTGGAGCTTATGGATATAGAGATCAGCTTCAAGACTCTCTGTCCTTAGGTGTATTGAACAATGAGATTACAAGAAATCAAATATTAAGAAGTGCCTCAAGACAATATGAAGAAGGTGATGTTCAACATTGGTGGCATCCTGTAGTAAATAGCGGTATAAGAACTAGGTTCAGTGATGACTTACTATGGCTACCATATGTTGTTTCTAAGTATATAAAACTTTCTGGAGACTATAGCATATTAGATGAAGAAGCACACTTCCTTTATGATGAGCCTCTAAAGGAAGGCGAAGATGAGAGATACTCAGATAGATTTGAATCCAGAACCTCAGGAACTGTATATGAACACTGTATTAGAGCTATTAATAAATCCTTGAAGTATGGTGAACATAACATACCTCTAATGGGCAGCGGTGACTGGAATGACGGAATGAGTACTGTAGGTAATGAAGGAAAAGGTGAAAGTGTATGGCTTGGTTGGTTCTTATATGAAATACTAGGGGATTTCTTAGATATAACAGGTTATAAAAAGGATAAGATAAATACAGATATTTTTGTCTACAATAGAGAGTTCATATTAGAAAACTTAGAGAAGAATGCCTGGGATGGTGGCTGGTATAGAAGAGCATACTTTGATGATGGAACTCCATTAGGATCTAAGGAAAATGATGAATGTAGAATAGACTCCTTAGCACAAAGCTGGGCAGCTATAACCGGCGGAGGAAGACCTGAAAGAGTTAAGGAAGCTATGGAGGCCATCGATACCAACTTAGTAAGAGAAGATAAAGGTATAATACTTCTTTTAAACCCACCATTTTATAATTCTAAGTTAGAGCCAGGATATATTAAAGGTTATGTACCTGGAGTAAGAGAAAATGGAGGACAGTACACTCATGCTGCAGTTTGGGTTATTGTAGCTTTAGCAAAGATGGGAATGGGTAATAAAGCTTGGCAGTATTTTAATATGATAAACCCTATAAATCACAGTTCCTCTGAACTTTCTAGCAAGACCTATAAAGTAGAGCCATATGTTATGGCCGCAGATGTATATTTGCAAGAACCTCATGGAGGAAGAGGTGGCTGGAGCTGGTATACTGGCGCATCTGGATGGATGTATAAAGCTGCAGTAGAATATATACTAGGTTTTAACTCTCATTATGGTAAAGGCTTTACAATTAATCCAGTTGTACCGACTAACTGGAAGCAATACGAGATAGAATATAACAAAGACAACATGTACTATCATATAGTTGTAAGCCAGGACTTAAAGGAGATTAATAAAGCTGGAGCTGATATTTCTAAGGTAATAATACTAGATGGTAATCCATTAGATGATGAAGTGGTTCCATTCCTAGAAGGAAACCATGAAGTTGAAGTTCATATATAAGATTCAAATTAAAAAGAATTCACTAAAGAATATATACTCTTTAGTGAATTCTTTTTTACATATAAAAGACGCTAATGAAATTTACATTAGCGTCTTTTTCCTTATTTTTCATCGTCAGTATCATCATCTTCATATAGAGATTGATCAGTATAATCAAACTCCATGTAAGATATATTATTAACCACAATAGGATCTGTTTTGGGATTAGGTAATTTTGTATAGGTGTTTCCTGATTTTGAAAGCGAGATTAAGTCATGACCTTCAGGTGAATACCAGTCTCTTTCATCAGGTAGATAAGGTTTTTCTTTATCAGACATAAGCATCACTCCTTCAATCTTTAGTATGTCAAATACCTAGAGTTTTACTCTTAGCTTAAATATTTATAATAGAAGACATATAAATGGTTTGCATTGTAAAACTTATCCATGAAGTCTATAATGTATATAGATGGCTATTTTTATTGGGATTTAAAAGATTATTTTAGCGATATCTTTATGAAGAATTACAAGATATCGAAGTAGTATGTCTGTTCAGAGGAATAGATAATGAAGTTCTATAAAATTTAAGAATACTAGCAAAAATTTTAATTATTATTGGTACCAATTTTATTCATATATTTCATTTTGAACTGGTACATTTTTATAGGACAACCTGTGAACATATTTTATACCCTTATAAAATATAAATAATAAGTAGATTAAGTCATCAAATGTTAAATAGGAGGAGTTAATATGACAGAAGCAAATCAAGTATATAAGTGTGAAATATGTGGTAACATCGTAGAGGTAGTAAACAAGGCTGGTGGAACTTTAGCTTGCTGCGGTCAGCCAATGACATTAAAGAAAGAAAATACAACTGATGGTGCTAAAGAAAAGCATGTTCCAGTAGTAGAAGCCGTTGAAGGTGGCGTATTAGTTAAGGTTGGAGAGGTTGCGCATCCTATGACTGAAGAGCACTTAATTCAATGGGTAGAAGTAGTTACTGAAACAACAGTACTTAGAAAGAACTTTAAAGCTGGAGACAAGCCAGAAGCTTTCTTTAAGCTAGGAGAAGAAAAGGTTGTAGCAGTAAGAGAATACTGCAACTTACATGGACTTTGGAAGGTAGAACTATAATTCGAAGTATATATGTGTTTATGAAAGAAGCAAGAGATTGCTTCTTTTTTTATGCCAATTTGACAGTTTTAAAGTAAGCGAAAGTAATAATTTAATTTTGGATAACATTTTCTGAAAATATTATAGTAGAAGATGCAAAACATAAGGGAAAGTAAAGAGATAAAATAAGATGGCAAAAATCTCTAAGATCCTGATAGAATCAATAAATTCTTAACTTCTTATATTTATAACATGTTAAAAATATAAGAAGTTAAGAATTTCAATAAAACAAATATATACCATAGAAGTGTTAGCGATGTCTTATGTAATATACAAAAAAATACATATAAGTATACTTCAAGCATGTAAATTTTACTTTATTCATAGAGTAATATTTTCTATATAATAAAGTAAAGCTTAATTGAGTTCTCCTAATGATATTAGGACCCATTTATCTCCGAATTTGGATACAAGCCCAAAGCTAGTGTAGACATTTTTTGCTTCAGTATCATTCTTTTTTTCATCATCAGTTATTTCAGCTACATATGAATAGGCTTCATGTTCTTCATTATTATAATTGTAGCTTTTGCTAACCTTATGAACTATCTTAACGTCTCTTCCTTTTGAGTATTCATCAGTTTCAATAATAGTTTTAGAGTAAGAATCAAGCTCTTCCTTCTTTTCTTTTTTCAAATCTTTCAAGTAATAAGATAGAGTTATATCATTATCATTTGATATAGTTTTAGGTGTATGTGTATGTGCTGAAATTAGAGCATTAGTAAATACCTCATCCGGATTGGCAGAATTTATATCAGAATAGCTTTTAGCTCCTTGATTTTCAGCTATGCTTTTATCTTTGTTATTTTTATCTGACTCAGTATTATTCTTATCTGTAGATGATTTAGAAACTTTATTGTCGGCTTGTTTATTATTAGAGCACCCAACAGAGAATCCAACTGATACTAATAATATTAATAAAATCATATTAGCGCTTATTTTCTTTAAACCTAGTAATTTTAACAAAATAATCCCTCCTAAATATTTGTTTTTTATATATTTTGAAATATTCCCCAGCTTAGTCTTTCAAGACTTGTGCACTTTTCATACAAACTACTTTCAGTAATTATTTTATATAGTATTGATTAATTTTCAAGGTTATTAAAAATTTCTATTTTAAGTCATGATAATACCATATAATTGTTTTTTACTGGATTGAATGCTCTGATTATGCTACATATGAGTTATTAGTGATGTTTTTGTAATTATTATCTTGTTTTTATATATTTTACAATATAATCACCGTAGAAAGAGCAACTATAAACATTTTTAGAAGAATCTACAGTCAAATCTACTGTTGCGTCAGCAGTGTTAAATACTGAAATAAGTTTTCCATTGGGATCAAACTTAATAATATTTTGGCCAATCATAAACTGTACATAAACATTACTATCTATATCTACAGCAATTGTAAAATCCTCGAGGCTGTCAAAATTTACTCCTGCAAATTTAAATTGCGATATAAAATTGCCACTAGAATCAAATTTCTGGATTCTTTTATGATTATCTACAACATAAATGATACCAGATTTATCAATAGCTAATGATGATGGACTATTAAATTGACCATCTCCATCTCCTTGAGAACCAAATTTTGATATGAAAGTACCATCTGACTTAAATTTCTGTACATTATTGTTTGCACTGTCTGTTATATAGATATTATCAGATGAATCAATTGCAAAGCTATGTAATTGACTAACTTGTCCATTGTTTGCACTTTCGATTCCAAAGCTTAATAAGTGCCTACCATCTAAAGTGTACTTATGAATTTTTCTATTTTCACAATCTAAAATATATAGATTGCCTGAACTATCAATAAGTAGTTTATCTGGAGTTACTTCATTTGTTTGAAATTTAGAGATAAAGTTTCCTTCTGAATCAAAAATCTGTATTCTTTTATTATTACGATCACCAACATAAATCTTACCAGATGAGTCTATAGCTGGATTGCTTATTCCATCGAATTTACCATCTTCGCTTCCGTGATTCCCCCAAGCTTTAAATTTATCATATTTTTCATATTTGGAGCTATCTGATTTCTGGGAGTCTGAGGTTGGATTTTTATCAGCGCTTTGATTAGAAGTTTTTAATGTTGTATTACTTGCTTTTGTATCTTTCTTAACTGCATTATTATCCTTTGTACCACACCCACTTATAAAAATTGATAAAGTCACAGAAGTAAATAATAAAGTTGTTCTTTTAAAAACATTTGATTTCATTAAAGGCCTCCTAAATATTTTAATAAGTTAAAGTTAATATAGATTCATATTGTTTCTATATCAGCAAGGCTTGATAGAACTGTTCTAGGAAAGATTAAATTATAAGTGTTTTTATAGAACACTTGGCTATTGAAAGAATTCATTATTAAGTTTTATCAACTATAATATTATAACATACATTATTGAATATTTGTTCGAATAATTGGGGTTATTGTAAAATAATATCATATTAACATATATTTTGTACTTTATAAAAATGGAGAGTAGTATAGATAGAAGTCAAAGATTACATTAATTTATTTTAACATGCAAATAAACTTAAGGAGTTGGGTAAAACATTCAATTATTTGTTATAATATAGATATGTAGCTTAGAAGCCGCAATTTATATTTTTAGAAATAAGAATATCAAACATTATTATTTGATGTTTTAATTTCAACACAGTACTTTAAAATTGACATTACTTTTATGTCTTAGAAATACTGTAATTGCAACAAGTGGGCTTAAAATCATAGTTAAAACAGGAGAGGTGAACTACTGATGAAATATAAGTTAATATGTTTAGACATGGACGGTACACTTTTAAGTAGTCCAAGTAGTATAAGTGAAGAAAATAGAAAAGCTATATTGCAAGCTTATGAAAAAGGAGTAAAGGTTGCTATTGCAACAGGAAGACTTTTTACTTCAGCAAAGTTTTACGCTGATTTAATAGGTATAAAAGCTCCTATAGTAGCTTCAAATGGAGCTTATGTAAGAGAGAAAGATAATGAAGAGGTTATATATAAATCTTCTTTAAGTCAAGATCAATTAGAAAGAATATACAGTGTTATAAAAAAATATGATCTTTTAACATACTTTAATACTGAGGATACCCTAATATCTGAAATAGTAGTCGGAGAAAATCACGGGTATAAAGTTAATAATAAAGACTTACCAGAAGATAAGAGAATAAAGTTTGATGAAGGAATTGATTTTAAGGAAGCCTTTAAGAAGCATGAAGGAGATATACTTAAAGCCATTTGTGTAGAAATGGAAGACGTAGATAAACTTATGAAAGCGAAAGAAGATCTTAAGCAATACTCAGACTTAGAAGTAGTAAGTTCATGGACAAATAACTTTGAGGTAATGAATGCGGGAACCTCCAAGGGGACTGCAGTAAAGAGGCTAGCTGAGATGCTTGGTATAAAACAAGAGGAAGTTATCTGTATGGGAGATAGTGAAAATGATCTTTCAATGATAAAGTACGCAGGACTTGGGATAGCCATGGGCAATGCTGAAGAATTCATAAAAAAAGAAGCTGATTATGTTACAGACACTAATGCTAATTCAGGAGTAGCTAAAGCAATAGAAAAGTTTGTATTGAGTGAAGCTTAATTTGAACAGCAATATAAGCTATGATATATAGTTGAATATAATTAATGAAGTCAATAAATATTATTGAAAAGCTTAGTCATTAGGTTGACTAGGTTTTTTTATTCTTTATTAAACCTAACACTTTCAATGCTTTATAGCAGCTATTTAGAGCGAAAAATAAAAAAAATTGTATCCTTATATTTATTTTTGAACTACATAATTAATCTTAAGGTAAAATTTATATTACTACTATTTAATAAATATTGGAGATATTATAAAATAGATATATCAATTTCAAAGAACATATAAAGATATACCACTTCAACTTCAAAATACAAATTCAAATATGAAGTGAACATCTAAGAACAAAAATAATATAAAGAGGTGTGAAATTTATGTATGGAATAACTCAATGCTATATATATAATACTATCGATTCTTATAATAGCGAGACTCCTGATGTCACAATAGAGATAAAGGAAATCAAGCAGAACGGAGATTATCTTACACTTAATGATACAAGTGGATATAATCACATAATAAATCTTACAAGAGTATTTGCAGTTACTTACAAGTCTACTCAAAACAGTGGGTACTAGAGAGGTAAAATAGAGTGGTATCATGAATAGAACTGAATTAGATATTAATAAGGTATATGATAGTTGGCAAAGGGATTTAGACATGTTTCAGTGTTATCTTAAGGTGACTCCTTTTGCCACCTTGAAGAATTATAATGATTTTTCCTTAAGAGATGAAGTTAACCCTAGTTTAGATAACATAAAAGTATTTAATAGAATAAAGAAGTTTTTTAGTTCCAATGCTTTGTATATAATCGATTTTGATTCAAGTACAGCATTAGATCTGGCATTACTTTTGAATAACGAAGCTTTTGTAAAACCTATATTGTCTTTCAATCATATTTTTCATCCCTTTGGGATAGTAGGAAATGAAAGTATGGCTGAGAAGTTACTCTTATATAGTGATAAGCTTAAAACTATAAAGCCAAAAGCTTACTGTTTTATATTGGACAAGGAACGCTATCAGGAGGATTATTTAGTTGATTATATGAAGTTTAATAACCAATATGAGATAACTGAGGAAGAATTGCCTCCAGTAGAAGTGTTACAAGAGCTAAAAGTCAGTAAAGTGGTGTATATATCTAAAGAGTTTGTAAAGGAAGATGTAAAGTATTATCTTGAATATTTAAAAGAAAATGAAGTTATGATTCAAGAGATTTTGAAGTTTTAGGAGATGTAATATAATGGACGAGAAGTGGAAAAAGAGAGCTTTAGCTTTATCAGTAGCGACGGCTGTAAGCCTAGCAAGTCCTTTATATAATGAAGGTAAGCTTATTGTTAAAGCAACCCCAAATAGTCTTACAGAAGAAGAGGAACAACAGGCTGTTGATCAATTTGAAAAAGATGATGCTTATCACGGTACTGGATCTTCTGGAATAATATTTCCCTCAAGTGTTCCTATAATGTTAAGAGGAAAGGCAACAAAGTTTTCTTCAGATAGCTGGAAGGCTTGGCAGGATGGAAAAGGGCTTTATGGTTATAAGCATGATAGGATGACCAGTTCCTCAAGTTAGTTATATGTATAAAGCATTAAGCTATAAGCTTATTAAAGCATAGCTTGATTATAGTACGGTGCTCTATATATAGGTATCCTTTATGAAAACTTAGTTTATACATGTTCGATAATCCAGACTTATGGAGATTACAGTGTATGTATTAATTAATAGCTGAAGTTGGCTACCTAAACAAAGTCTTACTTAAAAATGAAAGAGTGAATTTTATGAAAATAGAGGAGTGTTATAGGTACAAAAGTTTAAGTGATATGATGCTTTTTAAGTATAATATGGTTCATACCACCAGAAAGGACGATGTATTCTCTGATGAACCAATGCTGATTAGCGAATCTTTGGCAAACAGCTTTAAGCACAGTAGTGAGGTTCTTAATGCTCTTATAGAAAGAATTATATCTAATATAAACACTGAATTTGAAGACTTAAAACCTTTTATACCAGATTTTAAGTATAAGGATGAAATAATATCTATAAAAAGGCCATTGCCTGAAACTCTATGGGTTAGGTATGACGGATTTAGAAAAGAAAATGGAATCTTCTATAGCGAACTAAATTATGATAAACCTTGTGCACAGAGAGAATGTAGTTTTAATTCTAAGGTTGAAGACGCTTTTGGGGATAACTTTGATAATGACATATATGAAACCATAAGAAGAACGTGCTTAAAAGAGTTTCCTGATAAGGATGAGGTAAACATAGCATTTTTAACTGCACCTTCAAGATATGAGGAAACCCATCTTGCAATATACTTAAAAGATATATTAGAAGATAGTAAGCACTCTTTTATTTTAGTTGGTCCAGACAATTTTGATGTTTTAGACGATAAAGTATATGTTTTTGGAAAACCTATAGATGTAATAATAAGATTGTATCCTACTGAATTCTTATATGAAGTAAGACATTTTGAGCAAATATTGAAACTTCATGATTTAGGAAAAGTACTTATATTAAATGATCCTAGAGTGATAATAGGCCAATGCAAAAGTTTATATGCTTATCTGTGGAAGCTTTTAGATAGCAAAGACTGTAGGATCAGTGAAGCAGAAGCTAAGGTGATAAAAGCGGTTTTGCCAAGAACAGAAATATTAAAGGTAGATAATTTCTATAAAGCCTTTAATGACAAGGATAAATATGTGGTAAAACCTGTATTTGGAAGATATAGCATAGATGTATTTATAGGAAAGCTTCATAATGAAGAGGAGTGGAAGGAAAGCCTTGAGTATGTAAAGAAAGAAATGGACAATAAAACCTTTATACTCCAGGAATTCTCTGAAATAGATGCTGAAACCGCTCCATATTACGATGGAAGGTTTAGTTATGATGTTGAAGCTTTTGGCAATTACGGAGTGTTTCTAAGTGGAAATAAATTTATAGGAAGCTGCATTAGGTGGAATGATGATTATCTTACGGAAGAAGAGAGTACTTGGATAAGTTCAGTTAAAGTTAAAAGAACAAGTTGTATGGAAGTTATAAAACCAAAACTTGATCTGGATAGTCTTACTAAGAAATTAGTATTGGAACATGGCTTTACAGGCATATACGCAAAAAACTATAACTATTTAAGTGATGATGTAATTTTAATGGACAAAAGTAAGGTTGAAGAATTGAAGCTTGCAACAGAAAAATTAGCTTGTATTTTCAAAAAGACTACTAAGCTTATATATAATAACTTGGATTTGTATGCTGATATTCTTGGAATAGAAGAGCTTAAAGAAACCATAAAGAGAGAGTATACTGATAATATTATATTCTTAGGTAGAATGGACTGGATGCTTGATAAGTACGACAATCTGAAGCTACTAGAGATAAATGCAGAAACCCCTGCAGGTATACTCGAAAGTATAGTGATTGACAACTATTATTATGAAAGTGTTAAGAATAACAATGGCTTGAAGGTAACTCCTATAAATAATGAGCTACCAAAGCTTATTAAGCTGCAGTTTTATAAAATATTAAAAGACCTAAAAGCTAAGAACAACATAAGTACAGTGGCTATAGTAGCTGCTACTTACTATGAAGATTGGTATACCATTAATAGTATTTATGAAGCTATTAATGTAAAAGATACTGAAGAAGCTCAGGGGAATGATATTGAGATAATAGTTGGAAGTATATATGATATAGAAGTTAGAGAAGACCAATGTTATTTATATGGGAAAAAAGTTGATTGCTTCTATAGGTTTTACCCTTTAGACTGGTTTTTTGATCCTACATATGAGGTGGAGGCTATAGGAGAGCTTATAAATAAAAGTATATTCTCAATAAATCCAGTTTCATCTATAATACCTCAGAGTAAGGGCTTTTTTAGTGCAATTTATGAGCTTTTAAAATATGATTTTTATAACGAGGAAGAAAAGAAGCTCATAACAAAATATATTCCTTATACAACTTTTGACCCCACAAGTTTAAAGAATGAGAATTATGTTGTGAAGCCTCTTTTAGGAAGAGAAGGCAGTAATATTAAACTATCTTATCAGTTAGACCATATGCCAGATTATGACTGTGTATTTCAAGAAACGGTGAAAGGAGCTACCTTGAAGTTTACAGTTAAGTGCAATACAGGTACTTGGTCAGAAAACCTCTATCCTATAATAGGAACTTATATTGTTGGAGATAGCTTTGCTGGCATATATACTAGAGTTGGTTCGAAAATAACTGACAGCATATGTATGTATTCACCTTTATATACAGTTGAAAGAGAGGGGGAGACAACAGTTTAAGAACACCTACTAAAACCTACTAAAATATATTAGAATATTGCTAGTTTAGTGTTATCATAATATGTGTAAAGATGTGATAGCATGAAGTATTATACAATTGGTCAATTCTCAAAATTAGTGGGAAAAAGTATTCAAACTTTAAGATTGTGGGATAATGAAGGAAAGTTAAAACCACATCATATAACAGAAGGTGGACACCGTTATTATTCTGAACAACAAATTAATCAAGTTTTGGCAAGTGCCACTTGTTAAGAGAACTAAAAAAGTAATTGGATATTGTAGAGTATCAAGTAATAAACAAAAAGATGATTTAGCAAGACAAGTTGAAAATGTTAAAACATACATGATTGCTAAAGGGTACTCATTTGATGTTATTACTGATATAGTAAGTGGAATAAATTACGATAAAAAAGGATTAAATCAATTGGTGGATATGATAACCAATTCAGAAGTTGAAAAGATAGTAATTCTATATAAAGATAGGTTGCTGAGATTTGGGTTTGAAATAATAGAAAATCTATGTAATAAGTATGGGACTGATATCGAAATCATAGATAACACTGAAAAAACAGAAGAACAGGAATTAGTTGAGGATTTAATTCAAATTGTTACAGTTTTTAGTTGTAGGTTGCAAGGCAAAGAGCCAATAAAGCAAAGAAAATGATTAAGGAGCTGTTAGAGAATGATACTGGCGAAGAAAGTTAGAATTATTCCGAATATAGAGCAAGAACAAAAATTATGGCAGTCTGTTGGTACTGCAAGATATATTTATAATTGGACACTTGCAAGACAAGAAGAAAATCACAAAAATGGTGGCAAGTATATAAAAGATGGAGATTTAAGAAAAGAATTAACTATTTTAAAGAAATCAGAACTTAACTGGCTTAATGAAGTATCTAATAATGTAGCAAAACAGGCTGTAAAAGATGGTTGTAGTGCTTATAAAAATTTCTTTAAAGGGTTAGCCGATAAACCAAGATTTAAGAGCAGAAGAAAAAGCAAACCTTCATTCTATAATGATACAGATAAACTAAAGGTTAAAGAAAATTTAGTATTAATTGAAAAAGTAGGTTGGATTAAAACAGTAGAGCAAATACCTACAGATATTAAATATATTAATCCAAGAATAAGTTTTGACGGTAAGTTTTGGTATATATCTATAGGCATAGAAAAAGAAGAAACTATATCAGAAAATACAGATATATCAATAGGTGTGGATTTAGGATTAAAAGATTTAGCAATAGTTTCAAATATAGATAAACCATTTAAAAATATTAACAAAGCTAAAGAAGTGAAAAGACTAAAAAAGAAGTTAAAAAGAAAGCAGAAACAAGTTTCAAGAAAATATGAAGATGGAAAAATTCGAATAGGAAAGGAAGGTGAAAACCGTTATAAATTTACTAAAACTAATAATATTAAAAAACTCGAAAGAGAATTAAAACTTATTCAAAGAAGGCTTTCAAATATACGTTTAAATCATATTCATCAAACAACAACTGAAATAGTGAAAACCAAGCCAAGCAGAATAGTTGTTGAAGATTTAAATGTAAAGGGGATGCTTAAAAATAAACACTTATCAAAGGCTATACAAGAACAATGTTTCCATAAGTTTATTAGTATCTTAGAATATAAAAGTAAATTTAATGGCATTGAATTTGTAAAGGCAGATAGGTTTTATCCTTCAAGCAAAACTTGTTCTTGTTGTGGAGCAATAAAGAAAGATTTAAAACTTAAAGACAGAGTTTTTGTTTGTCCATCATGTAATGCTCGGATGGATAGGGACAAAAATGCATCAATAAATCTTTCAAGGTATAAAAAATCAGCATAATATCACTAACAAGATAGTGCTGATATGTACTGTGCGTTACGCAGGATTTTAAGCCTTTGGAGCAACATATCAAACTGGAGTAGTCTTATGACAAAACAGGTTGCGTTGAATAAGGAATAAATCTCTAAATATTAGATTTTAGTAGATTTTATGTAACGGGATAAATAATTATGGATGATAATAAACCCGCCATAAATAAAAATATATACCAAGCTCCCAAAAATCCTTCAAAAATAAAAAATTCAAGATTCAATAATAAATCTATATCCAAAGAAAAGGAGAAGGTTTATAATGAGTCTTTGATAAAAACTAATAAGAAAGTCAAGAATCCATCCATGAATAAGAAGTTTGCTGGTGATTCAAAAGATGATTTGAAAGCTTTAAAGCTAGCAGGAATACTCTTAGCTATATTTGGTGGTTTAGTAATATTAGCAGTATTTATATTTGGAATGTCTAAAAGTGATAATAACTTTTTTAAAGGAGAAAAGTATTTTAAGTACTTAGGAATAGATGCTACTAGTGCCTTTAATGAAAAGTTAGATAACAAATACAATTTAGTAAAAACCGACAACTATTATGCAGGTACCTTTACTTATGAAGATGAAAGTTATTATAGATTTGAGGTAGAGAATCAAGGAGAAAAATCTTACGATATGGAGATAAGCTCCTTACAGTGCAATGTAAGTGAAGAAGATAATTTGAATACAGGATATGTAGAGGTCTTTAAAAGGACTTATAAAGCCACATCAGGAGATTACTCAGGTAAAAATGTAGATGTATTTTACTATAAGTTGCATGTACCAAAAGGTGGAATTAAAAAGTTTGAATAGAAAAGGTAGAGGCGAAAAAAATGCTAATGAAAAACGCTTCTGCCTTTTTCATTAGCATTTATGGGATTTAATGAGCAAATCCCATTGAGTGATTTTTTGATGATGATGATGATATATTAATACCCTTAAAAATGAAACCTGCCAGTTCATTTTTACTTATTAATACCCCTAAGCCTAGAGGAATTAATAGTCCTATTAGGGTGAATATTACGTAATTATAAGTAAATACCGTTTCAAAGTAATGATTTAATGGTATATGCAAGTACATAATAATAAGTGAGTTTGAACCAACAAACTTAAAGAAGCTTGATATCCTACTTAACTGTTTTAGCTCACTTAAATGGTAGCTTAGAGAGATTATAAATACTGTAAAAGTCAATGGTACTAGAAGATCCAAAAAGTAATATCTAAACTCAGAGTACTTTATATTCATATAATAATATACTTGAAAAACTGTATTTAATCTTAGATAGCTTATTGCAAGGATTCCGCTTACAATTAAAGTTATTTTACTGCTTGCAAATCTTAATATATCCTTTGAGTAATAGCCTATAGCATAGTATGGTAAGGTAATCATTAATGCATCTAGGTTCCAAGGTATATAATTTGCCGGAGTTATATCCACTACATTTTCAGGAACTGTAGCTAAAACAAATGCATGACCAGCAATATATAATCCGCTGATTATTAATACAAGTGCTGGAGTGGATAAAAACTTTTTACTATAATGGAATAAAACCTTTGTAAGGAATAGACATGGTATAAACCAGAATACACCAGGCATCATCTTACCAGCATATATATGTTCATAACTGTAATGGATTATGTTTGCAAGAGATAAGTCCTGAGGGCTTGCCATAAAGGTTAAAATCATATCTATAATTGAAAATGCTGTATATGGTATAAAAAATTTAACCGCCTGAGATTTTAGACTAAGTTTGTCCTTATACAATAATCCACTAATTATAAAAAATGCAGGCATGTGAAACCAATACATATATTGAGCGAAAGGAAAATCGCTATGGCAGAGAATTACTGTAATGATCAAAAAGCCTTTTGCAATATCAAGGTAGTCCACTCTTTTTGAGTTGTCCATAATTAACTCCTCCTACTTTCAGAAGAACCACCTAGATTTAATTACAAAATTAAAGCAATAATAATTTTTGTATAGTGGCTCTCAATCAAAATTTAATTAATATCTTTCTAAAAATTATGTAAGTCTATTGTAAATATACTAATTCATTTTAAAACTTCGTCATATTTAATATTATTGAAATATAATGAGTAACAGTTCAATTCCAATACAGCACTTTTACAGAGCCTAAAGTTTATATTCTAAATTGGAGTGATAAAGCCTTAATGTTAATATTCTTTTAACAAAAACTATTTTAGCACAAAAAAGCAGTGTAATAGCAGTTTTCTGATATCTTTAAAAAAAAGTTTATCATTGTGTGAAACTGTGTGAAGCTTTGTGTGATGCCATATGGCTTAAAGTTGCTATAACACATTATTCAATAAAAAATGGAACAATATTATACTATGATTTTTTACCATATTCATTACAAAGAATTACTAAGCGATGCCTTAAGTTATTAATAGATTTTGTTTTAAATAGCACAATGATATAGGATTTGAAACTTTATCTCTATATTTGTTGAAAAATTGTCTGTAAATTGCTATAATTAGCTTGTTTTGAGTTAAGTATATAGATATGAATAAAATTCAGTTTAAATAGAGGTCTTTGCTATTTTGGCTTGGACCTTTTTTGGAGAGTGAACCAATGTAATATTTAGTAGAGTATGAAAGATAACTACAATATTTTATAAAATCGATTTTGAAGTTCGGTACTTGCATAAAGTTTTAGAGTTTATGCGGTTCATTAATAAAGGAGGATTAACAGTGGCAGAGTTTATTGAAGAGATAGAAAAAAGACGTACCTTCGCTATAATTTCTCACCCTGACGCAGGTAAAACTACACTTACAGAAAAGCTTCTATTATACGGAGGTGCTATAAGACTTGCCGGTTCTGTAAAGGCTAGAAAAGCATCTAAGCATGCTGTTTCTGACTGGATGGAAATAGAAAAACAAAGAGGTATATCAGTAACGTCGTCAGTTATGCAGTTTAACTATGATGGATACTGTATAAATATATTGGATACTCCAGGACACCAAGACTTCTCAGAGGATACTTATAGAACCTTGATGGCTGCAGATAGTGCTGTAATGGTAATTGATGCTGCAAAGGGTGTGGAAGATCAGACTAGGAAGCTGTTCCATGTTTGTTCCTTAAGAGGTATTCCTATATTCACATTTATAAACAAGATGGATAGAGAAGCTCAGGATCCATTTCAGCTTTTAGAAGACATAGAAAGAGAACTTGGAATAAAGTCCTATCCTATGAATTGGCCTATAGGTTCAGGAAAAGACTTTAGAGGAGTTTATGCAAGAAATAACAATTCGATCGAAGTATTTAATGGCGGCAATCATGGACAGACAGAAGTTAATGCTGTAGAAGGCGATGTTTCAGATCCAGTATTTAAGGACCTTCTAGGAGAAGCACTTCATTCTAAACTTATGGAAGATATAGAGCTCTTAGATATAGCAGGTGATGACTTTGATCTTGAAAAGGTTAGAACTGGAGAGCTTTCACCAGTGTTCTTTGGATCAGCACTAACTAACTTTGGTGTAGAGCCATTCTTAAAGGAATTTTTACAACTTACATCATCACCACTTCCAAGAAAATCAAGTAAGGGAGAAATAGATCCTTTTAAGGAAGACTTCTCAGCTTTCGTATTTAAGATTCAAGCTAATATGAATAAGGCTCATAGAGATAGAATAGCTTTTATGAGAATATGTTCAGGTAAGTTTGAAAAAGGAATGGAAGTTAATCACGTACAAGGTGGAAAGAAGATAAAACTTACACAACCTCAACAGTTTTTAGCTCAAGATAGAGAAATAATTGATGAGGCATATGCTGGAGATATTATAGGTGTATTTGATCCAGGTATATTCTCAATAGGAGATACTTTATGCTTTGATTCTTCAAAATTCAAATTTGAAGGTATTCCGACCTTTGCTCCTGAGCACTTTGCAAGAGTAAGACCGGTGGATACCATGAAGAGAAAGCAATTTATAAAAGGAATAAGCCAAATAGCTCAAGAGGGGGCTATCCAAGTATTTAAAGAATTCTATGTTGGAATGGAAGAGATAATAGTTGGAGTTGTAGGTGTACTTCAATTCGAAGTTCTAGAATATAGATTAAAGAGCGAATACAATGTCGATATAAAGATGGATAGATCATCTTATAGATATGTAAGATGGATAGAAAATGATGATATAGATGTTGATAAGTTAAACCTAACCTCAGATACTAAGAAGGTTAAAGACTTTAGAGATAGAAATCTTCTTATATTCCAAAATGACTGGGGCATAAGCTGGGCACTTGATCACAATAAGGGCTTGATACTTTCAGACATAGGTAAAACAGAATAATCTATAGCTACTAAATATAGACTAGACAGTAAAAAAGTCGCTGAAGCGATCTTTCTTCAGCTAAGAAAAAATATAATTTCATAGACAATAAAAAGCACTAACTTTTCTTTGAAGTAGAGAAGTTAGTGCTTTTTTGAAAGTATAGAATGAAATAAGAAAATATGTACTCTATCAAAACCTTTTTATTGTATGTCTAAGATAGATAGTATTTTTTCGCATCTTTCCTTTGTGTTACCTTCGATAACTTGATAATTAACGTTTTCTGAGTCTAAAAATTGCTTTATGGCTAGGTCTATACCCTCAGCTGCAGTTTCGTCTTGCCATCTTACGCCATCTTTAGTATATCCAAACTCTCTTGGAACGAAGAAGATATGATCATACTTGTCCAAATCTTTAAGCGCAAGTGAGTATAAATCCTTTAATATCTCTTTATCTTTTACTGTTCTTTTTTTATCACCGAGCATGAAACGGCCGTATATATAAGGCACAAAAGTAGCATAATCGGTAACTGCATAGTCAAAGTCATTTAGAGAATCTTCTATATTCTTTTGTCCTAAATAAATACCGTACTGTTCTGCAATAGATTCAATCATTCCTTTTTCTCTAAGGTACTCAGTACTATATTCAGTTGCAGCACCTACATTCAAGCCTTTAATCTTCATATCTACATATAATTGTTGTATTAATGTGGTTTTTCCACATCTAGGACCACCTAGAATTGCAATTCTAATTGGCATTTTGCAAACCCCCGCATAAATTATTCTAATATACTTTTAGAATCCGAATTTTATGAAAACAAAGTTATTATAGCAGTTTTAGACAAGCATTTCAATGAAGGATTAGTAAAAGGAAGACTTTGGTTAATAATAGCCATAGTTAAACTTGAAATATTCAGATAACTTAATACACTGTAGAACACAATAAAATAAGTGTAATCGTTACAAAATGTACATATTTTTATCTAATACCATATTATTATTACCCAACAATAACTTAATCAATGGTATAATAAAGTCGTAAAAACATAACGGGGGATGAGAAGATTTATGTATAAATTAATTGCTATAGATATGGATGGTACTTTATTAAAAGAAGATAAAACAATTTCGGATATGACAAAGAAAGCAATAAAAAGCGCTAAAAAGAGAGGCGTTAAAGTAGTTATTGCTTCTGGAAGACCTGTTCAAGGTTTGACTAGATACTTAGAAGAATTAGAATTAATTGGTGAAAATGAATATGTACTAAGTTTTAATGGTGCAATGATTCAAAATACAAAAACTAAAGAAGTTATTGGTAAAACTGTATTAAAGGGAAGCGACCTAAGATATTTGTACAACCTAAGTAAAGAACTAGGACTTAATATTCATGCCTTCACTGATAATGGCTGCATTACTCCAAAGATGAGCAAATATACTGAAGTTGAAGCAACAATAAATGGTATTGAGGTAGGAATAGTAGATTTTAATGAGGTTTCAGCGGCAGAAGATATTGCTAAGGTAATGATGGTTGATGAGCCTGAAATACTAGAAGCTGCTATAGAAAGATTGCCTAAAGAAGTATATGAAAAATACACAGTTGTAAGAAGTGCACCATACTTCCTAGAATTCTTAAATAAAGAAAGCAATAAAGGAGAAGGTGTAAGAGCTCTTGCAGAGCATTTAGGTATTAAGCAAGAAGAAGTAATATGTGTAGGTGATGCTGGTAACGACCTTCATATGATAGAGTTTGCTGGTCTTGGAGTTGCTATGGGCAATGCCTTTGACGAAGTAAAACAAGTAGCTAACTATGTAACTTCAACAAACGAAGAAGATGGTGTTGCTGAAGTAATAGAAAAGTTTATATTAGCTTGTTAATTGCAACAATATTATTTAATATAGCCCAAAAGTATTTTTAGACCATGGAAGATCCTAATCAGTTTAGTGAGGAACTGATTAGGATTTTTTGCTGGCTAGGAAGCTGTAATTAATGCTAAAGGGTTGGAATCCTAACTCAACTATTAATTTATACGTGCCATAAAATCCACAGAAGCATGAGTTTTATAATAAGTATAAATTAAGTTCCATAAATGTTCGCTATATACACAGGACGGATAATAAAAAGCTTGTCTTTTTCTTGGGAAATTCACATAAAGAAAACATAGTCTTATGCCATAATGAGGGGGAAAAGAAACTCATTATAGGTAGGAGGCAGATATTATGAATATTTCGTCAGTGTCATCATCAACTACAGCAGTTGCTTCTTTTAGTAGCAACAGCAGCAGTGATGAGGTATCTCAGCTTGAGAAGCAAAAAGCAAGTTTAGAGAGTCAACTACAAAAAGTTAATGCAAGTAAGGAAGATGAAAAGACAAAACAGCAGCAAGTAAAAACTATTGAAGCTCAGATTGAACAGATTGAGGCTGAAATCCAGCAAAAGCAAGCAGAAAAAGCAAATACATCTAACGATAATGAAAGTGTTACTTCAAGTAATGGTCAAGTGTCAAAAGTAATTTCAAAAGATAAGGATGATGAAAAATCCAAGTCTTCCATTCATTATCCTACTGGAAATATTATAGATGTAATGGCATAATATAAACAATAAGTAGTGTTAAAAATTTACAGAAATTCTTTATATGATAAAGGCATGCATAGAATAATCTACTTTTATGCATGCTTTTTTGTTTATATACTACTACAGATACTCTTAGAAAAAATAATTTTTGTCTCAGTTTGTACATTAATTATGGACAAATGAAAATTTTATAACTAAAGCATAATAATACCATAGGATAAATTGTATTTTTATCAATAATAATGTATAATTAAGTAGAAAATTTAATTAAATATGAAATAATGTAAAAATATATATTATAAAAGTGAATAATGTTTTATAGGGGGATAAGGATTATGAAAAACAAAAGGATAAAAGTACTAATTTCTGTATTAGTAGTAAGCTTATTAATGGTTAGCTGTGGAAGTAACAAAGCTAATACAGAGAAAAACACAAGCACTAGCAGCAATAAACAAACAGAGGTTTCTGATAAATCAGAGAATAAGGAAAATAAAGATAAAAGCGACAATAAAGCTGAAAGTAATTCTAGTGTTGACATAAGTACATTAGCGAAAGGAACAGTGGAAAAGCCAATTGAATTGAATGCAGATGGATTAATATATCTTTATTCAGGGGATGATTCAAGTGAGGTTCAGAAATGTTCTATGAAGGCTGAGAAAATAACACGTGGAAATGATGCTAAAGCTATGGTAGATAAGTATAATAGCGGAGATAATGGAATTAAGTTCGACAAGCTTAGTGAGGGGTTTGAGTTTGTGGTTATTGATGCTACTGTTAGTGTACCAAAAGAAGCAAAAAGACAATATAATATGACTGAATTTGGGGTTCATGCCATTGATGGAAATGCTATTGAGTATGATAATAAGGCTATAGTTGGAATACCAGTTTTAGAGATAGAAGATAATAGTCATGACTTTTTAAAAGCTGGTGAGAGTAAAAAAGTTCAACTAGCAACGATGATACCTACTCAAACAAAAGCCTTTCTTCTTGAGGCTACTGGCATAAAGGATGAAGACAAAACATATTTTGCAATAAAGTAATCATATTGATTAATTGGTTGACAAATTATTTTAGTAGTGTTATATTGAAAAAAATTAAATAAATATCTTCAGGGCAGGGTGCGAATCCCTACCGGCGGTATAGCCCGCGAGCCGTAAGGCAGATTCGGTGAGACTCCGAGGCCGACAGTAAAGTCTGGATAGAAGAAGATTAATAGAGTAATTTATTAATATGAGTAGTTATATATTTAAATGACACAGTAATTTATATTTTTATTGAGAACTATAGATTTATTTAATCTATTTTGCTTTTGAAGATGTACCACTTCAATAAGAAATATATTTTCAAAGCCCCTCATGGTTATAAGAGGAGAGATTGAAAATATAAATCTTAATATGAGGTGGTACATCTATGTTTAAGCATGAAAATATTTTGTGTTTATAAATATATTGTGAAGTCATTAATAGATAAAGTGAGTATTTTACGCCCTGAGAAATTTATTTCTCAGGGCTTTAATTTTTTTCTCTTAAAAGATTATAGAGTTCCCATTCAATATAAAATCTTTATTAAAGCTTGTCTGATTTCTAAAAGAAGAGGCTGAAAGTAAAAATTTTATAGCCAAGGGGTACATCTATACTTGAATAAATGGAAAACTAAATAAAGTTTATAAATTAATTGTGTTAAAGAGAAGAAAATTAAAGCCCGCCAATTATAAATAAGTGACTGGAGTGATTTTTATGGATGTCAAGTTTATGAAGAGAGCATTGGAACTGGCAGAAAAGGGTAGCGGTTATGTTAGCCCTAATCCACTGGTGGGAGCTGTGATTGTGAAGGATGGGAAAGTTATTGGAGAAGGATATCATATGGTTTATGGAGGCAATCATGCAGAGATAAATGCTTTTGAAAGTGCGTCAGAAGATGTTAGTGGTGCAACCATGTATGTTAATCTAGAGCCGTGCTCACATTATGGAAAGACCCCTCCTTGTGCAAAGGCTATAGTGGAAAAAAACATAAAAAAAGTTGTTATAGGTATGGAAGACCCAAATCCCTTAGTATCAGGGAATGGCATAAAACATTTGAGAGATAATGGCGTAGAAGTTATTTTAGGTGTAATGGAAACGGAAGCAAAAGCTCTTAATGAAGAGTTTATAAACTATATATCCAAAGATATTTAAAGTAAAAGTGAGGTGAGTGATTATTTTTACTGGGCTAATAGAGGAGATAGGAACTGTTGAAAAAATAGATAAAACAGAAAAATCAGCAGTAATAACAATAGCAGCTAAAACAGTATTAGATGAAGTGAAGCTTGGAGACAGCATATGTACAAATGGAGTATGCCTTACAGTGACTTCATTTAGCAATGGTAAGTTTACCGTAGATGTAATGGCAGAAACTATGAGAAGAAGTAATCTTAATGATCTTGAAAGAGGAAGTAAGGTTAACTTAGAGAGAGCTTTAAGATTAAGTGATAGATTAGGCGGACATATGGTTAGTGGTCACATAGACGGAGTAGGAAAGATAGAAAAGTTTTTAGAAGAAGCTAATGCAGTGTGGATAACCATATCAGCAGATGAAACTATACTTAAGTATGTGGTGGAAAAGGGATCTATTGCTATAGATGGAGTGAGTCTCACTGTAGCGTATGTAGATAAAACTTCATTTAGAGTTTCCATAATACCTCATACTAAGTCCATGACAACTCTTTTAAGCAAGCAGCTTGGTGATGAAGTGAATTTAGAGTGTGATGTTATAGGTAAATACGTTGAAAAAATTCTAGGTATTAACAGTAAGGCTAGTAAGAAGGAAGATATAAGTATGGATTTTTTAAGAGAGAATGGCTTTGCTTAGAGAGTTAGATCCATTTATAAATTGCAAATAATAGTTTGGAGGAATATTAAAATGAGTAAGTTCAATACAGTATTAGAGGCAATTGAAGATATAAAACTTGGAAAGATGATTGTAGTAGTAGATGATGAGAATAGAGAAAATGAAGGCGATTTGTTAATGGCGGCTGAAAAAGTTACTCCTGAAGCTATTAACTTTATGACTAAGTATGCTAGAGGTTTAATCTGCATGCCAGTCAATAAAGAAAGATTAATGGAACTTGAAATAAACCAGATGGTACCACAAAATACTGAGTCTCATAAAACTGCCTTTACAGTTTCTATAGATGCAATAGAAACAACGACTGGTATATCTGCCTATGAAAGAGCGGCTACAGTTTTAAAAGTGTTAAATCCAGATACAAAACCATCAGACTTGAGAAGGCCAGGACACATATTTCCAATAGAGGCTAAAAACGGTGGAGTATTAGAGAGAAATGGTCATACTGAATCTGCTGTTGATCTAGCTAGACTTGCAGGTTTGTACCCCGCTGGAGTTATATGCGAGATTATGAATGAAGATGGTACTATGGCAAGAGTACCAGACCTTATGGAGTTTGTAAAATTACATGATTTAAAAATTATAACAGTGGCTGATTTAATAAAATATAGAGAATCTATATAGTAATTGTTAGTTTAGTCGTATGAAACGTTTGATTAGCAATGGCTATAGTAGAAAAAATATTAAAAGATTTGTTATAAGAATGTAAGATCAAATAAATATTCTATTCTTAATTAAGAAATTAAAATCTAAAAGGTGTTAAAAAATAGGAGGAAGAAAGTATGAAAATGTATGAAGGAAAGTTAATTGCACAAGGTTTAAAGTTTGGGATAATCGTAGGAAGATTTAACGAGTTTATAGGAGGAAAGCTTTTGTCAGGAGCTCTAGACGGATTAAAAAGACATGGAGCTTTGGAAAGTGAAATAGAAATAGCTTGGGTTCCAGGAGCTTTTGAGATACCACTAATAGCTAAGAAACTAGCTAAATCAAATAAATACGATGCCGTGATATGCCTTGGAGCAGTAATAAAAGGATCAACTCCACATTTTGACTATGTATCTAGTGAGGTTTCAAAAGGCATAGCAAGTGTATCTTTAGAAACAGAGGTTCCAGTAATATTTGGGGTATTAACTACTGATAGCATAGAGCAAGCCATAGAAAGAGCTGGTACAAAAGCAGGAAATAAGGGTTATGATGCTGCTATTACAGCCATAGAAATGGCAAATCTTCTTAGAGAGTTTAAGTAAAATATATGGCCAAATTTGAAAATATAAAAACAATTTTCTTCGATTATGATGGAACTTTGCACAATAGCATAAGAATCTACGGTCCAGCTTTTAGAAAAGCATATGCCTTTCTCATTGAAAATGGGTATGCAGAAGAAAGGCAGTGGGCAGACAGAGAAATAAGTTATTGGCTTGGTTTCAACCCCAGTGATATGTGGAGAGAATTTATGCCGGATCTTAGTGACAATCTAAGAGATAAGGCTAGTAAAATCATAGCTGAAGAAATGAGATCCTTAATTGAGGCTGGAAAACCAGAGCTATATGAGGGTGCTATAGAAACCTTAGAATACTTTAAAAGTAAAGGTATTAAACTGGTCTTTATAAGTAATTGTAAGATCTATTACAGAGATTGTCACAAAAAGCTCTTTAGCTTAGATGATTACTTTGAAGAGTTAGCATGTTCCGAGGAGTATAAATATATACCAAAGTATGAGATTTTAAATATTGTAAAGAAAAGTTACCAGAATGACATGCTTATAGTAGGTGACAGAAAACAGGATATAGAGGCTGGAAGAAAGAATGGAATATTTACAATAGGATGCAGCTATGGATTTGGCTTGTCTGGAGAGTTAGAAGATGCTGATATAATCATAAATGATATTTCAGATTTAAGAAAATTAATATAGATGACTTAATTTATACATGTTATAAAATTTTAGGAAGCTGGTATTATCAAACATGTATAAATTAAGTTTTCATAAAGGATACCTATACAATCTCTGGGTATAAGGACTATCTACCGTGTATAGTTAAAATATAAATTCATAGTTAGTATTTTTCTGAAAATTAAATCTGTTTTCGAATTCTATATATTGACAACGATAACAAATAGAGTTAAACTTAAGTTAGTTAATCGGTTAACCGACTAACTAATTTTTATGGTATTTGGTTAAACGCTTAACCAAAGTAAGGGGGAATTTTATGAGAAAGAGAAACTTAAAGATTTTATCAATCTTAACCTGCTTGGCTACTGCCTCAAGCATCTATTTCAATGTTGCTGTAGGTAAGGCAGAAGTTGCTAATGCCGCAACAACTGTAGCTTCTATCAATTCTACTCCACTAGGCCCAGTAACATCAAAAGATGTTATATATCAAGTGATAACTGATAGGTTTAGTGACGGAGATACAACAAATAATATACCTTCATCAAAAGAGCTTTTTGATGATAAAAACAATGATGGTAAAGGGGACGGAGTTGATCTGAAGCTTTATCAAGGTGGAGACTTTCAAGGAATCATAAATAAAATACCATATTTAAAAGGGATGGGAGTTACAGCAGTATGGATATCTGCTCCTTATGAAAATAGGGATACGCCTATATATGATAAACAGGCAGACGGTTCAACAAATACTTGGACTAGTTTTCATGGATATCATGCAAGCAACTACTTTACAACTAACAAACACTTCGGAACTATGCTAGATTTTGCGAGACTTAGAGATGAGCTTCACAAAAACAATATGAAACTTGTCATTGACTTTGTTACAAATCATAGTAGCAGAGAAAAGAATCCTACGATGAATAATATCGCTGAGGATGGAAAGGTTTACGAGCCGGATAAAGATGCAAATGGAAATTATGTTTTTGATGTTAACGGTGAGCCTGTTGATATAAATAAAGATGGAAAGTTAGAGAATCTATTAGCTGATCCAAACAATGATACTAAGAACTTCTTCCACAATAAAGGTGATAGAGGAACTGATTCAAGTGTTTATGGATACAGATACAAAGACTTAGGATCTCTTGCAGATTACAACCAAGAAAATCCTTTAGTAATAAATCAATTAGAAAAAGCTTCACTTTTCTGGAAACAAAAAGGTATAGATGGAATAAGACATGATGCAACCCTCCATATGAATCCAGCCTTTGTAAAAGGATTAAAGGATGCTGTTGATAGTGATAGTACAGGCCCTATAACTCAGTTCGGAGAATTCTTCATAGGAAGACCATCAGATAAGTATGATGAGTTTAAGAGTTATCCAGATAGGACTGGAGTTAATAACCTAGACTTTGAATACTATAGAAGCTTAAATTCCGCCTTTGGTGACTTCACAAAGCCCATGAGCGATTTTGCTAGTATGCTTGGCTATACTGAATCAGGTTATTCTTATGAAAATCAAGCTGTTACATTTATGGATAACCATGATGTTAGCAGATTTGGATACCTTCAAAAAAACCAGAAGGTTTATAATGCAGCACTAGTAGCACTTTTAAGCTCAAGAGGAATTCCAAACATATATTATGGAACTGAACAGTATATTACTCCAGCAGATGGAAGTGATGTAGCAGGAAGAGTATTTATGGAAAAGTCCAGTGCTTTCGATACATCAACTGCTGCTTATAAAGTAATAGGTAAAATGTCAGCATTGAGAAAAGAAAATGATGCATTAGCTTATGGTACTACAGAAGTACTTTACTCAAACGATGATGTAATCGTTATGAAGAGAAAGTATTATGACAAACAGGTTATTGTAGCAATAAATAGACAACCTGATAAGAGTGTTACTGTAAGTTCAAGTGTTTTAGCAGGAATACCTAATGGTCAATATACTGATTACCTAGGTGGACTATGTGGAGGAAAGACTTTAAATGTAACTAATGGTGTGCTTCAAGGCGGTGCATTTACCTTAGCTGGAGGTGAAGTATCTGTTTGGAGCTATAACCCTACATTAAGTGGTGCAAAAATAGGTGATGTAATTTCTACTATGGGTAGACCAGGAAATCTAGTATATATTTATGGGGAAAATTTAGATGGAACTGTAGGTGTGAAATTTGGAACAACTAGTGCTACAGTGGTTTCAAATAATAGTGGATTAATCACAGCAAAGGTACCTAATACTACACCAGGTCCTGTAGATATAACAGTAACTAAGAATGGAGTAACCAGCAATACCTTCAGGTATACGGTGCTTTCAGGAGATCAAAACCAAGTTATATTCCATGTAAGAGCAAATACAAACTATGGAGATAGTATACACATAGTTGGTAATATTCCTGAACTTGGAAACTGGGATTCGAATAAGTGTACTGAAGGAATGTTAAATCCATCATATCCAGAATGGATATTACCAGTAAGTGTTCCAGCAGGCAAGACTATAGAGTTCAAGTTTATAAAGAAGGACTCAACAGGAAAAGCTGTATGGGAATCAGGAGTTAATAGAGTAATAACATCTTCTTCAGATACACAAGGAGTACTAGATACGCCAATCTACGACTGGAGCAACTAGTAAGAACAGCATTATATCAGAAGAGTAATTACTGAAGAAATATATTTATAAAAATAAACTAATCAAGTTATCACAATATATAGACTGCTTCATTTATAAATAAGCTTTTGACAGAAGTAAAGGCTTGATAACATAAAAGCATATAAGAATTGGAGCAGTCGTCATATAAATATGGTTATAGGGGGAAGTATTAATGAAAAAAAAGATATTATCAGTATTTTTAGCTTTAGCTACAATGACAACATTTACGGCATGTGGTAGCAATAGCAAAGCAACAAATGGAGGAAGTGGGGAAAAGACTATAGTAGTGTGGCATCAGCTAGAAACTCCTGTTGAAGATGCATTAAAGAAGTCAGTAAGTGATTTAGAAACAAGTGAACATATAAAGGTTAAGTTCGTAAAACAAAACGAATTATCTCAAAAACTTACCGTGGCAGGACAGAATAGTAAGGACTTACCGGATTTAATAATAGGACCAAACGATTGGACAGGTAAGTTTTCAGTAATGGGAATTATAGATCCTATATCAAAGGCTGTAGATAAGGGAATATTGAAGGATCATTTAGATAATACAGTAGAAGCAGTTACTTATAAGGGAGAGAGTTATGGAGTTCCAATGACTTTTGAATGTTTAACATTTATGTATAATAAGAAACTTCTCGCTACTCCACCTAAAACTACAGATGACTTATTAAAAATAGCTAAGGAAAATACAAAGGATGGTAACTGGGGATTTGTAACTAATACATCTGATGGATACCATATGATGCCATGGATTTATGGATTTAATGGATATGCTATAAGTAAAGACGGAGCTCCTGGTTTAAGTCAACCGGGAACAGTAGACGCATTGAACTTTATAAAGGATTTGACTGCGTACTTACCCAAAAATGTTGATTACCAAGTTGTAGATGGACTTTTTAAAGAAGGAAAAGCAGCATCTATAGTAAATGGTTCATGGGCAATTAAGGGATATAAAGGAATAGATAAGATAGATTTAGGTATAGAGGTGTTACCTGTAGTGTCAAAGACCGGGAAAAATGCTCAACCTTTATTAGGGGTTCAAGCAGCAATGGTTATGGCTAAATCAAACAACAAAAAAGAAGCAGGAAAAGTTTTAGAAAGTTTTGCTTCAGAAAAAACTGCTAATGCACTTTTAGACTGTGGTTACTTGGTGTCAAACAAAAAGGTTGATATGACTAAGGATCCTATAACAAAGAAACTTTTAGAGCAAGCAAATTTCGCTACTCCAATGCCTAACTCACCAGAGATGTCATCAGTTTGGGAACCATTAGCAAATGCATTAAAATCAATTAGTACAGACAAGAATGCAGATGTAAAGAAATTATTGGACAAAGCACAAAAAGATGCTGAAGATAAGGTTAAGGCAGCTAAATAGATAATACATTACAATGATACTCCCTAATTTTTAATATAAAATATTTAAAGGTGTACCTGTAATCTAGAGTAAAAAAGGATTAAGGTACATCTTTAAATAAGATAAAAGTGGATATTTACCTTAAGCTTCGTGGTGGTAAGAAAATGAATATAAAGTTTTAGAAGAAGAAAAAAAGTTAAAAGACTTAGTTTTTTCTATACATAAAACCTATTGTAGAAAGGAGTATTAATAAATGAACGAGAAAAGAAGGAGTTTTTTGCCGTATCTGTATTTAACTCCGGGAATGCTAATAATTGTTACACTGTGTATATACCCAATAATCTATACAATAGTTCTATCTTTTACTAACTTAAATATGTATCACTGGGCCAACCCTTCCTTTATAGGCATAGATAATTTTATAAAAATATTTTCTTCTTTGGATGGTGGTTTTATAGAGGTTATACTAAGAACTATAGTATGGACAGCGTTGAATATGATAATACATGTTGGATTGGCACTTGTACTAGCACTTTTACTTAATATGGAAAAGTTGAAGTTTAAAGGCTTTTATAGAACAATGCTTATATTGCCTTGGGCTGTTCCAGGTTATATATCAACCTTGGTATGGAGAGGTATGTTTAACTATGATTTTGGAGCAATAAATCAAATATTAAAATCCATTGGTCTTAATGGGGTAGAGTGGTTATCAAACCCAAGAACAGCAATGATAGCTTGTATAATAGTAAATGTTTGGCTTGCTACTCCATTTATGATGATAGTATGTTTAGGAGCACTACAAAGTATTGATAGAAGTTATTATGAAGTGGCAGAGCTGGATGGCGCAAGTATATTCCAGAACTTTAGATATATAACCTTTCCTTTAATGAAACCAGCAGTGCTGCCAGCTATAATAATAACACTTTTTGTTACCTTTAAGCAGTTTGATGTAGTATACTTACTGACAAGAGGTATGGCTGGAAAGACCGACTTAGTAATAACTTATGCATATAACAAAGCTTTTACAGACTACAACTATGGTTATAGTGCAGCATTCTCTTTCATTATATTTGTAATCTTACTTTTAATTACTTCCTTTAGAAGAAGAATGATTGATTCTGCTGAGGAGGTATACAATGGCTAGAGAGTTTGGTATGATTATAAACTTACTATATAAGGGGGGAGATTTATGAGTGAAAAGATATTAACTGAAGATCAGGTATCAACGTACACCTTTAAAACCAAAAACATAAAAAAGAAGAATAAACAAATGTTAAAGCATGGCATTGCTCACTTTATTTTAATCATAGCTACATTGATTGCTGTGTTTCCTATTCTGTGGATATTTAGTTCATCTATAAGATCTACTGACACTATGTTTTCCTCCACATTAAGGTTAATACCTGAAAAACCAACTCTTGCAAATTATATAAATATAATAAATCAAGGGGATTTTCTTATATGGCTTAGAAATAGTACAATTATTGCATCAGTAACAACAGTTGCAAGTATTGCTATAGGATTATTAGGTGGATATGCTTTTTCAAGATTTAGATTTCGTGGAAGAAAATTTGGGCTATCTTTATTCTTATTACTAAATGCATTTCCAAATATATTGGCTATGGTAGCAATATATAGATTGTTTGATAAGTTAAATTTTATTAGCAGCCCAATTAAGCTAATATTGATATATACAAGTTGGCAAGTAGTATTTGCAATATGGAATATAAAAGGATATTTTGATACTCTGCCAAGAGAGATAGAAGAGGCGGCATTTATAGATGGTGCTTCCAGGAAGGATGTGTTTTTAAAGATATTAATACCTCTTTCAAAGCCATCTTTAGCCGTAACTGCATTATTTGCATTTTTAGGAAGTTGGAATGAATATATTTTTGGTATTACTTTTGTAACTGATCCAAAGTTTTTCACTCTGCCTATGGGATTGTACAATCTTCAATCTTCAGCAGGGGATTATGCGGTAAACTGGTCATTATTTTCCGCAGGAGCACTTCTAATAGCACTACCAATAACAATAGTATTCTTAGTATTGCAAAGATATCTAATTTCTGGGCTTACAGTTGGAGGCGTAAAAGGATAGTTACTGTTTAAATTTAAAATATATATACATTTAAAATGATTTGTTCACAGATATCCATATACCTAAAGGTAGAACATGAAGCATAAAGAGTACAGGAGGAAGAACTAGACATGGCAGAAAAGTCAAACTTAAAGGATGAAGCAGTAAAAAAACAAAATGTAACTATAAAAGATGTGGCTAAAAAAGCAAAAGTTTCTATAGCTGCAGTATCTTATGTGCTTAATGGAGTAGAAAAGGTAAACAATGAGACAAAGCTAAGAATTCTAAATACAATTGAAGAGTTGGGCTATGTTCCTAATAATACTGCAAGAAATTTAGCTAAAAGACAAGGTAGGTTAATAGGAATACTAATACCTATAAAGGAAAGCTATAAAAAAACAGTACTTACAGATAACCCTTTTTATCAAGAGTTTATAAGTGGAGTTGAATATGGCGCTAGAGAAAAAGGCTTTAGTACTCTTATTATTGGAATAGAGAATGAAGAAGATTGCTTAAATGCCTTAAGAGATAGTGAACTTATAGGAGTTATGGTTTTAGGAGCAATAAGTGGGACTTTATATAAAAAGCTTCATGATGTAAATATACCGGTAGTTGTAATAGATCAAGAAAATACTGATGATAGGTTCTATTATATTAATACTGATGATGAACAAGGTGCATATATTGCAGTGAAATACCTTATTGAGAAAGGTCATAAAAATATAGGGTTCTTATCTGGCAATCTTGAACATAGCATAGTTCATAGAAATAGATTTGAAGGCTATAAAAGAGCTTTACAGGAAAATAATATTGAACTTAGAGAAGACTTTGTTATACAGACTGATGTTACTTATGAGGGAGGAATAAATGCTTCCAATTATATAAAGGAAAAAAGACATGAGCTAACAGCAGTATTTTCAATAAGCGATATTATGGCTTTGGGACTTATTAAAGGGCTTCATAAAAAAAAGATTAATGTTCCAAAGGATATTTCAGTAATTGGATTTGATGATATAAAAAGTAGTAGATACTTTATTCCAGAACTTACAACTATAAGACAAGATATATTCGGTAAGGGTGAAAAGGTTGTTCAGATGATAACTGAAGGTTCAAATGAAGCAAATAAAAGAGAATTTATAATACCAGTAGAACTTATAGAAAGGGAGTCAGTATATGAGTTTAGAGAGGAAGACGGTAGATGATTGGAAAGCTTCTGTCTTTTCTGATGGAAGTAAACTATTTATAAGTAAAGAAAATATCAATCTGAAGGATACTATAGAGATCAGTATAAGACTTTCAGTACTTAATCCAATAAAAGCAGTGTATTTAAGATATACGAGAAATGGAGAAGAATCTATTCTTCCAATGAACAAGGGAAGAGTGGAGCACAACTTTGTTTACTATAAAGCTGAGCTATTTATTAATCAGCCTTTTATTAATTATCACTTTATAATGGCAACTGAGGATAGTTGTTATTTTTACAACCAAAAAGGACTTTATGACTATATAATCTCAGAAGAATACGATTTTAAGATTGTAGCAGGATATAATCAGCCAAGCTGGGTGAAAAATTCTATATTTTATCAAATATTCGTGGATAGATTCTTTAACGGGGATAGAGACAATGATGTAAAGGATGATGAATATACCTTAAATAATTTTAAAACTAAAGCATTAGCCTGGGGAGAGAAACCTTATGATTACCCAAAAGGAGGAAACGTTGATTTCTTCGGCGGGGACTTAAAAGGCATTGAGAAGAAGATAGATTACCTAAAGGAATTAGGCATAGACGCTGTATATTTAAACCCAATATTTGAGGCGCCGTCAAACCATAAGTATGACTGTACTGATTATTTTAACGTGGATAAACATTTTGGTGGAAATGATGCGCTTAAGGAACTAACTGAGGCATTACACAAGGCAGGTATAAGAATAATATTAGATATATCCATAAATCATACAGGAATTAACCATCCATGGTTTAAAGAAAAGGAAAAGTATTATTATACTTATAATGACGGAAGCTATGAGTGCTGGTGTGGGGAGGAGTCTCTTCCTATTTTAAATTATAATTGTGAGGAAGTAAAGGACATCATATACAAAGGAAAGGATAGTGTTCTAAAGCTGTGGCTTGAAGAACCTTATAATATAGATGGCTGGAGAATGGACGTAGCTCATAATGTAGGTAAGGTAAATGAGTTCCAGCAAGATGTTTCCATATGGAAAGAAGTAAGGAAAGAAATTAAAGAAACTAAGGAAGATTCCTATATAGTAAGCGAACACTGGACGGACTGTAGTAAGTATCTTCAAGGAGATATTTGGGATGGGACCATGAACTATTTTGGTTTCATGAGACCAATGAGGAAGTACTTGGGGGAAGATGATGTATTTTTAGGCTGGAAGATAAAAGATATAAAATTTAAAAAGCAAAGTGGTACTTTGTTTAAGGAAGAGGTACTGAGCCATTATGGAAAGTTACCTCATGTGATGAAGGCTCTCCAGTTTAATCTTTTAGGAAGTCATGATATTCATAGAATAAATAATTCACCTTCCTTAGAGAAGAAAGATGTAGCTGCTGCAATAATGATGGAGTTTTTATTTCCAGGGGTACCTTGCATTTATTATGGAGAAGAAGTTGGACTTTCAGGTGAGCTAGGAACCAGTGGTGGCTGCAGATTTCCAATGGAGTGGAATGAGGATAAATGGGATAGAGAGATAAGAAGTCTTTATAAGAAGATGATTTCTTTAAGAAAAACAGAAGAAATACTAGTGGAAGGTTCTTTTTCCATATTAGATGCTTCAGAAGACTACCTATCCTTTGCTAGATTTGACGATAAAAAAGCATTTGTTTTTGTTAACTCTCAAAGTGAAAGTAGCTGCGACATAGAAATACCTATGAATAGACTTGGTGTAGCAGATACTATTGAAATTATAGAAAAGACTGTACCGAATGCTCTTATAGTAAAGGGGTTTACTGAAGATTACATCAAGGTTCATCTTTCAAAAAAAGAATCAGCACTATTAAAAGTAATATTTAGATAGATTAATAGGCATTTGTATGCTAAGAAAATAATTTTGGCGTAGATAAGCAATTGAAAGTTGCTTATCTACGCCTTTATATATTTAAAAGGTAATCATTTAGCTATAGCCTGTGTAGTTAGCATATGCCAGATTAAATTAAAGGTGATGGACAATATTGTATTAATCATAAAACCATTATAAACTATATAGTAATAATAATTATTATATACATATAACTATTGGAGATGATTAATATTAAGCCTATGTTAAAGTACTGTGTTGAAATTAAGTGGTCAGTCATCCGATGCTTAGATGAGCTTGCGCTAATTACTCGCTCATATAGCATCTCCTTCATGACCGCTTAATTTCAACAATATTATTGAACATAGCCAATATTAAAAATAGAGCTATATATTTTCGCACTTTAGTAGAAAATATATCTTGGTAACATAAATAAATCAGGTAAAGAGAAGTTGTATAACTTAATTTAGATAAATGCGCTTAAACATACTAATCAATTTTTATATATAGCAGTTCATCAATATATAAAATAACAATAGGAGATATTATGACAAAAATAACTAAAGATACGATGAAAATCATAAGCATATTATGTTTTTTAATACTTGGATTCATGATTATGAATATAAATAGTCAGGCGGCAAGGCCTCCTGTGGCTGTTGATGGATATATTGACTTATCAAATTATAAGCTTAGTGAGAATAGGGTTATTAATTTAGATGGAAGGTGGCAGGTATATCCAAATAAGTTGTTAGAGCCTATAGATTTAATTAGTGACTACAGCTTAGAAAAAGAGACAATCAATGTTCCTGAACTATGGAAGGAAGACAAAAATAAGCTTAAGGGTAAGGGTGTAGCTACTTATAGGCTAATGATTAAAACAGATAAGAAGCCTCAGCTATTAGGTATAAAGCTTGAGAATATAAAGATGGCAAGTAAAGTTTATATAAATGGAAAGCTATTAGATCAAAGAGGTGTAGTATCTTCCAAGGTTAAGCAATATAAAGCTAATAATAGCCCCTATACAATCTTTTTCTATAATGAAGGCAATAGCAGAATGGCTACTGAATATAAAAAAGTGCCTAGGGAGTATGATATAGAGCTTGTGATACAAGTTGCTAATTATGATTATATAAATGGAGGAATTTCTAATAGCATATCCTTTGGAACAGCTAATGCAATTGAGGACTTGGTGGATATGCAAAATGCTTTAGATATATCTGGAACAGTGATACTTATGCTCTTTGGTGTATACCACATAGCAATATATGCAATGGGCAAATATTTTATAGATAAAAGCTTCTTATACAATGGACTCTTTTTTATCATGCTATCCATATGTGTTCTCGCAAATAATGAGAGAATACTATTGCAGGTTTTTTACAACGATTTAGGCTATTTAGTTTATAAACTTCAACACTTTTTTTCAATTGCTGTTATAATTCCTTTTGCTCTTTTTGTTAGAAGCATGAACAAGGCCTTTTTAAGTGATAAAGTGAATAAATTAGTTTATTTTATAACAATTCCATATTTAATTTTAGTTACTGTGACACCTTTAAGTGTATACTCATCAGTTAAGCTGTTTTTTTTATCCTTTAATCAGATAATAATTTTGATAGTGCTAATAAATTCTATTAGATGCCTTTATAAGAAGGATTATGGTACCTTGGATGAAAAAAGCAGCGTACTATTTTTGGCATCCATGTTATGTCTATTGGTTTTCCCGATTATCTCAATTGTGTATAACAATAACATGCTGGGAGACAGTATATTTTTAGCGTTTTCCTTCTTGGGTTTTATCATCTTTACTGCTATATTGCTTGCGTACAGATTTGCTGCCACATACAGAAATTCAGCGAAGCTTTCGGAGGACTTAATAAAATCTGAAAAAATTAGGGATGAGTTTATGGTTAAGACTTCCCATGAGCTTAAGACTCCAATATACGGAATAATAAATATATCTCATTCGCTTATGCAAAGAGAATTTCTTAACAATATGCCTAAAGAAAAAAAGGATATAATGCTTATAAATAAGGCAGCCAGCAGAATGTCAAAGTTAGTTGGAGATATATCGGATTTTATCACCTTGAAGGACGGCAAGCTTAGAGTTGAATTTAATAAGGTAGATCTTAGAATATGCATAGACATTGTTTTTGGAACTTTTAAATACTTAATTGATAAAAAAAGAATAGACTTAATTAATGAGGTTAAGGAAAATACCTTCATCTATGCTGATGAGAACAGAATAAGACAAATATTATATAACCTTGTAGAAAGCTGTGTTAACAGCATAGAAGATGGATACATAAAGGCTACAAGTAATACCTTCAATGATAGGACATATATCAATTTAGAGCACAATGGTGAGGGGTTAAGTGAAGATGAAATTGAAGATATATTTAGTGAACAGAAAAATCTAAGTAGTTTGGAGCTGGGACTTTTAATATCAAAGCAGTTGGTAGAAGTGATGAATGGAGTTTTAGAGGTTAGTAATACTAAGAAAAGTTCTGGAGTACAATTTATTCTTCATATACCTACATATAAGCAATCTACAAAGGTTAACCAGAGACAAAAAATATTGATAAGAAAGCCTATAATAAAGGATGAAGACGAGGATATAAAAAATAATTTAGATGTGTTAGAAGGACATGATTTCACTATATTAATCGTAGATGATGAACTTTCCAACATATATGTTGCGAGAAATGCATTTATTGCTGAGGGATACAATGTATTAATTGCATTTTCTGCAGAAGAAGCGTTTAAAAAGCTTTTAGACAATTCGGTAGATGTAATGATACTTGATATAATGCTATCAGGGGTTTCAGGCATAGAGATTTGCAGAAAGGTTAGAGAAAATTATAATCTTATAGAGCTTCCAATTCTAATAACTACAGCAAGCCATAAAAGTGATGACATACTTTTAGGACTAGAGGCTGGAGCAAATGATTATTTAGAAAAGCCTTTTAACGAAAGGGAGGTAAAGGCTAGAGTAAGAACTTTAATTAATATGAAGAAGTCTGTCAGGGAGGCTTTAAGTAGTGAGATGGCCTTTTTACATGCACAGATAAAGCCTCATTTTCTATTCAATGCCTTAAGTACCATAATGTCATTTTGCTACACAGATGGTGAAAAAGCAGCTAGTCTTATAGCTCAATTTAGCAAATATCTAAGGACTGTGTTTGATATTGATAAGGACTCCATATTTACAACCATATATAATGAGCTTGACCTAGTGGAAGCTTATGTAGCAATAGAGAAAGCAAGATTTGGAGAGCTGGTGTCAGTTAAATATGATGTGGATGAAAAGCTTACTAATTGCATGATACCATCCCTTACTATACAGCCACTTGTAGAAAACTCCATAAAGCACGGCATATATAATAAGGAAGATGGAGTAACTATTGATATAAAAATAAATGAGGAACAAGATAAGGTAATTATAGAAGTATTTGATACAGGTGTGGGAATTGAAAAAGAAAAGATAGAAGAGTTACTTAGAGATGGAGGAAAAAAGGGAGTTGGCATAAGAAATGTTTATGACAGAATTAAAAGTATAAAAGGCAGTGAATTCAATATAGAAAGTGAAGAGGAACGTTATACTAAGGTGAAAATAAAATTGCCAAGGATGTAGGAGGTGCAAAGTTTTTGAGATTATCAGCTATCATTATTGATGATGAACTGCCAACACTTAATCTTATGAAATATATAATAAGTAAGAATAAAAATATAGAAATAGTAGGAGCCTTCTCAAATCCTAGAGAGGCTCTAGAGCAAATAAAATTATTGAAGCCAGATGTTGCATTTATAGATGTAGAGATGCCAGGGATTAATGGAATAGCTTTAGCTGAAGCCTTAGAAGACTTAAATTATGATATAAAGATAATTTTTGCTACTGCATACAAAGAATATGCCTTTGATGCATTTAGGGTAGAAGCCTCAGATTATATTCTAAAGCCTGTAACAGAAGAACAGGTAAATAGGACAGTGGATAAGCTTATAAAAAGGTATCCGCTTATAATATCAAAGGGGAATGAAAAAAAGGTCAGAGCAGCTAGTGAAGCTGAGGAGAATATTAATAAAAGTAAAGATTATGAAGATTCTAGTAGTGCTGAAGATAAAAAGGATCAGAGATGTTCAATTATATCCTTTGGACAGCTTATTGTATCTACTGAAAGCAACAGTGCTTCGTCTTTGAGTCAGGTCAAGTTTGAAACCTCAAAGGTTGAGGAACTGTTTGCGTATCTTGTACTTAGTGAGGGCCGCCCAGTGGAGAAATGGAAGTTGTGTGAACTGCTTTGGGCTGACTTTCCAGAAAAAAAGGCTGAGCATAACCTACATAGCACCATATACAGACTTAAGTCCTCTTTTAAAAAAGCGGGTTTTATAGAAGAATTAATAAAGTATAAAAATGGCTGTTATACCTTAAACATAGATTTATTTTATTGTGATCTTTGGGACTTTAGAAAGCTTGAAAAGTATAGGACTTTAGATGATAGCAATGCTAGTCAGATTAAAGCTATACTGGATTTATATCTAGGTGAGCTTTACGGTAATAAGGGATATCTATGGGCTATAGATGAAAGTCAAAAATTAAATGACATATATACTGAAACAACAATGAAGCTTGCACACTATTATATTGACAAAAGACAGTATGACTTAGCTATCAGATACTTGTCTAAGCTACTTCAATACAATACCTACAATGAAGAAGTATATGAGCTTATGATGAAAATATATTTCTATAAAGGGGACAGAATAAAGCTTATGAAGTTTTATAAAGATATGCAGGAGACTTTAGAAAAAGAGCTTGATGTAAAGCCTAGAAAAGCTACTATAGAGCTATATAATGCTCTAATAAATAATTTAGGAATTTAGAATATTAAAATAATCAGCTACTTTAAGGAACTAAAAGAAAAGTATAACAAGTTTATATTGACATACCACTTGATACTTATTATTATTTAATTATATTTATCAATATTGGAAGCGTTAAGCTATATACTTATTTGGGCACTTTGTATATAGCCAGCTAGTAGTGCAACCGACCAACTATTTATAGTTTGGTCTTTTTTACTGTCTAAATATATTTTGATATTACCAAACCTAGTGATATTAAGAATGGACAGCAACTTGTCGTCATATACAGCAAAAGCTTGCATTTATTAAATTTGAAACAAATTTTATGCCCCAATAAAATATAAGGAGGACACAAATGAAAAAAGCAAGAAAATCTATAATAGCACTAGCGATTATAGTACTATTTCAACTCTGTGGTATTGGTATGCAACCAATAGTTGCAAAAGCGGCAGACTTAAGCAGTAGTTTTAACTTTATTACAGATTTAAACTTGACAGACGGAAGTGGAAAAACATTAGGCAATGATGTTAGCAAGACATCTGAAGTACTAGTAAACTATAAGTTTGCAATTCCTAATACGTCATTAGTTAAGGCTGGCGATACCTACACAATGAAGATACCGAAACAAATTCAGATTATAAAGCCAATAAGTCTTGATTTGAAGTCAGCTAATTCTGAAGATGTAGTTGCTAAGGTTAATATAGATACTTTAGGTAATGTTATTGTAACTTTTACTGATTACTCAAGTTCACATTCAAATATTAGCGGATATTTTTATGTAGATAGTTATTTTAACAAAAGTCAGATAGGGGATGCAAATCCTGAAAAATTAGTATTTAATATAGGAGCAAACTCCACTAAAACCATAGATATTAACTTCCATCAGCAGCCGGTTTCTCCAAAGACTTATTTGCAAAAGTCAGGAAGTTATGATTCTAGTAAAAATCAAATTACATGGACTATAAAGACCAATCCGGAAAAACTTGTACTAAATGATGTTGAAATAGTTGATGAGATTCCTTCTGGACAAAAATATGTAGAAAACTCTGCAACGATAGATAATAAGGGACTTATGTCTGGATTTAGCTATATAGGGGAAAGTAATGCTGAAGGTACAAAATCAGGAACCTTACGCTATAAGTTCAATGGCCAGATAAATAGTAGTTATAATATAGTATTTAAAACTACAGTTACAGATCCTACAGCGTTTCAATCGGAGGGAGCTAAAACTACAGAATATAACCAAGTTACCCTTAAGCATGATGGAGATAAAGAAGAGCTATCAAACAAGGCAGAGGTAGTTGTTACAACTGATTATATAAGTAAAAAGGGAACCTATAATCCAAGTACTAGAAGTATAGATTGGGTTATAAAGATTAATAATAATGGTTTATCAATAAAGGATGCCAGGGTTAGAGATCCTATTCCTAGAGGACTTAGACTTAATGAATATGCAATAGAGGTTGATGGAAACAGTATAGGTTTGGATGAGTACACAACCTATGATGATGTATTTGCTTATACCTTCCAAGGAACAATACAAGAGCCTCATACCATAACTTTCTCTACATATGTAGTAGATAGTTCAGCATATAACTCAAACAAGTCAAATAAGTATATAAATACTGCTACGCTTGAAGCAGAAGGTGTACCATTAAATGCATCTGATAGTAATACAGTAGAAGTGCCAAGCAATATAATATATAAAAGTGGTTCGGGATATAATGCAGCTACAGGAGAGATAACCTGGAAGATTGTTGTGAATCAAAATGCTACAAATATTAATAATGCTGTGGTTACGGATTATATACCAGTAGGACAAGAGTATGTTGATGAGTCAGCAACCATAGACGAAGATAGTAGCGGTAGCTTTAGTTATAATGCAGAAGAAATGGACAAATATAAGACTGGTACTCTTAAATATTATTTTGATGGACCTGTAGGAAGAACCTATACTATAATTTTTAAGACAAAGGTTACAGATCCAAAAGTATTTGCAGCTAACACTTCAAAAACTTATTCTAACACTGCATCAATTATTGGTGAAGGTATTGAGACAAGTCAAAGTACTGGATACCAAAATATTAGTAGCGAAGTAATAAGAAAAGATGGGACAAACTATGACTACGTAACAAGAGAAGCTACTTGGACAATTATTGTAAACAAGAACAAGATGCCAATAAAGGACGCTGTAGTGACTGATGTTATCCCTAGTGGACAGAGTTTTGTTCAAGATTCATTGACCTTAAATGGAGTTAAAGCTGATAATAATAATTATAGTTATGATGCTGCATCGAATACTGTAAATTATAGTTTAGGTGATATAGCTGATACTAAGATTATAACTTTGAAAACTAGGGTTACAGACTTGAGCATCTTTAGTAGTAATGGAGATAAGCAAATAAATAATAGTGCTTCATTGTCTGGGGATATAATTCCTCCAAACGTTAGTGATCCAGCTACTATAACAATAAAGAATTCAGTTGTAAATAAATATAGTAACTATGTAGATGGAAACTCATTTATAGAATGGAACATAGATGTGAACTCTAATCAGATTCCTATGGAGGCTGGTACAATAGTAGATACCTTGCAAGAAGGTCTAGAACTAGATACTACTTCAGTAAAGCTTTATAAGAATATAGTTAATGCTAATGGAGGTTTGACAAAAGGAGAGGAAGTTGCACTAAGCATAAATAGTGTGAAATATGATAAAGATACAAGAACCTTTACTTTTAAGTTCCCTTCCACTGTTGAAAGTGCCTATAAGCTTGTGTTTACTACCAATATAACAGACAAGAGTAAGTCTCCATTTACAAACACTGCAACCTTTAAGGGAAGCGGTAGTAATGGAAGTAGTAGTACAAATCCTGTTACAGTAAGATATCAGGTAGCAGGTGGAGTAAGTGCAGGGGAAAGTGGAAGTATCGATGTGTACAAGATAGACAGAGATACAAATGATAAGCTTAATGGTGCAGTGTTTGAACTTTTAGATCAATATAAAAATGTAATAAAGACTTCAGAGCCTACTGATAGTAAAGGCAAGGTTACTTTCAATAATTTGAAGTTTGATTTAGACTATTATATTAGAGAGAAGACTGCTCCAAAGGGTTATAACTTGAGCGATGAAGTGTATAAGTTCCAAGTTAGTAATATAAATGATAAAAAATATGTAAGTTATAATTATAAAGATGGAAAGATAGATTCATCTGAAACTAAGAATTTGCCTATACAAGATCAAACGCCTCCAGTGAAAACTGGCGAAGTTAAAACAAATACTGATGAAATTAAAGTGAAAACTGATGAAGTAAAAGCAAATGCTGATGAAGCTAAAGCAGATCCTGTGACAAGTGCAAGTGATGCAAATAAAGCTAGCGCACAAACTAAGGAAGTAATTACAGACAAAACTGAGGTACTACCAAAGACTGGAGCACTAATAGACTCAAATCTTTTAGTTATCTTAGGAATTGTGATAATAGCTTCAGGAGTGGTTTTAGCTAAGAAAAAAAGTAGGTAAATAATATTCTAAAGACTGTTAATCATATAATCTAGGATTAACAGTCTTTTTTACTTTCTAGGAAAGTGTAAAATCTTTTTCTGGATAAACCTTAGAGTATCAAGAGTTTAGATTTGCTACATAAGGTAAAAAATAAATATGAGTCTATAAAATTCTTTGTTAGTGTTACTTAGGTCATATTTAGGACACATAAGAGAGATATACTATATATGAGCCATTTTAATTCGAAGTATATTTTTAAAGATATATCACTTCAATTCGAAATATATTTTCAAAGCTCCGCTGGGTTTTGAATGGAGAATTTGAAATATAAGTTTTATTATGAAGTGGTATATTTATATAATGCATTTATTATGCTATGTGAGGAGTAATTATGGATAATTTAAAAGCAGAAGTGAGAAAAAGTTTTCGTACAGAGATGTTTGCCTTTGGTTTGTATACAGTGCTTGGAAGGCAATACAAGAACTTTAAGCCTAATTTTGGAGAGCATTTACAAGAAGCAGGCAAGCAAGAACATATGCATGGAAGAATATTTAAACATTTTTATCACAAACAATATAATATAGAATTGAAAGAAGAGAAGGTTTGTATTGCTGTTGGTAAGTGTGTTGGCCATCTGCTAAGACCAATGCCACTAAACAAGAAGTTGAAGATGATCAGTGGCAATGAAGCAAAGGTTGCGGTAGAGATTGAAAAAAAGATAGCTGAAGGTGGCAATAAGGACTATATTAAAGCCTTAAAAAGAATACTTCCAGATGAAATAGCACACTCAAAAATATATAGTGAGGCTTTTGAAGCTAAATAAATTTAGGCTATGTTAAAGTACTGTGTTTAAATTAAGTGGTCAGTCATCCGATGCTTAGATGAGCTTGCGCAAAGAATTAATAATAGGGGGAAAAGGTTTATGGATAATGATTTTAATATATCAGAGTATATGAGTGGTGGGGTAGAAAATATAGTAAATAATATAGTGAAGGCATCTTTCAAGAACCCAAGAGAGACAGCTTTTATCGTTAAGTATATGCTAGCCAGCAAGGAAGCAAAAAAGAAAAGAGAAGCTTTTGAAGCTAATGGACAAGATATACCTGCTTTCTTAATTTCTAGTATAGCAAGTACCTGTAATTTATTTTGTAAAGGCTGTTATGCTAGAGCAAATAAATCTTGTGGAGAAGGCTTAGATAATAATCAGATGTCCGCAGAAAGATGGGGAGAAATATTTAAAGAAGCAAGAGAGATAGGAATACCATTTATACTTTTAGCTGGTGGAGAGCCATTTATGAGAAGAGATGTTATAGAGAAGGCGTCAGCTGTTAAAGAAATAATGTTCCCTATATTTACAAATGGCACAATGATAGATGAAGATTATTTAAAATTGCTTGATAAGAACAGAAATCTTGTACCAATTTTAAGTATAGAGGGAAATAAGGAACAAACTGATAGCAGAAGAGGAGCTGGAACCTATGACACTCTTATGAAGGTAATGGATTCTCTTAATAAAAAAGGTATATTATACGGTGCTTCCGTTACTGTTACTACAGAAAATATTTCTACAGTTACAAGCAAAGAATTCTTTGATAAGCTATATAATAAGGGCTGTAGAGCAATGGTATTTGTAGAGTATGTGCCAGTAGCAGAAAGCACAAAGCATCTAGCACCTAGTGATATAGAAAGAGACATATTGGAAGTAGAACAAGGAAAACTGAGAGTAGAATATGAAGATGCAATTTTTGTATCCTTCCCTGGAGATGAAAAGTATACTGGAGGATGTCTTGCAGCAGGAAGAGGTTTCTTCCACATAAATACTAACGGTGGAGCAGAACCATGTCCATTTTCACCATACTCAGATACAAATCTAAAGGATTGTACTTTGCTTGAAGCGCTTCAATCACCTTTATTTAAAAAGTTAAAACAGTATGAGGTGCTTTCAGGTGATCATGCCGGTGGATGTGTTTTATTTGAAAAAGAAGAGGAAGTAAAGAGACTGCTTGGAGAAGGTATATTGATTTAATAATGCGTTGAAATAAGTGGTTACGCATCCGATGCTTAAATGAGCTTGCGCAAAGAATTAATATGATTTTGTCATATTCCACCAATGTATCACTTCATAATGATTGTATATTTTCAAATTCTCTGCTCAGAACCCAGCAGAGTTTTGAAAATAGTTTAAGGATTGAAGTGATACATCTTTGGCTAAAACTGTAAACTCACTACGTTCGAACAGTATAGTTTTACTCTTTATTTAAACATTCATTTTTTATATATCTAATCTTAAGTATATTAAGAATGCTATTAAAATAAAGAGTAAAAGAGAGAATATGTCGCCTGCCAGAATTTCTTCACATACATTCAGAAAAGGCAGATGCGGAAAAAATAATTATAAGAAAGTTATCAGAATTACAGGAGGGTTATAATGTTTCGTATACTAGTGGTGGAAGACAGTAGAAATATAAGGAAGCTCATGGCTGCGAAACTAGAGCAGTCTGGTTATGAGGTTTATCAAGCTGAGAATGGGGAAAAGGCTTTAGAGCTTATGGAAGGTACTCATATAGATCTGATTATCAGTGATATAATGATGCCTAAGGTTGATGGCTACGAGCTTACAAAATCACTAAGAGAAGCAGATTACAACATACCTATACTTATGGTAACGGCAAAAGAAAGCTTTGAGGACAAGGAAAAAGGCTTCGCGCTAGGAACAGATGACTATATGGTTAAGCCAATAGATATGAATGAGATGGTTTTAAGAGTTGCCGCTCTTTTAAGAAGAGCTAAGATATCAACAGAGCGTAAGATTGTAATAGGCGATGTAGTTTTAAACTATGACAACCTTACAGTTACTACAAGGGATGAAGTTTATGAATTGCCAAAAAAAGAATTCTATCTACTGTTCAAATTGTTGAGTTATCCTAATAAAATATTTACAAGACAGCAGCTTATGGATGAGATATGGGGTATGGATATAGATACAGATGAAAGAACCGTAGATAGTCATATCAAAAAACTTAGAAAAAAATTTGATAACCTAACAGAATTTAAGATAGTAACCATTCGAGGACTAGGGTATAAGGTGGAAAAATATATATGAAAAAGATAGCAAACTCTATAAGAGCAAAAGTTACCCTTACATTTATAAGTATATTATGTTTTTCCTGCGCTGTATCCTTAGGTTTTGCACTAGTATTAGATAAAATTTTTAAATACTTGAATATTTACTTTTATCTTGGAGAAAAAGATGTAACCCAAATAGTCCTTCTTATAATAACGTTGATTATATGTGCTTTAATAGGCTCTATTACTGTATTTTATGTGACAAAACATATAATAAAACCTATAAAACAATTAAGTGATAGCACAAAAGAAATAGCAAAAGGGAATTTTGATATACAGATCAAGGCTAAGTGTGAAGATGAAATAGGAGTTTTGGCAAATAATTTTAACAGTATGATAAAAGAACTTAAAAGCATGGAATACTTGAGAAAAGATTTTATGAGCAGTGTATCTCATGAGTTTAAGACACCGATAGCATCTATTCAAGGCTTTGTGGAGATATTAAAGGATAAAAATCTTCCAAGAGAAAAATTTGAAGAATATACAGACATTATAATAGAAGAAACAAAACGACTTAACAATCTGTGTTCAAACATACTTAGGCTTTCTAGACTTGACAATCAAGTGATTCAAAATGAAATAAAAAGATTTTCATTGGATGAGCAGATAAGGAAGACTATATTGTTATTAGAGGATCAGTGGACCCAAAAGGATCTAGAGCTTAACATTGAATTAGAAGAACTTACATATAACGGAGATGAAGAGCTCATTCAACAAATTTGGCTTAATTTGATAAGCAATGCTATAAAGTTTTCAAACTCTAAGGGGAAGATAAATATTTCTTTAAAGACTTTTGATAAAAAGGCTATAGTAGAGATTGAGGATAACGGAATAGGTATATCAGAGGAAGGTAAAAGTAGAATTTATGAAAAGTTTTATCAGGAAGATACCTCAAGAGCTGAGGAAGGTAATGGTTTAGGTCTAGCTATCGTAAAAAGGATAGTGGAAATATGTCAAGGAACTATAACCTTTGAAAGCAACATTGGTGAAGGAACTAAGTTCATAATAACATTACCCATTATAGAAAATTGAAATTTGTGGTTTAATAGGAGTGTAGAGGATTCATAAAAAAGGGAGATGGGTATATGGTTGTTAGATTTGGGATAATAGGATTAGGAGCTATAGCTTCTAGGTTTGCAAAGGTTTTAGTTAACACTAAGGGGGTAGAACTTAACTCAGTAGCTTCTTCAAGTAGAGAAAGAGCTGAAGCTTTTAAAGAAAAGTTTGGATCAAAGAAGGCATATAATAGTTATATTGATCTAATAAAAGATGAGGAAGTTGATGTTATTTATATAGCTCTAACTCATAATTTTCACTTTGATATGGTTAAGTTATGTTTAGAGAACAATAAACCTGTAATATGTGAAAAACCAATGGTTACAAATAAGAAGGATGCAGAGGAATTATGTAAGCTTTCTAAAGAGAAAAAGGTTCTCCTAATGGAAGCTATGTGGTCAAGATGCATTCCAACAACAAGGATGGCCAAGAAGTGGGTTGATGAAGGTAAGATAGGTGAAGTAAAACTTGTTAGCGCTTCATTTGCTTTCAATTTTCCCTTTGATGCTGAAAATAGATTATACAATCCTAAACTTGCAGGAGGAAGCTTGTACGATGCTGGTGTGTACCCAATAGAATTTACCACTGGTATACTAGGTGAAAAGCCTGACACCGTAAACAGTCTAGCAACTATGAGTAAAAGTGGAGTGGATGACTTTGTGGTGATGAACATGAAGTTTAGAAGCGGAGCATTAGCTACATTAAGCTGCGGATTTACAGCTGAAACTAATAGAGATGCACATATATATGGTTCAAATGGACATATAGTAGTATATGATTTCTTAGGGCCTAAAAGATGTGAGAGATACGATAGGCAGAATAATCTAGTTGAAGTGTTTGAAGAGGAATTCCAGGATGGATTTATCTATCAGATAGAGCATTTTGTCAGTTTATATAAAGAAGATAAATTAGAGAGTGATATAGTACCATTAAAGGATACAATAGACTGTGCTGAAATATTCGATAAGGTTTTATTACAGTGCGGAGCTCAAAAGTATTAAAAATTAGTTTGTATAAGGTTAGATAGCCAGCATTATAATAATGCTGGTTTTTTTTATTCTTTAAGAATACATTACAAAATTTAAAGTCATAACAAAAGTATAATGAAAAACCTTGTGTTTTTCCTAGGAAAATATATTGTGGATAAAGCTTTGGATAAGGATGTGTACAACGCTTAGATGCAGGCATAGGAGAAAAAATAAAAAAAGAGGGATTATGAAGCCTGCCACACTTTGCCCATATGCATTTTTGTAATTTTAGCATACTCAAAGGTATACTTCTAAAGGTGTAAACAATTACTAGTAATAATTTGATCTGTGAGATATGCTCTTGTGAGAATTTTGTGAGAACTTTTTGATAAAGTTTACTTATAATAAAAAAATAAAGATTTGAAGTAAGGGGGATCTTATGAGGAGCAAAAGCGCTAAACGATTTGTGACGTTCCTTGTTGTACTTGCTATGCTTTTGGTAGATGTAGTACAACTATCTGGAATAAACAAATCACTTATTGCAAAAGCAGACACTGATGGCAGCCTTTATGGGGCGCTTTTAGTCAGTGATGTTGGAAGTAGTCCAACACTACAAAACGGAAATACTTCAAGAAAGCTTGCTGTTGGTTCTGATGGAACTATATATGCAGTTTACAGAAGTAATGAAGGTATCAGAGTAGCCAAAAGCACAGATAATGGTGCAAGCTTTATCCCAAGTGTAAGTGTTTATAACTCTAACTATGAAGCTGAAGTAGCAGTATCATCATCGGGGATAGTATATGTAACCTGGATAGAAAACAGCATGATTAAGCTTTCAAGAAGTACTGATCATGCAGCAACCTTCTCTCAACCAGTAGATGTAGGTGCATCCAATGGTATGGGAATGATGGGTATGGGATCGAGTGTACATATGACTACAGATGGTAACTATTTATATTTCATTGATAAAAATGGACAAAACTTTTATAAGAGTGAAGATGGAGGAGATACTTTCTCTCATTATGATTTTAATGAGTCATATGTATTCTCAGATGTGCATGTAGATCCATTCACTCACAATGTAATAGTTCAAAAAGATAATCCAAGCATTACTTATTATATAAGTACTGATCATGGACAGACCTTTAGTGCACCACATATGCCAGGAAATCAAGTGTTCTACTCAGTTGGAAGCATTGCTGCAACAGCCGACGCAAGCTACTTGCTTATCGCAGGTCAAAGCAGTAGTGGTGTAAAGGTTAACTTGTCAACTGGAATTTCAACAACGCCAGATATGGGTAATAACCAAGTTTCTCAAGGTAGATCCTTAAGTGATGACTGGTATGGAAACGTAGTAACTGGATTCTCAGATGGAAGCTATGTATACTATGCGGTAAGCGGTGATCTAGGAGAAACCTTTGGAGCTGCACAGCAGGTTGCTCAGACAACAGTAGCTAACGCATCAATTAACTCAACAAACGGAGATGTATTATTCTTATATGAAAGCAATGGACAAATATATCTTAAAGTCTTTGGAGGAAAGCTTCAGGGCTATGATCTTAAGGTATCAAACAGTAGCTTGTTCTTTAATGCAGCTACTAACGAACTAACTAAGAAAGTAACTATAACTAATATATCAGAGCAGTCTATAAATATTGTAGACATTAAAGCTACAGGAGACTTTACTGTAAACAGAACTGGTGTGGGGAGTACTCTTAGCCCAGGGCAGACGGGAGAGATAAGTGTAACCTATAATACCTCTGAAAATCCAACAAGTGCAGGTAAGATATCTATACTTTATGGAAGTCCAACAAAGGAAAGAATAATAAGCCTCAATGGAGCTTTAGATGGGGGAGAAGCATCAACTGGTGGTTCATCTCAGCCTACTCCAACTCAAGAACCAGCAGCAGCTTTAACTGCCACTGCAGCTAAAGGAACACAGGTAGGGGACACCAAAGTAAATGCAGCTCCAGCTGATGGCAATCACTTAGCAGTGAAATATTCAAATGCTACGATTGCTACTCCGAATAAGGGAGATGCAGCACCAACAGGTACAGCAGTTACTAATCCATATGTAGCAGGTAATGATATTAATTTAGATAATTACAACATAAATAGATATTTAGGAGTATATGAACTAGACAGCAGTGAGAAGGTTGTAGGCTTTAAGCTTATTAATCTTCAAGATAGCCAGATCTATGGTATACCAAGCTCAGTAGATGCAACAGCAGTAAAGGGAACTAATAGTCAGGAAACTAGAGTTATGGTAAATACTTCAGATGTAACTCATCACATTGCAGTTAAGGTTTCTGATAACCTTATAGAAACTCCAGTAGAAGGAGATAATGCTCCAATAGGTGGAGGAGTATACAATCCTTATAACTCAGGTTCAGATATAAATCTTGGAGACTATACCTTAAATAAGTATTTAGGAGTATACGAGCTTGATCAAAATGATAAGGTTCTAGGCTTTAAGCTAATAAAGTTATCAGCAGCAGAAGTAAATACTACTGCTAAACTAATAAATGCTAGTGCAGAAAAAGGCAGTAATACTGCAGATACTAAGATAAATGTTACTCCAGGCTTTGGCAATCATATTGCAGTAAAGGTTTCAGACTCTACTCTGAAGACACCTTATATAGGTGATCCAGCTCCAACAGGAGAAGGAGTTACTAATGCTTATGTTCCAGGTTCTGATTTATATCTTGGTAATTACACTCAAAATAAGTATGTAGGTGTATATGAATTAGACGGAGATAATATGGTTGTAGGGTTCAGATTGCTAGAACTAACAACTAATGAAATAAATATAGCAGCTCCAGCTATAACAGCAGATCCAGAAAAAGGCAGCACTACAGGACAAAGTAAGCTTATAACATCACCTCAACCTGGTAACCATACAGCAGTTAAAGTTTCTTCAACAGTTGTATCAACTGCAAACATAGGCGATGATGCTCCAACAGGAGTAGGAGTGACTAACCCATATACTTCAAACACAGATATTGATCTTGGCGATTACACTGTTAACAAATATATAGCAGTATATGAATTAGATACAAATGAAAAAGTTGTAGGCTTTAAGCTAGTAAACTTATCAAATGAAGATATAAACAGAGAAGCTAAAGCTATAGTGGCTAATGTTGGACAAGGAACTAACAATGGAAGCACAAAGGTTAACGTAGTTCCAGGAATCGGTGACCATATAGCAGTTAAGGTTTCAAACGTACCTCTAGGAACTCCAAACACAGGAGATTATATGGAAACAGGTTTAGGAATAACAAATCCATATACCTCAGGAACAGATGTAAACCTAGGGGACTATGTAAACAATAAATACTTAGGTGTTTATGAATTAGATTCAAATGAAAAAGTGGTAGGTTTCAAACTTATAACTTTAACAAATGAAGATGTAAATAGAGTTTCTCCTGAAATAGTAGCAAGTCCTGAAAAAGGAGATGTTTTAGGTAGAACTAAGATAAATGCAACAGCTGGAATAGGAAATCATCTAGCAGTTATGGTATCTGAAATAGCAGTTTCAGCACCAAATAAAGGTGATGCTATGCCGTTAGGCCTTGGAATAACTAATCCATATACTTCAGGTACAGATATTAACTTAGGTGATTATACTAAGAACAGATACGTAGCAGTTTATGAATTAGATTCAGATAATAATGTAATTGGCTTTAAGCTAATAGCTTTAAGTGATGCAGACATAAACAGAACAGCACCAGAAGTTACTGCAGATGCTGAAAAAGGAACTGGCACTGGTAAGACTCAGGTAACTGCAACAGCAGGAACAGGAAACCACTTAGCAGTTAAGATTTCAGACAAGGCATTGCCTTCAGTAAACATAGGTGATGCAGCACCAGTAGGAGAAGGAGTAACTAATCCTTATACCTCAGGTACAGATGTTAACTTAGGTGATTATACTAAGAATAGATACTTAGGCGTTTATGAATTAGATAAGAATGATAAGATTGTAGGCTTTAAGACTATAATTTTAGATGATGAGCAGATAAACAGAACAGCGCCAGAAGTTACTGTAGCTCCAGAAAAAGGAACAAACACTGGAGAAACTAAGATAACTGCAACAGCAGGAACTGGCAATCATTTAGTACTTAAGGTTTCTGATGCAGAAATACCAACAGTAAACATAGGTGATGAAGAACCAACAGGAACAGGAGTAACTAATCCATACGTTTCAGGAACTGACATAAACCTTGGAGATTACACTAAGAATAAGTATATAGCTGTTTATGAAGTTGATTCAAATGGCAAAGTTGTAGGCTTTAAGGCAGTAACTTTGACAAATGAAGATATTAACAGAACAGCACCAGAAGTTACTTTAGATCCTGAGCAAGGAACAACTTTAGGTAATACTAAGGTTACAGCAACTGCAGGAAACGGAAATCACCTTGCAGTGAAGGTTTCAGCTACAGAGATTCCAGCGGTAAATATAGGAGATTCAGCACCAGTAGGTGAAGGGGTAACTAATCCTTATACTTCAGGAGCAGACATAAACTTAGGAGATTACACTAAGAATAAGTATCTAGCTGTTTACGAACTTGACTCAAATGATAAGGTAGTAGGCTTTAAGCAAGTTACTTTAACAAATGAAGAGATCAATAGAACGGCACCAGAAGTTACTGTAGCTCCAGAGAAAGGAACAACTGGAGGTAAGACTCAAGTTACTGCAACAGTAGGAGAAGGAAACCACTTAGTAGTTAAGGTTTCAGACACTACCCTTCCAGTAGTAAATGTAGGAGATGTAGCACCAACAGGAACAGGAGTAACAAACCCATATGTTTCTGGAACTGACATAGACCTTGGAGACTACACAAAGAATAAGTATCTAGGAGTTTATGAAGTAGATAAAGATGGCAAGATAGTAGGCTTTAAAGAAGTTGTATTAACTAATGAAGATATAAATACAACTGCACCAGAAGTTACTGCAACAGTTGAAAAAGGAACTACTTTAGGTGAGACTAAGATCAATGCTACAGCAGGAAATGGTAACCACCTTTTAGTTAAGATTTCTGATACAGAACTTCCAGTTGCAAACAAGGGAGAAGCTGCACCAACAGGAACAGGAGTAACTAATCCATATGTTTCTGGAACTGACATAAACCTTGGAGATTACACTAAGAATAAATATCTAGGAGTTTATGAAGTAGACAAGGATGGAAACATAGTAAGTTACAAGACAATCACTCTTCAAAATGAAGACATAAACAGAACAGCTCCAGAAGTAACTGCAGATGCAGAGTCAGGAACAAAGGTAGGAGATACTAAGGTTACAGCAACAGCTGGCAATGGCAATCACCTAGTGGTTAAGGTTTCAGACACAGCAACTACAAATGTAAATGTAGGAGATGCAGTGCCAACAGGAACAGGAGTAACAAACCCATATGTATCAGGAACAGATATTAGCTTAGGAGATTATGCTAAGAATAAATATTTAGAAGTTTACGAAGTAGATTCAAACAATAAAGTTGTAGGTTTTAAGCTAATAACTTTAGCAAATGAAGATATAAACAGAACTTCAGCTGATATAGCTGCAGCAGCAGATAAGGGAAGTGCTTTAGGAAAGACTAAGATAATAGCACAATCAGCAATAGGTAACCACTTAGCAGTTATGGTATCAGATGCGGTAGTAGCAATACCAAACAAAGGTGATGCAATGCCGCAAGGACTTGGAATAATAAATCCATATATTTCAGGTTCAGATATAAACTTAGGAGATTACACAAAGAACAAGTACGTAGCAGTATACGAATTAGATGCTGACAACAAAGTTGTAGGCTTTAGATTAGTAGCTTTAAGCAATGAAGACATCAATAGAACAGCTCCAGAAGTGACTGTAGCACCTCAGAAGGGAACAACTTTAGGAGAAACTAAGGTTACAGCAACAGTAGGGCAAGGAAACCACTTAGTGGTTAAGGTATCAGACACTACACTTCCAACATCAAATGTAGGAGATGCAGCACCAACAGGAACAGGAGTAACAAACCCATACGTTTCTGGAACCGACATAAACCTTGGAGACTACACAAAGAACAAGTACCTAGGAGTTTATGAAGTAGATGCAAATGGTAAGGTAGTAGGCTTTAAGCAAGTTACTTTAACAAATGAAGATATCAATACAGCTTCTTATGACTTGGCAGCAGCTGCTGCAAAGGGATCTACTTTAGGAAAAACTAAGGTATTGGCAAATGCAGCTATAGGCAATCACCTAGCAGTTATAGTATCAGACACAGTAGTTAAAGTTCCTAGCAAGGGAGATGTACTTCCATCAGCTCTTGTAAAGATAAATCCATATACTTCAGGTTCAGATATTAGCTTAGGAGATTACGCTAAGAATAAATATCTAGGTGTATATGAATTAGATTCAAACAACAAGGTTGTAGGCTTCAAAGCAGTAACTTTAACAAATGAACAAATTAACAGAACAGCTCCAGAAGTTACTTTAACTTCAGCGGTAGGAACAGCTACAGGAACAACTAAGATAACTGGAACAGCAGCACAAGGAAACCACCTAGCAGTTAAAGTTTTAGACGGCACTGTAACAACACCTAATGTAGGAGATACAGCACCAACAGGAACATTTGTTACTAATCCATATACCTCAGGTAGTGATATAGCTCTTGGTGATTACACTAAGAATAAATACTTAGGAGTTTATGAGTTAGATGGAAACAATAAGGTGGTAAGCTTTAAGTTTGTAACCTTGGCTGATAATGCTATAAATAAGACTGTAGTTCTTAATGATACTCAGTCAGTAAGTTCAGATAAGGACAGCTTACAAGTGAAATATGCAGATGGTGATAGTGCAACTAGTGTTACTAAACCACTTATACTATCTGGCAATGGTTCAAATGGAACTGCTATAACTTGGGCATCTAATCCATCAGGTTTAGTTTCTAAGGACGGAACACTTGCAAGACCACTATTTGACACAGATGTTAAGTTAACTGCAACTATATCAAAAGGAAAGATAAGCGATACTAAGGACTTTAGTATTAAGTTAAAAGGAACCGTTCCAGTGCTTTATGACTTAAACAGCGGTGGAGAGCTTATTGATCCAACTGACAAAGACAAGGCAAGTATAACTAAAGCAAATGAACTTAATATTGGTGGAAACAGAGATTACCTAGTAGATCTATTCATAATGTCTATCGAAAAGAGAAACACAAATTATGAAGGAAAAACAGTAAAAGTAGGTATAGAAGAAAAACCAGTAGTTGATACTAAGTTCTTTAGTGCAATTGATGGTAAAGATATTTCCTTAAGCTTTGTTGGAAATAAGGTAGGTTGGACATTTAATGGTAAGGACATAACTGCAGATAAGTTTGCAGGAATGGACAAGATAGATTTATCCTTAAAGGAACCATCTGCTGAGCTTATAAGCACCATTGGAAATAAACTTAAATCTGATGCAGGAAAAGAAGTTGAGTATGCTACATTCTCATATACTTACGATGGTTACTTACCAGGTAAGGCTACTGCTAAGGTTTATGTAGGAAAGCAATGGGCAAATAAGACTGTTGATGTTGGTAGATTCTATACAGACAAGAACAACTATGATATAGTAGCTAAAACTGTACAAGTTGATAGCGAAGGTTATGTGTCTTACGTGACAAATCACTGTTCAGATTACTTTGTTGTAGAGTCAAATGCATTATCAAAGCCAACAACTATAACTACTACTGACAATCTTCCTAAGACTGGATCACCAATCAATACAGGTTCTGTAGCTCTAGCAGGATTCATGTTAGTTGCTCTAGGATATGTAGTTATGAGAAGAAACAAGAAGACTAATATGTAGTAGCTTAACATATTAAAAAGGTTATTCTTATAATAGGAAGTTTAAGTAAAAAGTAGTTAGAAAAATTATAGAAGGCTGCTACCAAGGCGTTAAGCTAAGGTAGCAGCTTTTCATTTTATTGAAATTAATATCTCATCTTTAATACACCAGATGAGTTTATATCAACTTTAACGCTTATATTGAAGTTAACTTTGCTATACTTACCTTCCAGCCAATCATCTGAAAGGTTGTAAGAAGAGTTTTTAGCCCAATATATCCGCTGAAGATTAAGAGTATCCAACTTATTCTCTTTGAGTTTTTCGCAAAGATGAGTTAGTTTATCCTTAATATAAAGTTCAAGCTCTTCTTCAATACGATTTGTATCTTTGTAGTCTTCGCTGACCTCTTCTAAGGCAGCATCTATTTGTGTTTTTATATCAAAGGTTAGGTTGTTATTATATGGTTTTTTAATTTTTATTTTTGTTTTAGATTTGTTTATTCCAAACCCCATGGGAACTTTGTTCCCATCATAATTGTATTCTAATGAGCTGGATCTGATAGTGTTATTTAAAATATTAAAAAACTTGGACTCATCTTTTTCCAATGGACATCAGCTAAAATCCTGTATATTTTTATATGAAACAACTTTCTATAAACGTTAATTCTATTTATTCGTTAATGCTATTGCCTATAGATCTAGGAGATATAAAATTACTAACTGCTATTACTTTCTAGATTAGTATGGCTGTTAAAATGCTAAAATAAACATAAGAAGCAGAGCATTGATAATATAAATAAAAAGTGTGTATAATGACATATATATAATTATGTGTGAAACAAAGATAGTGAATATTAAGCTGATTGCAAAGCCGATAATTGCCTAGGCAATACGTAGGCTACTAGCAAAATTTAATAAGATTGGATGGTCTTTTATGAAAAGAAGAACAAAAATAGCAGGTTCTACGATAATAATTGTATTAATTATACTTATAGGGGTAGGAATATTCTTAATAAAGCCTGAAAAAGAAGTGGATTACTTCGATAAAAGTAAGGTAAATGCCTCGGATAGCAATTTACTAGACACTAAGGCTTTAGATCTTAAAAACTTTTCCTTAAATCTTTCCATAGATGAAACTAAATTAAATACATTAATTGCTGCAAACAATAATGTCCATGATTTTAAGGCTCAAATAGAAAATAATAACATAGTTTTTTATCAAAAAGTAAACTTAATAGGTTCTTTAAACTCTCAATACAAGATGGTATTTGATGTAGGTACAGAGAATAATAACATCGTATTAGCTTTGCAAAGTGCTCAGATAGGAAAGATAAAAATATCAAACAGTACAGTGATGAAAGAGCTTAAGAACCATGAAAATGATCTTATCTATATAGATGAAGCACAGAGTAAGATAATATTAAAGCTACAGAAAATAAAGATTAATGAAGCTAAGGTAGAAGGCAGTTCTATAAAGATAAAAGTAGATTTGAGGGAATATATTAAAAATAATTTAGGTATTCTTAAGGATTTATTTAAATAACGGTAGGCGCTGTAAAATCTTTGTGTTGAAATTAAGTGGTTAGGTATCTGATGCTTTGAGGAGCTTGTACAATATAATTAAATATAGGAGTATTGTTATTAATTTAAGATATAATATTTTATATTATAGAAAGTATAATACTACTAAACTGCGAAAGAGACCACTGATGGCGTAAATGTTGCTAGTGGCTCTTTTTGATGTATAATATAAATTATTGTAGATAATTGCTGAAAATTGATAAGATGAGTTTTCTAATGTATAATCTAAATGAAAGAGAAGCTGACATATACAGGAGGGCATTATAATGGAGACTAAAAGGGTAGAATGGGTTGATGTTTGTAAAGGACTTGCAATATTAGCTATTTTTATCGGTCATATAGGACCACAAGACATAATTACAACTTTCGTATTTAGATATCATGTTCCACTATTCTTTTTTTTATCAGGTTTTTTCTTCTCTAGGAGAAAAGTATTAACAGCAAAAGATTATATTATAAAATGTATAAAAGGAACCCTAGTGCCTTATATGTTCTTTTGTGCTATTAATATAGTTGTTGAAATAGTTGTTAATAATGGAGATGTAAGTAAGATTCCTGCTTTTTTAACACAAGGTTTGTTTGGAGTTAGGGATCATATCGATTTTGCCGTTCAATTATGGTTTTTAACTTGCTTATTTTCAATACAAATAATTTATTACATATTAAATAGAATTTTGAAAAAATCTATTTTAATAGTCATAATAACATTTACTATGACTATTATGAGTGCATTTTTTCTTAAAATGCCTTTTAATACAACAATGTTTTTAAATATAGATAGCGCTATATACTATACGTTTTTTTATTGTATAGGTGATTTAATTTATCCTAAGTTAGAAAGCTTATCGATGAGTAAGACTGACGATAAAACTAAAAAAATTATTAAAATGTTTGGTATCATAACTTTGATAGTTACATTCTATATTTACTGTAAGTTCTCTGTATTAGATGAGGCTATTAGGAGACATTCTGATATATCATCAATTGCGTTTATAAATACTACAGTTGCTCAAATAATTACTTTATTCATAACATTTATTTTAATTGCTGCTAATATAATTGTAGCCTTTTCATTGAGCAAATCTACGTATTTAGCTGATATGGGTAAAAATACTATTATATTATGTGGTTTTGAAAGAGTCTCTATGATAATAGTTTTTCAAGTGCTAGGTTTTATGGGGATACAATTAAAAACAGGACAAGTAATATATAAGATACTTATAGCAGTTTTAAAGGCTGCAGTAATACAAAAGCTATTTTTCAAACTATTTAACAATAACATACCCTGGGCTACAGGAAGATCTGTGAAACAACTAAATTAGGATTTTTATTAGCTGTTGGCAATGAGCCAGCAGCTTCTTTACTGTTTAGACAGTTATAAACAATTGATAGCTAAAGCTGGTAACTTAAAGGGTTTAGAATGGATTTTACGGTAAATACTGAAGCAGTAAAAAAAACTGGAATAAGGTATATTATGGAATGAGATTTAAATAAAGTTATTGAGTACAAAAAAATGTATTAGTATAAAATGTATACGGTTAAAAAGGCGCTGGAATGCACTTCTTTCAGTATTTTTTTCTAAAAATCAATGGTTAAAAGTTTTCACTAGAAAATTTATAGTATATGAAGTGTCTTTTAATATTATATTAGGTTTTATTATAATAGCTGTACAAAAAAAAGAACTGATAAGAAATTAAATGAGAAATTGAGATAAATAATAAAAAGAACTATAAAAGAGGAGTTTTTAAATGTTATGTCAACTTTTGTAATAATATGAAATATAATATAATATTATGGTAAATTATATAATAGGGGGAAAAGAAATGAAAAATTTTAAGAAAGTGTTTAGTTTGCTTTTAGTTTACTTTTTTGTTGTAACGGTTATTCCTACAAGCCTAATTAGCAAAATAGTAAATGCAGAAGAGAGTGTTCCTAAGTTTTTAGATTATACTGAGGGATATGCAATGGATAAGCTGATTTATAAGGATAATTCTCTTGCTACGATTGATTTCAGCGATAGAGAAGTATCTTTAACTTATATTAAAGATACTAAAGCTAAAAAACTTGATGGCTATATATCTGATTATCTTGGAAGATCAAAATATGTTCTAGATAAAGAAGATGAAAAAGGAAGTCATTTATATGTTTATGATTTAGAAAAGGGAGAAACTGTAGGCGATTACAGCTTTGAAGAACAAAAAAATGCTACAAAAAATAAGTATGGTAACAATGCGAAAATAGATGTATATCATATTTATGGTGACAGATGGTATCAGTATTATGGTGACTATAAATCTGAATATGTACATGGTTTAGTTTCACCATCAAACAAGGTAATCGAGTATGGTAGTGAGTATAGTCTACAAAATAGCGCTACTGATAAATCTGGAGATAATATTTATGGGTTATTTACAAGATATGGTTCAGTTGATGAATATATAAAGATAATTAATAAGGATGGTTCTATAAAGGAATACACTATAAATGATAATCCAAGAGAAACAAACTATAACATTCTTAGATTATATGTTCAGAATAACTCATTGTGTGCCTTAGTAGAAAATTCAAAACACGAAGTTACTGCTTCAAAATTTAATTTTGAAAATAATACTGCTAAGCTAGGTGATGTTTTATTTTCAAGAACAAAGAATGATTTTGCACAAGATAGTAATGGCGACTTTTGGACTGTAGAAAATGGATTTGTTAAGAAGTTTGTAGATAGTAAATGGGTAAATAAATATGAAGTTGATAAGAATATGGATTCTATTGCAGTATACGATGATAACAATATATTCCTATCAGGTTATTTTTACAATGAAGATAAAAAGGATCATGTTGGTATATATAAAATTATAAATAATGCATCAGTACCAGAAACAAAGTCAGAAACACCAGCTTCAGGAAATGGACAAGGTGGAAGTGCTACAGGAAATAGTGGTAGCAATAATTCAACAACAGCTCCAGGAATCACAACAGGTGCATCAGGAAGTGCTGGGTCAACAGCTCCAACTGCTACAGGAACTTCAACTCCAACTGCTGCTACTTCATCAACAACACAAAATACAACCACAGCATCAACTACTAACAAAACAGTAGTAGGTACAGCAAAAAATGGAGTGCTACCAGTAGCAGTAAACAAATTAGATAAAGATGCAGCAAATGTAGTTGATGCTACAAGCGCAGCTTCTGGCAACAAGGTAGAAGTTACAATAGCAGATACAAAAGCAATAAAAGAAGGTAATGGATCTCTTCAATTAAAAGCTGGACAAAATGAGATAGTAAACTTACCATTCTCAGTGGTTGATAAGAGCTTAATAACAGACAGTTCAAAGCTTGTATTAGATACAACTGTTGCAGATAACACTGACATAGTTAAAGGGCTAAAGGCTGTAAAGAAACTTTATAGTTTTGATCTTACATTAGTAGATGGTGATAAGAGAACAGCTATACATAAGTTTGCCAATGGTTCAGCAGAAATAGCTATAAATCTGAGTGATGAAGAATTAAAAGGCTTAGATAAGAATAACTTAGCTGTATTCTATTATAATGAAGATACAAAGAAGTTTGAGTTAATGGATACAAAAGTTGATGGCAACAAAGTGACCTTCAAGACTCCACACTTTAGTAAATTCATAATAGCAGAAAAATCTTCAAATTCATCAAACTCAGCACAAGTATTACCTAAGACTGGATCAAGCTTTGGAACAATGTCTTTAGTTATATTAGGTGTAGTACTTGTATTATTTGGTTTTGCAATCACTAGATTTAAAAGAGTGGCTAAATTAAACTAGTTTTATTTAGCTGTCAATTAAATTAACATTAAAATAATGAAGGAGGTGGTAAATCCACCTCTTTTTACTATATAATTGTGTTTAAAGGGCTTTGAAATAATAATGTTAAAGTATTTTATATGATTTTGACTTTTAAAGGGGGACATGCATTGATTATAGAACTATTGATTTTTATAATGCCATTTATAATTCCGTACACCATTATAGGTTTTGATGGTGGAAACATATTGTTAACACTTGTTTCACTAATGTATATATTGCTAAGAAGAAAAAAGATTAGGCTAAATAAAGTAATAATATTTTTATTGATTTCACTGCTTTTTTTATCAGTAATTTCTGCTGTAACTAAATTTTCAATACTAGCATTAAACGGACTTAGTCTATATCTAGCACCAATATTTTATTATGTGATTTATTCATATTTAAAGGATCACAAGAGAAAAGATGACATAATGAAATATACTGTTTACATAATGGCTGTGTTATCAGTTATATTCATAGTATATGAAGGTGTATTTTTGAAGCTGAGAATCTTTGGACTTGTCGGTTACGCAAATACTTTTGCACTATCACTTTTGATCCTTATACATATAAACAATATAAGGGAATATGATGGTTACAAAGTCCCAATTGATATTATTTTTATAAGTTCAATACTTTTTACGGGTTCAAGAAATACTTTAGTTTATATGTTTGTCTACATAATTTTTGCAGCATGGAAATCTAAAAGCATAACACATATCTGCAATATATTAGTATCAACTATTTTGTACATATTAGTAGCCGAGCTATCCATTATTGGGTTTCTTCTTGCACCAATATTAATTTATCTATATATGCTTTTTGAGAAGAAAATAAGTGATAATTCTAAAAAAAGTAGAAATGTAGTTATTTTAGTAGCATCAATTATTTTAATAATTGCTATAGCTTCAATAAGTGGAAGTAACAGTATTGAAAGAGTAAGAAATATATCCATAAATAATGGCTCAATGCAAGAAAGATTCATAATCTTTGAGGACACAATGAGGGCAATTAAGTCCAAACCTTTAGGTCACGGAATTAATACCTTCAGTAAATATCAATATTACCTTCAATCCGCATACTACGATGTGAAGTATGTTCATAATTCACTGCTTCAGATAGGCTTTGATATAGGAATATTAGGCATTATACCATTTTTATTATTACTTATATATGGAGTTGTAAAAAGTTTTAAGAAGATAACAGATAGGCAGCCTCTTGAAGTGTTAAACTTAGTCATATTTGTACTGATTTTTCTCCATAGTTTTTTAGATTTCGATTTTTCTTTTGCGAGTATATTTGCCTTATGGCTACTTCCTTTATCTTTAGAGCTGAAAAACGACTTTGAATTTAATGTAAGTGATAAGGTAGCAATGGCTTCACTATGCAGCTTGAGTATATTTTTAGTATTGATACTATACAATGAAGGAATTATTAAATTAGGGAATTATTTTACTAAATATGGTAATTACTCTACAGGAAGAAACATTACAAAAACAGCATTATTTAAAGATAGTAGATATTATGAAGTGATAAGTGATAGTTACAAACAGCAATACTCATATAACCAAGACTCTAAATTGCTTAAGCAGCTTGAAATAAATCTAGAAAAAGCAATAAGCTGTGATAGAGAAAATCTTAACCTTAAGTGGGACATGGCTTATATAAAAGGGAAGCTTGGAGAGAAGGAAGATGCAATAAGTCTTTGGAATGAGGTTGTAGATGGAGAAAAGTACTACTTTGATGCTTATAAAACCTACTATGATTACTTACAAGATATTAAAGCTAAGGACGGTGCAAGTTACAAAAAGCAACTAGAAGCACTATCGGCAAGACATAGAGAAGCCTACGATTCTTTAAATACGAAAAGTAAATATCTAAAAAATCAATTAAAGGAAAGTCTTTCTGATACTATAGAGATGAAAAGATAACAATATTGACATAACAACATTCGTAGATGTGACACAACAGTTGCTATAGTTTAATATGTTGTAAGTGGTTGGAAGTTAATTGCGATAGAGAGGAAAAGTATGTGTTTTATTGTAAAATAGTAGAATGTGGAATAATAATTTGTTGTGCTTTTGTACAAAAAGATAACCTTATAATTATGAATAAACACAAAAGATTCGACATGAAATTTATGAGATTTTATTATAGAAATTTCATCAGGTACATAATTTTACTTTAAAATGTAGTATTTTCATGGTAAGATACATTAGTGAGTTTTAAATATAATTAAATTAAAAAAAATAACGTAATAAAAGAAAAAAATGACAAAAATAGAGCTTCGTTGTGGTTGGACAGCTGCAAAATATGAGCTTATAATTTAAATGAAATAAAATAATAAAAAATATGACATATAAAAATATAAATTTATAAGATAGATAAGATTTAAATAGGAAATATTTAATTTTGCAGGGGGATGATTACATGGCTTCAGGTATTGAAAATTCTTTATTAGAAGATGAAGTGGATTTTAATGAAAAGAAACATTATGATGAGATTAAAGATAATTCTGATATAGGGGTAAATGAATTCATTTATTTATATATTAAGAGATTATTTGATTTTTTTAGTGCGTTGATACTTTTAGTAACCATATCGCCAGTACTATTAATTATATGCGTAGCAATAAAACTAGATTCTAAAGGACCAATATTTTTTGAACACAGTAGATTGGGTAAGTGTGGTAAATTGTTTAAAGTATATAAGTTTAGGACAATGGTTTATAATGCTGCTGAAGTTTTTAATAATTTCACACCGGAACAAAAGGCTGAGTTTGAAAAAAATTTTAAGTTAGATAATGATCCTAGGATAACAAAGCTAGGAAAATTTCTTAGGAAGACAAGCTTAGATGAGTTACCACAACTTATTAATATAATAAAAGGTGATTTAAGCGTTGTTGGACCAAGACCTATTGTACAAAAGGAAGTGGTAAAGTATGGAGCACATGCTGAAAAACTTTTTACTGTCAAACCAGGTCTTACAGGCTACTGGCAGGCTAATGGAAGAAGTAGTACTAGTTATGAAGAAAGAGTAAAAATGGATATGTACTATATTGACAATAGAACTACTTGGCTTGATATAAAACTTATATTTAAAACTGTAATGTCAGTTATTAAGAAGGATGGAGCAATGTAGGGTAATTGATAGTAAGTTTATCTTTATGTGATAGAAAGAGGTTGTTAAATTGGATAGAAAGTTAAAGTTGTTGTATATTTCTGAAGCCACAAGTGGAGGCGTTAGAAAAAATGTTTTAGACCTAATTAATAACATAGATAAAGATAAGTTCGAAGTACATTTTATATATTCAGATATTAGGGCTGATGATATATTTATAGATAATATAAAAGTACTATCCAAAAATATAAGTACATATAATGTGAAAATGGTGAGGAATCTAAACTTTTTTGAAGATATAAAAAGTTTTTTGAAAATAAATAACATAGTTAGGAAAGTTAAGCCAGATATAGTTCATTGCCATAGTTCAAAAGCTGGTGGAATTGGAAGGTTAATTGCATATATCAATAGAGTTCCTAAGATTATATATACACCTCATGCTTATGTGATTCAAAACCCTAATATAGGTAATCTTAAAAGAAATATCTTCTATATAATAGAAAAACTTTTAGCAAGACTTACTACTACCACAATAAATGTATCAAATGGAGAAAAACAGTTTGCGGTTCAATCAAAACTTATAGAAAAACAAAAGTCTAAAGTGATATATAATGGGATAGAAAATATAATATCAGATATAGGTAATATACATAGTAAAAGAAATGAATTAGGACTTTCAAGAGAAGATTTTATAGTTGGCGTTGCTTCAAGACTAGAGGTTCAGAAGGATCCTTTTACTTTTATAAAAATTGCTATAAAAGTATGCAATCATATGCCCAATGTTAAATTTATATATGTAGGCGACGGAGAGTTATCATTGGACATTAGGAAAATATTGAAGCAGAACAATATGGAAGATAGAATAAAACTACTAGGGTTCAGAGATGATATTTCAGAAATTATTAGTGTATTTGATATATATATGATAACATCGTTATATGAAGGGTTGCCATATTCTCTTGTTGAGGCTATAGCATGTGGAAAACCAATATTAGCTACTAATGTGATAGGAAATAATGAAATAGTAATAGAAGGAGTAAATGGGGAATTGTTTGAAAAAGGAAATATAGAGCAAGGTTTTCATAAACTAGTAGGAATGATAACTGATCAAGAAAAGCTGACAAGATATTCAGAAGAAAGCTTAAAGATGTATAGCTCTAAATTTACGATTGATAATATGATTCAAAATGTTGAATTAGTGTACTATAATAAAACTTCATAAATTTAAGAAATTATATATTTAAGAAGTGTAATAGGTATTTTATGATGGTTCATTTATTATATCTATTATTAGATTTTATAGCATAAAAAATTACTGTTAATGATGAGGAAAATAATATGGAAAATTTAAATGTAATAATAATTTGTGATTTTGCATTTCCAAGCGGAGGGTCAGAAAAAGTAGCTATAGAAAGTGCTGTGGGATTGGCTGAGAGAGGTGTTAAAGTTACTTATTTTTCAGCAGTTGGTCCGGTTTGTAAGGAATTAGTTCATCCGAATATTAAAGTTGTATGTTTAAATCAGCAATCGTTGGTAAAACAAAAAAATATTGCAGCGGCTTCTATTCAAGGAATTTGGAATTTCGAAGCTAGGCGAGAATTTAAGAAACTTTTATTAGAGTTTAATCCAAAAGACACTGTAATACATCTGCATTTATGGCAGAAAGCAATATCAGCGAGTATCATTAGAGAGGCTATAAAGAATAAATTTAAGGTAGCATTTACATTTCATCATTATTTTATTGTCTGTCCTAATGGAGGGTTTTATAATTATCAAAAGCATGAGATATGCAATAATATAAAACCAATGTCTATGAAGTGTATAGTATGCCACTGTGATTCTAGAAGTTACTTTCATAAGTTTTGGAGGGTTATTAGGACATTTGTAGAAAATAAATTAGCATATAGTCCTAGTGGGATAAAGAATTATATATATATATCACAGCTTGGTAGAGATGTATTAAAACCATATTTACCCAGTGATGCCAATTACTATTCTATAGATAACCCTATAAATATCTCAAAACAAAATAGAGTTAATGCTAGTAAAAATAATTGCTTTATATTCGTGGGAAGGCTTTCAAAAGAAAAAGGTGTTATACTTTTAGCAAAAGCTGCAAAAGAGATTGGATGTAATATTATATTTGTAGGAGAAGGCGATTGCGCAGATGAGATAAAGGAAATATATCCTAATGCAGAAATAACTGGTTGGGTGGATAAGGATAAGGTTCAAGAATATCTTTCTATGGCTAGAGCGCTTGTTTTTCCTGCATTATGGTATGAGGGGATGCCGCTGACTGTCCTAGAAAGTCAGGCTAAGGGAATTCCAGTAATTTTATCAGATACTTGTACAGCTATTGAGGTAGTTAAGGATAATGAGAATGGCTTCTTGTTTGAGAGAAATAATTTAGATAGTTTAGTAGAAAAGATGAGACTATGTAATGATGACTCTTTAATTGACAGGTTAGGCAGAAATTCTTATGACCAGTTCTGGAGTAAAGATTATTCTATCAATAAACACATAGAAAAACTAGTTAATGTTTATGAGAAAATTATAAAAAGCTAAAATAATTATAGCTTTTTATATTTTTAATTATAAAAGTATTTATGGAGAGGAAAAGGTTACATGCTAAAGGATAAGACGGATAATATGATAGTCTATATTATTGGCTTTTTGATAATAATATTTAGTGGTGGAATATGGCCTTATTTTTATGGTAAGTATTTTGAAATAATATATATAGCAGTAGCGATGGTAATTTTATTGGTTTTAATTAAAGATTATTTGCTTGACACTTTTAAGTTATTAATTCCTGTAGGATTTGTTATTGCTTATTTGTCATTTGAGTTGGTATTTTATAGTGAATCTTTTGATGGGTATACTTACTTCTTGAGAAATTTAATATTATTATTTTTGGTTGCATTATTTCTTTATAAGAAAAAAGTAAGCATATTAACCTGTCTTACAAAAGTGTTATATCACTACAATTATATATGTTTCATTCTCTATATAATTATATTTATATTGAATATAAATATACCTCATAATATTGTTCAGAATAGTGGGTTTAATGTGAATACCTATACTTCATATATGAACTTATCATACTACCATCAGATTGTATATATTAGTGATAAGTTGTTTATTAGAAATAATGGTATTTTTTACGAACCATGTTATCTTGGCATGTACATATCTTTATTTTTAGTTAATGAATTATTTTATAGAGATAAAATAAGATTGATAGCAGTTATAGTGGCATGTTTTAATTTGTTTACAACAATGTCGACAACAGCTTTAATTTTTGTAGTTGCGATTTTTTTGGTGAAGTTCTATACTTTGAAATTTGATAATAGATTAATAAAATTATTAAAAAATATCTTTATTCCTATAATAACTTTTGCTTGTGGAGTTGTTGCGATATATATATATATATCGAAAGTGCAAGGCTTTGGGAAATTATCTTATGGAATAAGACAAGAAGATTTTTTGTTAGGATTAAAGTTATTTAAAGAAAGGATTATTGCAGGATGGGGGTTCGATAATCTTAATGCTATAATTTTTTTGGAATCTTCTGACCTTAGAGGAAATGGTTTAGGTTCTAACTGGGGAAGTAGTAATGGATTAACACTATTAATGTATCAAGGTGGACTTTACTTCTTGATGGTTTACGTTACAGGTATTTATTATTACTTTAAAGATTTATATTTAAAAAATAAAATTGGAAGTCTAATCTTACTTTCGTGGTTAATTTTATTTTTGATTTCAGAACCAATACAATATAACAGGTTAATAATCTTTTTTGTTGTTTATGGAATCTTAATACGGTACTATGATGTTTTTAAAAATAGAGCCGAAAAAATGTATTTTTCATAAAGTACAAAGTGTAATTCTTGCAAGTTACTTTTTTATTTATAATTTTTCGGCACTAGTAGAAGATAAAATAAGAAGCAGGAAGAGTAATATTTATTAATATCTTTTATATGTAAAAAAAGTATTGTACGTAAATAGGGTAGCATTCTATGACCTATTTTGTTATTAGATGTTGTTAATACATCATGATTTGCCTACTGCAAATAATTATAAAATTAATAATACTAGCAATAAATATACTACCACTAAGATATTATAAGTGTTAATAATACACTAATTATAAAATAACTGATTTGAAGTTATTGTTACTATTTTACCAAAGAGTATAGCATTGTTTGTTTGTCCTCTTTGGTTAGAAGTTTTAAATTTAAAACAGAAATTAAATTTTATCGAATTATATAAGTAATGCCTGATGAAGTATAGAATCTTACTTTTTCGATTGAATTAATAATATAATAGTGTTAGAGACTATATATTTGTTATACTATAAGGAGGTATATTTTTGATTAAAAAATCTACATGCGTAGTTGTCGTAACTTATAATAGAAAAGAACTACTTAAAGAAAACATTAGTGCATTGGTAAATCAAACATGCAGTATTGATAAGATACTAGTAGTGAATAATTGTAGCACTGATGGAACTGATAAATTGCTAAATGATCTTAGTAAAAAATATAATAACTTAGAAGCTTATAATATGGAAAAAAATATTGGAGGAGCAGGCGGATTTAATCAAGGATTAAAAATTGCTTATGCGTCCAATTGTGATTACATATGGATTATGGATGATGATACAATACCAGAACCTGATGCACTTGAAAACTTATTAGGTAAAGTTAGTTTGAATGAGCTAGAAAATTGGAGTTTTCTTTGTAGTAATGTAGTTTGGAAAGATAATAAGGCTTGCTTAATGAATATTCCAGAAGTTACACATGATTGGAATTATATGCTGAAATTTGGATTGACTAAGTTAAAGAGTACATCTTTTGTATCGTTGTTAATAAAGAGACAAGATATAGAGAAGGTGGGATATCCAATTAGTCAGTTTTTTATTTGGGGTGATGATGTAGAGTATACAAAGAGATTAGCGACTTTAGCACCAGGGTATTTGGTTACTGATAGTGTTGTAACGCATAAAATGAATCAAAATTGTGATGTGAATATAGTTTCAGAGGAAAAGTCTAGGGTTGACAGGTACTTTTATGAGTATAGAAATAAATCATATACATCTCGAAAAAGTGGTTTAAGTAGCTATGTGAATTACTTAAATTATGTTATTAAGAGTATAACAAAGGTCATTATAAGAAAAAATGATTCCAAAATAAAAAAAGTAAAAGTTATTTTACAAGGTTTTATAAAAGGCATCTTTTTCAACCCAAAGATTGAGTTCCCAGAAGATATTTGATAATATTTTATTTTAATAGGAGTAACAGAATGGAAATAGCAAAAAACTATATTTACAATATGTTATACCAAATAGTAACTCTAATAATTCCGCTTATAACAGTGCCATATGTATCAAGAGTACTTGGAAAAGAAGGTGTAGGAACCAATTCCTATACGTTATCTATTGTTCAATATTTTGTACTGTTTGGAATGATGGGAATCACGCTGTATGGTAATAGGGTAATTGCTACTGTTAGGGAGAATAAGAAAAAGTTAAGTGAAGATTTTTTTAGTATATATTGCTTACAGCTTTTTATGTGTACTTTAGCAAGCATAGGGTATATTGTGTTTACTATATATTTTGTAGAAGAGGATAGGTATATATACTTAATTCAATCATTATATCTAATTGCTGCAGCAGTAGATATATCGTGGCTTTTTATGGGGTTAGAGCAATTTAAAAAGACAGTGACACGAAATACTATAATAAAAATAATTGGGCTTGTTTTAGCATTTGTATTCGTTAAAAAAAGTTCGGATCTATGGATATATGTCTTAATTCTTGGTTCAACAGCTATTTTAGGACAGGCTATAATGTGGTTTTATTTAAAAAGTACTGTGAGTTTAGTGAAGATAAATATCAAAATGATAAGGTCACATTTTATTCCATGTTTATCACTATTTATCCCACAAATCGCTATTCAAATATATGTACTTCTAAATAAAACAATGATTGGATCTATTGCCACTAAGGGTGATGTGGGGATATATGAGAATTCAGACAAGATAGTTAAGATGACCTTGGCTATAGTTACATCACTTGGGACTGTTATGTTGCCAAGGATATCTAATACATTTGCAAAAGGAAACTTGAAAAAGGTAAGCTATTATATAATTCAATCACTGAATTTCGTTTCTTTATTATCAATTGCAATTATGTTTGGGTTAGCAGGAATAGCTAAAGAATTTGTTCCTTGGTTTTTTGGAAAAGAATTTTTACAATGCACTAATAATATTATTATTATAAGTCCAATAGTTTTTTTCATAGCATGGAGTAATGTGTTGGGAATACAGTATTTGGTGCCTACAGGTAAAAATAAGGCTTTTACACTATCTGTCACATTTGGTGCTATTGTGAATATAATATTAAATGTTTTTTTTATAAGACTGTATAAGTCATTTGGGGCTTCAATATCAACAGTTATTTCTGAAGCAGTTGTTACAACAGTGCAAGTTATAATAATTAGGAAAGAGGTAAACATATTTAAAACTTTAAGTGAAATAATTAAATATTTTATTAGTGGGGTTATTATGTTTGTTGCCATAAGAATTATTGGAAATAAACTTGGATCTGGTATGGTAACGACTATTGTTCAAATAATAGCTGGATCTTTTGTATATATTACATGTATAATTTCTTTAAAATCTAAACTTATTTCACGTTTATTTGTTATTATAAAGGATAAAACCGATGTTGCATAAGAATATTATTGATTAGTAATAAGTAGTAAGTTCCCTAGATAAGTTGTTATAATTTCTTAGAAAGTGATGGTGTATATAAATGGCTAAAAAATATGATTATTTAATAGTAGGAGCTGGGTTATTCGGATCAGTTTTTGCATATGAGGCTAGTAAACTCAACAAGAAGTGTTTAGTAATTGATAGAAGAGATCACATAGGTGGAAATATTTATTGCGAAAACATAGAAGGAATAAATGTACATAAATATGGAGCTCACATTTTTCATACAAGTAATAAAAAAATATGGGATTACATCAATCAGTTTGCAACGTTTAATAGATATATTAATTCGCCTATAGCTAATTATAAAGGGGAAATATATAACTTACCATTTAATATGAATACATTTAACAAGTTATGGGGAGTTATAACTCCACAGGAAGCTAAAAATAAGATAGAGGAACAGAAAAAAGAGTATTCTATAAATATACCTAAAAACTTAGAGGAGCAAGCTATCTCACTTGTTGGATTTGATATTTATGAGAAGCTAATAAAGGGATATACAGAGAAGCAATGGGGACGAAGTACAATTGATTTACCCTCTTTTATAATTAAGAGACTACCTGTTAGGTTTACATATGATAATAATTATTTTGATGATAAATATCAGGGGATTCCTGAAGGCGGATATAATATTATAATAGAAAAGATGCTTAAAGATGTAGACGTGAAACTGAGTACCGATTTCTTTAGTGATAGAGAAAAGTTTGAAATGATGGCAGATAAGATAGTTTTTACAGGTATGATTGATGAGTTCTATAATTATAAATTTGGTCTCTTGCAGTACAGAAGTCTGGAATTTAAACATGAAATATTAGAAAAAGAAAATTACCAAGGAAATGCTGTTGTTAACTATACTGATAGAGAGACTCCATATACAAGAATAATAGAACATAAACATTTCGAATTTGGAAATCAAGAGAAAACTGTAATTACAAAAGAATATCCATCAGAGTGGAAAGTTGGAGATGAACCATATTATCCTGTGAATGATGACAGGAACAGTAACATTTTTAAATTATACAAAGATCTTGCTGATAAAGAGAAGAATGTTATATTTGGCGGCAGATTAGCTGATTATAAATACTATGATATGCATCATGTTATATACCATGCTCTAGAAGCTTTAAGTAGAGAGTTTGGAAGTTTATTTTAGATTTTTTTTAGAATTGTAAGTTTAGTAGGTATGAGAGATATTCTATGATTATAATTTTGGGGAATAGTGTAATCCATCGTAGCTCTTTTAATATGCTATAAAATAAATAATGTGTTATTTTGTGTGATATTGTAATATTTTATTGCTTTTTGTATAATTAGAATTATAATTTTAATTATACAAAAAGCTATTTTATTACGGAGGCAACATTTATATGAAAATTGTAGGATTTGGTGCATGTCTAATTGAGGGGTTTCCACATGAATCTAATGTATCTTTTTTTAATCAACTACTCGATAGTCTTTCTAGTAAAAATAATATTTATGATAATGAGATTGTAAGTTTAGGGGGATTCCCTATTACTAGAGCAAAGAAGTATTTAGATAAAAAAGTAATTAAAGTGAAACCAGACATAGTAATACTGCAATTTGGAACTACTGATGTGGATATAAAAATAAAGAAAACATTAAGCAGGAGATTTAATTTAAAGTATTCAAGCTCTAACATAGATATGAAGTTAAGAAATGTAGAACGACTGAACTATAGTTATTTTAATAGATTTAAATTATTGCTTAAATCTTTTATCAAACACTTAGTTGCTAAAATATTAAGGGTTGAACCTGTTACAAATATAAAGGATTACATAGATTCTATGGAGGAAATTATAACATCTTTAAATTCTCACGGGATAAAAGTTGTGGTATTAGCGCCTTTTATTCAATTGGATTATCTTACTAATGTAAGAATTAATAGATACATAGATAAACTTAGTGACTTGTTGAAAAAAAATAATAATTTTTATTTAGTTAATTGTAACAGTGAATTATTAAAACAAGAGAAGTCGGAAATATTTATTTTTGATGGAATACATTTTACGGAAAAGGGCCATAGTATCATAGCTTCAAAGATAAGCGAAGTTTTGATAAATACTAGAATTTTATAATTATAAAATTGACAAAGTAGTATTGCTTTGTCGTAATTTTCGAGAATATTATTTTTGATGAATAAAATTTCTTTAAATATAAGTTATATATGAAAATTCAAAGAATTACAGTTATAAGTCATTTGAATTTACATATATAATCTTAATAATAATTATAATTATGCAAATCGGAATTAATTCAAAAATGTTGGTAGTTAGTTGGCTTTTGTTAAAAAACTAAGACTTTGATATTCAAAGTCTGGATAAAGGAATATTATATTTCTATCAATATTTCACTATATATATATGAAAATATAATTTCTATATGAATTTATTTAATTGTTTTAGGTAATTATTACAGACCGGTTGATTCTCCTGTTCATTAGCTGCTTCGACTAGCTTATAAAGTGGGAAGAGTCTTTCTCCTTATATCATATCTTTCTGAGGTTTGTAATAATCTTTCCATGGTTTGTTTATCGGTAAAAGCTAAATCTTTTGTGTTTAAAATTGATGTAGAATGGAATTGTTAATGATGATAATCTTTCTTTGTAAATAGTGTAAATGTTAATATGAAAGTGCATAAAAGTTCCAACATCAAAATGTAGGGATTTATGCACTTTTTATGTTGCCTTTTTTCAATATATAATTGTAAGCGTAAAAAATTAAGTACCTAGATAACATGTCCTCCTATTGATAAAATCAAGGAAAAAGATTATCAATGGGAGGATATTTATGTCTAGAAAATTAGATAATGCCGCTTAGGAGCGATATGTTAATAAGTTTGATTCATATAAAGGTACAGTAACATTGAAAGAGTTTTGTATAGAAAATGAGCTTACCAGAAGCCAATTTTATTATCATAGAAGGAGATTAGAAAAAATCAACTCTTCAACAACTATTTTTCATGAAGTTTCATTAAGCACTGATAAAGACAATATAGAGGCTTATTCGAATGAAGAAAATTACTATGATATCAGATTTAAATCAAGATCTGAAAAGCTAGCTCCAGTTCTAGACAACTTTATTGAATATGTTGAAAGAGAAATTAAAGATGCTCTTCCAAGAAGTCATTTAGGTAAGTCACTTGATTATGCTGAAAAACACTTACTAGGATTAAAAAATGTTTTATTGGATGGTTTTAGAGGTTGATAATAATGCTGCTGTAAGAGCAATTAAGCCTTTCGTTATCGGTCGTAAGAACTTTATTTTTGCCAATACTGCTAAAGGAGCAACTTATAGTGCTAATATTTATAGCATTGTTGAAACTGCCAAAGCTAATAAACTAGTTATTGAAAGGTACTTAGTTTATTTATTTGATAATCTATCAAAGATAGATGTATCCGACAGAGAAAGCTTAGAAGCTCTTATGCCTTGGTCAGAAAAGATCCCTGAAAATATGAAAATTAAAGATAGGCCATAAATTAATCCTAGTAAAGCATCTTATTGCCTTACTAGGATATTTTAATATTATTTTTGAAGTTATTAAAGATACTAAAATTTTTACGCTTACGAATTATAGTAAAATTAAACTTTTGAATACAGAAAAAAGGGGCTGTCGCACTAAGTATTTAGTGCACAGCTTCTTTTTTTGCATAAAAATAAATCCAGCATTCACAAGAGTGCTGGATTTATTGTAAAATTAATATATGACCAAACATATTAATTTACATAAAGATTATACTTTAAATAGAGGAAGTTATCAATTAAAACTTCCATTTAATATTGATTATATGGTCTCAGATAATGATTCGGTGCGTTTGCTAAGTCAATTTGTAGAGGAGATGGATTTAACAGATTTATATTCGACTTATTCCCGACTTAGGGAAAATCAAGCTACGCCACGACAGATGCTGAAGATTGTACTCTATTCTTACATGAACCATATCTATTCTTCACGAGATATGGAAAAATATTGTCGACGTGATATTAACTTCATGTATCTTCTTGAAAATTCACCAATACCTCATCATTCAACATTTGCTAGATTTAGAAGCTTGCATTTTGCACCATGTGCAGAAAGAATCTTAGCCGAAATGACAGAATGTCTTCATGCTGCAGGAGAGATATCTGGAGATGCTATATTTATTGATGGTACAAAAATTGAGGCTTGTGCTAATAAATACACTTTTGTTTGTAAAAAGGCAGTTACAAAGAATTTAGAAAAGCTTCTTGTTAAATTTGCTAATTTAGTAGCTAACTGTGAGGAACTATATGGAATTAAGCTAATATACAATGACAAAGTGAAGATGAAGCATATAAAAAAGTTGCGAAAAAAGCTTTACGCTCTGAAATATGAGAGAAATATTGAATTTGTGCACGGATCAGGGAAAAGAAAAATGCCATTACAGCGATCTATTGAAACTCTTGAAGAGTATCTTAACAAGTTAAAAGAATACACGCAAAAGTTATACATTTGCGGTAACCGTAATAGCTATTCAAAAACAGATAATGATTCAACGTTTATGAGAATGAAAGAAGACGCTATGGGAAATGGTCAGTTAAAAGCTGGATACAATGTCCAACACGGCGTTGATTCAGAATATATTGTATGGCTCACCGTATGCGATCAGCCAACGGATACCCCTACACTCATTCCATTTATTAAGAGTATGGAAGAATCTCTAAGTTTTAAATATCTAAAAATAGTTGCTGACGCTGGCTATGAAAGCGAAGAGAACTATCTATTTATTGAAAAAAACGGACAACTCTCTTTCATTAAACCATCAAACTATGAGATATCTAAAACAAGAAAATACCAAAGGGATATTAGTAGAATTGAGAATATGGACTATGATGAAATTGGAGATTACTATATCTGCAAGAATAATAAAAAGTTAATGTTTAGTAAGACTATAAAAAGAAAGAGTAAAACTGGATACATAAGCGAAAAAACAATATATACCTGCGAAGATTGCAGTTCTTGTTCTTACAAAAGCAAATGTATAAAAGGAAATAACAGCAAGACACCTTTGGAAGAAAGAACTAAAAATCTTGAAACCTCAAAGTTGTTTAATAAGCTTAGAAAGAAAGATTTAGAAAGAGTTGTAAGCGAAGAAGGCTGCCAACTTAGAATGAACCGAAGCATTCAAGCTGAAGGCTCTTTTGCAGAGATAAAACAAGATATGGGCTTCAGAAGATTCCTCTCGAAGGGCAAACAGAATGTTTGGGCCGAAAGTATTCTTTTAGCAATGGCACATAATGTAAACAAGCTACATAATAAAATACAATCAGAGAGAACTGGAAATCACCTTTTTTCACTAAAAAAAGGTGCATAAAGTTAAATTTTAAGAAACTAATTATTTTAAAATAAGCCTTAACCTTAAAGGCTTATTAAAGTACGCCATTTTTTAGATTTTCAGAAAAAATGTTTTAAAATATAGTTGTAACTCTTATAAATTCTTAGAAAATTAGGGCTGAGCATCAACGGTTTTTAACCGCTAATGCGACAGCCCCTTTAATTTTATGTTTACTATATTGGGTCTACCCAGTCAATCAGTGTGTGGAATATATGTCCACCATTGGTAGGTGTAATATTGTTGACGGGAATAGCTAAAATTCCCAGAACTAGAACACTAAGCATAATAGTTGATAATTTCTTTCTCATAACTAACATCCCTCCAAACTATTTATGTTACTATTATATTACATTTATATCAATATTTCACTATATAAGTGAAAATATAATTTCTATATAAATTCCTTTAATTGTTTTAGGTAATTATTACAGAGAGTTTGATCGCCTTTTTCATTAGCAGCTTCAACTAGCTTATAAAGTGCGAAACGTTTTCCTTCTTTTGTGTCACATGTTTCTAAGGTTTCTAACAATTTTTCCATGCTTAGTTTTAATTTATCAAATAATTTATTTTCTGATAGGACATCTGCTAATTCCTTATAGGCCTCTAATAATAGATCTAGTCTATTGTATTGCTCTGCCATTTCAGTAGCTAAATCGAATAGCATCAAGCTTTCTTCAAGCAACCCTTGAGCATATAATACCTTTGCTTTTAATGTTAATGGTATCGAAAGTTTTTCTTTATTATATTTCAGCCTTAAGCTTTGAGCTTGGCTTACGTACTGTAAGCTTTTTTCGTAATCCTTATTATGGTAATAATATTCACCTATATTAGCGTACAGTGATGAAAGCATAGAGCTGTACTTGCTTGGGGACTTATCTTTTATTAACTCAATTAATTCAAAGCATTGTTTGGCAGCTTCATCGCTTTTACCAATTAGTGATAAGACATTAGCTTTATCTGATTTTGCAGCTATTAATATGTCGTCCTCAGGAGTTATAGAACTATTTAATATTTCATTATCTATTATCGATAGACACTCATCATATTTTCCCATACGAGCATAGCATAAGGCTAGTGATCTGCTTGATCTTGAAAAAGCTCTGTAATCCTTATGCGCTAAGGCATAAGTTGTAGCATTTTTATAATAAAGACTTGCATCTTCGTAGCTACTTTTCATATACTTACAACTACCTAGTTCTAGGTAAATAGTGATTTGACTCTGTTCATCCTTTAACTCTTTATAAAGCCCTAAAGCATTATTTAGTTCTATAAAAGCATTGGTGTAATCCTTCTCCTTATTGTACATTACCCCAGCAATTTTATAACACTCAGCTAATAAATCTCTTAGATTAAACCTTTTTTCTATTTCAATAAGCTCGTACAGCTTTTTAAGAGAAAGCCCATCGTTACTTCTAAGTTCGTTCTCGCAGTAGTATCTAGCATCCTCCTCTGGAGTTCTAGAAAAATACTCTGCATCTAAGTCTAGATTGACACTTATCCTTTTAGCTATTTCGTTAAATCTTTCTGCTAAAAGCTTAGAACTGGATTTACTTACGTTTCTTTTTCCGCTTTCCATCATGCTGATGAAAGCTCTTGTCATATTTGTGTTTTCAAGCTCTGACTGGTTTACTCGAAACTTTTTCCTCATTAGTCTAATTTTCTCGTTTGGATTTAGAAATTCCAAATCAATTCCCCCCTTGTACATTAACTTATAACCAAAGCTATTAGATACATATATTAGAAATTATACATTAATATTACACCAAATGCTCGTAAAAAGAGAAAAAATGTTAAATTGCTAATTATTTGAAGAAAAATTGGTTGTTTTGTTAGTTGTGAGGGACAGGGGGACGGAGCGAAACCACTGAAAAAGTAGCATCTTTTAGACAATAAAAAATGGCTTATTCAATAAAGATAGATTAAACATCCTTTATTTGTCAAAAATTTCAGTATATCTAATAAAAAAGAGGATACCAGCTTGGCTATCCTCTTTAAATTTACCGCTAATGCCGTTAACCGGGCTTGCATGCCCATGCTTCTTAGACCATACCCTTTGGCACGGTCTAACCCATGAAATCTCTTCATCTCACCATTTTTCCACTCTTGACAGGAACGGTTTTTATATTTTTCTAAAGACTCTTGAGTCTTTGCACGTTGACTATACTCGTAGTACTCGTGTGCATTTACTCCAACTTCTAAAGTTCTTGCGGACATTTTACCATTAATACATTCAGAACGGTGTGGACAATCTTTACATATTTCTTTGTCAAAAGTATATCTAAAACTTTTTTTACCACTTTTATTGATTTTTGCTTTCTTTTTTACTGTATTGTTTCCATGTTTACAATACCATTGGTCGGAGTCTTTATTATAATTAAATTTACTCTCATCGATACGATATACAGATTCACTAACAGGTATATAAGCTTCTGCTTGATCTTCTTTAATTAAGTCTAAAATGGGTTTTCTAAAGTATGCTTTATCACCATAAACTTCTTCTGCTTCAATCCCTGCTTCTTTCGTTAGCTCGTATAATTCTTTAAAACCTGTTCCGTCAACATAAGTTCCATCATGTACTGCTACCGCAGTGATTATACGTTCTGAACCTGTAGTCATTATAAATTCTGTCTTGTATCCAAAAAAACTATCAGTTTTACTTTTGTTTCCCACTCTTGCATCTTGGTCTACTAATGAACGTACTCTTTTTTGTTGAATAAATTTCTCATCGAATATGATTTCACGAGCATTATTAATAACCGCTGCGGTAGCAGAAGTATCAGGATTTTCTATATGATTTTCTGCTTTCTCCATAAGATCTTCCAAGTATGCTTTCATTGTTTCTTTGGCTACTTTGTGATCATCGATTGCTTTATAATCAGGAATGTTTGCATCAATATCCTCAGGTATTGCCCCTTTTTCTTCTTCCAGGTTCTTTAGGATTTTTTTAGCTAAGTGCTTTAATACTCTCTCAGGAACTAACTTACCTGTATTAGCATGTGTATGAGTAGAATCAATGCTTATACTATGTCCTTTTATAATTCCTTTTTCAACGCATTGTCTTACAACTTCTTTTATGATCTCATCCATTGTAACTTCTTGTAGTCTATGGACTCTAAATTTAGCAAGAAGACTTGGATGCGGAAGTTCCTCTTCTGGGTTTAAGCCAACAAACCACATGGATGCAAGATTTAAAGAAGTTTCTTCTATTATTTTTTTATCCGATAGATTATATAAATATTGTAAAATCAACAATCTTATCATCATTTCCGGTTCCTTTGCGGGACGGCCATAATATTTGCAATAAGAACTTTCAAGAAGTTTATTAACAAAACTAAAATCCACAGCTTGATCAATTAGTTTCAATATATGATTATCAGGAATCTTGTGGTATAATATAGAATATAGACTGTATTGTTTTGATTGATTTCTTAACATATGGTTGAAACCCCCTTTTTGGTTATGGTTGTCGCAATTCCATTATACCATTTTAAGGGGGGTTTTTCTATTTTATTCTACCTTTTTCTGATTTAATTTACATATTTTCAAATATTTATAATATGTTTTTCAGTGGTTTCGGACGGAGCTTATGTCCCAAAGTAAAGAAAAGAAGGTTGCTTCAGCTACTTAGTGTAAACAGTAAAAAAAGAAACTTTAGTCGACTACCAGGATTTTTTCACATACGTTGAGAAAATCTAGATGCGAAAAAACACTAAAGAAGTCTACTTTAGTGCTTTTTACTAAAGGTTAAAATATTTTCTTAATCCAAAGTTGGAATATGCCAAGATACTCCTTTAATGCAGTTCCAACAGCATTTATACTATCATAATTAGGAACAAAAGTATTAATGCTTAAACTTAATCTAGTATTAGTAGAATAATCACAAGGGTAAGCCACAAGGTTTTTCACATGGGCGTTATCAAAATTCATCATTGACCGTTCCATATGGAAGGCTGATGTTATGAGTATTGGTCTTGATAGGTTATTTTCTTCCATTAGCTTTTTTGTATATAACGCATTTTCTGTTGTATTGAGGCTCTTATTTTCCACAATTATATCTTTTTCAGCCACTCCAAGGTCTAAAAGCTGACGTTTAGCTATCTCAGCTTCTGTTCCTGTATTTTCAAATACCTTACCACCGGACACTATTATAGGAAGTTTTGTCTTATTGTATATACGAGCAGCAGTCAGTAAGCGATTAGCTGCATGTCCAGAAAGGTTTGCTTTTCCGCTAAAGTCAGGAGTGTCAAGGGTAGCACCACCACCTAGCATAACTATCACATCTCCATCTATTTTATTAGGTAGTAAGAATTTATACTCCAGTGGATGCAGTAATAAATTTGATGTAAGCTGGATGGAACTTATATATATAAGTACTGAAACTAATATTGTAAGTTTTGATACTTTCTTTTTTCCTCTATACTGGATTATAGCTGATACTATTAAAAGAATAATGAAACAACTAGGTGGAAGTAGTAGGTTTGTAATAAATTTTATAATATATAGCATAGTTAGTCCTTTCTTTCATAAATAAGTATATAGTAATTTTATTATAACTATGTTACTACCTATAGGTAAACAACTTCAACTATTAATTTGTACATGCCTGATAATCCTCATATGAAGATATTATCGAATATTTATAAACTAAGTTTTGATAAATTGTACCTATAAATTAAATACAACATATAATCTATAATAAGTTAACTAATTGTGATTTATGCTATGGGCAACATATAACTTCCCAAGCAATACATATTAGTGATGTGGTGCAGAACCGCTCTCCCCTGTAATATGCTTATAATAATGTCTAATAGCAGCATCCACTAAGGTATTCATATATACATTTATATCATCATCTAAAGCCTTTATGTGATTTAACATTTTAATTGTAGATTTTCTTAAGGTATAAGTTCTTTTTATGGTAAAGAATTCACCATCTATGGGAGGAGTTATTCCATTAGGAACAGACTTGGTAGTTCTATTGTCTGTGCTTGATGTATCTGATAGTTGTACTGAAGAAATATTACCATTGGATTTATTTATAGAATTATCTATAGTTTTCTTAGATATAGAGCTTGTATCTTGTGCTTGTAGATCGGCATTGGAAGAATTACTGAAATCGAAGTTTGAAATCACAATTTGATTTGGATCATCATTAGTTACTTCACACAATCCTGTTATTTCATCATCTTCTTCATAACCAAGATCATCTTGGGATATAAAAGTTGAAGGCAAAGTCTTTTTTCTTGCCATGTGTCTACCTCCGTTAAATAAAAGTAATATGTATAACCTTTTCATATAGGATATATGTATTTCAATGTAATTTTTAGCTTTTTAAATTGTTAAGTTTTTAAGAAGTTAAAAAGTAAAATTTTAAAGAATATTAGAATTTAAGAATTTAAGAAGTTAACTTCTTTAATTCTAAACAATAAAGCTTTATAAAAAGTAAAGAAGTTAAGAATTTATTGGAGACATGCGGGGTTAAGAGAAATTTTAGGTTGATAAACAACTATTATATGTGCATTACATATAAATATAGTTTACAAAGAGGTTCTACTTCCATGCCCTAATATAAGGCTTGCCATGAAGTGGGACAGAAGCTCCGTCCCCGTGTCCCACTTGGAATATTTAAAATTGATTTAGTCAATACTTCTTGTATGGAATTTCTGATTTAGAAAGGTGTGTCCCTAATGACAAGAAATAAAAAGATGGCTTTTCTTATAAGCGTATTAATACTTAACACTTTATGCTTATATACTTTCGTAAATGTTAAAGCGAACACAGCATCTAATGAGGCTTTAGATGTAGCTATTAATGGAGGGATATTAAATGAAAAGAGGGGAGAGCCATCCTATGATTATATAATTGGTAATGATCACCTGCCTCATTTTCGTGTGTTCTTTTGGGTAGATAAGTCTGCTACGAATTACTTTCCTTATGCAGATAATGACATAGATACAGATGTATCTAAACATGGCCCTGTAGATAAATGGTTTGTAGGAGAAACAAGTGAAGTAAAGGGAAATGAAAAGTTAGTATTTATATATGTACCTAAGACCTTCGTGATTCTCCAAGGAGAAGGTTTTCAGAACAAGATACATTTAGAATATAATTAAGAAGTTATGATTGTAATAGTAAAGAAGGTATATGATATAATTAAATTAAAGAATTATTATAATTAAATTCTTCAATTTAGTTATATCTAGGAGTAATTTTATGAATGATATAGAAGTTATGCTTGATAAATTTATAATAGAAGCAGAAAAGCTTTGCGATATAAAGTTTGCGTACCTTTTTGGTTCTTATGCAAGAAAAGAAAATAATAAAAACAGTGATGTTGATATAGCAATAATGCCTAAAAATAGCTTAGGCAAGCTTGAAGATACTTTATTAAGAGGAAACCTGATAGAGATAGGTAAATCAATATTTAAAAGAGAATGCGATGTAGTGTTTCTAAATATAGATGCTCCAGTATTAAAATATGAGATAATAAAAGATGGCATTGTCATAAAAGATCATGAAGAAAGAATTTCTTTTGAATCTTTATCAATAAGAGAATATTTTGATTATAAATATTTTATTAAATACTATGATGATCAATTACTTGAAGACATTAGGAATATGGAGGTATAGGTGTATTGGTAAAGAGAGAAATAGTTATCACTAGACTAAATAAACTTAAAGAGTATATAGATTTTTTAAAGAATATAAAAAAACATTCGAAGGAAGAATATTTAAGAGACCCTTTTATTTATGGAGCTAGTGAAAGGTTTCTGCATTTATCCATAGAATGTGTGTTAGATATATCTAATCATGTTATAGCTGACATGAGATTTAGAAGACCTGAGAGCAATAGAGAGATATTTCAAATACTATGCGATAATAATATTATAGATAAAATCCTAAGCAGTAATTTATCCAACATGGCTGGCTTTAGAAATATTTTAGTACATGACTATGTAAGCCTAGATAGAGAGATGGTCTATGATATAATAATAAATCATCTAAAAGATATAGAAAGCTTTATGAAGATAATTTCAGAATATATATAATTACTATAATAGATATACCTATTTATTAATAAAGATAAAATATATTAAATTACAAGGAACAAAGAGCATAAATTTAGTCTTTATTATAAATAGCAACACTTATTATAAGTTCGCATAGATCAATATATTAATAATAGAAGTGATATAAACCTAATAAGTTTTAGGATATATCACTTCTTTTTATGTTTTTTGCAATGTTATATGTAATAAAATGTTTTTATTTGTTTGAAAATATAAAAATATAAAAGAAAAAAGTATTTTACATATTATGGAAGTAGTTGTAAAATATTGTTATGCAAATTTATGTGTCTAATCTATGGAAGCGTAGATCTATACTCTTTATTTGGTCACTTTGAGTATGGGGAGCTAGTAGTGAAACCACTCCATCGCAGCATATATGTATTTATTCAAGGGGGGACATGAAGATGAAACTGCTTCTAGTTGATAAGCAGCCTATGATTAGAAGTGGGCTAAGAGCTATAATTTCAAGTTATTATCCAGATTATATTATACACGAGTCATCAAGTGTTGATGAGTCCTTAAATATAATAAAGAAGGAAAAGCCACAGGTTATTATACTTGATATAGACTTATACTATGAGAGTGGGATTGATCTTATGTTTAAAGCAAAGGATATATTAAGAGAAGCAAAGTTCCTAGTATTCACTGCTGCTATAACTAAAAATGATTTTAATAAATGTGAGGAATTGGGCGTTAGTGGATATGTTATGAAGGATGCTTTGGCTGAGGATGTAATTTTTGCTTTAAACAGTGTATTAAGAGACAGAAAATATTACGATTCTCAAGTAGTTAAGACTATAAATAATAATAAAGAGGACAAGCTTTTAGAACTTTCTGATAGGGAGAAAGAAGTTATTGATGCAGTTGGCAAGGGCTTAAGTAATGCCCAAATAGCTTCTAAGCTTTTTATTTCTGAGAGTACTGTAAAGAAATATGTTTCTAATATATTGAATAAGTTAGGGTTTCGGAATAGAGCTGAAGTAATTTGCTTTTTGTATAATGAGTATGAAAGGTAAGGTAAGCATTATTATTGCAATACATTATGGATAATGGAGGTAGAGAAATCTACCTTATTACTATGCATAGAAATATAGAAATTTTGGTTATCTAAAGCAAGCAAATTTAAGCTTCTGAGATAGCTTTTAAGGTATACATAAAAAAGTAAGATAATTAGTTTTAAAGACTGCGTAAATTAATGAAGAGAAAAGAACTACTGGAGGAATTAGCTTTAGTGGTTCTTTTTTACTGTATATATAGGCAATTATATTTTTGGCTTAATCTAGCAATATCAAGGCTTTGGAGTAGATGTTTAGGGTAAACAGTAAAAAATAAAATTATGTCACTTGCCAAAAATTTTTAACATATGTTCATAAAAGGAATATCCGAAATAAGTTCACTTAAGAATGGCACTTAAACGTTTTTTTAGTGAGTAGATTAAAAGTTAATAATATCTTTGTTAAGAAATGAAACACATTTGGTTATTGGTAAGTATACCTAAAATAGTTTATTTAACAAAATATAAATATATAACGATTACTGTTAAGAAAATGCTAAATATTTTTTACTGAAGTAATATGAAAAAAAACGTAATGTATTGAAATTGCTGGGTTCAAGGAAGGTGTATGGTACTAAAGTACCATACCTTTTACTACTTTAAGCCGAAATAAAGTATACTTTTTGTGGAAGAAAATTTCCAAAAAGTGGAATAAAATTTTCATATGGCATTAACCACAATAAAAAATTCATAAAGCGAAAAATATATAGATAAAACCTTTATTCAATTGCTATATTTAAAGACCATTAGGAATATTAGTATCATTTTTATTTTAAAACAATGAATTTTTTTATTTAGTAACTTGCAAAGAGCCTATTTATTAACTGCTTTATGGATTGATTATAAAAACTTAATAGATTTTAAAATTATTGAACTTTCGGGGAGTGTTTGTATGGAAGAAAAATCTCTACTTACGTCTGAAGCTTCAGAAGCAGCAAGTTATGAAGAAATTTTTACTGAAACTACAAAGGATAAATCGAGAACTCTTTATCTTATATTAAAGAGAGTTATTGATTTACTAGGAGCTATTTTTGGTCTTATAATAACTAGCCCCATACTAATTGTTGTGTCCTTGTTCATAAAATTTGAAAGCAAAGGACCGATACTTTTTAAACAAAAGAGAGTTGGACAAGATGGTCGTGAATTTGAAATGTATAAGTTTAGATCAATGGTTACTAATGCAGAGGAACTAAAGGAAAAGTTAAAAGAGAAGAACGAGATGAGCGGTCCAATGTTTAAGATGAAAGATGATCCTAGAATAACTAAAGTTGGACGCTTTATCAGAAGAACAAGCATAGATGAACTTCCTCAACTATTAAATATATTTAAAGGAGAGATGAGTCTAGTAGGTCCAAGACCTAGTCTTCCTAAAGAAGTCAAATATTTTGAAGGCTGGATGCTTGAGAGATTAGTTGTTAAGCCAGGACTTACATGCTACTGGCAGGTATCTGGTAGAAATAATATTGATTTTGAGGACTGGATGAGACTTGATATTAAATATGTGAGAGAAAGAAATCTTTGGATTGATATAAAACTTATTTTTAAGACTATAAGAGTTTTATTTGGTGATGATAATGCAAGATGAGGAGGAATGAAGTTATGAAAATAGTAGTTGCTGGAACAGGATATGTAGGTTTAGTAACAGGAGCTTGCTTATCACATGTGGGTCACAAGGTGACCTGTGTGGACATAGATGAGAATAAGGTTGAAAAGATGAAGAAAGGTATATCACCTATATATGAGCCTGGTTTAGACGAACTTCTAAAATCAAACTTTCAGGCAGGTAGACTGGACTTTACAACTGATTACAAGAATGCATACAAGGATGCAGATGTTATATTCATAGGTGTTGGCACTCCTGAGAGAGAAGATGGCTCTGCTAATCTACAGTATGTTTATGGTGTTGCAAAGCAGATAGCTGAAAGTCTAGAGAAGAACTGCTTGGTGGTTGTAAAATCAACAGTTCCAATAGGAACCAATGACAAGATAGAAGAATATATATTAGAAAATTTGAAGAAAAAAATAAAGGTTGAAGTAGCTTCCAATCCAGAATTTTTATCCCAGGGAACTGCAGTTAAAGATACTTTAAAGGCTAAGAGGATAGTTATAGGGGTAGAATCTAAGGAGGCTGAGGGGATTCTTAGAGAAGTATATGAGAGATTCAATCAGCCCTTAGTTGTAACCAATAGAAGAAGTGCAGAGATGATTAAATATGCATCTAATGATTTCTTGGCATTAAAGATATCCTTCATAAATGAGATTGCAAATCTCTGTGAGGTTGTTGGTGCCAATATTGAGGATGTTGCAACTGGTATGTCTTATGACGATAGAATAGGCAATAAGTTCTTAAAGGCTGGTATAGGCTATGGAGGTTCATGCTTTCCAAAGGATACAAAGGCCCTTCACTGGCTTGCTGCAGATCACGGATATGAACTGAAGACTGTTAAGGCTTCAATAGAAGTAAATGAAAATCAGAAGTTTAGAATGATTAGAAAAGCAATACAAAGATTTGACTCTCTTAAAGGATTAAAAGTTGCTGTACTTGGACTGACCTTTAAGCCTGGTACAGATGATTTGAGAGAATCTCCTTCAATACCTAATGTAAGAAGATTAATTGAAGAAGGTGCCGAGGTTAGAGCTTATGATCCTGTAGGAGTTGACAATTTTAAAAGAATATATCCTAAGGATATAGTGTATGTATCATCACCAGAGGATGCTATTAGGGATGCTGATGTGGCATTTGTATTCACTGAGTGGGATGAGATAAAGAAAGTTAATCTTAAAAGATATAAGGAACTTATGAATAGACCTGTTATATATGACGGAAGAAATTGTTATGACTTAGATGAGGCTTTAGATGCAGGGGTTGAATATTATTCTGTAGGAAGAAAAGATATAATTGCTTAATAATATGGAGGAAAACGCTATGCTATGTGCACTTATTATGGCTGGTGGAAAAGGAACACGCTTTTGGCCACTTTCTACCGAAGATAAGCCTAAGCAGTTTTTGAACCTGTTAGGTGATGAAACAATGATTCAGATGACAGTAAATAGGATAAAACCACTTATTCCTTTAGAGAGAATTTTTATATGCACTGGAGAAAGATATGTGCCTTTGGTAAAAGAGCAGCTTCCAGAGATACTTGAAAGAAACATAATAGTAGAGCCAGAAGGAAGAAATACAGCTCCATGTATAGCTCTTTCTTCCTTTATAATAGAACGCTACTATAAGGATTCTACTATGGTAGTGCTACCATCAGATCAGTTGATAAAGGATGAGAAGAAGTTTTTAGAGGTTATCAGTGACGGTAATTTGTATCTAAATTATCACAATGATGAGATTTTAACCTTAGGTATGACTCCTGATAGGGCTGAAACAGGGTATGGATATATAAGAGTTTCGGAGGAAGTAACAAGAGTCAATGACAATGAGGTAGTAGGGGTAGATGCTTTTGTTGAAAAACCAAACCAAGAGAAGGCAGAACAGTATTTAAAAGCTGGAAACTATCTTTGGAATGGAGGTATGTTCCTTTGGAAAACAAAATTAATATTAGAGCTTATTAAGGAACATATGGAATCTACTTATGAAGCACTTAGAGGTTTAAAACATGTTAGTGAAGATTTAATAAGTGGGTATGTCAGTGAGAACTACAGTAAAACAGAGGCAACATCCATAGACTATGGAATACTTGAAAAGTGTGATTCCATAAAGGTTATCCCATGCACCTTTGGATGGGATGATGTGGGGAGTTGGAATTCCTTAGAGAGATATAGAGAAAAAGATAAAAATCACAATATTTGTGATGAAAATATAAGAATAGTTGATTCGACTAATAACATCGGTATAGGACATAAAAAGCCAATAGTTTTTTATGGACTTGAAGATCTTTTCTACATTGAAACTGATGAATTAATAGTTGTAACTAAAAAAGAAAAAATGAATGAAATAAAAGTATTGAAAGAAAAGATAGGGTAGGGGGATTTATTGATATGGTAAAAAGAGCATTAATTACAGGAATTACAGGACAGGATGGATCTTATTTAACAGAATTATTACTAGAAAAGGGCTATGAAGTACATGGAATAATAAGAAGACATAGCACTATAAATACAGGAAGGATAGATCATTTATATGAAAATCCCGAGATAGGTGGAAAGAAGCTTTTTCTTCATTATGGAGATCTTACAGATTCAAGTAATTTAAATAGACTTATAGAAAAGATTAAGCCAAATGAAATTTATAACTTAGCAGCACAGTCTCACGTAGCAGTATCCTTTGAAGTTCCAGAGTACACTGCTGAAGCTACAGGCGTAGGAACTATAAGGCTACTAGATGCTATAAGAGAGACAGGAATTAACTGTAGGTTTTATCAGGCTTCTACTTCAGAACTTTTCGGAGGACTTCCTCATACTGCTCCTCAAAGTGAAAAAACACCATTCTATCCTAAGAGTCCTTATGGAGTAGCTAAGCTTTATTCTTACTGGATAACTGTTAATTACAGAGAGTCATATAATCTTTATGCTTGTAATGGAGTGCTCTTCAACCATGAGTCTCCAAGAAGAGGAGAGACTTTTGTAACTAGAAAGATAACAAGAGCAGTTGCATCTATAATGGCTGGAAAACAAGAAAAGCTATCTTTAGGAAACCTTGATTCTAAAAGAGACTGGGGCTTTGCAGGAGACTATGTAAGAGCTATGTGGCTTATGCTTCAACAAGAAAAGCCTCAAGATTATGTTATAGCTACCAACGAAACACATACAGTAAGAGAGTTTGTAGAGCTTTCCTTTAAGGAAGTAGGTATAGATATAGAATGGACAGGTACCGGTGTTGATGAAAGAGGAATAGACAAGGCTACAGGCAAGGTACTTGTTGATGTTAATCCTAGATATTTTAGACCAGCAGAGGTTGAGCTTCTATGGGGAGATGCTAGAAAGGCTGAGAGTGAGCTTGGCTGGAAGAGAAATGTTTCCTTTAGAGAGCTTGTAAGAATGATGGTAGATGGAGATATGCAGGAAATAGCAGGTAAGAGCATAGAGGACTACCTTGCTGAGAGAGAGGTTGCAGCAGCAAAATAGCATAATTGTCATAGTATAAAAGCCTTATACTTAATAGTTTATATAAACACTAATAAGTATAAGGCTTATTTTCATATAAGTTATTAGAAGGATATATAATTTTCAAAATTACAGACTAAAGATTTAAGACTAATGGCTACTTGTAGATATATGATCAACATAATATGATAGAAGGTATGTTTTGAAAGTATTCAAGTAAAATCTAAGGGAGACATGAATAGAGGTTTAGTATTGAAATGTGCTAGGAATAATGGCTTGCAAGGATATAAATATGTTATTAGCTTTAATAAATACATAAAATAAAGGCTGAGTTAAGACAATAAAGCGTTAACTCAGCCTAGTTAAATTAAAATGTTTTGATTTTGTCTGAAGTTTTTGAGGATATATAAGAAGCTTTTCTAGGTATGTCGTTAATTATAGAACCTATAATCTTTCCATTAACCTTGCTAACTATTTCTTTAGATTTTATTATAGATTTTTTATTAGTTTTGCCATACTTAGATACTATTATGGTCCCATCATTAATTGCAGAAAGAATCTGTGCGTCTGCAAAGCCTAGAATAGGTGGCGTATCCAAAATTATTAGATCAAAGTCTTCCTTTAGCTCAGTTATGAATTGTAACATATTTATACCAGAAAGCAGCTCAGCTGGATTGTTAGGAATGCTTCCACAGGTTATTATATAAAGATTATCTATATCACATGATTGTAAGCAGTCTTGAAACTTATATTTTCCTAATAATATATCTGACAAACCAATGTTATTCCGTAGGTTGAATTGTTTATGAATGGTTGGGTTTCTAAAATCACAATCTAGTAGTAATACCTTTTTATTACTTTGAGAGAAGGAAGTAGCAAGGTTGCAGGCTACTGTACTTTTACCTTCTCCTGAGTTAGATGAAGTAACAACCAATGATTTCATTGAGTTAGTTAAGTAAGAATACTGTATGGTGGTTCTGAGAGTAGTAAAAGCTTCACTATCTAACTGTCTAATTTTTAAAGTTTTATTTTTAGATTTTAATGACATGAATCTATACCTCCTATTTAGTAGAGCGTGGAATTGTTCCTAATACTGGTGCATCAAGTAGTTCTGACAGTTCGTCCTCATCTTTCACTGTACTATCAATATATTCTAATAAGAATATTATCCCTATTGATAGTATTATTCCTATAAAAAAGCCAGCGATTACGTTTAGTTTTGTGTTTGGAGAAAATGGAATTTTAGGATCTTGAGCTTCATCTATAACATTTAAAGTATCTGGTTGCACTAAATCTTTTGTAACACTTTTTAAGGAAGTAACAACTTGATTTGCTATCGGTGCTACAAGAGTCTTATCTGATGAAGTTACAGTTATTGTCAAGAACCTAGAGTCTTTAGATGTTGATGCATCTATCATTGATTGAAGTTCACTAGCTGACATTTTTAAACTAAGAGATTTAATAACATCTGTAGCTACTTTTCTAGTAGAGGCAAACTGAGCGTAGGTTTCAGCCATTTCCTGATATACTGTCAAGTTATTAGCACTAGGTTTTGAAGTTGACAGTAGGTTATCATCGCCGATTATTAACAAGGTAGAGGCCTTGTATTGTGGCTGAAAGAAAAGTTTTGTTGCCCCATAAGTAACTCCTGTTGTTAGTAATGTTACTAATATCAAAAGCCACAATTTCTTTTTGATGATAGATAGAAATTCTTTTAGTTCCATAAATAAAACACCTCTTAAACTATAAACTTTATTGTAAAAATATGTAATTTAATAATAATATATATTATTTAAAGTGTAAACAATAAAATTACTAATTTTACATAAAATAATACTAATGTAAAATATTGACAATAAAGCAAAAGTTTTATAAAATTTAAGCAATGCAGGAAAATAATGGTAAAATATCATGCTAATATGAAGCAAGGAGGTCAGTATGAAGAAGCTACTAATATACGCTCATTATTACTATCCTGATGTAGCTTCAACAGCACAAATACTAACTGAGCTAACAGAAGGCTTAAGTAGTGAATTTGAAATCACTGTTATATGTGTTGTTCCAAGTTATGGAGGAAAGATTGAAGCTCGCTACAAAAAGAAAAGATTTTTTAATGAAACCTATAAAGGAATATCAGTAATAAGGGTAAGAGTTCCTGAGTTTCATAAGGGAAATAAAATAAGCAGAATAAAAAATATAATGGCGTACTTTTTTAACTCAATCCTAGCTACCACGAAATTGGATAAGCAGGATTATGTATTTACTATATCTCAACCACCGATACTTGGAGGAGTTCTAGGGGTTATTGGAAGTAAGCTAAAAAGAGCAAAGCTTATATATAACATTCAGGATTTTAATCCTGAGCAGACTGAAGCTGTAGGTTATTCAAAAAACAAGTTTGTATTAAATCTTGCTAAGAAGGTTGATTGTATTAGCTGTAAAAGTGCCTCACAAATCATTCTTGTTGGAAGAGATATGGAGGAAACCTTATTGAGAAGATTAAATAAAAAAAAGGTTAAGGATGTAGCTATAATAAATAACTGGATAGATGAAAATGAAATTTATCCATTAGATGAATCGAACCATAAGGTATTAGATTTTAAGAAAAAATATAATCTTATGGATAAACTTGTGATTATGTATTCTGGCAACTTAGGGCTTTATTATGACTTAGAAAATATAATTAAAATAGCTGATAGGTTTAAGGAAAATAATCAATTGATCTTTGCTTTTGTAGGGGACGGGTCTATTAAAGACAAGCTTGCAATTTATGCTGATGAGCATCAATTAAACAATGTTATATTTATCCCTTACCAAGATAAGGCTGATTTAAATTATTCTTTAAATGCTGCAGACGTTCATTGGGTTATAAATGCAAAAGGAATAAAAGGAGTTTCGGTCCCTAGTAAGTTATATGGTGTCATGGCAGCGGGAAAGAGTGTACTGGGTGTACTAGAAGACGGCTCTGAGGCTAGAAGAATAATTGAGGAGTCTAGTTGTGGTGTATGCTTAGATCCAGGGGATTACGAGGGTATATATAATGCTTTACAAGATATTATTAAAGGCAACATAGATATAAGATTGACTGGTAAGCTAGGAAGAAGATTCTTAGAGGAAAATCTAAAGAAGGAACAGTCAATTGCAAGATATAGAGAGAAAATTTTACAAGTTTAATATAAATATATTTAAAAATGGGAGGAGATTTATAGTGAATAAAGATAGCAAGATATACGTAGCAGGACACAGAGGATTAGTCGGATCTGCAATAGTAAGAAACTTATTAAAAAAAGGTTATAACAATCTAATATACAAAACTCATCAGGATCTTGATTTAACCAATCAAGCAGAAGTGAGAAGCTTTTTTGAAACAGAAAAACCAGAGTATGTATTTTTAGCAGCAGCTAAGGTAGGCGGGATAAATGCAAACAACACTTATCCGGCTGACTTTATATATGAAAATCTAATGATTGAAAGCAATATCATAAAAGCTGCACATGACTACAAAATCAAAAAACTTCTTTTTTTAGGTAGTACATGTATATACCCAAAGATGGCACCTCAACCAATAAAAGAGGAATACCTTTTAACAGGGTCACTTGAAGAAACTAATGAAGCTTATGCGGTTGCTAAGATAGCAGGACTTGAAATGTGCAAGTTTTATAAGAAGCAATACGGAGATAACTTTATAAGCTGTATGCCTACAAATCTTTATGGACCTAATGATAATTTTGATTTAAACAATTCTCATGTGCTACCAGCACTCATAAGAAAATTCCATGAAGCTAAAGTAAATAACAACCCTAAGGTAGAAGTGTGGGGCACAGGAAAACCACTGAGAGAATTTTTATATGTTGATGACATGGCTGACGGATGTGTATTTTTAATGGAAAACTATGATGGCCTCCAACATGTAAACATTGGTACTGGTGAAGAACTAAGTATCGGTGAACTTGCACAAATAGTTAAAGAGGTAGTTGGATATGAAGGAAATATAGTATTCAATGCTTCAATGCCTGATGGTACACCTAGAAAGCTATGCGATGTAAATAAGCTTCATGATTTGGGATGGAAGCATAGTGTTGGTTTAAGTGAAGGAATAAAGAAGGCTTATGAAAGCTTCTTAAATATTTAATTAGAGGTGAGTTAGTTGCAAAATGCAGTAATATTATTTGTATATAAAAGACCAGATCACACTGAGAAGGTACTAGAAGGATTGAAGAAAAATGGCGTTAAGGAACTATATGTATTTGCTGATGGAGCCAAGAAAGATGAAGATCTAGAAGATGTGATGAAGACTAGGGAGCTGATAAAGGCTATAGATTGGTGTGATGTAAAGGCGGATTACAAAGAGAAGAATATGGGGCTTGCAAACTCAGTAATAAATGGAATAACCAAGGTATTTAATTCTGGTTATGATAGAGTAATAGTAGTTGAAGAAGACTGTGTTCCCAAGGATGGATTTATTGATTTTATGGAGAAGGCTTTTGACTACTATGAAGATATAGATGATGTTATGCATATTTCAGGCTTTGGCTTACCTATTAAGAATAGAGAAGACTGTGATGTGTATTTTACTCCATATCCTTGTTCATGGGGATGGGGAACTTGGAAAAAGTATTGGGAAAAGTGTGACTTCACTCAATATGACCAATATAAAGCTTTATTATCTGATAAAAATTTAGTTAAGAAGTTTAATTATGCTGGAGAAGGTTTTTCAGAATTTTTAAATAAACAATTGAATGGACAGGTAGATTCATGGCTAATCAGATGGTATTTTTATATATTTCAAAACTCAGGCAGATGTGTATGGAGCTACAAGAGCTATATAGAGAACAGCGGATTTGATGGAAGCGGAGCGCATAGAGTGAGATTTGATAGATTTAATCAAAAATATAAGGACAATACGGGGAATAATTCATTAAGATTTACCAAGGATTTGTCTTATAAGCTGTTTACTATTAGAGAATTTAGAAGGTTTTTTATGGGGCATAAGAGGACTGAGCAAATAAAGACAGTTTTATATATGCTGACTGGTATAATTCTTGAATCTAAAAAAGGAATTGAGTTAAGAAATATATGAAAATAATTAGGTTAATAAAGAGTTTATTTAAGTATAATTTTATAAACAATAAAATAAAAAATAGAAGAATATCTTTGTTTAGCTTAGTTATAAATTCTAAATTGGATAAGAATGTTGCCATAAAAAGGATGACTGTATTTAGAAATTCAAGTATTAGTGAATATAGTTATATAGCTAATAATTGCACAATAAATAATTGCAATATAGGAAAGTTTTGCTCTATAGCCCCCTTTGTTAAGATAGGATTTGGTTCTCATCCTACAACACAATTGTCAACTTCTCCGGTATTTTACTCAAATAAGAATCCTATTGGGGTATGCTTTAATTCTTACAACTATACTGAAGAGTTTAAGCATGTTGAGATTGGTAATGATGTATGGATAGGAACTGGAGTAATTATTCTAGATGGAGTTAAGGTAGGTAATGGGGCAATTATAGGTGCTGGAGCAGTTGTAACTAAAGATATCCCTGACTATGCTATAGCTGTCGGGGTACCTGCAAAGGTGATAAAATACAGATTTAAAGAGGAAATAGTTAGACTTTTAAGTGATGAACAATGGTGGAATAAAAATATAGATGATTATGTAAGTAATTTTATAAATCTAACTGAGGCAACGGTTAGATAACATATAATTTGTAGGATAGGATGTGGAGATAATTAATAGAAGAGTTTGCATAACTATACCAACATTAAATAGACAACAGTATTTAGAAAATCTAATTAATCTATTATTGAAGCAGAAAATAGAAGAGAGTCTTGACACTGATTATAGCATAATAATAATCGATAATGATAAAACACAATCTTCAAGGTATATATTTGATAAGTATAGTGAAACTGGAAAAGTACTTTATGATGTAGAAGAAAAAAAAGGCTATGCACGTGTAAGAAATAAATGCATAAACGTTGCAAAGTCATTAGGGTTTGATTTCATAGCCTTTATAGATGATGATGAAATACCAAGTGAAAATTGGCTAAATGAATTAGTGAAGTCAATTATTAAAAATGAAGCAGCTGTTGTATTTGGACCAGTTGAGCCTATATATGGTGAGGACATTCCTAATTGGGTAAAGAACGGTGGCTTTTTTAGAAAATATAAGGAAGATACTAATGAAGAAATTAGTTTCTCTGATTATAGAACAAGCAATGCAATAATAAATATGCAATATATAAAGGATATTTCTTTTGATAATAACTTTAACCTTATAGGTGGAGAAGACCCAAAGTTTTTTGATGATATGAGCAAAAGCAAGAAATGCTTGTTTAAATGGTGTGAAACAGCAATAGTTAAAGAATTCGTTCCTAAGGAAAGAGCAACAGTTAAATGGCTGAACTCAAGAGCTTTTAAAGGTGGAAAAGCTAATGTGCTATACCTAAAAAGCCTAAATAAGGGAGCAATATACAACCTTGCTATTATTATTAAAGGAATTTACAACATACTCTATGGCCTATTTAAGTTGATAGTATCAATTTTTAGAGGATATGAAAGAGTGGTTATGGCTACTAGGATAATTGCAAGGGGTGCAGGAAGAGTTTTGGGAGCTTTTACAATAAGGTATGATTCGGGATTAAATAATATATGCGAGTAATATAAGTTATAACATTAAAAGAGTTTAGAGGTTGAATTTATATGATAATACTAAGAATTAAGTCAGGCTTAGGAAACCAAATGTTTCAATATGCTTTTTACAAAAAGCTAAAAACTATTAATAATAACGTGAAGTTGGATGTATCATTGTATGATATGGTTTCAGATCACAATGGTTATGAACTGAATAGGGTGTTCAATATTAACGAGGAGTTTTGTGATATAAGTGAAGTTAAAAGATTTTCAGATGACAGCAATAAGCTTACTGCAAAGATAAGAAGAAAAGTCATTGGTAGAAGAAAATCTCATTATTTACAGCAAAATTTCAAATATGATGAGTCTTATTTTAAGCTAGATGAAGTTCTTCTTGATGGATACTGGCAAAGTGAAAAGTTTTTTTCTGGTATGGAGGCTGAGATAAGACAAATTTTTAGTTTTAAACAAGCTTTATCTGAGAAGAATAGTAAGCTGGTTGAGGATATTATTAATTCTAATTCTGTAGCGATACATGTAAGAAGAGGTGATTACTTTACGCCAAGATATTATAAAACCTTTGGCTCGGTATGTTCTTTAAAATATTATCAGAACGCTGTGAATTATATAAAGGATAAAGTTGATAACCCATTCTTTTATATATTTACCAATGACCCTGTATGGTGTAAGGAAAATATGAATCTTGATAATTATATAATTGTAGATTGGAACAAAGGTAAGGATTCTTATTTAGATATGCAGTTGATGAGTTTATGTAAACATAATATTATTGCTAACAGTTCCTTTAGTTGGTGGGGGGCATGGTTAAATAGTAATACCGATAAAGTAGTTATTGCTCCATCTATTTGGTTTGGTGATAGAGATATAGATACTAGCGATATTGTACCAAAAAGCTGGACTAGGGTAGAAGTAGTATAGATAATTTTAGAATAAGCCTTATTATCTAAGAGTTATAGGAGTTTTATATGAAAAAGATAGAGATGTATATAAATTTTATAGTTCTTTTTATTTTATCTGGAGCCTTTGAAAGATTTTTCTCAGATCATGGAATTAAGGGTGCTATAAATTTTTTGTTAATTGCATGGTATTTATTTTGCTTCTTTTTAATTTTATATTCTTTGTACAAGAAAAGGCCTAAAGTAAATATAGATATTACTTTGGTAGGGTTATGTTTAATATGCTTTTTATCGTTGATATGGACTCAGTATAGAAGTATAACGCTAAAGTATGACTTTATATTATTACTTAATATTATATATTGTATATACATATATATGAGATATTCTACAGTTGATTTAATTAAGTTAGTATTTTACGTAATATTCCTTGGAGCTATATTGAGCGTATATCTTATAATATTCCATCCTAGCCTAGCAGCTGGTAATAACATGTACTTAACTAACTTTGAAGGAGTATATTCACATAAGAACTTTTTAGGAAGAAGCATGTCACTAGGCTGTATTATTTCTATCTTTTACTATATATTCAATAAAAAAGCTAGCATCTTAAACTTTATAGTATGTCTAGTAGCGCTGTATTTTTCAAAAAGCGGAACTTCTTATGTAATATTAGCCATAATGATTCTATTATTACTTCTGCTAAAATATAGGAAACGAATTAATATACTATTAGTAACAGGTATTCCAACATTATTAATAGTTATTGGACTAACAGCTGGCAGTTCAATCTTAAGTGACAGCATGGGTTATATGAATAAGGATCTTACTTTTACAGGAAGAACTTATATATGGAAATATGCCATAAATCAAATAAAAAAACAGCCCTTACTTGGATATGGATATAAAGCTTTTTGGCCAACTAAGGCTGATGAATCACAATATGTTTATATAAAGGAAATAGATAATAATATTACCCATGCCCATGACGGATTTATTAATACAGCTGCTGAGATTGGTCTTATAGGTTCAGGGATTATGATCTTAATGGTAGTAAACTTCTTATATAGTAATAGAACAATTGGTATTGGTGAATACGAAAAGTGCTTTATGGTTATTTATTTTTACTTTTTCATATTCAATAATATTACTGAAACTTCATTTTTGAATACTAACAATTTGTATTGGATGATGATAGTTGTTTTTATAATTAAGGAGAGCTATAAAGCAAGAGGAGGTTCAATTATAGATAGGAGTATTGGAAAGGGGATATTAAATGGAGCGCAATAATAATGCAAGAATCGCAGTGATGATCAGTATACTTACTATAATGAACTCTTTACTTGGGTTTGTAAGAGAAAGTATAATTGCATCAGTATTTGGAATAACTTTTTCCAGTGACATTTATGTTTTCACTAACGGATTGATAAATATGATATTTAGTAATATTGGAGGAGCCTTAAGTATAGCCTTTATACCAACACTTGCAGCTATCTTGCAAAAAGATGATGATGAGGGCATTAATAACTTGGTAAATAACGTTCTAAATATAGTTTTATTAATAATTATACCTGTAATGGTTATATGTATTATATTCAGTAAACAAGTGGTTGGTATATTCGGCCCTGGCTTTGTTAAAAACTGTAATGCGGCACAATTAAGTAGTGCAATAGAAGCCACAAGAATTATGTTCATTTCTCTTATCTTCATTGGAGTACAGAATGTTTTTGTAAGTGTTTTGTTTGTCCATAAGAAACTGTTAATCTCTTCAGTTATTAATATTTCATCAAATGTTATAGTTATACTATACTTAGTAACTGGAGGAAGGCAATTTGGATCTACTGGGTTAATAGTAGCACAGGTAGTTGGATGTCTTGTTCAGATGTTGATAACATTTCCTCCAATGCGTAAGGTTAGATACAGGTATAAGTTTATAGTTGATTTTAAGGATGAGGAATTGAGAAAGATATTTAAAAAGGTTATCCCTATTTTTGTTGGTACTTCAGTAGCGCAAATTAATTTTATTATTACAAGAATGCTAGCATCAAACATAGGTGAGGGCACCATAGCTACCTTAAACTATGCAGACAAGTTAAGTATGTATGTTTACACGATTATAGGCTCTGCTATAACTACAGTTATATATGCACAATTATCACTTTATTCTGCTCAAAATAATAGAGAGCAGCTAAAGAAGACAGTAATAAAAGCTATAAATCTCATGAATCTCATAATTATTCCGACAATATTAGGTATGATGCTGCTTAGGGTACCATTAATAACACTAGTATTTAAAAGAGGTATGTTCAATAGCAAAGCTACTTTGCTTACAGCAAGTGTTTTACTGTTCTATGCGCCAGGGGTAATTGCTTATGGGGTAAGGGATATCGTTAATAAGACTTTTTATTCCATTCATAATACCTTAGTACCAATAATTAATAGTATTATTGGAGTAGTTATAAATATAGCATTAAACTTATTATTAGCGAATTATCTAGGTATATATGGGTTGGCTTTAGCTAATACAATATCTGGAGTTACTATAACTATATTGCTCATAATATCGGTAAATAAACATATTAAATTTGGTATAGGTAGTATATTTAAGCCTTTTTCAAAAATAGCCTTTTCTTCTATTGCAATGGGATTTTCAGTTTGGTTAATTAATAAATTATTACTGAATAGATTTTACAATAATATTAAAGAATTGATTATTTCTTTAGGAATATCATTTGTAGTTGGAGTAAGTGTATATGTGATATTTGTTAATTTAACTAATGTACAAGAGTTTACTATTATAAAAGATGAAGCATTAAAGAAGGTAAGGAGATATAGATTAAAGTTTGTGAAGTCTCAGTAAGGAGAAGTTATATGAAGATTGGTTTTTACTTAGATAACAATGGATTAAGAGATGTAGATCTATCAAATCCTAAGAATGGTAACCCTGGAATAGGTGGTACTCAATTTATGATTTGGCAGTTAGCATATTATTTGCAAAAGGCTAGGGAAGAATTAGAGGTATATATATATGCCAATAGAATTGAGAATTTATATAGTCTTACAAAAAATTATGAGGCTAAAGATTTGAAGGACGCAATTATGCTTGCAAGCTCACATTCAATAGATATTTTTGTTTTTAGAAGCATAACCGATGCTAGTGTATATGAATTGATTGATGCCAATAGATTAAATTCAGTAGCATGGGGACATAACTTCGGGGACTCCAAGCAGTTAGAGCTTATGAAAAATTGCAGTTACTTAAAAAAGTATGTATGTGTAGGTAAAGAACAATTAGCAATGCTAAGAGATCATAAGATATTTGATAAAGCTACCTATATATATAACTTTCTTGATTTCGATGTCTACAAAGCTATAAAAGGAAATAATAAGAAAGATAATATAGTTTGCTATATAGGTTCTATTATTCCAGAAAAAGGATTTCACATATTAGCAGAGGTTTGGCCAGATATAGTGAAGAGTGTACCTGATGCAAAGTTATATGTTATAGGCTCAGGTAAACTATATGATAGAGACAGCCAGTTAGGTAAATACAATATAGCTAGTAGTTCTTATGAAAAACAGTTTATCAATTATTTAACCGATGGAGACGATAATATATCAGATAATATAAAGTTTTTTGGTGTACTAAGTGGTACTGAAAAGTTGGACATAATGTCAAAGGCTAAGGTTGGAGTAGTTAATCCTTCAGCTAGAACTGAAACTTTTGGTATAGGAGCAATTGAGTTTCAGGCGTTAGGTATTCCTGTGGTTTCAAAAGGAAAAAACGGTCATATAGATACTATATATAATATGAAGGAAAAGAATCTATGTAGCAACAAAAAACAATTAGCTGCACAGATAATTAAACTATTAAAGCAGGAGAAAAATGAGTATGGTGACTTATGTAACTGTTGCAAAGAGTTTGTATATAATAATTTCGGTGTAGATAAAGTATTGGGAAAGTGGATTGAGCTTTTTGAAGAAATTTTTTATAATAAGAACACATCTAGAGAGTACAAGGTTGGTAGTTACGTAGATAATCATAAATGGTTGTTTGAGTTTAATAGAAAGATAAAGAGTATTCCTATATTCAAATCCCTCCCTTCTATAATAGAATATAGAGATTATATTAAAAAACTAAAATCAAAAAATGCCTAGAGGTATTTGTAAAATTAAATAATATATTACTCTAATTTACAAGAGGTAGACAACTTATAAGTTGTCTACCTCTTATGCTTTTACTGTTTAGAAGGGGGAGTTTTTATAGCTAAAGTTACTGAAGAAAGATTTTTTAGTAACTTGTTTACATAATAAAAAAGTCTAAAATTGTATAATTATTACAAAGTACAAATAAGTGTTTATTTACATATAATGAATCAAGACTCATAGGAGGAAACTTCTAACTCTATTATGCATAAATATGCGACATAAAATGAAGGAGAAAATATACTAAGGGCATAACAGTCAGTTGCATGTTGTTAGTAAAAAGACAAATATTCAAACGGCGCACTTATAGGAGTATACAGTGATAAACTGCCTACAAAGTACTTACAATGAATATAACAGTTAGAAGGTGGTGAGTTATATGGATACTGGAACAGATTATATATTATCTACGTTAGATAATATTGCTGTTGATGTTAAAAAGTTTGGAGCAAAGTGTAATGGAGTTGATGATGACACTCAGGCATATCAGAGTGCATTGAATTATTGTAAGAGCAGAGGTGGAGGGCTAGTACTGATACCAGTTGGGACTTCTATAGTATCCTCATTAATATTACCAAGCTATTGTGGCTTGGTCGGCAGTGGAAGAGGCTCAATCCTAAAACAGAAGAGTAACTCTTCGGCACCAGTGATTTCTTTAGAAAATGAATCGACAAAGCTTACTTTCTTAAGAGACTTTAGCATAGATGGGAATAAAGCTAACCAAACATCGCAAAATGCTAAGGGAATAGTATATGGTAACACTAATCAATATAAAGCAGAATTGCAGTTCGGAGAGTGGGATGCTAGGCATGTAGCTCTTAATATCTATATTAAAAATACAAAAGGAATAGGATTTGAAACAACTGGAAGAGGAGAAAGCCATTTTACCAATATTCAAGTCACAGGTGCAGATGATTATGGAATGAGGCATAATGCTTTTGATAACTTTTACGATGGGTTATCAAGTGGAGATAATGCCAAAACAGGCATATACATTATAATGGGAAGTAGATATGTAAACTGTAAGTCCTGGAATAATGGTAATGCGTCTGATGTATCAGATGGATATGGTTGGTATGTTAATGCCAATGGAGTAAGCTTCGTGAGTTGTGAAGCTCAAGGAAACTACAATGATGGTTTTTATTTTGATAATTGTTCAAACTGTATAGGCTGTGGCCTAATAAGTGATGTAAATGGTCAACATAACTATATTACTTATAAGGGGAAGGCTGGCTATCACCTTAATAGTTCTAGCATAAACGCTATACAAGGAATTGCAAGAAATATAGATACAAATGTTTCTCAAGATTATGGTGTGTTGATGAGCGGATGGTCAACAGATAACGTAATTGATATAGTATGTAATAACATTGCAGTACTACCTTTTTATATGTCGGATAATAGTGGAAACGAGGCTAGAAACTATCTTAGAGTCACAAATGGAACCAACAGTAACAATGTTACTAGTAATGGTAGATTTGGGTATGTAGGCATAAATACACAACCGAATAAGGCCTTTGCTAGTCTATTATCTAGAGGTGTCTACAATACTAACACTTTAGCTGCATATTTTCAGCAAACTATGGATAGGCGTGGATATAACAATATTGCATCCTTTGAAGCTGCTGACAAAGATAATGAGACTAATAATATAAGGTTAAACTTAGGAGCCTATATAGATAGAAATGTATTTAAATTTGGCACATCAAATAATGCCAAGTTAGAATGGGATGCCACCTTGAAAATAACAGGTGGACAATGGAACTCACCACATATAAGCTTAGGTGATCAGAATTTATTTTTTGATTCGACAGGGAAGTTAAGAATTAAGTATCTGGATCCAACCTCTGATAAGGATGGTAAAGAAGTTGTTGTTATGTCAGAAGGTGTGACAAATAATTTCGGTGGCGTAAGAGCAAGTGTCATAGGAGTAGGAACAGATCCAAATGCCACAGTGAGCCCACTTTGGGTATATAGTAATTCGGGAAATCTATCAGCATTGCTACAATGTGCTGTTCCAACTACCTCAGTTACTAATAATATTAATATGCTGAGAATAGAAGGGATAAATAGAGATAATACAGCATCGAAAGTTAATTTTAACATTGGTGTTAATATAGCAAATAATGAAACTTATCTAGATACAAGCGGCAATAACTTAAGAATTGATGATAATCTTAGACTTAGAAATGGAGATTGGCAGTTCTCACACCTAATTATGGGCAATCAGCATATTTGGATAGATATTAATGGAAAAATGAGGATAAAAGATGGAGCACCAGCCTCTGATAAAGATGGAAGAGAGGTTGTTGTATTAGCAAGTGGTGTAGTAAACACATTTGATAACTTAAGGGCTAGTGCTATAGGTATAGGTACAGCACCTAATACTTCTGTGGCACCAGTTTGGGTGTATAACAATTCTGAAAGTCTATCAGCGTTATTACAAAGTGGTATCCAAAGTGCTTCAGCAGGAAATGATATAAGCATTTTAAGAATAGAAGGAATTAATAGAGATAACACAGCATCAAAGGTAAGTTTGAATATAGGTGTTAACATTACTAGTAATGAGATTTATTTAGATACAAGTGGAACTAATTTGAGACTTGAAGATAATCTGCGACTTAGATATGGAAACTGGCAATTCTCACATTTAATTATGGGTAATTATCATATTTGGGTAGATAATAGTGGTAGAATGAAGATAAAAGATGGTGCACCAACCTCTAATACTGATGGAAACTATATGCCTAGGATTGTGACAGTGCCAACTACAAGTACCTCACCAGGAACAGCATATGATGTTGCAATAGATAATAATTATTTATATATATGTGTAAATAATAATTCTTGGAAGAGAGTTCCTTTGCAAAGTTGGTAAGTTAGTAAGTAATAACATACTAAGTAATCTTAATTCAACTCAGTTTTATATAAGAATAGTAAATATTATCAAATCTTAAATGAAATTATTACTCTAAGAGGCATAAAATGAAAAAGCTTTATAGAGTAATATTTTTTTTGTTTTTATAATGTTAATTGGAAGTATAAGCTTAGGTTATGTAAACCTTTAAAAGTTCAACTGATTTCTCTTAAACTTTAAGCCTTGACTCTGCAATATCTTATGGATGCATATAAATTAAGAATAAAAATGTAAGATTATAACTATTATAAAGTACAATTGAGTGTACATATACATATAATAGATTAGAGTTTAGATAAATAAAGAGTTTTTGTTTAGAAATTTTGTCTATATATGTTATGAAACTTCAGGTCTTAATCATCTTATAGCATTTATAAATTACTAGTTGAGTTATGAGCTCTATAATTACTAAGAAATTAAGTGTTTAAGATTGGAGTGGATAAGTATTCAAAAAATTTTAATAGACAGTAATAATATTTAGCAGGATTAGAAAGTTTCAGTACAGTATTTATAAGATTGTATAATTTTTAGACTGAGAACTATTTACGGATATTAAACACAAGAGGTATAAGGGTGGTGAACTTTATGGATAATGGAATAGATTATATATTATCAACGTTAGATAATATTGTTGTTGATGTTAAAAAGTTTGGAGCAAAGTGCAATGGCATAGATGATGATACTCAAGCCTATCAGGATGCATTAAATTACTGTAAAGGCAGAGGAGGGGGATTGGTTCTTATACCAGTTGGTACTTCTATAGTATCGTCCTTAAAATTATCTAGTTATTGTGGTTTAGTGGGAAGTGGAAGAAGGTCTATACTTAAACAAAAGAGTAATTCTGTAGCTCCAGTAATTTCCTTACAAAATGATTCAACTAATTTTACCTTTATAAGAGATTTCAGTATACAAGGTAATAAAGCAAATCAAACGTCGCAAGAGGCTAAAGGAATTTCATATATAAATTCAGAACAATTTACTAGCTCTGATCCACAATTTGGAGAATGGGATTCTAGACATGTAGCTCTTAATATCTATATAAAGGATACAAAAGGAGTTGGACTTGAGACAAGCGGTAGAGGAGAAAGTCATTTTACAAATATACAGGTTGTAGGTTCAGATGATTATGGAATGAAACTTAATGCCTTTGATAACTTTTATGATGGATTGTCCAGCGGGGCTAATGCAAAAACAGGACTATACATTACAATGGGAAGTAGATATGTAAACTGTAAGTCTTGGAATAATGGAAATACCACTGATGATTCAGATGGATATGGATGGTATGTTAATGCTAGTAGTGTAAGTTTTGTATGTTGTGAAGCACAGGGGAATTATAATGACGGATTTTATTTCGATAACTGCTCAAACTGCATAGGCTGTGGTTTAGTCAGTGATGTAAATGGTCAGCATGAGAATGTAAAGTATAAAGGGAGAGGTGGATATCACCTTAATAATTCTAGCATAAACACTATACAAGGAATTTCAAGAAATATAGATACTAATATAGCTCAGGATTATGGAGTATTAATGAGTGGGTGGTCCACAGATAATGTAATTGATATATTGTGTAATAATATCCCAGTAATGCCTTTTTATATGATTGATAATAGTGGCAATGAGTATAGGAACTATATTAGGGTTACAAATGGTGTAAGCAATCAAAATGTTATAAGTATTGGTAAGTTCGGATATATGGGGGTAAATGCAAAACCAAATAAATCTTTAGCTAGTGTGGTAGCTAAAGGTAACTATAATACCAATATGTTAGCAGGATTTTTCCAACAAACTATGGACAGAACCGGCTATAACAATATAGTATCCTTCCAAGCAACAGATAAAGATAATGAATCTAATAATATAAACTTAAATATAGGTGCCTATATAGATAAAAATATAGTTAAGTTGGCTACATCAAATAATGCATGGTTAGAATGGGACGCTACGATGAAAATAACAGGAGGAACCTGGGATTTACCACATATAAGCTTAGGAGATCAGCATTTGTTTTTTGATTCTACTGGTAAGCTAAGAATCAAGTACCAGGATCCAACTTCAGATAAGGATGGAAAAGAGGTTGTTGTTTTAGAAGAAGGTGTGGTGAATTCCTTTAATAATTTAAAGGCTAGTGCCATAGGAATTGGAGCATCTCCTAATGCTACAATTAGCCCACTTTGGGTTTATAACAACTCTGAAAATCTAGCAGCATTATTACAAAGTGGTATCCAAAATACGTCGGTAGGAAATAATATTAATCTTTTAAGGTTAGAGGGAATTAATAAAGATAATACCTCATCAAGGGTCAATTTAAACATTGGTGTTAATATAGCTAATAATGAATTGTATTTAGATACAAATGGAAGCAACTTGAGAGTTGACGATAATCTTAAGCTCAGGAATGGTGATTGGCAATACTCACACTTAATTATGGGTGATCAGCATATTTGGATCGATAGTAATGGCAAGCTGAGAATAAAGAATGGTGCACCAATTTCTGATAAGGATGGCAAGGAGGTTTTAGTACTAAATGATAGTGGAACAAACCTCTTTAATAACCTAAAAGTTAGTGCTATTGGTGTTGGTACAGATCCTAATACTACAGTTAGTCCGTTTTTGTTATATAACAACTCTGAGAATCTAGCAGCACTACTACAAAGTGGTATACAGAATGCCTCCACTACTAACAATATCAATGTCCTGAGGGTTGAAGCAGTAAATAAAGATAATACTTCCTCAAAAGTAAATTTAAACATTGGCGCTAATATCGCTAATAATGAAATGTACCTTGATACTAATGGTGGCAATTTGAGAGTTGACGATAATCTCAAGCTTAGAAATGGAGACTGGCAGTTTTCTCATTTAATCATGGGTAACCAGCATATTTGGATAGACAGTAGTGGTAAGCTGAGGATAAAGGATGGTGCACCAGCTTCTGATAAGGATGGGAAAGAGGTTGTGGTACTAGCAGACGGTGTTATGAATTCCTTTAATAATTTAAAGTCTAGTGCTATAGGAATAGGAACAGATCCAAATGCTACAGTCAGCCCACTTTGGGTATATAATAATTCTGAAAACTTATCAGCTTTACTACAAAGTGGTATTCAAAATGCGTCTGCTGGTAATAATGTCAATGTTCTAAGGGTTGAAGCAATAAATAAAGACAATACCTCATCAAAAGTAAATTTGAACATCGGTGCTAATATAGCAAATAATGAAATCTATTTAGATACCAGTGGCAATAACCTAAGAGTTGATGATAATCTTAAGCTCAGGAATGGAGATTGGCAATACTCACACTTAATTATGGGTAATCAGCATATATGGATAGATAGCAGTGGTAAGTTAAGAGTAAAGGATGGGGCGCCAACTTCGGATAAGGATGGAAAAGAGGTTGTTGTACTGGCAAACGGCGTAGTAAATACTTTCAATGGGTTAAAGGCTAGTACTGTAGGAATAGGCATTGATCCTAATGCTGCAGTTACTCCAGTTTGGATATATAATAATTCTGAAAATCTTGCAGCGTTATTACAAAGTGCTATTCAAAACGCATCGGCGGGTAACAATATCAATATCTTAAGATTAGAGGGAGTAAATAAGGATAATACCTCATCAAAGGTTAATCTGAATATTGGTGCTAACATTACTAATAATGAAGTATATCTAGATACAAGTGGCAATAGTATAAGAGTTGATGACAATCTTAAGCTTAGAAATGGAGATTGGCAGTTCTCACATTTAATCATGGGCAATCAGCATATTTGGATAGATAGCAGCGGCAAGATGCGGCTAAAGGATGGTGCTCCAACCTCAGATAAGGATGGAAAAGAGGTTTTGGTACTGGCAAATGGCGTGGTAAACTCCTTTAATGGTTTAAAGGCTAGTACTGTAGGAATAGGTACAGATCCTAATGCTGCGGTGACTCCAGTTTGGATATATAATAATTCCGAAAATCTAGCAGTGTTATTACAAAGTGCTATTCAAAATGCATCTGCAGGTAATAATATCAATATCTTAAGATTAGAAGGAGTAAATAAGGATAATACCTCATCAAAGGTTAATCTGAACATTGGTGCTAACATTACCAATAATGAAGTATATCTAGATACAAGTGGTAATAATATAAGAGTTGATGACAATCTTAAGCTCAGAAATGGAGATTGGCAGTTTTCACATTTAATCATGGGCAATCAGCATATTTGGATAGATGCTAATGGCAAGATGAGAATAAAGGATGGTGCTCCAACCTCTGATAAAGATGGAAAAGAGGTTGTGGTTTTAGCAGATGGTGTTGTAAATTCCTTTAATAATTTAAAATCTAGTGCTATAGGAATAGGTACAGATCCTAATGCTACGGTAGCCCCAGTTTGGATATATAATAATTCTGAGAATCTAGCAGCATTACTACAATGCGGAATCCAAAATGCTTCAGTTAGCAACAATATAAATGTTTTAAGAATAGAAGTAGTAAATAAGGATAACTCATCATCGAAAGTAAATCTAAATATTGGTGCCAACATTACAGATAATGAAATTTACCTAGATACAAGTGGAAATAATATAAGAATTGAAGACAACTTGAAGTTTAGATATGGAAATTGGCAATTCTCACACTTAATTATGGGAAACTATCATATTTGGGTTGATAATAGTGGAAGAATGAAGATAAAAGATGGTGCACCAACCTCTAGTAGTGATGGAAACTATATGCCTAGGATTGTTTCAACACCAGCTTCTAGCACTTCTGAAGGTACAGCTTATGATGTTGCAATAGATAATAATTATATATATGTATGTGTAGGGACAAATTCCTGGAAGAGGGTTCCTCTACAAAGCTGGTAAAATAATAAAGGTTGTCTATATTTATCTAGACAACCTTTGTTTTTATAATTCTAGCCAACGTAATATTTCTACTCTTCTTCTTGCCGAGGATGATGACTTATAGAAGAAAATAATTTTAGGAAGTATCTTTAATCCGTTTCTTGATAGTACATATAAAATTCTATGAATCCAAGAAAATACCAGTAAGTACTTATGCTTTTTTGCATAATTATATTTAGGTTCTAGGTTTGAACTACTAGGGAATAAGAAGGCTAGTAAGTATTTAAATTTATGCTCAGAGTTTGATTTATAATTAAAGGATAGAAGTCTATTCCTCGTATTTAGAGACTCATCACTATTTGTGAATACTCCATCGTTTAGTATTTCTTCTATAAATAAGTCTAAGTTAGGTTCATCCTCTAGTATATAGTCCTTAAGTTGTGGAACATCTAAGGCAAATAGCCTGTGACAAACTGAGAAGATTATTGTGGAAAATTTCTCTATATTATGGTGAATAATTAATTTAGAGAGTCTATCATAGTCTATTTCTTCCTTTTTTGCGCTTAATAAAACATATAAATCAACCAGTTGCCTTAGTCCAAATCCAGATTTAATCAAGTGTGATGCTAGATGTATTAAAATGTGAAGTAATTGATATTCTAAATTCAGCGTTAGAATCTTACATTGACCTAACTGCTCATATTGTAAGTTATCCCAAAGCGAACTATCTATGTCACTTGCATTTTTTATATATGCTTCATTAACAAGTGACCAGTGTAGATCTATACTTAACAAGCTTGGATGTTGAAAACTGCTGTGAATTTTCACTTCACCTGATCTATAGTAACCAATAGTTTGTAAAATAGCCTCTGCTAATTCAATATTTTCTTTATCTACTAATATATCAGTATCACACATGTTTCTTAAGTTTGGATGTGGATAAAATGATCTTAATGCCAAGCCTTTTAGAGCGATAACTGGAATGTTATTAAGTTCAAATTGTTTAAATACTAGCTGCATTTGATCTATGTTTTGCTGTTGCATAACGGAGTATATTATAGTTTCCTTTTTCCATGTGGATAAAACTTTTTGATCGATATCCTTTGATAAAGAAATATTTTTTATCAAAGGATATAATAAAGTATGAATATCATGATTTTTTGCCTCATCCAGTAAATCAGTCCAATCTATTTGCTCATAATTTATATTTTCAATATTTGAGTTAGTTAAAGAACAAACTAAAAATTTAATTAATACGCTTTGCGTTGAGTTCATTTATAAGTACCTCCTTATAATTACTTATTACTATTATTTTATATAGCCATATCTTTTTACTGCTTCAGATATTGCTATTTTGCCACTATTAACTATTTTATTGTTATAAATTTTATTTCCATAAGGAATTCCGGGATCAGGGTTATTAATTAATGTCTTTATTTCGGGATATTTTTTTATCCACAAGGAGCTAGAATATGGTACAGCCTTTAAGTTATTGTATAGTTGATCCAAGTTCATCCAAGTTGTACCTCTATCATCAAACACGATACTCTTGGTACAGTCAGTTATTGTATTATTTCTAATATAAATATCTCTTCCGCCACCAATCATCATTGAACAATATACACGTTCTATTGTGTTTTCATAAACATCAGCTGAACTCATACAATCATCAAGATATATGCCGAAGGCGCCAACCTTGTTTATAGAACCTTTTATATCATGAATATAATTGTACATAATCTTGTTTCCTCTATAGGTCCAATCCCTACTAGAAGTTATTGCACCAACATCATCTGTTTCTGTAGCTATATTATAAATTTCATTTTTTTCAATGGTATGGTCGTTACCTCCAAAGATAATTGCATTATGAGTACTATCATGAATTTTATTATTACTAATTGTAATTCCTACCCCACCAATATTTATTGCAGGGCAGTAGGTTTTTTTAATGTATGCAAAGTTATATATTTCATTATTATCAATCTTGTAATTACAAGATTTTAGAGAGTTACGATTTCCACCGTTTGCGATGATTCCACTTTCTCCTATGTTATATATAGAGCAATTGCTCACTTGATTGTTATTACCTTGTTCTATAAAAATAGCGTTATTAGATATATCATAGATTTTTGATGTCTTTATAGTACAATTAGAGCAATTCTTAAGTGTAATACCATCACCATTAGAGTTTGAAAAGTTTAAATTTGATACTTCTAGGTTATTCATATTTAATACTTGCAACATTGGCTGCTTTAAAAAAGCTATCTGAATTGTGCTGCTTGATGTAGTATCTTTGGGAGGAATTAAATAAACAGTATTAGTGTTATAGTCTATATAATATTCATCTTCATTATCTAATAATTTAGGTGAATTAGAAAAGTAAAATCTTTGATTTTCTTTTATGCCATAAGGGAGTTTTCCTGTAAGAGTTACAACTTTCTTAGAAAGATCAATATTATCAACTTTGATAGATGAAAAACTCCAATCATAGTATAAATAGCCACATACAAATAAGTTTTTTTGATTTTTAAGTTTATATAAATATGGATCATCACATATAAAGCTGTAGTGGCCAGGCTCGTTGCTTATAATTTTGCCAGTTAGTAAGAATTTGTTATTAGGATACTTGGCTAATATAGAAGGCGTTTGGCTCATATAAACCCTATATGTTTCAGATGAGGAGTTTTTTTTCATATTTAAGCTGTTATTTATAGTGCTAAAGTTATAAGTATATAGTTTATCGTTTATCTTCTTAAATTCAGACAAGGGGATTGCTTTTCCACCATTAATATTAACAATGTCGTTACTATAGGCAGTTATTTTAAGCGAAGTATTTTTATTTATATTCTTACCATCAACAATTATTGAGTTGTCTAAGTAGTAGGTCCCTTTTTTTATTAGTATTGATATATTTAAAGCTTTTTTTGTATTACGAGCTTCATATAAAGCTTGATTTACAGCTTTTTCTATAGTTTTATATGGATATTCACTGTTACCACAATTCTTATCATCACCATTTTCAGAGACATAAAATTCTATGTTAGTGTATGATCTAGCATAAGTATAGATAAATGTAACAAGCAATATTAATATAGTAAGGAAAACAAAGGGTATAATTTTTTTAAAATGATATTTATTCAAAACTTAGCCTCCATACATGTGAATATTTATTGTAATGATTCGAGGGCAGATTCTTGGATAGAAGCTCTATCTATCTCATGTATATTTCCATCCTCTAATTTTAGTACCCTACTGCATATTGCTAAGGCTGATGGCCTGTGAGTGATTATGATACAGGTAGGATGATATTCTAAGGTTTTAATAGATTTAAGGACATTTACTTCAGTATCCATATCAAGTGCAGAGGTTGCTTCATCTAGAAGCAAGATGGGTTTTCTTCTTATTAATGCTCTTGCTATAACTAATCTCTGAGCTTGCCCTTCAGAAACCCCGCTGCCATGCTCCCCAATAACTGTGCTTATCTTTTCTGGCAGTTTATCTACAAAGTCCCAAGCAAAAGCTGCTTTTAAAGCTTTCTCTATATCTTCATCTGTAGCTTCTGGAAAGCCATACCTAAGGTTATCTGCTATGGTTCCAGAAAATAAAGTATTTCCCTGAGGAACGTAAGAAATATTGTTACGTGTATATGGAGAAATATCTATAGCTTCATTATTGCATATTATCTTGGCAGAACCTTCTTTTGGATTAATAAGAGAAAGCAATAGCCTTATTAAGGTTGTTTTTCCTTCACCAGATGGTCCTACTAGTGCAACTATTTCACCTGGAAACAGGGTAAAAGAGACATTTTTTAATATAGGTAAAGCTTCTTTATATCCAAAGGAGACATTGTCGTACTGGATAATAGGAAGCAAGAATGTATCAAGTTTGTCATGTTTTTTAGGAGCAGATTCTAACTCTAAGGCCTCTATAGCCATAAGCCTTTCAGTAGATGCGTAGGCTGTAATAAACTGTGAAAGTGAACTGGCAAGTCCTGAAAGTGGAATCTGAACATTACCTGTAAGCTGAAGCAGCGCAGTAAGGGTACCGAAGGTTAGTGCCCCTAGGGAAAGTCTATAAGCGCCAAGAGCAAAAACTATAAAGTAAGTAAGCCAGTAGCCAAGGCTTATGGAGCCACTGTAAAAAGCACTAATACCACTTTTAGATACTGAAAGTTTTAGTTTGTTATGTTGAAGCTTACTAAACTTATCTAAGGTATCAGCTTCTACACAGAAGGACTTGGTAATCAATATATTTTGCACTGATTCTTGCATATAGCTTATATACTTAGATTCATTTTCTTGTGTCCTTAAATGTATATTTTTTAGTTTCTTTGCATATATTCGGCTAAAAAGTAATGATATTGGCGCGAGAACTATTGTAATAACCGCAACTATTGGTTCGTAGGACAGAAGTATAAAAAAGGATGAAAACAACAATGTTGCTAGGGATATTACGTTTGGTAGAGTAGTTACCAATAAGCTTACCAAGGTTGATATATCATTTGTAAGTCTTGAAAGTAAATCACCGCTATGATATTTGGTAGTATCGAGCCACTTGCTAAAGGTAATATGTGAATAAAGCTTCTTTTGAAGATTGTTTGATAGCTTAGTTGAGGAGTATGTTGAGATTATAGATATACTTGAATTAAGAAGTATATCTGCTAAAATCAATGCTCCTAAGATTATTAGATATTTATAAATAGCAGAAAAAGATCCTTTTACAGCAGTATCTACCAAGTTTTTAGTGATCAATGCTCTATATACATTAGCAAAGGAACTGATGATTCCAAGTGCAATAATTATAATCAGATACAACATTATTGACTTACTTTGTTTAAATATCCATACGCTTTTATTAAATAATTTTCTCAATATTGGTCCTCCTTAATTGATAAGATGTAATTCTATAAATAATTATAGGCAAATAGGTAAAAAATGTAAATAAAAAGAAAAATATATTTACAAATTATGGGAAAGTGTATATAATTTCTTTATGGAAAAAAATGTAATAATTCTTACAAGTGGAGGATAAATTAATGAGTGCTATTTGGGGATTTGTAAATACAGATTACCTTAGGTCAGATGAAGAACTTGGGAAAAGTATGAATAAGTGCTTTGAAAAATACAAAATTGATTCTATAGAGTATATATCTTCTAATAACGTCTTTATGGGCTGTGGATTGCAAAGAGTAACTAAAGAGTCTTTAGATGAGGTACTTCCTAATAAATATAAGGATGGAGACTTGATAATTACAGCTGATGCAATTATAGATAATAGAGAAGAACTATTCAAATTACTTAATCTTGATAAAGATAAATTCCAAGGAATTAGTGACAGTGAGCTAATTATTAAAGCTTACTCAAAATGGGGGAAGAATTGTCCCAAGTATCTTATTGGAGATTTTGCCTTTGCTATATGGAATGAAGTCACTAAGGAATTATTTTGTGCACGGGATCATGTAGGTAAAAGGACTTTTTATTATAGTTATGTAAAGAAGAGATTTTCTTTTTCAACTATTATAAAGCCTTTATTGAAGTTAATGAATAATAAGATAGAGTTTAATGAAAGATGGATTACGGACTATCTGGCGTTAGATGGTTTACTACATGAGTTTGAGCCTACTGATACAGTATATAAGGATGTATATCAGATCCTTCCAGGTCATAGTATTACTGTGACAAATGATAAACTAGAAATAGAACAGTATTGGAATCCCCTTAGAGATATTAAGCCAGCTAAATTTAAATCTGATGAAGAGTGTATAGAGCAGTTTAAAAAGATATTTTTTGAAGCTGTTAGTTGTAGGCTTAGGACAACTGGTGAAGTAGGTATGATGCTAAGTGGTGGTTTAGATTCTGGTTCCGTTGCTTGCGTTGCAGCAAGAGAACTTGAAAAAGATAAAAAAGTTATACATGCTTTTAGCTCAATACCTATGGTTGGCTTTGATAAGGAAAATACAAAGCGACTAACTGTAAATGAGAGCGAATATATTGAGTCGGAAGTAAATAAATATAAAAATATAGAAGTTAACTACTGTAGAAGTGAGGGGAAAGACTCCCTTACAGATATAGATGAAATAATAGATATATTAGAACAACCTTATAAAATTGTCCAAAACATATTTTGGTATAAAGAGATAATTAAAAAAGCTGCTGAAAATGGATGTAGCATAATACTAAATGGACAGTTTGGTAATAGTACCATATCGAATGGGGAGTTTATGACTCATTTTAAGACCCTGATTGAGCAAGGGAAGCTACTTACTTTAGCAAAAGAAATTAAACTTTTAAGTAGAGACATAAATGTACCTAGAAGGAATATAGTTAAGGTAGTAGCAAAAGCAGCTATTCCTTTTTCAATAAGAAACTTCATAGCTAAAAAGTCAAAGGATAACGATAGATTTAGTTCTGTTTCGGTTAATCCAGAATTAATAAGAAAGTGGGATGTGGAAAGTAGATTTGATCAAAAGGGCTTTAATCTTTTGACAGATAAGTTTCTTGATATAGAGGCATATAGGAAAAGTTTAGTTGATCCTCTTCCTATGAATCATATAGCTACAGTTGAAACAAAAATTACCTTATATTATGGGCTTGTATTAAGAGATCCAACAAGAGATAAGAGGCTTATTGAATTTTGCTTGAGTTTGCCTAGCGACCAGTTTGTAAGAAATGGAGAAGATAGAATCTTAATAAGAAGAGCTATGAAAGATATATTACCTGATAAGGTTAGATTAAATAAGACAGCCTACGGGCTTCAAAGTGCTGATTGGTTAAACAGGCTTAAACCAAAATGGAATGAGGTATTAAAAGAGTTTAAAAGGATAGCAGAAGACGAAAGTTTAAAGACATACTTAGATATTGATAAGATAAATAAAGAAGTTTCTAAAATAGAAGATTCTTTTGATGAAGAAAAATCTGACACAATACTAATGCTGCTTATTTCTTTAGTATTCGCTAAGTTTGTGAAAAGCAAAAGTTATGCACAAGTTGATTAATTTTGGTATTTACTAATAGATTTAATAATTTAATTAAGTCTACATAGTTAATATATAAATTTTTATGGAGGGATTATATATGGTTAAAAAGTCATGGAAGGCACCTAAGGTTTCAAATTTAGGTGTAGATAAAACAATGCATGGAACAACAATAACAAAAAAGCCAGACGCAAGTATAACTGTAGGAAAGTTTACTTTCTTCTCATTCTCTTAGTAATTAATAGCAGGACTTTTACTCTATGGTAAGGGTCTTGCTGTTAAGATAAATATAGTTTTTTTTTGAAAGGAGTGAAGTTTTATGAAAAAGACATGGAAAAGCCCTAAGTTAGTTAACCTAGGTGTAGAAAATACAAACTATGGAACATCAATAACAAAGAAGCCAGATGCAACAATAACTGTAGGTAAATTTACATTCTACTCATTCTCTTAAGGAATATTTATGTATTTTTACGCTAAAATAGTTGTTCTTGAATATTTGAATTCAATTTAAGGAGGTGATTTTATATGAAAAAAGCATGGAAGAACCCTAAGTTAGTTAACCTTGGTGTAGAAAATACAAACCATGGAACAACAATAACAAAGAAGCCAGATGCAACAATAACTGTAGGAAAGTTTACATTCTACTCATTCTCCTAACAATTAAGGAGATAAACATAATATGTCCTAAAAGATTTACTTTTAGGGCATATATTTATTCTTTTTATTAGAGTAGATAGCTAGATTATATATAGTATTTTTAATATGTAATAATATAAAATATTCTAAAATATGAGAGGATATACATGGTATTGAGTGATAATTATAAAAAAAGTTATTATAGAGTATATGGGCTAAATGTTGAATCAGAAGTATTACTACCTGAACTAATAAACATTGGTGAAACTGAGGGTACTAATATTGATATAGAAATATCTTATGGAAATATGAAAAGAGAGATAATAGAAAGCTTAGAAAAAGGAATAAATCATTGGTTTAATGCAAATGAAATGTGGTTTTCAATAGATAATATTGCAACCTATTACATATATGACGGAAGAAATATTGTTGTAGAGCCCTTTGTAGCTGCAGACAGTGAGCATGTAAAGGCCTTTCTGCTTGGAAGTGCCTTTGGAATGTTGCTTTACCAAAGAGATTTGATTGCAATTCATGGTGGAACCATAGTTATTGATGGCAAGGCTGTTATTTTTACCGGTGACACAGGGGCAGGTAAATCCACTCTTACAGCTGCTTTAAGGCAGAGGGGGTATAGGTTTATGGCTGATGATGTTTCTGTTCTTAGAGATATTAGTAAGGATGGCATAGTTATTCATCCAGCATATCCGCAGCAAAAGCTGTGCAAAGATACAATAAATAAATTAGGTGGTAGCCATACTGATTTTAGAAAGCTCAATGATGATCGTGACAAGTATATAATACCGGTTCAAGATAGTTTCTACAAAGAACCTCTTAAGCTAGGAGCCTTAGTTGAGCTATCAATAGGGAATAATGCATCGCTAGAGATTTCAGAGGTGCTTGGAAGTGAAAAGCTAATAACTTTAATGAAGAACATATATAGGATAGAAATCTCAGAGTTTACAGGTATAAGTAGGAAATATTTCAGTAATTGTGTACAAGTTGCTAAGGAGATTCCTATATATAAGATAGTCAGACCTAAAGGAGAAAATACTATAGATGAAATCATATCTGTATTAGAAGATAAATTAATTAAAGATGAAAAGGTCATATAAAGGGAGGCGATAATATGGATTTACAGACTAAAGTAGCACAGCTTGAAGGTATTGATGCTACTGAACTTAATGGTGAAAAGGTAATGATGAACTTAGATAAGGGACAATATTTCGTACTTAACGAAGTAGGAAGCAGAATATGGGACTTGATACAAGCTCCAAAGTCAATTGGTGAAGTGGTTTCTGAATTGCTACAGGAATATGAAATAGATGAAGAAAGCTGCAGGGAAGCTGTCTATGAATTCTTAGGAAGTATGAAAGATGCAGAGATTATACAAGTTTTTTAAAAAGCTAAAAGCTTTTTTAAAAATGGGCTTAAAGGAAAAGTTTCTATTCTTTGAAGCATTCTTGCTTAGCGGTATAGCAAGGCTGGCTATACTTCACCTGCCATTTAAGAAGCTAAAAAATTATATGGGAGATTATAAGAAAGAATCACCTATGGATATATATATAGACGAAGAACAATATGCTGTAATAAGGAAGGTTATAACTGCACTAAATAAAGCAGTAAGATACACTCCTTGGGAAAGCATGTGTCTTGTCCAAGCGCTTGTAGCTCAAAGGATGTTAAAGAGACGAAAGATATACAGTACTTTATATTTAGGTGTAGGAAAAGCTAATGAGGATAATCTTTTAGCCCATGCTTGGCTTAGGTGTGGTAAATATATAGTTACTGGAGCAGCAGAAGCGGCAAATTTTAAAGAAGTAGCAAGGTTTTCAAATTATGAATTTAATAATTAATCTATGCAAGTTATTACATAAATGCCCTATTAATTGATTAATAGGGCATTTGTTATCAATTACTTAAGCTATATGCTATAAATTTAAAGAAGAAGGGAATTATACTTATAAAGATAATGATTAAGAAAGTGAATAAAAGATATATGTATCCAATTATTATTGCAATAGTTTTGTTTTCGATTATCTATAATATATATGATAATAATAGATTTAAAGTTGAGGAACAAACAGCGAAGATAGATAGCCTACCTCAAAGCTTTAATAATTTCAAGATCCTTCAAATAACAGATCTACATGAAAAAAGTTTTGGAGAAAATCAAAAGCAATTAGTAGATGGTATAAATAAACTTGACTATGACATCATAGTGGTTACAGGAGATATAGTGAATAAAGAAACAGTAAATATGAAGCCTTTTGAAGATTTAATTAAGGGAATAAAGAAAAAGGATTTGGTGTTTTTTGTAGGAGGTAATAACGACCCAAAGGTATTTGACAAAAATGGAGTGACTTCCTTCGGAAAGAGATTAAAAGAAGATGGGTGTATATTGCTTGATAAACCTTATGCTATAAAGAGAGATAAAGATACACTTTGGGTACTGCAATATCTGCTTCTTAGTGAGGAAGACAATGAGGATTATAGGAAAATAAAAAAAGAAGATATAAGAATTGGATTAAGTCATTATCCTCTCACTGAAGAAAAGTACAAATTACATAATGCATTGAAGGGGCTAAGATATGATTTGTTGCTTGCAGGACACTATCACGGTGGACAGATTAGAATTCCGTTAATTGGCGCATTATATGTTCCTAAGGGGGGAGTGAAAGGGTTTTTACCAAGCGAAAAAGAAGTTTCAGGGCTTCAAGAGAAGAAGAACTTTAGGCAGTATGTAAGCCGAGGCTTAGGCTCTAGTGGACCAAAGTTTTTAGCTTTTAGAGTATTTGATACTCCTGAGATTAATATAATAACCTTAAAAAAGTAACATAATCCATAATTAATATACCTTTAATTCCCGCTAGAACAAATATGTTAGTATATATTATAATTTAGTTAAAGAAGTAGAAATAATAAAGTTAATATATGTTAATTAGAATGTTGTGATGGGGATTATGTAGAAGGGGGGATTAGGTTGGATATTACAGAAAAAAAGGTTATTGGGGCAAAGCTTGATAAAAGAACAGACTTGAATAAGGGTGATTTTATTAATATTAGGGCATTTACTGAAGGTAGGATAATGTATAATGCTATAAAAAGATTTGTAGATATATTAGGAGCATCAGTGGGCCTTCTTATAACTGCGCCAATATTTATAATTATTTCTCTTTTAATAAAAATTGATTCGAAGGGAAATTTTATATTTACTCAAGAGAGAGTTGGGCAAGATGGTAAAAGATTTAAAATGTACAAGTTTAGATCCATGATTGTAAATGCTGAAGAACTTAAGGAAAGGCTTGAAAAACATAATGAGATGAGTGGTCCTATGTTTAAGATTAAAGAAGACCCAAGGGTTACTAAGATAGGGAGATTTATAAGAAGGACTAGCATAGACGAGCTTCCTCAGCTTATCAATATATTAAAAGGGGATATGAGTTTAGTTGGACCTAGACCAAGCCTACCAAAGGAAGTGGAAAAGTTTGAGCCTTGGATGTTAGAAAGACTTAAGGTAAGGCCTGGACTAACTTGTTACTGGCAAGTATCAGGACGAAATAATATAGATTTTATTGATTGGATGAAGCTTGATATAAAGTATGTGTCAGAAAGAAGCCTCTTAGTAGATATTAAACTTATTCTTCAAACTATTAAGGTGCTTTTTGGGGACAAGCACGCAAGCTAGTTGTAATCGCAAACATTAGTGCTATTACGTATCTGTATATAGTATCTAAACTATCTTTTTTAGAGCCTACAATCAAATAAATTTCATAAAATCTTCAACATTTTAAGTCATGCAATGCATGGCTTTTATTTTTTTGCAAATAATTAAATTATAGTTTAATCTAAAAAGTTTATGAAACTATGATATGGCTTTACAAAAACCTCATTTTTTTGAGGTCGGTGGGGCTTATTGTGATTCCCATACATTGCAAAAGTGATGTAATCATAGGGTAGAACCTTGAGAGTGTTTAGCACCGTATAGAGAGAGAAAAGCTGATTTTATAAATATTAAGAAAGGAGAAAGTTGACACCTCGTAAATTAAGCACTATCAAGCATTTACGAGTATGTACCGTGCGTTGTACGGGAATTTAAGCCTTTGGAGAACTACATCAAACGTAAGTAGCTTTTAGCAAGCTCGGGTTCAATGAAAAAGGAATGAATTTTATAATGTTTTGTCAACTGGCGAAGATGAACATAGTAGTTGCAGGTACAGGATATGTGGGTTTAGTTACAGGAGTCTGTCTTGCTGAGATAGGCCATAGTGTAGTTTGTGTTGATATAGATGAGAAAAAAGTAGAGCTACTTAAAAAAGGTGTATCTCCTATATATGAGCAGGACTTGGAAAAGCTTATAAAGAGTAATTATGAGAAGGGAAGAATTGATTTTACTTTAGATTACATAAATGCCTATAGAGATGCAGATATTATCTTTATAGGAGTTGGTACTCCTGAAAGAGAAGACGGATCAGCAAACTTAAGTTATATATATGATGTAGCCAAAGAAATAGCAGAAAGCGTAGAGAAGGATTGCTTGATTGTTATAAAATCCACAGTTCCAATAGGAACTAATGATAAGCTTGAGGCATTTATAAAAAACAATTTAAAAAACAAAGTAAATATAGAAGTAGCTTCAAATCCAGAGTTTTTATCTCAGGGCACAGCGGTAAGTGACACCTTAAATGCTAGTAGAATAGTAATAGGAACTGAATCAGAAAAAGCAGAGCAGCTGCTTAAAGAACTTTATAAAAATTTTAATCAGCCAATAGTTTCAACAAACAGAAGAAGTGCTGAGATGATAAAGTATGCTTCTAATGACTTTTTAGCTTTAAAGATATCCTTCATTAACGAAATAGCCAATCTTTGTGAGATTGTTGGAGCCAATATCGAAGATGTTACAACAGGTATGGCTTATGATGAGAGGATTGGAGGAAAGTTCTTAAAAGCTGGTATAGGCTATGGAGGTTCTTGTTTTCCTAAGGATACCAAAGCTCTTCACTGGCTTGCTTCGGATTTTGGATACGAGCTTAAAACTGTGAAAGCTACTGTAGAAGTCAATGAGAACCAAAAGTTTAAGCTAATAAGAAAAGCTATTAGTATGTTTGGTTCTCTTATGGATATGAAGGTAGCAGTGCTTGGTCTTACTTTTAAACCTGGCACTGATGATTTGAGGGAGGCTCCATCCATACCTAATGTGAGAAGGCTTTTGGAGGAAGGGGCCAAAGTTACAGCTTATGATCCTGCGGGAGTAGAGAACTTTAAAAAGCTTTATCCTAAGGAAATAGAGTATGCCTTAACTCCAGAGGAGGCATTGGAAGATGCTGATTTAGCTTTTATATTCACAGAGTGGGAGGAAATAAAAAGTATAGAGCTTTCAAAGTTTGCGCAGTTAATGAAGAAGCCTGTAGTGTTTGATGGTAGGAATTGTTATAAGATGAAGGAAGCTTTAGAGGCAGGTTTACAATACTACTCTATAGGAAGAAAGTAAAGTATAGGAGGAAGTTATTATGTTGTGTGCTTTAATAATGGCGGGAGGTAAGGGAACAAGATTTTGGCCCTTTTCAACAGAAGAAAAGCCAAAGCAATTTTTGAAGCTGTTAGGGGAAGAGACAATGCTTCAGATGACTGTTAACAGAATAAAACCTCTTATACCTTTAGAGAGAATATTTATCTGTACTGGCGAAAAGTATATATCCTTAGTTAAAGAACAGTTGCCAGAAATAGATGATAGAAACATTATACTAGAGCCTGAAGCTAGAAATACGGCTCCTTGTTTAGCTCTTTCTGCTTTTTTAATAAATAGGTACTATGCAGGTTCTACAATGGTGGTGCTTCCCTCTGATCATTTGATAAACAATGAGGAAAGGTTTTTGAGCATAATAAAATCCGGGGAAACATTCTTAAAGGATTATCCAGAAGCTATCGTAACACTAGGGATAACTCCAGACAGACCAGAAACAGGCTATGGATATATAAAACTTTCGAAGAATACAGTTCATATCGATGATTATAACGCTATAGAAGTAGAAAGATTTGTAGAAAAACCTGATAGAGAAAAAGCAGAACAGTATATAAGGGAAGGAAACTATCTTTGGAACGGTGGAATGTTTATTTGGAAGACAGACCACATTCTAACTCTTATAGAAAGATTACTTCCAAAGACCTATAGAGCTTTAGTACTTATAAAGACTTCAAGAGAAGAAGAAATTAATGAGATAGTGTTTAGAAACTATGGAAATACTGAAAGCACTTCAATAGACTTTGGTATTATGGAGCATTGTGACAATATATATGTAATTCCAAGCACTATAGGCTGGGATGATGTCGGAAGCTGGGAGTCTGTAGACAGGTATAGAGAAAAGGATAGTGAAGGTAACATATATATTGGAAGTGTTAACTCAATATCAGGTTACAACAATTTAGTTATTACCAATAATCATAATGTGATAATAGATGGGTTAAGTGATATCTATGTCATAGAAAATCAAGGTCAAATAGTTATAGGGCCAAGGCATAGTATAGATAAGATAAAGCAATTAAGAAACTTATAGATGTGAGGTAAGGTAATGAAAAGAAGCTTATTGGTATATGCTCACTACTTTTATCCTGATGTGGCATCAACGGGACAGATTTTAACAGAGCTCACGGAAGGACTGGAAGAATATTTTGATTTGACTGTAATTTGTGCAGTACCAAGCTATGGAGGCACCGTGGATCCAGAGTACAAAAGCAAAAGATTTTATTTTGAAAGGCTTGAAAAGCTAAAGGTTATAAGGGTAAGGGTACCTGAGTTTTCTAAAATTAATAAAATTAGTAGGATAAAAAACATAATAGTATATTTTTTAAACTCATTGCTGGCAACGTTAAAAATAGGTAAACAGGATTATGTATTTACCATATCACAGCCGCCCATACTAGGAGGGCTTCTTGGGGTTATTGGAAGCAAGTTAAAAAAAGCGAAGCTTATATACAATATACAGGACTTTAACCCAGAACAGGTGGAAGCAGTTGGATATTCTAAAAGCCAGGTTCTACTGGGGATAGCTAGGGCTATTGACAAATATAGTTGTAAAAAGTCAAGTAAGATAATTTTAGTAGGACGAGATATGAAGGACACCTTAAGTAAACGGTTTGAGAAAGGAATACCTACAAAGGTTTCAATAATAAACAACTGGATTAATGAAAAAGAGATATTTCCAATATCACAAGATACTCCAGAGGTGAAAGCCTTTAAGGAGAGATATAAGCTTTTTAATAAGCTAGTGATAATGTACTCTGGCAATATAGGTCTATATTATGATCTGGAAAATATAATAAAGGTTATTGGAAGGTTTAAAGATGAAAGAGATGTGGCTTTTGCTTTTGTAGGAGAAGGAGCAGTGAAGAAAAAACTTGTTGAATATGTTAGTAGTAACAACATAAATAACGTAATCTTCATACCTTACCAGGATAAAGATAAGTTGAATTTTTCTTTAAATGCTGGAGATATACATTGGGTTGTAAATGCAAAAGGTATAAAAGGCGTCTCGGTGCCTAGCAAGTTATATGGGGTCATGGCTGCAGGAAAAGCAGTGATAGGGGTTTTAGAAAAAGGTTCAGAAGCAAGGCTCATAATCGAAGAATCTCAATGTGGTATCTGTGTTGAGCCTGGTGACTATGAAGGCTTGTATAAAGTAGTAAAAGACATAATTACCAATAGTGACGTTATAAAAAAGCGAGGAATCAATGGAAGAGAGTATCTAGAAAAGAATCTTACAAAAGAGAAATCAATAGTTAAGTATAAAAAGGCTATTTTAGAAACTTAGGAGGTCATGATTGATATGAAGAAGGCTTTGATAACAGGCATAACAGGTCAGGATGGATCTTATTTAACTGAACTTTTATTAAGTAAGGATTATGAGGTACATGGAATAGTAAGAAGACATAGCACAATAAATACTAGCAGAATAGATCATTTATTTGAAAATGAGGCTATAGGTAATAAAAGATTGTTTCTCCATCATGGGGATTTGACTGATTCGAGCAACTTAAATCGACTTATTGAGAAGATAAGGCCTGTAGAAATATATAACCTAGCGGCCCAATCTCATGTTGCAGTATCTTTTGAAGTACCTGAATATACTGCAGAAGCAACTGGTATAGGAACGATAAGATTGCTTGATGCCATAAGAGAGACAGGAGTTGATTGCAGATTTTATCAAGCTTCTACCTCGGAGCTTTTTGGAGGAATTCCAGAAACTGCGCCTCAAAGTGAAAGAACTCCATTTTACCCTAAAAGTCCTTACGGAGTAGCTAAGCTTTACTCTTACTGGATAACAGTTAATTATAGAGAGTCTTATGGCCTATATGCTTGTAATGGAATTTTGTTTAATCACGAATCTCCAAGAAGAGGAGAAACCTTTGTAACTAGGAAGATCACAAGAGCAGTAGCAAGTATAATGGCTGGTAAGCAAGAAAAGCTGTCTTTGGGAAACTTGGATGCGAAAAGAGATTGGGGGTTTGCTGGAGATTATGTTGAGGCCATGTGGCTTATGCTGCAGCAGAAAAAACCAAAAGACTATGTTATAGCAACTAATGAAACTCATACTGTAAGGGAGTTTGCTGAGCTAGCTTTCAAAGAAGTTGGTGTAGAGCTTGAATGGAGAGATAGCGGAGTAGATGAAAAAGGCTATGACAAAAATACTGGAAGTCTTTTGGTGGAGGTGAATCCAAGATACTTCAGGCCAGCGGAGGTAGAGCTCCTATGGGGTGACGCAACAAAAGCTCAAGTGGAACTCGGCTGGAATAGAAGGGTTAGCTTCTTAGACTTAGTTAAGATGATGGTAAACGTAGATATGAAGGAAATAGCTAATATGTCTACAGAGGAGTTTAGGGCTAAGAAGTCCTTGTATGTGCAGGTATAAAAGTCTTCTACGAGGTGATACTTATGAACAAAGAAGGAAGGATATACGTTGCTGGCCATAGAGGATTGGTAGGTTCAGCTATAGTAAGGAATTTGAGAAGTAAAGGTTATAACAATGTAATTGGTAAAACTAGACAGGAATTAGACCTGACCAATCAGGAAGCTGTCAGGAAGTTCTTTCAAGAGGAAAAAATTGATTATGTATTTTTTGCTGCTGCAAGAGTAGGTGGAATTAATGCTAACAATATATATCCAGCGGAGTTCATCTATGACAACTTGATCATGGAGTGCAATGTAATAAAGGCAGCTCATGACTTTAAGGTAAAGAAACTACTGTTTTTAGGCAGTACTTGCATATATCCCAAAATGGCACCTCAGCCCATAAAAGAAGAATACCTTCTCACAGGACTGCTTGAACCTACTAATGAAGCCTATGCAGTGGCTAAGATTGCTGGTTTAGAGATGTGTAAGTTTTTTAAAAGGCAGTATAAGGATAATTTTATAAGCTGTATGCCTACAAATCTTTATGGACCTAATGATAATTTTGATTTAAATAATTCTCATGTAATGCCTGCGCTTATAAGAAAGTTTCATGAGGCAAAGCAGAGCTTAGCTGATAGGGTAGAAATATGGGGTGATGGAACTCCTTTAAGAGAATTCTTATACGTAGATGATATGGCAGATGCTTGTGTATATCTTATGGAAAACTATGAGGGCGAAGAGCATGTAAATATAGGAACTGGTGAAGAGGTATCTATAGGTGACCTTGCAAATCTTATTAAGAAAATAGTAGGTTTTGAAGGTGATATATTTTTTAATACCAATATGCCCAATGGTACTCCAAGAAAACTTACAGATGTGACAAAGCTTCATGAATTAGGCTGGCATCATTCTGTGAGTTTAAAAGAAGGCATAAATCTAGCTTATGATTGGTTTAAAGATGAGGAACTACAAGGATTAAAATAAAGTACCTATTATTATAATTGATGCTCACCGGAGGATAAAGTGTTGTTAAAGCTAAAAACAAATTTTTATAAGCTTATTTTGAAGGTCAACAGAGTTAGATACGGAAAAAATCTAAGTATAATAGGGATACCAGTTATATTTAAGCAAGAAAAAGCTCAGCTTCAAATAGGAGACAACTGCACCATAAAAAGCGGCTTTTTATCTAATCTAGTGGGCTTATATCAGAGAACCATAATAGTGGCTAGAGAAACTGGTAAGATAATAATAGGAAACAACGTTGGTATGTCAGGAGCAACAATATATGCTAGAGATAAAATAACTATTGGAGATTATACAAACATTGGTGGAAATGTGAAGATACTTGACAACGACTTTCATCCTTTAGATCCTGAGGCAAGAAAAATAGATGATAAAGCACTTATAAAAAAGAAGGAAATAGTTATAGGAAGTAATGTGTTTATTGGGGTGAACTCAATAATACTTAAGGGAACAAAACTTGGTGACAACTGTGTAGTTGGAGCGGGAAGTGTTGTGTCAGGTGTTTTTCCAGCTAATGTTATAGTGGCAGGAAACCCTGCAAAAGTAATAAGAAACTTATGAAGTTAAAGATGAAGGGGAAGGAAAATGAAAGAAAATAATGACCCTTTTTTTTCAATTGTAACTGTATCTTATAATAGTGAAAAAACCATTAAAGATACTATTGAATCTGTACTTAATCAATCCTATAAAAGTTATGAATACATAATTATTGATGGAAGTTCTACGGATAAAACCTTGGATATAGTAAAAAGTTATGAGAGAGAGTTTCAAGGAAAGCTAGCATACATAAGTGAAAAGGATAAAGGTATATATGATGCAATGAATAAAGGCATAAATATGTCAAAAGGGAGCTTTGTAGGAATAATAAATAGTGATGACTGGTATGAGAGCGATGCTTTAGAAAAAATATATAACCAGCATATGAAAGATAATGCTGTGGATATAATTTATGGAACCTTAAGAGTAATAAGAAATGAAAAAGAATATGGAATTGAGCGAACTAATTATGACTTTCTTAATGAAAAGATGATTCCCCATCCTACTACTTTTATAAGAAAAGCTGTTTACAGTAAAGAAGGCGGTTATAACACTGAATATAGATATGCGGCTGATTACGATTATATGCTAAGCCTAAAGGATAAAGGCTATAGGTTTACTTTTACTAATGACATAATAGCAAACTATAGAGAAGGTGGAGCTACTCATACCAATATAGAAGCTGCAATTGAGTCTATTAATGTTAGATATAATCATAAAAAAATTGATAAGAAGAGAAGAAACCTACAGATAATGAAGATTAAGTTTAAGAGTTTTTTGAGTCTATAAGTAATAAGTAGATTAATAAAAATGTGAAGCTGGATACCTATAGGAAATCTATGTTAAGAAAATTAAGATGTACAAAAACTACTGAAGAAGTTCGCTTAGGTGAATTTCTAGGAGAGTGTGTGTATGAAAGTTCTTTTTATTTCAGGAATTTATAATTGTAAGATTGGGGGACTGTACAATTCAATAATAAACAGACTAATAAGATTAAAATCTATAGATTCAAATATAGAATTAGAGGGCTGTAATATAGTAGAGATTGATAGTTATGCTGTTAGAGCTATAAAGAGATTAACGAAGACGGATATAAATATAAAAGTGAATAGTAACAATGATAAGTTTTTTAAACAAATAGTATATATAAGAAATAACATGTTCAATTTGATACTAAAGGGATTATTTCCTACTTTATATATAAACAACATAATACAAAAGGTAGAGGGAAAACTTAATATAAAAGAGTATGATATCATTCATTGTCATTGGCTATATCCCCATGGTTTTGCTGCTTATAAGCTTGCTTTAAAGTATGATAAAAAGCTAATTGTTACAGGACATGGTTCAGATGTACATAGCATATATAGGAAGTCTTCTTTTATAAGGAATTCCATAAAAGAAGAGTTAGAATATGCAGACTATATAACCTTAGTCAGTGAAGGACTTAAAGAAAAACTAATAGATATATATAATATCAATTCTAGTAAGATACTAGTTATAGGCAATGGTGTAGATATAAATTTGTTTAAACTAAAAACAAAAGAAGAGAATAATCTAAAGACATATAAAACAGTGGGGTATGTAGGTAATCTTAACTATACAAAGGGCAGTGACAGACTTCCAAGAATATTTGAGTTAATAAGCAAGGAATTAAAAAGTATTAGATTTGTTATTGTTGGAGATGGCGAGTTAAAACATGATATATCTAGTAACTTTAATAACTTAGGGCTAGAGGTTGATTTTGTTGGTAGAGTAGCGCCAGAGCTTGTGCCTGACTATATAAATAAAATGGATGTTATGATACTGCCTAGTAGAAATGAAGGCTTTGGGATGGTCATAATAGAAGCCAATAGTTGTGGGGTGCCTTGCGTGGCAGCTGAAGTTGGTGGAATACCTGAAGTAATATCAGATAAAAGGCTATTAATTCCGGTTAATAATAATTTAGAAGAAAGATTTGCTGAGAAGGTAATAGACGTACTAAAGTCACCGATAAAAGTTGAGGAACTTTTGGATAATGCTAAAAGATATGATTGGAAGGAAATCATAAAAAAAGAGGTTCAAATATATAAAAAAGTCAGCGATAAGAGGTAAACTATGATTTTATTAAATGTGATATTTATAAGCATATTCGTTAGTTATGGCTTTGGAAATCTAGATGAAAAGCTGCCTTTTTATCCGTCACAGCTTTTAATATATTTATTATTTTTCTTTAGCGTTATATATGCACTTTCAAGTAAGAAGAAGATAAAGTTACCATTATGGTACATAGTTTTTATTGTATTTATCATATTTTCTATACTTTTTTCCTACTCTAGCTTTGATAACTTTGCCAAAAAGCAATTAGTAAATATGATAGTTTATCCTCTTTCCTTCTACTTTTACTTTTATGTAAATGATGTAGAGAGTATTGTAAAAAAGTATATGAACTTTTCTTTTGTAATATGTGTAATAGGAATAATACAAGAATTGGGATACTTAATTAAGTTTAGATACTTGTATGACTTTCAAATATACGGCATAAATATGCTTTTTAATGTAACAGGGCCTTTTATGAGAATAACCTCTATAGCTACGGAACCTTCATGGTTTATTTATTATATATTGCCTGCAATATATTTTTCTATAGGATTTCTTTTTGATAAAACTAAATATAAAAACTTTATAACAAGAAAAAAGGTTGTAGTAATATTGGTGGCTTCCATGCTGAGCTTTTCATTGAATGGATACCTTGCGATTTTAATATTAGTAATTAGTTTTTTGTTTAGGAAATCAAGAGTTAAAAAGGTCAGATCAAATAAGCTAAAGGTAATTATCTTAGGGATTATCTTCTTATTTATAATGATCAATGTGCCTAGCATAAGAGAGAGAATTTCAGCTATAAATGCCTTAAAGCTATCTTATCAAACTCAGAACTTATCTGTGTTTGCAATTATATCTAATTATCTCATAGTTAAAAAATCTTTTTTTGAACACCCTCTATTTGGAGTAGGCTTCTTTGCTCATAGATTTAATTATTGGAGCAATATATATAACTTTTATAATCCTAACCAAATATATATGTATTTAAACTATGTAGATGCTTCAAATATGTTCTTTAGAATAATATCAGAATTTGGAGCTTTAGGAATAGCATTATTTATTATGTATTTTGTCAGATATAGAGTTAGAGATAAAGAAGATATATCTTCTTCAAAAATAATAAGTAATATGGCCTTTTTGTCCATATTGATTTTTTCTTTAAGAAATGGGCAATATAACACTCCAACCTTTTGGTTTTTTATGGTCTTATACCAGAGTGCGTTTTATAGTTCCAAATTAAAGACTCAACAAAGTGAAAATATAACAAAAGATAATCTAGAGAGGTATAGATATGGCTAATAATATATTGATATTAAATTCCTATTTTTTACCTGGTTTTAAAGGTGGTGGACCAGTGAAATCTATAAACAATATAGTTAAGAATCTATATAAGGAATTTAATTTCTATATACTGACCAGTGATAGGGATCTTAATGATGAACAAAGGTATGCAGGAATAGAGATAAATAAGTGGATTGATAAGGACATATATAAGATATGCTATATAGATGCAAAACATATAAGTTTTAGTGAATATAAAAATATAATGAACTCAGTAGATTTTTCTTATATATATATGAACGGTTTTTTTTCACCTACTTTCACCATTAAGCCTATGATACTTAGAAAACTTGGGTTTACAAAGTGTAAGAATGCAATAGTATGTCCAAGGGGAGACTTTTCGCCCGGGCATTTAAAAATAAAGGCTTTAAAGAAGTATGGATATATCCTTTTTGCAAAGCTTACTAGCTTATATAACGGAGTAATATGGCATTCTACTAGCGAATTAGAAACAAAACACATATTGAACTTTTATAACAATGCTAAGATAAGAGTGGCTTCTAATCTGCCTCATGAAAAGCCTTTAGCCGATAAATTAATAGAAAAAGAGAAGAAAAAGGATGAATTGAAATTAGTGTTTATTTCAAGACTAGTACCGAAAAAGAATTTGGCCTTTGCATTGCAGTGCTTGCAGTATATTAATACAGGTAAGGTAGACTTTCATATATACGGCCCAAAAGAAAGTTTAGAATACTGGAAGCAATGTGAAGAGCTTATAAAATCTATTAAAGGTAATATAAAGGTTAGTTATAAAGGTGAATTGAACCAATCTGAGGTTGTAGATACTTTAGCTTTATATCATGGTTTTCTTTTTCCAACCTTAGGAGAAAACTACGGGCATGTGATTGTGGAAGCTATGCTGGCTGGTTGTGTTCCAATAATAAGTGATGAAACCCCTTGGAGAGAACTTAGGGATAAAGAAGTTGGCTGGGATATCAGCTTAAGCCATAGAGAAGAATTCGTTGAAGCTATAGTTACTTTGTTAAGCATGGATAAAAAGGAGTTTAATAAATATAGCAATAATGCCTATAGATATATACTGAGCAAGAGTAACTACAAGGAAATATTAGAGCAAAGTAAAAATCTATTTAAATAAGAGGCTTAACTTATGTTTAATCTTTGGATGAAGGTCTTGAGAAAAGCTATTAATATAAAGAATAGCGTATTAAATAAATTAACAATAAAACAGCATGGAATAGCATTGGGAAATAATGTTAAGATATATGGTAAGTTGTTTGTGCAGGGTTTAGGAAACATAGTAATAAAGGATAATGTTACTATAAGAAGTAGATACTCGGCTAATCCTATAGGAGGTCAGACCTTTACATCCTTTTTTGTAAAAGATAATGCGGAATTGGTCATTGAAAAGGGTGTGGGTATCTCAAATACCGCAATATGTGCATTTAAATATGTACATATAGGTGAGAACTGTTTTATAGGTGGAGATTGTAGAATTTTTGATACGGATTTCCACTCTATTGACTACGAAAAAAGGATAAGCGGTTTTGAAGACATCAAAACAGCGCCTGTGATCATTGGGAAGGGATGCTTTATAGGAGCTGGAACTATTATATTAAAAGGTGTTAGCATAGGAGATTATAGTGTTATAGGCGCAGGCTCAGTGGTGACAAAAAATGTCCCTTGCAAGGAAGTCTGGGCAGGTAATCCAGCAAGATTTGTGAAAAGAATCATATGATTTTAATTGCTGGCATATATAGCATCTCCCGTATAACCACTTAATTTCAACAGTATTGTTAAGTATAGCCGGAAAATTAAAAACTAACTTGGAGTTGCTAATTGATATGAAGAGAATAATTAGAGGGTTGATTAATAGTATATATACCATTTACTTTAAACTCACTATAAAAAAGATACATTGCACCATTGGTTCTAGAGTGAAAATAGATAGAAGAACTAGGTTTGAAGGACGGTCAATAGTATATAAGAATTCTAATATAACTAATTCTGTTATTGGGTTAGGAAGTTATGTAGGCTGGAATTGCAATTTGGCTAACTGCAATATAGGAAGGTTTTCATCAGTAGCTCCTTTTGTTGAGGTTATTTATGGAACTCACCCAACAAATGAATTCGTATCTACTCATCCTGCTTTTTTCTCTACACAAAAGCAAGCGGGTTTTACTTTTACAGCTGCTGATATATATAAAGAACATAAATTTGTTGATACTGATAATAAAATAAGTGTTGTAATAGGCAGTGATGTATGGGTAGGTTATGGTGCAAGGTTACTTGAAGGAGTAACAATTGGTGATGGTGCAGTAGTAGCAGCTGGTGCTGTTGTAACAAAGGATGTAGAACCTTACTCGGTGTGTGGAGGTGTTCCTGCAAAGCACCTAAAGTACAGGTATAACATGGATCAAGTGGAATTCTTAAAATCTTTCAGGTGGTGGGAGAAAGATTTTAAGTGGATAAAAGCTAACTCAGATTACTTCAAGAATATAGAGAGTTTTTATAAAAAATTTAGAGATGATAGAGGTTTTTTATGAGTAAAAGTTTAGTAAAAAACTTTATGTACAACTTAGTCTTTCAGATGGTAACACTATTTATACCATTAATAACCGTACCTTATACCTCAAGAATATTGGGAAAGCAAGGAATAGGAATATATAGCTATACTCTTTCTATAGTGCAGTACTTTATAATTATAGGAACTGTAGGAATTTCTTTGTATGGAAACAGAAGCATTGCATATGTGAGAGATGATAAAGAAAAGATGTCTAGGGTATTTTGGTCCATAACTTTATTCAAATTTATTACTACAGCCATTGCTTTGATAGTATACGTAATTATATTTTGTATAAACACTGAAAATAGTTTAATATATCTTATTCAGTCAACAAACATAGTTGCTGCAGCGCTAGATATATCATGGCTTTATATGGGGCTAGAAGATTTTAAAAAGACTGTGACAAGAAACTTATTAATAAAATTAATTGGAGTAGCTTGTATATTTTTGTTTATAAAAAGCTATGATGACTTATATGAATATGTAGCTATAAATGGGCTTATGCTTGTCTTAGGTAATTTGATTATGTGGGCGTATGTACCTAATACTGTAAGTTTTATTATGGTGACTTATACAGATATGAAACAGCATTTTATACCTGCAATAAAGCTTTTTATACCACAAATATCTGTACAAATATACGCTGTACTTGACAGAACCATGTTAGGGATACTATCCAATACTGGAGAGGTTGGGTTATATGAGCAGTCTCAAAAGATCATCCGCTTAGTGCTTGGTATAGTGACTTCGCTAGGGGTCGTTATGCTTCCTAGAATGAGTAATACCTTCTCGAAAGGGGACAATAACAAATTGAAGGAATACCTAAATAAAAGTCTAAAGGCTATTGCCTATATTTCAATTCCAATGGCTACTGGCTTAGCAGCTATTTCTAAAGAACTTGTACCATGGTTTTTTGGAAAGGATTTTTATGAAGTCTCCTATTTGCTTATACTTTCTTCTGCTAGCTTAGTGTTTATAGCTATAGGAAACGTGCTTGGAATGCATTATCTTTTGCCGTCTAACAGAACAAGAGAATTTACTGTAGCTGTAACCGTTGGAGCTATTTCAAATGTAATTATAAATCTACTGTTAATAGAAAAGTATAAGGCTCAAGGAGCATGCATAGCAACTTTAATATCTGAATTTTTAGTGGCCTACATACAATATCTTTTTATAAAGCAAAGCATAGATGGTTCTATGATTATTAATATTGTTAAGTATATTGTAGCAGCATTTTTTATGTTTGTTACTGTAAGATTGATAGGATGTTCTCTTGGACCAGCAATCTTTACAACCTTTATACAAAGCATAATAGGTGCAGCTGTATATGTTATAATTCTAGTTTTATTGAAGGAAGAAATCAATCATTTATTAACTAGTATAATAGGAAGGTATAGATATAAACTTATAAAATTGCTTAGGAAATAGATCAGTAATATAAAGCGATATAATAAAGTATATTGTAATAAAGTTTTACTAAATTATATAATACTACCATTTATAAATCTATAAGGCTGTTGCTTTAATGAATTCTAAAATATACTATGAACAGTCTATTTAATGAAACAGCCTAGAAATTTTATCTTGTCCAGTAAACATCACTTTTTACAACCTTACAAGGACTTCCACTAAGTATAGAGTTGGTTGCTACATATTTACCTCTTGTTACGCTGTTTGCTGAAATTATGCATCCATCTCCAATTACAGTACCTTTCAATATGGTACATCTGCAGCCTATCCAAACCTTATTGCCAATATATATTTCTTTATCTTCATTTACTATGATGTTATCTTCTAGCTGTTTAATATAATGAAAGTCAGTGTCCATGATTAAGTTATCCCAAGAAAATAAACAATCATCTCCGATGGTTATTTTTTTTGCACATATAATAGAAGTTTCTGCATTGATATTAAAGTTTTTTCCTATGGTTAGTTCACCTAAGACGAAAATTTTTGAGCCATGGCCTAATGTACACTTTCCGTTGAATATTACTTTCCCTTCTATATCAATTATAGTTCTTCGTCGCTTAAAATCGAAGATACCTACCTCCCCAAAGCCTATTTGTATCATCTTACTACGTATATTGCTGGTTATAGCAATAGAACCTTTAAGACTTTTCAGATATACTCTATGAGAGATTAAAACTGGAAGTTTAACTGCGTCTTTAAAATTGAAATATTTAAAATTGAAGTATAAGGTTTTTGGAAATCCTAGAATGATGGACATGTATCTATCTAATTTCATATAAAATAATCAGCTCCTCAGAAAGTAGTACGTAATATTTTTCTCCTAAGAAGGATTATTTATTCTGTATTCTAAATGGAAGTTCTGAAATTATGATATTTAGTTTACACAAAAATATTAGAAGAGTTATATTACCATAGAAAATAGGCCAATTATTAAGAAATTATTTACATATTATTACAAACTTATTAAGAAAGCAATTAGCTTATTGACTATAAAAGCTGTATAAAATACTATATTATTATGAAAAATATTCCAAATACTCAAAGTTGTTAACACATATGGCTAATAGAATTGTAAACTCAGCGTTATAAAACTTAACTTGTACAGCTATGTATTATCAATTGGTTATAAATAACTAAATGTTATATAAAATAAAGGGGGGATGGGTATGAATAGGTATGAATACTTTCAAATTCTTTTATATGAAAGAGAGCTTTTAGACAGTGAAAGAGCAATAAAGAAACTTTTGAAAAATAACATAATGCTCAGTATAGATAACCATAGGCTTAGCTCTGAGAATCAAAGGATAAAAGAAAAGTTAGAGCTTATAGAGTTAAAAGAGAAAGGTTTTATTACCATGAGGAGCAGTGTTACTAAATTAGAAATGGAGTATAAAGATACCTGGTATAGGAATGGTGGATATAGGAATTGATTGAAGCTTAGATTTGTTATAAATTATCTGTAGTTTACGAAACTACAGATAATTTATTTTGATACAAGTTAAGCAATCGTGAACTTATTAAAAAAAATGTATATAATTCTCAAACTAGGTGAATTTGTGGATGATTTGGTTTATAATTAAATAATATAAAAAGATATGGTTGTAAACTGTGTAAAACCAACTTATAGACTATAATACAAACTTTTGAAATTATAAAGATGTTTTTATGAGTTGTTTAATTTGATTAAAAAAATAATATATTGTTATGTATAAAAATGTGAAAAACCGTGATAATTGTTGATGGAATGTTTGGTTTTTATGTTAATTATAATTTATTATTGTTATTAAATAGTGTAAAATATTATCTGGGTTTATTAAACGACGGCGTTTTATTATTATGGACATAAATTCTCATTGCATATATAATGTTTATGTGTAAAAAAGTAACCAAGATGGGGGATCAATATGCAGATGATAGATAATACAAAAGTAGTATCTGATGAAGAGATTAGTGTGAAAAAGGAAAATTTAATGTATATATGTATAAAAAGACTCTTTGATTTTTTAAGTGCTTTCATTGGACTTATATTGCTTTCACCTGTTTTTGTAATTCTTATTATTTTAGTAAAATTAGATTCTAAGGGTCCAGCAATGTTTGGTCATAACAGACTTGGCAAGAATGGTAAGACTATAAAGGTTTACAAGTTTAGGACAATGGTTTCAAATGCGGATGAGGTTTTTGCTAATTTTACAGAAGAGCAGAAGAAAGAGTTTGCTATAAACTTTAAGCTTGATAATGATCCTAGAATAACTAGGATAGGTAATTTTTTAAGGAAGACAAGCCTGGATGAGTTGCCTCAACTTTTAAATATATTACTAGGAGATATGAGTGTTGTGGGGCCTAGACCTATAGTTGAGAAGGAAGTAGAAAAGTACGGCAAGTTTGCTCCAAAGTTTTTCTCTGTTACACCTGGCCTTACTGGATACTGGCAGGCTCATGGTAGAAGTGATACCACTTATGAGGAAAGAATAGCTATGGACATGTATTATGTAGATAACAGGTCCTTAATCTTAGATATAAAGATAATCGGTAAAACCTTTGTATCGGTTATAAAAAAAGAGGGCGCAATGTAGATAAAGCAACTTACTAAAAAATAAGGGGTAATGAAAATGAAAGTAGACATAATATGTCCTTTATATAATGCTAGTAATTATATAAATTCATTACATAGCAGTTTAATGTCTCAGACAGTGGATTTTGATGTAAGTATTAGATATGCACTTACAGAATCAACTGATAATACCTTGGAGATTTTAAAAGGACTTAATTTAGAATATGTACTTATAAAAAAAGAAGAATTTTCACATAGTAGAACAAGAGAAATTATGGCTATGGATTCAGAAAGTGATATCATAGTGTTTATATCTCAAGATGTTATGATGAAAAATGATAAGTGGTTAAGTAATTTAGTGAATCCTATAATCAATGGAGTTTGTGAGGCTGCTTTTAGTAGACAGATATGCGAAAATAACTCTATAGAGAAATACATAAGAGAGAAAAATTACCCTGAACAATCAAGGATTGTATCAAAAGAAGATATTGATAAGTTAGGTCTTATGACCTTTTTTTATTCAGATGCTTCTTCAGCTGTAAAAACCTCAGTATACAAAGAATTAAATGGATACGACGGAAAGCATCTAATAATAAATGAAGATATGTATTTAGCTCATAAAATAATAGAAAATGGATTTAGGATAAAGTATTGTGCAGATTCAGAGGTGTATCACTCACATACATTTACATTAAGACAATTGTTTAACAGGTATTTTGATACTGGAGTGTTTTTTAAGATAAACTCTATATTCCTAACTTATAAGGGTAATCAAAGTGGAATGGCTTTGTTTAAACATGTGTTATTAAGAGCTGTAAAAGAAATGAATTTTAAAGTTTTATTAATTTTAATACCTAATTTTGCTACTAGATATATAGGAAATATTTTAGGGCAGAAATATGAAAAGTTATCGTCGAAAAAAAGAATTAAATATTCTTTAGATAAAAAATATTGGACAAGGTTTGAGGAGGATATATAAGATGAAGGGAATAATACTAGCTGGTGGGTCAGGTACTAGACTTTATCCAGTAACAAAGGCAATGTCAAAACAGATGGTTCCTATATATGATAAGCCTATGATATACTATCCAATGTCTGTGTTAATGCTTGCTGGAATAAGAGAGATATTAATAATATCAACACCAAGAGACATAGTTAACTTTAAGGAGTTATTCAGAGATGGCTCAGAATTAGGTCTTAAGATTGAATATGCTGTTCAGGAAGCTCCAAATGGACTTGCTGAAGCCTTTATAATAGGAGAAGAGTTTATTGGAGATGATAATGTTGCTATGATATTAGGCGATAACATCTTCTATGGACAAAGATTTAGTGATAATTTAAAGAGAGCAGCAGCTTTAGAAAAGGGTGCTATGGTATTTGGATACTATGTTCAAAACCCTAAGGCTTTCGGTGTTGTTGAGTTCGATAGTGAAGATAGGGTTATATCTTTAGAAGAAAAGCCAGAAAAACCAAAGTCAAAGTATGCGGTTCCAGGACTTTATTTTTATGATAACTCAGTAGTGGAAAAAGCTAAAAATCTAAAGCCTTCTGATAGAGGAGAGCTAGAGATAACTGACTTAAATAAAGTATATATGCAGGAAGGTACTCTAAAGGTAGAACTTTTAGGAAGAGGCCTTGCATGGCTAGATACAGGAACACACGGCTCTATGCTACAAGCATCTAACTTTGTAGAAGCGGTACAAAATACACAAGGTACTTACATTGCATGTCTAGAAGAAATAGCTTTTAGAAAAGGTTGGATTAGTGCTGACCAGGTTAGAGAGCTTGCAAAACCTCTTATGAAGACTGGATACGGTCAATATCTTGTTGATGTTGTTGAAGAAATTGAGAAGAAAAACAGATAAAATAATATTTATTAAGAAGGTGAGTTTGTATGGGACAGTTTAAGTTTATTGAAACAAAGATTAAGGACTTATACATAATACAACCTAATGTTGTTGGAGATAACAGAGGTTATTTTATGGAAAGTTATAATAAGAAGGACTTTTTTGAAGCAGGTTTAAAGATGGACTTTGTTCAAGACAATGAATCTAAATCAAAAAAAGGTGTTTTAAGAGGTCTTCACTTCCAAACAAAGCATACTCAAGGAAAGCTTGTTAGAGTTACTAAAGGACAGGTTTATGATGTAGCTGTAGATCTTAGAAAAGGATCGCCTACCTTTGGAATGTGGGAAGGTGTGCTTCTTACTGAAGAAAATAAAAGACAATTTTATGTGCCAGAAGGTTTTGCTCATGGTTTCTTAGTAGTATCAGATGAAGCCGTATTTAATTACAAATGTACTGATTACTATGCACCTGAATATGATAGTGGACTTTTATGGAACGATCCTGATGTAGCAGTTCAGTGGCCTCTAGAAGGAATAGAAGAGTTGCTTTTATCAGAAAAGGATAAAAAGCAAAAGCCATTGAAGGAATTAGATGTACCATTTGAATATAAAGGAGAGTAATTATATGAAAACTTATTTAGTAACTGGTGGAGCAGGATTTATAGGCTCAAATTTTGTACTTTACATGTTGAAAAAATACAATGATGTTAAGATTATAAACTTAGATAAGCTTACTTATGCAGGAAATCTTGAGAATTTAAAGGATGTACAGGAAAATCCTAACCATATATTTGTTCAAGGAGATATATGTGATAAAGAGCTTGTAACAGGACTTTTTGAAAAGTATGATATAGACTATGTTGTTAACTTTGCAGCAGAGTCACATGTAGATAGAAGTATAAAAGAACCTGAGATATTTGCAAGTACAAATGTTTTAGGAACAGTAAACTTACTAAATTGTGCTAAGAATGCATGGGAAAGAGAAAATGGATGGAAAGAAGGAGTAAGATATCATCAAGTTTCAACAGATGAAGTTTACGGTTCTCTTGGAGAAACAGGTTACTTCATGGAAACAACTCCACTTGATCCTCATAGTCCATATTCATCAAGTAAAGCTGGAGCTGATTTCATGGTTAAGGCTTACTTTGATACTTATAACATGCCAGTGACTATAACTAGATGTTCTAATAACTATGGACCATATCATTTCCCAGAAAAGCTAATACCATTACTTATAAATAACTGCTTAAATCATAAAGATCTTCCTGTTTATGGTGATGGGCTTAATATAAGAGATTGGCTTTATGTAGAAGATCATTGTAAGGCTATCGACATGGTTGTAAGAGATGGCAGAGTTGGAGAAGTTTACAATGTTGGTGGTCATAATGAAAGAACTAATATTCAGATAGTAAAGACTGTAGTTGCATATGTTCATGACAATGTAGATGCATCCGTAACAGAAGAGCTAATTAAGTATGTTGAAGACAGAAAAGGTCATGACAGAAGATACGGTATAGCTCCTGACAAGATAAAAGAAGAATTAGGTTGGTACCCAGAAACTACTTTTGAAGTAGGTATAGTTAAGACTATTCAATGGTATTTAGATAATAGACAATGGATGGAACACGTTACTTCTGGAGAATATCAAAAGTACTATGATAAGATGTACAATTAAATTATTAGAGGGGTTAATTAGTTATTATCATCTAGAATCCACCAGCGATTTATAGGATAGTAGAAATTAGCACCAAAATAAACCTCTTTGTATTTTTAAGGCTTTAAAAAGCTTAATACAAAGAGGTTAGTTTATTATAATAAAGGATGAAGCTTATGGATAAATTGGTTAGCTTGGTAATAATAAATTTTAATAATAAAGACTATATTGAAAGATGTATGAATTCTATACTTAATCAAACCTATAAAAATCTAGAAATTATTTTTATAGATAATAACTCTAAAGATGGATCTTTTGAACTGTTTGATCAATTGTATGATGCAGAAAACATAGTGAAAATAAACAATAGTGATAATAAAGGTTATTCAGGAGCGGCAAATCAAGGGATAGAAGTTTCAAAAGGTGAATATATAATGCTTTTAAATCCAGATATTATTTTAGAAGAAGATTTCATCTACAAATTGTATTGCTATGCTGAAAAAGATGTTAAGATTGCCGCTCTATCTGGAAAGTTGTTGAAATACGATTTTAAAAACGATAAGAAATTAAATTATATTGATAGTGCTGGTATTGAGTTCTACAGTAATAGAAAGTTTAAGGATAGAGGTCAAAACGAAGAGGATAGAGGGCAGTATGACTCTATAGAAAGAATCTTCGGCGTATGTGGTGCAGCACCTTTCTATAGAAGAAGTTCTCTGGAAGATATAAAGGTGAAAAACGAGTATTTCGATGAAGACTTTTTTGCATACAAAGAAGATATAGATGTTTCTTGGAGATTGAACTTAGCAGGATTTAAGTGCATGTATTATCCAGAAGCTGTAGCCTTTCATGGAAGGGGTCTTGGAGGATCTAAAGGTGGAGTTTTGAACTTTATTAAACATAGAAAAACCCAATCAGAGTTCCTAAGGGGGATTTCTCATAGAAACCATATACTTCTTTTAGAAAAGAATGAATTCGAAAAGGTGCCTCCAATGGAGGTTTTAAAAAAGATATGTAGAAGCTTTGCGCTGATAATATATTCGTTGATGTATGAGAGATTCGTATTTAAATACACTATGGAAGCTAAAAGACTAATTCCTAAGATCAGAGAAAAGAGAAAGATATTTATGGACAATCATCCGAGTATTGAGGATATTAATCATTTAATAAAAAGATAGTTATTAAAGTAAATATGTTTATTGTGAGAATAGATTGGAGAGTATTATGATAAATATCGATTCAATATGCGCAGTTGTAGTTTCATATAATGCAGGACAAGGTATAATTGATGGCATAGCGGCAATAAGAAATCAAGTGAAGAAAACTTTAATTGTAGATAATGGATCTAACCCGGAAAATTTAAAAATATTAGAAAGTTTTAAAGCTGAGGAAGATATTGAGATTATCTATAATAATGAAAATGTTGGCATTGCTAAGGCATTTAATATAGGAATTGAGTATGCACGAAAAAATGACTTTAAGTTTATAATTACACTAGATCAAGATAGTATTTGTACAAAAGATTTAGTTTATAATATGATTGCGACCTATGAAGGCTTAAATGATAAGGATAAAGAGAAAATTAAAGTTTTAGTTCCTAATCATGTAGAAAAGCAAGCTTATTATGCTAACCAAGTTTCTGTAAATACAGAATATGAATATGTGCTAACTGAAATTAGTTCAGGAAGTCTTATTGATATGAGTGTATTTGATAAGATAGGGGATTTCGATGAAAAATTATTTATAGATCTAGTAGATCATGATTTTTGCTTAAGGGTAAAACTTAATGATTATGCCATATTGAAAGTCAATAATGCCATATTACTTCATAGTCTTGGGGATACCAAAGTTTATAAGCTTTTTGGTAAGAATATAACGTCTAGTAATCACTCAGCCTTAAGAAGATATTATATGACTAGAAACAGGTTATATATATGGAAGAAATATAAGCAAAGCTTCCCAGAATGGGTTAAGCATGATAAAAATTTGTTTTTTCAAGAGATTGCTAGGCTTACCCTATTTGAGAAAAATAAGTTAAAAAAGTTATGCATGATTGTAGAAGGCTTTAGTGATTACAAAAAAGGAAGATTTTATAAAAAAGATTAGGGGGTAAATATATGACGAATCCTTTCTTAGTATATGTTATAAGCTTTTTGTCTGTTTTACTTGTTTATTTACTTGGATGGTCCAACCTTTATCCTAGTTTAACAATATGGACAGTTTTATTTTTTGTTCTATCTTTTGCTATTTCAGCATTTTTGGGTATAAGAAGCCATAAAAAAGGTGAGCTAAGGTATGAAACTATAGAATATAACAAAAAGATTAAATATATATCTGTGCTAATTTTCTTAGGTTATATTGCGGAATTTATATATGCGGGAGGGGCGCCACTATTAAACTCAAAAATAAATTATTTGGAGTTTTCAGGTATACCTACTTTTCACATATTTCTATTTAGCTTCACAATATTCTATGGAGTATATTTATTTCATTTATTCCTATCTACTAAAAACAAAATTGTATTAGTTTTATATTTATTAAATTATGTTCCTGCATTACTAATTGTATCTAGGGGATTGATAATAAATATATTTTTGGGAAGCTTATTTGTATTTTTAAGTATGATAGGTATTAGGAGATTACTAAATAAAAAGATAATAATTTCATTAGCAGTTATAGGTATTGCCTTTCTATATCTATTTGGTTTTTTTGGAAACTATAGAGTAAGTCTATCAGATCATACTTACGATAAATTTAGCAGCAAATATATACTGGACATAGGAGGGGCGTCTGAAAGCTTTAGAAATAATAAGATTATTCCTAAGCCGTTTTTTTGGTCATATATATATATTTCTTCGCCTTTAGCTAATTTGCAGCTAAATATCGATGATAATAACACTGAAATTAATTCAACTAATATTAAAAACTTTGTAACTAGAGAAGTTTTACCTGATATAGTAGCGAGAAGATTGGTAAAAGAAGAACCTTTTCAGATAAGTGATCATGTAAAGCTAATAAAGAAAGAATTGATTGTTGGAACTCTATACATGGGTGGTTTTTATTATCTAGGTTGGATTGGTGTAATACTTCAGTTTATATATCTTATGGCAGTAATATTTATTTATATGAAGTTAGTTGGAAAAAACAATAAGTTAAGAATAGTAGCGATAAGTATGATGTGCAATATGGTTGTTCTAAGTACTTTTTCAAATATGATTGTATTTGCAGGAATGAGTATGCAGCTTGTATTCCCAATTCTTTATAGAATAATATTATATATATATAATAAGAGGATTGGTTATGAAAAATAAAAATATCAAAGATTTTGCATATACTTTAGGTGCTAATTCTATCAATGTTTTAGGTGGAGTAATAACTGCATTGGTTATTCCAAAAATACTAAACATAAATGAATATGCATATTTTAGAATTTTTACACTCTACGTTACCTATGTAGGTATATTTCAATTTGGATTTAATGACGGAGTTCTTGTAAACTATGGTAGTTATGAATATGATGACATTCCGAAAAAGAAGTTTAAGACATATTTTAACTTTCTTTTATTATTTCAACTAATAACAGCAGTAATTATTTTTGTTGCTTCGTTTATAATGATAAAAGAGCCGATAAAGAGAGATTTATTCTATTTGTTAGCATTTAATGGATTTATATTGAATCTATCAACCTTCTTTTCATTTATAAGTCAATTTACTAGGAAGTTTAAGTTGTATTCATATAGTATGATAGCATCAAAGCTATTATATATTGTAGGGTGTATTGTATTATTTATATTAAAAATAGATGTGCATATGGCATTTGTAATGCTTACTACTGGTGCAAATCTATTTACATTGATCATATTCTTATACTATAACAAAGATATCTTGCAAGCTAAGAGTCAAAGGATTATGGATTTGAAGGATGATATAAAGGAAAACTTTTCTTCAGGATTCTTAATGATGATCGGTAATCTTATTACATTGATTATACTTGGGTTAGACAGAATATTTATAGAAAAGTATTTCACTTTAAGAGATTTTGCGATGTATTCATTTGCATATTCCATAATAACATTATTTTATTTATTAATTAACTCATTTTCTACAGTGGTATTTCCTTATATAGCGAGACTTGAGGGGGATAAATTAGGAAAAGCATACTCAACAATTAAGAAGGGCTTAAATTTAGTTTTATCCTTATCTTTTTTAGCTTTTTTCTTTATAAAATTTATAATACAGCTTTACTTGCCTAAATATATGGATTCACTACCCCTAGTCCTAGTGCTAACACCTACGGTTTTATTTAGTGGCCAAATAACTATATTAGCTCTAAACTATTATAAAGCTTTGAAGTTAAATAAAGAATATACCAAGAACAATATCTTTGCATTTGTATTGGCCATAATCTGTAACTTTTTAGCTTGTGTAATTATAAAAACGCCAGTGGGAATAGCTTGGGCCACTTTATTAGCTTTTTTAATTTGGAATATATATTCTGATGCTTTTTTTGTTAAAACAATGCATATAAGTTTGTTTAAGGAAACTATAACTGGTATAATTTTAAGTGTAGGATTTGTACTTTGCGCTTATATAGATAAGTGGTATCTTGGATTCTTATCTTACCTAATCATATATTCCGTAATAGTTGTTTTGTTTTTCTTTAATGATCTTAAGAATATAGGTAGAATTAAAGAAGTTTTAAAAAAAAGGGGGAGATAATTAATGAATTTTTTAAAGAATAGGATGATTAGAAAAGTACTGTCCTTTACTGTATGTATTTATGTTTTTTTCATGTATTCTACACCAGTGTACGCATTGAGTTCTACTCAATCTGGTCAAAATGAAGCTGCCTCAAGTACTAAGCCGATGCTGATGTGCATAGATTCGCCTACAAGTAATAGCCAGCTTTCACCCTATACTTTAGTAACTGGATGGGCTTTAAATCCAGCTGCTTTGAGAGAGGTAAGAGTATATGTAGATGACAACTTTAATGGCAATGCATATATTGGCAACTATAGACCTGATGTAAACAGTGCTTATCCAGGGTATCCATCTGGAGATAGAAGTGGATACAGTTTAACTCTAGATACAGCAAAGTTATCCAATGGCAATCATACGATAACAGTTGAACAGATAGGATTGGATAACTCTCAAAAATCTACTAGTGTAACTGTTCAAAAAACTCAAAAGGATCCTATTACCTACATAGACTATCCTACACAGAACATAAATCTTTCAAAAAACATATTAGTTACAGGATGGGCATTAAATGGCTCAGGAATGAAGTCTGTAGGAGTTTATTTAGATGATATGTTTAAAGGGTATGCTACTCTAGGAGATATGAGGCCTGATGTAGCAGCTGCTTATCCAGGGTATCCTAATGGAGATAGAAGTGGATATAAGTATACTGTGGATACTGCAAATCTTTCACCTGGAAGTCATACAATAAAGGTTGTAGGTAACGGAGCTGATGGAACTTCTAAAGCAAATACTGTTAGTTTTAACTATTATATTAGAAGTGCTATGTATCAGATAGACGAGCCAAGTAACGGAAGCAATATAACAAGCGATTTTGCTATAAGAGGATGGGCTTTAAGTCCGTCAGGTGTTAAGTCAGTGGAGCTTAGTATTGATGGTAATTATGTTGGACAAGGAACCATAGGTCTAATGAGACCAGATGTTAATAAAGTTTACCCTGATTATGATAATTCATTGAAAAGTGGATATCAGTGCTCGGTGGGATTTGATACCATTAAACCAGGAAATCATTTAATACAAATTAGATTTAACAATAATGATCAAAGTAGTGAAACTAGACAATTCAATATAAATATAGTTAAACCAGAACCTAAAGCCAACATTGATTCACCAGCTCCTAATAGTACCATATTATCTGATCAAGTTCTGATAGGTGGATGGGGAGTAAATGCTGCTGGTGTAGCTCAAGTTAAAGTATATATTGATGGAGTCTACGTAGGAGATGCAGCAATAGGCTATAGAAGAGACGATGTTGGTAGTGCTTATAGTAACTACAAAGAAAGTTCAAATAGCGGATTTAATTATGTTCTGTCTACAAATGGAATGTCTGTTGGCAAGCATGATATAAAGATCTCTATATGTGGTAAGGATGGTTCTATTTTAGATAAGTTTACTTCATTCTACCTAAAAGGAATAGTTACTTATAAGCAATACGATAATACATTTGATTATTATGTAAATCAACAAATTCAAAAAGGTGGCAATACTTATTGGGATAATACTCCTGCTACCAATGAAGATGTTAGATACTATATGGATGTAAATAATTTCTTAAATAATGATACCTATAGATATATGTTCTTGAAGTTAAATTATGCTGAAGGAATATCAGTAGATAATTTAAACAATGCAGTAAAAGGACAAGGAATTTTAGATGGAAAAGGTCAAGCTTTTCTTGATGGAGGTAAGAGATACAATATCAATCCAATATACTTAGTATCACATTCATTACATGAAACTAATAATGGATTATCTAGGTTAGCAAATGGTATTTTAGTTACTTCAGTTGATGGACAAACTGTTGAACCAAGGATTGTATATAATATGTATGGCATTGGTGCTAAAAACAGTGACCCTGAAAGATTAGGATCAGAATATGCATATAAACAAGGGTGGTTCACAGTTGATAGTGCAATAATTGGTGGAGCTAGCTTTATATCAACTGATTATATAACAAGTCTAAAATATCAGCAAAATACATTATATAAAATGAAGTGGAACTATCAGGATGTATATCACGAATATGCAACTGATGTTAACTGGGCAAAGGCACAAACTACAAATATAAAGAAACTTATTGATAAGATGTCTAATCCTACATTGTATTTTGAGGTACCGGCATATAAATAGGAGAATTCTAATGAGAAAATTAAATAAAGTACTTTCTATAATTTGTGTTTTTTTGTTTATATCTAATCTATTTTCAGCTACAAAGGTATATGCAGAACAAGCACAGGAATCAATGAATGTAATAGATGATCCAGTTGAAAATTTCTCTACATTTGATGGTTCTATGTTAGTTAGAGGTTGGGCGATTAGTAAGTCAGGTTTGAAAGAAGTTAAGGTTTATATTGATGATAATTTAGAAGGATATGCAAGTTTAGGACTAGCAAGGCCTGATGTTGGAAAAGCTTACCCTAACTATGTAAACTCTAATATATCAGGTTATGCATTTACTGTAGATCTATCTAAATATAAAGAAGGAAACCATAAGGTCTCTGTACAAGCTGTTTCAGCTGATGGTTCTATAAAGATATCTTCTAAGAATATTGAAAAAAAGGTTAGGAAGCCTCTTGCTAATCTAGATAGTCCTGTAGGTAATTCGCATATATCAAAGGAATCCCTACTGGTTAGAGGTTGGGCACTTAATCCTTCAGGACTTAGGTATGTAGGTGTGTACTTAAATAATGCATTTAAGGGATATGCTACTATAGGAGAAATCAGAACTGACATTGACGCAGCATACCCAGGATATCCAGCTGGTAAAAATAGTGGGATAAATTATATAATTGAAAACAAAGATTTAAATGAAGGGCAAAATGTTGTTAGAATTGAAGCTGTTGGAACAGATGGCAGCAAAGTTAGCGATGAGAGAGTCTTCTATGTGTATAGAGGAGAGCCTAGAATAGCTGTAGATGAGCCTTCAGATAATGCTACTATCAGCGACGATTTTTTAGTTAGAGGATGGGCTTTAAATGCCTCTGGGATAACAAAAGTAAATGTTTATGTTGATAATGCAAATGTAGGAACAGCAACACTAGGACAATCTAGAGAAGATGTAAAAAGAGCTTATCCTAATTATCCTGATGCAGATAAGAGTGGATATATTCTTACTTTAAGGCAGAGTGGAATAGGTCCTGGGATAAGGGAAGTAAAGGTAGAAGCAATTGGAAGTGATGGTACTAGCTCTACTGCAATTAGAAAAGTAAATATAATTAAACCTCAACCAGAAATAAATATAGACACAGTAAGAGATGGTCAGGACTTGAATAGAGGCCAAGTTAATTTAGGTGGTTGGGCTGTTAATTACTCAGGTGTAAGATCTGCAAAAGTTTATTTGGATAACAACTACTTAGGTGATGCTAACATAGGGTTCTCTAGACCAGATGTAAAAGCTGCCTACCCTAAATACTATCAAGCAGAGAGTAGTGGCTTTAACTACACTCTAAATATGCAGGATAAATCAAGTGGAATCCATAATCTGAAGGTAGTTGCTATAGGAAACGATGGAACAGTAAAGGAAAAGAGTTTAAATGTATACAATGGTAAAAGGTTAATAGTTGTAGACCCTGGTCATAACTATGGTAAAGATTATGGTGCAGAGCGAACTATAGACAAAGTTATATACTCGGAGACAGAACTAAATATGCAGGTTGCAGTAAAGCTTCAAGCAACTCTTACATCCATGGGGTATACAGTGGTTATGACTAGACAGCCTTGGCAAAGACCTACTGATTCACTTGATGATAGTTTACAAGGTAGAACTAAGCTGGCAAATGATCTAAAAGCTGATCTTTTTGTAAGTATACATCATGATGTTAGTGATAGCAACTCGACAACTAATGGAGTTAGTACCCATTATAGCAGTTATAGACCTAGTCTTGACAATGATGGTATTGTTTCAGGTTCTGATCCAGGTGGGTGGAGCTATGATGATCTAAAGATCGATACAACTCCAACGGTTCAGGCACAGTTAAGCAAACAATTAGCAAACAATGTGGTTAATGCACTTGGAAGCCGTTTAGGCTATAACAATTTAAGGGCACATGATCATGGATTATATGTAACTAGAAATATAAATACACCATCTATATTGATAGAATGTGGATTTATAAGTAATCCAGAGGAAGCAAAGAGATGTGCAAACCAAGATGAGCAACAAAAGAAGGCTGATGTTATAGCTGGTGAGATAAGAAAGTTGTTTTAATAATTAAAGCTCTATGGAAGTAATATTCTATAGAGTCTTTTAATTATTTAGGAAATTATATATATGTTAGGAATAACTAATATTTTTTGATATAATTAAAAATGAGATTTATTTTGGAGGTATAATTATGAAAATTTTAATAACAGGAGCAAAAGGCCAATTAGGAACTCAAATAATTAACATAATAAAGAGTGGTAAGTCAGAACTAGGTAATGTACCATCTGAAGTTGTTGCATCAGAAATAATAGGTATAGATGTTCAGGAGCTTGATATAACAAACCTTGAGGCTACAAGAGATTATATCGGAGCAATTAAACCTGATGTAGTTGTTAATTGTGCTGCTTATACTAATGTAGATGCTTGTGAAACCAATGAAGATATAGCGTTTAAAGTTAATGCTATAGGACCAAGAAATCTTGCTATTGTTTGCGAAGAGTTAGGTGCTAAACTTATACATATTTCTACTGATTACGTATTTAGTGGAGTTGGAAGTAAAGCATTAAAAGAATATGATCTAACAGGACCTGTAAGTGTTTATGGTAAAACAAAGCTTGCAGGAGAAGAATTTGTAAAGCAGTTTTCAAGTAAATACTTTATAGTAAGAACTGCATGGCTTTATGGTTATAATGGTAATAATTTTGTGTATACAATGATGAAGTTAGGAAAAGAAAAGGACTTTATAGATGTAGTGAATGACCAAAGAGGAAATCCTACAAATGCAGAGGATTTGGCACATCATATCTTAAAACTTATTGGAACAGAAGAATATGGAACTTATCATTGTACTGGAAGTGGAGAATGTACTTGGTATGATTTTGCTAAGAAAATAATTGAGTTATCAGGCATAGATTGTGAGATTAGACCATGTACATCTGAGCAATTTGTAAGACCGGCTAAGAGGCCAGAATTTTCATCTTTAGATAACATGATGCTAAGATGTACTGTTGGTGATGAAATGAGAGATTGGGAAGTTGCTATTAAAGAGTTTATTGATAATATACAAAAGAAATAAGTAATGGATCATTATGTATAAAAACTTGATGAAAGTTTTTATTTACTTTCAAATTAACTACAATTATAATTTTCATGTACTATTAAACTTAATAAAGATAAAGAAACTACGCTAAGTCGTAGTTTTTTCTTTTAAATAGATTGGCAAAAATTAATTTAACTTTTTTGTAAAGACAAACATTCTTAAAAGATATATGATTACTGATGTATTACCTTAATTATGTTATATTTTTTAATTGCTACAGATGAATAAAAGTTATATTATATAAGAGTTGCTAGATATAACAATTTGGAGGAAATTTAAATGAGTGTAATAAAAAATTATTTTTATAATACGGTATATCAAGTTTTAATTTTAATAATTCCATTACTTACTATGCCGTATCTTACAAGAATATTTACGCCAGGTCAATTAGGATTAAATTCATATACATTATCAATTGTTAATTATTTTATGTTAATTGGTACCTTGGGAATGCAGATTTATGGTAATAGACAGATTGCTTTTGTTAGAGATGATAAGGAAAAGCTTAGAAGATATTTTTGGAGTTTATATGTTACTCAAGGCATAACTAGCTTACTTGCTTTAATAGCCTATTATGTATTTGTAGGAACATTTGTTAATCAAGATAAGTTTGTATATATTATCCAAGGGCTTAATATGTTAACGGTGTTTTTTGATATATCTTGGTTATTCATGGGACTAGAAGATTTTAAGAAAGTTGTAATAAGAAATTCTATTGCTAAGTTATTGGGCTTAGTAAGTATATTTGTTTTTGTAAGAAGCTCAGATGATTTAGTATTGTACATACTATTGACTATAATAATAAATGGAATAAGCTTTTTAACTATGTGGATATATGTACCTAAAAATATTGGTAAGATTGTGGTTGATATAGATATAATAAAAAAGACAATTAAGCCTTTAATAAGTCTGTTTTTGCCTCAAATTGCATCACAAGTTTATATGTTGCTATCAAGAACTTTAGTTGGAGTTCTATCAACTAATGAACAGGTAGCTTTTTATGATTACTCCCAGAAGATTGTAAGGGTTATTCTTTCTTTGATATCTTCTATAGGTATAGTTATGCTTCCTATGATATCCAATATAATAAGTAAAGGAAGAAGAGAAGAAGTAAATAAGATTGTAGAGCAAGCTTTTAAGATTGTTTCATATGTAGCTTTTCCAATGGCTTTTGGAGTGATGGCTATATCTAAAATATTAGTATCCTGGTTTTTAGGAAAGGACTATAGTTCTGTTGGAGGATTAATTGCTATTAGTTCAATTATAATAATCGCAGTTAGCTGGGCAAATATTATTGGTGTTCAGTATCTAATTGGTACTAAACAGGAGAATAAATATACTCAATCTGTTGTTATTGCAGCAGTCATCAATTTTATCATGAATCTAATAGTAATACCTAAGTTTGGAGCTCTAGGAGCTGTTGTAGCTATTATTGTAGCAGAATTTGTAGGATCAATTGTTCAATTAGTATTGACAAGAAAGCAATTACCAGTGCTAAAAATGGTACTTGCTACATGGAAGTTCCTCGTTGGATCAATAGTGATGTGCATAGTAGTCATGAAGGTAGGGGATTTTATTAATAAGGCAATTTTGGCTAATATAATTCAAGTTATAGTTGGTGGTGTAATATATATTGCTATGATGTTTATACTTAAGGATGATACCCAAATTATAATAATTGAAAAAATAAAAGCTATTTTACTTAAAAAGAGAGTTAGCGATGTTCCAAATATATAACTTATAAATATTAAAAAATATATTGTTACAGAATTTGATTAAATTAGATTTTTTAAAAAAACTTATAATTTTATTTGAATTGACAATAAATAGTTGGCTAAATTGTATAAACAAACTATAGATTGGATTATTTTTATGGACAATTAATATATATGTATATATAATAATATAAAAGTAACCCATGTAGTGACTTATTATTTTATGTTAATTTTTAGTCATATCTTATTTAACTAAATACGTATTACGTTTAAAATTAATATTATTTATTTTCCATAGGAAGATTTAATGATATAATCATATTTGAGTCGTTCTTAAGATGATATCTTGTCTTTTTGCTAATATATCATAAGAGAATGACATATTTGTTTTTTTAGTTTTATTATTAAACAAATTATACTAATTATTTTGCTATTTATAAGTTATTAGCAAATTAGGAGGATTTATATGCAAATGTCAGACAACCTAGATATACCAAAGAATACTGATAGTGAGGAAATAAACTCTAAGCTATATTACATAGTATTAAAAAGAATATTTGACATTTTGTTATCTTTAATTGGGTTGTTAATTTTGTCGCCTATATTTATTTTATTGTTCATAATAATAAAGATAGACTCAAAAGGTCCGGTATTTTTCTCTCACACTAGATTAGGAAAAAGTGGAAACAACATTAAAGTTTATAAATTTAGGACTATGGTTAGTAATGCGGAAGAGGTCTTTAATAACTTTACAGAAGAGCAAAAGAGAGAGTTTGAAATCAATTTTAAGCTTGACAATGACCCTAGGATAACAAAAGTAGGTAACTTTCTAAGAAAAACAAGTTTAGATGAATTGCCACAACTTCTAAATATACTTTTAGGTGATATGAGTATTGTTGGACCAAGACCTATAGTTAAGAAAGAAATTGAAAAGTATGGTGAATATGCTGGGAAGTTATTTTCTGTGACTCCTGGACTTACTGGGTATTGGCAGGCTAATGGTAGAAGTGATACTACCTATGAAGAAAGAGTTAAAATGGATATGTATTATATTGATAATAGATCATTATTTTTAGATTTTAAAATAATTATAAAAACCTTTGTTTCTGTTTTAAGAAAAGAAGGGGCTATATAAATTAAACTTGGAAGGTTTTATTATGAAAGAAAAAATTAACGTAATAATTGATGCCAGGATGGTTGACGAGAAGCTTCATGGGATAGCTAGGTATACGTATGAATTAATTGTTAATTCTATTAAGCTTGACAAGCTGAACTATACTCTTCTAGTTAATGATATGGAGATTGCTAAGAAGCTTTTTGGAAGTTTTAATGATATAGATTTTATTTTAATGAAGAATAAATTTCTTTCTATTGGGGAGCAGATTGAGCTTCCTAAAATTTTGAATAGGTATAGGGGGAAGGCTATATTTCATTCGCCATCCTTTGTGGCGAGCCCTTTTATAAAAACAGATATGGTAATGACTATACATGATCTTAATCATGTAAGATTGCCACAGTTTTATTCGCCTTTTCATAAATATTACTATAAATATATAGTTAGAACTTCAGCTAAGAAAAGTAAATGCATTTTAACTGTATCAGAGTTCTCTAAGAAAGAAATTTTGTCCTGGGTAGACTTAGAGCCTAGCGATGTGGTAGTTACCTATAATGGGATTGGTGATAAGTTTAGAATTATAGAAGAAGAAGATGTTTTAAGTAGAGTGAGACTTAAATATAAACTTCCTGAGAAGTTCGTGCTTTATGTTGGTAACTTAAAACCTCACAAAAATGTAGAAACATTAGTAAAGGCTGTTAAATACATAAAGAGTGATGAAACTTTAAAATTAATTATAGGTGGTAGCCCTAATGAAGGACTAACAAAGTTAATAAAAGACAATAATTTATTTGATAGAGTGCAATTTATAGGATTTATAGATGAGAAGGACTTATCTGTGATATATAATCTTGCATTGATGTTTGTGTTTCCTTCGTTGTATGAAGGATTTGGACTGCCGCCGCTTGAAGCAATGGCTTGTGGATGTCCAGCAATAGTGGCTAATACATCTTCTTTACCAGAAGTATTAGGAGAAGAAGGCTTAACCTTTAAATCTGAGGATGAACAGGATCTAGCAAATAAGATCGATTATCTATTGGGGGATGAGGATAGGTATAATAAATATGTTAGCTATGGAATAGAAAGAGCAAAATATTTTAATTGGGATAAACTTGTTAATGAAACCGTATTTGAATATGAGAAGATATGGATGGATATTAAGAGTTGAAGCTAGTTTATAATATTATGTAATTAATCATTTCTATGCGGAACTATTATTCTTAGACAATACTTTAAGAGGGAGAAGATGGGTATGATTTGTGCTTTAATAATGGCCGGGGGAAAAGGAACTAGATTTTGGCCTCTTTCAACAGAAGATAGGCCCAAACAGTTCTTAGAGTTATTAGGAAATGAAACGATGATACAAATGACTGTAAACAGGATTAAAAAATTGATTCCTATGGAAAGAATCTTTATTTCTACCGGTGAAAAATATATAGATTTAGTTAAGGAACAGTTGCCAGAAATATGTGAGAAAAATATTATAGTTGAGCCAGAAGGAAGAAATACGGCGCCTTGTATAGCTCTTTCATCTCTTGTAATAAGTAGGTATTATGAGGATGCAAATATAGTAGTTTTACCATCAGATCATTTAATAGAAGAAGAAGCTAACTTTATCGATACTATAAATATAGCCTCTAACTTTTTAGATGAGAGAGAAGATGCAATTGTTACTTTGGGTATGGAGCCTAGTAGAGCTGAAACTGGTTATGGATACATAAAGGTAGGAAATGAATTTTTTAATTGTGATTATAGAAGAATATTTAAAGTAGAGTCTTTTGTAGAGAAACCAAACTATGAAAAAGCTGAAAGATATCTCCGAGAAGGTAATTACTTGTGGAATGGTGGAATGTTTTTGTGGAAAGCTAAGAATATAATTAGTCTGGTACAAAAATACCTTCCATTTACATATGATGCCTTAAAAGAAGTACCAATACTTGAGGAAGAAAAACTTCAGAAATATATAGACAATAACTATCATAAGACTGATAATATATCTGTAGATTATGCTATAATGGAAAGGTATGACAGGATATATGTTATACCGTGTAATTTCGGATGGGATGATGTTGGAAACTGGACTAGTATAGACAGATACTCAGATAAAGATATAAATGGTAATGTATTTAATGCCAGTGGATATCCATTTAAGTCAAACAATAATATAGTACTAACAAAGAAAAAGATATTATTGAATGGAATAAATGATTTAATAATTGTAGAAACAGATGAACATATAATGATTTCATCAAAGAAAAATGAGCAAGAAATTAAGATTGCTAAAGAGCATTTAGAATAATGAGGTGTAATTTATGAACGTAGCATTGGTGCACGAGTGGCTTACGAATATGGCAGGTTCAGAAAGAGTTGTTGTTAACTTCAAAGAATTGTATAAAGAGGCTCCTATATACACCACCATGTACAATCCAGAAAACTTAGACGAAGAATTACAAAAAATAGATGTAAGAACTTCTTTTCTTCAAAAGAAGGTGAAAAACGGTCATCAAAGATATCTTCCATTCATGCCAATGGCCTTTGAAAGTTTTGATTTGAATGAATATGATATAGTTTTGAGCAGCAGTTCATCATGCGCAAAAGGAGTTATTACTAACCCTAATACGATGCATGTGTGTTATTGTCATACGCCTATGAGGTATGCTTGGGAATTCTATTATGAATATGCAGATAAAACTAGCATGAAAAAAATTAAAAAGGTATTTTTGAAATATTTTATGAATTATATGAGAATGTGGGATAAACTTGCATCTGATAGAGTAGATTATTTTATTGCTAATTCAGAAAATGTTGCAAAGCGTATTTGGAAACATTATAGAAGAGAGTCTGTAGTTATACATCCGCCTGTAAGATGTAAGCTTTTCAATATCGTAGATGAAGATGAAGATTATTTCTTAATTCTATCTAGACTTGTTCCATATAAGAGAATAGATTTGGCAGTAAAGGCTTTCAATGAGTTGGGGCTACCATTAGTTATAATTGGAGATGGCGAGGAAAGAGATAAGCTAGAGGCTATTGCTAAAGATAATATTAAATTTTTAGGAAGGCAGTCTGATGAGGTTATTAAGGATTATTATGCAAAGTGCAGGGCATTTGTTTTCCCTGGAGAAGAAGACTTTGGAATAACACCATTAGAAGCTCAAGCTTGTGGAAGGCCAGTTATAGCATATGGCAGAGGGGGAGCACTAGAAACTGTTGTAGATGGAAAGACTGGATTATTCTTTGAGGAGCAAAGTACTGAATCCTTGGTTGAAGCGGTTAAGAGGTTCGAGAAACTAAGCTTTGATAAGCAGGAAATAAGAACACATGCAGAAACCTTTGATGAAGAGATTTTTAAGAAAAAGATAGAAGAATTCATAAATACTAAGTATAAGGAATTCAAGGACGCTTCCCACTGGAAAGTTATAAGATAAAACCTAAAGGAGTTGGTGATTGAATTGGAATACTTCGTTAATTTTATGAATTATTCAACTATAGCTGTAAAATCATTGATGATAGCTGATATATTAATTTTTTTAACATATCTAGTTTATAAGTATATAAAGAATAAATATATATTTTCACCTTTTAATATATTCATTTTTATATCATCAGTGGCGTTGCTTTTTATTTCTATGCTTCAATACAATAATAAAGCATGGGAGGCTCTTGGAAGCTTCAATTCAACTTACTATATAGATTATTTAAATCAATGTATGGTAATTAATAGTATTGGCTTTGCTATATTTATATTGACTATGGCATTGTTTGAGCTGTTCTACAAAAAGGAAATTTCCTTAAAAGCAATTGAAAAGGATAATCTTATTAAACATAGGATTATAGTTAAGTTTTATATACTTTGCTTGATATTATGGGTGGCTCTTATAGTGAAAGTTTGGGCTATTCCGCTGTTTGGCAACAGAATGATCTTTGATTCATCTGATAATAACAAGATTAGGCCAATTTACTTGGCTTTGAATATAATTATTTTTACTCTAGCGCAGTATATGTTTATTAGATATTTAAAGTCTAAGGAGAAATATTTAATTGGTCTATCGATTCTTGGTGTAATTGTAGTTCTACTTGTAGGAAGTAGAGGACCTTTTGTAGATATAATAGTTAACCTTACACTATTCTATATATATTCTAATAAAGATAGATTTAGAAAGCCAAACCTAATGATAATTTCTGCCTTGGCACTTACATTAGTGCTTGGAATAGGTATGCTTTTTGTAAGACATGGCAATAAAATCGATAAAAACTTTGAAGAAAAAATGCAGCAGGAAATAATGTATGGAAATACCTTCTCTGATATAAGAGATGGAGCATTTATACTATACAATTATGATCAGAAACATTTTGAAGGATTTTTAAATGGTAAGAACTATCTAGCTGATACAATGTCTTTTGTTCCATCGGCCTTATCTGAGTATAGACAAAAGTGGTCTTGGGGGAACTTTACAGCAAAGACTCTTGTAGGATATGAGGACCATTATGGATTAAGAGGAGGACTATTTCTTCAACCATATCTAAACTTTGGCTGGTTTGGTGTAGTTCTTATAGCTATAATAGCAGGAATTATATATGGTTTAAGTGAAAGATCTTTTTATAGAAATATATTTGAAAATAAGGGAAGTTTCGAGTTTAAGTTCATTTTAGCAACCTGTGGGATAACATTTGCTAAGGCTATATTTATTTCTTCTGGTTTCCATGATGTATATCCACTTTTGGTACTTTCTTTTATAGTTTTACTTCCTAAGAAGTTTGTAGGTATAGCTGAGAGATATAAGCTATAATATAGGAGGATTATATGGAAGAAGCATTAATATATATAGTGTTATTGAACTACAATGGAGCCAGAGATACTCTGGACTGTATAGAAAGTCTTAAAAAGATTAAATATAAAAATTATAAGATAGTAATTGTTGACAATAAATCTACTGATGACTCTGAGGAAGTAATTAGGAGAGCAGTTGGAGAACAATATGTTGTTCTCCAATCTGGTAAAAATGGTGGATTTGCAGAAGGTAACAACTTGGGAATAGAGCATGCATTGAAGGCTGGAGCTGAGTATATACTTCTTATAAATACCGATACCTTGGTTGAACCGGATTTCCTAACTGAGATGGCTAATACTTTTAGTACAGATTCAAGTATAGGTATTGTTGGAAGTCAAATAAATTACTACCCAGAAACCGATAAAATTTGGTTTGGCGGCGGTAAAATAAAATGGGATAGATTTTCTGGTGCTCATGAGCAACAAGGGGAAGCTGATTCTGGTAGCAAGGAAATAAGGCAAATTGACTTTATGACTGGATGCTGCATGCTTATAAAGAGAGAAATATTTGAAAAGGTTGGATTTTTACCAAAGGAATATTTCATGTATTTAGAAGACTTGGATTTTTGTATTGCCTTGGCTGAAAAGAAATACAAGATTATGTATAATCCTAATGCTAAGATATACCACAAGGTTAGTGCTTCTACTGGTGGAGAAGAATCTGCATTTTCTGTTAAGTATGGAAATAGAAATAGGGTTATATTGATGAATAAATATTCTTATAAGCTTGGAAGAATGGGATTCTTAAAAGCTAGAAGCTTTTTTTATTTATCTAGGCTAATAAAATATTTCAAGTATATTATGAGCGGTGATAAGGAAAGAGCAACAGCAATGGTAGAAGGTCTTAAACAAGGAAGAGATTATGTTAAATTTAACTAAATCTCTTCTAATTTTATTGAATGGGTGATTATTTTGGATAAAGTATGTACTATTATAGTAACTTATAATATAGCTGAAGATATATTTAAATGTTTAGATGCTATAAAAACACAGGTTGATGAGGTCGTTATCGTAGATAATGGGTCAAATAGTAAAACTTTAGAGGTTCTTGACTCGATAAAAGATTCTAATGTTAAAGTTATTAATAATAAGGTTAACTTAGGTATAGCAGCAGCATTAAATATAGGTGTTGAGTATGCCATTGAAAAGGGCTACCCTTGGGTAATCACTTTAGACCATGACAGTGAAGCAGAAAAAAATATGGTTGCAAATATGTTTGAAATATATAATTCTATTCCAGAAAGTGAAAGAGAAAATGTTGTATCTATTTTTCCGACATATGTAGAGAAGGGTTATATAAATGGCAATGATATAAGCAAAGCAAACTACACTCAGAGTAAAGAATTCGTATACATAAATGAGGAAATAACCTCTGGCAATTTAGTAAAGACCAGTGTATTTACCGCAGTAGGAAAGTTTGAGGAAAAATTATTTATAGATTACGTTGATCATGATTTTTGTCTAAGATTAATTGAACATGGATATAAGCTTATACAATGTAAGAATGCAATTCTATTTCATTCATTAGGAGTATCTAAAGAAAGATATATATTAGGTAAGAGAATAGAATATACAAATCATTCACCTTTAAGAAGATATTATATAACAAGAAATAGATTTTATGTATGGAGCAAGTATAATAATGTTGATAAAGAGTATATTGACACTGATAAAGCTTGTTTTAGAAATGAGACAATTAAAATTATACTTTTTGAGGCTAATAAAATACAAAAGATTAGGATGATTATCAAAGGCGCCAGAGATTTTAGAAGAAATACTTTTGGAAGCTTTAAGGCATAAGAGTTTTTGTGTTAAACTAGATATTTTAGTAGGTAGTATTTAAAAATAACCACTTGCACTTGAAAAGATTATTGGATGTAAAAAAGCTGCTGTAACGATTTGTTAGCAGCTTTTTTATTTTAATTTATATGAAAACAATATAAAAATTTGGCTTCAAAGAGTGAAGAGTAAAAAACATGTCTCCTGTCAGAGCTTTCTCATATACATTCGGAAAGGCATATGGGAAAAAAATATTGATATATAAATTTGTATATTAATTTGTTGTCGTGTAGAGATGTGAATATTAGTATTAATATGTAGAAATATATATTTAAGTTGCAATCTATAAAAAAAATGTGTAAAATATAATTGTTAATATTATGTTAAATATTTAATTGTATTAAATATTTTATAGAATATATTACGATAATATAATAGACGCTGGTTTATGGAGGTGTAAAATATTAATGGATGAACTTAAGCTATATAGGTGCACTATAGTTGGAGAAACTGATAAGCATTTCATTGGAAAAGATGTATTGGATAACAAGTTATTAATAGCTAAGAATAAAAATACAAGAAAGTTTAAGATAGGTACCAATGACACATTTTATGCCTCCATAAAAAAAGAAGGATTAGTGGTAAAGAAGGAAATATTATACCCTATAAGTTCCGCCGAGTATGAAGATTTAGTAACTAAAAATCATGTGAATTTTATTGATGAAGATATATTAGAGAGATTAAAAAACATATAGTATTGCAAAGTTTATGGCATACTATAGTGTATGTATATAACATCTATTACATAGAAAACAGCTTCCAAAAATTAATTTGGAGGCTGTTTTAAATTTATTTTAAAAGTATATATTTTGATTGGTTTTGGATAATTTATATATAATCTTTTTCTAGAATGCGGTTTACTAGAATGCTATTTCTAGTATTTTATATACATCATCTCTATCTAAGCTTTTTAGAGAACCTAGAGGGCCTTGTTTAGCTACAGTGTCAGCTATAAAGTCTAAATCCTTTTTAGCTACTCCAACCTCTTTAAGTGTTATAGGAGCGCCTATCTCCTTATAGAAGGCTCTTAAGGCTTCTATTGCGTTTAATCCCTTTTCTTCAATAGATCCTTCAGTGATTCCAAATATATTTTCTCCAAATCTTGCAAACTTTTCTGGCCAGCAGCTATGAACATACTTCATCCAAGCAGGCATAACTATCGCAAGTCCAGAACCATGAGCTATATCATTAAATACACTTACACCATGCTCTATTCCATGGGATGACCAATCTCCTCTTCTACCTACTCCGTTAATTCCGTTAAGAGCTAAAGTTGCAGACCAAGCTAGCTCGCTTCTTGAATCATAGTTTGATGGATCGTTTATAAGAACTCTTGTATGTTTCATTATTGTTCTTATTATACCTTCAGAAAGCTCATCTTCCATATCTGTATTAGAAGTTCCACCAAAATAAGCTTCAAATACGTGGCTTAGTCCATCTACAGCTCCATTGACTGTTTGAATTGTAGGAAGTGTTGCTTGAACAGTGGGATCTAGTATAGATACTTTAGGGAATAGTAATGGAGAACCAAAGCCCCATTTCTTACCTTCAGCTTCGTTTGTTATTACTCCACCGTTGTTCATTTCGGAACCAGTGGCTGATATAGTAAGTACAGGGAATATAGGTAAGGCTTTAGTTACTTGTGCTTTACCTTCAAATATATCCCATACATCTCCTTCGTAGAAAGTACCAGCAGCTATTGCTTTTGCTGAGTCAACTACGCTTCCGCCTCCTACAGCAACTATACCATCGAGATTGTTTTCTCTAACCACTTGGATTGCTTCATGCACCTTTGAAAGTACAGGATTAGGTTTAACACCGGATACTTCTACAAATTCAATGTTGTTTTCTTTAAGAGATGCAACTACTGTATCATATACCCCATTCTTAAATATTGAGTTCTTGCCGTATAAAAATAAAACTTTCTTAATACCAAAGCTCTTAACATGGCCTCCAATAGTCTTTATAGTATCTTTACCAAAAACTAATTTTGTAGGATTGTAGTAATTAAAGTTTAACATCTTATGCCTCCTCTTGAGTTATAATAAAATTTAGATTAATATCTATATTTTAGAACATTAAGGTTAACATATACAATAGGGATATGAAAAAAATATATTTTTTTATAGTTTCTATAATTTTTTTAGTAACTAGTAATATAATAGAATGAACTTACAAAAGGTTACAATAATATAAATTGATTTGAGCAAAACAAATTGTTATATTTTTGCCATTGTGTTAAAATATTATGGTAAATCTATTAATTGGAGGAGTTAAAGATGAAAGTTAGAAAAGCTATTATTCCTGCTGCTGGACTTGGAACTAGATTTTTACCGGCTACAAAGGCACAACCTAAAGAAATGCTTCCCATAGTTGATAAGCCAACAATTCAATATATAATAGAAGAAGCTGTTGCTTCTGGAATAGAAGAGATACTTATAATAACTGGAAGAAATAAAAAATGTATAGAAGATCATTTTGACAAATCTGTTGAACTTGAAGTTGAGTTGGAGAAGTCTGGTAAGAGTGAACTTCTTGAACTGGTAAGAGACATAACTGATTTAGTAGATATTCATTATATAAGACAAAAAGAGCCTAAGGGGTTAGGTCATGCTATTCACTGTGCAAAAGCCTTTGTTGGTAAAGAACCTTTTGCGGTCCTTCTTGGGGATGATGTGGTTTACAATGATGGAAAACCTTGTCTAAAGCAACTTATGGATTGCTATAGTGAGTATAACACTACAATTTTGGGTGTTCAAGAGGTTGCTCATGAGAATGTTAATAAGTATGGTATAGTAAATGGAATTCATATAGAAGATAGAGTATATAAAGTAAAGGATTTAGTGGAGAAACCTTCAGTAGATGAGGCTCCAAGTAATGTTGCTATACTTGGTAGATATATAATAACTCCTGCTATATTTGATATACTTGAGAATACTAACCCAGGAAAAGGTGGAGAGATACAGCTAACAGATGCTCTTAAGACATTAATAAAGCAAGAAGCTATGTATGCATATAACTTTGAAGGAAATAGATATGATGTTGGAGACAAATTAGGATTCCTACAAGCTACTGTTGAGTATGCACTTAGAAGAGATGATTTAAGAGAAACTTTCACAGAATACCTTAACAGCAGACCTTGGGAAAACTCTTAAAATTTAACATAGGCATATAGAAATAGGGGTTATTAGTATGTACCACTTTAATTGAAAACATATTTTAAATGCTCTCATAAATTTAATGGGAACTACATGAAATATGAGCTTTTATTAGGTGATATATAAATATACTCCTATTTTTTACTGCTAATCAGTTTTAAGAAGCTTCCTGATTTATGTTTCGTACATATATAAGCTTAAATCACAAAAAGTTCACATAATAATCTCATAGTTTTTAACAAATTTATATATATAATAGACTTAGAATTTGCCTACGTTTAATTTTAGCACAGTATCCTGACAGAGCCTAGAATTTAAATTTAATTTATGGCAATAATCAAAGAGGAAAATAATTAAATATAATACAGAATTATTTAAGATTCTGATTAATTTGAATGGTGATGATGATGAAGGAATTATTTAGATTTATAAGATTTGGTATAGTTGGAGGAATGAACACCTTACTTACCTTTGTATGTTTTTGGATATTTAGTAAATTAGGCATTGGATATACTACGGCCTATGTAACAAGTTATCTAATTGGAGTAGTAAATAGCTATTTTTTTAATAGTAGATGGGTATTTAAGGTAGATTCTAAAAAAGGTTCAAGAGGTGTAAAGTTCTTAGTAATAAACCTTGTAATACTTGCTATAAATACTTGTCTAATGATGATTTTTGTAGATAAAGTAGGCTTAAACAAGTTTATAGCACTGATTATTGTTACGGGTGTATGTATGGTGCTTAACTACTTCTTAAATAGAATGTGGACTTTTTCTGAGGAGGTAAAGAATGGTTAATAAAAAGATTTCTATTGTGGTTCCAATGTATTTTGAAGAGTTGGTTGCCGAAGAGTGTTACAAAAGAATATCTGAAGTTATGATAAATAATAAATACAATTATGAAATTATATTTATAAATGATGGTTCTACGGACAAAACTTTGCCTATACTTAAAGATATAGCAGCAGTGGATAGTAATGTTAAGGTGATAGGATTCTCTAGAAACTTTGGTCATCAAACTGCAGTAACGGCAGGTATATTCAATGCTACAGGAGATGCTGTAGTAATAATAGATGCTGACTTACAAGATCCGCCAGAGCTTATAGTTGACATGGTAAATAAGTGGCAAGAAGGTTATGAGGTGGTTTATGCAAAGAGAAGAAAGAGAGACGGAGAGACTTGGTTTAAACTAATAACTGCAAAGTATTTCTATAAGTTTTTAGCCAGTATGTCTGATATTGAAATACCAAAAGATACTGGAGATTTTAGGTTGATTGATAGAACAGTTGTAGAAGCTCTTAAGAACATGCCTGAGAGAAATAGGTTTGTTAGAGGAATGGTTAGCTGGGTTGGATTTAACCAAACCTATATAGAATATGATAGAAGTGAAAGATTTGCAGGTACAACTAAGTATCCTTTGAAAAAGATGCTTAAGTTTGCCTCAGATGGAATTGTGGCGTTTTCATCAAGACCGTTAAAGGTTGTATCCTTGATAGGAACTATAACTATAATGATATCCTTTATAATGCTTGTATACTCTATTCTAGTTAAACTTTTTGGGGGAAGAACTGAGCCAGGTTGGACTTCTCTTATGGTGGTAATAACCCTTTTCAGTGGAGTGCAGCTATTGTCACTTGGAATTATTGGTGAGTATATAGCTAGAATATATGATGAAAGTAAGAATAGACCTTTATATATAGTAAAAGAAAAGATAAACTTTGAAGAAAAAGATAAATAAAGAAAACTTATTTGCCTGTCATATTTTTTTACATGAATTCGTAGGGGTAGATAGACAAAAGTTCACTAGAAGAAAAAGTCGCTAAAGCGACTTTTTTATCTTGGTATAAATCCAATCTTCTTTTGCATCTTTCTTAAGGTTTTATTTGCTATATAGTTTGCTTTATCAGCGCCTTTTCTATATATGTCTTCTAGGTAAGTTTTATCACTTAGAAGTGATTTAACCTTTTCTTGAAGTGGAGCGAGCTCGCTTATTAAAGTTTCAGCTACATCACTTTTTAACTCAGCATAGCCTTTTCCTTTGTAAGTCTCAACCACTTCTTCAGGTTTAAGTCCTTTTATAGCACAGATAATATTTATTAAGTTCTTAACACCTGGCTGTTCATCTGTGTAGTTTACAACTCCGATTCCATCAGTAACGGCTCTACTTACCTTTTTTCTTATAACCTCTGGAGGGTCTAATAGAAGTATGAAGCTGTTTTGATTGTCATCAGATTTAGACATCTTCTTTGTTGGTTCTTGTAAGCTCATTATTTTTGCACCTTCCTCAGGAATGTATCCTTCAGGAATCACAAAGGTTGGGCTGTAGGTATTGTTAAATCTTTGAGCGATATCTCTAGCTAGTTCTAGATGTTGAGTTTGATCCTTACCAACTGGTACTAGGTCTGTATTGTATAAAAGTATATCTGCAGCCATAAGTACTGGGTAGTTGAAAAGACCAGCTATTATTGAGTCACCCATCTTTTGAGATTTATCTTTGTATTGAGTCATTCTTCCAAGCTCACCCATATAAGAATTGCAGTTTAGAAGCCATGCAGCTTCACTATGTGCAGGTACATGAGATTGTATAAAAAGAGTGTTCTTATCGGGATCTATACCAGCAGCTATATAAATAGCTAATAATTCTAGAGTTCTTCTTCTAAGGTCTCCAGGTACTTGTCTTACAGTTATTGCATGCAAATCAACTACACAGAAGAAGCAGTCATATTGGTCTTGAAGCTTAACCCAATTTTTTATTGCTCCGAGGTAGTTACCTATAGTAAGTTCACCTGAAGGCTGAATTCCACTAAATATTACTTTTTTCTTGTCATCCATTTTTTATCCTCCTACATTTGGTATAATATAAAAATTCACTAAGGATGTGTTCATTAGTAAAGTTTTTATATTTATCCATAGCTTTATTTGAAATATAATTTCTTAAAAAATAAAAACGCCCTATGGATAAAATCCATAGGGCGTATAATTACGCGGTACCACCTATATTTGAGAAAAGTATTTTCTCATCTCTAAATAAGATACAATAATATCTTATCTCTATAACGTGAGAACACGACTAAGAATACTTGATTATTATATTAATAATCTTTCATCATAGTATCTCTGAGAACCATTCAACTTAATCATCATTACTGTAATCTCACCGCCTACAGCTCTCTATACAATGTGGATTTAAGCATACTATCTCTCTTCTTTGATTGTTGATATTAATTATTTTTATTAATTCTATAATATGACAAATATAGTAAAGTGTCAACTCAGACTTTATTTTTTCTTCCAAATATTAAATCGACAATAAATATAATAGCTGCTACTACAAGAAGTGCATTAATAAAGTAGCCGCCAACTCTAAAGATTATTCCAAGTAACCAAAAGAATATAACTATGCCGCCTATCCATCTTAAGAAAGCCATAAAGATCACCTCCTTTTAAGTTGTGAAAAAGATTCTTAATCGTAATTTATTATAGATTTTTGCATTCTTACTTTTATGCATGTATAAATTCTTACCTGAATTATAATGTTTTTTATAAATAAAAACTAAATTAAGAATGTCATATAACATAGTATTAGTAAAAAATACAATAATAATTCATTAATATTGTATCGATACATTTGCATGTGGAAATTTTGTATTATATTATCATTTATGTAGTTATTTCTATATTAATGGGGGGATTGTTTTGGAAAGTTCAAGCAATATTAAAAGCACAGATTTGGTTCTTACAGGGCTTATGATAGCATTGGTGTTTATAGCAGGAAATATAATTAAGATACCAACTGTAGGAGGAGGCTATCTTCACATGGGAGATAGTATGGTATTTCTATCTGCTGTTGTTCTTGGAAAGAGAAGAGGCGCTCTTGCAGCTGCAGTAGGGATGGCATTGGTAGATATGGTCGGAGGTTTCTATATTTGGGCTCCATTTACTTTGGTTATTAAGTTTGTTATGGCTTATATAGCTGCTGTTGTAATAAGCAATGGAAGTGGAAAGCGGATAGTATATGTTATAGGCTTTGTATTAGGTGGGGTTTTTATGGTAATAGGGTATTTTATAGCTGGAGGAATAATAACTGCTATTACTACAAATGGAGCATTAAAAACCGTTATAGTAGGAGCCTTTATAAATTCTGCTAAGGATATAGTAGGAAATATACTTCAAGCAACCTTTGGGATTGTTGTTGCACTGCCACTATCAGCAGTAGTGGTAAAACTGAAAAAAGGTAGTATTGCATAATTTTTACTGAGAAAACAAGCTTTTTATTATAATATGTGGGGCTTAGTTTTATCTCATAGTTCTTTAACGGTATAACCAACTGCTTAGTATGTAGTTTTCTTTAAACTCTAAAGTACAGAATAAAAAAACCTCTAGCCCATAGGGTTAGAGGTTATACTCAAAATTTTAAAAGCTTAGAATCTGTCTCTTTGTTTTTGAGCTTTTCTTGCTTTTCTGCATTCTGGGCATCTTACAGGATCATTTTCAAATCCTTTTTCTTTGTAGAATTCTTGTTCTCCAGCAGTGAAAACAAATTCCTTTCCACAGTCTTTACATGTTATCTTCTTATCTTCCATTAAAAAAACCTCCTTTAAAACTCATAGGCAATTTTGATGATTTACTGCCTTACCAGTATTAAGAGGGTAGGTTAGTAAACAGAAAATTTCCTATAACATTTTAATAATATTCACAGATATATTATAGCATATTTTAGTAAATTTTCAACTGGTTTTTTTATATGAAAAATGCTTCTTAGCCGTTAGTTTTACTCAACTTTATTAGAATTCCTTGCTCTATAAATTGTGAAAAATATAAGTGGCATTATTAAGAATAGAACTATGTATATGTATTGGTTTATATTTAAAACTTTCATGAAGTCAAAAGCGTTATTTGCTATTAATAAACCATATATATAAGATGCTGCTGAAAGTATTGCTACAACAGCTAGCTTGTTTTTTATCTTATCTCTGAATAGAAATACAATCCCGTTCATAGCTAATATATACTTTACCATAAAACCAAGGACACAAACTAGTAGTACTAAGATTTCACCATTTTCTATAAAGTTAACATAGGATATTCTTTGCACCTGACGGAATATTGGAAAGAGTATATTTTTTGCTCTCATAGCCCCTAAGCTTGTTATATGACCGGTTATTGAAAAACAAACAATGTCTAGAGACAAGAGAATACCTATAAAAAAATGAAAAGTAAGTTTTTTACTTCTTTCCAAGTTCTTTAATAAAGGAAATATAATAGCTATACAGCTAAAGCCCCCTAAAAACTCGATAAAACAGTTTGTAAAATCCTTGAGAGAGCGATTCTTTAAAAAAGGAAATAAAAAATCGAAGCTCTTATACTTATGAACTAAAATTTCTATTATGATGATAGCGATAAGCATTATGGAAATTGATATTAATACTATATTAAGTATACTATTGAAGTTTCTAGAAGCTATATAGATAGCTGGTACTATAAAGAATAACATTATGTACCAAACTGGAGTTTCTATAAATAGATTTACATGTATGGAGCTTGCTTCTACTGCTGCACTTTCTGAAGCAACTATAAACAAACCTATTGCAAAAAGCCATAAATAAACCTCACCAAATCTTTTGCCTATTGATCCTTTTATAATTTGTCTAAAATCAAAGCTATCAGCTTTGATAAAAGTTTTTATTATATATAAGATAAGGAAAATAAAAATAGCTGCTGAAATTATTGCAATAAACCAAGTGTCTCTCCCTCCTAATTCTATATAAATTGATGAATAGGTGGTCATAGATATTATCATAGACCCTGCGATAAAAAGTATTAAATGCTTTGATGATAATCCTTCCAAAAAAATTCACCTCTTTTAAATCCTATAATTTCCTTAATTTATTATTCTCTAAAAAGTGAATATTAAACATTTTTAGTGAAGATAATATTTTTAGGTGATGCTTATGAAAAATACAAAAGAATATATTAATGAGAAACTAAAGGATAGCTTTGATGTAAAAGCAAGGGAGGTAGATACTGCATTAGGTAGAGCTACAGCAATATTTGTTGACGATCTTTGTGGAACGGTATTTATAAGCGAATATATAGTAGCACCGCTTAAAAATATTAAGTCTAATGTAAATTCAATTGATGATATAGCAAGCAAGGTTCTTGATATTAATCTTGTAGGCTATGCTAAGGACAATGATGATGCAGTACTTCATGTGTTATCGGGAGATGTAGTTATAGTTTTTGATAACTATACTGATAAGATTTTATTCTGTGAGGCTAAAGGATATGTAAGAAGAGGTGTTGGAATCCCTGTTGCAGAGGCAGTGCTTAAGGGACCACGTGAAGGCTTTACAGAAGCCTTTGTAGACAATGTAGCACTTATAAGAAGAAGAGTGAAAGATCCAAATCTTAAATTTGAACCAATATATGTAGGGAAAAAATCTAATACTGTAGTTTGTCTTACATATATAAAGGATACTGCACCTAAAAAATTAGTTGATAATGTTAGAAAGCAAATAAAAGAGCTGGATTATGAATTTATACTAGATACAAACTATATAGAGAATAAGCTAAGAGATGAAAATACTATATTTGATACTGTAGGGTATACAGAAAAACCAGATACTGTAGTTGCAAAATTGATGGAAGGAAGAATTGCAGTAATAGTAGATGGAACTCCCTTTGTTCTTACTGCACCATATTTTTTTATAGAGAGTTTTCAAGCTCAAGATGATTATTATCTGAACAGATATTACGCTAATTTCACAAGAATTATTAGATGGTTGGCCTTTTTCTTTGCCGCATTTTTACCAGGACTATATCTGGCTATAGTAACTTATCATTTTGGAGTGATTCCATCGTTGTTTGTTTTTAGACTAGCAGTATCGAGAGCTGGAGTGCCGTTTCCAACTATAGTAGAAGTCATAGTTATGATGATATTCTTCCAGTTAATAAAAGAAGCAGGATTAAGACTGCCGCAGCCTATAGGCGCAGCTATGAGTATAGTGGCAGGACTTATACTAGGAGATGCTGCTGTTGGTGCAGGTATAGCATCTAGAATAACTATATTGGTAGTTGCTATAAGTTCCTTATCTTATTTTTTGATTCCTAGGATATACGGGGCAATGTCTGCTTGGTCTTTAATTATAGTGATTATGTCCGGTCTTTTGGGACTTCCAGGCTTTTTTGTCGCAGTAATGGTATTGTTTGCACATATATGTAATCTAAAGTCTTGTGGATACTATTATATGTTTCCTGTTGGAACTCTTAAAAAGCTTAATTTGAAGGATATAATTTTGAGAGGACCGCTAGAAGAGATATCAAATGATTTTTTAAGTGGGGATGATACTAATGAAAAGAGCAAATAGAGTAGTTTCATTTATAATAATTATATGTTTTTCCTCCAGTCTTACAAGTTGTTTCAATTATAGAGACATAAATAGAGCCACCTTTGTTACAAGTATAATCTATGATATTGATGAAAATAAAAATACAATACTTTATTTAGATTGTGTAATGCCATACAGAAGCACAAATGAAAGCTCTGAAAAAGGAAGAAGGGTGATTTATAAAGGTAGAGGAAAGACTGTACTTGAAGCCATAAGAAATGCTAGCAATTTTTCAAGCTTTAAAATAAATATGACTCAGTGCAGAGCATATATTTTTTCGGAAAGAGCAGCAAAAGAAGGTGTAGGCCAGTTCGTAGATATAATGGCAAGAGATCAAGAATTTTTAATAAGGCCTTATGTATTCGTTTTATTTGGTGAAGTAGAAGAGTTGTTTAAAACAGTTAAATCAGACGAAGAATATCTTGGTATTTACTTAGATCAACTTGTATATAAGATGAAGTCTAGTCCTAGAACTATAGCTACTAACTTGAATGATTATCTAACTAATAGAATAAATGGTGGGAATATAGCAGTACTCGGAGGGCTTGAGGTTGTTAAAGATATAATGGAAGATAGAGTGCAGATAAAAGGTGCTGCAGTTCTAAAGGATGATAAACTTGCTACAAAGTTAAGTATAGATGAGGCTCTTAGTTATAGTTTTTTAAGTAATAATGTTAAGAGTGGTACTTTAGAGATAAATAATCCTCAAAACCCTGATAAATACATAACATTAGAAATACTTAATTCTAAAACAAATACGGACTTAAGGTACGATGGAGAAAGAATAAAACTTTATAAGAATATTGATATAAGGTGTGACTTGGCAGAATCTCAAGCTCGTCTTATAATAGATGATAACGTAAGAGGATATATAAAAAGGTCTGAAGAAGAAAATGTTAAGAAGTATCTTACTATGATATTTGATAGATATAAGCTTCAAGATTTGGATTTGTTTAAGGTTGGTAGGCTTCTAGAAGAGAAATATCCTAATGCTAAGATACAGGGAGAAATTATGGAGAGGACTGACTTAATTCTTAATGTTAATGTTAATTTAGAGGGACCTAGTGTTAGAAAACATACATTCTAATGTACATATATTTAATAAAATTATTACTTAATATTAACAATAATTAAAGAAAGTATTTAAGATGTAAAAAAAAGGGGCGGAGATGTATAAAAGAGCCCCCTAAATTCTTGAATTAATCTATTATGTAATGTAAAATAACAATAGCATAAGTTTATAGCAAAAGTCGACATACCGTATGTATTCAATAAGAAGCAATAATTAGTGGAATAAAAACAAAAATGTAAAAATGTTACTGTTTTTTTGATTTACAAATTAAAATTTATAAGATAAAATAATATTGTATGCCATAAGTTATTGTAATGCTTTTTATGACTCTAATAATTACATATTAGGGCTTGTTTTTTTATTATTTAGGAATTTATATGGCAGATCATTAAAAAATTCACTAAAGGAAGTTTCTTTAGAGAATTTTTGTTGTGTAGTAAATTGAATATACTGGGAGAGTTGCTTATGGACGATTACAGATTGATGTATGAACGTATACGTGAAGAGTTTGAAACTTATCAAAATTTTGCTGAAAAGCAATTGCAGGTGCTTAATGAAAAGAATATAAGGTTAGAACGAGACTTAGATGCGCTTGCTAATATTGTTGAAGTAAGCAAGTATATCAACTCATATATTTCTGATGAAAATCTCATACCTATGATCAATGATATGATAGTGGGTATACTTGGAGGCACCTACTCTACTATATATTTTGTAGAAAATGGCAAGCTAGAAGTTAAGGCAACCAACTCAAACTCCCAAGAAGTTATATTTCCCGATAGTATAAACAAATATATTAGAAATATAGAAGAATTTGTAGTGAACTCGAAGGATAATATATTTACTGACCAACAAATTAGAAGAGACATACATTCTGTAATAGGTTTCCCAATAAAAATAAGAGAAAAGTATATTGGCTATATAATGGTTGAACATACCTTATATAGATTTTTTACGAGAGCTCATATAAAATTCGTAGCGTCAATAGCTAATCAGATAGCGATAGCTATTGAAAACAGCATTTTATATACTAAGATACAAGAAGCATCAAAACGAGATCCTTTGCTTGGAATATATAATAGAAAATACTTTTTTGAGATATTAGATAAGAGGATAAAAGAAAATCCATATAATTGTCTTGGTATAGTTATGATAGATATAGATAATTTTAAAAAGGTTAATGATAGCTTTGGACATCAGTTCGGTGATGAGACTCTACAGCATGTAGTAACAGTGATACAAAGCTGTTTGAAGAGTGAAGATATAATAGCCAGATATGGTGGAGAAGAAATAATAATTTGTCTTAGAAGCAATGAAACTGAAGAGGAGATGGAAGTCAGGGTAGAAGAGACTAGGAGAATGCTGGAGCAAAGTCCTGTAATAAGAGAAAATATAATAAAGACTGTAACAGCAAGTATAGGGTTAAGCTTTTATCCTGCTGATGGACAAACTGTTGACGCAGTGGTGGAGGTTGCTGATGCCCTTTTGTATAAGGCAAAGGGATCTGGTAAAAATAGAGTTATAAGTTCATTGATATTTAGATAGAACAGCGTGGTGCTCCAGGCTGTTTTTTACTGTCTAGAAAAGTAAATTTTTTTGCGAGCTAAACCTAATGATGCCAAGGGTTTATAACTGCTAGTTAGGGTAAACAGTAAAAAAATAAAAAAACATGGTATAGAAAGATTTCTTGGTATCTTATATATAGACTTTGGAATATAATATATTAAAGCTTAAATATTTTCAGTTACATAAGTGTAAAATTTTATTTAACCTTTGAGAGGTATTTATCCATGGACAAGAAAAAGCTTTTAAACCTGCTTCACAGGGAAGAAGGAAGAAAATTAGACTTCAAACTACGAATAGAGCTAAGTGGCGAGACAGGTAAGAAGGAATTGACTAAAGATATTTGCGCTATTGCCAATTCCAATGGAGGAAGAGGCTATATAATAGTAGGTATAGAAGACAAGACTAAGAAGATTATAGGATTAAAGAAGGAAGATATATTTAGTGAAGAGCAAATTCAGCAAATAATAGCTTCTAGATGTGATCCTCCTATACCTGTTTCAGTAGAGTATTTAACTCTAGAAGATAAGAATATAGGTGTAATAACAATTTATAATTGGGATCAAAAACCCTATCAGGTAAGAGAAAGTGGAGCGTTTTATATAAGAAGAGGCTCTACTACAGATATTATGAGAAAGCAAGAACTTGTAGCTGCATTTGAAGAGAGTCTAAACCTTAACATTGAAGGGTGCGGGATTTTGAAAAGTGATATAAGTGCCTTAAATATGAGTATAATAAATCAGTATTTTAGATCTAAATCTATAGATATAAATAATGAAAATATTGAATTTTTACTTCGTAGAAGCTCAATTACTTCTAGAGATAGAGAAACAGGAGAAACTATATGTACACTAGGTGGGCTATTAGTGTTTTCTGATACTAATAGCATGTATATACCGCACAATATGATAAAGATAATAAATAAGGTAAATAAGAATAAACCTGAAGTTATTGTGGTACAGGGCAATGTAATAAAAATGATTGAGTTATGCGAAGTTCATCTAAAAGATATACTTCCTGAAAGATATCCTTACACCGCAGTATTAGAAGCAATAAAGAATGCTGTTTTATATAGGGAATATTCGGAGTTTTCTAGGATAATAGAGGTTCATATAGGTTTTAATTCTATAGTTGTTACTAGCCCAGGTGAGCTTATGAAAACAAATAAAAGAAATGGCGACACTAGGGAGTATAATAGAAGGAATATGTGGCTATATGAGAAGGTTATAACTTTAGATACAAAGGGAATATTTTTAAAAAGTAATAATGGCTTCTCAAATATGAAAAAGGCCTTTAAAGGAAAGGGAAAGATAATGTTTATCAATTCTAGGCAAGAGAATGTATTTAAGGTTATATTTCCAGGAATTAATGAACATATATAAGTTTTATTACTTAGTTTAAAATAATTAAAAATATATTACTATTGTTAAAGAAGTCTGAATATTATATTAATTTTTAGGTATCATAATAAATAATGATTTTTTTGGATAATTGTGGTTAATAATCTATATAAGCTTAAATAGTAGTTGAAGATTTTTCGTAAAATCTTACTAGTTTTTAGTTAGCGAAGTGATAGGTTATGAAAAATCTTGAGCCAAATTATAATAAAATTTAAGGAGTGATTCTAATGATTCAGGTATTCTGCAATAAGAGAGGTTCTGGAAAAACTAAGGAACTAATAAGTCTTGCAAACAGAAACGTATTGACCGAAAAAGGTAATTCTGTTTTTATCGATGATGATAGCAGATGCATGCTACAACTAGACAAAAAAATAAGGTTTATATCTACTAGCGAATTGGAACTGATGAGCTATGATAGTATGTATGGATTTTTGTGCGGCATAATTTCAGAAGATTACGATATTGAGAACATCTATGTAGATGGACTATGTAATATTGTTAATTGTGAGATAGAAGATGCGGCACATTTGTTTTATAGGTTAGAAGAGCTTGCTGATAGACTTGGCATAAACGTATACATTAGTATTAATCATGAAAATGAAACTCCTGATTTTATTAAAAAGTACAATAAATATGAATTGGTGGCCAATTAAGGTTTTATATATTGGGTAGCCGTTATGTAGAATTAGTAATAGTACTACATAATGGCTACATTTTTTTACTGTCTAGGTCAATTACAATTTTATCCTAGTGTATTTCAGCTACTTTTTTATTCACTTTAAATAATTTTTAATTGATAAATAATTGGAATATTTATATACTATAATTATTGGTTTTCATATGGACATATAATTAAACAATTTTATGTCTCAAGATTTGGAGGGATTTTAATGGCGCAAGTGCTTGATGAGTTAATGGAGCGTGGGTACATAAAACAGTTTACTCATGAAAATGAAACTAGGGAATTATTAGAGAAAGAGAAAATAACTTTTTATATAGGTTTTGATCCAACAGCTGATAGTCTTCATGTAGGACATTTTATTGCTATGATGTTTATGGCTCATATGCAAAAAGCTGGCCACAGACCAATAGCGCTTATTGGTGGTGGAACTGCTATGGTTGGGGACCCAAGTGGTAAGACTGACATGAGAAAAATGCTTACAAAGGAACAAATAGAACATAACGTAAGCTGCATAAAAAAGCAAATGGAGAAATTTATTGACTTTTCAGAGGGAAAGGCTATTCTAGCTAACAATGCTGATTGGCTTCTCAACTTAAATTATGTAGATTTCCTTAGAGAAGTTGGTACACACTTTTCTGTAAATAGAATGCTTACTGCAGAATGTTTTAAACAGAGATTAGAAAAAGGTCTTTCATTCTTAGAATTTAACTACATGCTAATGCAAGGCTATGACTTCTATGAGCTGAATACAAAGTATGACTGTAAGATGCAGCTTGGTGGAGATGACCAGTGGTCAAATATGATTGCAGGTGTTGATCTAATAAGAAGAAAGTCGCAAAAAGAAGCTTTTGCAATGACTTGTACTTTACTTACTAATAGTGAAGGAAAGAAAATGGGTAAAACTGAAAATGGAGCTTTATGGCTAGATCCTGAGAAAACTTCTCCTTATGATTTTTATCAGTACTGGAGAAATGTAGGAGATGCAGATGTTGAAAAATGCTTAGCTTTATTAACGTTCTTACCTATGGATGAAGTAAGGAGACTAGGAGCTTTAAAGGATGCTGCTATAAATGACGCTAAAAAAGTTCTTGCTTTTGAAGTTACAAAGTTAATTCATGGAGAAGAAGAAGCTTTAAAAGCTCAAAGTGCTGCAGAAGCTTTATTCGGAGCTGGAAGTGATATGACTAATGTGCCAACAGTAGCTATAACCAAAGAAAAGCTTGGTACATCACTTTTAGAGGTTTTGGCTGAGACTGCAATAATACCTTCAAAAGCTGAAGGAAAGAGGCTAGTTCAACAAGGTGGCCTATCAATAAATGGTGAGAAGGTTACAGACTTTAAGAGAGAATTAACTGCTGAAGACTTTAAGGACGGGGCGGTTCTTATAAAAAGAGGCAAGAAAAACTACAATAAAATTGGATTAGAATAAATTTATATAAAGATATACCACTTCATATCTAGATTTATGTTTTTAGACTTCTATAAGAAACTTTTAGAATTAAAAAATCTAGTGTTGAAGTGGTTGTTTTTTATTTTTTAGGAATGTCACATGAATTTTAAAGCACTGATAAAAGTATAATTAAAAACCTCGTCTTTTTCCTAGAAAATTATATCCTAGATAAAGCTGTGCATAATTATGTGTTGATGTCCCGTACATATTGGAGAAAGCAAAAAAGAAAAATTGTTAGTAGGATTATGGATATAGGACATTATTTACTATTAAAGGAAGCTCCTCTTATACTCGATAATAAAATTATGAATGGAGCTGTAATAATTTAAAAAATAATAGTGTAGTGGGGCTATTTGGAGGGTATAAAGTATAAAATGCAATTAATTAGTTCGTAGTTTGAAATAGTTAAAAGTTATAATTTTTGTGGGGGAGATTAGCTTATGCCAGCGATTTGGAATGTAAATAATGTATATAGCACTGGGAATAAGAAGCTATCTTCAAAACTTACATTTGAAGTAGGAGAAAAGTTTTCTGGAAGAGTGGTAAAGGCTTTAGATGACAAAAAAGAGGTAATGGTCAAACTAGTAGATGGTTGGCAGTTTGCCGCTGAAGTTGATACGCCTATAGAGGAAATGAAAGAGGGTTTAGTTAGATTTCAAGTTGAGGGTTTTGTAGATGGTAAGTTAAAACTTAAGCTTATAAGTGGGGATGATAAAGGTGGAAGCACTGCATCTGATCCCATAGATGATTTTATCAAATCAGAAGGATTGTCTCCAGAAGATAAGGATGTAGTAAAGCTTATGATAAAGTTTGATATGCACATTACTAGAGAGAACATAGTAAGACTTAAAAGCATTATGAATTTTAAAGATAAGCTTCAAGGCAATTCAAAAGAAGCAGATATTTTTATAGAAAGATATCTTGCTATAAAGGGAATGGATAAAAACAGTGAAGAGGGTAAAAAGGCACAAAAGCTTCTTAGAGACTTTTTCGTTGGTTTTAATTCTTTAAATAAAGATGAATTGATGATGATGATGGAAAGTGGTATAGATTTAACTTCGGATAATATAGAAAGTTTTAAAAAACTATCACAAAATTTTTCTAAAGTTTTTGAGGACATAAGTAGTATAACTACTGAACTTAAAAGTTTAGAGTTACAATCACCTGATAATTCAACTTATAAGGAACAAATCACACCTAAAGCAATAATGCAGGATAAAATCATCTCGGATGCTAAATTTGGCACTGAGGCAACGCCAAGCGAATTAGCTTCTAATAATGTAAAAGCAAAGATGCTTAACACCCTGTATTCTTCTGGAAATAATAAAATAAACATACTTCAGCTTCTTAAATCCATGACTGCAAATGACAACGATATATTGAGATATACATTGAGAGATGTACTATCTAATAATAAGAGTAGCTTTGTATTGAATGGCGAATATGAAACATTAGATAACAAGGTAGCAGCTCTTTCTGATAAAGATATAATGAATACAATTAAGGAAGCTATGGTTTCGGCTGATAACGAACATGGACAAGTTACTAAAGCAAATGTTGAGGATGCTATATATAAGATTTTAGATAGAAGAATTAATATATCTAATAAGGATTTTAATAAGCTACAAGATGTAGTAAGACTTATTAATGAATCTAAGGTAGAGAACAATAAATTTAACGACTCTACTAATAAAATAAATAATAACAATAGCTCTAGGGGTTTATCAGATTCTCAAACTAATAATTCTGCAGTTGCAGTTTTAGAGAAAGAAATTGTTACTGACAATGATTTTATGACAGAAACTAATTCTGAACAGGATGGGAAAATAGAAGTAGGAGCTAAGCTTTCTAGTAATGAAGTTATAAAAAATCAGATATCTGGAAGAAATGTTGAAATAAAAGATATGCTTAAAAGTATATTATCTAAATTAGAAGACGTTACAAGTGTTTCTAAGGGTAGTTTGAGTAAATCTCTAGATGATATAGTTGAGAGTGTTCTAAAAGATCAATATAAAGAAGTAGACATTGGAGCTAATGATGTTAAAACAGTTATAGATACAAATAAAAGTGATCTATCTGATATTGATTCGAAAACTGATATAGTTAAAAACCTGTTAAATAAGGACGGTTTGGACAAGCTTTTAGGAGATAAGATAAAAAACTTAGATGAAAATACAAAAGCTAAGGTTTTGGATAAAATCAACAGTAACATAAAGAGCCAGCTTGAAGGAGTATTTTCTGAAAAGCTTGGAGAAAAAGTCATGGAACTATTAAAGAATAATATAAATGATTTTAAGGTGTTTAATAGTATAAATAATCAATACTATTGCTTAGATCTTCCCTTACAGCTTAGAGAAAAGGACTATCCATGCAAGCTTATAATAAAGGATAATAGAAAAGACGGTAAAAAAGTTGATTCTACTAATGTTAAGCTGGTAGTAACTGTAAAGACATTTAATTTAGGTAATATAGATGGATACTTAAATCTTAAAAATAAGATACTTAATGTAGATATTAAGTGTGAAGAAAGATTTGTTAAGCCTCTAGAGCTAGGAAAAGCTAAATTGAATAATGCACTGAAAGATATGGGTTTTGTATCTAATATAGTAGTATCTAAGAAACTTGAAGAAGTTACGTTGGTGAACTGTAGAAACTTTTTCGATGATAAGAATATATCTGCCATAAATGTCACTGTTTAATATATATAATTTATATATTTATCTGTTATAATTATATATGAGATAAATTATTCTATAACTATAAATATTAATCAGGCTGTAAGGTTACATGTCGATAGATGCAATAGGCAAAGGGTGTGATGATATGAACCAAAGGAAAAAAGCTGCTGCACTTAAGTATGAAAGTAATATGGAAGCTCCTATAGTAACTGCAGCAGGTATTGGTGTAATTGCTGATAAGATAATAGAGAAGGCAGAAGAAAGTAAAATACCTGTCGTTTATAATAAAGAGTTAGCAGATATGTTATCAAATGTGGATGTTGGAGATAGTATACCCTATGAACTTTATGAAGCTGTAGCCCATGTAATAGCCTATGTAACTGATATAGATAAACTAATTGACGAAAGGTGAATTTAATATGGCGCTATATGCTATTTCGGATCTTCATCTTGCATTAAATGTTGATAAACCTATGGATATTTTTGGCCAGAATTGGTATAAACATGATGAAAAGATAAAAGAAAACTGGATAAGTAAAATAGGTAAAGAAGACACGGTTTTAATAGGTGGAGATATTTCATGGTCCATGACTGCAGATGAAAGTAAGGATGATCTTGATTGGATTAATAATCTTCCAGGGAGAAAGATAATCATAAAGGGAAATCATGACTACTGGTGGAGCAGTATATCTAAGCTCAATTCAATGTATGAAGGCATGCATTTTATCCAGAATAACTTCTTCTCTTATGAAGACTTTGCAATTTGTGGAACTAGAGGGTGGATTTGTCCAGGAAGTGATAAGTTTTCTGCTCGTGATGAAAAAATTTATTCCAGAGAGCAAATAAGATTAAGGTTATCACTAGATGCTGCAAAGAAGGCTGGATACGAAAAATTTATATGTATGATACACTATCCTCCTACCAATGAAAAATTTGAAAAGTCTGCTTTTACAGAGATATTTAAAGAATACAAGGTGGAGAGAGTTATATATGGTCATCTACATGGTCCAGCACTTTCTAGGGTTATCAATGGTATGCATGATGGTGTTGAATATGTGATGACTTCTTGTGATTTTATAAATTTTAATCCCGTAAAGATACTATAGATCTAAAACTTAGATTTCATTTAAGATATTTATTATGAATTCTCTGAAAGATATAGGTTATACAAAAAATAAAAAAATTCGCTGAAGAAAATTGCTTCAGCGAATTTTTTATGCATAGGAAAGTATAAAGTCATAATATCTGGTTGACCTTACTGTTTGAAAGTGAAAGAATTAATGGGATGTTGCTAGCAATAAATATATAAAAGAAAAGCTATTGACAAGTATATTAGAATATTCTAATATATAAATATATTAATATACAAATGTTAAATGGAGTGAAGAATATTTATGGATATGAATTATAAAGAACTAGAAGATATATCGGAGTTGCTTAAAGTAATTGCTCATCCTGTTAGACTTTGCATAATAAAAGGATTAGTAGAGAATGAAGGGTGTAACGTAAGTCATATGCAAGAATGTTTAGGCTTGCCGCAATCTACAGTTTCACAGCATCTTCAGAAACTCAGAGCTTATGGAATTATTGAAGGTCAGAGAAGTGGAAGCGAGGTGTTTTATAGGGTATGTGATAGAAAGATAGCTAGTATAGTTAAAGCAATAATGCAAATTGATAAGTTAGCTTTATAGTAAAACATTATATTTAGCAAAAGTTTTTATATATATTAAAACTAATTAGCATTAAGTTGATTTAGTACTAACTGTTTACATCTATAAATAATAAAATTAGTGAGGTGCAAGATGAATAAGAAAGTGTTAATAGTTGGGGGAGTAGCTGGTGGTGCTTCTGCCGCAGCGAGAATTAGAAGGCTAGATGAAACTGCTGATATTATAATGTTCGAAAAAGGAGAGCATATATCCTTTGCTAACTGTGGATTGCCATATTATATAGGAGAAACTATAAAAGAGAGAGAAAAGTTATTAGTTCAGACTCCTGAAGCGATGAAGAGAAGATTTAATATAGATGTGAGAGTTAATAGTGAAGTTATTGAGCTTGATACTACTAATAAAAAGGTGAGAGTGAGGTGTAATGATAAGAGTGAGTATGTAGAAACATATGATTACCTTATTCTTTCACCTGGTGCAAAGCCGATAAGACCAAATATAGAAGGGATTAGCAATGATAAGATATATACGTTAAGAAATGTGGCAGATACTGATAAGATAAAAGCTATTATTGATAAAAACAGTGCTGAAAAGGTAGCTGTTATCGGTGGTGGATTTATAGGTATAGAGATGGCTGAAAGTCTTACTGAAAGAGGGGTTCAGGTTACATTAGTAGAGGCTGCTCCTCATATACTTGCACCTTTTGATTCAGAAATGGCAGCTATAGCAGAGAAGGAGCTTATCTATAGCGGCCTATCTCTAATATTGAATAATGGAGTTAAATGCTTCAGAGATAATGAAAGAGGAGTAGAAATCTCGTTAAATGACGGTAAAAAAGTTGAGGCAGACTTGGTTATTTTGGCTATAGGAGTTTCTCCAGACACTGCATTTATAAAAGAGTCGGGAATAAAGTTAGGAGAAAGAGGTCATATATTAGTAGACTCTCATATGAAGACTTCCGTGGAAGGAGTTTTCGCTGTAGGAGATGCCATTGCTGTTAAGGATTATATTAATGGAGGTGAAACTTTTATACCTTTAGCAGGACCTGCCAATAGACAAGGAAGAATAGCGGCTGACAATATATGCGGAGTAAGTTCAGAATACAATGGAACTATAGGTACATCTATTTTAAAGATATTTTCTTTAACAGCAGCTTCTACTGGCAACAATGAAAGAACTCTAAAGAGAATAGGGATAAACTATAATAAAGTGTATGCACATCCTATGTCTCATGCAAGCTACTATCCTGGAGCAACTCAGCTTTCAATAAAACTTTTATATGATTTTGATGGTAAGGTACTAGGTGCGCAAGCTTTAGGATATGAAGGTGTGGATAAGTTTATTGATGTTATAGCAACTGCTATAAAGTTTAATGCAAAAGTTAGTGATCTTGCAGAACTTGAACTTGCCTATGCTCCTCCGTATCTTTCGGCGAAATCACCGGCAAATATGATTGGGTTTATAGCTCAAAATAATCTCAGAGGCTTATCTAATGTAGTTTCATCCGAGGAACTTGATAAAATTGATAATAAAAATCAGATTTTACTAGATGTTAGAGAAGAGCTCGAGGTAGAGAATGGAGCAATAGAAGGATCAAGAAATATTCCTCTTGATACTTTACGAGAGAGACTGAATGAACTTGATAAGAATAAAGAAATTCTGGTATATTGTGCTGTTGGTATAAGAGGTTACGTAGCATCTAGGATATTAAGCCAAAATGGGTTTATAGTAAAAAATTTATCTGGAGGCTATAAGAGTTATATACAATCGAAATATGAAGTTGATGAAGAATTGTTAGAAACTAAAAGTTTTAACAATGAAGATGGATTGCAACAAATCTGTAATTTAGATATATCTGATGAAGCTGAAGGTCTTATTGGTAAAGGTAAAACTGTAGAGTTAGATGCCTGTGGACTTAGCTGTCCAGGACCCTTGATGAAGGTTAAGGCTTCTATTGATATGTTAGATAAAGGGGATGTTCTTAACATTAGAGCTTCAGACCCTGGCTTTTATGAGGATATTAAGGCATGGAGTAAAAGAACAAACAATGAAGTTATAGATATAAGAAAGTCTAAAGGTATAATTGAAGCTTCTATTAGAAAGGGTGTTTTCGAAAGCAACGAAACAGCAATCACAAGTAATCAGGTTGTAAATGATGGAAAGACGATAGTGGTTTTTTCAGGTGATTTAGATAAGGCCATAGCTTCATTCATTATAGCAAATGGTGCTGCAGCAATGGGGAGAAATGTAACTATGTTCTTTACTTTCTGGGGATTAAACATACTCAGAAAGCCAGAAAAGGTTAAATCTAATAAGAATATTATAGAAAGAGCCTTTGGCATTATGATGCCAAGAGGAAGTAAAAAACTTACACTTTCTAAGATGAATATGGCTGGTTTAGGTGCTAAAATGATTAGAAAAGTAATGAAGGATAAAAATATACAATCTTTAGAAGACCTGATACAAGCTGCCCTTGATAATGGTATTAACATAGTGGCTTGCACCATGTCCATGGACGTTATGGGAATAAAAAAAGAAGAACTATTAGATGGAATAAACTATGGCGGTGTTGGATACTATTTAGGAGAAGCTGAGGATTCCAATGTAAATTTATTTGTATAAAAATAATGAAACACTTCAGTTTTTAAGCTGAAGTGTTTCATTACTATCTCTTTATATCTCTTTCGATTTCCTTAACATTATTAGAAAAATCTGATAATGAATGTACCTGATTATTTAAAGTTTCAGCTATCTCCTCAGCTAAAGCTGCATTTTCTTTAGATAGTGTGGAAATATTTCCTACAAAGTTTATCAGGTTGTCCTTTTGCTCAGCAGTAGAAACAAGGTTAACCAAGCAATCACTGATTTCTGTAGTAGCTCCATCTATAGAGTTCTTTATATTTGTAAATGTTTCCTTTGTTTCAGAAATTGTGTCATGTTGTGCAACTATTGCTGTATTACCTCCAGTCATTGCAGAAGAAGCGTTAAGGATATCTACTTTTATTTCATCCAAAATTTTAGTTATACTTTGTACAGCTTGCTTTGAGTTCTCGGCAAGTTTTTTTACTTCACCAGCTACTACTGAGAAGCCTTTACCAGCTTCACCAGCCCTTGCAGCTTCTATTGCAGCATTTAGAGCAAGTAAGTTAGTTTGACTAGCTATTTGGCTGATTGAGTCAGTTATCATATTAACAGATTCAAGCTTTGATACAAGTTCATTTACTGTAGAATATGATACCTGGAAAGATTGTTGAAGTTCTTTAAGAGATGAATCTAAGGAATTTATAGTCACAATCCCTTTGTCAGCCAATTCATCAGTATCAAGAACAGAAATATGTACATTGTTAATATTCATTGCTAAAGCTTCCATGGATTCATTAAAGCCTCTTAGCATTCCGTCAGCAGTATGTAATTCTTCGTTTACTGATTCTGTAGATGCGGTTAAGTTTGATATAGAATCTGTTATCCCCTCAATATTATGAGAAACGTTAGAAGCATTATCAGAAAGCCTAATTAGTTTGTCCATTACAACCGAGTCAATACTATTGATTGGTGCACTTGTAACTTCAGCTTCTGTATGGGTAACTGCGATTTCATTTTGAATTTCCTTCTTCTTTGAAAATAATCCCATTGCGAACCCCCCTGATCTAATAGTTAATGTTAATCCTGTTATTTTATTAAATAAAGTCCATAGATACTTGCAACATTAAGTAATTGCAAGTATACCGAAATTATTTTGTTAAAATATACTTTGTCTTAGGTTTAAAATAGATTTTATATAAAGGTTCCTAAAGCAACATTTTATTTATATTTGCCCTATCCCTACAAGTTTAGAGCGTATGAAAAATAGTTGAGTTAGAAACTTAATTTATATTTCCTAGCTAAAGTATTTTTCTACGATGAGTTTATAATATGAAAAAATTAATTATATTAAATATATTTAATATAATTATATCATAAATATAAAAAAATAAACTGCGATTTTATATTATTTAACAAAAGAACCACTAAAATTACAAATGCTCTTCCTTGATTAAATCTTTCATATCTCTAGCCATATCCTTAACTTTTTGAGGACATTGTATACTGGTTATAACCTTACTGAACCACTGTATTGCAAGTTCGTTTTGATCAATTCTTCTATAAAGCTCTCCGATTAGATACATAAGACTAAATCTATTCATGCCGTATATAGGAAAATCTTCAGAAATATATGCTTTTTCAAAGCCCTCAACTGCCTTAGTTAAAAATGCCTTTTCGTTTGAATTATCTTCTAAAAGTCTATACATCCAGCCTATTTTTAGGCATATCATTGCTTTAGTGCTAACTTTTCCATCCATAACTACACTATTTATCAGTGCTAGCTTATATCTTTCAATAGCTATTTTTTCATCGTAAATAGCAGGATAATTCTTTCTGTTCCACTTTGTAGAAACTCCTTTTACAACTGCTTCAATCTGATAGGATTTTAGTTTATCAAAATCAGCCTTCATAGCACTGTAGCCACATGTTGGACAAACTACAACATCATAAAAGTATGGGTTTACCACAGAATACCTTATAAATAAGTCAGAATCCTTACTTTGAACTCTGGGACCATTAGTTTTTGTGGAACGAGCCTTGAATTTTGTTTCACATACTGGGCAAAAGCACTCTCTGTCATATAAAAAAGAAGCGGGATCAATTTCTTTACTTTTTATAACTGAACCAGTTGGTTTGTCCTCTTTTTTATACAAATCTATATTATTCAAGTTATCAAATCCCAAGTTCTCTAATCCTGAAAAAATCTTATCCATAGTTACACCTCTTAATATAAGTGAATTTTAAAAAATAGTTGACATATTTTGTAAAGTGCTTTAAAATCAGCATTTGTGGGCTAAAGATTTGCTAACTATTTTTTATTCACAAAATACAAATTTTAATCGTAAGTTTAATATAATTTTACTCTAAATTTATATACTTTTCTACTTGGAGTATAATTAATTATCGTAATATTTATAAAAATTTTTACACATAAATTATATTTTGATATAATTATATAAGTTGATTTCATTTGCAATTATGTAAATATTACAATTTGTTAGTAAGTATTAGTTTGCTATGAAATGTATGGATTAAGTAAAATCTCTATTTGAAACTGTTTTATATAAAAGTGATTATGAAAAGGTGATATTATGGCGATAAAAAACTGGAAGGAATTTCTAACACCTTATGAACAGGCTGTTGAGGAATTAAAAGTTAAGCTAAAGAGTATAAGAAAAGAATATAGACGAAAAAATGAATATTCACCTATTGAGTTTATTACAGGAAGAGTAAAAGAGGTTTCCAGTATTTTAGAGAAGGCAAATAAATTTAACATTCCTTTGAATAGACTCCAATATGAGATGGAGGATATAGCTGGTGTTCGTATAATGTGCCAGTTTGTTGATGATATACAAAGGGTTGTGGAAATCATAAGAGAAAGAAAAGATATGCAAATATTGTACGAGAAAGACTATGTTGCAAATGTTAAAAACAGTGGATATAGAAGCTATCATATGATAATAAAGTATCCTGTAAATATGGCCGAAGGACAAAAGGTCATATTAGCAGAATTTCAGATAAGAACCTTGGCTATGAATTTCTGGGCAACCATAGAACATTCTTTAAATTATAAATATAAGCAGGAGATTCCTGCTGAGATAAAGCAAAAACTTAAAAGTGCAGCAGATGCGGCCTTTAGATTAGATGAAGAAATGCTTGAGATAAAGGATGAAATAAAGGATGCGCAAAAGTTATTTGAAGTAAAATCAGACCTTATATCAACTATAATGAATAATATTCTAAGCCTTATGTCTATTGGTAAGCTTGCTGAGGCATCTAGGTATCAAGTTTCGCTAAATAAACTAATAGAAGAAGGTGAGGTCTGGGAGTTGAATAGTCTTCTTCACCAGGTCCAAAGAGATATAGAAAAGTATAGAAGTACAGATTAGTACTTCTATTTTTCATTATTTATTAAATTTAGCTGATGTTATAGGGGCTCATTTTGTTTTTAGCCTAATGATTTAATGAGCATACTTTATAATTATCTTAAATTTTGCATGGTTATTCTTCTTACATCTGCTAGATAATCCTTACGAATTTCATCTGTAACATAAGGTACTGCTCCAAAGAACGTATGATCAACCTCTTTTATACCACTAAAGTTAAAGATACCTTGACCTATAGTTTGTTCCATGGATTTATGCATTCCACTGGCAGCATACATCTCATTTGAAGTTCCAGTTGTTGAGTATATAACTACTTTTTTACCTTTTAAAAGACCATTTGGAGCTCCGTCTACGTATTCATATGCAAAGCCATAGGAAAAGACTTTGTCTATATAACCTTTTAATATAGCCGGAACTGATGCCCACCACACAGGAAATACAAAGGTTATTACATCTGCCCAGTTTATCTGTTCTTGTTCTTCTTTAATATCCATTGGAGTATTACCACTTTGAAAAGCTACGAAATCTTCTGGCTTTAGCACTGGATTAAAGTTTATTTGATATAAGTCCCTAACCCTTACAGCAGCGCCTGCTTCTTCAGAAGTCTGTACTACAGTATCCAGTATTCCTTTACAGAAGCTTTTTTGATTTGGATGTGCAAAAATTATTAAATGATTCATAAAGATCCTCCTATTGTTATATTATTGATGAATCACAACGCTTCAGATAAGGATCCATCTGTTGTATTTTTTCAATGTAAAACCATGTTTATACTAGAAACAATAAAAAAGTATATGGATAGATCTTTTTGAAAAGAAAAAAGGATTGTAAGTTTATTACAAATATTTGATAATTACTATTAAGTAATATATAGTTATATTATAAGGTAAAGTTTGCATATAAATAAATTTTTCTGTTTTATATTATTGTTAGGCTATATTTTATAGTTTATGGTGTTAGATTTTTAAGAATTTAAGAATTTAAGAATTTAAGAACTTAAAAATTTAGAAACTTAAAAAGTTAAGAATTTATTGGAAAAATGCCACTTTGCATTAAGAGATGAATTAAAGTATATGTATTTTAGAGAGTGAGGAATTAAGTTATGGCTGATAATGAATTAAGAAATGTATTAGATAACCCTATCTACATAAGAAACTTAGAGAACCCAAGCTTAGAATTAAAACTAGCTGCTGTAAAGAAAAATGGGTTCGCTATACAATATATAAAAAATCCAGAACATGAAGTACAATACGAAGCCGTCAAAAACAACCCTCTTTCAATAGAATATATTGAAGATGTGCAGGAAGACGTAGCTATAATGGCTGTAAAGAGTCTTTGGAATTCGCTTAAGGTTATAAGAAAGAAGACTGACAGGATTGTGGCGGAAGCTGTTAAAGCCAAAGGCTGGGCTATACAGTTTGTAGAAAATCCTAATGTAGAATTACAACTCTCAGCTGTATCAAAGGATTATGATGCTATTAAGTATATAAAGAATCCTTCTGAAGAAGTTCAGCTTAAAGCTATAGAAAGTTACTGGGGAGCTATAAGGTTTATAGATAATCCAACCATTAATGCAAAAAGGGCTGCTGTTAAGTCCAGTGAAGAGGCTATAAACTATATTTCTAACTTTGATTATGAAGATATAAAGCTATTTATAAGAGACAATATAAAGGTAGTTAAGTATATTCATGATAGTATAGATGTTGATATGGTAGTTGAAGTGCTAATGGAGGAATTTGAGAAAGAGGATATAAGCCCGGTTTATGTAAGAGATTATCTAGAACTTGAGATTTTAGATATGAATAAAGTTAAATTTATTTGTGAATATGGAAGTAAAACTGCAAAAAAAATATTAGTTGATTATAAGCTATCTATGTAGAGAAGGTGACTGGAAATGAATTTTAGAGAAGCATTAAAAACAGTAGAGTTAGTTCTAGAGGCGGGAGATGTACCTCTTATTATAGGGGAGAGTGGAATAGGAAAAACTTCTCTTATTAAAGAGCTCTGTGAAGAAAATAAATACTATTTGGTTAATATTGATGCAAATCTTCTTAAGGAAGGTGAAATTGGTGGGCTGCCTACTGTTGAAGACAGGGATTATATCATAAATGGCAAGAAGGTTAAGAGGAGAACTACTATATATGCAACTCACTCAAAACTAGTTGAGGTTGACGATGCATTAGAGGGGGCAGCAAATATATCTGTATTATTGTTTATAGATGAACTTAATAGATGTGAACATGCAGTTCAGCAAGAACTTATGAATTTAATACTAAATAGAGAGATAAACGGCTACAAGCTTTCTGATAGGGTTAATGTTGTAGCAGCAATGAATCCTTCCAATAAATATGATGGATTTGAAGAAAGTGATTATCAAGTTGTAGATATGGATCCTGCCCAAGAAGATAGGTTCGTTTGGATTAATATGGAGTCAGATGTGAAGTCTTGGATAAAATGGGCCATGAGAAAAGGACAAGTTCACGGAGATATAATTCAATTTATATCAACTTTCCCGGAATATCTTCACACACCAGACTCTAAAGATAGCATAAAGGCTACGCCTAGAAGCTGGGAGAGAATATCTAAAGCATATAAGGTTTATCTAAATCATAAAGATATCATAGCTTTTGATGTCTTTTATAATGTAGTAAAGGGGAATGTAGGAATTAATATCGCAGGTGATTTTATTAATTTCATAAACAGTTTAAAAACTCCGCTTATTACAGCTAAGGACATATTTGAGGATGATGTGTTGTCTTTTGAAATTAAAGAGAGAATAAAAAATGAAAGCCATTCTAGGTTATATATAATAGCTAAAAATTGCTTAGAATTTTTACAAGGAATAAGTGACTCTAGGAAGAATAAGCTATCTGTCTTTTCAGAGCTTTTAAAGGTATATCCTAAAGATCTAAGACTTGGAATAATGAAGGAAATAAAAAGCGATTACTATTCCGATGGCCTTTATGAGGAGTTTTTAGATACTGATGATTTTTTAGAGGCTTTCTTTGATATATACGAATAAGTTTCTCTATGTAGGGATGTGATAATCAATGAACTTCGATATAAGGAGAAGAGAATTACTTAGAGTAGCCACTCAGTGGGAAAGTGAAAAAGATGTAACTGAAAGCTTTATAAGGAACTTCAATGAGCTTTTGGAGCAAGTAATACTAAGTATGTTGGAAAAAGAAGATAACTTTTTTGGTCAGTTTCTAATTCAGGTTAAAAGAGGAATAAGATTGGATATATTTTGGCCTATAGCTACTGAACCCACGCTTTCTGGATTCAACATGTACTTTAACCCAGTGCTATTACTTCAGTGTGAGCTAAAAGAAATACAGGCTCTATTAAAACACGAGATATATCATATAATGCTTGGCCATTATGAAAGGCAAAGAGGTTTAAGAGATAAGTATTCTAGGATTGCATTAAGCAAAGCCATGGATATTGCGGTTAACCAGTATATAGAGCATTTACCATCTTGGTGCGATAGATTATATACAGTAAATTTGGAGTATGATCTTGAGCTGAAAGAGGATATGACTATGGAGCAATATACAGAGGAATTGCAAAAGGCCATAGTTAAGAAAGGGAAGAAAGCTATAGTAAAGACTAAAGATAATATAGTTACAAGTATTGATGTAGAAAGTGCTCATGATACCTGGGAGAGTGTTAGTGTTTCTCAAGATCTTCTAAAAGAGATAAAGAAACGGACTGCCTTAAATGCTTACAAAGGAAAAGCTCCTAAGAATATAGAAAAGTATATATTATCGCTTGATGCAAAACCTGAGATACAGTGGAACGATTATCTAAAGAAACTCATACCATCTGTGCGATGTGGCTATAAGAAAACCATAACAAGAAAAGATAGAAGACAGCCAGAAAGGCTAGATTTAAGAGGTAAGCTTCCAAGTATATTGCCAAAGATTTTAGTTGCTATAGATATAAGTGCTTCTATGTCTGATGAAGAGGTAAATAATATAATGACTGAAATCCTGGCGATATCAAAGAGTAGAAGTGCCGATATAACTGTAATTGAGTGTGACAGTGATATAAGGAGAATATATGAGCTATCATCACCAAAGGATATAAAAAAGCGTTCCAATAAAAGTGGTGCTACTAGATTTTCGCCGGTATTTGAATATATGAAGAGAGAGAATATGAGAAATCATATTCTAATATATTTTACTGATGGAGTAGGAGAGGTGGAGCTTTCAGTTAAACCTATAAATAAAGATATACTTTGGGTACTTACAGGAAAAGAAGAGCTTAGTCTGAAGAAGTCTTACGGGGTAATTAAGCGACTTTCAAGGAGAGAAGCAGAAAAGTATGGATATGATTACGGGCTTCAAGCAATGAGAGAAGTTATACATGACTGGGCAAGGTGATTTTGTATACATTAATGGGAAACTTCTATGGATTATAAATTTTAATATAAAGTGATATATTAATATAATTTATCATATAGCTATATAAAGTTACATTATGTAACCTTATATAGCTAAATTAATAAAAAATTCATAATCTTCTTATTACATGGTATAGATGAAGGGTATATGATGTGATAAAATGTAGTTTATAGAGTTGATGTTGATACGTAGGGGAATAAGAGACTTTATAATATAGGGTGGTTTGTCTTAAACCTTGTAAACTCGGGGGGAGATTTATATGGGCAAGATTAAAAATTCACAATACATTAGTTTTATTGTGATGATTTTACTAATAAGTTTTATTGTAAATGTTTTCTTAAGCTTTGATAATGGGGGATATAAGGAAAGAATAGGTAAAAAATCTTCTGACGAGCTTGAAGATATAGTTCATCGAAATGAAACTATAAAGGATATCTTAACGAATTCTATTCAGAGTAAGTGTATACTGAAAACAGATCTTGTAAAAATGTCTTCTCAATATGATCAACTGTATCTTTCAATTTGGGGGTTGATGGATGATTATTCTTATTATAAAACTTCCAAAAAGCTTTTGGTTAAGGATGATGGAAATATAGATTATGATGTAACTAATGATACTGTTAGTAAAATTAAATTATATATGAATAAATTTGTTGAAAGTAATATTAGCTTAAGTGGGGATAAGATCGAACTTAAAACCAATGATTTGTTAAACTTTCAAAAGATGAATGATTTTTCAAAAGAGCTAGATAGTTATTTCAAGAATACCATAAAGAAAAATTCTAGTGATGGAACTTATGATGGTATGAAAGATAAATTAGAAGGTAAAAACTACTGGATAGATATGTTGAATAATGTTTTTAATATAAGTAACAAGTATTCGAATTTTGAATTTAAAGCGTAACATTATAATTTGTACGAGCTTCAATGTATATAGTAAGATTAAAATTTATTAAATAGTAAAAAATAAAAGGAAGAGATATCATTTATCTCTTCCTTTTACGAGGAAAATTATTTGGTAAAGAGTTATGGATTAGTGACAACCGCCACAAGTTCCACAACCGCCTTCAGATTCGATTACAGGTTTTAAAGATAAACCTCTACCATCATTTTCTTCTGTTGATAGTATTATGAAGCCGCCGAATTCGTCAACTAAATTAGGTTCAACTAGGAAAGTAATATCATTAACTTTTTCTACAATATCATTTTCATGTGATTCATCAACAGAAATATTAAACACAGGGCCACTGCATCCGAAGCCTGCAAGATTTATTCTAATACTGTAATTGTCGATTTCATTTTCATCTAGAAATCCTTTGAATTCCTCGTAAGCTGGAGTGCTTATTGTTATTTTTTCCATAAATATCACCTACTTGATAATAAATAGTATTTAAAACTTGTTTTCAGTATATACCTAATAGCCATTAATTGCAATAGGTTTACTTTATTATATTTATTGAATATGTTGGAAAAAATGATACAATATAAATATAATTATAGAATTGAGGGGACAGAATGATTCCATTTGAAGAGGGATTTTATATTGATAAACTAAAGAAATACTATGATAAATTAAATGGTTCAGGCATTAATGGGAAGATAATAAAAGAAAAATTTCTAAGCAAACTTGAAGGTTATCTTTTCTTAGAGGATGGCCTTTCTTATAGTGATGAGAATCTGAACATATTAGAACTGAGTTATAATGGAAAAGCCTATATGGAGATTTCACCTAAAGAAGTTCAGGGATCTTTTGAAGCAATAAGAAAAGTAAAAGGAAAAGTCGGTATTGTAGGTTTGGGAATGGGATATTTCCTTCAAGAAATATTAAATAAAGAAGAGGTAGAAGAAATAATTGTTTATGAAATAGATGAAGATATAATAAATTTATATGAGTCTAACTTTGGCAAGAATGAAAAGGTCACAATTATAAATGTAGATGCCTTTGAAGCCGAAAAAGAGTTTTTTGATTATTTCTTTGTAGATATTTATGGATATGAGTTATCAAAAGATGTTGTAGAACACTATATTAAATTTAATGAGTTACATAATATAGAAAACTATTTGTTTTGGGGAATGGAACATTTCTTATTGAGCTGCAGAATAGAGCAAATAGCTTGGATATATATACCAGAGGTTTGGATGGAGATGGCTAAGGATCTATTTGAACGGTTTAATGACTCTAGATATATAGGTTGTTTTAAAACTTTAGATGAAAAACTTGTTGAGAGTATATTAGATAAGTTTTCAAAAGTGCTTTAATAAACTATAAAAAAGTGTAAATGATCGAAAAATCACTAATGAAAATAACATTGGTGATTTTTTACTGTACTAGGTAGTATAAAATTTAGGTTTTGATAAAGTACTGTTGAAATTAAGTGGCCAGTCATCCGATGCTTAGATGAGCTTGCGCAAAAAAGCTCACTGAAAAAATAGTTTTAGCTACCTTTTTAAAATGCATAAAAATGAAATATTATATTTTATACACAATTATGTAATTTTTTTTAGTATTATGTTATAATTTGAAAGTATTAAAATTTTTTGTTTTATCATAGTAAAGGATGAAGTATGGGAAGTTTGAATTATTTTATTATAATTATTGTATCGTATGCTATTTTTGCCATGATATTCATGGTTTATAACATCATAGAGCCTAAGAAATATCTAGGATATATATCTTTAAGTCATATTATAGGTATTTTAACTACGGTGTCTACTTTATTTAGTGAAGTTTATGGAAATAGTTTGGCTAAAGGATTAGCTGTTTTTTTCTTTTTTTCCTGCCATTTTATTATTTATATAGCAATACTTGAGTTTTCAAAGAAACCTATAAAGAATAAATACATAACCATTATGACGATAGTTATGCTTATAGATGTATTTTTTACATATAATTGCAGTTCAGTAAGTAGCTTTATACATAAGGTGTTTTTGATGTCAATATACATATATATAGGTATACAATTCATGAAATATAGGCATATAGTCAGTAGAAGAGCTTTTGGACTAGTTGCTATAAGTCTTTCAAGTTTGCAAATCATTTATTATATAATAAATATATTCATCGATATAAGTAGGTTTAAAATAGATTTAGTAGCCTATGTACTGCAAAGTTTTATATTATCGTTGCTGCTTATAGCTATTTCTATAGAGGAATCTAAAAAGAATATGAATACGGAGCTTATGGAATTAAGAAGTCAGGTTGAGCATAAGGACATTATGTTAGAAGAAGCTTATGAGGTAGATAAGATAAAAAATGAATTCATAGTTAATATATCACATGAGCTTAGAACTCCTATAAATGTTCTATATAGTAGTTTGCAGTTAATTGAATATACTGACCTTAATGAAAATGAAGAAACTGTTAGAAATTACCTATCTAGCATGAAAGTAAACATTAGAAGGCTTATAAAGCTTGTAAATAACTTCATATATATAAGTGCAATAGATACAGGTTATATGAAGTTGAATATAAGAAGTTATGACATTGTTGAATTTATTGAGTCACTAACATTATCGACTCTGGATACAGCGCATGAAAAGAAAATACAATTAATATTTGATACGGATTTTGAAGAGAAAATGTTAGCTTTTGATAGTGAAAAAATAGAAAGAATAATGCTTAATTTATTATCTAATGCATTTAAGTATACAAAAGCTGGTGGTAATATTGAAGTAGCTTTATCACAGGAAGAAAAGTATATTGTTATAAGCGTAAAAGACGATGGAGAAGGTATTCCAGAGGATATGCAAGATAAAGTTTTTGATAGGTTTACAAGAGTTTCTAGCACCCTTGTAAGAGAAAATGAAGGTAGTGGAATAGGGCTATCTTTAGTAAAAGAGCTTGTAGAAATGCACAATGGAAAAATTGTATTGGAAAGCAAAGTTAATGAAGGAAGTACTTTTAAGGTATATTTACCAGATAATAAAGAGATGGATTTAGGTATTGACTCCATGAAGAATCTTATAGATAGTGAAAGTAAAGAGATAGAGTTCTCAGACTTATTTTAGCAATATAAAAAAACACACTGAAGAAAATAGATTCAGTGTGTTTTTTTATTATTACTTTACTACTATATTAACTAAACGACCCTTTATTACTATAACCTTAACCACAGTCTTTCCTTCGGTAGCATTTTTTATTGCTTCATCTTCTAAGGAAGCTGCTTTTATTTGATCATCATTGTAATCGCTTGGAATAACTATTTTAGATTTTATCTTACCGTTAATTTGTATAGCTATTTCAACTTCATCTTTTATAAGCGCCTTTGGATCAAATACTGGCCATGCTTCATTAAATACTGAGAAGTTGTTGCCAAGTAGTGCCCAGTTTTCTTCTACAAAGTGAGGTGCAAATGGAGCAAGTAGTTTCAAATAGTCATCTAATACAGACTTAAGGAAAGTAGCGTTTATCTCAATTTCTTGAGTATATTTAGATAAAGCATTTATAAACTCCATCATTCTAGCTATAGCTGTATTAAATTGCATTTTTTCAGTGTCATCGGATACTGCTTTTATTGAGTTGTGTCTCCAATAGTTAAGTTCTTTTTCTGCCTTATCTATAGAAGTCTTTTTGTTGGTTTCAGAGTCAATCAATTCTTTAGAGGTTTCTATGATTCTTTCTATTCTCTCAACAAATCTATGAACTGACTTTATTCCATCATCACTCCATGCTCCACCCTCTGTATAGGCAAAGCCAAACATTAGGTACATTCTAAATACATCAGCACCGTATTTAGATATATAGTCATCTGGAGAAATTGTATTTCCTTTTGATTTACTCATTTTAAGCCCATCTGTTCCAAGGATTAAGCCTTGATGGGTTAAGGATTTGAATGGTTCATCAAAATTAACATATCCCATATCTCTAAGTGCTTTTGTGATAAACCTTGCATATAGTAGATGCATACAAGCATGCTCTGGGCCGCCCACGTATTTGTCTACAGGAAGAATCTTGTTGATTGTGTCTGTGTCAAAAGGTTTTTCACTGTTTTTGTTATCTGGGTATCTTAAGTAATACCAAGAAGAACATATAAAGGTATCAAGAGTATCTGCTTCTCTCTTTGCAGAACCTCCGCAGCAAGGACAAGTAGTGTTTATAAACTCGTCACTCTTTGCCAGTGGTGATTTTCCATCTGGAGTAAATGCTACATTGTATGGAAGTTCTACTGGTAGATCTTTTTCTGGCACTGGAACAGTACCGCATTTTTCACAATATACTATTGGAATAGGAGTTCCCCAGTATCTTTGTCTTGATACTAGCCAGTCTCTAAGTCTGAAGTTTACTTTTTGTTCTCCAGTTCCGTTCTTTGCTAACTTTTCAACAACTTTAACTTTAGCTTCTTCAGTAGTTAAACCATCAAACTCTCCACTATTTACAAGAACACCGTATTCTGTATATGGAAGTTCAGCACCTTCACCATTTTTTGAGTTTATTACTCTTTCAATAGGAAGGTTATATTTAGTTGCAAAAGCATAATCTCTATCATCATGAGCAGGAACGGCCATTACTGCACCTGTACCATAGGTTGCAAGTACATAATCTCCAACCCAAATTGGAACTTCTCTGTTATTTATAGGATTTATAGCGTAAGAGCCAGTAAATACACCAGTTTTTTCTCTTGTTATTGACTGTCTTTCGATATCAGATTGCTTTTTAGCTTCTTCCTTGTAGCTTTCAACAGCAGATTTAAATTCCTCTTTAGTTAGCTCATCAACTAGTGGATTTTCAGGAGCTAAAACTACATAAGTTACTCCGTTAAGAGTATCTACTCTGGTTGTGAAAACATCAAACTTAATATCGGAATCTTTAACTTTAAAAGTAACCTCTGCTCCAGTTGATTTTCCTATCCAATGCTTTTGCATAGAAACTGTCTTTTCTGGCCAATCAAGAGTATCAAGTTTTTCTAATAATTCGTCAGCGTAATCTGTTATCTTTAGGAACCATTGAGTAAGATCCTTTTTTGTAACCTCTGTTCCACATCTTTCACAGGAACCATCAACTACTTGTTCATTTGCAAGAACTGTGTTACAAGAAGGACACCAGTTCACAGGAGCTTTTTTTCTGTAGGCTAATCCTTTTTCATATAGTTTTAAGAATAACCATTGTGACCACTTATAGTATTCAGGAGAACAGGTTACTACTTCGTTATCCCAGTTGAACATAGCGCCCATAGCTTTTAACTGTTCTTCCATAGTTTCTATATTTTTATAAGTAGAATCCTTAGGATGTATTCCAGTTTTTATAGCATAGTTCTCAGCAGGAAGACCGAAGGCATCAAATCCCATTGGTTGAAATACATTGAAGCCTTGCATTTTCTTAAATCTAGCCCAGGAGTCTACTGGTGCATAGTTAAACCAGTGACCTGCATGAAGCTGGCTTCCTGATGGATATGAGAACATTTCAAGCACATAAAGCTTTTTATCTAAATTATCCTTGTCAAATTTGTATAGTTTTGTTTCTTCCCATTTCTTTTGCCACTTTTTATCTGTGGCTGTACTGTACTTTCCCATTACTTTTCCTCCCTTAAAGCACCAAGATATCAAAGAATTCTTAGTGAAATATCATATAAATTCATAAAGAATAAATAATTGCTTAAGCAATATTCTTTAGTGAATTTTATTTGCATAGCTGTCTTTTTAAGAATAAAAAAACCCTTCGTCTATGAAAAAGAGACGAAGGGTATAGTTCGCGGTACCACTCTTATTAGAGCAATACATAGTTAAATATCTACTGCTCTCACTTAATATTATAACGGAAAAACCGTACCTGATTTTCTTCAGGTATGCTCCATGTCGAGTTCATATCTTTACATCACTGCGTCTCACCAACCCGCAGCTCTCTGAAGATGAATTTAATACTACTACTACATTTCACAGCTTTAATATATTTATTTATACGATATTATACAGTTTTGTAGCTAGTAAGTCAATAATCATAATTTATTGTATTCATATATTTTTATTAATAGCCTTTTATATACGATTGTATACAAATCACATATATTTCACATAATTGTTCGATATTAATCTGAAAATTTATATGTACAATAAATATAAGCAGGAAACAAAAAATATTAAATTATATATGCTGGTATATGTTCCGCTTTTGACTTTACCAGCATATATGATGAAATAGTTGATTGCGTTGTATTAAGTTGTTAACTTACTTAAGTTAAGAAATTGTTTTATTTTACGATATATAAAGGTGTAACATTTCAAACCGAAAGTATAAGTTTTATTATGAAGTGATACATGTACTAAGACATACTTATTCAATCTTTAGAATCAAAATATAGCTGTAGATGAATCTAAGAAGCTTTATTTTGATAGATTTAATTATTAAGAAATATGTCTATACAATATAAAACTAATTAAAAAAGTCATCGAGGAGTGTGGACAGGTTGAAAATTTTAAACAAAATGAAATTAGGTCAAAAAATGATGGTACTTACTGTTAGCTTTTTAATCTTTATTGCAATTATAGGTGTGACTTCTATAGTGAAGCTGTCAGACTTAAATTCTAAGATTATTGAGCTTAATGATGAAAGGCTTACGCCTATAATAGAATTAGAGAATTTAAAGACAGATGTGGATGCAATAAGATATGATGCTAATTCTCTTAGAGATGAAACAGATGGAAGTGTTATTACAACAACAAAGGCAAATATAGAAAAGCTTCAGACTTCTGTTAGCGAGGCTTTGGATAAATACAGCTCAGATTCTGACTTTAAGACATTAATAGCAGATTATAAAAGCTTTATTGAGGACAAAGCTGCATTTATAACAGAAAATGAAAAGCAAGCTAGTGAAAGAGTATTGGGACAGCAAGGAGCTCAAGGTGATAAGGCACAAGGACCTCCTACAGCTATGACAAACTTTGAATCAATAAGAGAGATATTAATTAAAGATTTCGATAAAGTAATAGATAAGCATGCAGCAGAAGCAAAAACTACATATGAAAGCAGCAAGGTAGTTTATCAAAATACAAAGACAGTACTAATTGTAATAATAGGGGCTTCTGCTTTAATAAGCATTATCTTATCTCTAGTTATAATAAGAGCAGTAACGGTTCCTGTAAGAAGGGTTACTTCAAAGCTTAAAGATATAAATGAAAGTAATGGTGATTTAACTCAAAGAATCAACTATGCTAGTAAAGATGAGATTGGAGACTTGAGTAAGAACTTTGATTTATTCATGGACAAGCTTCAAGGAATAATAAAAGATGTTGCGATATCAGCAGATACTATTTCAACCTCTAGTGATCAGTTAAGTGTAGCTACAACTACCTCAACTGAAAGTCTTGAGGAGATATCAAGAACAGTTATGGAAATATCGTCTTCAACTGCAGATGGTGCGGCCGCAGCAGAAGAAACAACAGCTAGTCTAATAGAAGCTGCAAGCTTCTCAGAGGCGACAGCTACTGCAAGTAAGAATACTACTAATAACAGTAGAAAAGCAAAAGAAGCAGCTGAAGATGGAGAGAATAAGGTAAACGAGATAGTGTCTTCTATAACAGAAATTGCTAAGTCTTCTAAGGAAGTCTCATCCATAATAAATGATTTAGATAACTCATCAAAGAAGATAGGAGACATAATAAAGATAATAACTTCTATATCAGAGCAGACAAATCTTCTTGCATTGAATGCAGCAATCGAAGCAGCAAGAGCTGGAGAAGCAGGAAAAGGCTTTAATGTTGTCTCTGATGAAATAAGAAAGCTAGCAGATGAAAGTAACAATGCAGCTAGAGAGATAGCAGAGCTAGTAAAGGATAACCAAGTGAAATCTGCATCCGCTGTAGAATCAGTAAGTCAAGTTGAAAGTAAGGTTGCTCTTGGAGTAGCTAAGGCTACTGAAGTAAGCGAAACAATACAAAATATAATAGATAATATACAAAGTATTGCAACTGAAATAGAGCAGATAGATAACGCCAATGAGCAACAGGCGAGAAGTACTAAAGAAATAGAAAAAGCAATAGGAAATCTAGCTTCAACTTCAAACGATATAGCTGGAAGAACAGAAAACATGAGTGCAAGTATAGAAGAACAGCTAAGTGCTATGTCCGAAATAGAAAGAACTACAGATGAATTATTCGAGATGTCTAAGAAGCTAAAAGAAATTACCTCAGGCTTTAGAGTATAGAAATTACATAGTATACATATAAAAAATTCGCTAAAGTGACTTTAGCGAATTTTTTATATGTATTTCTAAATTAAAGTTGGCAAAACACTTGTTAGGTAAATATGGTTTGTTTTCTTTTATAACTACTCGAATTCAACAATATTCTTAAGGATAAATGCAATAAAAAGATCTATGATGTCATAAATTTATATATTTTTGCATAATGTAATAAATATGATACATAAATGTAATTATTGTAGAGTGTATTCACTATTTAGTTGTGCTATAATTAATTGACATTTTAATACAAGAGGAGAAAAGTATTATGGGGAAGCATGATAAGAAAAATGTGAAGAAGGTTACCAGCAAGAAAAAGCGTATATTAGTAGTTTTAACAATTCTTATTGTTGTAATTGCGCTGATTCTAGGGGTTCCATATTATATGTTTAGTAGTCAGTTTTCTAAAGTTAAGGTAAGTACTTTACCAACGGACAATAAGGGTTTAGGAATTGATGAAAATATATATAATGAAAAAAATAAAAAGCTTCAAGAAGAGTATGTAAACATTCTACTTTTAGGAGTAGATGCAAGAGATCCTAATGAAAGTTCTCGTTCTGATTCTATGATGATAGCAACTATAGATAAAAAGCATAATAAAATAAAACTATCATCACTAATGAGAGATATGATTGTAACTACAACTGGACATGGGCCTATGGAGGGTTTAAACCAAGATAGATTAAATCATACCTATCAATATGGCGGTGCTGCTCTTACTTTAAAAACTATAAATGAAAACTTTAAAATGAATATGAAGGACTTTGTGGAAGTAGATTTCTTTGGACTTGAGAAGATTATTGATAAAATAGGTGGAGTAGAGATTAATGTTTCTTCTGCTGAAATGAGTGATTTAAACGGATATGTGGGTGAGGTTGCTAAAATTGAAAAAGTTAACCCAACTTATGTTACTAAATCAGGAATGCAGTTGTTAAACGGTAAACAAGCGGTAGGATATTCTAGAATAAGGCATGTAGGAGATATGGATTTCCAAAGAACAGAGAGACAAAGAACTGTATTAACAAAGGTATTTGAAAAGATGTCTAAGATGAATATATTGGATTTAAATAATGCAATAGGAGAAATACTTCCGGATGTAAACACAAGTTTAGATAAAGGTGATATATTAAGTTTATCTAAGGATATATTGCTAAATAAGATGAGTAAGGTAGACCAATTAAGACTACCTATAGATGGACATAATGGAACTATATATGTAAGAAATACATATTTCTTAGGCTGGGATAAAGAACCTAATCTAGAAGCATTACATAAGTTTATATACGAAGAAGACTATGATCCTAACTCTATAAAGTAAAAAATAAAGAGTAGATATAGAAAAAATCACTAATTAATCTGTAATTAGTGATTTTTTTGTGGTTTAGATTATCGAATTCTAATTAAGTGTTTAATCATCCGATGCTTGCGCTAATAGCTAGCTCATATGGCACATCCTGTATAACCAATTAATTTCAATGGTAATATCTAAATATATCACGCTTTCTGAATACGGGGGTTGAAGTAATTATATGATATTGGTGAAAATTAAATTTTATAGGTAGCAAAGCTTCAATCTATGGTAATAATCTATATATAGTAATAACTATAATTATAGTAATTAAATAAGCTAAAGCTAGGCGATGGCATATATACTGTGGAGAGTGATAGCGTGAGCGTAAAGAAAGATAGTAATTCTTATGAAAACAGGCTTAAGAGATTTTTATATAAATATTATTATGTACTTATAATGATGGTATTTGCAGTTATCATTATAAATCTATTTTATAAAATAGGTACGGAACCTATAAATGATTGGGATGAGGCACGGCATGGCATAAATGCCTACGAGATGATAAAAAATAATAATTATATAGTTAATACCTTTAACTACGAAAATGATTATTATAATTTAAAACCTCCGCTAAGCTACTGGGCAATCATAATAGGATTTAAAACTATTGGTTATAATTTGGTAGGACTTAGATTCTTTTCAGTGTTAAGTGCTTTATGTACTATATTTTTAGTAGCAGTGTTTACTTATAAAAGATTTGGTAGAATAGCATCCTTGATATCGTCAGGGGTTATGGCTACGTCTGTACAGTTTTTTAGAGCCCATTGCGCTAGGTCAGCCGATGCTGATTCTTTATATGTTCTGCTTTTTACCATAGCAGTAATTGGTTGCATATATGCATACCATAAACTTGAGTTTATTTACATATCTGGATTAACCTTTTCTTTGGCATTTTTAGATAAAAGCTGGCATTCAATTGCTATAGTAGGTGTAGTAGGATGTTATTTGCTTGCAACAAAGCTAATAATAAAGATTAATTTAAAACAATGGATTATATTTTTTTTATGCAGTTTTACACCTATATTTTTATGGGGCACTTTTAGAGTAAGGTATGATGGGTATAGATTTATTAAGGAAATGATAAATTATGATTTGCTTTCAAGAACTAGCACAGCCTTAGAAGGGCATATTGGGCCCTGGAACTATTATTTAGAACTGCTATACAGTAATTATATAATTTATATAATTACTATCTTTATTCTTATACTTATTTTGATAGCTTCTAGAGGATTTGTCTTGTGCTTAAAATCGAACTTTTCAGAGTATATTGGTATTATACTATGGATTATTGTACCGTTGCTAATGTTTTCTATAGCTAAGACAAAACTAAGTTGGTATATTGTTAGTATTTATCCACCTTTAGCTATATTGTTAGGTGCTCTTGCCGAGGAGAGTATTAGTACTTTTAAAAGAAGCATTATACCTATAATCTTAATAGTTGCTATTATTACTTGTGGTGGAATTTATGAATATAAGCTTTTGAGCATATTAAGAAATTCTTCTAGAGATGTGTTAGAAGAATATATAAGAGATGCTAAAATATCTATAAAAGATTACCAGGTATATATATACACACCTCTTCAGTATGGAGGACCGGATTGGAATCAAAGAAATATTTTAGCCTTAGAAATGTATAAAGATGGAAGAGCTGAAAATGGTGGAGTGAAAGCATTCTTAAAATCAAAAAAGAATAGCGTTATATTTCTTAATAATAATGATGAGGCTGAAAAGATAATTAAAGAAAATAAGCTTAAGATTTTGGATTCAGATAAAAATATTATTACAGCATATAGATAGAGAAGTATAACTGTTCTACATGTAAAATCTCTTGTAGAACCACTTATTTTAACCATATTCATAAATATATTCTCAATTAAATAAATTGGAAATAGAAATGGAGCTGTTTTGACAGCTCCATTTTGTGCTATTATATGTACCAATTAATATTTAAAAATGCTCTCAGATCCGAAAGGAACCTTTGAAATATATTTGAGATTGAAGTGATATATCTTTAAATAAGGAAAATAGATACCAAAAAAATGACACCAAAAACAAAAAACAATCACTTATGTAAACGTTAAAACCAATGTAGAATAATACTTGTAAACGGTGCAGTAAGGGGGAGAAACAATGCAGGAACCAGGAGTAGCAGTAGTAATAAATAAATCTAAAAATAACACACCATTCAGACGCAAGTCTGATAGGTTAAAACTAAAGCTTAAGAACCAAAAGCAACTGCAAGTTATGGCATGGCTTGGCGTTATATGGATGATTATATTTTCTTACATACCTATGTATGGGTTGGTTATTGCCTTTAAAAAATACAGCATAATAAAACCTATTTCACAGGCTCCATGGGTAGGGCTCCAATACTTTAAAGAATTTTTAGCAGATGATAATTTTATGAATGTAATGAAAAATACAGTGGGAATAAGTTTATTTAAGCTGTTAGTATGCTTCCCGCTTCCAATAATCTTTGCATTACTACTTAATGAACTTACCTCAATAAAGTTTAAAAAATTTGTACAAACTATATCTTATCTACCACATTTTCTATCTTGGGTAATCCTTGGTGGAATAATGATGAATTGGCTTTCAGATGTTGGAGTATTAAATACAATATTAAAAGATCTACACATAATAAAAGAACCTATAAGCTATCTAGCAGAACCAAAATACTTTTGGCAGATAGCAGTAGTATCAGAGTTGTGGAAGGAAATAGGTTGGTCTGCCATAATATATCTTGCAGCTATAGCAGGAGTAGACCCTGAATTATACGAAGCTGCTACAACCGATGGGGCTGGAAGACTTAGAAAGATGTTTAGTATAACTTTGCCTTGTATAAAACCAACAATCGCACTTCTCTTTATACTTGCAGTAAGCGGACTTCTAAATGCAAACTTTGACCAGATAATGGTGCTTAAGAACCAATTGAATGCTAGTGCCAGTGATGTTTTAGATGTATATGTATACAGAATGGGTCTACAACAGGCAAGATTCTCTTATGCAACAGCAGTTGGTTTGTTTAAGTCAGTAATAGCATTTATACTACTTTGGAGCGCTAATTTTGCAAGTAAAAAGTTAAATGATACATCATTATTCTAGGAGGCAGAGTATGAAGATAAATTTTTTGAAACGTAGAACTAAAAGTGAAGCTATATTTGATACTATAAACATACTAATCATGCTTGTAATCTGTTTTATAACTATCTATCCAATTTGGTATACCATAATAAATTCCTTTAATGAGGGACAAGATGCCATGCGTGGAGGGATATATTGGTGGCCAAGAAAGTTCACCTTGCAGAACTATGTAGCTGTTTTTAGCAACTCAGGAATAGTTAAGGCCTTAGGAGTTACAGTAGCTAAAACCGTACTTGGGACAGTAGTTCATGTGTTCTTTACTGCCATGGTTGCTTATGCTTTATCAAAAAAGGATTTGATAGGAAGAAATATATATACTACCTTAGGTCTTATAACATTATTCTTTAGCGGTGGATTGATACCGCTGTACCTACTTATTAAAAGCTTAGGACTCTTAGATAACTTTTTAGTCTATATAATACCTGCAGCCTTTAGCTTTTATGATTTACTCATATTTAAATCGTTCTTCAGTCAGATTCCGGCTTCTTTAGAGGAGGCGGCAAGAATAGATGGTGCCAGTGATTTTAAGATATTTGTAAGAGTAGTAATACCGCTATCACTGCCTGTAATTGCGACAATAGCTCTATTTCACGGTGTTTATCAATGGAATGACTACTTTACAGGTATGATATATATAAACAAGAATGACTTACAGCCGATACAAACTTATCTTTATAAAGTTGTAGCTCAGGCCGGTGCCAATTCTGTCAGTGCAAATATGCCTGGTGCAGTAGGTGCAACAACGGTAACTCAACAAACTATAAAACTAGCAACTATGGTAGTGACTACCTTCCCAATAGTTTGTGTTTATCCATTTCTTCAAAAATATTTTGTAAAAGGAATGCTTTTAGGCTCAGTAAAGGGTTAGCAATTTCTGATTAAATACAACTAAACTTATCATAACATCTAAATCCTATAATCAGAAATTTATATAAATTTTATAAATATATGGGGGGAATAAGTATGGTCAAGAAGAAAATTTGTAAAGCTTTAGCCATTGGGTTAACCGCAGTAATGAGCATAGCTCTATTTACTGGTTGTGGTGACAAAAAAGCAGATAAGGCTGATGATGCTAATAAATTAACAGCAGATCAGCCAGGTTGGAAAGAAGATACATCGCCTGTAACTCTTGATTGGTATATGAACTTTTCTTGGTTCGCAAAAAAATGGCAGGATGATGCTGTATCAAAGTATGTTACTAAGAAAACAGGTGTTAGTATAAACTTTATAACACCAGCTGGAAATGAAACTGAAAAAGTAAATACTATGATTGCTTCAGGTAAACTTCCAGATATGCTGACTTTAGACTGTAATGAATCAGCTGCTGCAATAAAGACTATGATTGAAGGCGGTCTGGTATCACCTTTAGATGAGTTGTCAAAGAAATATGATTTGTATTTTACCAAAGTTGCAAATCCACAGAAGCTTGCTTGGTATAAGCAAGATGATGGACATGTATATGAGTATCCAAATGCATCTTCATCTTTAGATGACTTTGATAAATATAAGGAAAAGAAACCATCTAATCAAACCTTCTTAGTAAGAAAAGACATGTATGAAGCACTTGGAAAACCAGATATGACAACTCCAGAAGGCTTCCTTAACGCATTAAAAGCTGCTAAGGAGAAGTTTGGAACTGTTAATGGACAACCGCTAATCCCAATAGGCTTACATGAATTTAATGACACAGGAAATTATTCTTTAGATGCCTATATTCAAAACTTCTTAGCTATACCTATGGAGAAGGATGGAAAGTTTTATGATAGACAAACTGATCCAGAGTATGTGACTTGGCTTAAGACCTTCAGAAAGGCTAATGAAATGGGTCTTTTGTCAAAAGATATATTTGTAGATAAAAGAGCGCAAATGGAAGAGAAAATTAATCAAGGTAGATATTTTGCTATGTTATACCAGAGATCAGATATGGCTACACAGCAATTGAACTTATATAAGAAGGACCCTAACTCAATATATATAGCTGTAGATGGTCCAGAAAATTCAAAGAAAGAAACTCCTAAACTTGCAGGAGACAGCTTGGCAGGATGGACAGTAACTCTTATTTCAAAGGACTGTAAAGATCCTAAGAGAGCTATAAGATTCTTAAGCTATTTAATAAGTGAAGAAGGAAATAAGGATTTATTCCTAGGTGAAAAAGGTGTTACTTATGACACTATAGATGGTAAAGATCAGTTTAAACCAGAGGTTCTTAACCTATTAAATACTGATAGAACTGCCTTTGATAAGCAATATGGTGCATCTTATACTTATTGGATGCTTATGGATACCAATTTACAGCTACAATGGACACCACCATCAACAGCACCTATTAAGGCAATGGAGGATTGGACAAAAGGTAAAACTGTAAGTTATGCGGTGTTTGATAATACTAAGCCAACAGGAGATAATGCTGAAGGAATAGCTAACACAAAGATAGAGCAGCTTTTTGGAGCTACACTTCCTAAGTTATTGATGGCTAAATCAGATTCAGAGTTTGACAGTATGTTTGCAGACTTCAAAAAGAAGAGAGACGAAGCTGGTTTTGACAAGGTAATGGCTTACAAACAAAAACAATATGAAAACAACAAGAAAAAGTTAGGAATTAAATAACTATAATAAGGTGTTGGTCTGAATTTTATGTTTGGACTGACACCTTACAGACCTTTTTATGGAAATATTGTGATATAATTAATATGAAAACCTTTAAATGGGGGTGCCAGATGATAAAAAGACTTTTAATCAAATTTAACGATATGACCCTGGTAAAGAAGTTTCTCATTTCATATGTCACAATAATTGCCATACCTATAGTAGTTTTTGCTACTGTTTCTTTTCGAACCATTCAAGATAGAAATCTTCAGGATATAATAAAACAAAACCATTATAGGCTAGAGGCAGAATATGAAAATATGGCTAGAAACATGGATATAATGGGCAATATCGCGCAAATAGTTATAAGTAATAAAGAAATGCTTGGATTTATAGCCAGTGACCGTGAGTACACTACTGAGGAGCTTGTAAAATTCAATAGTACAACCTATAAAGAGATTTTGAATCTGCAAAACAATAATACAACAGTTAAAGGTATAAACATATTCACTGACAATGATAATGTAAATGAGATATGGCCTTTGATTTATAGAGAAAATAGAATAAAGGATAACCCTTGGTATGAAAAGACTCTTGAAAACAAAACTAGAGTTTACTGGGATATAAATCACTATGATAACGATATCAATAAGGCGGTTACTAGTACAGATGGAAATCCAGATCTGGTGGTTTCCTTAAATAGAGAGTTAAAGTATCCAGAAAATAATCACATAGGGATTATTAGGGTAAATATGCTTTCGAAAAGCTTTTTTCCAAAGATGTTTGAGAATCCAAAGGATGATAGCAATGAGATTTTACTAGTAAATAAAAGCGGAAAGATTTACGGAAACAACGATAATGCTTTTGAGCAAAATACTAATTTCAATAAAAATAAGTTCTTTAAGATTTTTCAAGATAAGATTGAAGGAACAAGTGGGATAATATCCTTTAATGAGGGGTTTAGTACTTACAAAGCGGTATATAAAGAGGCACCTTTAGAAGGCTGCTATATTGTAAGTATAATAGCCCTAGATAAGGTAAATGGTAGTATAAAATATACTAGAAATTTAGTAGTGTTTGGAGTCATATTATTAATAGGCATACTTTCTTTAATAATATATTATATAACAAATATAATACTAAGAAGACTTTATATAATAATTAAGTCCTTAAAGAGGGTACGTGGTGGAGATTTAAATGTGGATATACCTGTGTATAGCAATGATGAGATAGGTCTTTTAGCTCATCATTTTAGGCAGTTAGTAAATAAGATAAATGTTTTGATACAAGATAGTATAACTAAAAAGACAATAACAAAAGAGGCTGAGTTAAAGGCTTTAAAGAACCAACTAGATGCACACTTTTTATACAATACTTTAGAGAATATAAGGATGATGGCTGAGATTGAAGAGAACTATACTGTATCTGATTCCTTGGCTAGCCTTGGAGAAATGATGAGGTACAATATGAAGTGGGAGCGTGATTATGTTCCTTTGTTTGAAGAAATAAACCATATTAAAAATTACATTTCTCTCATGGCAATAAGATTTGATTATAATATAAATCTAAAAATTAATATAGATGAAAAGCTAATGGACAAGGAAGTCTTAAAGTTGTCCTTGCAGCCATTAGTTGAGAATTCAGTGAAGCACGGACTTAGTAACAAGCTTAGAAAAGAAGATGGCAGTATAGTTATTGAAGGTAAAGAAGATGAGGAGTTCACTTACATAACTATTGTTGATAATGGTTGTGGTATAGATGAAAAATCACTTGAAGAACTAAAAGGTTTCTTAGATAGCAGCGAGGAAAATAAGAAACATGGACTAGGTATGAAGAACGTTTATGAGAGAATTAAGATATATTATGGGCCATGTTATGGAATAGATATTGAAAGTAGAAAGAACTGTTTTACTAAGATAATACTAAAATTACCAAGATAAGGTGGCGAGGTATTTGAAAAAGGTTTTGATAGTTGATGATGAAAAGCTTATAAGGACTGGATTGCAATCAATAATTAATAGAAGATATGGTAAGGAGTATGAGACTATTTTATGCTCTAACGGGCTTGAAGCTTATGAAAGGCTTAAGAATGAAGAGATATTTTTTGTGATTACGGATATAAGGATGCCTGAGTACGATGGAATTGAGCTTCTTAAGACCCTCAGTAAAGAAGACAGAAAAGTTCCGGTGTTGATGCTTAGTGGTTACGATGACTTCAATTATGCTGTGGAGGCTTTGAGATACGGGGCAAGAGATTATTTACTAAAGCCTATTAAGAAGGATGAGCTGTATGATTGTATAGAAAAGATTGAAAAAGAGTATTCTGAGTCTATTGAAAAGTACAACAGCAAGAATATTACTCTTATAAATGATGTGAACAATAGGTTTAATATATTGCTTTTAAACAAAAGGATTAGCGATGAAGAGGTTAGAACTGAAATGTCTAGCTTATGTGAAGGTATTAATGAAAAATCCTATCACTTAGCTACATTGTTTAATAAAGATCTTATGAAGATTCCTGAAGTTGAGAGAAATGAAAAGTATGATGAATTCATTAAAACTATAATTAAAGATGAAGAAGGAGCACGTGCATTTGTAGATAATCAAGGCTGTTTAAATATTATATTAAATGATCTAAGTATAATTAATGATATAAGAGGTTGGGTAAACAATAATAGAAAGTACAGTTTTTATTGCGGTGTAAGTAATGAACTTAATAGTTTTATTAATTTTAGGGTAGGTCATAGAAATGCTACTATTGCATTAAAAAGCAACATATTATATAAAGAGAATAAAAAAGTCATAATATATGATTCTATTCTAGAGAAAGATAAGTTAATTTTACCTAATGATAAAATAGAAAAATTATTTAATTTAATAGGAACTAAAAAAGTAGATAAGATATTGGAGCTTTTTCACACTATATTTGGAGAAGAAGTAGTTAGGCATCATGGGATAGTATATTTAGAAAAATCCTGTGAGAGTTTATTAAAGCATATAAATATATATTTAGAGCAGCAGTTACTGCATAACATAGAGCTTAAGAATAAGCTTGAAGGTGTAAATAATATATTAGCTTTTGACAGCTATAGAGACTTTTATTATGAATTTAAGGATATAGTTATTTATCTAGATGAGTTGCTTTTTGAGATGAGAAGAGCCTTATGTGATAAAAGTTTTATAGGAAAGGCCATAGAATATATAAACAGTAACTATGATAAGGATTTATCACTAACTATAGTATCAAATGTAGTTTCTGTTAACTATAGTTATTTCTCACAAGTGTTTAAAGAACATACAGGAGAAAACTTTATAACCTACTTAAGAAACATACGGGTTAATAAGGCAAAGCAATTATTGAAGCACCATGAACTTAAGGTCTATGAGGTTGCAGAGGCTGTTGGATACTCTGACTCTAAGCAGTTCACCAAGGCCTTTAAAAGTGTAACTGGAATAACACCTCAAGAATTTAAGGAAAAGAATTTTGTGCATTAATCTTATATATATTATGAATAGCAATTTGCTTGAACAGCTTATAGTTATATTGTTTAATATAAAACTTGTTTTAAGAAATAATAACTATTAAAATGGTAATATTAATTATCAATTGAAAATAATTATCTATAAGTGAATTAAAAAATATTAATATGGAAATGTGGTATAAGTGTTTAGAATACTAGGGTTTACATAGAAAACTCTAGTGTTTTTATTTCATATATTGGTTATGTTTATTATTTAATGAAAAAATTTCTGGAAAAAGTCTTTACAACAAATAATAATTATTATATAATATGGATTGTAAGGAAGTTATCAAATAATATTTCAAATATATATATATTAAGAGGAGGATTTTACAATGAAGAAATTTATATGTACAATATGTGGATATGTTTATGAAGGAGAAGCTGCTCCAGAGAAATGCCCAGTATGTGGAGCACCAGCTGCAAAATTCAACGAACAAAGCGGAGAATTAGTATGGGCTGATGAGCACAGAATAGGTGTTGCTCAAGGCGTTGACGAAAGAATACTAGAAGGCTTAAGAGCTAACTTCACTGGAGAATGTACAGAAGTTGGTATGTACTTAGCAATGAGCAGACAAGCTGATAGAGAAGGTTTCCCAGAAGTTGCTGAAGCTTATAAGAGAATAGCTTTCGAAGAAGCTGAACATGCTGCAAAGTTTGCTGAATTATTAGGAGAAGTAGTAGTTGCTGATACTAAAAAGAACCTTGAAGCAAGAGTTGAAGCTGAATACGGTGCAACTGCTGGTAAGAAAGAATTAGCTACATTAGCTAAGCAATTAAACTTAGATGCAATCCATGACACAGTTCATGAAATGTGCAAAGATGAAGCTAGACACGGAAAAGCTTTCAAGGGCTTATTAGAAAGATATTTCGCATAGAATTATATCAGGCTTTCAAAGGTTTTGTCTAATTAGCATAAACCATAAAAGCGGTAATATTAGTATAAAAGGTTGTGTACGATGGTGTGTACACAACCTTTATTTTTATAGATCTACGCATTATAAAAAGCATATTGTACACAGCATCATTTCTGAAATCCTTGTATATAATGGGTGTTGCAGCCATTATTATTTGATTATTTATAGGTTAAAATAAGTCCCCAGAAGGTTTTATATGAGGGGCTTTTAATTATTTGTATTAAGTTAAGTTTAGCTGTGCCTGTTGAAGTAAGTTCGCAGTTTTATGCTCATTGTTGTCTTAAATCCTTATGTATTAACAACCCATGTAATACTAGTTTCAACATATCATCCCGATTATTTGCATTGTGGTCAGGATTAACTGTAGTATTACTTGCATAATCGATAGCATTTAAAAAATTTAAAATAGTTTCGGTGGGTATCGAGGTATCTATGCAGGCCTCCGCCTTTCCGAGCTCGATATATTTCATGTAAAGTTGATTTTTTTTGTCCTTAAGGGTGTCAACTATAGCTTGCACCATCTGAGGATCTTCCAACGCAGCTACTGAAAAAAATTCCTCAATTAAGTGGCCAATATCTTCAGAACAAAGTGAAAGAGCCTTTTTTACTTTTTCATTGAAGGAGAGAGGCTGAAGGAGGATCTCCTCTGCAGTTTTAATCATATCATCCATTAAGGATGATATAGCTTCTTTGACTAAAAGGTTTTTACTGCCAAAGTAATTATAAATTGAGACTTGGGATACTTTTGCCAAAGCGGCGATATTTTTTATATTTGTATTTACAAAACCGTTTATACGAAATAAATCCAGAGCTGCTTGTAAAATAGCTTCTTTTTTTTTGTTGGTTCTTATTTCGAATTTGTTCATTATAAAAGCTCCTCTTGAGTAATTTGTATAATTATTATAACATGTTTTGAAATAATATATATAATATTTCAAAATTTATTGACTATAGTATTTAAGAAATATATAATTATGAAATATTAACCATTAAATTTCAAAACTTTAAGGAGGAGTAATGTTGAATAAAAACAAAGAAATAAGAAACATAGGGAAACTTATATTTCTTCATTTGTTCCCTGGAATTGCGCTAAGCATTATGTATATATTTTTTTCGAAGGCGGGAGTTTTAGCAGAATATCCCAGGGTAGTTGTATTAGGATTTTCTATAATTTTCTCAACAATTCCCATAGAACTTGGATATCTATTTTATGTATCAAAGAAGGAAGAAGGAACTTTTAATATATTTAAAATACTAGGTTTAAAGGGTAAATTGAAGTCTAAAGTATTTATACTTTACTTTCTTTTATCGATTATAGTAGGATTGATACTTTTAATTGCTGTAAAGCCACTTGAAAATTACTTGTTAAAAACTGTATTTAGTTGGATTCCAAGTTGGTATAATTTTGATCAAGATCTGAGTCTGTTTAGTAAAAATTATATCATCATAGCAATTTTAGTAAGCTTCTTCATTTTTACACTTATAGTACCAATTATTGAGGAGCTTTACTTCAGAGGATTTTTACTAGCTAGAATGAAGTGGATGGGAAAATATAGTGTTTTATTTAATGTAATATTATTTTCACTTTACCACTTTTATTCACCTTGGGCTATTATTACAAAGATTGCTATGATGTTACCATTATGCTATTTTGTATATAAAAAAGACTCTCTAAAATTAGGAATATTAGTGCATTGCGTAGGTCAATTTACAATGGTGGTGTCATATATGACATTATTGGTAAAATAGAAATTTCACGGACTCCGTAAGACTCATGCAACAATTATGTCTTCCACAAAAAACACCTGTAATTAATATAAAAAAGGACAGGTTTTACCTGTCCTTTTTTATATCTTTTTAAATTGGATTGTCGCAATTACAATATATATTTTTTATGAAAATTTAATTTATACATTTTTGATAATACTGGCTTCTGGAATCAATGGTAATGCATAAATTAACAGGTGAAGTTGGATAACTATAGTGTGGTAATATATTCTATAATCCTTTTTGAGTTCCTTTAGAAAGGCCTCTTTCCTCTAAAATCTCATAAATTGTTTTAGAAGTAGTATCTTCCATACTATAACCTAAGGCTTCAACCACTTCTTTAAGCTCATTCTCATAAGCTGTTTCGATCTCTATGTATGGAAAAGGACAATAGCTTTTATCATTTATATCTATTTCAACTAAAGTATTTTTGTATTTATAGCTTTCTCTAGATTTTTTTATAGTTTCAACTAGGGTTAAGCCTAAAGATAAAAATAGCTTTTCAGCAGTATCACCATCATCAACGATTATTTCATTTTCTTCCATTATCTTATATTTTTCTTGAGATAGCATCTTCTTAGTGGTCATGAAATACACTATTTTATTGTTAAGCTTGTCGCTAACTGTTCTAACTCTAGCATACCCCTTTTCAGAAAGTAACCTTCTGTCAGTAAAGTCAAATATCTTGTTTATCTGGTCTTCATCTTTAACCTTGTAACCTCCCAAATCTACCATTTTTCTTTTTATGTATTCAACATTAATATCTAAAATTCTTGTTTCTAATTCTTGCATGTTTGCCTCCTAAGTTTATATTTGTAAAATATAAAAATACATATATATAGTTTATCAAAGTACGTATAAAGTTCAATGTTGATTATGAGATAATTATAAAAAAATAGGCTATTATAAGGTTCTATATTTAAATTAAGCGGTTAGTCATTTGATTTTAGTTATATCTTAATTTATATGTTTTAGACTTAAGGTTAAGTATTATACCAAAGTAAATATAGTTTTTAGGTTGTGATATCAATGCTTGAGAAAAATGCTATTGTATGAAATATATAAGAAATAATTTAGATTTTAGTTAATTTGCACAAAATAAAAATCCTTACGGAAAGGATTACATTTTGTGTTATAATGAGATAAGGAAAAATAACGGTTTAGGGGGAAGTTATATGGATCAATTTAAAGAACAACTAGTCAAAGCAGAAAATGTAGGAAAATACAAAATAGTAAAGGTACTTATGTTCATAACTGGTGCTATGGCATTATTATATTTAATGCTTGGAAACATTATAATAGGGTTGCTACTTGCATTAATTACAGGTATACTTTTTTATGTGAAAAGATTCTTCTATACTGAATTTGAGTACGTTATAACTAACGGTGATGTAGACGTTGATGTTATATACGAAACTAAGACAAGAAAAAGAAAATTGTCTTTTAGTATGAAGGAAGTTTCGCTTTTGGCTCCATATGACGGTAGCGAATATAAGGAGCTAAATAATAAGCCTTCGAAGATAATAAATGCAATACCAGAAGGGAACAAAGATAAGGTTTATGTGGCTGTAATAACAGAAGGAAATCAAAAATCACAGCTTGTTTTTGCACCTAATCAAGATTTTGTAAATGTTTGTTACTTATTCAATCCGAAGGTGGTAAAGAAAAACTAGTACCAGAGGTGAATAGATGGAATACGTAAATGACATAAATATAGTGGAAGCAGTAATTCATATATTAGATACAAATGGAGACGAACCTATATTAAATGAATATAGGCTTGAACTAAATGAGGACACATATAAGTTTTTATATAGGCATATCGAGAGAGCCTTTAAGGATGAAGAACTTAAGTATGCGGTATTTAATGCAGAAAGAAATATAGTAAAGGAAGTTTCTCAAGATTATCTAAGTGGAATTAATTCTGACATTGTTTCTGTGTCAAAGGAACTGGCAAGGCAAATGTTTGCAGTTATGAAGGGCAATGGCAATATACCATCCTGCGATCTTATAGTAGTAGCTATAAGCACAGACCAAGGGCCAATGCTTGCAATAATGAAGATGGATTATGTAAGAAATTTTACTCACAAGATAGATTTTATAGAAGAAAAGATTGGAATAGACATAATAGAGCAGGCTTCAGGGCTTCCAGCAAGTAGTCAAAGACTTCAAAAATGTGCGTTTATAAAACCTATAATAGATGAAAATGCTATTAATCTTATGGTTATAGATAAGCAAAAGAAGTCTAAGGAAGAAGAGGAGTATGGATCCAACTACTTCATAAATAATTATCTTGGGTGTTCTATAGTTACCAATGAAAGAGATATGACCAAAACCTTTGTAAAAGCTGCAGAAGCTTGGACTAGAAATAATATAACAGAAGATGCAGATAAGGCTGAAAAGATAAGAACCACCATAAAAGCAAAATTAAAAGAAGAAGATACCATAAATGTTCAAGAGCTATCTCACGAACTTTTTAAGGAAGAACCTCAGACTAAAGAAAGCTTTAGTCAATTTGTGTCAGCGCAAGGCCTCGATGAAGAGATAGCTGTAGATAAACAGTGGGTTGAGAAAAAGCTTAAAAGGGTTAGACTTAAGATTGACAAGGATATAGATTTATACATAACAGAAGATGCGTATCATGATCCTCAAAGATTTGAAATACAAAGAAATGGTGATGGAAGTATAAATCTTGTGGTTAAGCATGTTGTCAATTATATTGAAAAGTAATCTAAGATACATAGCGCTAATATAATAAATAAAAATAAGATTCTAACATAGAGTCTTATTTTTTCTTTATTTTCCATAACTAATTCAAGATAAAATTATGTATACTATGTTTTGAGAAAGCTTATCTACATAAAAAATATATGAACATCCAATTAATTTGACTTTATAATGTATAGGAGTGTAAAATTAATTAGAAAAAGTTATAAAAACGTGGAGGATAATATGAAGAGAAATGACTTTTTAATTCTTGTTCTTGTTTTAATATATATAATATTTCTTCCTCTTGCACCTAACTCAAAGATAGAGTGGTTGCTTATTTTATTAATATTATTAGCAGGACTTATTTATGGAATTGAACTTTTATTCTTGAAAGATGAAAGAAAGAAATTTAAAGAAAAATTTAAGGGCGTAGTTTTTGATCGATTTACGTTACTTTTCCTAGCTCTTATTGTACTTATGACTTTATCATCACTTTATGCAAAAAGTAGTGTAAGTGCATTAAAAGAAGCTGTAAGATTTGTGTATTACTTCGGAGTCTATTTGTTGATAAGATTTAGAATAGATAAAAAGAAGTTATTTGAAGGTATAATAAGCGGGTATATGATAAGTGCTTTAATAGTTTCTTTATTAGGGATAGCTGACTTTATACAGCATTATAAACCTAATGAAAGTATACAATACATACTTACTACTGCAAGAGTTAAGGCAACTCTTGGACATCCTAATACACTTGGTGCATATTTAGTACTTGCAATTTTTCCCGCAATAATGATAGCTATGAGATCAAAGGGATTAACAAGGATACTATACTCAGGTTTATCTGTCCTTATAGTTGTTAACATAGGTATGACTTTTTCTAGAGGTGCCTGGATTGCATTAGCTTTAGGTGCTGTACTTATTGCTATACTATATAATTGGAAGTTTATTTTTGTTTACATAATACCAATAGCGTACTTGCCTTTTAATCCTAATATAATGGCTCGTATAAATCAGTTTGGCAATGCAGAAATGAACTTGGGTAGACAAAGATTATGGAGTGCTGCAGGTAAAATGCTAAAGGAACATCCAATCTTTGGTGTGGGAAGTGGAAACTTTATAGTTAACTTTAAAGATTATGTTAAAAGATTTCCTGAACTTCAGATTGTTGAGCCTGAACCTATACCTCCTCATAACAGCTATATAAAAATGTTTGCTGAATTAGGTGTTGTAGGCGGAGTTTTATTTATCATATTATGTTTAGAGATACTCAGAAAATTATTCTCTGTAAGAAATAAGTGTACAGGGCTAGTGAATAAGTTTTATGCTGGATTTTTTGTTTCTGTAGTAAGCTTTTTAGTTATGAATTTTGTAGATGATTTATTCTTTTCACCTAAAGTAGTGTTTAACTTCATCTTATTCGTAAGCTTAGCTTATAATATTGATTCCATAGAAAGCTAATTGAAAATATAATGTTTAATAAGGAGCAGCACATTGAAAGTAGTAGAAGACTTTCAATGTGCTGTTTTTACTATTAATGAGAGTATAATTTGAATTAAAAATAACTTGTAAGGTAGAAGTGTTTTTGATACAATAAGTCTGCTATTTTTGGATAGAGCAGGATATGATGTTAAATAATTTAATTTTTATTAAGGAGATTTTATGAAAAGCTTTAAAAGTTTTTTAAGAAATTGTGTGATTATGTTTTTAGTCTCAGTTTTAACTACTGTAACTGTGTCTGAACTAGTTTTGGCAGCTTTAGCGGTTGAAGACAGTGATTTAGTTGGATTGAAAATAGAACTTTCTTCAAAGAATATCTATGTAGGTAATAAGGTGGATTTAAAGACCTATGGTGTTTATAAAAAAGGCACTATAGAGCTAAAAGATGGTGTTAAATATGAGTTTAGTAATAAAAAGGATTTTACTATAGAAGATAAAAAGTTAGTAGCTGTGAGAACTGGTATCTCTTACTTGACAGCTTCTTATAAGGATAAGACTGTAACTAAGCTTGTAGTAGCACAAGATCTAAAAGCTTTAGAAAATAAGCAAGATAATAGTGGCATTCAGGTTAAGTTGAGATGGAGAAGAGAGGCTAAAGGTATAGAATTAGATTGGGACAAGATAGGGTTCTTAAAGTTCTATACAATTTCAAGAAGAGTTGTTGGTGAGGGAAATTATAAGACTGTAGTAGAAAAAGCAGAAGGAAATCTGTTTTTAGATAAAGATATAGCCTCAGATAAGGAATATGAGTATCAAGTAGATCTTATAGATGATAATGGAACTAAATATCCTTTAAGTGACTTTAAAGTTCCTTTAGATCATTAAGAAAAAGGAGTAAGTCATTAAGGTAAATAAAGAACAAAGTTTTAAAAATGAATTATGTAATATAAGTTAAATTAAACACTAACTACAAAACGTAAGGAAAGACCTTTTGAATGGAGTTTTAAAAGTTCATAATTGAAGAAGGGGATTTGATGAAAATATGGAACAGATTCAACAGGGGAAATTCATCATGGGTTGTCAGAAAAATTTAAAGATTGGTTTGCAACAAAAGGGATGAATGTAAATAGTCCTGAGTATTTCTTTGGCTTACCAGAGGATATACATAGGCTTAAAATAGGAGATGGTATACACACTAATAAC
>NZ_JAABNO010000094.1 GCF_009928445.1 Clostridium sp. C8-1-8 | reverse complement strand
TAAAGAAATATCCACAAATCAGACTAGTCAGTAGAGATGGCTCAATATCATATGCAGGCGCAATTACTGAGGCACTTCCAAACGCTCTTCAAGTGTCAGATAAATTTCACTTAGTGAAGAATTTGCTTGATAACATAAATAGATATGTTAAGAGAAAATACCCTAAAAACTTGGTCATAGCAAAGAAAAAAGAAGAAATTGTTGATGCCGTTATAGAAGATAAAAATAATCTCAAGGCAGCTATAAGAGATGAAAAAATTAAAGCTAAATGGTCGTTTATAAAAGAAATAAAGGATAAGCATCAATCTGGAGCAAGCATACGGGGACTGGCTAGAGAGTATTCCATGTC
>NZ_JAABNO010000062.1 GCF_009928445.1 Clostridium sp. C8-1-8 | reverse complement strand
TAAGTCTAGTTTTAGACTTTGTTTATTTTACTCTGTTTAATTTTCAAAGACCATTTCTTGCTGCTTATTTATATTATCATCATAAATTTAATTTGTCAACACTCTTTTTACTTAAGTATTTTTTCAAATTTAATTTGTCAGACAACGATATTTAATATAACATGGCCATAAATATTTTTCAATACTAATTATCAATCATTAAATCAACTTATTCTTATAATGCTTATATATAATACATATTCCTCTTATATTCTATATCTTATAAAATTATAAAAAGATAACTGCAATGTCCTTTTTAGTTATCCCAAATCTCGTCTATATCTTCTAAACATACTCTTATCATAAAATACTTTTTTCATCCTTAGCAAAAAAAATCGCTGAATGATTTGTTCAGCGATTTTCTACACATCTATATTCAATATATTCTATAAGGAAAATAGAAATTGGTATTTTGTATTCATATATCTTATTATGATATATTCTCAAACTGCATATTATACAAGTAAGCATAGGTTCCTTGTAGATCTATGAGCTCATTATGATTTCCTCTTTCTTTTACCCCTTCATCAGTAAGAACTATAATCTCATCTGCATTTCTTATAGTACTCAACCTGTGAGCTATTACTAAAGTAGTTCTATTCTTAGAAAGATCTTCTAAAGACTTTTGTATAAACTTTTCACTTTCATTATCCAGAGCAGAAGTCGCCTCATCCAATATTAAAATTGGAGGATTCTTTAAAAATACTCTAGCAATTGATATTCTTTGCTTTTGCCCACCTGAAAGCTTGACACCTCTTTCACCAACACTAGTGTTATAGCCTTCATTTAAAGTCATTATAAAGTCGTGAATATTGGCTTTTTTTGCTGCCTCGATAATTTCTTCATCGGAAGCATTAGGCTTTCCATATGCTATGTTTTCTTTAATTGTTCCAGTAAACATATATACGTCCTGCTGCACTATACCTATAGCATTCCTAAGTGATCTTAGTTTTAAATCTCTTATATCAATGCCATCAATAGAAATAGATCCATTACTTATCTCATAGAATCTAGGTATTAAACTACAGAAGGTGGTTTTGCCTCCACCAGAAGGTCCAACTAAAGCTACATTTTTTCCTGCACTTATATTTATATTTATATTCTCAAGTATATTGTGTTTCTTGTTATAGCTAAAAGAGACATTTTTAAACTCAATATTCCCCTTAGGATTTGTAAGTTCCACAGCTCCTTTTTTATCAACTATATCTGGTTCAGTATTCATTACCTGTAGGAATCTATCAAAACCAGTAAGTCCTTTTTGGAACTGCTCAGTGAAGTTTACAAGCTTATCTATAGGACTTAAAAATATATTTATATACAGTATATAAACCATAAGATCTGATACTTTAAGTGTTCCATTACTTATAAAAATCCCACCTGCCAATATAACAGATACATATAAAAGTCCTTGGAAGAATCCATTTCCACTAAAGAACTTACCCATGATAAAGTAATTATCTTCTTTACTTTTTAGGAATTCTGTATTACCTTTTTCAAACTTAGAGCTTTCAATCCCCTCATTAGCAAAGGATTTTACAACTCTAATTCCAGATAGGCTGTCCTGAACTATAGCATTTACATTAGCTATTTTTTCTCTATTCTTCATAAAAACTTTATTCATATGTTTATTATAGAATATGGAGAAATACAACATAACTAAGGTTAAAAAGAAGAGTATTAAAGTTATTCTAGTATTAATATTCATAAGTATTAAGAAAGAACCGAAAAGTTTAAGTATGGAAATAAATATATCTTCTGGTCCGTGGTGAGCTAATTCAGAAATATCAAATAAGTCATTGACTATTCTCGACTGAAGAGTTCCAGTATTGTTGTTATCATAATAGGAAAACGATAACTTTTGAAGATGGTCAAACAAGTCTTTTCTCATATTCGATTCCATCTTGGCACCCATTATGTGCCCCCAAGAGGTTATAAAGTACTGGCAAAAATACCTTATAATATACATTATTAGTAGTGCTATTCCTGCATAAATCACATATGTAAGTATCTTACTCTTGTCCTGCAGGACATATACGTTATTTGTTAAATATCTTACGATCATAGGAAAAACCAAATCTATCCCAGATAATATTAGTGCGCATACCATATCAGCAAAAAAAAGCTTCTTGTATGGATTGTAGTAACTGATAAATTTCTTAAATATACTCATGCTTCTGTATTAATCCTCCCCGTACTTTTTATATAAATTATAAAATATCACCATATAGATTATTAAGCAACCTTCAAAATGTGTGATAAAATTTAGTTTAGATAAACTATTAAAAAAATTTTAACGTTTACTTTACTTGTATTATAGTATTTCAAATCATTATCAAAGTCAATGGATACGAGAAAACTCTGACTGGCTACATGATTTCCTAAGTGAAATACAAGAGTTCTTATTATACTCTTGTGAGGATTTTAACCCTCATGTGATATTTCTAAGGAATAACAAGTTGTTGAATCAACCTTTACAATAAAAAAATAACATCAATCTCAAGACTATGAGTAAAAGCTATTATAATATTACTCATAAATCTTAAGATTGACGTTACTATGATTTATTTAATTTTTATTTTCCGAAGCATTTAATGTGTTGTTCAGTAATAATATATCAACTCTTCTATTCTTGCTTCTTCCTTGTTCAGAATCATTAGCTGCTACTGGCCTGTACTCTCCATAACCTACAGAAGATAATCTTTTAGCTGCTATTCCACCATTATTAACTAAAAACTCAACTACGTTAGCTGCTCTCACAGAAGATAGCTGCCAGTTAGAATGGAAGTAAGCTGTGTTTATAGGCACATTATCAGTATGACCTTCAACTCTTATGAAATTATCAATTTTATTAAGTATTCCAGCTAAAGAAATAAGTTTCTTCTGATTATCACCCTTTACATCAGCCTTACCGCTGTCAAAGAATACTGTATCATTAAAACTTATAACCAATCCTCTTTCTTGAAGGCTTGTGGAAATGCTTCCTTTTAAGTCTGAACCTTCAATCATCTTATCAACTTCTTTTTTTACATTTTCTAGTTTCTGCTGTTCTTCTTTTTCCTTCTTTTCTTCAGCAGCTTTTTCTTCAGCTTGCTGAACCTGCTGAGCATCTATTAACGTTTTACTACTCTCTACACTAGCACTATCAGAGGTACCTATAATATTTTTTCCTCCGCCCATAGCTATACTTAAAGAATTAGCTATCTGGGAATACTTTTTTGCATCCACAGTACTTGAAGCATACATAACCACGAAAAATATCATCAATAGAGTTATTAAATCAGAGTATGTTAATAGCCATCTCTCATTATTTTCTTTTTCCGGTCTTTTCTTTTTCATATAGCTGTACCTCTCTAAGCATTTGCATTGTTAGCATTTAATTCTGCTACTTCATTTTCAGTTAAGAAGCCTTCTAATTTGGATACTAGGGTATTAGGATTAGCCCCTTCTTGAATTAACATAATTGCTTCTATTGTTAGTTCTTTCTCCAAGAGTTCTTCCTTGTCAAGAGCCTTTAGCTTATTAGCTAGAGGTAACCATAATAAATTGGCTGTACCAACACCGTAAAGTGTCGCTATAAATGCAACTGCAATCTTAGGTCCAAGTGTACTTGGGTCACTTAAGTTACCAAGAACTTGAACTAATCCCATAACTGTACCTATAATACCCATGGTTGGCGAAAACCCTCCTGCTGCTTCAAATATAGCTGCACCATCATGATGTCGCTCAGATAGCTGTTCTAGTTTAGTCTCTAGTATTCCTCTTATAGCACTTGGCTCAATACCATCAACCACCATTTGAAGGCCTTTTTTTATAAATGGATCCATGCTATCATTCGTCAAATCCGACTCCAAACTAAGCAGACCATTCTTTCTAGTTTTTACTGACAATTCTTTAAAGAATTCAATTTGTTCCTTTATATTAGTATTTCTAGTTTTGAAAGCCACACCAACTATTTTACCTATATTCTTTAATTTACTCATTGGAAAGGATATTCCTACAGCTCCAATAGTTCCTCCAAAAACTATTACAGCCGCCGAAAAAGCCATAAGCATTGTAGGACTTCCACCCTCTTCTATAAATGCGAAAACCAGCGATCCAAAGCCTATAATTATACTTACAATTATTCCTATATCCATACTTATCCTCCACTTCATGACTTATAATACATTATTAGTTAATAATTGAATTATTTTTCTACATTTATTTATCGAACATTTTCCTAAATTTATTAGTATTTAGACAAAACTTTTATTAAAAATTCATAATTAAGGCAATAATCTTAGCCATATAAAAGTATAAAAGCCTGTAAACTTAGTGTTTACAAGGCTTTTATATTTGTGCTTTATAAATGGCTCCAACCTGTGATATATTAGTTAATTTTTAAATTTTCATAAAGTCTTATCACTCTGCATATAATTCTTTCTTCTTTACTTATATAATCTTATTTAACATATAATCTTATTTAACATATAATACTTAATTTCCTTAAATTCTTTTTTCTATGGCGCTTTATATCAACAATACAAAATCCTTAATTTCTATATCCAAGCATTGAGATTATGAATTTATTATTCTGATATAAATCATAATGTATAAATTCTCCTCGCTTAATTTTCACATATTTATTTCCATTATACTCCTTGTGAGTTAATTTATTATTTTCAAATCTATCAAAAATGTATTTAATATAATTACCATCATAAATTATGTTTATTGTGCCAGGTACTCCTTCTATTGAATAGGTTACTACTTTAAGCTTAGAAGGCTTTTCTAGTAGTACATTATCAAAAAAAATACATACTGGTAATTTATTATCTATTAATCCAGTTGACTCAATAATAGCATCAGGCTTTTCTTTATTAAAGATCTTAGATATAAACCTCATAATTCACCTTTAATTTAATAATATTATCACTATAATCTTATTAAATTAAAAAGATTATATAACTTGTTCAAAGTAAGAAAACTTTAGTACAATCTACCTTTAGTGATCAATATATAAATTGAAAGGTTTACTATCTCCCACAAAATCCCCCGCAAAATTGATTTTTAGCTATTTTATAAAAAAATAAAAAGTCTTGTAACCTTAGTGTTTACAAGACTTTCACATTGGTGCTCCCAACAGGGTTCGAACCTGCGACCTATGGATTCGAAGTCCACCACTCTATCCAACTGAGCTATAGGAGCAAAATGTAGTTTTTTACAATTTATTAAATAGTAAAATAAAAGACAACTTAATTTGTAAGTTGTCTTTTGTATGGAGCGGGTAGTGGGAGTCGAACCCACCTTTTCAGCTTGGAAGGCTGGAGTA
>NZ_JAABNO010000061.1 GCF_009928445.1 Clostridium sp. C8-1-8 | reverse complement strand
CCAATAAAAGTATCACCAAAATTGCGAGAGAACCAAAAGTACTTGACAATCTACACCTAAAAGTAGCTATCTCTTCTTCCTGTTATTTGTTTCATAATTATTTAAACCAGAGTAAAACCTAGTTCCTGGATTAGGCATTTCTGCAAACGCTTTCCCGGCAACTATGGATAATGCTACAATTCCTATAAATACTAATAAAAGATCCATAAAATTCACCTCCTAAATATAATCTTATAATACACTTCCATTTTAATACTTTCAATACATTATATTGATTTTAATTTTCGCTCACTTTACTATATTATTTTATATTAAAAGTTTATTAGCACTTATTATATTTATTTCGGATATAGAATTAATTGATAACTTCTCTACTATTTAAATACATCTCATGTTAAGGTTAATCAACTAAGATACAGGAAAGACTATCAAAAGTTGTTATATTTAAATACATCCTATGTTGAAGTTAATCTAGATAGGTATGTAAGGGTGGGGCGTGGTTTACAAAATTTAAATACATCCTATGTTGAAGTTAATCAGTATATGACATTACAAGAGCTACTCAGGTTATCAAATTTAAATACATCCTATGTTGAAGTTAATCATGTCCGAAGTCCTTTATCTTTAGAATATTCCTATATTTAAATACATCCTATGTTGAAGTTAATCACGTCAAGGTGCTCGAAATGATTTAACGGACTTGTAATTTAAATACATCCTATGTTGAAGTTAATCGAAGTGGTTAAGGTTCCTAAAAAGTTCTTACCTACATTTAAATACATCCTATGTTGAAGTTAATCAAAAACTATTAAGCTAAATTTAAGGAAATTAATCAAATTTAAATACATCCTATGTTGAAGTTAATCGGTAATTGACTATAATATATTATGGAGGTGTATACTAATTTAAATACATCCTATGTTGAAGTTAATCTAAATTTATTTTCTAAATAAGTTATTTTATTATTATTTAAATACATCCTATGTTGAAGTTAATCTCTATAAAAGCATAAAACCACTTATCACTATAATTATTTAAATACATCCTATGTTGAAGTTAATCCATTGATTTAAAGCCATTCTCAATAATATATATACGGCCCAAAGCTCCTAGATTGCTTCTTTTTCTATTATTTTACCAAGTAAACTTTAATAATACAAATTTTATTGTAATAATTTATCTAAGACTTGTAAAATCAATGTGTTTCATCTTTTTACATTTTAGATCACCTGGTAAAATACATGTGCATATTTTAGATTTGTATTTGAAGATTTTCTCCATTAATACAATTGCACAAGGCCATATTTCAAATAATTATGAAACACAGCCTCTACGAAGATAGGAACATTTCAATATATCAACTAAACTTCTTCAAAAGATGGATTTACTATATGATCTGGGAAAATCTCTTCTGGCACATATTCAGTTGTAGGAATGCTTCTATCCACTTCCTGTAAATCAGCATTGTCAAACCAAATCTTGCCCTTTCCGGTTAGTAAAACACCAATATTGATAACAGATGCCTCTTGAGGTATGTCCATTACACAATAATAATAGTTCCATTCGGTTGTTCCTTTTATTGGCCTATTTTGCATGTTATCAATTTTTAGAGTAACACCTTGGGCAGTGTCTAACCTAATCCACAGTCCGCACCACTCTTCAACAGCTTCAGTTTTCACAAAACCTGAAAATCGCATTCTTTTTCCGATAAAATTTTTAGCACTTATTTGCTGCATAATGCTACTATAGTCTTCATAAGAAAATTCTTCTCCAACAGAGCAAATAGTAGCAGACCTTGTACCCATATGATATATCTTGTTGTCCATTTCAAACTTATATTTCTCTGGGGCTGTTCCTGTAAAAATCCAGCCTTTCACATTTTTTTGATCACTCATATTAACTCCTCCTTTAATTAAATTCTTAAGGGCTGTTCTATATCTGCCAGGTGGTAATTGATAGATACTTTTAAAAGCTCTTGTAAATGCTTCTTGCGATTCGAATCTATAGGTTAGGGCAATATCCAGTATAGGTATATTAGTATTTAGAAGAAGCGAAGCTGCCATAGTAATCCTTCGTTTTCTTACATAATTATATAAAGAAGTTCCTACTTCTCTTTGGAACACTCTATGAAAATAGAATTTGGAGAATCCAACAGCTTTAGCGATATCATCTAAAGTCAGTTCCTCGTGTAAATTCATTTCAATATAATCTAATGCAGCCTGTATTTCCTCAATGTGTACCATAAATATCCCCCCTTGCAATCATTATATCAATTGTGTAGGTTTTAATTTTGATAATTCTTGCCTTCTTTATGAATAGATCTGTACCCTTTATATGCGGTAAAAAAATAAGAGCCTATATCCTAGACTCATTTAAATCCTATTCATTATAATACTTTCCTTAAGCCAAATATAATAACATTGCCTATGCCTTTAACAGTAAATAATCTTTTAAAAGCATCACTATGGATAATATTTATAATGGAGGTTTTATCCTTTGAAGATTCATATCTATTATGATTGAACATACGTGTTCTACTTTATTACAACATTAACTATATTATAGCCAAAATAGAAATGTTATTCCACTTGATCTTTTGAGAATATTCATTAAAAACTACAAACATTAATTATCCAATTTAAATATTATACTTTCACAGCAGTTGATATTAAAACAAATAATAAGGAAAGCATCTAAAACAGCATTTCATAATATCTCTTAATAGTATTTTCTAGTTCTACTATGCTTAGATTTCTTCCCACTCTGCTTACTTCTTTTCCATCAACATAAAGTATTAATAATGGAAAGGAAAATACATCATTAAGCGCTGCCAGTTCTATTTTTTCTTCTCCATTTATATCAATTAGTTTTACTTCTGGGTAAGACTTTAATATACTTAAAACCTTATTTTTAATTACAGAACAAGCTCCGCAGGTAGTATTACTAAAATACAAAATCACCATTTCATTAGAAGTAAGTATATTTTTAATATCTTTCTCATTGTCTACTTTCAGCATTAGTTTTTATCTCCTTAAAATTGTATTTGTTGTCCAATATTTTAATTTTCTAAAGTAGCAGCAACTATTTGAAGTATATAAATTCATCCAAGTTTTATTTATAAAAGCATTACAGTAAAGACACTGTAATCAATTGTTTATTGAAATAAATTATATACCATTTCCTACAACCTAGTAAATATAACTCTAGAGTCGTTATATTTTTCATATCACAATAAATTATTGATACTTTTCTTAACTATCCAATATTCTATTACTGAAGTAATAACTGCAAAGTTTCTTAAATAAAGCCATGTGTAATTAGAAACCTATAGGTATCTCTTCACATGGCTTTTTTATATTTTATTAATTTCAATACAAAAAACTTTATACTCTTAGTAGTCCACGGAACCCTCTGCCAGCATAATAAGATTCGGCACCATTATGATAAATAAACACCCTGCCATAGCGAAAATCACCAAAGATTGAACCACCTAGTTTTCTAATCTCAGGAGGTGTCTTTAACCAGCTTGATGTCTTCATATCAAAATTTCCTATGGTTTGCAAATGGCGATACTGCTCTTCTGTTAAAAGCTCAATCCCCATGGAAGCTACCATATCAAGTGCACTACTCCTAGGTTTATTTTCTTTCCTAGATTGTAGGGCTTCACCATCATAACAAATACTCCTACGGCCTTTAGGACTTTCTGCTGAGCAATCATAAAATATGTATTCGTCAGTAGTCTCATCGTAATCAACCACATCTGGCTCGCCACCTGTTGCTTCCATCTCATCAAGTGAAGAAAGTTTTTCAGTACTAGCCTCCAGTTTTGCTTGCACCTTACTCCATTCAATATCTTTATGACGATTCATATTTTTCTCGAAACGGTTTTGCAATATATCAATTAGTTCTTCCTTTGACATTAATAACTCCTCCTTATATAAGTACACACCTCATATTTAAAATTTATATTTTTTAATCCTCATCTCAGAAAACAGAACAGTTTCGAAAATATATTTCAGATTGAAGTGCTACACAATACTAATATTTCTTAACTTATTATTTCCCGTATATTCTTAAATACAAAGGAAGTTTCTTAAAAGTAATTTACCATATTACTCTCTATCCGTAAAGAAAGCTTTTTAATATATTCCATTGAGTCTTAAAATATATGAATGCTTTTATTTTAAGCTATAATAAAGCACAGAAGCTACATATTAAATTTCCAATGTTCTCAAAATATAACCTAAGCCAATACTAGCTATCTTACTGATATATTTGGTTCCCTATTGGTATGTATTAAATAATTGTTGTTACTGCTTTTTCTATGTAAAACCTAACACCTTACGATAAATTTTGTATTTTAGATTTTTCATCTATAATCAAGAGTAGCTTTGAAAATAGATTGCTCTTGGAACATACACATATGGATTTTTGATATAAAATGATTTGAATTTTAAATCTAATTCATTAAATTCTTTCATCTCCGAATATCCAAGCTTTAGATATGAGTTCCATCATTACATTTATAAAGAAATAGTCACCCACATTTTTTGAATACATTCCTATATAGTAGTATAAATTAGTGTTGCCCTCCATTAAAGGCCTATTTTAGCCTAAAACTTTCTTATATAATAAGCATGTGATGAAAAAAATTGCTGAAGTGAGCTTTTTTGTAGAAAAAAGCTTTATATTATTCTAAACAGTAAAAAAATAAAAGCTATAAAGACTCATTTCCTTACAGCTTTTAATATTGAATAACTAAATATTATATATTAACATCTTGGTAAGAACCAAAATATCTTAGGATTTAACTTCTTAATTTTAGGCTATATTCAACACAGTGCTTTGACAGCGACTAATTTTAACATTAATCTAGAGGCTAAATCTTTTGTCTCCAAATGGTTGATGTTTTAAAGGGACGTAATCCGATGCTGTAGTAAAACTGCTGAGATGAGCCTACTATAGCCTTCTTTGCCCCTAACTCTCCAACACGTCTAATACCTTCAAGTACTGCAGCTCTTCCTAAGCCCATCCTTCTATATTGAGGATCTGTAGCTACAGGCTCTATTACTGCATAACCAGCTTTAGGATCATACCACATTCCACAATAAGCAGCGAAATTACCATCTGGTGCAACAACAGCTACTTTAAGCTTCAAGTCCACATTAGGACGAATCATTTGTTCCTCTACTAACTGTTTATTTTTCTCTGAAAACTTAAATTCTCCTTCACCGTCAAGCTCATGATTAAAACCTTTCCAAAGAACCCGTAAGTACTGGTACGGATCATAATTATCTTTCATATCAGTTATATAAAATCCCTCAGGCAACTTGTATGAGGTTTCTGTTTTATCAGTATAAAAAATTGCATCATTTTCTTTTTCTGGTGTGGCACAAAAGCCTAGCTTCGCAGCAATATCTTGAAAACTCAAATCATCATCTGAAATCACAACTCCAAACTTTCCGTCTTTGCCAAGATTCTCTTTTGCATAGATCAGCATTTCTTTTTTTAGGTAACTATATTCAGCTAAGGTTAAACAAAATCCCTTACCTAATTTACAGTCAAAGATTGCTAGTCCAACAACATCTCCTTGCTCTTCCCATACTCCTATTTTACCTACAGCTGATCTGTCTAAATAACCGTGGGTTATCATCCAATCCCATCTTGTATAAGTAAATTCTGCATACCCCCGTTTTATAAAAAAATCTCTAACCTTATGATAATCCTCTGTAATACCTGGTTTATCAGTATAATTTCTAAATATTATGCTCACGTCTATCCGTTACATAAAATCTACTAAAATCTAATATTTAGAGATTTATTCCTTATTCAAC
>NZ_JAABNO010000093.1 GCF_009928445.1 Clostridium sp. C8-1-8 | reverse complement strand
CGGCTGATGGTACTGCATGGGCGACTGTGTGGGAGAGTAAGTGGTCGCTAGGTGAGTAAAATACCTTGATGGTATAGAAAAGACTTCACATTTTGTGAAGTCTTTTTTGCGTTTGAAATGGGACATGGGGACGGAGCTTTTGTCCCAAAATACAAATCATAGCTTAAAGACTCAGCTGTATCATCATTATATAAACCTTAAAGAAGTAAATTTTAATCAGAGGCGAGGTTAGAAGATGGGATAAACTTATAATGACTAATAATAATCAATTAAATTCCACTTAATAAAGTAAATGCTAAATAGCCCCTTGTTCAAAACGGTCAATGGATGTAATATGACTATAGAATCCATTGACCGTTTTGGTTAAT
>NZ_JAABNO010000060.1 GCF_009928445.1 Clostridium sp. C8-1-8 | reverse complement strand
CACCCGTACGCCGGTTTTCAAGACCGGTGCCTTAAACCAACTCGACCATCTCTCCGTGTCACATTTGATATTATATCAACTTCAATTTAACATGTCAACACTAAATATAATAATTTTTAATATTTTTTACGTGTTTATTCTCTAAATGTATTTTAGGAAAACCTAGCAGGCCAATAGACTATATCTTCTACGTCTACCATAAATAGCTGTTATAAATCCTTAAAATTATTAGATTTAGCTACCAAAAACTCTTACACTGGTGCTAATAGTATAAAAAACAGCCAACTAAATATAAAATAACTCTACATTTAATTGACTCTTTCTTGTATAATATATTTGATAGTAATGAGCTACTAATATTTTCATGTTATAAATTTATTTATAACTTCTTAAAGTAATTGGGCTTAATTATTTTAAGTTTATATAAATTATTCTTTCAATGTGATTTGCAATGAAATACGTATTTTTTTATAAGAAATATCTTGGGCTTTGACTTTCTTATAAACACAAAATATCTTAGTAGCTCTTTACTTAACACATGGGCACATTTAACTATATTTAATTTTAAGCAAAATAAAAAGAGCCTTTATCCCATATAGGGACGAAAAGCTCCGCGTTGCCACCCTAGTTGATAAAAAGAAATCTTCCTTTTATCCTCTTAATTTATATAACGGTATAACCGTACTACTCATCGCAGTCCCTCAAAGGTGGATTCATAATCACAAGATATCGATTCACACCATCCATCGACTCTCTAAAAACTTGAAAATTACTACTATCCTTATCAGCAGTTTATTTATATAATTTTAATATATTATATTCCATACCGATATATAATGTCAATGATTATTAGAATAAAATATTTTATTTATGTAAAAAAATAACATAAGATTAAATAATAACTAGCTTCCTCAGAATTTATATTTGCTCTTTGTAAAAGACTTTTTTATACATACTTAAACATCTATCTTTTGCTTATTTTCTGTTGAAGCACCATGTTAAAATTAAGTGGTCAGTAATCCTATGCCTAGATGACCTTGCACAAAGAATTAATATAACTTCTCTTTTATAACCACTTAACTTCAATAATATTGCTAAACATATCATTATTTAATCCTTGGTTATATTGGCTGTGCTTATTATATCAATTCCAGTGTTCAATATATTTTTACATATTATATCACCCATATTAGTAGGTGCTCCTACATAAATTCTTGATAGTACCTTTGATAGTTCTAACCACATGCTCTTATCTATAGCTTCGCTACTCTTTACTGAAACTAGATTATATTTACTTGAACCCTTTACCCTAACAACGCTTGTAAATATCTCTTGATCTGCCAAATATGCTCCCCCCTCTAAATATCTTCAAATTCCTTTATCCTTGATACAAGAACCTTTGAGTTTTTAGAGTCTTCAACTATCTCTGTCAACGTCTTATCAGTTTCTCTTGCTATTATATCTATTATTTTTCCTATACAGTAAGCTCCCTGGCAATTACCAAAGGTAGCTCCTGTCCTTCTCTTAACACCTTCTACCGTTCTTGCTCCTAAGGGTCTTCTTATTGAATCAATAATTTCTCCCTCAGAGACCTGATTACATAGACATACTATCTTACCATATCTCTTATCTAGTGCTATTATTTCATTTCTCTCATCCTTAGTCATATCTCTAAATCTATAAAACTCTCTTCTCTTGTCTACAAAGTTCTTTTTTAATGTAGAATTTAGATTATCCACTATAGTTTCACAAATCATCTTAGCTATGGATGGAGCTATTGTTATGTGAGCATAATGCTCTCCTGTAACCTTTATATATCCCTTCATTAATTGATCATCATCTATAAACATTACGTCTTTTCTATAGTGCTCATAAAAAATACTATTTACATTATCCTTAGTGACCTCAGGCAATATCTTAGATGCTTCCTTTAATATATCATTGAAGTCAAGTAATCTTTCTGAGTTTACTCCTACCAATGTGCTACCTGTTAATGTTGGAGTTTGGAAGGTAAATCTATCTTCTGAATTAACCTTAATGACTAAATTGGACAAGTTATCAAAATTCTCATCTAACACAACATAATGTATCTTTCCTTCGTTTTCATTTATTACAGTTCTATTAATATCAATTGTGTAGTTATCTCCTGGAATTGTATTTATAACAACCTTGCAAGTAAACTTGTTCTTATTTGTAGTTACCTTAAACCCTCTAGCCATCTTTTGTATATCTTGAACAACTTCTTCTAATCTAAAGTTAACTCCATTGTCAAAAGCAACCTCTGCATATGCAATAGCTAGATCATACGGACATATTACTGCAGTATTTTCCGAGTATAGAGCCTTTTTAACCTTTACTTTAAGATTAGGTTCTATATCATATAACCCTTGATCATCTATTAAATATATATTATCTATTCCTCTGCTCTTAGCAGTCCTATACATATCCTCAATTATTTCTTCACATTCATCATTGTCAGCAATTCTTAATGAACCTATTCTTTTAAATGGTACATTAAACTTCTTAGTTATTTCTGAAAGTATTGAATTTCCCATATGTTCAAGGCTGCTCATAAGATCATCCTTTGTCTCAGAGCCATCATATACAATAGCTGTATTTGCAAAGGATATATCATCTGCAACATCATAATCTTTTTCTATAACAGCTATATTCAAGTTATATTTTGATAATTCATAGGCAACAGCACAACCTATAATTCCGCCACCTAATATCAAAACATCATAATCCATATTATGTATTACGTAAAACTCATAATGTTTTATAAGATTACGAGTTTTACGTAATTCCTCCCCTCTATATCATCTTCATCTATATATTACTTTTGTAAATTCTTAAGAATATCACCTAATTGTTTTATATATTCTCCGTAAGTAGCCCAGTCTCCTGCTTTTTGAGCTTCTAAAGCCTTATTATAAAGATCATTTGCCTTTTCAACATCACTCTTATTAATAGGATTATTTGTAGTATTGCTTTGACTATTATCCTTGCCATTAGATTGCTGAGTATTATTAGTATAATTAAATAGCTTCTCTAATGCCTTTTCTACGGTTTCATCTCCAACAATCTTTTCTCCATCAGAAATTATTATCTTTCTAACTTCAGGCAGTGATTTTTGAACATCTGCTTTTAGATAAAGAGTCTCTAGATAAAACAGTGAATCATTTATTGGAATAATAACAGTGTCTCCATACTCTACCTTAGAACCCTTTCCTTCCCATAAACTGATTTCCTTTGATATGTCTGGATCTGCTAAAATCTTATTTTTAAGCAACGATGGACTTAAAATTGTCTTTTGTGGCGGGAACTTATACATAACAAGCTTTCCGTAGTTTGCTCCATCCATTCTAGCACCTAGCAACGATACCATGTTCTGTTTTCCCTTCATATTGAAGTATTCAAACATAACCATTTCCAAATTTTTCTCACCAGGTAGTCTAGTCATAAGGTATAAAGCTTCATTTACATCTTCTTTACCTTCAACACTTAAGATATTTGATGAAACTTCCCATAAATCATCCTGTGTAAAGAATACAGTAGGATCAGTAACATGGTATTTTCCAAGTACACTGCATTGAACATTGAATATGTCATTAGGATATCTAAAATGCTGTCTTATTTCCTGTGGTACTGAATCCCCGTCCTTAAATAGGCCTTTAAATATCTTTGAATAACTAGCAGCTATAGGATCATCTTTATCTACAATATAAAAATTTGTATCTCCATTGTAAGCGTCGATTACAACCTTAACAGAGTTTCTCACGTAGTTAAAGCCATTATACGGCTGTGAGTATGGATACTTATTTGATGTAGTATAAGCATCAACTATCCAATATATCCTGCCATCTTTAACCACACTATAAGCATCATTATCATAGGTTAAGAATGGAGCTATTTTCTTAACTCTATCCATTATATTTCTATTGAGTATTATCTTACTATCACTTTTTATATCACCAGACATTAAAATTCTGATATTACCCTGGTTCACAGAAAACAACAGCTTATTCAAGAAACTCATCTTTATTCCAGCCTTACCACTATATCTAGTTGTTTGAGTTTCTCCAGCCTTTGGATAATCAAATTCATCTATATCTGTATTTACTACAACATATTCATTTGAGCCTTCTCCAAAATATATTCTTGGATTGTCTAGCTTAATATCAGTTAGATTGTTAGTAGGAATATCCTTCATAACAAAATCTGGCTGCCCTTCTGATGTCACTGAGTTTACCTTACTCATGGCCATTCCATATCCATGGGTATATCTTAGATGCATATTCTGCCATGTATTTATATTTGAATAATCTAATTCTCTAGGTGCTACAAAAACCTGAGTATACTTTCCATTTATATTATATCTATCTGTATCGCCGTCATTAAAGTTATAATAATTTTTCATAACCTGTACTTGATTATAAAAATTTAAGACTGGACTTATAGAATTTACCTTAAGGTTTTCTATAATATCCTTATTATTTTGTAATACAGAATTGCTTAAGTTTGCCTTTGGTTCAAAATCTTTTTCATTTATTTTATCAATATTGAAGGCCTTTCTTGTTGCATTTATATTATTGCTTATATATTGTTTTTCAAAATCCATCTCATTTGATTTTACAATAAATTGCTGAAACAAGGATGCTACAATAGGCTCTACAATTATTAATACAAATATAAGGCCTCCCATAGCTATTATAGGCTTTAATTTTGATCTTAAAACACTTACAAACACCACTATTGCTGAAATTAAACTAACAATAGCAATACCTCTATAAAACAATAGAGTAACCTTTATATCTGTATAACCAGCACCATACACAGTACCTCTCGCACTATACAATAGGTTATAAGCCTTTAAAATATAACCACCAGATATCATAATCATAAGTAATGCAGAAACTATAGCCAATTGCTTTCCTGCAATATTCTTAAACATATCCCTAGTATTAAGGTTGAATGTACCATTATTATTAAATCTATTTCTAGCTCTTACTGTAAAATAAGATGCAAAGGTTATGACAACCATAATAATTAATAGAAACAATAATACATTATATAAGGATTGTATCAGTGGTAGTTTAAATACATAAAAAGATATATCATGTCCAAAGATAGGATCCTTATCATTAAAGTTAACTGAGTTAGTAAATTGTAATATGGTATACCAATAGGTTGAGGCAGTATAGTATGATATTAAAAGCGATAGAATTAGATTGCCTATAACTGCAGCTCTTTTTATATACTTTTTTACCTTATTATCTAGATTGCCCGATAAATTCTTAGTTAGTGATTTTACATAGAAGTGTATTGCAAAAAAGCAAACTAAAAATACTGGAATCATTAATTTTAGTACTGCTATAAGCTTAGTAAAATATACAGGTAAATATCCTACTTCTTGAAACCACTGTATATTAATAAATAAGCTTGAAAAAGAAAATGCTATCATAATAGCTATAACAATTGTAGCTAAAAGCCAATAAACCTTTTTCATAAATAATCATATCCCCCTATTATTCTTGATAATTACTTTACTCTGTAATCAGATATCCTTTACCTTTAAGCTCCTTTAATATAAATTCCATATTTTCTTCTGAATCTGTAGAAATTGTATGAATATGAACTCCTCCTGTCAATGAAGATAGCGGTGTAGCTCCTAAACTGTTAAACTTATTAATAAAGTTTGTAAGATCATTAAAATTTTTAAGTTTAAGCATTGCTCTTATTTCACCATATAAAGGATGTTCCACTACTACATCTTCGATAACTCCTCCGTATCTTAATACTGTAGCTAATTCATCCTCCATTTCATCTGTATGATGATTTACAGCTATTATTCTATTTACTTTATTAACTAAGTTTTTTTCTATTATATATCCATCTGGTGTAGCAATTATATTATTGCCTTCCGCTCTCAATAAAGCTATATCTTTAACTATTACTTGTCTTGTTACGCCTAGTTCCTTTGCTAAAGTAGATCCCTTCTGTGGTTCTATTGAATCTATCAATCTTTTAATTATAAATTGCTTTCTTTCTTTAGATGTAGACAACTTTACTACCCTCCTAATTAAAATGATTAGTTTTTATTATCACTTTCTATTACTATGTTAAGCATAGGATTATCGATAACCTTTTTACTATGGTGCAATCTTATAACCTGAAGAAACTCCTCACTATACCCATAAGGCCATAGCATATCAACGCCTTTTTTAGGATGATTATAATATATATCTAAAATCTTAATATTCTCGTACCTTCTAATCTTACCCTTAGTTATCTTATGTAATATTACAACTATAGATTTTTCGATAAAGTTTAATGGCCTCTCAGCCTTGCCTATATCATGAAGTAATGCAGCCTTTGCTAACTGATACTTATCTATATTTTCTACCTTAGCTAGTAGTTTATCATATATCTCTAAGGAATCCTTAGAAACTCTTACGCAATGATGCTTATCACCAATCTTTAACTTATCAAACAAGAGTTTTTCATGGTCATCTAAATACCTATCGATGTATTCATTATCTATATCTTTAAAATAAGAGCTTATTGCCCACCAAAATTGCTTTATCCTATAAAATCTCATAAATCATATCTCCATCTCGAATTTATTTATTTTATAGCTTTTATTGAGTATTCATTAGTAATAATTATAATATGCCAATAATCATATGTATATATTAACTGATTTTTCTTAATATAAAATTAAGTAACGAAATCATTACTATAAGTAAATCTTTGAATAATTATATCTATGTGTTTTAAGCTTCTATATAATGCTAATAAATAATTTATATAACTATATTGAAGATAAGTATTATTAACATTAGAAAATATGTTCTATAATAATTGTTAAATAACAAAAAAACCATGAACTAAATGTTCATGGTTTCGTTTGGTGGAGATAAAGAGATTCGAACTCTTGACCCCCTGCGTGCAAGGCAGGTGC
>NZ_JAABNO010000091.1 GCF_009928445.1 Clostridium sp. C8-1-8 | reverse complement strand
AACCCCGGACACCATGATTAAAAGTCATGTGCTCTACCGACTGAGCTAGTGAACCGTTGGCTGGGATAGCAGGATTCGAACCTACGAATGATGGAGTCAAAGTCCATTGCCTTACCGCTTGGCGACATCCCATTATTACTTTTTATAAAATGTGGGGTGAACGATGGGATTCGAACCCACGACACCCAGAGCCACAATCTGGTGCTCTACCAACTGAACTACGTCCACCACATTTTGGTGCGCCATCAGGGACTCGAACCCAAGACACCCTGATTAAGAGTCAGGTGCTCTACCAACTGAGCTAATGGCGCATAAATGGTGCGTTTTAAGGGATTCGAACCCCTGGCCCACGCCTTAGAAGGGCGTTGCTCTATCCA
>NZ_JAABNO010000005.1 GCF_009928445.1 Clostridium sp. C8-1-8 | reverse complement strand
GTTGAATAAGGAATAAATCTCTAAATATTAGATTTTAGTAGATTTTATGTAACGGCAATACCACCTGGAAGTCTATAAGCAGCAATAAAAAGAAATTGTTTTTTCCTTTCGTTTACATTGCGTTTACATTCAATTTAAGTACAGTTTAAATTGTGCACGTATACTATTTTTTGTAGAAGCAATATTATTGTTAAGGCGAGTTTTATTACTTAATACAATACGAAAGGAGTTTTTTATATGGAAAACACAGAAAATATAGATGCAAAATCACTTTACTATCTTGAAAAGGCACCTGTTACAAAAGCAATAATACACATGGCTATTCCTATGATACTAAGTAGTATCACTTCAGTTGTCTATAATATCATCGATGCTTTTTTTATAGGTAAGCTTAATAACACTGCAATGATGGCAGCTGTGATGCTGGCATTGCCATTTTCATCAGTATTAATGGCACTTGGACAAATGTTTGGAGTAGGTTCAGGAACATATATATCTAGACTTTTAGGTGAGGGTAATAAAGAGGATACCAAAAAAGTTAGTTCAATTAACTTTTGGTCATCAATGCTTATGGGTATTGTTTTTATGATTATATGTATTCCTTTATTATCTTCTATTTTGCGGATTTTAGGAGCAAGTGGTGAAACCTTACAACATACAAGAAATTTTGTCATGATACTTGTTATTGGTGCACCAATTATTATTGTTAATATGGCACTTGAATCAGCTGTACGTGCGGAGGGTGCATCCACTGTTTCTATGACTGGTACTATAGGCGGTATTATAATTAATATAATACTTAATCCTATATTCATTTTCGTACTTAATCTGAATGTTATGGGATCAGCCTTAGCCTCTGTTTGTGGTAATACATTCTCCATTTTGTATTTTATATATTATCTGCAAAAGAAGAGTACTGTTCAGAGTTTATCAATTAAGTACTTTAAACCAAGTATAAAAATTTATGGTGAAATCTTTAAGGTTGGAGTTTCAGCATTATTACTTAGTGGATTTATGGTAATTATAGGGCTTCTTTTCAATAATTATTCCATGCTTTATGGAGATAATGTTGTGGCTGGATTTGGAGTTGCACAAAGAGTTGTTCAAATTGTAGATTGTATTGGTATGGGCTTTGCAATGGGAGTTGTACCACTAATTGCATTTGCTTACTCTGCTAATAATAAAAAGCGTCTCATGGAGATTGTTAGAAAAGCCATATTGTATATCTTGGCTTTAACATTAGCTATAGGAGCAGTTATATTAGTATTCAGGTTACAGATTATTGGCCTTTTCAGTATTGACCCGCAGGTTATTGCCATTGGAGAAATTACTCTTATAGCTCAACTTTCATCAACTGTATTTGCTGCCTTATGTGAATTTTTCACTGGAATCTTCCAAGCCCAAGGAGCTGGTATACAATCAAACGTTATGGCTGCTGCCAGAGGTGTTTTATTTATTCCTATTTTGATTGTAGGTAACTTAATATTCGCTGTTAATGGGGTTATCTGGGCAATGACAGCTACAGAAGGACTATCATGTATGATAGGAATTGCCTTATGGCTTGGAATTAGAAGAAAAAGCTTACTAGAAACAAGTTAACATAGCTTTTTAACCTAAGCGAAGATAAGCGAAATGGTGAATTTTTATAGGGTTTGCAAAAGTATGTTTATTAATTACTAATGAATTTTTTAAATATAATTAAATATAAATCTTCTGACTATAGCTTCTTATAGTTAGAGGGTTTATTTTTTAAATATATTTTTAAGATAAATAAGTAGTACTTTAGCTTGAAACAAAAGTAGCCCTAAAGTGAAGGGACTAAGAATAGATTGAAACAAAAATCACTGTGAAATGTAGTCGGAAGGATGTTCTTACAACTTGTAGAATATAAGTAAGATAAACATCCTTTTTAATATGGATTAAAGAGGTAAAAAATCTATTTTAACCATTTAATTATGTAAAGCCTCAGAAAAAGTTACATAAAATTTTGATAAAATTAAAAATCTGCTATACAATATTTACTATAAAAGAAAGAAAAAATTTCGAATTATGGTATATAGCATGAAAGGTGGTTAAGGAATGAAGATACTTATAGTCGGCTATTTTACAGAGAATTCAAAATCAAATATTATAAAGTACTTCCCAGAAGAATGGGACGTTGTAATTGTTCCACCAGGAAAAGAAATGCTACATCACATTAAAGATTGTGACATAATGGTACCTGAACATATTAAAGTGGACAGCGATCTGCTTTCTATGGCAAAAAAGTTAAAGTTGGTACAGACGGGAGCAGGATTTGATAATGTTGATATTGATGCCTGCACGAAGTTAGGAATTTGGGTTGCCAATGCTACTGGAGTAAATGCACAGGCAGTGGCAGAGCACGTAATGGCGCTAATATTGTCTTATTATAAAAACATACCTTTTCTTGATGCTTTCATGAAAAATAGGATGGATGAAAATAAATTGAATTATACGGGAAGTGAATTAAGTGGCAAAACTATTGGTATTATCGGCTTTGGCGCTGTCGGTAGGAAATTAGCTGAGTTTTGCAGAGTTTTTGATATGAAAGTGCTGGCTTATGCTAGAAACGCCGGTGTACAGTCTGACGGTTTTGTGAAAATAACGGATTTCGATACTCTTGTAAGCACATCGGATATAGTGAGCGTACATGTATCCTTGAATCAGCAGACCAAACAGCTGATCAACAAAGAAGTATTTAAGAAAATGAAGAATACAGCTCTTTTCATCAATACAGCCCGAGGCGGGATTGTCAATGAAAGAGATTTGACGGATGCATTGATAAACAAGGATATTTTAGGCGCTTGCCTGGATGTTTTTGAAACTGAACCTCTTCCTATTGACAGTGAGCTAAGGAATCTCAGCAATGTTATACTCACCCCGCATACTGCTGGAATGCCTGAAGGTGTCAAATTTCACAAAAAAAGATATGATTTCTTCGTGAACAATATAAAACGCGTAGAGAAGGGTGAAGAGCCTGAAAGCAAGCTCAATCAGTTGTTATAGTTTTTGTACAAAAAATTTAGGTATATTTTATTGGCAAAGTATCTTGATTAGGTAACGAAAGCAACACAAGAACTAGGAACTGAGGAGGATGAATTTAAGCACTTTGAGCTTATATGATTTCATACTGATGTAAATGTACTATGAGAGATTATTAAGCAGATACTTTACTAAGTAAATAATAATAATAGGTAAAACCCCTTATGAACTTAGTGTTTGAAAGGGGTTTTGTCTGAGAGTTATTCAGTATTATGAGCCAATCAAAGTTGAATAAATACCTGTTGGTGAAAATCCAAGGACTTATCCCTAAATTTGACTTTGTTAAAGAGTAGTGCTCAAAATATGATATTACTTAATGAAAGAAATATTATAAATATAAAATTTAACATTGACACTTTATAATCTAATTGTTAAACTATAAATAGTTAGAATTCTAAGTGAATTTCAGGAGGAAATTGAATGGCTGATTCTACATACTCTATGCAAACACCATATTCACAATTAATAAGAAGTATTGCGATAAAAATGAAACTCAGTTCTGATGAAAAAGTAAGAAAGTTAGGGTTGAATTCTCAACAAGGACGTATAATAGGATATATTTATGAACATCAGGACAGTGGTATTATTCAAAAAGATTTGGCAGTAGCCTTTCAACGCACAGAAGCAAGCATTACAAGTATGCTTAAAGGGTTAGAGAAAAAAGGGTATATAGAAAGAAGAATACCTAAAGAGAATGAGAGACAAAAATATATATATGTATTGCCCAAAGGTGCTGAATTGATAGAAGAGTTTGATAAATCAGTGACTGAGACAGAAGAAAATATTATTGCAAGCTTAACTGAACAAGAAAAAGAGGCCTTGTTAGCTTTACTATTGAAAGTAGATAGAAATTTATAAGTTATTAATATAATAACTTATACCTAAACACTTAGAATTCTAAGTATATGAATTCTAAGAATAATTATTACGGAGGATGAAAATATGAAACAAAAATTTTCAAACGAATATTATTTAGAAGATGCACCAATTACTAATGCGATTGCGCATTTGTCTATTCCCATGATGATAGGTATGTCAGTAGGTACAGTATATAACGTTATTAATGCTTTTTTTATTGGATTACTAAAAAATACTGATATGTTAACTGCTATTACTTTAGGACTACCAATCTTCACTATACTGATGGCTTTTGGAAATATGTTAGGAGCCGGAGGCGGAACCTTTATAACTCGTCTTGTTGCAAAACAAGATACAGAGAAAGCTAGGAAGGTAGCAGGATATACTTTTTATAGTAGTATTATCATAGGAATATTGCTCGGGTTAATCCTAATACTAGCAATTACTCCTATTGTTAAGATTATGGGGGCAGATACATCTGCTATTATTAATTATACAAAAAGATATTCTTTAACTATGTTTATTGGTGGTTTTGCAATTATAATGAACTTTGCATTGGAACAAGTTGTAAGAGCCGAAGGAGCATCAAAAGAATCAATGTACGGAATGGTTGTAAGTACAGTTTTTAGTCTTATCTTCGATCCATTACTTATACTAGTATTTAAATTTAATGTTGTTGGAGTAGCATTATCAATGATTTTAGCTAACATAGCTTCATCCTCTTACTATGTTTACTACTTGGAAACAAAAAGTGATAATTTAAAAGGATTTATTAAGAATTTTAATATTTCTCTTAAAGATAAACTAGAGATATACAAAATTGGGGTTTCTGAATTGTTTTTAGCTGGATTTCTAATTGTTACAACTCTTCTTTTGAATAATTATTCAATTAGATATGGAGAAAGTGTAGTAGCTAGTTTTGGAATTGCTTTAAGAATCGTACAAGTACCTGAATTTCTTGCAATGGGGTTAGCGCTAGGAATTATACCTCTAATTGCATATAATTTTTCTAATGAAAACTATAAGAGATTAAAAGACAGTATAAAACAATCAGCTTTATGGATCTTGGGATTATCAGGCGGAGTTGTTACCATAGTTTATATTTTTAGAAACGTAATTATTCATCTGTTTTCTAATGATGCAGCAGTATTAAGCGTTGGAGTTTATATCATGGCTGCCATGCTTATATCCGCACTCTTCAATGGATTTACAACATTGTTTATAGGAATCTTTCAGGCATCAGGTCAAGGAACACCATCAACAATTATGTCAATCACACAAGGAATTCTTTTTATTCCTGTTATAATAGTAATGAATAAATTCTTTGGCTTGCATGGTGTTATATGGTCCATGACCATTACAGAAATAATTACCTTTTTAACTGGAGTAGTCCTATATATTATTTTTAACAATAAACTAAAAAACAATAAACTAAATAACAATCAAGTAGTAGCAAGCTAGCATCAATAAAGATTGTAGCTATATAACTAGTTAGTTTTAAGAAGGAAAAGCTTTTACAATTATAATCAAAGCGGCAGAGAGAAGTGGCTTTATCTTGCTTAGTTCTTGGTCTATTAATGTTGGCAGAAGGAGCAACAAGATTTGCACTTTCTGATCCACAGAATTGGGAAAGAAAGTATCTAGCATCACTAATTATCAACTTTTCTTTGCATGAACTTGATTAAAATGCAATATTATCATTAACTAAAAGTGATAGTTTAAGCTAGCAATATGACTTATGAGTTATTTATAAATTAATAAATATTATAAAGTATAGGGTCAATACGATTATTATCATATTGACTCATTTTCATTTAAAGGATAAAAGATATGTTTTAGCAGCATATAGTGCAGATAAATATATAGAAGAAAAGCCTTTAGTATTTGATACTATATGATTATTGACAAAAAAATGCAGAAGTTATATAATTCTAACATAGGTTATAAATATATAACATAAGTTAGAATTATATAACAAGGAGTGATAATATGAATAAAGTACTAACTGTCAAAGAAAAGGCCACATTAAGTAATGGTTTTTTAGGGCTCATATGGATAGTAATAGGTTTTTTACAGGTTTTTAAGCCCAATAAAATTGTAACTTTGTTGGCAATTGTTTTTTTCCTGTTAGGTATAATTTCAATTTTGCTATCTATCTTTGTAAAAACAGAGCAAGATGATGAACGATCCAGACACAACAAGGATAGGGCCAAATCAGATATATACGATATATTAATATTAGCAATTCTAATTTGTACGTTATTGGTTAGTTTCAAAGGTACATGGAACATTGATTTAAAAAGAATAATGCCATTTTTACTAGGAGGTATTAATATAATCCAATATATCTTGTTTATCGTTTATGAAAAGGCTGGTGCTTAGAAATGGCGAAATTAAAAACTAAAATTCATGAACTGCGCAGAGAGTTTAATATGAAACAGGAAGAATTAGCTAAGCTAGTAGGTGTAAGAAGAGAAACTATAGGACATTTAGAAAACGAACGATATAACCCATCCTTAAAATTAGGTATGGATATTGCCAAGGTTTTTGGAAAGTCAGTAGAAGAAGTTTTTCAATTTGTAGAGGATGACGAGTAAGATTAGATTTATGCATTTTTAAAAATGAGGCAAGTGCAATATATGGATTAATAATACTACTAGGATTATATGCATCAAGTATATTCTACATAACTTACAAATGAGATACTTTTAAATTGGTTTTACTTTGGTGAAGGATTTTTATCACTAATTGCCTATAAAAAAGCATACTAATTAACCATTAGAGAAGTTATATTTTTATAAATATAACTTCTTTTAAATTTAAGTTTTTAACAAGAAAAGAATATAACAATATAAGAATTTATAGGAAAAATGCGGGTTTAGAACTTGGTATATAATTATAGAAAGGAAAAACAAACTTAACGATAACTTCAATACAAAGATTGCTAAATATGATATATTAAAAAAGTATTGGTTATAATATTATAGGGAAACTTTATGAAAACTTAAATTATACTGGCTTCTGGAGATATAATAATCCCGTGGTCTAGGTATTATCTGGCATATATAAACTAATAGTTGAAGTTTGATACCTATATAAAGAGTTCCTATTATATAAATTTATTTTACAGCTATTCGAAAATACAGTGGATTATGGATTCTAGGACATGTATAATTTAATGTTTTAGCTAAAAACTCTGCAATAAAATATGTAAGTGGTAGGAGGACAATCCTTGAAGCAAGGAATTAAAGATAGTAAAGAACTAATTGCTATATTCAACGAGAAAAGTTTCATTTTAGACTTTCAAGCCTTAGCTAGTCCAGCTACTTCAGAAGAAGATATAAAAATTCAAGAAGAATGGTATGAAAGATTTTTGGAAGATAAATATAAAGCCTTATGGGACTTGGGCTTTGAGAGTAAAAAATATTGGATGTCTCAATCCCTAAGCTTTTTAAATTACATATCAGAAGGATTAATTGCTAAGCTTTCTAAGCAATCGGACATAGAGTTTACAAGAGAAAATGCTGACCTTAATCTATCCATAGAAGAACTTGAAGCTATAAGTAAGAAACTTCCATTTTCTATAGGATCTGAGTTTATAAATAATCAGTGGATAAAAGCTAACTTTGAAAAAATTGCTGAGGTATATAGAAGAGAAATATTAAGCTATCAAGGAAGTGTCAATGCATTTTTTCTTGAAAGAAACAGCAATATCAATGTAGTTGGAAGGGTGTTTTTTCATCTTGTAGAAAATAAAGAAGATAAACATCCTTTTGCATTCTTGGCTACCTATTCTACAGAGGACAAAGAGAAAGGTATAAAAAAAGCCAAGCATATGCCTCTAAAAAATGCACTTTTAGAATATAAGGAGGATAAGGAAAAGCTTTTACAATTGATGTCTACTATAAGCAAAGCAGCTGAGAGAAGTGACTTTATATCAGAGCTTATGGAAAGCGGTGAGCTATTTTCCCCATTAAGACTGACTAAAAGTGAAGCTTATAGATTTTTAAGAGAAATTCATACCTATGAAGAAGCAGGAATAATGTGCAGGATACCAAACTGGTGGAAAAATAAAAGTAATTCTGTAAGACTTTCAGTTTCTGTCGGAGAAAAAGAGCCTTCAATGGTTGGAATGGATGCTCTTCTATCCTTTAATCCAGAAATATTCCTTGGAGATGAAAAGCTATCTAAAGAGGAGTTAAAGAAACTTCTATTAGAGGAGGAAGGCTTAACACTGATTAAGGGAAAGTGGATTGAAGTAGATAAAATTAAGTTATCACAAGCCCTAGAAGCATATGAGAAAGCGGAGAACTTATCTAAGAAACAAGGCTTAACAATCGCAGAAGCAATGCGAATGGAGCTTAAAGGGCCTGAAAGTCTTGGAATAGATGAAGAGAAAGTTGCTTTTGATGTAACCAATGGAGCTTGGTTTAAAAGAGTTAAGGAAGCTATGCTAGATCCAAAGGTTATAAAGGAAGTAAAGCCTGCTCAAAGCTTTAAGGCAAAACTAAGACCATATCAATATATAGGCTTTAATTGGCTTTCTTACATGCAGAGCCTTGGCTTTGGCGCATGTCTAGCAGATGATATGGGACTTGGTAAAACTGTTCAGATTATTGCCTTCTTAGAAAAACTGAGAGTAGAAAAAGGTGGAAAGGCACTTTTAATACTTCCTGCTTCACTAATAGGTAACTGGCAAAAGGAAACCGAAAAGTTTGCTCCGGAAATGCCAGTGGTTATACTCCATGGAAAAGAAGCCAGTGAAAGCCTAACTCTAGAAGACGGCTTTTTATATATTACCACCTATGGTATGGCAGCTAGAATGGAAGAGCTAAAGGAGAAGCTTTGGGATATATTGATACTTGACGAAGCACAAGCAATTAAAAATCCTGGTACTAAGCAAACTAGAAGTATTAAGCAGATCCAAGCGAAAACTAAGATAGCCATGACTGGCACACCTATTGAAAATAGACTTTCAGATCTTTGGTCTTTATTTGACTTTTTAGATCCAGGTTTACTTGGAAGCACTAAGGAATTTACGAGCTTTGTAAAAGATATAAACCATAGCAGTAATGGTTATGCGAAGCTTAGAAACATGGTAAATCCATTCATTCTAAGAAGATTAAAAACAGATAAGACAGTGATATCTGACCTACCAGAAAAGGTTGAACTTAAAGAATATGCAACTTTGAGCAAAAAGCAAGTAGTACTTTACAATAAACTAGTAAAAGAGCTTGAGGCAAAACTTAATAACTCTGAAGGCATTGAGAGAAAAGGTCTAGTTTTAGCAAGCATAATGAAGTTCAAGCAAATATGTAATCATCCTGATCAATATCTAGGTTTAAAGGAATATAAGACAGATAATAGCGGAAAGTTTGAGCAGCTTAAAACTATTTGTGAAAACATCTATGAGAAGAGAGAAAGAGTACTTGTATTTACACAATTTAAAGAACTTACAGAACCTTTAGCAGACTTTTTAGAGACAATATTTAATAAGAAAGGTCTAGTACTTCATGGAGAAACATCCGTAAAGAAAAGAAGTGAAATGGTAGATAAGTTCAACGGTGAAGAATACATTCCTTACATGGTGCTATCACTAAAAGCAGGAGGAGTTGGACTAAACCTTACTTCAGCTAATCATGTAGTTCACTTTGATAGATGGTGGAATCCAGCCATAGAAAATCAAGCCACAGACAGAGCCTTCCGTATAGGCCAAACAAAGAATGTAATGGTACATAAATTTATAACCACTGGCTCCATAGAAGAAAAAATAGATCAGATGCTAGAAGAAAAGCAAAAACTAGCAGGAGACATAATAGGAGCCACAGGCGAAAATTGGATTACAGAGCTAGACAACAGAGAATTAATGGAACTATTCAAACTAGGTGGTGGAAAATAGATGTGGTATTATAATCCTAATAAAAAAGTTTCAGCAGCGGAAAGTAAAGCAAAAGCAAAAAAAGCCCTAGAAAAGCTTAGTAAAGAAAATCCTGATATATCACCAGTAATTATAGAAGGAAAAAACATTGCAACTAAATGGTGGGGCAAGGCTTGGAATAAAAATCTAGAAAGCTATGCAGATTATAGCAACAGAATATCCAGAGGAAGAACCTACGTAAAAAGCGGCGCCGTATTAGACTTAAAACTCACAGAAGGTAAAGCAGAAGCCATAGTCCAAGGCAGCGGCTCCAATCCATATAAAGTTACAATAACCATAGATGCATTAGATAAAGCAAAGTGGGAAAATATCCGCGCTTTATGCAATCAAAAGATAGACACCCTAGAAGCCCTACTTGCAGGCAGCTTCCCAAAGGAATTAGAGGAAATCTTCAGTGCCTCAAAAAATGGACTCTTCCCCAACCCAAAAGAAATTCATTTCAGCTGCAGCTGTCCAGACTCAGCCTGGATGTGTAAACACGTAGCAGCAGTACTATATGGAATAGGAAACAGATTAGACTCAGAACCTGTATTATTCTTCACATTGAGAAACATTGACTTCCAAGAACTACTTAGAAAATCCATGGAAGAGAAAATGAGAAATATGCTTAAGAATGCTGATAGGAAGAGCGAGAGAGTGATTGATGATGGGGATGTGTTTGGGTTGTTTGGGGTTTAGAGGTGGGCAAGTGGATATGTTTCCTAATACTCCACACGTGGAAACGGTAGTTAAGCTACAAAGGAAACACATTTAAATATATTGAAAGTACTAAGGTTTAGAAATAGGATAATATTTATATGTTGTCTAATACAAGGTTAGGAAACAGTTAAATGGTGAAGTTTATAGAAAAATAGAAAAATAAGGTTTATAATATAATTGCATTGCTTTTGCTGATGCAATTATTTTTATGTAGTTAAATGAAATTAACAATATGAGGGAGTTAAAATATATGGATATACTTCAATATGAATCTAAAATATGGGCTACAGCTGACTTGTTGAGGGGCTGTGGCATTAAGGAATCAGAATGGCCATCGTTCATGATGCCGTTTTTTGCATTAACCATGATAGAAAGTCGTCTGATTAGAATGTTAGAAGAAGAAATAAATGAAATAGGAGAGGAAGCTCTAGCAGACATTAATAAGGAAGATCTTTATGAAATGATAAAAGATAAGGGGCAGGGCTATAACAAATATATCTTTGAACAAAATAAAACATTAGGCGATATATGTAAAAATGATAAGTCTTTTGCGATTGATTTTGATGCTTATCTTAATGGATTTGATGGTGAGACAAAAGATTTACTTGGCGTTGAAGCTAGTGAAGGAGAGAAATTTCTTGATATCAAAGGGGTTATAACAAAGCTTAATGCTAAGAAAGTACTTCTTGGTTACACCAAATTATGGGCTGAAATTGATCTTAAGCCATATAACAACTCAGAAATAACAACTTTAGAAGAGCATATAAAACGTAAATGGGCAGATATATCTGCTGAAACAGCAGGAGAGCAATACACTCCAGATGATGTTATAGCTCTAATTTCAGAAATAATTGCTTCTAAAATAGAAGAGTCAGATAAATTACTTAAGATATATGACTGTACATGTGGAGGTGGTAATTTACTATTTGGAGTGGAAGACCGTATAAACCAGAAGTTTAAACGACTAACTCAAACATTTGGGCAAGATTGGAATGATGCCTTATATGCTCTTGCTAAGATTGAAAGTAGATTCAGACCAGATTCAAAAATAGAGCATGGAAATACATTAGTTAATGATAAATTTTATAATGAAGAATTTGATGTAGTCATAGCAAATCCACCATATGGAGTAAGTTGGAAAGGGTATCAAAAGGATATAGAGAATGATAAAACTGGTAGGTTTAAATTTCTTCCATCCGTTTCTGATGGCCAGCTTTTATTTATGCAACATCTCATATCTAAATTAGATTCAAATGGCATAGGGGTGGTTGTACATAACGGATCTACTCTATTTACTGGAGAAGCTGGATCAGCAGAAAGTAATATACGTAAGTGGATGCTTGATTGTGATATAGTAGAGGCAATTATTCAGTTACCTACAGATGAGTTTTTTAATACTAATATATATACTTATTTGTGGATTATTAACAAAAACAAGAAAAAAGATCAAATAGGAAGAGTTATGTTAATTAATGCTAGTGAAAAGTTTACATTATTAAATAAAAGTAAGGGATCTAAAAGAAAACAAATTGATCAAGAAAATAGATTAGAAATTGTAAAAACTCTAACAGAGTATACGAACAATGAATACGCAAAAGTTTTTGACAAAGAGAAATTCTATTTTAATAAACAAATGATTGTCATTACAAATGTAGATAAATTTGGTAAGAGCTTAGAGGAAAGCTTACCAAAAGGGAAAAAGAGTATTAAAATTACGCCTACAAAGATAATTTATGAACAAAGTGAAATAACACAATTTATTATTAACACCTTTGATAGTGAATTGCACAGTTCTTTGGAAGATAGATACGAAAAGGATATAAAACCTTTTATTGATTCAATAGATAATAAGAATAATTCTTTGAGAATTATTACTGAGAATTCTGAGTATTGGTTTGACAATGACAATTATACCATAGCAAAAGAACGTAAGGGTAAGTGTGAAATGCTTGGATATGGTAAAATAAGTATTAAAGCTTCATTAAAAAAAGCAACTAAATCTCAAGGGGAACGTATAGAAATAATAGTAGAGATTCTTCCAGATTATGAAAAGGATTATGAAATAATTCCGTTTAGTAAAGATGAAATAGAAAATCAAAAATTAATTGAAGAATTTATGTTAAAGTACATCACAAGACCATATGTGTTGCTTGAAAATAGCATAGGAGTAGAAGTTAATTTTAATAAGATATTTTTTAAACTTCAACCTCAAAGAAGCTTACTTGACATTATTAATGAAATAAAAGAGTTAGAAGGTAAACTACAAGCAATGGAAGAGAGGTTTATATAATGATTAATATTGTATTAAATCAATATAATTCATATATAAAATGCAATCTTGATTACTTAGATGAAATTCCATCTCACTGGTCATTGATTCGGATAAAAGATGTGATAAATAATATTGATCAGGGATGGAGTCCAATTGCTGAAAATAGAAATGTCGGTGAAAATGAGTATGGCGTTTTAAAATTATCAGCTATAAGTAATGGAATATACTATGAATTAAATCATAAGGCTTTACCAGAATATGAAGAAGTTAAAATGAATTATATAGTAAAAAAAGGCGACTTGCTGATGACAAGATCTAATACACCTATGTTAGTTGGAGAGTGTTGTTTAGTTGCAGATGAGCCCAGATTAGAATTAATGTATTCGGATTTAATTTATAATATGAAAATAAACACCCAAATAATGGATGCAAAATATTTAAATTATTTTCTTTCTAGTGCATCTTTTAGATGGGTAAAAACAGTTTCAGCCAGAGGATTAAATAATTCTATGGTGAAGATATCTCAAGGTGCAATTAAGGGATGGCAAATCGTATATCCTCCCGTGGAAGAGCAAAAGAATATAGCCGATTACCTTGATTATGCAACCCAAAATATAGATAATCAAATAGAAACTCTAGTTAAGAAAGTGGAATTATATAAAGAATTAGAGCAGGTATTAATTTTTGAAGCAGTAACGCATGGTTTAGATAAAACAGCAAGTATGAAAACTAGTGGATTAGAATGGGTTGATAAAATTCCAAATCATTGGGAGGTGGTTCCACTTCGTACATTAGTTAATAATATAAATGATAAAAATAGTGATAATGAAATAAATCAATATCTTTCATTAGTTTCTGGTGTTGGAGTAATCCCATATGAAGAAAAAGGGAACGTAGGCAATAAAAAACCAGAAGATATTAGTAAGTGTAAAATTGTATATCCGGGAGATTTAGTTATAAATAGTATGAATTTCGGAATAGGTAGCTTTGGACTCTCTAAATATAAAGGGGTATGCAGCTCAGTATACATTGTTATGAGACCGATAGATAAAAGTTTTGAACAATACTTGTTTAGATTATTTCAAACTAAGTACTTCCAGAAATATATGCAATCATTTGGTAAAGGAATCCTTGATATTAGAATGGCAATAAAATGGAATGATTTTAAAAATGTAGAAATACCTTTTCCATCTAATGAAGAACGAAAAGTTATTACTGATTACATTAATGATAATATAAAATATACTGATTGCATGATTGAAACAATTAATCAACAAATAAGTGCATTGAAAGAATTGAGATCTAGTTTAATTAATGATACAGTTACTGGAAAATTAAAGGTTAATATGAAGGGAGATTAGAATGAAAGAGGTACATTTACAAGATAGATTTGTTATACCATACTTTATAGATAATCTTGGATACAGGGAAGTTAAAGCAAACACAGTAACAAATTCACTTATTATAGAGGAAGATTTACAAGAGTTTATATCTGAAACTGGACTTAATAAAAAATCTTATGAAGTATTGCTTAAGAAATATGGTGGAAATAAAAAAGAACTTCTAGACGACTTAATTAAATTAATTAAAGAGCGTATTAGTAGTAGCCGTAATATGGCATTATTTATTAATGCCAATAAAGCTATAACACTAAATGGTATAAAGTTGAATTTATTTTATACAGGTGATAGCGTTATTCACGAAAATAACCTATTCGATGAGAATATTTTTTCGGTAGTACAAGAATTACCCTATAAATACAAGTATAACGGAGAGCAAATTTTTTCATTTAGACCGGATATTGCTCTATTTGTGAATGGTATTTATTTAGGCTACAGTGAATTAAAGTCTAATTATTCTAATCAAACAGCTAGTAAAAATGGTAGGGGGAAAGTTATTAAGGACTATTTTGAAGCTGTTAGGGTATACCACCAGTATTTTGACTCTAATATTTTGCTAACTGATAAAGAGAAAGAAAGTTATCGCAAAGACTTTTTAAAAATTTTTGAAAAGGCAATCCATATAACTTCAACGGATATTGGTGAAACCTTTGTTATTAGAAATATCTCTGATTATTTTGATGAAATACTGGGAAGTTGTAGAAGTGGTAAATTTGATCGTGAAGAAATTGAAAAATCAGTAAAGAGTTCATTCAAGCCTTACCCATTATTAAATCCAGAAGCTGAAAAGAAAGATAAGTTGAAAGAACTATTCACATTTATATATGGTAAATCTTACATTGAAAAAGAGATTTTATACTATAATTTTATTGAACGTGATGTTTACATGACTAAGAATGGTAAGGAAGTAAAAGATGAGAAGGGTTATTTAATATCACCAAGGCCTAAGCAGAAGTTTGGTACTGATAAGATTATGTCAAAAATAGATGTTTTCCTAGAGCATGAGCAAGAAGATGATTATTTTGAAAAACTGTTAGAAAAGCAGCTTGCTGGCGTTTCAGAAGCCAAGAAGAAAGAATTACTAGAAAAACGCAAAGCATATTCAAATAATAAAAATGTATATTCTCTTTTGATGCAATATGCAGCTGGCTTTGGTAAGTCAAATATTATAGGGTGGTCTGCACTTCAACTTAAGGATTTACGAAAAGATGGTGAATATGTATATGATAAAATTATGATTGTTGTGGACAGGCTTCAACTTAGGGATCAAATAGATTCCAAAATGCTAAATATGAATATTGATAATCGTATGTATGTAGAAGCTAAAAATAAAAAAACATTTCAAGAAGCACTGTCTTTAGATACTCGTTTAGTTATTGTAAATCTACAAAAGTTTGGCTCAGTAAGAGAGATGCTAGATAATGAAGTGCTAGAAAAACTAGCGAAAATGCGTATAGTGTTTTTAATAGATGAAATTCATAGATCTAATAGTGGCGGTCAGCACCAAGAGATGATAAGTATTTTTGATGAGTTACAAGCACCTTTTGATAACAATGCTAAGTATGTTAATGAACGTAAAAAGAAAAATCTAATTATTGGTTTTACTGCTACTCCTGATGATCATACACTTGCAAGGTTTGGAGAATTCAGTGGGTATGCAGAAAGTGAAAAGTTATGGAGACCATTTGATTCATATACTATGAAAGAGGCAATAGAGGATGGCTTCATCCTAAATCCATTAAAAAATATTGTGCCTATAGCATCTAAAATGTTATTTGATATACCTGATAATCCACTAATTGGTTTTAATGAAAAGGAATATAAAGATGCTCAGAAAAAGCAAATTTATGAGAATCGTGAACGCATTGATGCAATTGCAAAATATGTAGCAGATTTATTAGTAAAGGATGTATATCGCCAAATTCGTGGAACAGGAAAGGCAATGCTAGCTGTAAATTCAATTAAAGCTGCCATTGCTTATAAAGAAGCAGTTACTAAACATTTTAATTCCTTAGTTCAAGATCCTAAATACTCAAAATATGCTGAAGCACCAATTCATATAGTTTACACTAGTGATCAAGATGAACAAAGCGCAGCAGGTCTTAATGATGGACTAAACGAGGAAAAGGTGCTTGAAAGTTTTGCACAAAAGAAAAATGGGTTAATGATAGTGGTAGCCAAGCTTCAAACAGGGTTTGATGAGAAAAAGCTACATACTCTTTTTTTAGATAAAGAGGTTAAAGGAATTAGCGCAATTCAAACAATATCAAGAGTAAATCGTACAACAAAATATAAAAATGACTGCAAGATTGTTGATTTTTCATATAACAATGTAAATGTTCAAAATATAAAAGATGCCTTTGAACATTTTTCTGATGTAGTGGTTAGCGATTTTGATCCTTTCAGTGATAAAAATATTTTGGACATGCTATTAGTTGAACTAAAAAAAAGTGACACGTTTGACAAATTCTTTTCTGTGTTTATGAATATATACAGAGATAATGATAAGCGTGATAACCCTGAAAGCTATCTAGATTTTGAAAGTAGTTTAAAAAAATATATAGATGCAAATCCCAAGCATACTGCTGACACCAAAGCAAAAGCATCACAATATTTTACTATTCTAAATAGAATTGAATATGTTATTGACTTAGATGCAAAATATAGTGAAGAAAGCTTTTTATTCTTTTGGCGCAAGTTTAACACCTTATACAACATGATTAACCGCAGTGCAGATATAAAAGATCCAATAGAAGTTTATTTTGATAATAAAATTGGGATAATTGAAGTTACTACCTATGAAACAAAAGAAGAAAAAAAGAGACCATCCAAAATAGCGGAGGGGAAAGAACCATATGGGAATCATCAGTTCGATATCCTAGCTATAATTGCAGCAAGAAATGAGCATGAGGCTCAAACAGGATTGCTTATTGAAGAGTTCGAAGCTAAAATCAAAGATTTTTTTGATTATATTAATAAAGCTAATGAGGGTCAACGATTAATAGTGAAGATAAAATCTCATGTATCAGAATCAGAAATCTATGATGATTTTGGGAAAATATATAGAAGATATAGAGCACTAAACCGTAGCAAAGTTGGAGATTACTTTTTTAAAGAAATGGATGATTTAGTAAACAAGCTTTGTGATGATTTTGAGAAAAAAATTTTTCAATAATAAAACATAAAGAGTTTAAATGGAGGGTGTTCTATGGCGGATATTAAATTTGAAATTAAAGAAACTACAGGAGTTCTTTCAGAATCAGCTAAGAGATGGAGGAAAGATTTAAATCTAATAAGCTGAAATGAGAAAGAAGTAAATATGATATTAGAGATTGAGACTCAGAACATAAGAAGATGGGCAAAGGTGTAACATTAAATATTGATGAGTTAAAAGCTCTTAAAGAAATATTAAATGAGATTGAGTTGCTAAAATGACTGAAAATGAATTGGTTAAAATCTAAAAAAAGTATGGAAATGTGTCAGGCAGGGTATCAAGTTGCTAATATTCATTTATTTGGGTTAAATATGCTGATGTAATTCTTGACAATAATTATAAAACTACAGATATATTTAGGGCTTCAGGGTTGAATCAATTTTATGCTACAGAAGTAAATAAAGGAATTAAACTTTCAATGTATGTAATGCCTAAATAAATGGCAATAATTATGATAGGCACTATACGAATAGTTTTGATTGGGGGTGTTGAGAATACTTATTCCTGTTAAAATTAATAAATCTATAGATATACGTGATGTTGATATAACAAATACTAATTTTAAAAGTTTAAATTTAAAAGAAGAGCAAGTTGAGGAATTTTTACGTTTAAATATAGAGGTAATATTCCAGGATGAAACGCTTCTTTTTGTTGGGAAACAGGTTACCAATAAAGAAAATGGTAGAAGTGATTTAACTGCAGTTGATGAGAATGGTAATTTAGTTCTAATTGAAATCAAAAGAGATGCAGAAGATATTAAACAGAGAAAAGAAGCATTTGAGTTTCAAGCTATAAGATATGCAGCAAGTTATGCCAAGATAAATACACCAGACGAGCTTGTTGATAAAATATTTGCTTCTTATATTGAAAAATATAAAGGTGAATTTGAATTAGGAGAGCTGACTGCTTATGAAAAAGCAACAAGAATATTGAATGATTTCCTTGAAAAGAATAATGCAGCTAAAACCTTTAATTCTAAGCAAAGAATTATACTTATAGCATCTTCTTTTGATAATCAAACTCTTTCAGCAGTTGCTTGGCTTATAGCCAATAATGTGGATATCAGCTGTTTTGAATTAAGTCCGTTGAAAATAGGAGATAATTATTTTATTGATATTAATAGAATATTACCTCCACCAGCTTTAGAAGATTTCTATGTTGAAGTTGGTGATAAGAAAAGACCAGTGTATTCAGAAAAAAGAAACACGCCTATTACAAGATCTTATCTTCCAAGGATGGATAAGTTATTTGAATGGGGAATTATTAAAGCTGGAGATATTGTTGTAATTAAGAATTTTGATAATTCAGAAGCTACAGTTATTGATACTAAAGATGTGGAGTACAACGGTCAAAAGCTATCATTTAACCAATGGGGAGAAAAGGTTACAGGATGGTCAGCTCTAAGTGTTTATGAATGGACCCTAGTAAAAGGTAGTGAAAAGACTTTACATGAAATAAGAAGTGAAAAATTACTATCTGCTGAAAATGAAACAGAGTAAAGAAAAAAACAAGGGCACTATGTGGAAAATCACACAGGTATCCTTGTTTTTATATATACCTTAATAAGAAGTAGGGGGAAACTATGAAATATAATAATTTATATAATTTTAAAAATCCAGTAAAGAATTTTTTAAATATTGATAACCTAGAGTTCCCAGATAAAGTATCAGAGCTTAAACTGTGGGATCTGTGTTGGGTTAAACCATTTAATTTTAGAGTTAGAAAGCAAGGCGATAAGTATCGTACAATTAAGATGCCTAACATTTTAAATTTTATGAGAGCTTATGAATATTATAAAGATATGTCAAATTTTAATGACGTTCAATGCATGGATCAGGTACACAAACGTTTATCTGCAAATGTTGAAACTGGAGATTTTAAATCTGGAGAATATGACAAACAATTAGAAGAAGATTTTGAAAAATTATGTATATATGATAATTTGATAAAAGTCGATATAAAGGAGTATTATGGCAGAATATATACTCACAGATTAGACTTTGAAAATCATGATGAACGATTTTTAACATGTATGAATTTAGGAGCCACTAATGGTTTAATGATGGGAAATTATCTATCATTATATTTTGCTGAACTAAATTTAAAAAATATTAGTAAAGACATAGAAATAGAACTTAATAATTCAGATATAGAATGTAAATTTTCCTATTTTTCTGATGACTTTTATTTCTTTTGTAATAAGAATTCTAGTGAAAAAATAATAAAAATATTTGATCATGTATTAGAGAAATATGAACTTGAAAGAAATGATGGTAAAAAAGAAGTTTGGAATTATGAAACTTTTAATAGTTATAATATGGTAGAGAGATACTGGAAAAAAATAATGGCTTATTGTAATGAGAAACTTATTAAGGAAGAAAAGATTAAGGAAAAGTATCATAGTGAAGATTTTGCTTACAAGTTGTATTTTATTAATCAAATAATCTACAGAATTTCAAATCTTAATGATGAAAAACAAAAAAAAGTCCTTATTAATAATTTTTTTAAAACAAGATATTTTAGAGAATTAGATCTTGATGAATATCAGGTTAAAAATTATGATTACCACCAGCTATGCTTTATATTTAAATACTCTCCAGAGGCTATGTTATATTCTATTGATAAATTTAGTGAAATGGACAGGTTCGAGAAGCAAAAGGTAAAAGATTTTTTTAAAATAAGATACAAGGAAGCGCTAAAAGAGCCTTTTAATGAGGAACAGCTATACTTCTATTATGCTATAAAATTGATGGGGTTTGATGATATAATAAAAAATGAGAAATCTTTGGTTCTTAAGTCGAATAATCAGATATTAATTTCATATTATTTAAAAGATAAAGAGTTTGATGAGAATGAAATTGAAGAGCTAAAACAAAATACTGATGAAGCGTATTGGTTCCAAAATTATCATACGATTTTATATACTCCTGAACTGCTAAGTGATTTGGATACTAGTATTAATAAGTATTTGATGCCTAAAAATGCATTTAATAAATCAGATGATGATTATTCTACTAGAAAGTCAAAATCAAAACAGAGAACATATTATATGAATTTCTATAAGAGAAATTTAAAACTTGGAAATTCAATAATTAGGGATATAGAAGATGCTACAGAAGAAATTCAGGAGTACTTAGAGCTTAAAATAAAAGAATATGAAGAGGTATTTGAAGAAGATATTGATTAAATTTTATAGTATAATCTCTTTAACTTGAATATTAATTTTAAAAGTATATTGGAAATGGTATCCGTTTAAATATTTTATAGTTAGGAATCGGCAGAATTTTTAATTAAATTAGTAAAAATAAATTTTGTAAAATACAACAATACGATTGTTATAACTATAGGGTGATTATCCATTCAGAGTTATAGCACTTTTTATTTAGACAAATTGCAATAATAAATTGAACTAATTTCTATTTATGAGCTAAAAACTTGTATTTACTTAGGTTGCATAAATTTCATCTAGTTGAGCCTCAAATAAATCTTCAGGAGTTTGAAAGTCAAGTATTCTCCTAGGAATAGTATTCATCCACTCTTCTATGAAAGCAATATCACTAGTAGTATAGTTTGAAATACGGCTACCCTTTGGAATAAAACGATGTATCAGACCGTTATGACCCTCATTAGTACATTTTACAAAAGTTGAATATGGATGAGTAAAGTACACCTTTGTGTCAGTTTCATTTTACAACAGGTCAACTTAACTTTTACATTAAAAAGAAAAATCCTTAAGAAATTTAAAATTCTCCTATTGACTGTTCCCCAAGGGACCGCGTTAGAATTTTATCAACCAATACAGTAGGAGATGTTAATGATGGAAGAAAAAATATTACAAGTAACCAATTTAAAAAAATGCTATAAAAAAACTAATGCCGTTGATGGCATAAGCTTTTCTCTAAATAAAGGAGAGATTGTTGCTCTAACTGGACCTAATGGGGCTGGTAAAACTACAACTATTAAGTGTATTTTAGGGCTGCTTAGAAAAAATAGTGGAGCTATTGTTATAAATGGATCAGACAACAAGTCTAAGGAAGTAAAAAATAAATTAGCTTATATTCCTGAAACACCTGACATATATCCAATGCTTACAGTATGGGAGCATCTAAAGTTTATGGCTCTTGTATATAAAATCAGTAACTGGAGTGATAGAGGAGAAAAAATATTAGCTAAATTCGATATATTGGATAAGAAAGACGAGCTTGGTAAAAATCTTTCAAAGGGAATGAAACAGAAGCTTTCTATATGCTGTGCCTTAATTCATAATCCAGAGATTTTCTTTATAGATGAGCCTCTTATAGGGCTTGATCCAAAGGCTGTAAGAGAATTAAAGGATGCATTTAGAACCTTAAAAGATGAAGGTAAAACCCTTCTAATAAGTACTCATATGCTAGATACGGCTGAAAATTTATGTGATAGGATTATTGTTATGAAAAAAGGAAAAGTGCTTGCTGAAGGGAGCATAGAAGAACTTAGAAATAAAATGAAAGTTTCTAAGGATACTTCTCTTGAAGATATATTCTTAGGGGTGACTGAAGATGAAAGATAGTTCAATTAGAGATTTAATTACTTTAGCATATATGGAGACAGTTCAATATAAGAATAATTTTATCGAAGCTTTAAAGCATCCATACACTGCAATGAAAACTATAGGCTCCTTTCTTTTCCCTTTTATAATCCTCCTTTTAATATACACAAGAAAGGGTGGAGGCGCAGCAAATATACTGAAAGCAATGATAAAGCCCAATTTGTTAGCTGCTATAGCAATGGCAATATTACTTTTATTATTAATACTGACAATCAAAAATTCTGTGACAAAATATGATCCTTCGCAGTTTACTTCTGCTGATGTGAATTATTTGTTTCCATCACCAATAAGCCCAAAAACAATTTATGGCTTTACCATAATAAGAAAATGCATAAAAGGCTTAGTTAGTTCAGTTTTGTTAATTGTAGTTATGGCTATGGCTATATCAAAGGTATCTGATATTCATATATCTAAGCTGATATATGTTATCATAGCAGTATTAATATTTCCTTTACTGCGAAATGCTTTAATATTTCTTACCTACACGCTGTCTAATAGATTTAACTTAGGTAAGCTTATTAAATACTGTGTATATGGTTTTACAGGTGTAATAATCGTCTGCCTACTTTATAGCGTTGCAGGCAGCAAAAATATACTAGATACTTTAGTAAACACCTTAAATGGAAGATTCTTTTCGGACATTCCTATTGCAGGCTGGCTAAGGGATTTACTAATAGCTCCTTTTATACCTAATAAGGCGCCTATAATGCAAGCCATTGGATTAGTTATTGTTACAGCGGCAATGTTGCTATGTGCAATCTACTTTGCCGATGAATATTATGAAGAAGCTGGTGAGTCTGTAAACTATCATGAAAAAATCGAAAATACACCTTCAACTAACATTTATGATATAGTGGATAGCCTAGAAGATACAAAGAAAAATAAGCCTGTTGAAGTTTTTAATACAAAAGAACTTACAGGACCATGGGCCTTTATTTGGAAGAGTTCTATAATAAACAAGAGAACAGCTAAAAAAGGCAGTGTGTTTGGATACGTAATTGCTTTAATTGCATCAGTGGCTCTGTGCTATGTATTAAGGACAAAGGAATTTAACAGTTTTTATCCAATATTCATATTGATATTTTTACAAGGAGCTGTTACATCAGCACAAATATCATCTCCTCTTAAATATGAGCTTAAGAAACAGTACCTATTTCTCTTGCCAGGAAGTGCTGCTGAGAAACTTTTAGCACTACATACTAAGCAGATAGTAAATAGTGTTAAAACTGATACCCTGATGCTGCTTCCTCTTATGTTATTTACTAAAACCTCGGTTTTACAAGTATTGCTTTTATGGCTTATTGCAGTTGCTTCAATAGTTATATGCTATTTTAGTGTTGTAATTACTGTTTTGATTACTCCTCCAAATGACAATGGAAAGAATTCGATGATTTCGGCTTTAGTAGCTTATATTATGGTTGCACCTGCAGCAGCTACAGCGGCAATAATTGCAATATATTTGAAAAATGTAATGTTGTCATTATTAATGTTTGCTATAATTTCTATTGTGATTATTATGATAATAATATTTTTAAGTGACTATTTATTTAGTAAAATTGAACTTAGATAGTAATCTGAAAAGAGGTTTATATGAAAATAAGTGAAGTTATGTCTGTAACAGGACTTACCAAAAAAGCTATTAATTATTATGAAGAAAACGGATTAATTAAGCCATCAGTATCACAGGAAAACAGCTATAGAGATTACTCTAAGAAAGATGTGGAGTTATTAATGCAAATAGCAACTTTAAGACGTTTCGGGCTTTCAGTCAAAGAAATTAAAGCTGCCTTAAAAAGTCCTGAAGCACTTATGAAGGTTATGGTGGAATACACTGCAAAGCTCGCTAAACAAATTGATGATATGAAAAAGTGTGAAACTGTTTTGTCCTCTTGTGTTAATAGCTTGAATGAAGATAAAACTGACCTTAAAAAAATTACAGATCAAATGAATATATTGAGTAAAGCTCTTGAGATGAGTCAAAAAGAACGTGAAGGCTTTATGATTGCTGAGATAGAGAGAATCTTTCCAGGATTTTATGGCAAAGTACTATCCTTTTTCTTCAGTATATTCCTAACAGAACCTTTAGACAGCAAAGAAAAGGAATCAGCCTGGTTGGATTTAGTCAAAGCTTTGGATAATGCTCCAAATCTAGTGATTCCTGAGGAACTGAAAGCAAGTATCGACACTGATGAGGAACAGTGGCAGACGATAGAGAGCAGAATAACAGAAAATCTTAAAAATGATAAGCTTTCTTCTGATTATAAAGGTATTAATTTTATGGATATGATGATTTTTGATATGTCCGAGGAGGAGCAAAAACATTTTGAAAGATTATGTTCCTATATTATGCCAGAGGGAAACATTGAGATTATTGGAAAGACCTTAGAAGCTGTGGATGAGAGCTTATCCATCTTAAGCTCAAAATATAAAAAAAGAAAAGAAGCTCAATTAATCCGTGAGGAAGAACTTCAAAGGAAGTTTGAAGAAGAATTTTTAAGTGCTGAACCAGCTATGCCTTTAACTATAGTTCATAAGGAAACTATGAATTTTGTTGGAATTCACCTTACAAAATACATTAATAAGAAAGACTTTCCTAAGTGTATTAGAGAATTTATTAATATGATAGCTGAGATACCTAATGTAGTCAATGCTGATAAAGTATATCAATTTTCAGGCATAGATTCCTTAGGAAAAAACATAGTTCCTGAATCCATATTTTCTTTTGTTTTTGCAGTACAAGTATCAAGCCTTGAAAATATTCCTGAGAATATGATAAGTTTTACTCTGCCAGAACATGATTATATATTTTACAAGCATATTGGTAACATGGAAGATTATCAAAAGAGTCTAAATCAAGTTTTTATGTATGATTTAAAAGCAAACAATTATGAAATGGATATGTTCCCCTCCTTTGAAATATTTTATTCTAACCTTGGCGAGAAGGATGATGAGTTAGAAGTTGATATTCATTTTCCGGTTAGTAGCATAGTAGAATAACACATCACTTCAATATTGTGAAAAAGGAATATACCCATATAAATGTAATAAAGCAGGGCCAGACAAAGCGGTTATAAAAAACAATGAAATATACAGGAAAATTATATGTTATGAGTAAAGATGATGTTGTTTTTTAATAATCTATACTTGGAGATATCTTTACTTTGCTATAAAAACCAGATAATAGTGATAAAGGGACTTTAACAAAAATAAAAAATAGTTGGACAAATCTTACCTATGTAGATGAAAAAGGCATATAGAATCAAAAATTAGCTAAAGGAATTGACTTTAGCCAATTTTTTATTGGTAGTAATCCTATATTAAAGCTAAGTTTTCCATAAAGTATAATGAAAAAAAGTTTTATTGTCAGAAACATAATAATCCCACAAATCCACTCAACACATAGGAAATAGATACAAAAGATTTCACATTTTAATCAGTTGGGTAAAAGGAGAAAGAAGATTAATTATGACCACTTGTCCAAAAAATCCACCGTTTCCTTCCAGCAGTTGGCATTAGCTTTACCCCAACTATCTACATCTTCTGGATATTTATCTGATGGATATATTGATTGATAGGCTATTGTTAGCATATGCCCTGAATGTTCATAGGTGATATGCTTGACTTCGTATTTGAAACTTGCATTTTTTAGTAATTCTACAGCTGTGTCACAATGGGTTTTTGAAGGCCATATTGCATCTTTAGAAGAAGAAGCTAGTAGGATAGGTCCATTTATCTTTTCAAGTGGAATTGCAGCTTCTGAATTAATAACATCTTCAAGTAGTTTTTTATACATCCAAGATATGGCGTCTTTTTTACCTAGTAACATTCTAATTCCTGTATTAAGAAAAGTGGAAAACTTAAATTTTATATAAGGTAATTCTTTACCTTTATACATCCAGGAAGAATGTTTAGAAGGAAAACTATTAGTTTTCATACCCTCATATACATAGCAACTAGGAGTATTTGCTATTACACAACTAATATCTTTGAACATTGAAGCAGCTTGAAGTACCATTTCTCCGCCTTTAGATCTTCCATAAATAGCAATTTTATTTTTATCCACAGTAGATTGCTTTTTTAGCCATTCTATTGCATTTTCAATACCTTCAAGTTCGATGCAGCTTAGGTTTTCTTTGACGCCATCAAGACCAAAGTAGCATACAGCCAAAGCAGAGTAGCCACGTATTGCAAAAAGTTCAGCTATTGCTTGAGCTTTTTCAATTCTTCCGTCACTGCCACTTACAACAATTACTGTTTTCTTAGGAATACTATCCTTTGAAGTAAAATATCTTCCCATAAATTTTTCATCTTCTACATCTTCACTTATTATTGTTTCATCACAAAAAAATCTTTTATGAACCCTGGAAGCAATAATCTCTCCATTAAGTTCTACCTGAAAGGTAACATTATAACTTCTGTTTTCACTAATATCAGATAATTTTGAAGGCACTATTGGCTTATGATTTTCTTTCACTGTCATGGAATAGAAAAGTCCCATTTTATCAATGTTCCTATAGGTCCCTTCAATAGGTTTTGACTTTTCTAAGTCTATTTTTCCTTCCTCATCTGTCTCAAAAACTGCATATGACTCCCAAACTGCATCATCTGCCACTTCAAATATTGAGGTATTAATACAATAATAATCTTTGCTAAAAAGACGAATTGTTACCTTAGTATTTTTAGCAAGCCCCTTTATAATCACATCAACAGGCTCATCAGCTCTTGATATATCTGGAATGATACTTATCTCACAATTATTTGTCATTAATATTATCTCCTTCTATTTCACCAATAGGAACTTTTTCTTCATAACCGGTCCAATTACTTCCGTCGTAATTGGCTATTTTTCTAAGTTGTTCCCAAAGGATTTTTAAATCATTTTCACTAAAACAGCTAAATATATTATCGAGGAAATGATTGCCCTTTTCGTAGTACTGTTCCATAATTTCTTTACAGTCTTCAGTTATTCTAATATTCATAGCACGCTTATCTTTTTCATTTTTTTCTAAGAAAACATAATTCTTTTTTTCTAAGCTTCCAATAATGTGTTTTACATTTTGTTTTGTGCAGCCCATTTTATCTGCTATTTGGCTATAAGAAGCTTGATCTTCAGGTAGATGCAAAATTGTTAGAAGCACCATCCATTGCCTTACTGTTATTCTTTCATCTAATTTATCACCTTGGACTTGAATCTTATTTGATAAATAAAAAATTGTAGCAAAAATTTGTTGTATATAGTATTGATTAATTTTTATCAGCTCCTTTATTAAAAAAATAGACAACATGTTAACTATTTTATGATGCTACTTTTTATTAAAAATGTCAATAGTGGAGTTAAATTACATAAAGTAAACAATGAACCTAATTTTTAAAAGTCAAAATATATAAGTGGTCAGCACGGTTGGTCAATTGATGAAGAAATTTCTTTTTACCAGCACTTTCATTGTTTGCTGGAGTTAGTTGAGTCCAAGAGCATAGGCACTTTGCAGTGGGAAATACATCCATATTTACACCGATTTCAGATATTATTGTAATTGCTGTAAAGGTATTTTTAAAAGATGGTGCGGTTAAAATGAGGTCAACTTCCTCCATATAAGGCTTAGCAAGTTTGGTTATTATAGCTTCTAGATCCGTTTTGCGGTGCTTTAAATCTTCAAAGTGGCTTTTGATAATCTTTAGTGTAATATAACCATTAATAGCGAGTTCTAATTCAGGTATTTTATGTTCCATAGAACTATGGATTGAAGATTAAATATCAAAAGATTTATTAAGTGGACATATTCCCATCCTTTGAAATATTTTATTCTCACCTTTGCGAGAAGGACGATGAGTTAGAGGTTGATATACATTTTCCTGTTATTAGCATAGGAGAATAAGACATTACTTAAGAAAATCCTATACTGGATCATGCATTGTTTCTTTACGCTTTATGGACAGCTAAATTAAATAAAGGTTTCTGGCTACTTTCACGTCTAAATTTATGTTAATTAGAGAATTAATATCCGAATTGATAATGACAGTGAGAGTTTTAACAAAAGATTAAATGGTAGTAAAATAATATATTATTTTAAATAATTATGGTAAAATTATAAAAAACGAAGTAGGAGTTAAAAATGATTAATATAGATGAAATTAAGGAAGCCTTGCTTTATGGAACAAAGAATGGATATATCTTGTTTCCTGAAGCTAAAGATGAAAAGTTAATAGGGAAGTTAAAAGAAAACATTTACGTTAGTGGAATGCTTAAGCAGGTAATGGAATACTGTAGTGAAATATCAAATGAAGGTTCTGTTGATATAAGTTTTAGTATGTATATGGAATTTGAAAGGACAGGAAATCGAATAAAGTTTGAGAATGCTTATTTCAAAAAAAGAAAACAGTTGTTTTCATTGGTAATAGCATATATTACAGAAAAAGATGAAAATTATTTGCCGCTTATTGAAGAAAGATTATGGCAATGGTGTGATTTATACAGTTGGGAATTGCCAGCACATTTCAGCATGACGGCAGAGAGTATTAGAGATGATAAAGTTGGACCAGATAAATCTATAGCTTTATTTGCCGCAGAGAGTGCCTTCTTTTTTGCAGAAATTTTATCTATTATAGGTGAAAATATTGACGCGTTTTTGGCTCAAAGACTAAAAAATGAAATATTTAAAAGAGTTATTAATGTATTTAAGGTCAATGAGTACTGGTGGGAAAGTGCACATATGAACTGGTCATCGGTCTGTGGTGGGTCTATAGGATCAGCAGCCCTTTATCTTGTACAAGATATTGATGAGCTTAGTATGATAATAAAAAGAGTGATAAACTGTATGGAAGCATTTGTTGATGCCTTCGATAAGGATGGGTTAATAACAGAAGGATTAGCTTACTGGAGCTATGGCTTCAGTTTTTATGTATACTTTGCTGAGCTACTTAAAGAAAGAACAGCTGGAAAAATATCACTGCTTACTACTAATGACAAGATTAAAAAGATAGCGGAATTGCCACAAATACTTCAGTTTCCATCAACATATTTTGTAAACTTTTCTGATGCTGGCAATGAAAAGTGGTCTGGTGACTGTGGCTTATTTTCAAAGCTTGAAGAGATACTGGGAATAAGCGGCTACAACTATAAGGATAGTTATAATATTTATTACGATCATACATTTCGATGGCCAGCTATGATAAGAAAGATATTTTGGAGCACGAACCTAAATAATGAAAATTATAATGAAAAACTTGGAACTTATTATTTTTCAGAATCACAATGGCTTGTGGATAGAAGAGAAAATCAAGATAAAAACTTTGTAGCCTTTGCTGCGAAGGGAGGACACAATGATGAACCTCACAATCACAATGATTTGGGAAATTTTATTTTAAATTATAAAGGACAGGGGATTTTTATTGATATTGGTTCACCAGAATATGTGAAGGAGTATTTTTCCAATGATACTAGATATAACTTTATTGCAGCAGCTTCTTTTGGACATTCTGTGCCGATAATAAACAATAAGTGTCAATCCTATGGAAAAGAATATAATGCTGAAGTTATTAGATGTGAAAATGAAGCTTCCAAAACTTATTTTGATTTAGTCTTGAATAAAGCATACTCCTGTGAGGAACTTATTAATTTTGAAAGAAAGTTTATATGGAATCATGAAAAATTGCAACTTAATATTAAAGATGAATTTGAATTTAATACAGTAGATAATGAAATACAAGAAGTATTTATTACAAGGATAAAGCCTAAGCTAGTAGAACCAGGAAAGGTAATAATTCAAACCGATAATTTTAAAGCAGAATTATTTTTCCAAAGAAATTTGCAATGCACAATAGAAGAATGTACTTACAATAATCACAGTGGAACAAAAACTGAGGTGTATAGGATAAGTATTTATGAAAGAATTGATAAAACAGGAAAACTTGAGGTTATGATTTCATTAACATAGATGACAAGTTAATAACTTTACCATGAGAGAGCTTTAAAAAGGATATAAAACAATCCTAGGAATATAGTAGAGAACATGTATAATCTTATTGATTGCTACAAGGCAAGGGGGAACGAGCATGAATAATTATGTTGATATTTTAGGCATATCCTTCACAAAATTAAATCTAAATGAAACAATCAATTTAATAGATAATACTATACAAAAATATAGAGATAAGCTATTTCATATTATTACTGTGAATCCAGAAATTGCTATAGAGATCCAGGAAGACCCTGAGCTGAAAAAAATATCACTTGAAGCAGATTTAATAACACCTGATGGGATTGGCATTGTTTTAGCGTCAAGGTTAAAGCGTAATCCAGTACCAGAGCGTGTTACAGGTTATGATTTGCTTTTAGAATCTCTTAAAGTGGGAAATTCAAAGGGGTGGTCATTTTATTTTCTGGGTTCAGATGAAGAAGTAAACAGAAAAACCTCAGAATATGTTATGAAGAATTATCCTAATGTTAAAATTGTAGGTAGACATCATGGTTATTTTAATAAAGAAGAAGAACTTAAAATTGTTGAAGATATAAAAAGTGTAGAGCCTGATATCCTTATAGTTGCATTAGGTTCACCACTTGCAGATAAGTGGATATATAAAAACAAGAATCAGCTTAAATCTAAAGTGGTTTTTGGTGTAGGAGGAAGCCTTGATGTAATCACAGGAAAAGTTAAAAGAACACCAGAAGTTTGGAAAAGGTTAAATTTAGAATGGTTATTTAGGAGAATAAATGAACCATCCCGAAAGGAAAGGCAGAAAAAATTGAAGATTTTTGCATACAGAGCATTTGTTGAAGCATTAAATAAGCATATAAAATAAAAGCTACACAGATACTTAGGAGGATAAGGATGAATAAATTTGATATTTTAACAAAATACATACCCATGATCCAGTGGGATAGCTTTGGTGAATGGGTTATTGATAAAGAAAACGATGGAACGCTGGAGCATCCTATACATATGCCTTTTGTAGGGTATTCCGAAATGGTTAATAACTTTATAAAGGATGTCTACAATTTTGAAGAAAGTAATAAAGATATGGAGCTTAACCGATATGGAGATATTCTTAAAGCTAATGGACTTGAATGGGATATGGATGATATGAAGAAGGTTGACGTTTCAACTTTGAATGCACAGTGTGTGCTTGCACTTATTATGGGGGCTGTCAGAGCTGAGCGCTTTTGTGATGGAGCACTCTTAGATTTCTTTAAGTGTGGTTGCATATTGAAGTGGCTTGAGAGATTAAGCAGTATATAGTAAAGGATACTCAAAAGCAATTGTGTAAATGCAAGCTTCCTGTAGATGGCTACTTTCCTAATAAAAATAAACTTATTGGAAGTAATATGAAATGATTGTATAATACAATTATTGGTAATATTAATAAGAGTTTATAAAAAAGTGTTAGGAGGTTACCTATGTTTGGAAAATTAGGAGGACTATTTGGATGGCTTCTTGTGTTGGCTTTTGCAGGTACTATATTGAACTATTGTGTGAAGATTATTAATAAGCGCTTTAGTAAGGAGATTTCTAGTTATCCAGTTGGGAAGAAACTTATGAAGGTATTGATGACTGTATTTGTACGTAATCACAAATATTTTGGCTTTGCTACAGTTATCTTGTTACTGGCACATTTCGCTGCTCAGTTTTCTAGGTTTGGAATGAATGTTACTGGAGCTATTGCTGCGATTATGCTGATTATACAGGTCTCACTTGGTGTTTATGCAAACATTAAGAAAAAGCCAAGGAAAGGGGCCTGGTTTATTGCACATCGAATTATTGCCGTTCTTCTTATTCTTGGGATTGCAGTTCATTTGATCATTCCTAATGCATTAAATGTAGCATCTGAAAAGGAAAATAACCATCAGGTTTCTGATTCGGTTGATACTAGTAAATTAAAGAGCTATACTTTAGACGAATTATCAAAATATAATGGGATTAATGGAAACAAAGCATATGTAGCTTACAAAGGTTTAGTTTATGATGTTACAGATGTGCCAGAGTGGAAAAATGGTAAACACCATGGACAAAAGGCTGGAACAGATTTGTCAGCGGAGCTCAGCAAGTCTCCTCATGGAGAGTCAGTGTTAAAAGATCTAACAGTTGTTGGAAAACTTAAGTAATGTGAATTATGATAATACTTAAATCATAATTTGGACAGCAAAAAAGTTCGCTGAAGTTACCTTTTTCAGTGAACTTTTTTTTGAGCAACTTCAAATAATCTGTAATTATCTTCTCATAAATATATTTTTAACTTTTATAAAAGCTCCTTGACTGGAAGGGGATATATATCTTTCTCTTGGATGCTTATCTTCTACAGCTTTTATGTATTTATTTATAATAGAGTCGAAGTTAGAGGACTCAGTGAGCTTAAAGTACACATATTGCTTTCTTTCTAATGAGCGTAAATTAGCTTTAAAATAAGAATTAATCTTCATCCAGTTAAATTGCTTAGCTATGTTTTTCTGATTAAATCCAGTGGCATAGCTTCCAGGTTCTATTAAAATAACAGGAATATGAACATTTTTAAGTTCTTTAAGTTCTTCATTTAAAGACGGAGCTATGGCTTCTAAAGCAAATTTTGTTGCACAATAAGGAGATAAAAAAGGAATAGGTGTAAGTCCAGCCAAAGAAGATACAAAAATTATCCTTCCTTTTTTTCTAGCAATCATTTGTTTTAATACGATTTGAGTTAATTCAATTGGGCAAAAAACGTTTGTTTCAAAAGTATCTCTATACGCATTAATATCTATTTCAGCCACTGAACCAGAGTTACCAATGGCTGAATTATTTATTAAAACATCTATTTCAAGGTCAGCTACCATTAATCTATCATCACTATGTAAAACATCCAATTTAAAGGCTTCAAGAGGAAGGTTATATTTTTTGTTTAAAGTGTTGATTCTATTAGCTTGTTCTGTAGTGTGAGTAGTTGCATAGACATAATGACCTCTATTGGCTAAGGCAAAAGCTGCTTCACGTCCAAGGCCAGAACCGCAGCCGGTAATTAGTATTTTTTTCATTACATCACCTTAATTCCTCTAATTGTGATATTAGGGTATTTATAAAGTATACCTTAGGTAGAAAATTGAAAGTGCAGTTACATTAATTATTGTTTCTATATTTATTAAAAATATTAGCAGAGTATATGTTTTATAGATAAATAAAAATCCTATGACAAAGATTGGCACATCTATATAAACAAAAGAATAGAGTATTATATTATGCCTATTATAGTTATGATTTTTTTAATTAAAATAAATGAGTTTTATCCAAAGTTTAAAAAGGTTAATTAAAAATTCATTAATTCACATTATTCAGCAATAATGAATTAAATGCAAAAAAACTATGCTAAAAGTAAATTTAAGCATAGGTTTTTTGTTGTGAATTTTCTTGTGGAAAATATGTTTTTTCTATCAAAGTAATACTGTGTGGCTTGAATTAAGTCATATCATCCCTAAGTGCATCGATGATGTTTTCCTTTTTTATCTTGCTTATGGCGTACAACATTGTAATGAATACTACAAAGAAAACGCTGAACACACTTATTCCCATGCTGAGCCACGGAAATACAAATTTAACTGTGTTAGAGCCACCATCCATCCATCTGTAAATAAGCCAAGAGGAAAGTGCTGATAGTGGAAGTCCAAAGAGCAAAGCCCTCATGCCATAAAATGCGCACTCGAAATTCATCATTTTTTGAAAATCTTGTTCAGACATTCCTACAGAGCGGAGCATGGAAAGTTCGCGTCTACGCAGCTTTATATTGGTAGAAATGGTGTTGAACACATTGGCAACCGCAATCAATGAAATCATAATTACAAAAACATAGGTGAACACATCCACAACAAATGTTGTGCTGCGATTCTGTTCAAGTATTTTAGATACATTGTATAGGTTATAGTCCGAGGTAATTCCAGAACTCTGAATAATTTTCTCCATTTTTGCCACTGATATTGATGGTGTTTTTGACCTAAAGGTTAAGCCCTTAATATCCACATGGGTACCGGGAGTTTCAAACCTATCTTTTAGCTCATAAGGAGCAATCACCATAAAAGTGAAGGTCTTAGGCTTTGTAAGATTTCGTGGAAGCATGTCAATAGGTATTGTATCAACAAGGGTAAAGTCTATATTTTGACTCTGTTCCATCTTTAATTTGTCATTTATTTCTGGAGCGATATTAAAATTCATAGAACGATTTGAAAACATATTAATGAGATCACTATTACCGTCTTTTTTGGTATTAACCTTTTTTGCCTTGGCTACAGCAATCATTTTTGGATTTTGACCAGTATATTCCTTTATGGGAAGACCTAAGCTTTTGATGAAACTCATATATTCGCTGTCCTTAATAAATTGAATATCCATTGGCAGGTTAACTGTTTCATCGTTTAAATCATTACCATAGTACTTCTTGTATAGGTCTGAAAAGTCACTTTTCTTAGCAACACAGGAATAGGTCATAATAGCTTGATAAGAGCTTTGATAAATACCATCAACAGTCTTAAATTTGTCGTAAAGTCTAAACATTTCACTTTCAGACATGTCCTGAGTGGAAAAACATATGTCATAGTCATTTGTCATTACTGACTTTTTGGCAACATCCTTAAGATCTGTTCCGAAAGCACTTGTAGATACAAACAACACTATACTCAAGGTAAGGGATAGTACGATGCTTCGGTATCGCTTCTTATTTCTTTTAAAATTCTTTAGAGCAAGAGTTCCCTCTAATCCATAAATACGCTGAGCCAGTTTTGAAGTTTCCACAGCTTTCGCTTCAACTTTGACCTCATTGGTTTGTCGAATACTCTCAAGCACAGGAGCACTTGCAGCTTTTCTGGCAGGAATATAGGCTGAAATTAGAATAGTGACCATACTGACTACTACTGCAACTATAATTGCAGGTATAGATACCGTCAAGGTTAGAGCAACATTACTGTAGGCTATATTAGCAAAATTCTTAGACACAACGGAAATAACAAGTCCAATACTTACGATACCTAAGATAACACCTATAGGAATACCTATTGCACCAATACAAAGTCCTTCAAACATTACAGAATTTTGCAATTGTCTTGCAGTGGCCCCAACAGATGAAAGAATTCCAAACTGTCTTGTCCGTTCATTCAATGATATGGTAAAGGCATTATAAATCAGAAAAATCGAACCTATTATGATTATTGATAGTACAATTCCGCCAATGGAGTACAGAATCGTGTTAAATAAATTGTCATCAGAAAGACCCATATAACGTAAAACATTATCATTAAACACAAATGATTCATTACCAGCTGAGGTTTTTGTGTAACTGTGAATACTACGTGGGTTTTTAAGCTTTACAAATAGGCTGAAGCTGTTTATTTTATCTTGGGGATCTGCTTTTGTTATTAAGGTATATCCAGGGGCAGAAGCTTCCTCAAAGGTTGGTCTTTGGCAGATACCCACAACAGTGTAGGTCTTTTTGGTTTTTGGTATAAGATTTTCTTTTCCTGAAAGGTAAGGGGCGTGTTGGTTGAGTTCTTGGTTCACTTCCATACGGCTTCCCACCGCAAGTGAAAGCTTGTCACCAATAGTAAGTTTAACGCCTCCGTTGGTCTTGACATGTTCAGGTACAAGGATCTCGTCATTGTTTTTCGGTAATCTGCCTGAAATCAAGGTTATAGGCAATTTATCAAAGGCTTCTTTGGTAAAGCCAGCTACAAAAACATATGGTTTGTTGGGGTTTTGGGCGCCGTTAAGTGATGCATAGCCTATGTTTTCAAAGGTTATGGTGTTTGAAACTGCCTTGTCCTGGCTTTTCTGCTGGACAAAAGAAGAAGGTACATTCATAAACTCCACGTGCCAATCACCGTATTTTACAATGGCTCCATTTATCATATAGTTCAGTAGAGAAACTCCAAAGGTGGCTACTGCCGTGATCATGGCAGCAGACAGAACAACTCCGATTACCGTTACAATGGTTCTTGTTCGACTCTTTTTCATGGATTGCAGGGTAACTTTGTTGAAAATATTCATGGTCTCACCCTCTCGTCTCTAACTACTTTTCCATCTGATATGCCGATAATGCGGTCCGCTTGAAGGGCTATATTTTCATCATGTGTGACGATGATTAGCGTCTGATTGTATTTTTTATTACTTTCTTTTAGAAGTTTGACAATTTCATGTCCATTCTTGCTGTCCAAACTTCCTGTTGGTTCGTCTGCAAGCATTACCGCTGGGGCATTCATCAAAGCACGTCCTATGGAAACACGCTGTTGTTGACCACCAGAGAGCTGATTGGGTAAATGATTTTTACGATCTTTTAATCCAAGCAGTTCCAGCAAACCATTCAGTCGCTCTTCATTAACCTTTCGTTTATCCATTAATATAGGTAAGGTGATGTTTTCAACTACATTTAAGGTAGGAATCAGGTTGTGGAATTGGTAAATTAGTCCAACCTGACGTCTGCGGAAGATGGCGAGTTTTTCATTACTTTGCTCATATACATCCTGACCCTCTAAGTACACCTTTCCACTTGTTGGCACATCAACGCCACCAATGATGTGAAGCAATGTGGATTTTCCAGAACCGGAAGAACCTATAATTGCAGTAAATTCACCCTTTTCGATTGTAAGGGAAACATTGTCCAGTGCAGTAACTTGGTTTCCGTCCTTGCCGTAAACCTTGCATAAATTTTCAATTTTTAAGAACTCCATTATGTGAGCCCCCTTTCTTATGTCTCACTCATATAATAGAACCTTTAACTTACATATCAGTGACTTTAAAGTGAGAGATTCGTCACTTTGGGAAACGAATGGTAAATATTGCTCCCCCTTGTGATTTGTTTTTGGCGGTAATAGTTGCTCCATGACGTTTTATAATCATCTTGCAGAGAGCCAATCCTATCCCATATCCTGTAGCACCTGAGTTTTTTCCACGATAAAATCGGTCAAAGAGGAAGGGAAGATCTTCTTTTTCAAAGCCTTCGCCGCTGTCGTGAATTGATATATCCGTGAACAGTGGGGTATCATTGCAGACAATGTGTATCTTTCCGTTATTGCCCACACTTTCTATGCAATTCTTTAGTATATTTTGAATCGCCTCTGAAAGCCAACCTAAATCTCCTTCAATAATAATTCCTTTAGGTACATCTATTCGCAAATCAATATTGTGAAGTTCAATTTGGATTAGGAACGGGCGAAGGGCTGTGCATATCAAATTGTTTACATCTATATGCTTGTTTTGAAACACCACAATGCCAGCATCAAGCCGTGATAATTTCAAAAGGGAAGTAAGTAGCCAATCCATCTGTACAAATAATTCCTCTATTTCTCGTAATAATGTTATTCTTTCATTTTCTTCAGGGTTATTTTCTAACAAAGAAAGAATAAGATTCACGGATGTGAGAGGGGTACGGAGTTGGTGTGCTATATCAGCCAGAGACTCCGCAAGATGCTCCTTTTCTTTTTTCAGTGCTTCGTTTTGCTCCCTAATGCGAAGCGTCATCTTTGTTATTTCACTTTGCAGAATGGAAAGCTCGCCTTCCTCTGCTTCAGCAATATACAGATGATCAGCATTATGAAGTACAAGATCAATTTGGTCTGAAATCTGTGCAAGGCTTTTATATCGAGCATTGGTAAAGACAAAAAATGCGGCACCAAAGGCAGTGGCAGAAGCTGTAGCAAGTATTCCAGCAGGCGTATTGATCATAAATCCTATAGTTACAGTAGCTAAGGCTATTAAGGAGAACAAAAGGGCAAACTGCCTAAACTCTTTATTCCGAAGCATATAAGTCCCCCAATCTATATCCTGTTCCGCGAACGGTAATAATAATCTGAGGTGCGGTCGGGTCAGTTTCTATCTTCTCCCTCAAGCGCTTAATATACACAGTCAAGGTATTGTCATTGACAAACTCGCCAGCAGCGTCCCATAATTCATCAAGCAGCCGGCTCCTTGTGATAATATTTTTAGGATTATTTATAAATACCAACAATAAGCGATACTCTAAGGCTGAAAGAAAGATTTCACTGCCGTCCTTTTTCACTATGCCACTTGATGTATCCACATGAAGCCCGTGGATCTTAAAATCAGCTGGAGAGCGTCCACTTTTTCTAAGAGCGGTTCCGATTCGCGCAATCAATTCACGAGGACGAAAAGGCTTTGTTATATAGTCATCAGCCCCCATGTTAAGCCCAGTAACAACACTAGCCTCATCGCCAGAAGCTGTGAGAAAGATAACAGGAACATCTTGTTTTTCTTTAATTTCTGTACAAATCGTAAAGCCATTTCCGTCTGGCAAAGAAATATCAATCAAAGCTAAATCAAATTTATTTTTCGAAATTACATCCAGAGCTTCAATCCGTGTAGGGGCATGAGTAACTGTAAATCCCTCTGAGCGGAGCAAAAGTATAAGGTTTTTAGCGATTGCCTTATCGTCTTCAACTAAGAATATTCGTTTCATTTATTTTTACCGTCCTTTACTTTACTACTTTTATATAAACAATTAGCAGCTTTTTTAGCGTCAAATGTAAAAAGCTAAGTATTCCCTAGCTTTTTAGATCCCTTAATTCATCCAGTAGAGCAAAGGTTCACTACTGTTTTGTATGAGATTCCTAAAATTTTCGCTGTTTATTTTTTTCGTTATACAATTCATGGATGACAAATCCATAAATATATTGTATTTCTTTTGACAGAAATATACAAGCTGAGGTATAAAGCAAGAAAATATGGAAGTGCTAAAACAAAAGTCTATACTGTATCAGTAAAAGTATCCCTTTGATTCATCATATTTAGTTGAATCTAAAGTCATATGCTAAAGAATAATTGAGACAAGAACGGAAAAAGTGATTTAAAAGCAAGCTATTATTATATAGTGAAATAAAGGTAGGTTTTAGGATATAATATACGTAAAGAATGGTTGACTTTCCTTAATAATGATATTTCTAAAGATCAGTTAAATAAGTCGATTGAAATTAATACAGATATAAAAGAGGAGATTTTATTATGCATTCAAGAACTAAGGCAGATATAAGTGAAGAAAATTTACTACAGATGGTTGAACTGGCTGGTATTAAGGATTTAGTAAATATAGAGGAGCTGACTGGTGGAGAATTTAATGTTGCCTATATGCTTCATACAAAAACTACAAGATATATACTAAAGATTGGACCAAGTGAAGGGACAAACATGCTTACCTACGAAAAAGGAATTATGGAGGTAGAGATTTGGGCCTATGAACAGCTTAGAAAGCATACTGATATAAAGATACCAGAAATAATACATAGTGGTCATGAGATAATAGGAAATCATTGGTTTATAATGACCGTGCTTCCAGGAAAGTTACTATGTGACGTAGAGCTTAATGAAGAGCAGATGTATAATTGGCAATATCAATTTGGTCAAGCACTGGCTCAGATACATAATATTAAAAATGACAAATTTGGTTATACTCAAGTAGGGCTTCATACTACATGGAAAGATGCATACTATGATATGGTATTCAATCTTATAGAAGATGCTGAGAAGCAGGGGAATATGCTGCCGGATCTTTCTCAAATACTTCGCTTTATAAGAAAATGGGAAGGTGCACTTGAAGAAGTAAAGGTACCTAGACTTATACATTATGATCTGTTTGACAATAATGTGTTTATAGATGAAAACCTTAATTTTGCTGGACTCATAGATACTGAACGATGTTTTTTTGGTGATTACTATGCTGACTTTTTTGCCATAGATTTTCTTGGATACCTAGAAGATAATAAAGGTTTAATAGATGGCTATAATTCTGCTGCTGAAGAAAAGATCCAGTTTACACCTTATGCAAGAGCAAGAGTGGCACTTTCTCGTTTAATGCTTGGTCTACTAATGTTTGCAGAAGGAACCACAAGACTTGCACTTTCTGATCCACAACATTGGCAAAGGAAACATCTAGCATCTCTTATAATTAACTTTGCTTTGCATGAACTGGACTAAGAAAGATATTTGCAACGACTAAAAGTGATACTTTAAAACATCCCTATGACTTATATAAATAAAGATATATTACAAAACACAGATCCAGTACGATTATTATCGTATTGGATTATTTGTACTTATCAAAAAATAATGGTGTTTTAAGCATTACATAATTTTATACTTATGAAAATATATATTCTTAATTCAACTTGGTTTGCATTGGAGAAGAGGTATATGTTATTACTAAAAATGATAAATTAGATAGCTAGCTTAACACTTGGCATTGTTCCTTAAATTTATTTGGAGCTATGCCATATTTCTTTTTAAAGGCTTTTGAAAAGCTATAAGGATCTGGATATCCAAGAAAGCTTGCTATCTGTTTTATAGAATAACAACCTATATATAAAAGCTTTTTTGCACGATTCATACGCAATTCATTTATATATTGTAAAGGTGGAACCCCAACATTTTTTCTGAAACGGGTTATAAAGTATTTCTCTGATGTATTTATCATATTAGCTAAATCAATAATACGAATGTTTTTATTCAAATTTTCTTCTATATATTGTAGAACTTGTTGGAGATCAAATCTATCAGTGATGTTTTCTTTTATAGTATTAGGGAAAAAAGTACGGTAAGGTTCACTATTTTCTGCCAAATCTAATATAGTTGCAAGCAATAAATTAAAAGAAGATTTGATTAGATAATTTGCTTGATAATCAGAATTTTTGTATTGAAAATATGTATCTTTAAAAATTTCCGATGTTTTAGCTAGTAGTGGTTTTCTTATAATTCCTGAATAGTTGTAATTGTCTAAAGCATTTAACTTTTTGCCAATGGAAAAGTCAAAATGTATATATATAAATTCGCAATAGTCTTCGATTATTGCAGCTTCGTAGCATACATTGGGATAGAAAAAAATAACATCATCCTTAGATGCTGTATATTCTTTGTTATTTAAAGTTACTGTGACTTCACCGTCTAATATATACCAAATATCATAATCGGTATGGGTCTTTTTTTCTTGATAAAAGGCTGAATGGGATATATCACAACAAGAATTAACTGTTACGTTTATGTAATTATATAGTTGATCAAAAATTGGATTCATATTAGATTTCTTCCGTTCTTTTCTTACTTTTTACCATTATTATAATACAATCTGACATTTCAATAAACTGAAAAATACTTTACAATTATTAAAAGTTACTGAAGTTTCTTTCTTCCGTAATTTTACTTGGATATGTATTTTTGAGATATTATGAAAAGTGTAGGCTCATAGGCTCTGAAAGTTCCATATCCTAAGAAACGTTTCTAATTAAGTAAAATCAATTCAATCTAGTAGTGTATAAGCAAGTAAAGAAATAAATCAAAGGAGTAAATAAGAATGAGATCAGAAGAGTATTTTGATAAATCAATAGATTATTTGCCATGGGAGGAATTGGGAGAAGAGAAAAAGAAAGAACAGGTTATATGGCAGGAACAGCTAAAAAGAAAATATAAGGCTTTATTTGGACGAGATTGTTTTGTCTCTCCATATGCTAATATTTATGGAGTTGAAAAACTACATTTAGGAGATGGGTGCATGATTTGTGCCGGGGGTTTGCTTCGTAACATAACTCTTACAGCTGGAGTAAAATGCTCATTTAATACGAATGCATATCTTCAGGGCAAAATAGCATTAGGAGATTTTGTACGTATTGCCCCAGATGCCAAAATAATTGCAATGAATCATAACTTTGATGATTTAAATAGACCTATTTGTGAGCAGCCTATAACGTCAAAAGGCATCATTATTGGAGATGATGTTTGGATTGGTGCTGGCGCAGTTATCTTGGATGGAGTAACAATTGGAAGTCACTCTGTTATTGGTGCTGGAGCTGTAGTCACAAAGGACATTCCTAAATATTCAGTTGTAGGTGGCAATCCTGCTAAGATCATTAGGTCAAGGAATGAAAATAAAGTAAAGAAAGATATGAATGAAGCTGATCTGAAAAAACGCCTACAGAAATTTGGAAATGAAGTCCGCACTCAATGGCAGGCTGTGCTTAATAATAGAAAGAAACATATAAATGGCAGAGAGATATACGTAAATCTTCCAAGTGATTCTAAGGAACAAGTTCGTCCTTGGTGCGATGCAATAGAAATCGCAGCTATGTTTGACGGAGTACCTGATATTCTTCCAGAAGAATTATTAGTTAAACAAATTCAAGAAATGCAATCCAATGTAATTGACTACAATGTCCTAACGGTGGGGTATGCTTTAGAAGTACTAGGAACAAAAATTCAATATCCATTCAAGGATATTGAAAATGAAAATAAGGCACAATTAGAAGAAAAACTTTACTCATATGACTGGAAAAATGACATTTGGTATGCAGGAGCAGAGATTGATCATTATGGAACAGCTTTGTATATGAACAAAAAGTATTTCCAATCTAAAAATTCTGGTACAACCCTATTTGGCTGGTTAAGCTTAAATGCTAATGCTCAAAATGGAATGTGGGGGATTGGAAATAAAGATGACTTATTGCAGTTGGTCAATGGTTTTTATAGGTTAACTCGAGGAACCTATGCACAGTTTGGCATTCCTCTTCCATATCCAAGACAAGCTATTGATACCCTGTTAAAACATTCAAAGGATACTAGATACTTTAGAGAAGATTGTGGCAACGCATGCAATGTTTTAGATGTTATTCATCCTTTATGGCTTTGTAAGAAACAAACAAATTACCGCTATGAAGAGGGCAGAGAGTGGGCTTATTTACAAATAGAAAGGATACTAAAAAACTGGCAATATGAAGAAGGCTTTAGTTTTGAATTAGAAACAAGCTACAGGGCAGGACTTATGGGTACGGAAATGTGGCTTTCTATCCTATATTTGCTTACAGATTATATTGGATATTCAGAGGTACTTGGATACAAACCAAAAGGAGTTCACCGAACAGAAGTTGCATTTAACATTTTAGAAGTTAATTCAATCGTTGATTAATTTGTAAACTAAAATTAAAATTAGGACCTAAAATAGCAATCTGTGTTTAACTGCTGTAAAAAAGTGTAATTATGTAAGGATATAATGTATAATAAATAGCAACTTATTATATATTAGGGGGAATTCGGTTGGATAGAAGATTTAGTCTGTTATTTGGGATAATAGGAGGTTTTTTTCTTACACAAATTAATGGAATACTTCAATTACAAATGGCTTTTGGAAGTATGAATGGCTACGTTACAGATTTTTTATTTAATATACTTTCAATAATAGGGCTTATATGTGTTATTTATTTTAGCACTTTATTGATTATTGACACGATTAAGACAGTACACAAAAAGTAATGATGATTTTATTATTATGACACAATTTTCTTGAAGTTTAAATTAGGGGCACTTTTGAACGAAGTTCCCCTAAAATATAGCATGCTTTCAACACTGTTCATTAACAAAGCCTGCTTCCTTATCTAATCTTATTTAATATAAAATATTAAACCCATTGTACCACTGCATCTAAAGGTTGTCTTGTCTTTGGATATGGTTCTACTGCACGATATCCAAAGCTAGCCATTACAGAAACTCCAAAATGTTCTGCATCTAAAATACCTTCTTCTTTAAGAATTTCTTCTACTTTTTCAATGTTGAAGCCTTCAATCGGACAGGAATCAACTTGCAAAAATGCTGCTGCAGTTAGCATATTGCCTAAAGCGATATAAGTTTGTTTGCTTGCCCAGTCAAAGAGTGCTCTGTCACTTTCAAGTAAGTTGAAATCATTTTTTTGGAAGCTTTCAAATGCGGCTCTCTTGCCGTCAGCAACTTCCTTAGGAAGCTTTTGTATTTCTGACATGATTTTATTGACATATTCAGAATTATAAATTGTATCAGCTTTTTTTCGTGCAAGAAGAATTACAAAATGGCTAGCACCTTTGAAACTGTTTTGTGCTCCCCAAGATACAGGAAATAATTTTTCTCTAAGCTTTTGATCTTGAATTACAAGGAATTTCCAAGGTTCAAAACCGAAGGAACTTGGAGAAAGATGACCTGCTTCCAATATTGTATTAAAATCCTCTTCTGAAACTATTTTTGTAGCGTCAAATTGTTTGCATGCATGACGGAATTGAAATGCATCTATTATTTTTTCGTTTATACTATTCATAGTACAACCACCTTTCATTTAGCATAAATCGATTTTATCACTTTGTTAAATTATATTGAAGTACGCACATTTTTTATATATGGTATAAAATGATGTGCCTTAGTATAAAATTTTATACTAAGAAACCAGAGTGCATGTAAGAGTAAAAAAAATTCTAATAGCTTATGGTTTACTGGAACATCATTATTATTAAATGAGAGGAAGTTATTTTGTATTGTTTATTATATGGTGAACAGCCATTTATTTAATTAACAAAATAACTTAAATCGATCTTATATAGAAGAGCATAATTTTGAAAAAATACATTGACAAAAAAGTATCAAAGTAATAAAATTTATTCGTACCCGAACGAATGAGGTGGTAAAAATGAAAAGTGAATGCATCGTTGGCAGAATAAACAGAATTAGTGAAGCAACCACTAAGTTAATAATAAAAAAAATAAAGGACGAGCACTTACCTATATTACAAAACCATGCTACATTATTTAATATCTTACCTGAGGATGGTTCAAAGTTACTTTTTAGTGAGATAGCAAATACGTGGCAAATATCTAAATCGTCTTTGTCTGACATAATAAATAAGTATGAGAGTCAAGGATTGTTAAGTAAATGTGTTTGTAATGAAGATAAAAGAAGTGTATATATAGGCTTGACCTCTGAAGCTGTGTATATAAAGAAAAAGCTTGAGATTATGCAAAAAGAAATTCTAGACTTGTTATTGAAGGATTTTGATGAGGAACAAAGGAAAACCTTTGAGGATAATATTGATAAAGCTCTTAAAAATATAGCAAAGATGGACTAAAACGTCTTTGTTAAAGCGTTTCTATATAGAAGATTAATTTATGCTTGTTCAAAAATCGCTGTTTATAGGTTTTTCTGGCATGTATAAATTAATAGATCTGTAGAACTTTAGATAGATATCTTTTATTGAAACTTAATTTGTATTGGGTAAATGCAAAGAAATTTCAATTAATATAGGTTTTGTATTCAAGTATATATAAATAGATAGTTGGAATTCCATTGCTATAAGCATTTTGTTCGTACGCGTACGAAAATAAATATAAAAAGAAGGTTTTTAGATGAAAGAATTGATAATGAAATCATTAGAAAAAATTAGACCTATACTACAAAATGATGGCGGAGATGTTGAACTAGTTGGTGTGAGCAAAGATGGAATTGTAACTGTGAGAATGCAAGGTGCTTGCGGAAACTGTCCAGGAGCAATAATGACAATAAAAGGTATTATAGAAGAAAGATTAAAAAAAGAAGTACCAGGGGTTAAGGAAGTAATTGGGGTTTAATAAGTAAAAGGGCTTAATCCTAAAATCCTGTTCGGGTACTATTAAAATGTTGAAATTATAATTTATATATTACTTAATTCTAAGGTGGGATAAAATGTTTACATCAATACGAAAAAGATTAACTTTTAACTTTGTTTTAATGGCAGCAATAATAATATTGATTTGTACATCATTCTTCATATATGAAATGATAAATGGGATACAAAATCAAATGAAAGCTGATGGAATTACTCTAGCCAATAACGTAAGAGCAAACATAGAGAATTCTGGAATTAAAGAAGTAGGTAAAATTCAGGATATAATAGATGCAACATATAAATATGCAGATGGGGAATTATTGTACATAGGTGTAGTAACTAAAGATAAAACTCTTGTTGCTGGAACATCAAAGGATTCTATTGGTGAAAAAATTGATTCAGTTGGGTTGGACAGTGTATTTGAAGGAAAGACTGGGTCATATATGTATGACTGGAAAGGAACTAAAGCGTATAATGTTGGAATTCCGATCAAAGACGGAAATGATGTAGTATACAGTCTTTCAATTGGTATTTCGATTGTTAATATGGAAAAAACTATTGAAAGCACAATTATAAAGATTATAATTTGCGCAATATTAGTATTGTTATTAGCCGCTATTGCAGGTATATATATCGGAAAAAGAATTGCTAAGCCTATAGAGATCATCAAAGATGCTATTGAAGAAGCTGGCGAAGGGAACTTTACAGCAGACTATGAGATTAAAGGTAAAGATGAAATAGCAAAACTAGCAACTGCAAGTACTAAAACTAGAAAAGGCATGAGTGAGCTTATAAGAAAAATTAAAGTAATATCAGAAAGCTTAAGTAATCTATCGGAGCAGATTGAAAGTGGTGGAAAAACTGTGGGCTTAGCAAGTGAAGAAATTGCAACTTCAGTAATTAATGTATCTCAAGAAAGCATGAAGCAAACAGAAGCTCTAGAGGAGGCTGTTGGTTTATTAGATAGTTTTTCAAAAGATTTGGCCAATGTTGAAAATAAATTATCGTCCTTGGCTGATGGTGGAATGATAATAAAAGAAGATACAAATAAGGGTGTGCAAACTATAAATAAATTAGCTAATACCATTGATGAGATGTTAAATTCCTTCTTAGTATCAAAAGATAAGATTGAAAATTTGGACAAGACCATATCACAAATTAATTCTATTGTAGATATCATTAATGGAGTTGCGAAGCAAACTAATCTGTTAGCTTTAAATGCTTCTATAGAGGCTGCTAGAGCTGGTGAATCAGGTAGAGGTTTTTCAGTAGTAGCAGACGAAATACGTAAGCTTGCTGAAGAAGTTTTAACTTCATCAAAAAGTATAACCGAATTGATAAATACAGTAATGAGGGAGACTAATGATGTTTCTAATACTACAGAACTGGTGACTAAAATAGTAGAAGAAAGTAAAAGTGATATTAATAGTGTAACAACCTCATTTGAAGGGATTATTAGTAAAGTTAATAATATTCCTAGTGATATTAATAATGTACATATTGTTCTCCAAGGAACTATGAAAGGTAGAGATAAGATTTTGACAACAGTTGAGAATATATCTTCAAAGTCACAGGAGATTTCTGCTATTACTGAAGAAGTAACAGCATCAACAGAAGAGCAAGCAGCTATAACCAGCGAATTCTCTAGAACAGCGAAAAAGCTAGTTAAGATTGCAGGGGTATTGGAGAAGAATGTTTCAAATTATACAATATAATCTCCTGAAAAATAAAATTAACGGGTTAGTGGAAAGAAGTTCATTTTTTCCGCTAACCCATTAATTTTATGGTAATAAATAGGTTGAAGAGTATGCGAATAATGTATTATATTAAGGATTTACTTAGTTATAAAGCCTTAACTAATATTAAAGTCATCTCTTACTAACTGAATAAATAGTGACATTGCAGGACTAATCCACTTGTTCTTATGATAAGCATATATTGCTGTAATTTTTTCATCAGAACAACCTACCTCTAGCTCTTTTAACTTCCCATTTTCAAGTTCCTCTTCTACTGTGAAGCGGGGTAAGAACGAAATCCCTAAATTACTTGCGACACATTTCTTTATTGCTTCTATACTCCAAAGTTCGATGGTGTTGTTTAAAGATATATTGTTGTCAAAAAAATAACTTTCAAGAATCTTTCGGTAAATAGATTCTACTTCGTTAATGATAAGGCTTGTATTTATTTTTTGGTTTGGTTTACAAAAATCTAAATTTTTCTCTTCAAAAGATGGTGAACATATTAACGATAAATTGAAATCGGAAAGTGTAACAGAAGCTAAGTTATCATTCTTATGTCCCACATCATACATAAGCCCAAGATCCACTTCACCATTCAATAAGATATTTTTTATAGCATAACAGTTTAGTGATATTATAGAAAGTTTTACATTAGGAGCTTTTTCTTTAAATAGTTTTAATACGTTTTGCAACTTATAGGACATTAATGATTCTGCAACAGCGATCTTTAACTCGCCAGTGATATTATCACTATAAGTACCTAGACTCTCAATTTTTCTAACTATATTTAGCAATTCATTTGCATAGGGTATTAATTCTTTTCCCAATGATGTCAATACCATGTTACGACCTATCTTCTCGAATAGTTTGATTGAAAGTTCCTGTTCTAACTGCTGGATTTGTGATGTAACAGTGGATTGTGTATACCCCAATTTTGCTGCAGCATTAGAAAAATTACCTTCTTCAACGATACTTTTAAAGGTTTTAAAGTGTCTAATATCCATCGATTTTACTCCAATCGTTATTTATAAGCTAATAAAAATTTATAGATACAATAATATATTGATAAAATCGAATTGTCAATTCGAATATATCAATTTCACAAATACATATTTCTTTGTTAAAATATTATCATAGCTAATATCAAAGATATTAAGGAGAGAAAAACTATGGATACTATAGAGCAACTTATACAAAAAAAGGCTTACGAGCTTGGTTACGAAAAATGTGGGATTATTCCATTAAGCATGATTGCTGGGTATAAAGAAAAGTTGGACGAACGTATTAAAAAGGTGCCCGAATCTGAACAATTTTATAAGGGACAGCAACGTTTAGCTAATCCTTTAGCAGATTATCCATGGGCAAAGTCAGTGGTTGTAATGGCTGTACCATACGGTAAATATAAGGTTCCTGAGCAGGTAAAAGGACATATAGCAAAGGCATATTTATTTGATATAAGAGTGGATGAAAACGCAGAGGAATATAAGCATAACAGAGAAATGGAAAGCTATATGAGCGAACTTGGACTAAGGTTTGCAACTAATCAAAAGTTTGGTGTTGTAGGAATGCGTTGGGCAGCTTTGCAGGCTGGTCTTGGAATAGTAAGAAGAAATAATTTCTTCTATACTAAATCTGGCTCATGGGTTCATCTTGAAGCATGGCTTACAGATAGTGAGATGGAATTAAAAGAAACAAGCGATTTGCCACAGTGCCCAAAGAATTGCGGTAAATGTATTGCAGCATGCCCTACAAAATCCTTATCCGATTCTTATACAATGTCTCCAACCGCCTGCGTATCTTTTCTTACAACCTTTGGAGGACGGGATCTACCAAATCAACCTTTGAGTAAAACCTTTGGTTCTTGCATTTATGGTTGCGACATATGTCAAGATGTATGTCCTATGAATAAAGACAAATGGCAGGAAAACGAAGATTTCCCAGGTTTAGAGGGATTAGCTTTATCATTAACACCAGAGGAAATTATGGACATGGATGAGGAGTTTTATAGAAATAAAATACAACCAAAATTCTTTTATGTATCTCCTGAGGACCTTTGGAAATGGAAGGTGAATGTATTAAACTTTATGAGAAATAACTATAAGGAAAGCTACAGGCATTACATTATACAAGCATGCCAAAATGAAAATGAGAACATAGTAGCAATGGCTTATGCAATTAGAAAAGAATTACAGATATAACATGATTACAGATTGGATCGAGAAAAAACAGTAATCCATGTTTTGTATGGTGAAAATTATGGACTTATCAAATAAAAAAATATAATGCAATAATGAGGTCCCTGAAAAAAATAATTTTTCAGAGACCTCAGATTGATTCATAGAGTTTTATATATTAATACTTTTTAAGATTTAATAAGCTTATGAAAGTTTAATGCTTATTTGTGATCTACAATAATCAAGTTTTAGAGTCAAATTATTGGCTAATATACAAAGTTCAGCCTTCTTATAGGAGAGACTAATTATGTGTTCTTTTGCTTCCAGCCCTATCAAATTTCATTCTTAAATGTATTTCAGTTAAGAAAATACATGCTATAGCAATAGTAAGTAGACCTAATAAGGATATTTTCATATTTAATGATAAATTATTGCTATACATATTTCTTAATAATACAGAGAATAGCATGTATATAATGCCCCCTATACAAAGTGTCTTTCCAAAGAAGCGATTACCATCATTCCAGGTTTCTTTATTTTTCATTGCATATGGTGTTCTATACCCAAGATTACTATTCATATGGTTAGGTGGATATTTCATTAACACCGCTCCAATTAGCACAAAAGCTAATCCAATAACAAAACTTGTTATCATATTCATACAACATCACCTCTAATTCATTATAATACAATTATACCACATATTTGTAATTAGTATTAAAAACTATAGTTAAATGGAGTAGCAAAGATGTTTTTATAAATAAATAATCACACATCTTTCTACTTCACAGAATTGATGTGTGATTACTTTTCATATAAATCTATTATAGTTATAGAAGTTTGCTATGAGTTACCTTTTTCATCTTTATTTAAAAATTTCATAGCCAGTTCTTCTCTTAAGCCAGGAACATCAGTTGTTCCTTTTTCTTTTGACATTCTGTAAAATTCACATTTATAATTTATCCTAGCTAAAGCATTTTGTAACATTGCAATTTGTTTCTCAGTTTTTTCCTTCTGATGAACGAAAAGCTCATATCTTTTGTCAATGGTACAATCACCTTCTTCACACCATTGGAAAAATTGTTTAATATCTTCAAGAGGCATTCCTGTATTTTTTAAACACTCTATCATTTTTAAACATTCTACATCTGCATCGTCGAAGATTCTTATATTACCAGAAGTTCTATTAACTAATGGAAGAAGCCCTATCTTGTCATAATAGCGAAGGGTTGATATCGATATGTCTAGCATTTTTGAAATATCACCAATGGAATAATTCATATATTTCCTCCAAAATATTTTAAATTAAGTATTGACCTAAAGTTAGGTTTAGGTATTATGATATATCTATCATAAGATACAAGTAATTCTAAAGCAAGCAAAAAATATGTTTTTGGTGAAGATAATTAGAAAACCAAGCAATATGTCATAGGATCTTTATTGAATACTCACCAGACATATTGCCCTCTGTAATCTTATGAAAAATAATATAAGTAAGCGTAAGGAGAAAGGACTATGGACATTAAGGAATTGGAAAAGGTATCTGACTTTTTACTAGGGGAAGAAAATACTGCATATGCACCATACTTTATTGGAAAAAGCTATTTAAGTGTTCTAAACACTAAAGAGGCAATTATATCTAATGTTACATTTGAACCAGGATGCCGTAATAACTGGCATATTCACCATGGCAGTGGTCAGATATTGATTTGTGTTGGTGGTCATGGCTGGTATCAGGAGCTTGGAAAGGAAGCACAGTTCTTAAAAAGTGGAGATGTAGTTTATATTGCTCCAGAAATCAAACACTGGCACGGTGCTGTAGCAGATGAGCCCTTTGCCCATCTAGCTTTATCTATTCCAGTAGAAGGTGCTTCAAATGAGTGGTGTGAACCAGTAACAGATGAAGAATACAGAAAGTTAAGATAAGCTCATTTTGTATTGGTAGAGAGGATAAAAGTTCTCTCAGAAAGGAGTTATTTATGGAAAAGCAAACAGCAGGAAAAGAAGCACTGGGAACTTTTGCACCTAAGTTTGCAGAACTAAATGATGATGTTTTATTTGGTCAAGTGTGGTCACGAGAGGATAAGTTATCCACTAGAGATAGAAGTATGATTACAGTGACTGCCTTAATTACAAAAGGTATTTTTGATAATTCTTTAAAATACCATATGAACAATGCAAAAAATAATGGTGTGACTGCAGAGGAAATTGCTGAGGTTATCACGCATCTTGCATTTTATGTGGGATGGCCAAATGCATGGGCAGCCTTTGCAATAGCAAAAGATGTTTGGGTGGAATAGGCATAATCTAAAGGAATCATCTTAAGTCAAAACTTTTAAGAATTGTTATTTTAAAGAATTGGTTTTTGCATAAAGGAAGTAATTTTTATGATCAAACTATGTCTACCTAAGAGGTATTTAGTTATGACTTAAAATATAAGCTAATAAATTAATAGATTCGTTTAATTACAGGAGGATGAAATATGTATTTAGAAAAAATAAACTCACCAGAAGATGTGAAAAAATTATCTGTAGCAAATATGAATGATTTAAGCGCTGAGATTCGTCAAACCTTGCTTAAAAAGTTAAGTGAGCATGGGGGACATATAGGACCAAACCTTGGAATGGTAGAACTTACAGTTGCATTGCATCATGTATTTAACTCTCCAAAGGATAAGATAGTATATGATGTATCACATCAAAGTTATATTCATAAGATGCTTACTGGAAGAAAAGAAGCTTTTATAAATTCTGAAAAATATGATGAAGTGTCTGGCTATACCAACCCCGAAGAAAGTGAGCATGACTTTTTTAATATTGGTCACACTTCCACATCCATAAGTCTTGCCTGTGGCCTTGCAAAAGCAAGAGATCTAAAAGGTGAGAAGGACAATGTTATTGCTATTATTGGAGATGGTTCCCTAAGTGGTGGAGAAGCTTATGAAGGTCTTAATAATGCTGCCGAGGCTGGAACAAACATGATTATTATTGTAAATGATAATGATATGTCTATTGCAGAAAATCATGGTGGCCTATATAAGAACCTTAAAGAACTTAGAGATACTGAAGGAAAAAGTGAGTGCAACTTCTTTAAGGCTATGGGTCTAGATTACTATTATGTCAGTGATGGACATGATCTAGATCAGTTGATAAGCACATTTAATAAAGTTAAGGATGCAGAGCACCCAGTGGTAATTCATATTCATACAATAAAAGGCAAAGGCTTTGAGCTTGCTGAAAAGAATAAAGAACAGTGGCATTATGGAATGCCTTTTGAATTAGAAACAGGAGCATCAAAGATTTCTATGGGCAATGCAGAGAATTATTCTGATTTAACAGGAAAATATTTGTTAGATCAGATGAAGCAAGATCCAACAGTTGTTGCTATTACCTCTGGAACTCCATTTGTACTTGGTTTTGGGCCTGATAGAAGAAAAGAAGCTGGTAAACAGTTTGTAGATGTTGGAATTGCTGAAGAGCATGCAGTTGCTTTAGCTTCAGGAATTGCAGCAAATGGAGGAAAACCAGTTTATGGAGTGTATAGCACATTTCTTCAAAGAACCTACGATCAGCTTTCACAGGATTTGTGCATAAACAATAACCCAGCATTGATATTAGTAAATGCTGCATCGGTTTATGGCATGAATGATGTAACACATCTTGGAATATTCGATATTGGCTTTATGAGCAATATTCCTAACATGGTATATCTTGCTCCAACTTGTAAGGAAGAATATTTTGCAATGGTTAATTGGGGAATGAAGCAAAAGGAGCATCCAGTAGCAATACGTGTTCCGGCAATGGGTGTAATAGAAAGCGGTATTGAAGACACAACAGATTATTCTATACTAAATAAATACCAAGTTACCAAAGAAGGTAAAGAAGTTGCAATAATTGCACTGGGAGATTTCTATCAACTTGGTCAATCAGTAGTTTCAAAGCTTGCAGAAGAAAACAACATAAAAGCTACTTTAATTAATCCAAAGTATATCACAGGTATAGATGAAGAATTACTTGATAGCTTGAAAAAGGAACATAAGCTGGTAATCACTGTGGAGGACGGTATCTTGGATGGCGGCTTTGGAGAAAAGATAGCAAGATATTATGGTGCTTCAGATGTGAAGGTAATAAATTATGGTATAAAGAAGGAATTACTAGATCGTTATATTCCAGAGGAGCTTATGAAGAAAAATAGACTTACTGAGGATCAGATTACTGAAGATATTATGAGTATCTTAAAATAAAAAGCTATACTACACCCTATACTTTAATTATAACACATAGGATTTTCTAAAAACAGCCTTATAATTTGATGTTTTTGCGGGTATTATAGGAGCAGATATTACTTCAAAGAGAAATGTTTTATCCACACCTATAATAAGGAAGGGGAAAATTAATGAATTTATATGTGCTTGGTTTTCAGGAGATTCACAAGACAATGATTTCTATGGTAGGGGGAAAAGGTGCTAACTTAGGTGAACTAACCAAAGTAAATGGAATCTTGGTTCCAGAAGGCTTTTGTATTACTACAGAAGCCTATAAAAAGATAATTGCAAACAATCAGAAGCTTAAGGCGTTATTAGATAAGTTATCACAGCTTTCTATAGAAGATAGGGAAAAGGTTCAAGAAATTAGTAAGCATATTCGACAGGTTATAGAAAATATATCTATCTCTAAGGATATACTAGATGAGATAGAAGCCCATCTAGTAAAGTTTGGAGAAAAAGATTCCTATGCAATACGATCTAGTGCTACAGCAGAGGACTTACCTACAGCTTCCTTTGCTGGACAGCAGGATACTTATTTAAATATTATAGGAAGAGATGCTATCCTAAAGCATATAAGTAAATGCTGGGCATCACTATTTACAGAAAGAGCAGTAATATATCGTCTTCAAAATGGCTTTGACCACCGTAAAGTATACCTTTCTGTGGTGGTTCAGAAGATGGTATTCCCACAGGTGTCTGGAATTATGTTTACTGCTGATCCGGTGACTTCTAATAGAAAGGTTTTGTCAATTGATGCTAGTTTTGGACTTGGTGAGTCTCTAGTTTCCGGTGTAGTAAACGCCGACAACTATAAAGTGCGTAGCGGCAAGATTATTGATAAGAAGATATCCTCAAAAAAATTGGCTATTTCTGCAGTAAAGGATGGTGGTACGAAACAACATCAAATCACTGCTGAACTGCAGAATACACAAGCTCTAAGTGATGAACAGATTTTGCAGTTGGAGCAAATAGGCAGAAGACTTGAAGAATACTTTGATTTTCCACAGGATATTGAGTGGTGTTTAGCTGATGATATATTTTACATTGTCCAGAGTAGGCCAATCACTACTTTGTACCCTATCCCTGAAGTAAAGGATCAAGAGAATCATGTATATATATCTGTAGGGCATCAGCAAATGATGACAGATCCCTTAAAGCCACTAGGGATGTCATTAATGGAGTTAGTATCATATGGTCAAAGGTTCAAGGCTGGCGGAAGGCTGTTTGTTGACATTGCACAAATGCTAGCTTCACCTGATAGCAGAAAAATCTTATTGACCAACATGGGCCAACATGATCCACTTATGAAAGATGCACTTATGACCTTAATAGATAGAGGAGATTTCATAAAGGATTTACCTGAAGATAAAGAGAAAAAAGGTAATGCTGATGGTAATAAAGGTGTGGCAGCTCTTGGAGCTCAAGCTCCCTTAGAAACAAATCCCATAATCGTTTCAGAGCTGATTAAAAAAAATCAAACCTCCATAGATCAGTTAAAGCAAAAAATTCAAGGAAAATCAGGAACAAATTTAATTGATTTTATACTAGAAGATATTCAGGAATTAAAGAGAATATTATTTGACCCACAAAGTTCAGCTGTATTTATGTCAGCCATAAATGCTTCCCATTGGATCAATGAAAAAATGAATCTGTGGTTAGGTGAAAATAATGCTGCGGATATACTTTCTCAATCTGTTCCCAACAACATTACTTCTGAAATGGGCTTAGAATTATTAGATTTGGCCGATATGCTTCGTCCTTATCCAGATGTAATTGATTATTTAGAACATACAAAAGACGATAACTTTTTGGAGAAACTATCCCAATTACATGGTGGGCTAGAAGTAAAAGCTGCAATACTGTCTTATCTTGAAAAATACGGAATGAGATGCAGCGGAGAAATTGATATTACTAAAACCCGTTGGAGTGAGAAACCTCTTACACTTGTCCCAATGATTCTTGGCAACATTAAGAATTTTGAGCCAAATGCTAGTAAGCAAAAATTTGAACAAGGGCGCAAGGAAGCTTCAGAGAAGGAAAAAGAGCTATTAGATCGATTGATTAGGCTGCCAGATGGTGAAGAAAAGGTACAAGAGACAAAGCGAAATATTGATTTAATTCGAAATTTCATTGGTTATCGTGAATACCCAAAATACGGTATGGTTAGCCGCTACTTTGTTTATAAGCAAGCTTTAATAAAAGAAGCTCATCGATTGGTACAGACAAACGTTATTAATGAAAAAGAAGATATATATTACCTCACTTTTGAAGAATTACGTGAAGTCATTGCTAAAAGTAAAATAGATTATGATATGATCAACAAGAGAAAAGAGGAGCACAAAATATTTGAAAATTTAACTCCTCCAAGAGTTATTACATCTGATGGTGAAATTATTATCGGTGAGTATAAACGTGTCAATCTTCCTGATGATGCCATTGCAGGTTTAGCTGTTTCTTCCGGAGTTGTGGAAGGAAGAGCACGTGTCATATTAAGCATGGAAGATGCTGAGCTAGAAGAGGATGATATATTAGTAACTACCTTCACTGATCCTAGTTGGACACCTCTTTTTGTATCTATAAAAGGTCTTGTTACTGAAGTAGGTGGACTAATGACTCATGGAGCAGTTATTGCCCGTGAATATGGATTACCAGCGGTAGTTGGCGTTGAAAATGCTACCAAACTAATAAAAGACGGCCAAAAAATTAGAGTTAATGGAACAGAAGGTTATATAGAAGTTATATAATTGTACTGTACGAACTTAATTTAGCTGTTTAAGTTTATTTAGGTTTAATAAAGCAAGTAAAAGTATAGCTATTAAAAAATAAGATGTTTAGCCTTGGCTTAAACATCTTATTTTTTGTGATAAAGCTTTCTAAATGCTCTTGGGGTCATATGTTCACTTTTCTTAAACATAGAAATAAAATAACTAGGATTACCAAAACCAGTAAGGTCACAAACCTCCTGAATAGAGATAGAAGGATACTCAGCCAGCAACTCCTTTGCTTTCCTGATGCGAATATTTAACAAGTATCGGTAAGGAGAAATATGAAAAACCTCTTTAAATATTCTTGTCATATATTGAGCACTATAACAAACCATAGAGGCAAGATCCTGATTACATACATCCTCAGCATAGTGTTCCTCTAAATATTTAACAATAGGCTTAACAATGGTATCATACTTTGATGAGAGAGGTGAACTTTTTAAGAGATGTATTTTTAGCTTCATTAAAAAAGAGTAAATATAGCCAGCAACTTCTAGAGGATAATAAGTATCATCTATTTTGTTGTTAGCAATTAATTTTTCAATAAAGCAATCAACATCCCTATCTAATTCATCTATATACAAATATTCTCCAATACCTAATAGAGTTAAGATTTCATTTACAAGAGTGCCTCCGAAGTTAAAATAAGCTATCTTCCATTCATTTGTAATGTTTGAGTAATTGTGAGGAAGATATGGAGTAATCAAAATACCACAATTTGAATCCAATATAAATTCTTTTCCGTCAATCTCTATTTTTCCAATTCCTGTTTGCGTATGAATCCAGTGCACGCAGGGGCATCCATTGAAGCAAAATGTCATTTTCTGATCACAATTATAGCCAAAACTATTTACATATAAGGGTAGACTATAATCTTTTCTTTTAAAACTATAGCGCATAGAGCCCCCTTTTTAGTTCAAATAATTATATTTTTTGTTATAAAACTATGATTATTTTAACATTTTTATATGTTAAAATACAAATATAGTTAGGAAAATTTAACAGTTAGCTAGATATATTTGATATTATGCTTACTATAAAGTCCCAAAACTTAATTAGAGTTACTTTATTAATTTATATAAAATTGCTTTTTGTTTATATTAGTAGATTTCATTTAAACTTGGAGGTGATAAAGAATCTACCTAAAGATAAAGCGCCAATTAATTGGAGGAAAGTACTTAAATAGTTAATTATAAGATTTAATTTTAAAGTCACAGATTTAAGTATTATATCTAAAAGCGTATTTAAGGGGGATTTTATGAGAATTAATAAAAGATGTATAAAAATGTTTTTTACTAGTGTTTTAGTAGTTTTATTTACTATGTCTAGTTTGGTATTGCCTGCAAGAGCAGCAGATAATACTACGGTATCACAAAATGGTCAGTTAAAAGTTATCGGAACAAAACTCTGTAACAAGAATAATCAACCTATACAATTGAAAGGAATGTCCTATTTTTGGCACTGCTGGGATCCTGGATTGTATAATTCTAGCACAGTATCACAATTAGCAAACAATTGGAATGCAACAGTTGTAAGAGCACCAATGGGAATAGATGTAGAAGGCGGATATTTGTCTGACCCAGCTGGTTCTATTAACAAAATAAGCACAATAGTTGATGCTGCAATCAATCAAGGTATATATGTTATTATTGATTGGCATGAGGAAAAAGCTACAACTCACGTATCTCAAGCTGTTAACTTCTTTAAGACTATGGCTCAAAAATATGGAGATAAGCCAAATGTTATCTATGAAATTTATAATGAGCCTACATCAACCTCTTGGAGTGATATTAAAAGTTATGCACAACAAGTAATAAACGGAATTAGACAGTATGATCCTGATAATATTATTGTTGTAGGTACACCTAACTGGTCACAAGATGTTGATGTAGCTGCAAATGATCCTATTCAAGGAACAAACATTATGTATACACTACATTTTTATGCTGGTACCCATAAGCAATGGCTTAGAGACAAAGCAACTAATGCAATTAATAAGGGAATTGCTCTTTTCGCTACAGAATGGGGAACTTGCGATGCTTCTGGTAACAGTAATCTAGATTTAAATGAATCTACTACTTGGCTAAATTACCTAGATTCAAATGGCATAAGCTGGTGTAATTGGTCCCTTAATACAAAGCCTGAAACAGCATCTGCACTGACAGCTAACGCTAATCTAACTGGGCCTTGGAGTGACTCTGAACTTACTGACTCAGGAAAATATGTAAAGTCAAAATTGACCTCAAGTATACCCCCACAACCAGGTACAGGTATTGTTTCTGGAGGTACTTATAAAATAATAAATGTTAATAGTGGAAAGGCACTAGACTCTGATGGTACTGTTGATGGAGCAAATGTTCAGCAATGGTCTTATGGTGGCGGAAATAATCAAAAGTGGATTGTTACAGATGTAGGTGAAGGGAAATATAAGATTATAAATGTTGCCAGTGGAAGAGCCTTAGATTGTGCTGGAAATTGGGATGGCGCAAATGTCCAAATATGGTCCTATGGTGGTGGAAATAATCAAAAGTGGTATCTAAATGATATGGGAAGTGGACAATATAGGCTTATAGGCGTTGATAGTGGAAAGGCCTTAGATGGTGCCGGAAACTGGGATGGTGCAAATGTTCAAATATGGTTTTATGGTGGAGGTAATAACCAAAAGTGGACTTTTGTTAAATTGAATTAATTCAATAAAAAGAAATTATAAAAAGCTACCAATATAATGAATATATTGGTAGCTTTTTCAATTTAATTATATATACAGGATTAAGTAAGTAGGATAGTTTTTTACATGCCAAATATTACATTGAGGTAATCTAAGAAAAACAGCTTAATTTAAATAAAGTAGAATATATATATTTCGAATATTAAGAATATACAGACTTTCGTATTTAATTATCAAATTTGAAGTTATAAAGGAGATGCTACTATGGATAAAGAAGTTAGTGAAAAACAGAGGATGTTTATTTCAGAAGAAAAAATTATATTAAAAATATTTAATAAAAAGAGAGGTTATTATGAATAAAAGATTTGGTGGAATAAAGGGAAAGATTCTAGCTTCTACAATAATAACTATTTTAGTAACATTAATAAGTATTAGCAGTATTGTAATATATCAAGTGAACAAAAAAGCCTATGAAGATTATTATAGTAATTCCAAAGAGCAAATGTCTTCGATAACACAAGCAATTAACATTTTTTATGATCAATTGGATAAAAATCTTGATATGTTAGCAGAAAATCCTTTATTAAAAATGACTAATAGTAGTATATCGACTTATAAAAATACCACTGAAGCTACTAGTATGGACCCTGTTGCTAAAGGTGGACTTGAAAAAGCAATCTACGAAGTGTTTGAGCAATATGCAAATAGTCATAAAGGTACAGTTTACGTATACATGGGAACAACAGAAGGAAGCTATATTCAGTGGCCAAAAGAAACTATAACAGTAGGTTATAATCCTGTTAAGAGACCTTGGTATGAAGATGCTATAAGCAAAAGTGGAAGCATCATAAGGACTGCTCCATACACTTTCAAAAATCATCTGTTTACAAGTAATGCTCGTACATTTACAGATAATAATGGTAAAGTCTTAGGTGTAATGGCTCTTGATGTAGAGCAATCTGCTATTAGTGATATGTTAAGTAAAATGAAAATTGGAGAAACCGGTTATGCAATAATTGTACATAATACAGGTATAGTAATGGCAGATGGGAAAAATCCTAAAAATAATTTTAAAAAAATTGATGAACTTGGTATTCAAGGTCTAAATAAAATATTAGATAAAGAACTAAAGTCCTTTGAAGTTACTATTAATGGTGAAAAATATATAGTTACTCCATATAAGGTTGAAGGTACTGATTGGATATTAGCTTCATTCATGACTGAGAAAGAATTACAGTCAGGTGCAAAAGGAATAATCAATATTGTAATCGTATCTTCCATAATACTACTTCTAGTAGCAGCTGGTTTACTTACTTATATATCTGGAAGTATAACAAAACCTATTATAGCGGTGACTAAGAAAATAAAAGACTTTTCTAACTTGGAGTTCTTAGAAGATCACAATTTAAATGATAAAAATTACTTGAATAGAAAAGATGAAACTGGCGATATGATAAGGGCTCTAAGTAGTATGAGAGTTAATGTGGCAGAATTTATTCGCAAGACTGCCGATGCAACTGAACAGGTAGCTGCGTCATCAGAGGAGTTGACAGCAACTTCCCAAGAAGCAGCCACTTCATCAGAAGAAGTTGCAAAAACTATTGAAGAAATAGCGAAAGGAGCCAGCGAGCAAGCTGTAGATACAGAAACAGCTGCTAATAGTGTTGAGGAGTTAGGATCGTTGTTAGAGCAAGACTTAACTTATATTAAAGAGCTTAATGTTGCAGCCTCACAGATTGAAAAGAAAAAAGAAGAAGGCTTCTTAATCATAAAGGATCTTATTAATAAAACTGAAAAAAATAACGATGCCTCAAGTAATATATACAATATAATAATGAGTAATAATGAAAGTGCAGAGAAGATTGAAAGTGCTAGTACTATGATTCAAAACATTGCAGATCAAACCAATCTGTTAGCCTTAAATGCAGCTATAGAAGCTGCAAGAGCAGGTGAAGCCGGTAAAGGTTTTGCAGTGGTAGCTGACGAGATAAGAAAGCTGGCAGAACAGTCAAATAGCTTTACAAATGATATTAAAAACGTAATAAATGAGTTAAAAACAAAATCACAAAGTGCAGTAAAAATTATGGAGGAAACTAAGCATATTGTTGAGGAACAGGCCGGTAGCGTTGGTGAAACACAAGAAAAATTTGAAGGAATAGCCGAAGCTATAGATTTCATAAAGAATATAATTAATAAACTTAATAATTCTGCAGAATTAATGTCTGATAACAAAAACAAAATAATTGAGCTAACACAAAATTTATCATCAATTTCTGAGGAGAATGCTGCTGGAACAGAGCAGGTATCGGCATCTATGGAAGAACAGGCTGCTACAGTTCAGGAGATTGCAAACTCAGGTGAGAGCTTAGCTATGATAGCAGAAGATTTAAGAGTATTAATAGCTAAATTTAAGATTTAAAGTGATTTTTTATTATTATAGAAAGGTATTGACAACATATGTAAGTGAATATATAATACTTAGTAATTAAATATATTTAGTATGTATTTGCTTACATATTAAATTCTTATCACGAGAGGTGGAGGGACTGGCCCTATGATACCCAGCAACCAGCATAAGCTTCATTTAACTTATGTATTGGTGCTAATTCCTGCAGTTGATAAAACTGGTAGATGAGGAGAAAATTCTAGATTTGTATATAACATGTCGGGGTTATCCTCAGACATGTTTTTTTATTCTAAGAAAAGTTTAAAATTTTTCTTAGATAAACCTAGTAATATGGACGGAAAGGAATAGCTTTTTAGTATTAACAATAAAAAAAGTGTATTAGCCTAATAGATTTTTAAATTAAATTCTGAAAGGCATATACGAATAAAACTCACTGAAGTGGGTGCTTCAGAGAATTTTCTCAGTAATAAATATTTAGGGGGCTTTTTAAGATGAGTGAAGGAAGTTTTTTAAGGTTTGAGACTACTGCTGTACATGGAGATAAGGGGTATGATCCATTAACTGGAGCTATTAGCTTTCCAATCTATCAATCTTCGACCTTTAGACATGGAGGTTTAAATGAAAGTACTGGGTATGATTATTCAAGGTTGTTAAACCCAACCAGCGAAGAAGTTGAAAATACTGTAGCTAAACTAGAAGCTGCAAGATATGGAATAGGCTTTTCAACAGGTCTTGCTGCTATTGATGCAGTACTAAGATTATTTAAACCTGGAGATCACATATTGGTTTCTGATGATCTTTATGGTGGAACCTTTAGATTGTTCAGAGAAATTTACAACGTTTATGGAATTAAACACAGTTTTATAGATACCACAGATTTAGATGAAATAGCAAAAAATATTAATGAAAGTACTAAAGCAATATTTATAGAAACACCTTCCAATCCTATGATGAAGGTAACTGATATAAAGGCAGCTGCAGAAATAGCAAAGCTAAATAAACTTATAGTAATTGTCGATAATACTTTTTTAACTCCATACTTTCAAAAGCCATTAAATCTAGGTGCTGATATTGTGGTCCATAGTGGTACAAAGTTCCTGGGAGGTCATAATGATACCTTAGCGGGCTTTGTTGTAACTAATAGTGATGATATAAAGGAGAAGATTATATATTACAAAAAAGCCACTGGAGCAGTGTTATCTCCTTTTGATTCATGGCTTATACTAAGGGGAATTAAAACACTTCCAATCAGAATGGATAGAAGTCAAGAAAATGCAATGAAGATAGCAGAATTTTTAAAAGCACATCCTAAGGTTGAAGAAGTATTCTATGTAGGACTTCCTGAAAGTAAAGGCTATGTTATAAGTAAAAAACAATCTTCAGGCTTTGGAGCAATGATTTCTTTTAAAGTAAAAAATAGAGCTGATGTAGCAAAAATATTAAAGAATGTGAAGGTTATAACTTTTGCGGAGAGTCTTGGAGGAGTTGAGACTTTAATAACCTATCCTCAAAAACAGACTCATTCGGAGGTCCCACAGGAAATTAAAGATAGGCTTGGTGTTACAGATACATTACTAAGACTATCTATAGGGATAGAAAACATAGAAGATTTAATACAAGATTTAAAGAAAGCTTTGGGGTAATAATTATGAGATTTGGAACAAAATTAATTCATAATGGGAATGAAATTGATGAAATAACAGGAGCTTTGAGTATACCTATATACCAAGCTTCCACTTTTCATCAAAAAGATATAGATAACTTTGGTAAATATGACTATTCAAGAAGTGGAAATCCTACAAGAGAAGCCTTAGAAGATACCATAGCTCAGCTTGAAAATGGGTATAGAGGCTTTGCTTTTTCTTCAGGTATGGCAGCAACTTCCTCAGTATTATCAATATTTTCTGCTGGAGACCATATTATTATTTGTGAAGATGTTTATGGTGGGACTTATAGAATAGCTTCAAAGGTCTTTAGTAGATTTAAGATAGAGTTTACCTTTGTAGATGCCTCAAAGCTTGAAAATATAAAAAAGGCAGTTAAACATAATACTAAAGGAATTTTTTTAGAGACTCCATCAAATCCACTGCTAAAAATAACAGATTTGAAAGGGGCTATAGCAATCGCTAAGGAAAGTAACTTAATAGTTATTGTAGACAACACCTTCATGTCTCCTTACCTTCAAAGACCTTTAGAATTAGGAGCAGACATAGTAGTTCATAGTGCAACTAAATTTATAGGCGGACACAGTGATGTGGTAGGAGGCTTAGCGGTAGCCAAAAGTAAGGAGTTTGCAGATAGGATTTATATGATACAGAATTCTTTTGGTGCCATTCTAGGACCTCAGGATTGTTGGCTACTCTTAAGAGGATTGAAGACTCTAAAAGTTAGAATGGATGCTCATCAAAGAACAGCTATTAAACTAGCTCATTGGCTAGAAGATAGGCAAGAAGTTGAAAGAGTTTATTATCCAGGATTAGAAAGTCACTTAGGTGGAGAAATACATTTTGCACAAGCTTCCGGCGCTGGTGCAGTACTTTCTTTTAAGTTTAAGACTATAGATCAAACAAAGTACTTTTTGAATAACATCCAAAATGCCGCTTTTGCTGTATCTCTTGGAGGAGTTGAAACTATAGTTTCATACCCAGCTAAGATGTCCCATGCCGCAATTCCAAAGGAGGAAAGACAATCTTTAGGTGTAAGTGATACTCTAATAAGAATATCCGTTGGCTTAGAAGAATTTGAAGATTTGGTGGATAGTTTTAATGAAGCCATTTTAAGAACTCTATAAAAAGCTTACTAAAATATTTTTTTATACTTTATATCCTAATAATATGTTGTAAAGACTTGATAGTGCTAGTTATAAAGATATAATTTATTGGGGCTGATAACTCTTACTTTAATAAATATAAATTACTATAACTAGGATAAATATAACATAATACTAAAATTAAAAGCACTTAGACAAGTAATTCTATTATAATATAGAACTTGCTAAGTGCTTATGAATACTTATTAAAAAACTTTATTAGTTTTTAGAATGGATTCTCATCCAAGATGGATCACCTATATCTGAACTATTATAATTTATAGCAACATCCACAGGTGTTGTGCTCCAAGTGTCATGGATAATTACATATTCATAATCTGTACCTTGATATTCATATCCTACACCGGTAACAGCATGTCCATCACCATATCTAGAATTCTGAAGACTACAGAATAAAGGATGAGATTCATCTATTTCATCACGGAAATCTCCGTATGGCGATTCATCTTCGCCTTTTCCTCTTGGATCTGTAAATATAGCAAGTTTCCAACCATGATTAGCTGCTACTTGTTTAATTCCTGGTCTTTCATTTGATATACTTGTACCGCCTTTACTATCTGTATTCATTGCAGCTGCCAATTCATCAATCAATGTATTGCCAGTAGGTACTCCTGAATGATGATAGTAAGCTAGTACATTAGCTGCTGCAGTAGGTGCACAGCCTCTATACCAATTGTAGTCTGGAACTCCTGAAATAACTTTATGATATAAATAAGAGGAGTTATTTTTTATTTTTGAACTATTTAGTGGATTGTAGTTTGGAGCTATATTTTCTTCTTTTACATTTTCTCCAGAAAGCATGTCCCAAGTCTTCTGAGCAGAAGTGATATTTTTTGATTTGTGTTCTTTTGCTTTAGCCTCTTCGGTCATTGATTTTACAATGGTGTTATCAATATCCTTATTGTCTCTTAGGTCAAAATATTTATAATTTGAAGTTGTTTTCGCAAAATTTCTATTAGATGCATTTTTATCAGTATATTTAATACTATAACTTAAAATACCACTGTATATATAAGTTATGTCAGTCTTATTATTAAGTTTTGAAGTGAGTTCGGTGTATGGAGAATAAGTTCCTATAGCAGATTCTAATATGGGCTCATTTTCTTTATTGCTGCTTAATATAATATAACCCTTTGCTCCAGTTTCTCCATTTTGGACATCAATGCTGTAAGCCACTAATTTTCCATCAAAATCATATAGATTTTTTTGGTTAACCACCTTTATACTTGCCCACTTATCGCTCTTGTATTGGTTAACTGTTCTAAAAGCATTTTTGGCAAGGACTTCAATTTTGCTAGAATCATTTAGATGTTTAATAACATCCTCCTTGGTAGCAGCATGTACAGTACCAGCGCTTATTAAAGTGCTTAGTATTGCTGTAGCAGTAACAAATGATAATAATTTTTTAGGTTTCATAATGATCATCCTTTCTATAATTAATAACTGCACGAGCTTCATAATAACACACTAAAATGGTAAAAACAACATATATGTAACTATTTAATAGTTATTTTGTGTTATACGGATTATTCCGGAGCAATTCCGGCTTTATATTCCATAAATAGCCATATACAGTTCAATACAAGTAATTATTGTCACTACTTTAAACTTTTATAGAACATATTATATGTAATTATAAACTTATTCTTTATAATATGGTTACCTTGAATATTGTGATTAAGATTAGTTGAGCTAGGGCTAAATCAGACTTTCTTACTAAAAAGAAAGTCTTTTTCATTATATGTTGCGGTGTTCATTCTTCATGGGGAATTTCTTAATAGAACGGAAACTAAAATAAAGCTTCTTGGAAGTCAGTTCCTTTTACTTTGGAAAACCTTGTGATATAATAGACATAGTTGGTGTACTTTCTGAGACCAAGCTCTTTGGGATTAGTTGTTTTATGAAAACTTAAGTTTTTGTAAAGGGATTGTCTTTAATTGTTTTATCCTCAAAGTCTGCCACAAAAATTATGTTTAAAGTATCGTACTGAATGGATGAGGGTTCGTCCCAAATTAGAAGGCGAGAGAATAGTTGTTATAAACTCAGGGAATTAATTTATTTGATTAACTGCGATTTATTTTCTGTCCTTGTTCCTTTTTGGTACAAGGATTTTTTGCTTTTTAGATATGATATATAATATGTTTTTTCTATAACATTCAATTAATAAACTAATACCTTTAATATTTATAGACATAAGCTGTTATTTATATTGTGCTGAAGAGTAGAAGTTAAAAATGTGTAATCTGTCAAAAGCTAAGTAGACATTTTTATGGCAGATATGCATAAATCACTAATGAAGCCACATTAGCGATTTATATATGTGAAAGGATTTTTAATATGGATACAAGAATCGCTATTATTGGAATTATTGTTGAAAATAAGGATTCGGTAGAAAAATTAAATACTATTCTGCATGATTATAATGATTATGTTATAGGCAGAATGGGAATCCCTTATGCAGAGCGAAAAATTAATATAATAACTATAGTTGTTGATGCACCTAATGATGTTATCGGAGCTCTTTCTGGAAAATTAGGAATGTTACCCAACGTAAACATCAAAACGGTTTACTCTAAGGTTTTTAGCCAGGAGTAATAATATTGGAGGGATTTTAATGTATAATGTTAAATCTAAAGTTGCTACAGAATTTATTGATGATGAAGAAATAAAAAGCACTTTAGCCTATGCCCAAGAAAACAAAAGTAACAGAGAACTTATCGCTAGTATAATTGAAAAAGCTAGGAACTACAAAGGTATAAGCCATAGAGAAGCTGCTGTGCTTTTAGAATGTGATGTAGATGAATTAAATAAAGAAATGTATAGCCTAGCTAAAGAGATAAAGCAAAAATTCTATGGCAATCGTATAGTAATGTTTGCTCCGCTATATCTTTCAAATTACTGTGTAAATGGATGTGTATATTGCCCATACCATTATAAGAATAAACATATAGCAAGAAAGAAACTAACTCAAGAAGAGATAAGAAGAGAAACTATTGCTCTTCAAGATATGGGACATAAGCGTTTAGCTTTAGAAGCTGGAGAGGATCCTATAAATAATCCACTTGATTATATTCTTGAAAGCATTAAAACCATATATAACATCAAACACAAAAATGGAGAAATAAGACGTGTAAATGTAAATATTGCCGCTACTACTGTTGAAGATTATAAAAAATTAAAAGATGCTGGTATCGGAACTTATATATTATTCCAAGAGACTTATCATAAGGACACTTATGAAGAACTTCATCCAACTGGACCAAAGCATAATTATGCTTATCATACAGAAGCCATGGATCGTGCTATGGAAGCTGGTATTGATGATGTAGGTATTGGTGTATTATTTGGTTTAAACCTTTATAAATATGACTTTGTAGGTCTTATGATGCATGCTGAACACTTGGAAGCAGCAATGGGGGTGGGTCCTCATACAATAAGTGTACCTCGTATTAGACCAGCTGATGACATAGATCCAGACAGTTTCTCAAATGCAATATCAGATGAGATTTTTGAGAAGATAGTTGCTATAATACGTATAGCTGTACCATATACAGGAATGATTGTTTCTACTCGTGAGTCTAAGAAAACTCGTGAACGTGTACTTGAACTTGGAGTATCACAAATCAGTGGTGGTTCTAAAACAAGTGTTGGTGGATACGTAGAACCAGAACCAGAAGAAGAAAACTCAGCTCAATTTGATGTCAATGACAATCGTACTCTTGATGAAATAGTAAATTGGTTACTAGAACTTGGATATATACCAAGCTTCTGCACAGCTTGCTATAGAGAAGGTAGAACAGGAGATAGATTTATGAGTCTTGTTAAATCAGGACAAATAGCAAACATCTGTCAGCCAAATGCCTTGATGACATTAAAAGAATACTTAGAGGATTATGCTTCTGAAGAAACTAAGAAGAATGGTGAAAAATTAATATTAGCTGAAACTGAAAATATTCCTAACGATAAGGTTAAAACTATAGTTAAAGAACATTTAACTGAGCTTAAAGAAGGAAAAAGAGATTTCAGATTCTAGTAGTGTTATGAAAGCTGCCTTTGACTTAATAAAGTCTTAGGCAGCTTTTTTTACTGTCTTAGACAGTATGTTTTTTGTTAGATAAATATAGTGATATCAATGCCTTAGAATAGCTTTTGGGGTAAACAAAAAGATCTTATTTCCATGATAGATTTTCATCATAACAACTAGAAAATGCAGATTCTTAAAAAATATACGTATTTACATTATATAAATTAAATCTTTATTAATAGAACAATTGTAGTACTTAATATAAATGTGTTTTTAATATACTAGAACAAGGGATTTTTTTATAAGATTTTTTTCCTTAAATTGAATATCTTTTTAAATTTCCGTGAATATCATAATTATTCGAATGTAAATTAGCTAAGACTTCTTTATTTGGTAGACCTTATTACCACATTTTAAATTGCATTAGTATTATCCATTAAAAGTATATAAGTATATATTATGGCTTAATATGCATAATTTATGCATTGATACATTAGCAAAAAACGGTTTATACTGTAAAAAAAGTTGTTATTGGATGCATAATGTAAAGTTAATAGTTATTCTCAAATGTAATTTTAAAATTATTTCAATACATATCGTCGTAATAAAATGTAATTTGAAAGGAGCAATTTAAATGGGATTTTTAACATCTTCTAAAGATTTAGGAATAGATTTAGGTACATCAAACACTTTAATATATTTAAGAGGAAAAGGTATTGTTTTAAGAGAACCATCTGTAGTAGCAATTAAAACAAAGAATAGACAAGTTATAGCTGCTGGAACGGATGCTAAGAATATGATAGGAAGAACCCCAGAAGGAGTAGAAACAGTTAGGCCTTTGAGAGATGGCGTTATAGCTAACTTTGACTTAACAGAAAAAATGGTTAAGATATTTATAAATAAGATACGGATGAGTGGTAGTACAAAGCGTTCAAGAGTTGCCGTATCACATCCATCAGGAGTTACTGAAGTAGAAAAAAGAGCTATAAATGAAGCTATAAGTCAAATAGGAGCACGTAAAGTAATGCTTATAGAAGAACCTATCGCTTCTGCTATAGGAGCAGGACTACCTGTAGATGAACCCATTGGCAATATGATTGTGGATATAGGCGGAGGTACCACTGAAATTGCTGTAGTTTCTCTTCAAGGTATTGTAAGGAGTAAAACTTTACGAATAGCTGGAGATGAATTAGATGAGACTATTATGAGCTATGTAAAAAGAGAATTTAATCTTCTCATAGGAGATATAACCGCAGAAAATATTAAAATCCAGCTAGGTTGTGTATATGCAAAAGACTTAGCCGACGATAAAGAGATGGAAGTTAGAGGACGAGATTTGGTTACAGGTCTGCCAAGATCTATAATTGTTAAAGAAAGTCAAATAAGAGAAGCCTTGAAAGAGCCCGTGATAGCAATAATTCAAGAGATTAAGGCTACAATAGAAGAAACACCTCCAGAACTTGCTGCTGATGTAATGGACAAGGGAATAATGCTTTCTGGTGGAGGATCACTTTTAAAAGGATTAGATGAACTTATTTTCAGTGAAACATCAATTCCTGTCCATATTGCTGAAGAGCCTTTAGATTGTGTTGTCAGAGGAGCAGGCAAGTGCTTAGAAATGATAGATGTTATATAGCACATACAAAGTTATCTTATTTACTCTAAGAATATATAATATACTGAATCTGGTATGACATAGGAGAAACGAGAAGTTCTAAATATCATATGATTTTATATTAATTTATAAATTATAAAGCTATTCTTCCAATTAAAGTTTGGAGGAGTAGTTTTTTTATTTAGAAAAACTTTGATATATTTGATTTACGAGTAACTTATAGTTTCATTATAAGTAAAGTGTATAGGTATTCATAGAGAAAATAAAAAAATAAAGAAACAATTATTAATAAATTTATAATCATTTTAGTACTAAATTGTTAATTTATCGCATTAAATATAATTTTACTAAAGTTATTGAGAGAATTTTGTTATATGCATAACGTATCTCCATTTAATCTAAGTCGTAACGCGAAAAAACAATCATAAAATGAAATAAACTTTTATTTTAGAAGTGTGTTATTTCGACATCTGATTTCCGATTTATGTGATACTATATTAAATGTAGACAAGCTTGTTAAAAATATGAATTCATGCAACAAAAAAATCAAAAATCAAAGTCTTTTTAGGAGGAGAGAAAATGAAAATGAAAAAAGTAATAGCAGCTGGACTTGTAGCTGCTGCAGTAATGGGGACTTCAAGTATAGCATATGCAGGTGTGTATTATAATTACGATTTAGTTGTACCTGTTAGTGGTGGTATTGATACATCTCCAGGCTATAAAGCTGATGCAAGTGCACCATACGCGTACAATGACAATGAATTAGTAGGTGGTGGCTATAAACTTTATAGCACTATTAGGTTACATGGTACAGATGTAAGTGATGAAGACTATTTCACTGCTAACGGATGGTCAAAGATGAAATACTATGGTGATGCAAGTAGTGTAAGAGGTTACAGTCTAACAATGCATATAAAGTCAGGATTAACTTGCTGGGTACAAGTTCATTCCGCTGGCTCATGGACTCCAGATGCTTACTAGAATTAGTTAGTATATTAGTAAGGGTTATAATAGGTGCATACGTAACACAAGTATTAATGTTATGTGTGTACCAAAAGTTGGATTTCAGATTATCACTAACCAATTAAGTAGACAAGAATTGGTTTAGTACTTTAAATATATATATAAGATTGAAAAGGGGTAACTTTATGTTTAAAAAATCAAAGAAAAAAGGATTTATAGCTTCTGGTATTCTTGCCTTGGCTATAATGGGGACTTCAAATATTGCTTATGCGATGAATAACTCTGGGACCTATGATTTAAAGGTTCCAGTGTTTGGAGGTATATCTACCTACGATGTAACTAAAAGTGATGGAAATGCATCTTATGCATTTAATTCAAATACATCAACGTCTCAAAATTTTAGATTATATTCCAATATAGAACGCTCAGATACTAGTGAACAAATTGCATCGGAAGATTCTTTTTCTTCAGGTGGATGGTCAAAGATGAGTTACAATGGAAGGCAATCTTGGTATTACGGATATAGAACCAGAATGCATATATATTCTGGAAAAGATATTTGGGTACCAGTTTATACAAAGGGTGAATGGACACCTGATTGTTACTAAAAAATCAAAGTTTTACCATATGGGAATAGGTGTTTATCTATTCCCATATATTTAATTTTTTTATATTAAGAAAAAGGGAGGCTATATATGAAATACTATTTTAAAGAAGAAATGAAAAGAATTTTTCTATCAAAAAATATGCTCGTAGCAGTTATTATGGCATTTCTTTGCATGTTCACTAGTATACTACTAGGTAATTTTTATGTAGAAAAGAAAGATGCAGTTTATTATTTTATGCTGGCTCATTCCTTAGGGAGTGCTAGTTTACTTCCATTATTGGCGCCTGTAATAGTTTCACTTCCGTTTGTAGCTTCTTTCTTAGAAGATAAAGAAAGTGGATTTTTTAAATATTTATTGTTAAGAATTTCTCATAAAAAATATGTAGTTATAAGATTAATATCTAATGCACTTGCAGGAGCTTTAGCACTAACTATTCCTTTAAGTACTATTTTTGTTTTTTACGCTTTATTTTATGGAGTAAAAACAAATGGCATGGCTGTAGGTAAGTATGCTGGAGATCTAAGTTGGCTATCAGTTAATAGACCATTACTTTTCGTATTTTCAATAATTGCTCTTACTTTTATATATGGCATGGTCATTTCTACTTTAGGATTAGGTTTGTCTGTAATAATAAAAAATAGATATCTAGCAATAATACTGCCTTTTATACTTGCTATATTTACAGGTACAGTACTAGAGTATTATGGTGTAAATAGCATCTTTGACTTTCATCTATCCGGAATAATTGACTTCACCCTCCGCAGCTATGTAAATATAAAGCATATCCTTCTTTATGATTCTATTTTGTTTTTATTTGGTGTATTACTTTTTGTGAAATTTTCAAGTGGTAGAAATGGTGATAAAATTGAATAAGAAAAATATGTTAAAGAATTATTTTAATAATATTATTTTAAATAAAATAACTTATTTTGCTATATTTATTTTAATACTTTACGTGTTTGGTCAATTTTTTGATTTTACTAAAACCTTCGTTGGATATAAAGATGTAAGTATTTATGACTATATGCTATTTTTGTTTAATCAGTATATTTTTCTTGTTTTCTTTTTAGATCTGTTCTTTCTGATAATAATAAGGAACCTAATAAATAAAAGTAGCTATAATAAATACATGTTCTTAAAGTTTTCTAATAGGAAACAACTGTTTTTTATAAATATAGCAACAACAGCCATAACATCATTGTTATATGTACTAGTTGTTGTAGTTATAATATTTCTACAAGGTGTTTTGAATCTTTGTATTAAAAATGATTGGTCGAATTCGAGTATTATAATTTCGAAGATTATGACAACTGACATAACGGCTTGTATTAAAGCAGTCAGTCCCTTATCAGCATGTTTGATAAATTATTTATTAACTTCGTTATATATTTTCTTTATAGGTATAGTTTTCTATGTAAGTAGTCTTTATTTTAGAAAAACTATAATGCCTTTTATAATTACAATTGGATTTATTGTTATTGGTGTTACAGCATATACTGGTTCAATACATTCTGCTATTACATTCAGCCTCTGTGAAAATGCAATGATATATTCAGAAGTATGGGCTTCTACTAGTTTTTTATATCAGATTGTCTTTAAACTGATCTTTTGGTTGATAACTATATCTAGTGTTATAGCTTTAGGTCTATATAGGGTTAAAAGAGTAGATTTTAAATTTGAAGGTGAAAAATGAGGAAATTTATTAATATGTTAAAACTTAATTTATATTCTATATTCTCACCTAAGGTAATAATAGTATGTATTGCGATGTTTGCATCCATGTTATTTATGACTATTGGCATGTATGACAGTGCTTTTAGTTCAAACTATATATTAAATATCATCTTTATTGGCCCAAGGAATCTTGCAGAAGATATAGGTCAGGTATTTATGTATCTTTTTTACCAGGTACCCATCTTAGTAATAATGGGAAATTTCTTGTACAAGCAGATCAATGAAAATAGTACTTATCTTATACCTAAGCTGGAGAGCAAGAAAAAATGGTATCTTTGTGTTGTTACAACGAATTTTATAACCAATTTGCTATATTATGGTGTAGGGGTAGGCATTGTAGTGCTGTGTGATAAATTATATTTATTAGGAAACAGTAGCCAAAAGGTTATAGCTATAGATGCTATAAAAAATATTATAAATACATATTCCTTAGTGAGTATTTTAATTTTACTTGTTGCTACAAGCTTTTTACTTACATTGATTCAAAATACCCTTTCCTTGGTATTTAAGGATTCAAATATTGCGTTTATTGCCAATATGGTTTTAATACTATTTTTCATTGAATTAGGAGCACATAATAAATTAGATAAATTCTTGCCTCCTAATCAAGGAATTCTTATCAAGCACTATACAAGTAATTTTTCTATCATATGGTCAATAATCTATACAGTTATATTTAGTTGCATACTTTTGTTTATTAATTTTAGAATAGTGATGAAAAACGATTTACTCATACTTTCAAAGGGTAGATAGAGAAGAGGAGATATTATGGGAAATAAAGTAGTTGAAATAAAGAATCTATATAAGAAGTATAAGGATGCTGTAATACTTAATAAAGTAAATTTAGAGCTAGAAGAAGGTAAAATATATGGAATAGTAGGAAGAAATGGTTCAGGTAAGTCTATGTTATTTAAAACTATATGTGGACTTATCAATCCTACAGAAGGTGAAGTTAAGGTTTTTGGTGAAGATATAGCCAATGGTAACTTTCCTAAAAATACAGGGGTAATAATAGAAGCACCAGGTTTTCTTCCTCAGTATTCTGGGTTTAATAATTTAAAGTTATTAGCTTCTATCAATAATGTAGCTACCGATGAAGATATTAAGAAGGTTATTGATTTAGTTGGGTTAAATCCTGAAGATAAGAAGCCTGTAAAGAAGTTTTCATTAGGTATGAAGCAAAGACTAGGAATAGCTCAAGCTATTATGGAAAAGCCTAAATTACTTATATTAGACGAGCCTATGAATGGACTTGATAGCAGTGGAGTAGAGGATATAAGAAATCTAATTAAAGAATATAAAAGTACAGGGGTAACTATAATTTTATCTAGTCACAACAAGGAAGACATTGAGATATTGTGTGATGAAGTATTCAATATGGAAAATGGTGTACTAACTTCTGCTAAGACAGAAAAGAGTAAAAATTAAAGATAAAAAACTCTTATATAGCTATCATATATACAAGGATTAATGATTATAGAAAATATAATTATAAAAACAATCTAGCTAAAAGGTAAGACCTAAAGCTAGATTGTTTTTATTTTATGTTCCTTAACAGCACTTTTGTTATTTATGTAGTCGAAGTCTATGCGCTTAACTTTTATAGTTTTCAAAATACTTAATACTTATAATATAGTTATAGCATAGGAGAAAATAATCTACATAGATTTTCTTGAAGCTTTATATAAAGCTTTCTCTTATCGTAGACCTCTTTCGTAACAAACTCAGAAATTTTTCTGTCTTCTTCAAAGATTTGATTACATTTATATGCCAACTCATTATCATATATAAAGGTGTTTACCTCAAAGTTATATGAAAAACTCCTTACGTCCATATTAGCGGTGCCTATAGAAGCTACCTTACCATCAATTACAAGCATTTTTGAATGAAGGAAGCCTGGATACAAATAAACTTCTCCTCCGTACTGGAGTATATCCTTTATATATGAAGTAGTAGCTCTATATACTAATAGCTTGTCATATATTTTAGGCAGCATAATCTTTACATCTACACCGGAAAGGATAGCTATCTGAAGTGCTTCTATAAAGGAGTCATCTGGTATAAAATATGGAGTTTGTATATATATAGTCTTCTTAGCTGAAGCTATCATTTTAATATAAGCCTTCTTTATATGATCACCATTGACATCAGGGCCACTAGAAATAACCTGTGCACCTATTGAGCCTTTGCATTTAACTTTAGGAAAGAACTTGTTCAATGTATCAATATCTGTTTCTCTTTCGCTGTCAGAAGCATAGGACCAATCCATTAGAAATCTTTCTTGAAGAGTATAGACAGAGGTACCGGTTATCCTGAGGTGAGTGTCTCTCCAAGGCTTAATGCGATTATCTAAGCCTAAATATTCATCTCCTATGTTCATGCCGCCTGTGTATGCTATCTTTCCATCTATTATTACAATCTTACGATGATTTCTGTAGTTTACTCTTGTATAAGTACCAATTTTTATTGGGGAGAATCTATACACCTCGCCACCACACTTTATTAGGTTTTTAAACATTTTGTGTGGAGTAAGTATACTTCCTACATGGTCATAAAGTACCCTTACTTCAACGCCTTCGCTGGCCTTTTTAGTAAGAAGGTCAACCACCTTATTTCCTAACTTGTCGTTGTTAATAATGTAATATAATATATTAATTGTCTCTTTAGCAGCTCTTATGTCTTCTAATAAAGACTTGAACTTATCCTCACCCTTAGTGTAAATCTGTATATCATTATCAGAAGAATAATAGCTATTGGCACCATTAGAATTCATTTTGATAATATCTTCGTAGGGTATAAGCTCCTTATCAATATAGTTTTTGTTATCGTATTTCAGTAGGTAGTTTTCTTTGTGTAATCTTTCGTTATACAGTATGTCCAATTTCTTTTTAAGCGCAAAGGTTCTTTTTTGATTTGGCCTTAAGTTTCTCCCAAGGATAGGATAGAAAATAAAACCTAATACTGGTATAAAAGTAAGTATTAGAATCCACGAAAGAGCAGTTGAAGTTTTCTTTCTCTCTACAAAGAGGATAGTGATTATAGTAATGGAGTTTAATACATATATAGTACCTAGAAACCATGACATCCTTAGTTGCTTTAGTATTCCGAAAATAGTTAAAGTATAGAAAATTAGCTGATTTGTAAAACCTGTACTGAATAGATATAAGGGAACATATTTTAGTAGCATTCTTTTACCAAGCTTATAAGTCTTTCAACGAGTTTGGACTTCTGGCATTCATCAAGCACATCTAATCCTAATAGATTTGAAAATGCTATACCATCACAAGCAAAGCTAATAATAAGTGCCAGCACTGGATCTTTAGTTTTATTAATTTTCTCTACCCATTGTTTTCTTTTGTCTAGCACAGGTTGGAGCAAGTTTTGATTTGATGCAACTGCAGCTAAAAGTCCATACATTGTATTTGTGTCTATTTTAGATTGATTATATTGTTCCTGTATATAAGATATAAGCCAGTTACTATTGCTTTCATCATCATCACCTTGTATGCTTCTTTCAAATAACTCTACGTATTTTTCAATAAGTACTCTTATTAAACTTTCTTTATTAGAGTAGTAGTGAAGAAGTCCCCCTTTACTTATACCAGCTTCTTTAGCTACCTCATCTAAAGTAAAAGCGTTTAATCCTTTTTCCTCAATGACTTTATTGGCCGAATACAGGATTTTTTCTTTTATAGAAATAGTCATAAACTTTATGTCTCCTTTAATTATATATTGGCAAATAAGATTTTTTGATTTTTCACCTGATAGTTTTCTCTAAACCCTTCACATTCCTAGGCTTAACTAGAGAAAAAATATATAGATAGTTAAATAGTTTTAGACTAATATATACCTAAAATTTAAAATCTTATTCACATACCGACTGGACGGTATTATAATATTATCAAAAAGCAAAATTTATGTCAATAAAGCAAAAATGCTGACATATGATGAGTAACATATGAATAATAGCTTTATAATGGTGTATAAAATATATTTAATAGGGAGATTGCAATGGAAGATAAAAAGTCCAGTTTTCTAGGGATAGATGGATGTAAGGGCGGCTATGTAGCTGTTTATATAACAGAAGAGGCTTTTGAGATTAAAGTCTTTGAAAATATTGAAGAATTATGTTTAACCTATTGGGATAGTAAGGTAATGCTTATAGACATGCCTATAGGATTACCTGAAAGTGTAGAAGATATAAGACCGGAGAGTGAAGCTAGAAAGATTTTAAAATCAAGGGCTTCCTGTATTTTTAATGTGCCTTGTAGACAGGCACTATATGAGACAGACTATTTAAAAGCAAATGAAATGAATAAATTAATTTTAGGCAAAGGTTTAAGTAAACAGTCTTATGGAATATTTCCTAAAATAAGAGATGTAGATCGGTTTTTATTAGAGCATCCTGATTTTAAAAATAGACTACTAGAAAGTCATCCAGAAATATGTTTTTCTATGTTGAATTGCTATGAAAGAGCTCCTAGAGTAATAATAGAAAACAAGAAAACAATAGAAGGTTTTGAAAAAAGGATTACTTTACTTAGCAAGTACTATATACATACAGAAGAGGTAAGTAGAGAGATTGATTCTAATAAGAGGTTTAAAACTATTAGAGATGATATCATAGATGCTCTATGTCTTGCTGTAACAGGCAAAGTTAGTTATGAGTCTAATCTAAAAAAGATTCCTGACAAGCCATCTATGGATATAAGAGGTTTGTATATGCAAATGGTATATGCTTATGGAGATTATTAAATCTTATGTAGCAAAAGATTATCATTAAGAAGCTAACTAATGTATTTCTAGTATCTATATCTATGTATCAAAAAAATGTTGTTACGATTTCTTTGTTATATAACAATTAAGTATTTTAATAAGCTTAATATTAAGTTTCATAAAAGTATATTTTTGAATTTACATAATCTAAATAACAACATTTTTTAAATCCATTCGCATAGGCGTTGAAATCCTATGTGTATATTCCTTAGAAAAGTAGACTATCAAAAATATATAAACCTATATTTTCAGCTATAGCTTAATAACAGTTAATGATAAAATAATATTATAAAAATAAAATGTTATATTCTTATAGCATTAGAATTTAATAAAGAAAAAGGGGCTAATATGAGTTATTCAGATCACAAACTTAAAAAAATTATAAATATTTCATTAGATTATTTAATATATAAACCAAAAAGTTACGATGAAAATAAAAAATGGCCACTAATACTTTCCCTTCATGGTTCAGGAGAACGGAATAAGGATATTGAAGCTGTAAAACAATATGGCATACATAAGATACTTAGGGAAAACGAAGATCTACCATTTTTAGTACTATCACCTCGCTGCCCAAAGGATGAAAGCTGGGAAATGCAATTTAAATATTTAAAGGAACTTCTAGATATAGTACAGCAGGATTACTCCATAGATAGCGAAAGAATATATCTAACAGGCTACAGTATGGGTGGATACGGTACTTGGAACTTTGCTATAACTAACCCAGAACTATTTGCAGCTATAGCTCCAATATGCGGTGGAGCTATTTCTCCTAAAAAAGCTGTTAGATACTTGAAAGATACACCTATATGGGTAGCTCATGGTGATAGTGACACTGTGGTTGATTTTGAGGAAAGTAAAAGGATAGTAGATAGGTTAAAGGAATACAATAAAAAGCTTATATTCAAGGTTTATGAAAATTGTGATCATGAAGTTTGTACCAAAGCTTATGAAGACCCAGAGCTTTTTAACTGGCTTCTAAAGCAAAGAAAGAGAAGAGGTTAGTGGCATATAACTACTAATCTCTTCTCTTATGCTGATCTTTATAAAACTTTTCTTTATCTTTTTCTGTTTTAAAAACAGAGATAAATACAAAAACAATTATGATTAATGCTATTGGTATAGCTGCAAATAAAGGATGCACTTTACCAAAGTCTGTACTAATATAAATTAAAAGTACTGCTAACAATATATCAACGGCTAATAATTCAAAGCCTGAATTTCTACAAAGTTTTTTCTCATCATATTTTTCTTTTTCTTCTTTGGATAAAGTGTTATACCCAGCTAGCAAAATACCACCTTTTCCGCTAATGAGAATTAATGATAGCGCTGTAAGAATAGCCAATATTATTATTCCTATTATCATTATCTAATATCTCCTTTAAGTTGTATCATATTAGTATAGTTAAGCTAATATGTATAATAATTTTTTCAAAAGATTAATTACCACTTTTATACTTATTTTATTTATATTGTAACTATAAACTTTAAGGTTAACAAGTGTTCTTAGAGCTTTACTATTTAGAAATCTAAATTATTCTTAATTAAAAATCGTATTTTTTATTTATAGCCCTATATAAGATAAATAGTGAGTTAAGAATTATATACAGGATTACAAACTCAAACTCTAAGCTATAATCTTTCTATTAAATATTCTTTGTAAGACCTTGTTTTGAGAGGATAACTTGTGCTTTATATTGAGTTCTCTATAAAAGAGTATACCTTGAAAACCGCTCTAACATTATATATTTATATGTTTTTATAAATATATAATCATATGAATATAAAATTATATGAAGATTAATTTTTATAGATGGATAGTTAATTTTATATTAGAATAGAATATATAGAACAGTGCATAAGAATAATTATCAATGTATATCGGATTATTTACTTTTAGAATTAATAATGTTATATTTTAATATATAATATGGAAATAAGGTGCATAAGATGAAATATGCTGATTTACATATACATTCAAATTTTTCTGATGGAACGTTAAGCCCTTCAGAAATACTTCGTATAGCAGAATCTAAGGATATAAATACTATATCTATCACTGACCACGACTCGATAAAATCTCAGTTTATTCTTAAAGGTTCCCAGTCCTCTGTTAATATAATTAACGGTGTAGAAATAAGCACCACTTACGAGGATTTAGAATTGCATATATTAGGTTATTTTGTAGACATTAATAATTCTATGCTTAATGAAATTATGGTTAAATTAGGCGAAGCTAGAATGGATAGGATTAGAGAGATTATCAAGAGACTAAATAATCTAGGTGTGGATGTTAGTATAGAAGATATTCAATGTTCTTGTATCGATACTACTGGGAGAGCACATCTTGCCAACATACTTGTAGAAAAAGGCTATGCTGATACATATAAAATGGCCTTTAACAATTATCTTATTAAGGGAAAACCTGCATATGTTGAAAGATATAAGCTAAGTTATAAGGAAACCTTATGCTTAATTAGAAATGCTGGCGGTATACCGGTGCTTGCTCATCCAGGTAAGATATATAGAGGCATGGATGTTGAAAAAATAATTAAAAGATTAAAAGACTACGGTCTTTGTGGTGTGGAAGTTTTTCACCCTGGTCATTCTAAGGAACAAATTAATAAATGCTACAATCTTTGCAAAAAATATAAGCTTTTAATTACCGGTGGTAGTGATTGCCACGGAGTGTGCTGCAATGAGGATAAAAATCTTATTGGTGAATTTGGCATAGATAAAGCTTATTTAGATAATATTATTAGATTTTATAATAAATTATAAAGGTGGGGTATCATGACATTATCAAGAAAAATAGAAGCATTAACTCCTTCTATAACACTATCAGTTACAGCAAAGGCAAATGAAATGAAAAAAGCTGGAATAAACGTTATAAGTTTTGCAGCAGGAGAACCAGATTTTAATACACCTCAAAATATCATTGATGCAGCTGTTGAAGCTATGAAAAAAGGTTATACTAAGTATACACCTGCATCAGGACTTATTGATCTAAAGAAGGCAGTATGCGAAAAATTTCTTCGTGATAATAATCTTACTTATTCTACATCACAAGTAATAATTTCAAATGGAGCAAAGCAATGTTTAGGAAATTTATTTCTTGCATTACTAAATCCAGGAGAAGAGGTTATTGTTCCTACTCCATATTGGGTTAGTTATCCAGAACTTATAAAAATAGCAGATGGCGTTCCAGTTTTTGTTGAATGTAAAGAGGAAAATGATTTTAAATATACCATTGATGAATTAAATAAGGTGTTAACTGATAAAACAAAAGCAATTTTACTTAATTCTCCTAACAATCCTACTGGAACTATTTATTCAAAAGAAGAATTAATAGAAATTGCTAACTTTGCTAAAGAACATGATTTATACATAGTATCAGACGAAATATATGAAAAATTAATATATGATGGAAATGAACATGTTAGCATAGCTGCTTTATCAGAAGACGCATTTAATAGAACTATAGTGATAAACGGTGTTTCTAAAACCTACTCTATGACAGGTTGGAGAATAGGATACGCTGCTGGACCAGGAAATGTGATTAAGCTTATGTCTAGTATACAAAGTCACATGACTTCAAATCCAAATACTATAGCACAGCATGCTACTATAGAGGCTCTTAATACAGAGGAAGCTGTAGTAAAAGATATGGCTTTAGAATTTGAGAGAAGAAGAAACTTCATGGCAAAAAAATTAAATGAAATTGAAAATGTAAAAATAATTAACCCAAGCGGCGCTTTTTATGTTATGGTAAACATATCATATTATTTAAAAAAGAAATTTGGTGAAACTATTATTGAGGACTCAATAAAGTTTTCAGAAGTTCTCTTGGAAGATGGCGCTGTTGCTACTGTTCCGGGAATAGCATTTGGACTTGATGACTATATTAGGTTATCTTATGCAACATCTACAGATAACATTGAAGAGGGAATAAACAGATTAAAATCCTTCTTAAATAAACTAAAATAAGCAACTTGTCCAAAACTTATTGAAATTTTGTCCAAAAGTTATTATAATATAATAGTTAATGATATAAAATATGAATAAAGAGGTGGATATAATGGTAACTAAAGAAGTATTAGTTAAAAATTCAACTGGTTTACATGCTAGACCAGCAACATTATTAGTAAAGAAGGCATCATCATTTAAATCTGATATTAGCATTGAATTCAATGGAAAGAAAGCTAATGTTAAGAGTTTAATAGGAGTTCTTTCTTTAGGCGTTACTAAAGATGCTAACATAAAGGTTATAGCTTCTGGCGATGACGAAACTTTAGCAGCTGAAGAAATTGTTAAGTTAGTTGAAAGCTTAGAAGAATAAGACGAAAAAGGTTCCGTTAGGAACCTTTTTTATTTTTGTTATGACTTTTTAAAAAATTGACTTTTTGTTACATACATCTTATACACATTAAGGATGTTTCAAAATGCATTCGTATTATTATCTTTAGTGGAGTAGAGTGGATAGCTAGTCCAAAATCTACTTATAGTTATGTTCAGAAACCCTTTTTAAAATCTGTTTTGCTTTTAAGTATTACATATACAAGATTTATTGCTGCGGCGAAAACTAGTATATATATGATTCTTTCAACGATACAGTTACCGAAGGATATAAACTTAACGAGATTAAAGTTAAGTAATCCTATCAGTCCCCAGTTGAGAGCTCCTATAATTACTAATAAAAAGCTGAGTTTGTCGATTATACTAAGCTTGTACACAATATTCAACTCCCATCATATTAAATTCCCACTGTATATATATTAAAATAATTAATAAAATATACCTGTAAAATATGAAAAAATATGATATAATACGAATGATGACTCTATATTTTTACATTTTATTCGTAGGAGGATGAAGAATGAGAAATTTGTATAGCACACCTTTGAATTCAAGATATGCGTCAAAAGAGATGTCTTACTTGTTTTCTGATGACATGAAATTTTCAACTTGGAGAAAGCTTTGGGTTGCATTAGCAGAGTGCGAAAGGGAATTAGGATTAAATATTACTGAGGAACAAATTAATGAGCTTAAAGAGCACATATACGATATTAATTATGATGATGCCATAGCAAAAGAAAAAGAAGTAAGACATGATGTAATGAGTCATGTTTATGCCTATGGATTACAATGCCCAAGTGCAAAGGGGATAATTCATTTAGGTGCAACAAGTTGTTATGTTGGAGATAATACGGACATAATAATAATGAAGGAAGCTTTACTGTTAGTTAAGAAAAAGCTTATAAATGTAATAAATCATTTAGGGAATTTTGCTGAGAAATACAAAGATTTACCTACTTTAGGTTTTACACATTTTCAACCAGCTCAGTTAACAACAGTAGGAAAGAGAGCTACACTTTGGATTCAGGATTTATTAATAGATCTTGAAAACTTAGATTTTGTTATTGAAAAGTTAAAGTTAAGAGGGGTAAAAGGAACTACTGGTACTCAGGCTAGCTTTATGGCTCTATTTAACGGAGATGAAGAAAAAGTAAAAGAATTAGATATCATTGTAGCTGAAAAAATGGGCTATAAGAGTAGTTATGCAGTTACAGGCCAAACATACCCAAGAAAAGTAGATTCTATAGTTCTTAATACTTTATCTGAAATAGCTCAAAGCGCTTATAAGTTCAGTAATGACTTAAGACTTCTTCAAAGTATGAAAGAAGTAGAAGAGCCTTTTGAAAAGAATCAGATAGGATCTTCAGCTATGGCTTATAAGAGAAATCCTATGCGTTCAGAAAGAATGGGAGCTTTAGCTAGATATATTATAGTTGATGCTTTAAACCCAGCTATTACAGCTTCCACTCAATGGTTTGAAAGAACCTTAGATGATTCTGCTAATAAGAGAATAGCAGTAGCAGAAGCTTTCTTAGCTTTAGACGGCGTATTGAATCTTTACATAAATATCGCTGAAAATATGGTGGTTTACGATAAGGTAATAGCTTCTCATGTGTCTAATGAATTACCTTTTATGGCTACAGAAAATATAATGATGGAAGCTGTAAAAAGGGGAGCAGACAGACAGGAAATGCATGAAAAAATAAGAGTTCACTCTATGGATGCTGCTAGAAGAGTAAAAGAAGAAGGTCTTAATAACGACCTTATAGAAAGAATTGCTTCTGATGAAAGCTTCTTATTATCTAAAGAAGAAGTTTACAATGTAATTGATCCTAGCAAATTTATAGGGAGAGCACCAGGTCAAGTGGTAGAGTTCTTGAAGAATGAAGTTGCTCCGGTTTTAGAAGCTAATAGAGAATCATTAGGAGTAGAAGCTCAAATAAATGTATAAGTTACATTTATAAACATAATTTAAGCGAAAATGTAAGAGATGTGAAAACATCTCTTATTTTTATTTATATTACTTTACTTAACATAATATTTAATATGTAAAATTACAATCTTCAATTGCATACAATTTATTAAATTAAAAAACCTTATCAATAGTGATTGAGAAGTTTTTTTAGTAAAGAGTTGATTTTTTATTATTTACTAATAATATATGTAGTTGTATCGGGTATTGGTATATTTATATTAAATAACTTTTAGATTCTAAGATTAATAATTGAAAAAAGCATATATGAATACACCGAATATATTAGAAACTAAAATTTTGTGTTTAGATACATAAATATATTATTAGAAGTTATAGATCCGTAACAAGATTTATTCATACATAATATATTTAATACATATTAATATTTAGCTATATATATAATCTGAGAATATAATTCAGATTTTTAATATAAAAGCTGCTAGTTAAAATTATTTTTTGTGCAATGAATAATTTTAAAACTGTGTGGATTTATACAAAAATATTAATTTTAAAAATATATAAAATGTGCAAATAGATGTTCTAGAAATTTTCCGTAGAATTTTTTCGTCAAAATCGATTGGTGAAAAATTTTGATTTAGATTCATGTAAATTATAAACGCATTATAAAAAAAATAGATTTATAAGTTAAAAACATAAATATGAAGATGCTGATTAAATAAACAGTGTAAAAATAGAAAATCATACATGTGACAACACGAAATTAGTTTTTTCTTATAAAAAATCAGGATTTATGATAAAAAAACACTAAAAATACCGAAAATTAATTTCGCTAAATGCTAATTTAGCGAAATAAGTGTACAGATTTTATAAAATATATGGTATAATTTAATAAGAACTTATGATTAATGGTTTTTAAGGAGAATTTTCAATGAAATACGATATAAAAGCAATTCAAGCAAATAATAATTTACCACCTTCGGTTATTGATTTTATTAATTATTTAGAAACTATAAAAGGTAAATCAAAAAGAACAATTGAAGGATATAAATTTGATTTAACGGTATTTTTTAGATTTTTAAAGGTTTATAAAGGTCTCTGTAGTTCAAATGTAGAATTCGAAGAAATTGTTTTATCAGATATAGATGAAACTTTCATAAAAAATATAAAGCTAACTGATCTGTATGCATTTATGAGTTTTGTTGAAAAACAAAGAGAAAACGGAACTTATGCCAGAGCTAGAAAAGTCGCAGCTTTAAAGTCTTACTTTAAGTTTATCTCCACTAAAGCAAAGATAATATCTGAAGATCCTACAATAGAACTAGAAACACCAAAGATAAGCAAAAGACATCCGGTTTACTTAACCTTAGATCAGAGTATAAACTTATTGAATTCTCTGGATAAGAAAAACAAGAACTATCTAAGGGATTATTGCATATTAACCTTATTCTTAAACTGCGGCTTAAGATTATCGGAACTTTGTAATATACAAATAGATAAAATCAAGAATGATATACTTACTATTATAGGTAAAGGAAATAAAGAAAGAACCGTTTATCTTAATGAAGCCTCATTAGATTCTATCAATAGATATCTTCAAGTAAGAGACGCTTCAAAGTGTGATACTGAAAACAAAAAGTATTTATTTCTTTCTTCAAGAAACAAGAAAATTGATAAAAGAACTGTAGAAATATTAGTAAAAAAACATATAACAAACAGCGGATTAACCGAAGCAAAATATACACCGCATAAGCTTAGGCACACTGCTGCTACCCTTATGTATAAATACGGCAATGTAGATATAAGAAGCCTTCAGCAAATTCTTGGTCACGAAAGCGTTTCTACTACACAGATTTATACCCATATAGATGATGAAAGTCTAAGAGAAGCTGTGAAATCAAATCCTTTATCTCAGATTAATAAGTATAATAAGTAACATACAGTAATAAATGTTTTAGATATAAACTTCTCTAAAATCAGCACTTTACTTTTCTACTGTATAAACCAGCTTATTTTTTTGTTAGTTAAATATAGTTCGAAATTTAAACGCCACTACCCTAATATCATGTAAAAGAAAAACACTGAAAGAATATATTCTTTCAGTGTTTTTTTCTTTTGTTATTTTCAGAGCTTATGTAAATATAGTGAAGTCTAAAAAAATAGACGCTCCACTACTCTCTTCTTCTGATCTTTATAAGTCCTGGATAAACTTCTTCAGTCAACTTTTGAATACTTTCAGTATCATCTAAGATATCTTGCAAATCATCTATGTATTCTATGTGATCCCAGGCATCTTCGTAATCTTCTTCTTCGTATATAACTTCGCTATCTTCAGAATCTTCGTATAGGTCTACCCCATCATCACTTTCGTCATCAAGCTCAATTAGCTCATCTTCTACAAAATCATTTTCATCTACACTTCTAGCAATGTCTTCAATCTTTATAGCTCTAAGATCAACACCTTCATTTTCTAGGCATTTACCACAATTGTCGCATATTTTATTAGGAAAAATATCGCATAATTCGTCTTTTAAAACTTCGTTATTATTCATACTTTCTCTCCTATCTGCAAAATGCAAATTAAGTTTACTCATAATGTACACTACTCCGCTTTTAATCTATTGTCAATATATCCGTACATATATGTTTAGAATATATAGATGTACTACTTTGATATTAGAATTTATATCTTCAATTGATCATATTAAAAACAAAGAGGTTTTGAAGATAATTTTCAAATATAATTGTTACACCTTTATATACAATAAACAATTATATCAAACCTTAGCAATAATATCAACAAAATGAGAACGTTAGTTTGATAAGTGACAATATATGTGATATAATCATATTAATTAGATTGAGAGGTGTAAGTTATGCTTGAAAATAATAAACAAACAGAGATATATGAGTTCTTAAAAAATTATACTGAAAACAAAGGATACCCACCTTCAGTTAGAGAGATTTGTGAAGCTGTTTCATTGAAATCTACATCAACTGTTCACGGACATCTTAAGAGATTAGAGAAAAAAGGCTTGATAAAGAGAGATCCTACCAAACCAAGAGCTCTAGAGATAGCTGAACTGTCAATGCCTAAGAAAGAAATGGTTCATATTCCTATAGTAGGTAAAGTTACTGCAGGTATGCCTATACTTGCTACAGAAAATATAGAAGATGTATTTCCTATTCCAATTGAATATATAAAACATGATAATGAGCTATTCGCTTTAAAAGTAAGCGGAAATAGTATGATTGAAGTTGGTATTGAAGATGGAGATCTTGCAATAATAGAACAATGTAATCATGCTAACAATGGAGAAATAGTTGTTGCCTTAATAGAAACAGAAGCTACTATAAAAAGATTCTTTAAAGAAAAAGATCACATAAGATTACAGCCTGAGAATAAAACTATGGAACCTATTATAGTTGATGATTGTGCTGTATTAGGACGTTTAGTTGGCTTATTTAGATCTTATTAAGATTACATAATATTTATTTATAAAGCTTAAATGCTTATTTCTTAATTTACTTTAAGACATTTTAGGTATTGAGAGAAGATTAATAGATAAAAGGTTTAATACAAAATATATAAAATCATATATCCAATGATATAAAGCAATCTAATATTGATAATTATATAAAAGAACGGTATACCGTTCTTTTTTGCTATTCAGTCGCAAAGTGTATATACAAATGTCCATAAATGCTATTTGTCTTTCTTTGTGATAAAACTATAAATTGTCTTTAGCGAGCTCTTTGCATCATTACCTCCAAATCCATGCCCAGCACCTTCTAGCAGGAAAAGCTCTGAATTTTTATATATGTTGTTCGCTTTAATCGAATATTTAGGATCCACGTTTTGGTCTTCTGTACCATGCATTATAATAACGTTCCCTTCATACTTTCCAATCTCTTTGTACACATCAAGATTATATAAGGTTTTCCAGAAATCTGACCCTGTGGTCATTTTCCCAACAGCAAACGTCTTTGGAATTGCTTCTATGGAAGAGAAGTTAATTCTTGCTGAGTCCGCAGAACTAAATGCCGGAAAGCAAAGAATTAACCCGGCAACATCAGAATGCTGAGCCGCAGTAAGAGCTGAAACTAAGCCGCCAAAGCTCTCTCCCATTAAATAGATTTTACTTTGATCTACCCATTCGTAGTTTTTTACCTCTTTCATGATACATTCTAGATCAGAAACTTCTGTTAGATAGGTCATGCTCTCAGTAACTCCGTCACTTTGTCCCCTAAAAGAACCTCCACGAAAATCGAATATAAGTGTAGCAATACCGGATTCTGCTAGTGATTTTGCTTTATTGGCAAGAAGTGCAGACTGACAATTGAAGCCATGTGACATAATAAGGATTTCTCTTGTTTTTTTCTTATCATCGGGCACATAAAGTGTACCTCGAATAGTCTGTCCGCTATTTTTCACTTTAATAACTGTAGTATTATAGTGATACTGCTTTTTAGTTAACGTACCAGGATCCTGTAAATAACAGAGAAATGCCAAAGAACCTTTTCCATGGATTCCTTCGTTCACAATATAGCCAAGCGCAATTAGAACAATTAGCACGAGAGCAACAATAATTCTCCACCTTTTTCTTCTTCCTGCTTTTTCTTTTTGAACTTTCATTTTATTAAAGGTCATATCTTCCCCCTATACAACTGTATAAGCTTTTGTTATTATTTAGGTACAGTTGTTCCTTTCTTCGAATTAATTATATATTCTCATATTAGAAGAATCAATATATAAGTCAAATAGCGGAACAGGAAGGAGATTTTGTTCTTATTATGCGTAGAAAAAATATAGATGAAGAGTTTATAAGAGATTGTGTTGCCGAAGCACTATCCCAGTTAGCAAAAGAAAAGTCTTATAACGATATTAGTGTGGTAGACATCTGTAAAAGAGCTGGAATCGGTCGTACAACATTTTACAGATACTTTACCAATCCGGACGGAAAGAAGAATGTGCTTTTTTATAAAATCGCTCGTGACTGGGGCATTTATTCCGAAAAGCATTCAGAAAGTTTAAAAGCAAATTCATCACAAGCTTTAATTAATTATATTTATGAAGAAAAAGAACAATTTATATGGCTTTATAAAAATGAGCTAATAAATATTATTTTTGAAATTTTTTATGCAAGCACAGTAATGGATCCAAGAAAACAAAATCAAACGCTCTACGCTGATGCTTTTCTTGCCGGCGGCTTATTTGGAGTTGTATATCAATTGTGTAAAAATGAATTCAGAGAAAATCCTGAGATTATAACGGAGCACCTTTCTAAAGGCTTTTTTTAGTCAACCCAAATGTATAAGAATTGTCAGAATAGCAATTGAAAAGAAAAAAGAGGTACCGTCAACATTTTACACTTATGTTAACGGTACCCAAGCTAGAACAATAAAAAAGCAATATAGAAATATTACCCTATATTAGATAAAGCTATAAGTATTCCTATCTTTGCGTGATCAAAAGTAAGTCCACCTTGTAGATATGCTATATAAGGCTCTCTTATAGGTGCATCTGCAGACAATTCTATTGATGAGCCTTGTATAAATGCTCCGGCTGCCATTATAACTTGATCATTATAGCCAGGCATATCCCATGGTTCACATTCTACGAAGGAATCTATAGGCGAACCTTTTTGAATTCCCTTACAGAAGTTTATTAGCTTTTCAGCATTATTAAACTTAATAGCTTGAATTATATCGCTTCTCTTCTCATTAAACTTAGGAAGGACTTCATATCCAGCAAGTTCCATGATTCTAGCACAGAAAACCGCACCTTTAACTGCTTCTATAGCTACGTGTGGAGCTAAGAATAGACCTTGGAATAACTGTCTCATCACTCCGAAAGTAGAACCACACTCTCCACCTATTCCTGGAATAGTAAGTCTAAAGGCCGCTTGTTCTACGTATTCGCTCTTTCCAGCAATATAACCACCAGTAGGAGCTATTCCGCCACCTATATTCTTGATCAGAGAACCTGCGATTATGTCAGCGCCAACATCAGTTGGTTCTATAGTATCTATGAATTCTCCGTAGCAGTTGTCCACAAAAACTATAACATCATTTCTGATAGATTTAACGAATTTTATAGCTTCACCAAGCTCTGATACTGCAAAAGAGTTTCTCCAGCCGTATCCAGTACTTCTTTGCATATGTACTACTTTTACCTTACTATCTTCTCTTAATGCTTTTCCTATGGCATCAAAATCAAACTTTCCAGCAGAAGTAAGATCTATTTGAGTGTAATTTACCCCATATTCCTTTAAAGACCCTATGTTTTCATTACCACTAATACCTATGATATTATGTAAAGTGTCGTATGGTTTACCACTTACAGTTAAGAGCGTGTCATTAGGTCTAAGGTTACCAAATAAAGCTGCTCCAATAGCGTGGGTACCATTTACAAAGTGAGGTCTCACTAAAGCACTTTCTGTATTGAATACTCTTGCATAAACCTTATCTAAAGCATCTCTTCCTATATCACCATAGCCATAACCTGATGAGTTAGTAAAGTGGTTATCGCTTATTCTTTCTTCTTGAAGAGCATTAAGAACCTTAAGCTGATTGTATTCTCTTATCTCGTCATACATAGCAAATTGCTCTTTAACATCTTCTATAGCCTTCTCATATAAACTAAGAGTGTTCTCATTTATATTATAACTTTTTCTTAAAAATTCTTTTGTAATATCAAACATACATTAACCTCCAAATTTATCCTACGGAACAAAAAAGATTTTATCATATAAAGAAAAATAAGGCAAACTTTAATGTTTGCCTATGCTAATAATACCTATATATTTTCATCAACCTGAGGAGTATTGAATAGTATTGGCTTTGCTGGGGTTACTGTAGTTATTGCGTGCTTATAAACTAACATTTGCTTTCCTTCAGAATCTAGAACAACAGTAAAGCTATCAAACCCTTTTACAAATCCCTTCAATTGGAATCCATTAACTAAATGTATTATAACTAAAATCTTATTCTTTCTTGCGCCGTTTAAAAATATATCCTGCAAATTATTTGTTGATTTATTCATAACCGTAACCTCCAAATTCTCTTAATCATATATATTATTATAATGCTATTAAATATTTATGTCATCAACTATTTTGTTTATTATTTCATCATCAGTTAGCTTATCCTTATCTAGATAAACAACTCTAGGATCTTTTCTAAACCATGTTAACTGTCTTTTAGCATAGTTTCTGCTGCCTTGTTTTATCATGTCAACAGCCTGCTCTAAAGATATTTTCCCTTGAAGGTAGTATAAAATCTCTTTGTAACCTATGCCCTTCATAGATTGCATTTCAGGAGTTAAATCCATAGTCATTAACTTATTACACTCATCAATTAATCCATTGTCAAGCATTATATCAACTCTCATGTTGATTCTATCGTAAAGCTTTTGTCTATCCATAGTTAATACATAGTAGTGAAGATCATAATCGCATTTATATATAGACTCTGTTTCCTTAAATTCACTAAACTTTTTACCAGTAGTCTTAAAGACTTCTAAGGCCCTTATAACTCTTTTTCTGTTATTGGCATGAATAGAATTATAGCTTTCTAAATCTATTTCTTTTAGCATGGAATGTATATAGTCATTGCCATGTTTATCAGCTAGATCTGTAAGATACTCTCGATACTGTTCATCCTTTTTGCTATCGGTAAAGTTTAGATTGCATATTATTGAGTCTATGTATAGTCCAGTGCCACCAGCTATTATAGGAAGTTTACCTCTGCTATAAATATCCTCTATATAACCTTTAGCAAGCTCTTTAAAGTCAGAAACGCTAAATTCCTCACGAGGATGAACCACATCAATCATATAATGCTTAACTCCATCCATTTCTTCCTCACTCACTTTAGCAGAGCCTATATCCATGTATTTATATATCTGCATTGAATCCGCAGATATTATTTCTCCATTTAATGCTTTGGCTAGTTTTATGGATATATCAGTTTTTCCCACTGCTGTAGGTCCGCCTAACACTAATAATTTTCTTTTTTTCATATCGTAGTTCCTCTATTGTATTCTTCTAAATTTCTTCTCTAATTCATTTAAAGTAAACTTTATTATAGTTGGTCTTCCATGTGGGCAATGGAAAGGATCCTCAATGTATCTCATAGTATTTATGAGTTCATACATCTCTTCCATACTTAGTAGATCATGAGCTTTTACAGCAGCCTTGCATGCCATTGTAGCAATTCTATTGTACTTAACTTCTGTGGTTTTTCCTGACCCAAGGTTTTTTAAATTGTCTATTATATCAATTAGAAGAGTTTTAGGATTAAGCTTATCTAAGAAGTATGGTACTTCTTTTAACAGTATACTAGTATCTCCAAAATCTTCGATTAGAAAACCTGCTTTTTCGAAAACTTCTTTATTTTCTAGAACAATCTCATAATCATCCATAATCAAGTTTATTACACAGGGTATAAGAAGACTTTGAACCTGAATATGAGAATTTTCGATATCCTTTAAATACTTTTCAAAAAGTATTTTTTCATGTGCCGCATGTTGATCTATTAGATATAAGATATCTTCATGTTCACATATTATATAAGTCTTATCAAATTGTCCTATTACTCTTAGGTTAGGTATTTTAGCATTTGCCTTTTCCTCTAAGTTTGAGCAACCTTTTGAGCTATATGAGACAGCTTCACGAGAAAGGCTACTTTCATATGTAGAACCATTGTTTTCTACTGTTTCTTTACTTTCGTCAGAAGTACTCTTTCCAAAGGTTATTGGCTTTAAATCAATTGGAAGATCAACCACTTGTTTGTTACCTTCATAGTCAGTTTCCTCTTCATCTTCTTTTATTATAGCCTCTTCTTCATTATTTCTTTCGGTCTGTTTTACTGGATACTCATAATTACTGTGAGTATTGAAGGTATTATTAAAGTCTATATCAAGTGGAATGTTCTCAACCTTTTCTTCCTCTAATGCTTGCTCCTCTGGAAGCTTGAAGGACTCAAAAACATCATTTTTCAAAGCCTTATGAACGCTATCGAAAGCTATTTTGTAGATACTTCTATCATCCTTAAACTTTATTTCTGCCTTTGTAGGATGTATATTAACATCTATAAGCTCAGGATATATATCTATAAACAGTATGAAGAATGGAAACTTGTTAACAGTACTAAAGGATTTAAAGGCATTTTCCACTGCAACTGTAGCTAGTTTATTTTTTACATAACGTTTATTTACAAAAAGTATTTGATTGTTTCTTGATCCTCTGCTTATTTCCTCTTTTCCTATATAGCCATAGGCAGAAGATGTATCAGAATGATCTTCAAAATAAATAAGGTTATCTACTATATTCTTCCCAAAGATAGTTCTTATAGCATCAAGCATGTTTCCATTGCCATAGGTTTGAAATATCTTTTTGCCGTTATTGTAGTACTGTATAGCGATATCAGGATTAGCTATAGCTATTCTGCTTATTATCTCATTAATTAACGAAGCTTCTCTGGACTGAGACTTTAAGAATTTTTTTCTTGCTGGAACATTAAAAAATAAGTTTTTAACTTCAATTTGAGTACCAGTTGGCATACTCACTTCTTCATTTTGCGTAATAACTCCACCATCTATCTGAAGAAGTTTTCCTGTGTCAAAATCCAAAGTCTTAGATTTTATAGTAACATTAGATATAGAAGCTATACTCGGAAGAGCCTCACCTCTAAAACCTAAAGTGTTTATACTATACACATCATCTATTGTACTTATTTTACTTGTGGCATGAGGCATAAAAGCCTTTTCTATGTCCTCAGGATGTATTCCGCTACCATCATCTGTGACTTTAATAAGGCTTTCTCCACCGTTTTCAATCTCTAAAACTATGGATTTTGCCTCTGCATCTATACTGTTCTCTACTAGTTCTTTAACAACAGAAGATGGTCTCTCAACCACTTCTCCTGCTGCTATTTTATTTGAAGTATTTGTGTCTAGTAGATTTATTCTTTTCAAAATATCACCACCTAAATTATCTCTTTAGCCTTTTTAACTAGCTCGTATAGTTTATTCATAGACTCTAATGGTGTCATGGACATTATATCCATGGAAGCAATAGCTTTCAGTAGAGTATCTTTTTCTATATCAGTGAAATTAAGCTGTTGAGCCTCGAAGAAATCTTCCTTATGCTTTTTACCTTTACTTCCCTTGCGAGGCAATACTTCCTCTTCTTTTATTTCATCTACTGCTATCTCTGCTTCTACAGACTCTGTTTCAGTTATAACAGTATCAACCACTTTAGATGAAACTTCTATTATAGTCTCATTAGTATTAGTTGATGTTTCCTTTATAGAAGTTGCAATAGAATCTAATTTATCATGAACTTTGTTATTATCTTCAAGAGAGCCTAGTATTTCCTTAGCTCTATCAATTACTCTAGAAGGAAGACCAGCAAGCTTTGCTACCTCTATACCGTAGGATTGGTCTGCTCCTCCTTCTACTATCTTTCTTAAGAATATAATTGTATTATTAATCTCTTTTACTGCAACAGAGAAGTTCTTAACTCCCTTAATCTCTTTTTCAAGTCTAGTAAGCTCATGATAGTGAGTAGCAAATAAAGTCTTGCATCTTAAACTCTCATCTTTAGTCATGTATTCTATAACCGACCAAGCTATGCTTAAGCCGTCGTAAGTACTTGTTCCTCTACCAACTTCATCTAAAAGCACCAAGCTTTTTCTAGTAGCATTGTTAAGAATATTAGCTACTTCCCACATCTCTACCATGAAGGTACTCTTACCCCCTGCAAGGTCATCAGAAGCACCTATTCTTGTAAATATCTTATCACATACAGATATATCTGCATAAGAAGCTGGTACAAAGGAACCGATTTGAGCCATGAGAGTAATTAAAGCTACTTGCCTCATATAAGTTGACTTACCTGCCATGTTAGGACCAGTAATTATTAAAAGTTGTTCCTGATCTACATCTAGTTTTGTATTATTAGATATAAACTCACCTCTTGGAATTACTTGCTCAACTACTGGATGTCTACCATCTTTTATATCTATTACGTTATCCTCATTTATTAAAGGCTTTATGTAGTTGTTGCTTATAGCAACCTGTGCTAAGGCACAAAGACAATCAAGCTCAGCTATAATCTTTGCTGTATGCTTCATCCTATCTATCTGCGCTTCTACCTTTTCTCTTATGTCAACGAAGATACTGTATTCAAGATTGATAAGTTTTTCTTCAGCACCAAGAATCTTTTCTTCCATTTCCTTAAGTTCTTGGGTTATGAATCTTTCTGCATTTGCTAAGGTTTGCTTTCTTATATATCTTCCTTCAGGTATGGAGCTATAGTTTGCTCGAGATATTTCTATATAGTATCCAAATACCTTATTGTAGCCTACTTTCAACGATCTTATACCTGTAAAATCTCTTTCTTGATTTTCTAAAGAAGCAATCCATTCCTTACCGTGGAGCTTTGCCTGTCTTAGCTCATCTACTTCACTAGAAAAGCCATCTTTAATTATATTTCCTTCCTTGACGGAAAGAGAGGGCTCCTCAGATATGGAATTATCCAATAGTTCGTAGATATCCCTTAGCTCATCTATATTGTTATGGAAATCTAAAAGCATACTGGATTTGCTATCCTTTAGTAATTCTTTCACATTAGGTATTTTTTGAAGTGATACCTTTAGTGATACCATATCCTTTGCATTCACATTGAAGTTAGCTATCTTCCCTGTTATTCTTTCTATATCATATATATCCTTTAAGGTCTCTTTTAGCTGCTCCATAAGGTATAGGTTGTTATATAGATCTTCTACACCACTTAATCTAGCTTCAATAAGCGACTTTGTTATAAGCGGTTGGTCTATCCATCTTCTAAGCTCCCTGCTTCCCATAGCAGTAGAAGTCTTATCAAGAACCCAAAGCAGTGAGCCTTTTTTAGTTTTCTCTCTTATATTTTCTGTAAGCTCTAAGTTTCTTCTAGAATTCGTATCTATAGTCATATAATCCACGATAGAATAAGTATCTATTCTATTCAAGTTGCTTAAAGACATCTTCTGAGTGTCTACAACGTATTTAGTTAGTCCTATAGAGCTTTTTAGGGATAAACTATCTAGCTTATTCTTTTCCTCTTTAAATTGAGCATAGAGTAGATCTTCGCTGTCATCTTCAAAGTAGCTTGTTGTCTTTCTAGTAATCAAAGCATTACAGCTATCTGTAATCATGGATATTAAAGTAGTGTCCTCTAATATATTTATGATTATTTCCTTTGGAGAAAACTTTGATATCTCGTCTAATATTATATTTGGATTATAATCAAAGCTTGTAGTTAAAAAGTCACCGGTAGATATATCAGTAGTGCTAAGCCCTACCTTGTTCTTTTCCGCGTCTACAAATAAACACATTATATAGTTGTTCTTTGACTCATCTACATAATTAGAATCATTATATGTACCAGGAGTAACTATTTTAATTACATCTCTTCTTACTATGCCTTTAGCAAGTGCTGGATCTTCTACCTGTTCACATATTGCTACCTTGTATCCCTTAGAAACCAATCTGCCTATATAGGAATTAGATGCATGATAGGGAATACCACACATAGGAGCTCTGCTTTCTAAGCCGCAGTCTCTTCCTGTAAGAACTAGCTCCAGTTCTTTTGCCGCAACCTCTGCATCCTCAAAGAACATCTCATAGAAGTCACCTAATCTAAAAAACAAAATACAATCTTTATAGTTCTCTTTTATCTCCATGTATTGCTGCATCATTGGAGTTAGTGCCATTATTAAACCTCCTTAAAGGAAAAAGCCCTTAAATCTAAGAGCTTTTACTTTTACTTATAATTATACTTCTTCACCTACAAGAGAAAAGGCCTGAGCTCTTGTTATCTTGACGTTTACAAGCTTTCCTACGCTTTCTTTACATCCGTCAAAGTTAACAAGCTTACCATTTCTTGTTCTTCCCATAAGTCTATTTTCGTCATTTTTACTTGTTCCTTCAACAAGAACCTCAACAACTTTACCTTCATAAGTAGCATTTTTCTTAGCAATTATTCCATTAACTGCATCAACTAGCTTATTAAATCTAGCATGCTTTATATCATCAGGTATTTGGTTTTCCATTCTATCAGCAGGAGTGTACTGTCTTCTAGAATATATAAAAGTAAATGCAGAATCATATTCTACTTGTTTTACTAAATCAAGGGTTTCGTTGAAGTCTTCTTCAGTTTCACCAGGGAAACCTATTATTATATCTGTAGAAATTGATACATCAGGAATTTCTTGCTTGATCTTTTTAACTAGTTCTAAGTATTGTTCCTTAGTATAACTTCTGTTCATTTCTTTAAGTACTATTGAAGAACCACTTTGTACTGGAAGGTGTATTTGTTCACATAGCTTATCACATTCTTTTATAGCCATTATAACATCTTCAGTTAAGTCCTTAGGATGTGATGTCATAAATCTAACTCTTTCTAATCCTTCTATGTTGTTTATTCTTCTTAGAAGATCGGCAAAAGTTAATTCTTCTTCTAAGCCTTTTCCATAGGAGTTTACATTCTGTCCTAGTAGAGTTACTTCTTTATAACCTGCAGCTACTAAATCTTTTATTTCCTTTTCGATATCTTCAGGCTTTCTGCTTCTTTCACGACCTCTTACATATGGTACTACACAATAAGTACAGTAGTTATTACATCCATACATTATAGTAACAAAGCCCTTTATATCGCTCTTTCTATCTATAGGAATACCTTCTACTATCTTGTCTTCCTTATTTACTATTTCTTTAACTTGAACACCTTGTTGCTTAACAGTGTTTAAATACTCTGGGAACTTATAAGAATTATGAGTTCCGAATATAATATCAACATATGGGAAAGTAGTTAGTATTTTATCCGCCATTCCCTTTTGCTGCATCATGCAACCACATATAGCAATTATAAGATTAGGATTCTTAGCCTTTAAAGCCTTTAGAGCCCCAAGGTTACCAAATACTTTATTTTCAGCATTTTCTCTAACACAACATGTATTAAAGATTATTATAGAAGCTTCTTCTTTAACTTCTGTACTTTCGTATCCAATTCTTTTAAGCATACCTGAAAGCTTTTCAGAATCCTCTTCGTTCATCTGACAGCCCCATGTTTCTATATAATACTTATCCATTATGTTACTCACCGCGTTACTCCTCCAATTATTCAATTCTTTAATATTATACTGAATTTGTGAAGATTTTTAAAGTGTTAATATATAAGTTTCCTTAAATTAATTAACTTTACGACTTCATGTTACAGATTTTGAGCATAAATTTGTTTCGAATTATTAATTTTATACACTAAAACTACTAAAAACTCATATCTTATCCCTTTTATGAAGGTACTTAAGGAAAGTAATCACTTATAAATAATTAACTTCGTATTGCTTTTCCATAACTATAAACTCCACATCTTCATCATATATGTCCCAAGTAAATTCATCGATTTTTTTAAAACCTAAGCCTTCGTAAACTTTTATGGCTCTCTTATTAAACTTGGCCACATATAGTGATATTTGATCATAATCATATTTACTTTTTCCAAAAGCTAAAATAGCTTCTACAAATTGGTGTCCCATTTTTTGACCAGTAAACTCTGGTTTCATTTGAAGACCTAGTATCACTTCACCATCTTCATTGTCAAAGCTGCAGTGACCTATCAAAACATTATCCTCATTATAAATCACAAAAGCATCTTCTTCTGTATGGATATTTAATGCCCACTCTCTTTTTGCTTCTGTTCTATCATTGCTATAAAAAGAATATATATCATCATATTTCCAGGTTGCTATGTCTAAGGAATCTTTTTCTTTTGGTATTCTAAAATCGAATTTCATATATGTCTCCTTTTAGTAAATATAACTTAATTATAATACATAGATGTAGACGCTATTTTAAAACGCACTATATATACTAGTTTTTTATGCTGCTTTTATTAAAGCTAATTACAGTAGCCCCCATATTATCAGGAGTATCCTTACTTGGCAAAATAGAATATCTAATCCCATCTCCAGAAGCTTCTTTTACCATTTTAACACAGTAATTTGGAGTTCCAGGTATAAATTTATCTTTATTCGAATATGTATCGTAGGCTAAATCTTTAATAATCTTCCCATCTGACTGATATTCCTCTAGTTTATTAACTAGTAAGGTACCATTATCTTCTAGAGTGCCTTTTATTACACGCACATAAGCTGTTTTACCGTTGTTAAAGGAATCAATAAATTTATCTAAACTTGAAATGTTGTATACTTCAAGTTTGTCGCCATTTCCTTTTGAAATCATTATTACACTTCCATTGCTTAAGGATAACTTAAAGTCTCTAGCTTCTTCTATATTAGGCTTTTTTAGATCACTATTTTCTTTAAACATTTTACCTAAATTCTCAGATTCTTCTTCAGCTGTTTTCTGTGAATCAACATTTTTAATACCTGTATTAGTATTATTTATAGTGCTTACGGTTTTACTTACATTCTTATTAGCTGTACACCCAGAGGTAATTAAAGCTACTAATATTATAGTTGTTAAGCCTATATATCTCTTCATAATTTATCTCCCTTTTAGCATACTTCCAATATGTTTAAGACATATCTTTGATTATATTATACTAGATTTAAGCATCATGTTCAAAATTTGTAAGTAATAATACAATACTAATTTTCAGTAGAAATTACTTAAATTATTTTACAAAAAACAGCGGCCATCAGATTTATCACTAAACCTGATGGCCTAAACTCACCCACATTTTTTCAATACATTCGTATATAGCAGATAAAATTAATATGGTTAATCCTAAAAAGCTTATTTTAGCTAATTATCAACCTATTGTTTAGACATAAGCTATTTTAGAAACTATGTATTAATTAAGTTTTTTTATCTTAAAGATCTCACCAACACTTACTAATTTTATATTTAAAGTATCTGTCAAACTTTTAAGATTTCTAAGATTGTTTATAAATCTGGAATTGTTTCTTTTAACAACTATCTCAATTACATCTATGATATCTTGTTTTTCCTTTAAGCTTAATCTAAGATCGTGATTTAAACATTCTTTATTTATATAAGTCAATGTAGTCCAAAGCTGCTCTTCTGATATAGTATTTAAATCCATTAGTACCCAGGTAAAGTCTTTTCTTCTATGGTGTTCTGGATAAGCTTCTTTAAAAAATTCAATAAAGTGATTTGTTGGTTTTGGATCTTTTTCAGAAACTAGTTTACCTAATTGAGATTTTAGATTATTCTTTAGAAACATTCTGGTATTAGGCTTTATGTCTAAAGCTTCTATTTTTTCATATATTAGATTATATGTATCTTGAATCTTATCAGGGCTTATTTCTAGTTTCTTTAGAACCCTTGTAAGTTCAATATATTCAAGTATATTCTTCTTTGTATTAATTTCCTTACCGTACAGTTTTTCAAGTAATTCAACTGCAGTTAATTGTTCTATTTCTTCTTTTGTCAATGTGAAGTTATTTTCCATGTTTGCTCCTTAAGTCTATTTAATGAATTTATTTTTATTAATTATTAGGATGCTTTATAAGTATACCAATCTAATTAGAGAATTATCTCTATTGAATAGTTCCATCTTATTGTACCACAAATGAAATTACATCAAAACCATAATTAAAGACTATACTTAATAATATTGTTGAAATTAAATTTGATTTTCTTTTCACGTACACTCTTTTATGTTTATAAGATGTTAATGCAGCGTCCTAAAAGAAGAAGGAGTGTCGCCACCATTACCGACAAAACCAGTGCTAAAGTAAAAGGTGGTGAAAAATATCTATCTTAACTATTTTAAGTTACTTTATTAAATTGAGTTCATCAACTCAAAGAAATATTTTGACTCCTGAGTTTTATAAAGATTGTACCAGGAATCCAAGGTTTGCGGTAAGAATATATCTAGACTTCTCAATATATGCAAAGCAAATTCAAGAGGAGCTATTCCAGAGGCAGTAATCAAATTTCCATCAGTTACTACAGATTCTTGCTTATAATACAGCTCTCCACAATAATTCGGACAAACCATTTTAAGATATCCAAGGTCATTGCTTGTATGATCTCGTTGATCCAATACTCCCCCCATAGCAAGTCCCATTGTAGCACCACAAATTGCCCCCACAACAATACCTTCCTCTAAATATTCTTCAGCCACTCTTATAATGGGAGTATGAATTGCTTCTGTCCATGTATTACCACCAGGTAGAATCAAAGCAGCAGCATCTTTAACACTACACTCATTAAGTTCAATTTCTGGCAATATTTTTAGACCTCCCATTGTAGTAATAGGGGTCTTGGTAATTCCTACAGTTACAACTTTTAGAGGCATTAATCCCTTTTTGTAGTACCTTCCTGAATTGATTTCAGCTATTAAATAACCTATTTCCCAGTCTGCCATTGTATCAAATACATAAAGATATACTGTATTCTTCATTATCTATTCCTCCATATTCGTTTTATTAGTGCTATTGGTTGCAGGATGGTCTCAAACTCCATCTGGGTCTATTATATATTATCTTCACTGACATATTCAGTCAGTGAAGATAATGAGCCATCAAATCTCTAAGAATTGCTACCATAGCATCTTTAAAACTATTTGGTTCAATAACTTTTATTGATTTACCATATTGAAGTAGAATATGAGGAACATAGGTATGTATTGAGTTTTCATCCATTAAAAAATTAGCTCTGCATTCAGTTCGTTCTATCAGATGGTAGCCTAAAAACCAATGTGCACAAAGATCATTCAATGCTTCTGATTTGCCCTCTATCACTAAAGTACAAAGTCCTACTTTGCTTTCTTCATTCGATAATAAGTTTTTTGTAAAAAACTCACGTGCCGAAAAAGCTTCAGGACGCTTAAACGAATTTTTAGTTATTATAATATTTACTATCCTATCTACCCTAAAGCTGCGAATTTCATTCCTAATATGACAAAACCCTATAGTATACCACTTATCGTTCCAGTAAAGCATACCATAGGGATCAACAATCCTTTGCTTAGGATGTCCTTCATAACCTGAACAATATTCAATTTCAATAGAGCATTCATTAGCAACAGCTTGCTCAATTTCTATTAACATAGGTTTGACAGCTGGATCGCAAATACGACTGGCTACTTCAAAGCCGACTAAATGACGATTAAGAACTTTTTCTTGTTCTTGATTGGAGAACATCTTTAACTTTGAGGTTGCACTATTTAGTGCTTCCACAAAAGGATATCCTGCTTCCATTGCAAAAATAGCAGCATGTAAAAGTGATTTTTTCTCTTCAAGGTCAAAAAACAGGGGTGTTCGGATAAAATTGTTAAGCAAACTATATCCACCGTTATGACCAGGCTCAGATATTATTGGCACTCCACTAACACACAATGCATCCATATAACGGTAAACTGACCTTATGTTTATTTCTAACCTTTCGGATATTTGCTTTGCAGTTATTTTTGCACCTGAATTCAGCATCCATAAAATTGCTAGCATATTATCATTTTTTGGCATAATGCGCCCCACTTCCTTAGATTTTTATTAGTATCATTTATTAGTAAATGTAATGTACATCATTGCCAACACATATTTTACTCATATTTAAATTAGCATCTTTGACACCTTTGTTTGTTAAAGAAAATTAATGGGGTCAGTTCTTTTTCTTAATATTAATTCTTTACATGGTCTCAACCATACATAGAATGACTGACCATTTAATTTCAACAGGGTACTTTAAGAGAACTTAATTAAATTATATTATTTTCAAGTAAAAACTTAGTATCCTTCAATACCTCTTCATAGTCATCATCTCTTATGATGCAGTGATTGTCTGAGAAAACAAGCGCTCTCCTAAATACACCTTGCACGTATTCAAAATCATGGGTTGAACATAGGATTGTCTTACCGGCTTTGTTTAGATTAATCATGAATTCTTTAAGGAATCTCTTTGTTTTAGGATCTAGTCCATTCATTGGTTCGTCAAAAACATAGATATCAGGATTGAGAACCACCACAGAAGCTATTGCCACCTTTTTCTTTTCACCGCCGCTTAGATGATAAGGTTGTCTATCAGATAAATTCTCTATTTTTAAAAGTTGCATTGTATCCTGTACCCTCTTATGAACCTCTTCTTCCTTCATGCCCATTTGTCTTGGTCCAAAAGCAATCTCGTCATAAACCTTAGAGCAAAAGAGCTGTACCTCTGAATTCTGAAAAACAAAGCCTATTCTTTTGTGAAAAGCCTTCGAAAACCTTTCGCTCTGTAGCTTTTTATGAGTTATTTCTTCATTATCAAGCAGATACTTTCCCTTTGTAGGAGAAATTAAACCATTAATTAAACTCATCAAGGTTGACTTACCACTTCCATTTACCCCTATTAATGCTACTGCTTCCCCTTCGTCTATCTTAAAACTTATGTTATTTAGAGCAGTTATACTATTGTCATAAGCATAACTTACATCCTTCATCTCTATCATAAAATCACAACCTATCAAAATAAAAATATATTAGTACTAATGTCAAATCAATTGCTACGAATATAAAATCATATAAACTGAATTTAAATTTTGTATATATTTTATATTCACCTGTAAATCCTCTGCATTCCATAGCCATATGCATATCTTCAGCCATTTCTTTAGACTTTATAAACATAGTGCCTACAATGCCAGAAAGTGCTTTACTTTTCTTATCACTTCTTCCCACTGACCTTACCTTAAGCGCATACAGCATGTTTAAAGAAAATTCTCCAAGAATTATTATATATTTTATCGTAATATCCAATACAAAAATAAATATATCTGGCATATGAAATAATTTTAGAGCGTTTATTAAATCGCTCCAATTAGTAGTTATAGCCAAAATATTAGCAGAAGTTATTGATGTTAATACTTTTAGAATAATTACAGCACTATTATTACCATAACCAATGAAAATAGCAGGTAAAAGTACTATAAACGTGAACAATAAAACAATTAGATTAACATTTAAAATATGCTTAATATCTTTTATACTTAAAAAATTAATTATAATAAGTAAAACTACATCAACTATGAATATATAGTAAGTGTTTTTACTTAAAGAAGTAAAAATGATTAGAATGAGTGTTGAGATTAATTTTATTGCAGCATTTAACTTAAATTTACTCTGCTTATTGTCAGCTTGTACTCTAAACTTGTTCAATATTGTAAGCAGCGAAATAATACTCTTATTTATAAAGGCATTATTACCTTTTTCCGGTGAATAATCATCCTTTTTAAGTAACCATTCAGGCATTATAATCTTCCTTTCATTATTATGCAATATTATTAATTGTCTCAGTAGGTTTTATTGACTTTCTTTTTTAGAACTTGAGATAAGTCTAAAAATTATGAGTAGTATCGCAACTCCTGCAATAGCAGAAAGAATATACCCAACGATTTCTGGAAGTCCTTTTAATGAGTAATCAGACATAAGAGATTTAAAGCTAAAACCATTTTTCATTCCCTTAGGGATAAATCCTAAAGCTTTACCTCCTACGTTTACTGAACCTATCTCATCAACTCCCCATTCACCCCAAGCAGTTCCAGAAGCTAGAAGACCTAATGGAGACAATAAAATAAGTACAATGATAAAAGCGTATATTGGTTTTGTCTTGGCTTCAGTATTGTCGTATATAATGCCAGGAGAAACTCTTCTTATAAAGCTTAGTACCCCCACGGTTATTATACCTTCTAATACTCCTGCAACAGTGAGGTGAGGTATCATCATTGATGGTATAGATATTCCTAGTGGATATGGGCAATACAAAGGCATACCAAGCGAATCTTTAAATAACAAGGGTTGTATACCAAATTCAACAGAAGTAAATAAAGCTCCTATATTTAAGGCTGCATATGAGGAAATAAAAGTTACAATACTTCTTCCCTTATCTGTTTTTACTAATTTACTGAGTAGATTATAGATATAGTAGCCTGTGGTTGGAATTATAAAAGCCATATTGAAGGTATTAGCACCGTATGCCAGTATGCCGCCATCACCAAATAGAAGTGCTTGTATAAGTAAAGCAACGGATATGGAGATGCAAGCTGCTTCTGGCCCTAATAAAATTGCAAGCAAAGTACCTCCTACAGCATGACCAGTAGTGCCTCCTACTAAAGGAACATTGAACATCATCGTTAAAAAAGAAAGTGCTGCCCCTATGCCCATAAGCGGTAGCTTCTTTTTAGATATCTTTTTCTTAACTGTTTTAATAGATTTTGTCCATATAGGTACCATTGCTGCCCCCATAACAGCACAGGTAGCTGGACTCAAATAATTGTCTGGAATATGCATCTTTAACTCCCCTTTGTGATTTTTGTAAGTCTATATTTAGATTTTATCTAAAAAATAAGACCACAAAAATTGATTATTGTATAACAAAAATCAACCTTCGTGGTCCTAATAAAATTCTATTTATATAAATAACCATAGGATTATAAATAAAGAACCTATTTATAAAATCCTAAATCAAAAATTATTTAGACTAGTAATTGCAAGGCTTTACTAGTTCTTAACATATTTCAAATAAAGTACATAGTATGCCTTCGTGACATACATATTAATAATACAATAACTTATTATTAATGTAAATAATGGCTTATTTTCCTATCACGACTTTAAGCTTATCCTCTAAGGTCTTAGAAAGCTCTGCTATGCCTTCTTTAGTCCTTGTAGATACCCTGAAGATATTAGATATTGGATTTAAAGCTAATATATTTTCTTCAACTTTATTGTGATCGAACTCAAAATACTGAAGCATATCATATTTATTTAGTACCGTTATATCTGCTTCTGTAAATAGAAGAGGATATTTCTCTATCTTATCGTCACCTTCCGGTACACTCAGTATAGCAAGCTTTATATCAGCACCTATATCGTATTCCGCAGGGCAGACTAAGTTTCCTACATTTTCTACAAAAATAATATCTATTTCATTTAAATCAAAGTATTGCAGTATATTTTTTATTGAAAGAGGTTCAATGTGGCAAGCACCCTCTGTATTAAGCTGAACTACAGAAATTCCAAGTGCATCTATCTTCTCTGCATCTACCTTACCAGCTATATCCCCTTCAACCACGGCGATGTTATATCTACTCTTTAAACTATTTATAAGCTCTATAATAACGCTGGTCTTTCCTGTTCCAGGAGAGCCCATTACATTTATAAGATAGACATTCTTAGACCTCAATATATCTTTAATATCATTGCTACAATCCGTACTATCTTCTATTACTTGTTTAATAACTTTAATATCCATATGTACATCTCCAAAACTATAGAATATATCTATATTTTATTATATAATAAAATTTATGGTTATGTAGTCTTTTTATTTAAAAAGCTTAAAAATCTGGAGGAATTTTTTCATGAAAGTTGCTGTAATAGATGCACAGGGTGCAGGTCTTGGACAAACAATAATAAAAAAACTTCGTAAAGAATTAAATAGTGATATTCATATAGTTGCACTTGGGACGAACACTTTCGCTACCTCTAATATGGTTAGAGCCGGAGCCAACGTAGGAATAAGTGGCGAGAAAGCAATCTGTTCTTTTTGCAACAATAATAGAATCGATAGTATAATTGGGCCTATAGGGATACTCTGTAGTGGTGGTATAAATGGCGAGATTACTCCGTTGATATCAAAGGCTATATACGATATGAATTGTACTAAGTATATCCTACCTTTACAAAAACATCAGATATACATTCCAGGTACTAAAAATACTTCGATTAAAGACTTAATAGATGAAATCGTTTCAGATATAAAGAGTAAAATAGTAGTATTGGCTTAGCATGAGCTAGTCCTATTAAATTAAAACCTCTAAAAAGCCTTAATACTAATAAGGTTTCTTAGAGGTTTTATTAATACACATCTTATTAAAATTTAATATTGGGCTGTGTTCAACACGATACTTTAAACTCCTTCGTAAATCTTTGTACAGTTCCTCGAACTCTCTTTAGCCTCGTAAAGAGCTATATCTGCTTTTCTTATGAGTTCATCTAAATTTGTAGCTTTATTGTTATTATCAGCTATACCAATACTTATTGTATAATTTATAATAGTATTCTCATCAACAACTACAGCACTGCTTTCTACTTCTTTTCTAAAGTTTTCTAATAAGTTAAATGTCTTATTCTTGCTGATACCATTAAATAAAATGGCAAATTCTTCTCCACCTATTCTCCCCAATGCATAAGCTGTATCTAAATACTTATTCAATAGTTCTGAGAAATGCATAAGTACTTTGTCTCCTGCCATATGTCCATATGTATCATTTATACTTTTGAAGTAATCTATATCTATCATTGTTATTGAAATTAAGTTGTTAGATATTTGTTCTTCTATGTAATTAAATTTATCTGTGAAGCCTCTTCTATTTAATAACCCTGTTAAACTATCTCTATCTGCTTTTTCCTTTAAACTGATTTCATATAGTTTCTTTTCAGTAATATCATTTAGTATAAGTATTGCACCAATCATAGCTTCTTTACTATATAGTAAATGCACACTACAGCTAAGATAGTTATCCATATCATTAAGCTTATACTTTAACTCTACATAGTCCTCATTTTTTGAAGAATACAAATCCAAGATTTGTTGATGGTCCTTTAATACATCAGTTACTTTAAAACCAATTAAGTTGTCTTCCTCGGTAATATACTTTGAAGTTAATTCTTTAGCATATTCATTGGCGTCAACTATATAAGAAGCTTCATCAATTACGATTATACCTTCTTTAATAACATCAAATACCTTATCTCTGGCAATTGGAGAAACATTTAATAAGTTATATTTGAATAAGCAATAAAACATAATTAAAGTACTAGGTATATATAGTACTGCTATTGGTATATATAAACCTAACTTCTCCAGAACTGCGGTCTTTGCCCAACTAAATAGCAGCATAAAGAAAATACTTAATATAACCAAAGATACCTGCTTTTTGAATTTATCTGATACTTTTCTTCTATAGTTAAAGAGTATGGACATAGATAGAAGAGGTATAAAAAAATTAATTGCTACTAAAATTGAACCCAAAGTAGTAAGTTTAACTACAAGATTTTGTCCAAAAACAGCATTTTCAGCTAAAACATAACCTGATCTTACTAAATGATGATAATAATTAGTATATATCAGTACTATATCTAGCACTGGAAATAAAGTTAACACATATGCATATTTTTTAAATCTATATTGTTTGGAATAGGCAATGGCAAAAAACACACTTGCTATTGGAACAGTAAATACACCTATCTGCTGCATGTTTCTCCATATTATTTTATTATATAAGCCTATGGTGTTAATCTCTAAAAAAGATGCTAGTGACCATAGGATACCACCAGACATCTGTATGAAAAGAAATAAAGCTCCTGGAACCCGTCTGTTAATAAGAGAATACAAACCTATATATCCTAGAATTGTTATTGATATTAAGAGCATAAAACCTTGAATAAATTGCATTTTATGTACACCTTTCAATTGTCATTTTACCTTAAGTAGATAGTAAAATATTCTTTTCAATTAAATAGTTAATCAAACATACACTACTTTAAAGAACTCATGAAGATAATAAATATGATTTTAGCATCACTATAAATATATAAATTTAAATTTTTATCAATTATATTTTGTATAACCTAAATTATACTATATATTTTTATAAAAGGAACTATTTAATAAAAATAACTATTATTTAAAAAACAGAAATTTGCAATAATATTAATAAAAAAGTCGCTGAATTTAGATATATTAGTCTATAAACAGCGTTTTAGCTCTATACTAAAGGTACTGCCACTACCAAGCTGTGATTCAAAATATATTTTCCCTCCATGGGCCTCAACTATTTCTTTACAAATAGCAAGACCTAACCCAGTTCCACCTACTTGCCTGCTGTCGGAGTTATCAACTCTATAAAACTTTGAAAATATATTTTTCTTTTCTGATTCTGGTATTCCTAGACCATGGTCCTTTACATCTATCTTAACAAACTTTTCTTCTATAATTACTCTAACCTCAACCTTTGAGTTTTCTGTTGAATACTTTATGGCATTACTTATTAAGTTATGAAGTACTTGAGTTATCCTATTAGAGTCTATATCTACTATAACCTCTTCCTCAGGAATTTCCAAAGTTATATTTTCATGCTTTAGCTTCCATTGGTCAAGTATATCCTTCATCATTTCATTTATATCAACACAAACAAAATCATACTTTTGTTTACCTGAAATCATTTTTTGAAGATCTAAAAAGTCATTTATCAAATCAGAAAGTCTCTTAGCTTCTTTATAAATTATCTCTAAATATTTTTTTTGTTTTTGAGCGTTTAACTCTTTATGCATAAGAAGTTCAATAAACCCAAAGATAGAGGTCATAGGAGTTCTTAGTTCGTGTGAAACCATATTTATAAATTCCTCCTTATGGTGTTCAACCTCTCTTTGCTCTGTAACATCTATGCTTATTATTATAAATTGGGATCTTCCTTTAACTTCATTCAAAATAGGTACCATAGTAGAAAACATAAGATGTTCAATAGAATCTTTTCCTACTACACTTAAGTCTCCACTCCAAGTTTCACCTGAGTTTATAATATTTTTAATATTATCTATGGAATCTTTCCCCACAACCCTTAAATTTAAAAAGTCAAATTTCTTATTGTGAAGCTCTTCATAGGTATATTGAAGCAATTTGCAAATGTTTTTATTAGCATGTATGATATTGCCATTGCCGTCAACTATACATACAAAGGTGGCTTTATCCACAGCAAACTGTATGTTATCTAACCGCTTAGTTGTTATATTTAACTGTTCAGCGGTTTTTTCATATTGTTCTTCTAAGTCTTCAAAGCTGTCTTTCAAGGCTACCTGCATAGCCTTGAAGTTTGAAAATAATATACTTATCTCCTCTACTAGAGTTTCTCTCTCTAAGTTTATTATTCCATGATTCTTTATTTTTTCAGGTAACTGATAGGTTATATTGGCTAAGTTAGAAAGTGGCTTTAGTAATATATTAAGTATTAGAGACAATATCAAAAGTAATAAGCCTATTGATATTGCAATAATAGAAAATATTTTTATATTAGTGTCATACAATTGTTTTATGTATGGTCTTAGCTCTAACTTAATCGTAACAATGCCATCGTCTATAGGCTGTGTTTTTATATAGTAAGACTCTTCCCACTGCTTTATAGGAGGTGTAGCTATATTAGGAACCCATCGATACATACCACTTCCAAGGTTAAATAGTTGACCAACTGAATGCCACTTATCTTCCATGTCATTTTCTTTGTTGGAATAAAGTTTGTTACCATTGTTTTGTCTAAAAGATATTATTAGGTTCTGGTTGTTTGAGTATGTGTCAAGTAAATCTAGGCTATAATTTGGTTCATCTAGATTTTCCTTTATATAGTAAGCTAAACTATTCGAAGCTATATCCAGCATGGATCTTCCATTATTATTAATATAACTTAGCTCTCTATTTCCTGATATCACTATATAGATTAAACTCAAGGTTAAGATTAAGCTTCCTATACTATTGAAAAGAATATTCTTTAATGAAATCTTTGAGCTAACATCGTCATTTATTATGGTTGAAAAGGGTATAACCATATATAGAATATTAGCTAAAAGAACATTGAAGATTCCATTAATACCTTGCTTTAATACTACAAGTAAAGTAGCATCAGCACTGACCTTCATTACATAAAGATAAGCTACATAAACTAAAGCTGCACCTAAAGTACACCAATATATAATGTCGGCCATAAGTAAGGTTTTGATCTTTGTCTTTCTTATTATTAGGTAAATCATTAGAACTTCCATTACTGATGCTACTATAGCATACGGATGCCCCCACAACAAAACAGTTCTATAATTAACTATTAAAGCTGATATAACAGCATATTTAACTCCAAATAGATAATAGCATAATATGGTACATATACCACCTAGTAAGAAATCAGTACCAAAGGGCAATGGTATTGAAAATAAATTTAAAATAACTCCTAATAACAATAAAATTATAAAAACTTCCATCTTTCTTATCATATTTTTAAATTTTCCTTCTATGTTTTAGCTGTATAGTATATAGAAATCATAATAACTCTTCAAAAATATTATCTACTTTATCAAGTAATTCCATTGGGCTAAAGGGCTTTGTCAAAAAGTAATCCGCCCCGCTTTCCATGGCCTTTTCCCTATCTGAAAGTTGAGCCTTGGCAGTTAATAGCATTATCTTCATATCTCCTTTATCACTACCAAGCTTTTCTATGACTTCATAGCCTGTTAGTTTTGGCATCATAACATCTAATATTAATAAATCAGGCTTTTTCTCATATACCAGCTCTAGAGCTTCCTGACCATCCTTAGCCTGATATATCTCACTATCATCGTCCTCAAGGGTTTCAGAAATAAGAAATCTAAGTGAAATTTCATCATCTGCTATAAGTATTTTTCTCATAAAGTCACCTTCTATTTCTTTTAAATCTTGTAATGTTTACTTTTTCTATTATGGTTTTAATAACTTTAAATGTATTGTAAGTAATATTATTAGTAGTAGCTATGATTCTTGTTGCTAGTTTTTTTAAGTTATTATCTCTATTTTCGGTGGTATAAAATTCATAAATCACAAAAGTAGCAACAAAACCTAAAAAGAACACTATAAGACCAAGATAGTATAACTCTCTTAGAATAACTTTAGTTGTACCTTCACCGGTTTCATTAACTATAAATCCAGTAGTTACTCCATTTAAAATCATAGTTCCTCTTTGCTTTTCACCAAAGTCGATTTGCCAAACAGGATTTGGTGATTCACAGTAATTTAGCAAGATTCTTTCCTTAACTGGGTTGCTTACATTAAACTTTCGCTTCATTCTATCTACTTTCTCATAATTTACTCCTTCAACCTTAGTTTCTGATAAGTTAAAGAAATTATCTAAATCATTTCCTTCATAAAAAATCACATTATCAACTAGAAGCATATGATTGTAAGGTATAATACTAAAATTCTTCAGCTCCAAATATCCATTACTAAGCTTCTCACCTCTAGCTAGTATATGATACTGCATTAAGGTAGCTTTTTCCGGTACCTTAATTATTTGCTCGTATTTATTCCATTTGTACTTATCTTTCTCTTCTACCTCATTGATATAAGTAACATCTACCACGTTCATATCGTCATCTAAAAATATAACCTTCATATGCCTTTTTCTAATGTTCTCTGAACGAGCCTCCACATTAACTAAATACTCTTCCTTAGGGTTTACCTTTATTTTCTTTGAGGCATAGACGTACCAATCACAGGAACAAGTTTTTTCATAATCTATCTTCATAGCGCCATTGCTAATTGTATTATTCATCATATCCTTTGTGACTCTATCGCAATCAGAGCAGTCTTCTTGAAAGATATCAGCAATAAAAGGAGGCAGCTTAATCTCACTAACATCAAATTTATGAAAATCAGAAAAGGTACTTACTGAAGGTACTTTGCTATCGAAAGTTAGCTTAATAGTATAGTATCCACTGCTAAAAAACATATTTTTAAGATCAACTCTGTAGTAATATTGTAAGGTGTCAGCTAACTTATCTATGGTATAAGGATAGCCTTTACTCAATGGATTATAATCTATCATAGTTGCTGGTTTTTCAGTCTTTAACTTAAAAGAACTAGTTTCGATAACTCTGGCTATTTTTTCACCGGTATCTTTATTGGTTATATCCACAAGAATTCTTCCGCTATTTAATGGGTATCCGTTGAGATTTAATGATAAGGAATAAGTACCATCTTTTAATACTTCTACATCTCTAGACAAAGTTCCACTTTGAGAACTAATTCCTTTTCCAAAACTCAAAGTTGGATAGGCTCTTTCAGATTGCAAGTTTCCACTATAAGAAAAATCATTTTCTGCCTCTAGGCTTACAAATATATTTGATCGTTCAACTGCCTTTTTTATTGGGAAACTGATTCTTTCAAAGTCGTCTTCTGGAATTATTGCAAAAACATTGACTGCATTAAAGCCAGAGACATTTTCTACAGCTATGTTATTTTCACCTTTTTCAAAGGAATGTATACCTAAATCTATCCAAATGAATTGATTGAGGCTTATGTCCTTAGTGTTAATAATACTTTTATCCTTAGGAAAAGATATCTTCAAATTACCTCCTACCTTTGATCTTAAAACTCTTGCGTAGACATGGGCTTTTGTATCAGTATCAAACTTTTTCTTCATTGTAAACTCATTAGGAGCTTTGTATTCCTCAAGATCAAAAAGCTTCATATCATGTATCCACCAGTAGGTTCTTTGTTCTGGCATTTGATAACTTAATATATCTATTCTCATGTATTTAGAACCAAAGGGAGAAATATACTCACCAAAAAAGTTCACTGCATCGAAATTTACAGATTCAGTTGGAGCCACCACATAGCTAATTCCTAGTTCTTTCATGTTATCGTCAAAGAATCTAACCTTTATATGCATCTTGTTTACTCCTCTGCCAGATACAGCTATATTGAACTGGTAAGGATTATTCTCCTTTGCTTCCAACAGTCCTGATTTTGCTACTTGCCATATATTTTTAGGGTCTCCACTGGCTATCTGTCCATAAAGCATTGGGATTGCATTGACATCAGTCATTGGTGCAGCTTGAACATTAAAATATTGTGGGTTATCTGGTACGAAAAATTTTTCTGTCCTTAGTAAGGAATTAAAATCAGCTACTAGTTTTCCTTTAATACTTTTCATTCTATATGGCAATATATTTAGCTTACTACTAGCAAAGGTTACCCCAATTCCTGAAGATTGATCAAAATCAAAGGGAAAGTTTTGTATCCCCTGAGAGGATAAAAACCACAACCATTCGTTATTTTGAGGCAAGGTTTTTGCCCATTTTAAAAAAGGATTAGCGGAATCTATAAATTCAAAGGGCTTTATGTAATTATCGCTAGGTAGATTTGAAAGCAATAAATCTCTCATATTAACTGCTTCAATGTAATCACCTTTGTTTGCACTAGTAATGTAACTTTTAGGTTCTATGCTTGAGAAAATTACTCCTATATCCTTAAAGTTAAAATTAGGTATACTGTTATAGGTTTCTAGTCTAGAAAAACCATAAGGGGTATATAATTTTTTAGGAACCTGGTACATATAAGGAATAGGCTTAGGAACTTTATATAGTGAAAATATATTATCCTCATATTTCTTTGACAGATTTTCCTGCAATTCTAGAAGTTTTTTATTAAATTGCTGTCTTTCCTCTTGACCAACATATTCCTTATGATATGCAAGCTCATTTATTCCAAAATTACTTACTAAAGTACTTATATTACTACTAAGTCCTCTGTCCATGATATATTGAAGAAAATTAAGGTAGTATGTAATGCTAGGTATATTACCTTCGTGATGGAAGATTGTATTTTTCTGGGATGAATATACTTGCAAGTCCCCAGTGGCTTTTTCCATACCTGTTATATTAGGATTTTTGTTCCAAAAAGGTGTTGCTACACCAGTATTACTCTGAGTCATGTTATCAGCTATAGGCATGTATAGGACTTTACTATCAAACCTATCCTTGTCTATAAAGTGCTTTTGCACTTCAAGATATTCCTTGGGGATTTCTACAGGATGATAAAAACCTTGTATAAAGCTTTGGTAAAAAGGATTAATATAAAGCCAGAAGCTTCCTATAACTCCTACCACTAAGCAACCTTTCAATATACTGTGATATATATTAGTCTCTAGCTTATGGAGCACAGCTTCAACTCCAAAGGTAAGAAGAAGACTAAAACCTACAGCCATTAGACCTACGAATTTATTTGGATCCCTAAACATTGATCCTATTATGGGAACTTTGGTCACTATTATCACAAAGTAATCTGCAAAAAGTGGCAAGGTTACACCTGTAGAAAGTAGTACAAATAAAAGTGATAGAATGGTGAAAAACAAAATTATATTCTCTTTATAAGCTCTAAACACCATAGCATAGATTATAAAAAATATAAGTACAGCACCACCCATATAGAAAGTGATTGGAAGCTTCTCAATATTGAACATAGGCCACCAATAGCTAACTAGATAAAGTACTTTTACTGGCGTACTATACCTACTAAAAAGTGAAAGTGTATCTACAACATTAATATTATGCTGAGAGGCTTGTGCTTTAAAAAGAATGCTACCAAAGTACATGGAAAGCCAATAAAAGCTAAAGAAACAAAATACTGTTCCAAAGGCAAAGATCTTTAAAGCAAAGTTAATATAGACTCTTCTTAATCTCTTAAACTCTTTACTTCTGGCAAATATGATAGTTTGCTTCATCAGTAATAACATACCTATTACGAAGAGAAAGATAAGACCATAAAAAAAGTAGTGAATGCCTCCTGCACTGATGGTAAATATTATGCTTATCATAAAGATATCAATAACATTTCTCTTGTAGAGCTTGATGTTACTTACATCATAATGTGGAATTATTTGAGCCTGAAACTTAGGGTCAAACAAATTAAAGAAAAACATAAGGACTAAAGGAAATAAGCTGTATCCACACAAAAGATAAATATGCTGTATTCTATAAATTACCCAAGGGTTAAGAGCATAGAATATTGCACCAGTTAGCAAAGCAAATATTTTAAAAAAGTTAAATTCCTTTGAAAAGTAAATACTTATTATTCTCTTAGAAAATAGATACATAGAAATTGCTGAGTTTAAAATCAAGAGTATTATAAAGCTTTTTAGGAGTACAGGACCACTATAGTTAAATAGCTTAGATAGTATATAAGGGGGAAGAATATATAGCAGTCTAGGAATGTTCAGTAAGGTTGTTGTACTCCAACGTTCATTCCATACTCCAAAAATCTCCTCCATGTATCTACCTGATGTAAAGCCAAAGGCCATATCACTAAAAACCACATGCCCTTTTTCAAATAGAGGCTGCAAGAACCATAAGATTAAAAATACCATCATAACCAAGGAAAAGATATCATATCTGTATATATAGATTAAGTCTTTAAGCTTTTCCTTCAGGTTTATCTTTTTCATTGATATGCAATCCTTCCTTTCTTACTTCATCTTCAAATTCATTTAAATCTCCTCTTAATTTTGACAAAGGTTCATATAAGTTTTCTATGTCCGTAATATGTTTCAGAACTTTGTTAGCTTTTTTGCTTAGTTCGTCTATATCAAAAAAAGTAGTGTTTTTTCTATTCTGTATTTCATCTTCTACAGCTTCTTTTAGATTGCTATAAGCCTTCCAGCCTAGAACAAAGATAGCTATAAAAGTTAAGAAAATTACAAATAAAATAAAAGTTCTAATATTGTTTACTGTACCTAGTATATTCTTTTCACTATTATAAGAAGCTAGATACAAAGCTACTCCGTTCAAATCTATAAAACTGTATGCATATCTATATCCTTCATAGGCTTCAATATCTGTATTTCCATCCAAAGCCTTCTTAGTAATGGGGGTTATTTCAGTCTTATTTATGTTTTTAATATCCGTATCACAGACCACTTGAAATTTATTGTTATATATCTTTACCCCTAATTGCTTAGAATTTTTCAAAAGCAATTGTAATTGAGATTTATCTATGGTAAAAACAGTATACCCCAGCGCTCCTGACTTATTAGAAATCTTATAGTACAGATATTGATAGTCTTTAGAGCCAGTAATAAAAAAATCACTTAATATAAAAGGCTCTTTAAACTTATATTGTTTTAAGGTATCCGATACTGTAGTAATATCAGAATCAGAGTTCTTTTTGTATATAAGGTTATAGCTTGTATCAAAGACATAGATATTCTTAATCTCTGCATTTTTGTCATAGGCAGTAAAGTCCCAGCCGTTAATAAGCTCTCCTTTTCCTCCTAGAATTGATAAAGCTATTGTTTGAGAATATATCTCTTGCTTTTCCTCTAACTTGGAGTAATGTTCCTTAACAAGATTGATTTTTTCGTCTCTTAGGCTTTGAAGATTAGTATCCGCAGCAGAAATAAAATATCCTCTAAATCTAAATAAGAATAAAATAACAAATAAGATAATAGGTATACCCGCAGCAAAAATCATATACATTATGCTTTTGTAATGATATGTTTTTTTCATTTTTATCTCCTCATACTTTTTCTTTGCTTCTCTATTTTCCACATATTATAGAAAATGTTGTTAAAGCCAATTGCATCTACATGGCTACTATACCAGTGTAAAGCATAGGATAATTAACCACTGAATTTCAGCAAAGTATGTAAACAGTGTGTTTTCTAATATTTTCAATGAATTATAATTGCTCTTCGACGTATATTATTATTTAGAGAAAGGAGATTTATACATGACTAATAATGACAGCATTTTAATTATTTCCGATAATTTTAGAAAAATAGATTATGAACATATAATAGATTTTTACTCTCACAAGCTTATAAGCATAAATGAAATGGAAGAAACTTTGTTGGGAGATTATTCAATGATTTTATTAGATTTAAAGGATACAGAAGATACCATCAATTATGCAAATAAAATAAGGAATATAGTTCCCAGTATGCCGTTGCTACTTATCAGCACCTTGGATGAAGCTAAGGATTTCACATACTTTAGGTCTATTGTAGGTTATGGACAGATAAGATCTTTAAATTATCGTGCCAGTGATTCAGATGAAATCTTAGAATACATACAAAGCCTATTGCATCCTGAGTATCCTAGTGAAAAAACTGATATAGCTATAGTTCTTCCAGTATACAACGAAGCTAGTAGGTTCAATAATGTATATGAATTTGTAAAAAAATTAAAGGTATTACTTGAAGAAGGTTTTATAAATGCCTCACTATACTTTATAAATGATGGAAGTAAGGATAATACAGAAGAGTTGGTAAAAAAGCTTATAGACAATGATCTTTTAGAAACAAATTACATAAAACAAAGAAGTACAATTTCTTCTCATGAGCTTAAGGTTAACACAAGAAAAGCAGGAACCTATATTGAGGGAATAAAAAGTATACGCTCTGAAATTCTTGTTTTTGTAGATGCAGATAATTCCTTTGAAATAGAAGACATAGCTAAGATGATAAACATTATAAAAGCAGGTTACTACGATATCATAGTAGCTACAAAGGATATGACAGCAGAAAAAAGACCTCCTATAAGAAGGTTCGTTAGCTTTTTCAAGCGTCTAATGACAAAACCTATGCTTCCAAAGGGGGTATATGACTCACAGACTGGACTTAAAGCGGTGAATTCTGTAGCTGCCCAATATATTCTTCCCTATCTTCATGCAGAAACAGAACTTGCAATTGATTTGGAGCTTGTGTACTTAGCAAAGCGAATGAACTTTAGAGTGCTTCAGCTTCCAGTTAGATGCATTGATATGGAAGGTTCTCATGTAGATATAGTGAGAGATTCTATTCACTTTGTAAAATCCATCTTCAAGATATATAAAAATCATCGAAATATCTCCTTAAGGAAAATATAATATGTTACACATGGTTAGATTTATAAAAAAAAGACAGAATATTATCTTCCCGTTTTTAGATATAGCTTTGAATGTAGTAAACTATTTCTTTCAATTATACTTGAGTTGGAACCTCTTATCACAGCAGTATGGCACTATTAATTCCCTACTATCTTTTTCTGCAATATTATTTGTATTAGGTATTTCTTTTCAAACTTTAACAGCTAAAAGAGTATCCTCTGGTCAATGCTCTGCTGATACTTTTAATAGCATTTATTTGTCAACACTATATTTTTTGTTACCTATATTATTAGGAACTTTAATTCTAGCAAAACCAATTGTAAGTTTTCTTAGGAGTGATTATGTTTCATTATTTTTTTTAGTAGTTATATTTGTATTCAATTTATATTTGAGTATCTTTAGAGGAATTTTTCAAGGAAACCATCAATATTTAAATTTGAATATAAGCTTCTATATCGAAACCTTTGTAAAACTAATATCTATATTTTGGCTTTTTAGTTATAGAAAAAACGTACATATTGCCTTAATATCAATACTACTTGGGATGGGATTTTCTTTTTTTCACGGTTTTTTAACAAACTCAAAAATGAAAAAGTTTATGTCCGTAGATCATTCAATAAAAACTTCTGTCCAACAAATTTTTAAGCAATCGATCTCTATTTATATAGCTAATTTTTTTATATACTTTTTCACCAGTATAGATATGCTGATAATAAACTATTTTCTACCTCAGGTTTCAGGAATATATGCAGTTATTCAAAAGTATAGCCAGCTTATACTTGCTGCATCCTTTAGTATAATAACCGTATTTATACCGACCTTTAGTGCAAACTATAATGACAAGATAAAATTAAGGAGTATTGTTAAAAAGGCATTCTTATTATTTGGCCTGTTATCTGTAATAGCTCTTTTAGCTTATTACTTCATACTCCCCTATACAGTTTCTATTTTTTTCAGTACCAAGTATGAAGAGGCTAGAAATTATTTGTTTTTTAGCTGTATAGCGTATAGTTTTTTAGTGTCTTGTTTTTTAGCTATAAATGTCTTTATTGCTTTAGAGAAGAAACGCTATCTGATTTATTTATTAATAACATCAGTATTCATGTTGTTGTTATTTTTAATGCATCATGAAAGCATACTATCAATTATATTCATTCAGATTATCTGTTACGTTTTAATGTTTATATTTTTGATAGCAAGATTAACAAAAGAGTTAAAGGAGTAGATTGTATGTATACGGAACCTGATTCATCAATGATTACTATATTATTTCTATCCTGGAGAGATATAAATGCGCCTAAAAAAGGTGGTGCGGAAGTTTATACTCATGAAATGCTTAAGCGTATCGATCATTCTAAATATAGGATAATTCACTTTTCACCTATGTTTGAAGGTGCAAAGGAAGAAGAAATCATAGATAACATATTATACTTAAGAAAAGGTAATGAACTCACTAGTATACTTGAAGCTATTAAGTTTTATAGACTTAATAGAAGCACCATAGATTTTGTAGTTGACCAGTGTAATACTCATAGATTTTTCACTAGATTCTGGGTTGAAGATAAGAAGAGAATCTTCTTTATCCATCAACTTACAAGAGAAATCTGGCACCTAAATACTAAGTTTCCTTTAAACATTGCTGGTTATCATACTGAGGATGCTCTTTTAAGATTATCAAAAAATGACTACACCATAACCGTATCCCAATCCACTAAAAATGACCTTATTGATGTAGGATTTAATCCTAGAAAAGTATATATATTGCCTGAAGGAATTGAGTTTGAACATTTGAAAAAAGAAGAGTTTTTAGCTAAGGAGGAGGTGCCAACTTTTATCTATGTTGGGAGATTTGCTAATTACAAAGGAATTGATGATTCTATAAAAGCCTTTGCACTTTTAAAAACAATTTATTCTACAGCAAAGTTATGGATTGTAGGTAAGAAAAATGAAGCATATATAGCCGAAAGGTTAAAACCTATATTAAATAGAGAAAATCTTTCCTATGGAAATGAGGGAGAAGACAAAGATGTCACTTTCTTTGGATTTGTAAGTGCAGAAAAAAAATTAGAACTTATGAGTAGATCACATGCGTTGCTGTTCCCATCTCAAAGAGAAGGTTGGGGGCTAATTGTAACCGAAGCCGCTGCAGTAGGTACACCAAGTATAACCTATAATTCTCCTGGAATAGTAGATGCTGTTGACTTTGGAAAGGCAGGATATCTTTGTAAAAAGAATAATGTGCTGTCTTTAGCAAAATTCATGGAAAGAGTTATTATTGCTAAAGATGAATACGAACAATATAGAAATAGAGCCTATGAGTTTTCACTAAAATTTCATTGGAGAAATACCGCAAAGGCTTTTGAGGACTTTATGGAAGTAGTAAGGAAGGGATGAAAGTATGAATGATAAGGTCAGCATTATATTTTCAACCTACAATAGTTCAGAATATGTAATACCTTGTTTAAAAAGTTGTTTAGAACAGGATTACAATAATTTTGATGTGATAGTTTCTGATGATGGTTCTACTGACAATACTATAGAAATATTAAAGGAAACAGCAGCTTCTTGTGATAACTTTTATCTTATTCCTCTGCCTCATGGAGAGAGAGGAATTGCTAGAGCCAAAGCGATTGAAAAAGCTAAAAGTATAGGTACTAATTTTATATTTATAATAGATTCTGATATGGTTTTAAAGGAGCATTTACTGAAGGATGTTATAACATATTTTAGCGATCATCAAAAGGTTGGAGCACTTGTCATTCCTGAGATAGCTTATTCTGACTACCATAACTTTTACTCTAAGGTAAAGGTCTTTGAAAGAAATACAATAAATAATGCTGGAGAAAATTTAGGTAAAAACTCCATTGAAGCAGCGAGATTTTGGAGAATAGATGCTTACAATAGCACAGGCGGAATTAACATAAATCAAATAGCCTTCGAGGAAACCCAACCAACCATAAGGTTTATTGAAAAAGGTGGTTTAATTAAAAGAGCCCAGTTTACTGGAGTATATCATAATGAAAAACATGTAACCTTGAAAAATATAATAGCAAAAAAAAGATATTATTTTTCTGTTATGGATAAGACTCTATCAACTGAAGAAGGTGGCTTTTTTAAGGCACTTCAAAGATGGTACTTTTTTAGACCTGTTCTATACAGAAAGGATAATCTCAAGAGATATATAAAGCATCCTTTACTAACTATTGGGATGTTTTATATGTATCTTTGTTTAAGTATAATAGGTGTTTATGAAATTTTGAGTTCAAAGTTTAAGAAGAAATGAGTCTATAATATCATTATTATTAAACATAGCCTAAACAAAAGACATGGATAAAGTAACAAAACAAGTTTCCTTTATCCATGTCTTTTAATGTTGTAATTTTTAAATATATCTCTGATGAAAAAGTTACATAAGCTATTATTACTAGGTTGGTTTAGCATTTCTTTTATGTAATTGTACTAGACGGTAAAAGCTATAATTTTGTAAAGTAAAAATAGTCATTTTCTTAGAATCAATAGTTTGTAGTTATCACCTATTACAAGTTCTTTCTCTATATTATTCTCTTCTAATTTTTTAATATTTTCGCTATACGCTTCATCATTATTTTCTATAAAAATATAAGGATTAGGCAAGAATCTTAATAGTTGTAAAAAGTCTTCTTTTTTTATATTAAAGCTATCAGAAGCCGATGTATTTTTAGACTTAAGATAATCAGAATAATCCGAGGCTTCTTTAATTATTTTCTTAGCTTCTTCATCTACCTTCCAAGGTTTGGTGATATACTTAAAGATATCCCCACTATTTATTGCTTCGATTATAGAAGGAATCTGTGAAAAACCAGAAAGAACTATTCTTACTATATCAGGATATTGAGTCTTTACAACCTTCAATACTTCAAGGCCACTCATTCCAGGCATCCTTAAATCAGTGACCAAAATATCTATGTTATTGTGCTTTAACAATTCAATTGCCTGAGGACCGCCATTTGCAAAAAACAAGTTATACTCCTCATCTTGAAACATCCTTTTAAGTAGAAGTAATATTTCATCTTGGTCGTCTACAAACAAAATGGATTTTTTCATAGTACACCACCTTCTTTATACATGAACAAATAATATATATAGGTGTATCAATCTATATATGTAACTTTTACAGATGCAAGATATTCTTTTAGAGAGTTTATCACATCAACTATTTCGCTATTGTTTTGTCTAACTGCAGCTGCCTCAAGCTCTTCACCTAATTTTGAAGCAAAATGAAAACCGTAACTTCCACTAGCTCCGTATATAGAATGACCTATTAACCCTATAGTTTCAAAATCAGAAGTTTCAACTGCAGCCTCTAGCTTTTCCACATCTGATAATCTAGCACTTAAAAATATAGGCACAAGATCTCTATATTTTTCTTTAACTTCAACGGTTAAATATTTTTCTGAAAAATGCATTTCTTTCTCCTGTTAATGAATAGTTTAGATATTTTGTTATAGGTATCATTAGGTTAATTGTATTACCCTAATTATATTATTAACAACAATATGGATATACTATTCAAATTATAGAAGCTAAATTATATTTCTAGATAATTTAGCTTCTAACTAAGATCAATTATTAATTTTCTTATCATAAACCATAGGTGCTGTATAAGGAGTTGTATTACAATAATGTTATTTGAACTTCTTTAATACTAAAGTAGCATTATGTCCGCCAAACCCAAAGGAATTGGATAGAGCATAATTGAAATCAAAATTCTTTCCTACATTAGGAACATAGTTCAGATCACATTCTGGATCTGGTGTACTATAGTTTATTGTTGGAGGCACAAAGCCTTCCTCTAAAGCATATGCTGTTATAATTGCTTCGACAGCACCAGTGGCTCCTAAAAGATGTCCTGTCATAGATTTTGTTGAACTTATCATGAGGTTATAAGAAGCATCTCCAAAAACAGTTTTTATTGCTGAAGTTTCACTTCTATCATTAGCTTTTGTGGACGTACCATGAGCATTTATGTAACCAATAGCTGATGGAGCTACACTGGCATCTTCTAAAGCTCTCTTCATACATCTTGCTGCGCCTTCTCCTCCTTCTGAAGGTGAAGTGATATGATAAGCATCATTGGTGCACCCGTATCCAACAACTTCAGCGATTATATCTGCATTCCTTTTTAATGCATGCTCAAGTTCCTCTAAAATTACTATACCAGCACCCTCCCCTAATACAAATCCATCTCTATTAAGATCAAAAGGTTTGCTAGCACTTTTAGGATCAAGGTTAGTTGTCATAGTCTTACTAGAAGAAAAACCTGCAAGAGTAAGTCCTGTGATAGGAGCTTCTGCTCCACCTGCTATCATCACATCTGCATCGCTTCTTTGAATAGCTTTGAAGGCATCTCCTATAGAATTAGTTGAAGTAGCACAAGCTGTTACTGTACACTCATTAAAACCTTTTGCTCCGTATTTTATAGCCACTAACCCTGAAGCCATATTGGGTATCATCATAGGAACTAAAAATGGACTAACTCTACTTGGTCCTTTTTCAAGAAATATGTTATGCTGAGCTAAGGTAGTTTCTATTCCTCCTACCCCAGTTCCTATAATTACGCCCATTCTTTCCTTATCAACTTTATCTAAATTTAGCTTTGAGTTGTCCATTGCAATTTTTGTAGCCGCCAAAGCAAATTGAGAAAATCTATCAGTCCTTTTTACCTCTTTCCGTTCCATAAAATCACTAGGTTCAAAGCTCTTTATTTCAGCAGCAACCTTTGTAGGAATTTCTGAAACGTCCACTCTTTCTATAAGGCTTATTCCACTTTTACCTATTTTAATATCTTGCCAAAACTCCTTTGCACCAATCCCAACGGAAGAAACTACTCCCATACCTGTTATTACTACTCTTCTATTCATATAAGAAACCTCCATATATCAAACTGTATTTACTTTTCAAAATATAATAGATATAATAAATTTAATCTATTTAGCTGCCACTTAAATTCCAAATTCATCTTAAAGCGTCTTGTGGTAAAGAAAATAAGCTTTAAAGTCATCTCAAATATTTAAGTGCCAGTGATTTGTTAATCACCTTTCAATATTATTGTAGTAGATGTATTTTTACTAAAATGAACAGATATTGCTTTTATAGAGTTCTTATATCGAAACTAAAATGAAAAGGTGCAAAAATATGAAAGATTTAAAAGAAGCTATTGTTTCCGCAATAGCTTATATTGAACAGAATTTATATAATAAAATTTCTTTGGATGATTTATCAGAACATACTGGGGTTTCTAAGTATTATCTTCATAGGATTTTTAAGTCCTTAACTGGTGAATCTATAATCGAATATACTCAAGGCAGAAAACTAACCTCCAGTATCAATGAGCTTTTAAATACTGATATGAGGATTATAGATATTGCATTAAATTATGGCTTTGATTATGAACAATCCTATATACGAGCTTTTAAGAAGTTTTTCGGACATACTCCTTTAAAATTAAGGTCCGACAATATGAGTTTAAGCTTAATCATAAAGGAAAAGATAAATACAAAGGATATTTTATCTGTTGAAAACTCAATAACCTACAATCCTCAGTTCGTATTTAAACAAAAGTTTAATCTTATTGGAACAAAGCATAAAATATTAAGTAAATCTGGAGATAAAACTGCCAATGCCTTTGGTAGAGAATTTTTTTATAAACAAAGAAGTAAGATCAAAAATATCTCTAAAGATAACGTATATTTTGGATATACTGATTGGAGTGAAGATCATAATGGCGTCATATACTACATGCCAAGTGCTGAGGTTAGTAGTTTAGAATCTATTCCGGAAGGTATGGTTGGAATATCTATACCTGCTCATAAATATGTAGTTTTTAAATTTGTAGGGTTCTTTAGTCCAGATAATATAAACGGAAGACATGTGGGGCGGCTTTTAGTTCAAATGTATTCAAGGTGGATTTTTAAATCAGGGTATAAATTTGCTGATACCTTTAGATTTGAATATATTGATAATTCTATGTCAAAAGATAATTACTGCGAGTTATATGTATATCAGCCAATTGAAGATATATAAAGCTTCGCTGAAGGATAGGCACAATTTCTATCCTTCAGCGAAGCTTTTGTTCATATGGTTTATACTTTATTAATATTTTACATAAAATATAATTTTATCTGTGTAATAAAGTTTTAGTAGTATTCATGTCCTTTAATCTCATAATCAAGCTCATCAATAAAACTTTTTATAAATGATATTTTATTCATCAATAATTCTTTACCTGCATCGGTGTTAAGCTTATTAAGCTGACGATAACAGTATGGAAGCTCTTTGCTATTAAGTTTATCACGTAATTCATCAAAAAAATAAGGATTTCCTTTATCAAGTCTATTTGAAAGCATAAAAATCGACATTGTACCTATTTCATCAAGTAAATCTGCATCCTTAAGTATTGCAAGACATATATCCTCTTCCTTAGTTTCTTTATCTGAATGATTCTTAATAATTTTCAGTAGTCTTTCTTTTTCAGTAACAGTACTTGCTATATCATCATAACTGTTAAGCCAAGCTTCTACTAATTCCATACTCTTCTCAGCATGTTTTTCATTTACATGAGCTTTTCCTATATCATGCAATATAGCAGCTAATCCAATTAAAATAATATCATCTTCAGAAAGTACAGGTATCTCCTTTTTACTAATTTTCATTGCTATACTATGTACTCTAAAAGAGTGAAGAACTATATGCTTTTCATCTCTTGCCCATGGGTTTATATTTTCAAATTGCCTAGTATTTTCATTAAGATATTTCTTTAGATAGTTTTTTGCTTCCTCTATAGGGTTTATACTCAACTTCATCTCTCCTCTAATATAAAACTAATAAATTTAATATTTATGATTTGTTAAAGTACCGTGTTGAAATATAGACAATATTTACTATATGCTACTTGATATTCAAGGATTATTCATCATATTTTTGAAGAAATAAAATTAGTTCAGCACGGTTTTTTAATTGGAGTTTTTCAAGTATTTTTGATACGTAGTTTTTAACGGTACCCTCAGTAACATACATAGCCTGTGCTATGGCTTTATTACTTTTCCCTTCCAATATGTGAGAAGTTACTTCTTTTTCCCTCTGAGTGAGGGAGTTTATAAGTTTTTTCCCCTCACTACTATTTTCTTTAGCTTTTTTCTTGTCTTCAATTGAATTTAGAAGATTTATAACTTTAATAGTTACCTTGGGATTTAGTAATATTTGATCTGCGTAGGCAGTTTTTATTGAGTTAACAATCTCTTGAGAATCGGAATCCTTAAGAATATAACCATCTGCTCCGTCCTTTAACACTTCAAAGATATATTCATCTTCATTAAAAGTAGTTAATATAACTATTTTAATTTTTGGATAAGTGACTTTAACTATTTTTGTAGCCTCAATTCCATCCATTATAGGCATCCTTATATCCATTAAGATTACATTAGGAGTATGTGTTTCTAGTAATTTTAATAATTCTCTGCCGTTGCTCGCTTCACCTATTACCTCTATCTCATCATGAAGGCTTAATATCATTTTCAGTCCTTCTCTTACAATCTCTTGATCATCTACAATAATAACTCTTATCATACTATCCTCCAGTTGATTATACGTTAGGAATATTAGCTCTTATACTAAAATCCTTTAATTCACCAGATATAAAACTAACATTACCACCAAGCGCTTTTATTCTATTCTCTATTCCCTTTAGCCCAGTTGATTTTATTATATTACTGCAAGGTAACCCATTATTTTTTATAAGCAAACTAATATTATTGTCTTCGTTACTTATCTCTATAATAAAATTAGTTGCATTTCCATGCTTAATGCCATTAGTAACCGCTTCTCTAATAGTTTTATATATACAATTTTTCATATCAGGGGTGGCCTTCTCCACCTGTTCATCCATTTGCAAAGTAAATTCTATGCTATTACTATCCTTAAAATTATTAAATATTTCATTTATAGAACTTCTTAATTTATCTATGTAATTGTCTTTTCTTAATATAGAAACTACTTCCCTCAATGAATTCATAGAGTCCTTAGAAACATTCTTAGCTTTACTTATTGCTATCTTTGCCTTTTCAGGGTCTTTGTCTAATATATTTTCTGCATACTCTATATTCATCTTTAAAGCTATAAGTGAGTGTCCTATTGAATCATGAAGCTCTTGCGCTATTCTAGTTCGTTCTTGCTCAAGAGTTAGCTGTTTAATTATTTCTGAGTATTCATTTAAAGTTAAATTCTTAGCTAGAAGCTCTTGATTAAGATCTAACACTTTATTCTTCTCTTTTACCACTGTTCTAAAAAGAAAGATTATTAGAAAGAAGGAGCAATAGTTCATCGCTATATTTATCAAACTGGCTATAAAGACTTTTGTATCAGTAAAGCCTATTTTTGATAGATTTGATATTAAATAGACTGTAAAATGGAAGGCAACTAGTATTGCTCTTGTTTCTCTATTAGCTATAAGTACCTCAATAAGCATAAGAATAAAATAAATATCCGTACCTGTACCTCTCATAGAGAAATTAAGATAACCTATAATTGCTACACTTATATTATAAGAAAGATAATATGTCTTGCTTTTATAATCCTTTAAGTACTTGTACCTCACAATATTGTTCACTATTAAAATGATAGCTAGAAAAAGAAAAAATGAAGTTTCTATATTTTTCAGATTACTTCTTTTTAAAATATAATTTAGAATTGTATTAAATGCTACAAGCTCCATTATCCTACAAAACAATAATCTACCCTTTGACGATGAGTAATTTTTCATATGCATACCTTCACAACTTTATAAATTAACTCTATTATACCATTTTATTGTCATAATCCACATATTACTAAAGTAATGATTAACAATGATAATTATAGCTAGTATTGACCACTTGCTGTATAATTTAATAAAACTTGCAAACTAAAATGTACCACAATACTTAAGGATACGGGAACATATAGACGATTAAGGAAATTGAGAGTGGCAGAAACATAATACTATAATGTAATAATGTATATTGTTTTAAGGAGATGTTTTGTATAAAAATGTGTAAAAAAAATATATTGATTTTTATGCTTATGGTTATTCTAATAACAGTGTGTTATGGGTGCGATGTAAAAAGTAAAGAACAAACACAAAGAAAAGCAGATTTTATTGAAAAAAGCAATATAAGCAGTTTTAAAATACACAATATACAATCAGAAGAAAAGGAAATAAAAGATAAGTCTGGTAGAGACAATATAATTGACCTAATTAATAGTGTAAAGATTAAAAAGTCAAATGTAGAGCCACAGGATGGAGTTGGCTATGGTATTATGATAACCTATAGTAACGGAAAGAAGTTCTCTGCCAGTTATTTATCCTCTAATATGATTTATACAATAGACAACAAGTCTACATGGTGCCATATAGATAAAAATATTGTTGATGAGCTAAAAAACTACTATGATAAAAATTAGCTGCTTAAAGTTGTAAATATATTAGTGGTTTTAATAACATTATTTGATGGGACATCATAAGATGTCCCATCAAGAATATAGTATTAATAGCAATATCTTTAACATAGCTTCTATTAAAACAGGAGTATTCATTATCGCTGAAAAAATATAACTGCTATCAAGCTTTATTTTTTTCTGAAAGTGACCAGGACTTTAGGCTTAGAACCATTATTACACAAATTAGAAAAGCTCCTACTATGTGCCCATTATAGTCTTTTACTTTCTTTATAAAGATTGCATATAGGTTCAAAATCAATGCTAAACTTTGTACTGATAAAATAGTTATTTGTAGTGGTCTCAGCTTCATATTATCACCTTATTAGTATTTAAGTTATCATTATCCTTTAATAACATTACCTTAATTATTCCCAACCTAAAGAAAAATATAATTAATGTCTAATAAGTTATTTAACCAGACCACTTAAAGTTATAGTTACAATAGAAGTACTCTAATTGCTATAATATTAAAGAGGTTAAACTTTACTACAGTTTAAGTTTTTTTATCTTTTCAAGCAGCTCGTAATACTCTCGATCCAATGCTGCTACATCATCCTTCTTCGATGGCATAGATAGTCTTCCTAGGATCTCCGAAAGTCTATTCTGAAGCAGCATTAACTGCTCTTCTTTGTTTGTTTCCTTTAAAGGATTTATTTTTGATTTTTTTATTATATACTCTTCATATCCTCCATTGAACAAATTTATCTGCTTATCTTCAATAATCATTATTTTATCAGCAACTTCTTCAATAAATCTTCTGTCGTGAGACACAAAAAGTAAGGTTCCATTATAGCTTCTTAGTGCTTCTTCGATGACACCTAGGGAATCTATATCCATGTAATTTGTTGGTTCATCTAAAATAAGCATATTAAAGTCGCTAAGTAATATTTTTGCTAGTGATACTTTAACTCTTTCTCCGCCGCTTAAAATTCCAACTTTTTTATAGATGTCATCTTTTTTAAATAAAAGCCTAGATAGCAGTATCCTAGCAAAAGTCTCATCGTAAATACTTTCCTTTAGCACATTTTCCTTTATTGTTAAACCTTCATCAAGTATATTCATATCTTGACTGAAATATCCTATCTTGGCACTGTTAGAAATACGTATATAGCTATCTCTTTCCATAATCATCTTTATAATAGTACTTTTACCACAGCCGTTAGGCCCTATTATAGCTACTTTAGAATCTTTATATATTTGAAATTCTGCATTGTTGAATATTATCTTATCCTTGAAGCTTTTGCTTATATTGTGACCTTCAATGATGATTTTACTGTGCAATTCATTAACCCCTGAAATATCAAGTTTAATCTTATCCTGAACTATTGGCTTTTCTTTTACCTCTAGGTGACTTATTCGTTTATTTAAGTTTTTTACAGCTCTATCAATACCTGCTTTAGCCTTTTGTCCCCCCATTTTATGGAGCCTTGCCTCTGAGTTGCCCATTCTACTAGGAGTTCTTTTTATTCCTGAGGACTTTTCACTTGCATCTACAATTGCCTGCTTAAGTCTATTTTTTTCTTTGGTGTATTCTGTATATTCAAATTCTGCTCTTTCTCTATCATGAAGTTTTTTCTCAAAATATGCACTATAATTACCGTTATATTGTTTTAGTTTACCATCTTCTAATTCATAAATCTTATTACATAATTTATCTAAGAAGTTTCTATCATGGGATATTATTATAAGTGCCCCTTTATATTCTTCAAGTCTTTTCTCAATTAAATCTATTCCTTCAATATCTAAATTACTTGTAGGTTCATCAGCAATTATTAATTCATGATCATGACTTAAAGCACTTGCAAGCTTAAACCTGGTCTTCTCTCCTCCACTCATACTTCTTTCATATTGAGTTTTGATATTAAACCTTGAAGCTATTTCCTCATTGAGTCTATTATCCTCTGCTTCTCTTAACTGTGATATATAAGAGTAGCTATCATAAATGTTTATATTGCCTTCATCCGGTCTTATATTTTTAGTTATTATATCAATTAAAGTTGTTTTACCAACACCATTGACTCCTACTATACCTATCCTGTCTTCAGAATACACTTTGAAACGATCTATATTTAATATTAGTCGTTCACCATAATACTTTTTTACTTTATTACACTCAATTAATAACATAAAAAAATCTCCTCCTTTTATTTTGGAGAAGATAGAGATTTTCGTTATATTACCTGTTATTTAATCTTTGATGCTTACTAAATTTATTGCATAACATTATATAATGTTAAATCTAAACCTAGCATGAAATGATAATTAAATATTACCTATTCACAGTAATAGTGTAAAAGTTGAAAATTATACTAGTATTACTTACAACAATATACATCAGCAAAAGACTTGTTTATTAAAAGTCCATAGTAAGTATAATTAAACATATTTTACAAATCACCATTACCGCATCTTTATTAAGATTTAAAATATTAAGACAAGTATAGTCAGAAAATACTATCCGCTCACAAAAATGTACAACAAATAAAGCTAATTAAAGCTCTAGAAATTATTCATTTATAGTCTTGAAAGCGAATTATAATCTCATTTCTGCAAATACCTTGCCCTTTCTTAAAAATAATTTATATTACTATTATTAACTTATCAATAATTTTTATTATTGTCAATATACTTTTATCTATACATTGCTGGTAATTCTTAAACTTACTGTAACCAGCAATGTATAGATTCTATTTCTTAAAATACTTTACAACTTCCCACCACCCAGTAGATAATATACCTACAATAACAGCAATTGTAAACGTTTGTAATTCTAGGGGTGAGGTTTGAAACAGTGTTTGTAGGAACGAATTATATATTACAAGAAGCAAAGTAACCATAGATACAATGTTTACTATTGTTCTTATTTTATTTTTATTCTGTATTAGCTCCTTGATTATAGGCTTTGAACCTGAGCTACTCACTAATACAAGAATCATATTTCCTATCAATAATACTACTAAAGAAAAGCTTCTAGCATATGATACAGAAAAGCCGTTATCTACTAAATAATGAAATGGGAGAAAAGCCGCTAAAAACAGTGTAGTACCCAGTAATAAAGTCATCTTAACCATCTTTTCAGTAAGTAATGGTTCTTTTGGAGATCTTGGTGGTTGCTTCATTACATTAGCTTCTTCAGGCTCCAGTTCAAAGATTATTGAACAAGTTGGATCAATTATTAATTCTAAAAGCATTATATGCATAGGCAGTAGGATTTGAGGAAGATTAAACATAGGAGAAAAAAGTGCTAGAGCAACTATTGGAATATGAATTATCAGTATATATATCATGGCTTTTCTGATATTGGTAAAAATTCTTCTACCATCTCTAACAGTGTCTACTATAGTAGTAAAACTATCATCTAAAATTATCATATCCGATGCCTCTTTCGCAACCTCTGTTCCTCTTTTACCCATGGCGATACCTATATTGGCATCCTTTAAAGCAGGAGCATCATTAACGCCATCTCCTGTCATGGCAACTATTTCCCCATTATCTTTCAGAGCTTTTACTATTCTCATTTTATGTGAAGGGATTACTCTAGAAAATACATCACATTCTTTAACTGCCTCTCTTAATTCGTAATCATCCATTTTTTCTATTTCATCACCAGTAATAGATCTTTTAGAAAACTTTAAACCTATCTCTTGCCCTATTGCCATAGCTGTTTTATAGTAATCTCCAGTTATCATAACAACTCTTATTCCAGCGGCATTACAGCCTTTAACTGCAGCTAACACACCAGCTTTAGGTGAATCCTGGAAACCTATTAGTCCTATAAAATCTAAATTATATTGATCCAAACTATCTAGTATTCTATTGTCATTGCCTTCTGCAAAAGCTAAAACCCTAAGCCCTTTTGAGGCCATTTTATCAAACTCTAACTTTATTGAAAGCTTTTCCTCAGCACTTAGGTTGGTAAGCTCAAGTATAGCTTCAGGAGAACCTTTAGCAGCTACGTAATACTCTGAGTCCATTATATAAATATTTGCCATGGTCTTTGTTTTTGAGTCGAAATCGAACTTCTTACATAACTCCAAAGCATTAAGTTCAACTAAGGAAAACTTGTTACTATATTGATCTAAAATAGCTTTTTCAAGTGAGTCACTTGAATCTCTTTCACTAGCTAAAATACTCAGGAGGGCTAGGTTCTTATCAATTCTTTCTAATCCTATACTGCCAAGATCTTTTGAATACACTTCTTTTATCTTCATCTTATTTTCAGTGATAGTACCAGTTTTATCAACGCAAAGCACCGTAGTAGCCCCTAAGGTTTCAACTGCTGAAATCTTACGCATAATTACATTCTTCTTTGCCAGCCTATAAGCTCCCATTGATAAGAATACAGTTAAGACCACCGGAAATTCTTCCGGAATAATAGCCATAGCTAAGGTTATTCCAGCCATTATACTCTTTAAAATATTTCCACTAGTAAAGTAGGAAAGACTTATTACAACAAAACATAATAAAGCTCCAACCTTTGCTAGATTTTTCACCAAGCTGCCAACTTTTCTTTCAAGAGGGGTAGGTTCATCTTTTATTTCATATATGGACTTTCCTATTTTTCCATACTCAGTATCCACGCCTATTGTCTTTACTATAGCTAAGCAAGTACCTGATACAGCTAGTGTGCCTGCATATAGCATGTACCTTTTCCAATAATCCTTGTCCTCAGTTAGGTCCTTCTTGCAAAGCTTATAAGTAGCTTCTGCTTCTCCAGTAAGTACAGCTTCATCCACATAAAAATTAGAAGCCTCTACAACTTCACAATCCGCTGGAATTCTCTCACCAGATGATATATATATCACATCTTTAGGAACCAACTCCGAACTATTTATCAGAGTCTTTTTACCATCTCTAAAGACATATACCTTTGCACATACAAGATTTTTCAATTCATTCATTGTTTTATCAGTCTTCCACTGTTGTATAAAAGAGATTGCTGAGACAAAAGAAACGAAAACAAGCATAACAATGCCTTCTCTAAATTGCCCTATGATAAAGTAGATTACCGTTGCGCACAAAAGCAGTAATAACATTGGTTCACTAAAGACTTCAATAATTTTTGATACAAATGTTGACTTTGTCTTTTTAAAAAGCTCATTTGTTCCATACCTTTCTTTATACTTAATTACTTCTTCTGTACTCAAACCTTTAATATATTGTGCCATAGTTACCTCATTATCAATTAATATATTGTATTCTATGACATATGCCACATTTTGTGCATATTTTCTCAGCTATAGTTAGTTTCAATTGATAACCGGTATTACTGAGTTATTTTCTATAATTGCTCCTGTAACTTACTAATTTCGTAATCTTCACCAATTTCCTTATTTATTTGCCTTTTTAATTTTCCAAAGGATAACTCTTTCTCCTCTCCTCCAACAGAAACAAAGCTCTTTGCAAGGTCTTCTGTTGTTGTTTCTAAAAGTCTCATAAATTTATCATAGGCAAAGTCTAACTTTTTATCCTCTTCATTTTTGCCGAAAACCTGGTAGATCAGGCCTTCAATAAGTTGATCCATACCATAAAGCTTCACATGTATAAGCTCATGGATTATAAGTTCTTCAAGATTAGCCCATCTAGAGTTAAAGTTATTAATTAAAAGCACAGCCTTCTTATCCTCAGCATCAATCTTTATGTCACCAGATTTTCTCCAGTCTTTATTAACAAGTACATATCTTATATCCCAGTCTCTTAATCGTAAAATATCTTGCCATTTTGCTAAAAATCTTCTTAAATCTTTTTCATCATAAACCATAATAATTTGACCTCCTAAAAATATGTATTACTTTATTTATTTTTATATTTAACTAGCATTGAACTTAACCTCAATAAAGTTATAGCTTTTTTTATTAACTCACTGAAACCATAGGAACATTAGAAAAAGCATTAAAAATTAACTTATATATTTTTATGCAATATCTATATATTAACATAAGTAGACATTAACGGAAATATCATGATTAGAATGATTATCTTCAATTCAACTTTGAAAATCTCAATGTCCCGTGAGCTAAAAATAGCTATGCCTTATATTACTCATTTCTTTTAGCTGCTATGAGACTTTGCTTACATTAGTGCCTTTCTATAGTAAAAATTATTGTTCTGTTCAACCAAATACTTTAACAGCATCAAAATTATATATTCCTGTACAGTAAAAGCTTTTAGTATAACAGATATTCTTAGTGGAATAATAAACTTGTTTACTAAAGCTGTACCGCCTCAGTCCGATATATATTTTCAAAACTCCTCTGGTTTTTGAGAAGAGAATTTGAAAATATAAGTTTTAATATGAAGTGGTACATAAGAATATGGGAGGTGAATTTTTTGGAACAAAATTATCTAGCACCTGCAGAAACAATGCAAATTCATGAGTTATTGAATTTTAAGACTATATGCATGACCTCCTCAAAAATGATGGAAGGCGTAGTCTTTGATCAAGAATTGAAAACTCTATTTGAAAAAGACGTAAGACAATCAATTACAGCTATAAATGATTTACAAGCACTATTAGGAAAGGCACCAAAATTGAGATAGGAGGTTTAAGCTAATGATAAATGATTATTTAGAAATAAGAAATTCTGAAGGAATGCCTAAACTAGTAGATGAAACTATGGCTTTAGCTTTTTTACTTAATGCTAAAAATGGAGTAAGAAATTATGCTGTAGCTTTAACTGAGGCAGCAACACCTGAAGTAAGAGCAAAATTAACTAAACAGTTAAATGATGCTATAAATATACATGAAGAAATAACAACCATGATGATACGTAAAGGATGGTTTCATCCAGTAGATTTGGAAAAGCAGTTTCAAATGGATCAAGAGTCTTCTAGAACTGCAGTTCAAATTGCTAGTTTAGACTTATTCCCTGGCGATACAAGCAGACTTGGGGACTTTGCTACACCATATCAATAATAAGGAGGATATGTTATGAGAGCTGTAACCTTTCAAGGAATAAAGAATGTAAAAGTTAAGGATGTACCTGCTCCTTCAATACAGAAGGCAGATGATATAATTGTAAAAATAACTAACACAGCAATTTGTGGATCTGATCTCCATCTTATTCATGATATGGTTCCTAATCTACATCAAGATTACATAATAGGCCATGAACCAATGGGAATCGTAGAAGAAGTAGGACCTGATGTTACAAAACTTAAAAAAGGTGATAAAGTTGTAGTGCCTTTTAATGTAAGTTGTGGTGAATGTTATTATTGTAAACACGATTTAACTTGTATGTGCGATAACTCTAATCCTCATGGAGAAAATGGAGGTTTTTTTGGATATACTGAAACCTTTGGTGGATATCCTGGTGGTCAGGCTGAATACCTAAGAGTTCCTTATGGCAATTTTACTCCTTTCAAAGTACCAGATGACAATGAAGTAAGCGATGATAGTTTAGTGCTTATGGCAGATGTAATGGGTACAGCATATTGGAGCGTAGAAAATGCTGGTGTTAAACCTGGCAATACTGTTGTTGTTCTAGGTTGTGGACCAGTTGGACTTTTAGCTCAAAAGTTTGCTTGGCTTCATGGAGCTGAAAGAGTTATTGCTGTAGATTATATAGATTATAGGCTTAAACATGCTAAGGAATATAACAAGGTAGAAACCGTAAACTTTGAACAACATGCCAATACTGGTGAATACATTAAAGAAATTACCCACGGTGGTGCTGATGTAGTTATAGACTGTGTAGGAATGGATGGGAAAATGACACCAATGGAGTTTGTTGGATCTGGACTTAAACTACAAAGTGGATCTTTAAGTGGATTTACTATTGCCACTCAAGCAGTAAGAAAAGGTGGAATGATTCAAGTAACAGGAGTTTATGGAGGAAGATATAATGCATTTCCTCTAGGAGACTTAATTAATCGAAATATAAATCTTAGAACAGGTCAAGCACCAGTAATTCCTTATATGCCTACCTTATATAACTTAATGGCTGAAGGTAAAATAGATCCAAGTGACATTATAACCCACAAATTATCTCTTAATGATGCTCCACATGGATATGATGTTTTTGATACCAAAACAGAAGATTGTATAAAAGTCGTACTAAAACCATAATTTATAGACAGACTAAGGAGGCTTAAACTTATGAGTGATCAATATAATATGTGTGGACAATACATTACACCTCATGAAGCTATACAACTTCATGAGCTTATTACATTAAAGAATCTTAGCTTAACTAAATGCATTACTATGTCTCCACTAATTTCAGATGATGAACTAAAAACTATAGTTAAAGACAACATACCGGCTGAGCAGTTACAGATAAGAGAGTTAAAAGCTTATATGGATCAATCTGCTGTTGCTCAAAATAATAATAGTTAAATGTTATTTTTTAGTGCTAACTATCCTAAGTACATTCTTTCTTTTAAGGCATAGATATGTATTAACTATAGTTAAACTATAGACACTTTAAGAATTACATAATAAAAAGGAGGTGATTATTAAATGAATTCAATAATTGAAAGTCTTACTGGAATGAATAAGATGAGTGATCAGGTAATAGCTACAGATTTATTAGTATCAGCTAAAAGTGCTGTAAGAAGCTATTCTATTGCCCTCACCGAAGCAACTACCCCAGAGCTTAGATTGACCTTAAGAAATCATCTTAATGCCGCTATTGCCACCCATGAAAAGATATTTAACTATATGTTAAAGAAAGGCTACTATGACGCCTATAATATGAGTAATCAGTATGCCGTAGATATGAAAGTCACAGATACAGCTTTAAAACTCAAAGATTAGCCAAAAAGTATGCTTTTCTACATAGTAAGAGGCTTTATCATTTCAGTTTTAAGCGTCAAACCTATAAATGCACTAAGCCCACAGATATACTTGTTATCTATGGGCTTAGGATTATTAATCCATATATGTCTTATAGAGTTTTCCTTTAACTAAATATAATCAAGGAAATCATAATAACTAATTTTAATGAGTCTTTAAAGGATCATAATCCATTATAACATTAAACTTTAATATACCATCTTCATTTACATCGGTTATTGTAATTAATATATTGCCATTATAATTTGATTGTAAACTATCATAAATAGTATGTTGACATTTATAACCTTTTTTATCGGTGTAGTATAGATATAGATTTTTTGTGCCTAGATATCCTCTGTTATAAATCGAAGTTGTGGCAGTTGCTCCTACCTTAACCTTTTTTATTTTCACATCGGTTTTTGAATAATTGTCCATTGTAAAATACAAGTCATTAATTAGTTGATCTGTCTTATTCATTACATATATAATGGGCCATGCTTGTATTATTACTGGACCTGCAAATCCTGACATAAATCCCCCTCCTTATATTATCAGTGAGTTTTTAAATGATCATAATCTATAGTTACACTTAGACTAAAGGTGCCTTTTTCATCCAAGTTGTTAATTATTACTCTTATCCCACCGGTATAATTTGCTTCTAACTTATCGTATATCAAATACTGATGCTTATAATTATCATCAAGATAATATAAATATAAGTTTCTTACTCCGCTATAACCTCTGTTGTAAACGCTAGTTAACCCAGTTTCACCACTTTTAATCTTTTTTATCTTAGAGTCTTTAATATTATAATCATCTAATGTAAAGTATATATTTTCTATATCTTTATTTGTCTTGTTAACAACATATATTGTAGGAGTTAGATTATAAAAGCACATAAATATCCCCTCTAATAATTTATAATATTTTTTGTATCTAATAAATATATAATACTCTCATATACAATTAATGTAAACAATGCCAAAAGAGGGTTTGCCTTAAGAATACCTTAATTTAAAGTAAAAAGATTAAAAAATCATGATGCCTACCACGTTTTCTCATATTCCTTTGGAAAGGCAGATGCGCAAAAAAGCCGCTGAAGAATACTTCAACGGCTTTTCATCCTATATTAAATAAAATTCATAAGTTATAGCGCTCCATTACGAGAACTCAAGTTATGCATGTTCGAAGATCATGGCTTCTGAAGATTTTTGCAACGTACATAACTTAATAGATGAAGTTTGAGCACTATGGCTTACACAATATCAAATACTACAATATTTACAGAATTTGCAGGTAAATCTAAAACTAAATTACCATTGCTCAATCGTAAATCTTTTTCAGCTGGAACCACCTTTTCATCATTCTTCTTATTTACATTTGGAATGTGAACAAGTTCTTCTTCTCCTGTCAGAACAACAATCTTTGCAGTATTTGCTAAGCTTATATCCTTAACATCTATATTTAGTTTCTTTTCAACATTATCTGCATTTACTAGTTTAACATATACATGCTTAGAATCTTTTGTTACAGAGCTGAAGATTTCTTTATTATAAGCTTCAAGTTTATAATCCAATACCTTGCTTACAGCTTTGCCATCAGTATATGAGCAAATTAGATTCTCACCTGTAGCTCCACCATAATTTACAGTAATAGTATACTCTGTATCATTCTTAATCTCTTCATAGGTAGCTGCTCTAAGATTGCCTGCTGCTGTGCTTGATGAGTAATCTCCTAGAGTATAGCCTTCTATTCCATCCTTAAATACTTTAACACCAGTAGCATTTCCACCATAAGCAATTGCATATTCTACCACGTTCTTATTTTCAGAAGTTATGTCTGTTAAACCTACGCCAATATAGAATCCATCTAAGCCTTGTTTTTTAGATGCTACTACTTCAACCTTATAATTAGTCCAATTCTCATTTATTATATATAATCCATTAAGACCTGAAGCTTGAGCCTTTAGAGTCAATCCCTTTTCTGAATCTACTGTATATCCTACTGAACCTGGGATAACATTCCATTCATTACTTAGAGCCTTCCTAAAGTCTTGGGCGAAAATAACTTCTCCGCTTACATTACAGATTACTTTTACACTCTTAATTACAACTTCAGCATTTCCAGTTGCAATTTCTATACCTCCATGAGGAATTAAAGCTTTCTTTTCACCCTTTCTATGAGTTGAGAAGGAAGTTTTTAGAGTTTTCTTTCCAAGGTATTTTGCAAATAGCTGTTGTACATAGTAATTTGGTGTACGCCATACTGTTTCATCATCAAACCAAATACAGTCAGGAGTCCATCTATAAAGGTTGTCAGTTAAAACCTTATTAAATAGTGGTGCTGTAGCTGCAAGTCTTACAACATCAGAATTATTTTCGAACCCTGTCATTACAGCAGCCTCAGCTATAGCTCCAGCTAAGGTATTCTTATCTGTTGATGCATACTCACCAACAAATACCTTTGAAGTTTCATTTTCATTTAAGCTACCATCTGCATTATAAGCTCTATAATAGTAGTTGTATCTATCCACATTATTTAATAGATATTGATTTGAACGATAATAATGTTCATCAGCAATTGTCTCCATGTAATGGCTTTGATTGTTATACCAAGAAACTTCTTCTTCAGTGCTTGTCTTACCGTCAGTAAAGCTTACCTTTGCTGTTCCTGTAAGATTACCACTTAAGAACTTCCAACCGTTTTGGTATGCATCGTCATCTGCTTGAGCACCTACAGTTGATATAATGTATAATACATAACCTGGGTACTTCTTTTCCATGTACTCATCAATTGCAGCCTTAAAAATCTCAAAGCTAGCAAAAAATTCTGTACCCCAGTTTTCATTTCCAACGCCTAGATAATGTAGGTCAAAGGCAGCTTCATGCCCCATTTTTTTACGTAATCTTGCCCATTCATTATTTTCGAAGTCTGTATTTATTGCAAAATCTATAAGATCTGTAAAGTTCTTTATATACTTATCTCTAAGTGCTCCACCAGCAGGGTTAGCATAATCCGAACGAGCCTGACATAAAACTCCACATGCCATAACAGGAAGTGGTGTAGCATTAAGATCTTCTGATAATTGGAAATACTCCATGTATCCAAGTCCCATAGTCATTCCATAGCCCCATACATTGAAGTTTTCTTTACGGAACTCTACATCATCCACAGAATCCTTCCAGTCATATACATTTTCCCAAATATATGATCCTTCTGATATACAGCCACCAGGGAAGCGTAAGAAGGTTGGATGTAATTCTACTAATGCTTCAACTAAATCTCTTCTTAATCTATAGTTTGAATTTCCTTTATAATTAGTATGTGCTGACTTTGAAGTCACTTCTTCAGCTGCTCCCCAAACATCTTGAGGCACTAAAGATACCATATCTATTGATATATCGCCTTCAAAGCTTAAGGAAAGTTGTCCAAAAATAGTTTTTTCTCCTGTTAATACAATTTTCTTTTCTACGCCGTATTTCTTCCAAGTATTGTTGCCATCTACTTTAACTACAGCCACATCACTTATTATATTGTTATCTGAGTCTTTTAGCTTAATAGTAATAGAAGCTTCATTCTCAGCTTTTGCCCAGATTGTAAAGTCATACTTTGCAGCTTCTTTTATATGCATTGAACAATAGTTATTTGAATCGCAGAAACCTCTATTGTAAAGTGTTGCACCATTTGCCACAGAGATATAATATGAATTAATTTCTTTGTCTTCTATATTAAAGAAATCATTTAATCCACCTTCATTTTTTACAGTAACCTTATCTAAATCTCCAAACCAAGCTTCTAAAGGATTATGAATTCTTCCTGTAGATGCTGCATTTTCTCCTGATTCTGGAGAGTAAGTATCAAAGTTAAATGCTTCAAAAGAACGGTTTCTAACTAATTCAGCATAGATTCCTCCATCTGCAGCATTGTTAATATCTTCGTAGAACAAACCATATAAGGTTTCACTAATATCAACAACTTCTTTATTTCCATCAATAGTAAGACTATATGGTGGAAGAGCCTTAGGAAGAACAGATATTTCAAAAGCTTTCTCTGTACTATATTCTCCTCTTGCAAGCTTAGCTGTGATTGTTACACCTTTAGCTTCCTTTATATCCTTAACTATTCCATCATCAGTTATTGCTTCCTGATCACTTGACTTCCAGTAAACATTAACTTTACCACCCATTAAAGTTTCAGGTAATTTTATATCCTTTGATATAATAGTTGCTGGGAAGGATAAATACTTTTCCTTAGCAAGATTTACTATACCTTCATCTGTTAGGGATTCGCACATAACTTCTATTACTTCATCTTCTGACAAGCCTGCTCTATAAATTCTAAAATCAGAAAGAGAACCACAGAAATCACCATCAACCTCATGTTGAGACTTACCTATGCTGTTACTTGTATAGTTTGCCTCATCCTTAAAGGATTCGAACCATTCTCTTAATTTTGCATAATTCCCACTGGAGGTTTGACTTATTAAACCGTTTGCAGCTATTTTACCATTAACATATACAATTGGTCCTGCACTACTAAGTGTACCACTTTCTGTTCCTAAAACTGTATAGGCAACATGTATCCATTCACCTACTGGGTAAGTTTGGCCTGCATCAGCAACTATATCAGCACCTGCATTACAAACTCCACGTAGGTTACGAGTCAAAAATACATATGGTCCCATAGGTCCTTTGCCAAAATCAAAAATTCTTTCCCAAACGCTTAAACCCTTATCTAAATAAACCCAAGTAGATATGGTTAAACCAGTGTTATCATTTACATCTTTAAGTAGATTAGAAGGTAAATTAACGTATGAAGTTTTATGGTTTCCACCTACTAACTTTAATGCAGTCTTTCCTGCAACATTCTCTATATTTGGTTTTACTTCCCCTAATGCTTCTCCATGGTTTCCATTTTCTGAGCTATCTTTGCCTACATTATTTTTATCATCAAATCTATAATGAGCAATTAAGTTGTTCCTATAATTAGAGTTACCATCATTCTGTCTCATGAAAAAACCCCTTTCATTCTATTCACTTAATTAAATATAAAATGTTTTATATTTATATAAAACATTTTACCTTGAAATAAAACAGTATGTCAACTTCTAATTAGATAACTTCTCTACAAATATATTATATTCTTTAGATTACTATAATACTCAGCCCTTGTATATTCTATATTCCTCCATAAGATTTACAAGTTTTTAGTGGCTACTATTATTGTTAAATTTGTGTGTACAATTAATTCTTCGCTGGTCATATATTATTAACCGATATTCTTTTGTTGAATATATTATAAAACAAAGGTCTTAGCAGATATAGATACAATTTTTTAGATTATGAACAATAAATAGTAAAAAGAAGCCGCTCACTAATTACTTAGTGAGACAGCTTCCTTTAACTATATATTTATATAATTACCCTCTATAACTTTATAAAAAATATTATTTTGAATTTATCTATGCTGCCTTTAACTCTTCCATATCATCATCAGTTTTCTTTGTTACATTTATAATAGATCTAACAACATATCCACCAACTAAGAAAACTCCCATGAAGCTTACTAGTATGATTAGATTTTTATGTAATAATGATGAATTAATACCTGCTATTATCATTCTAAGAGTGCTAATAGCATAGGTCATTGGGAAAACTTGTCCTACAGCTCTGTAAAATGCTGGAGCTGTTTCTATAGGGAAAGTTCCACCGGAAGAAGACAACTGTAGTAAAAACACTATAAACATTATTGGTGTACCTATTATACCAATGGCATATGAAACACCATACATTACGCTGAAAAATACAATAGCTATGAATATGTTGCTAACATAGAAACTTGATATACTTGTAGCATCAATTTTCAATCCTTTTACTAAGGCAAAGCTTAAAATCAATGCCTGTAGAGTTGCTAAGGAAGCTCCAATAAGTAACTTTCCACCAAAGCTTGTAACAAATTTGTTTTCAGTAACCTTTAATTTCTTAGAAATTGATAAGATAAGGTTTATAAACATGGATCCAAGCCATAAAGATAAACAAACAAAGTATGGTGCAAGTCCTTCTCCGTAGTATTTAACTCCATTTATTGAGCTATCCTTCAAGTCAACTGGTGCTGATACAAACTTTGACATATTATCTGAGTTAAACTTAAGGCTATCATTCATCTTAACGTAGCCACTATTTAAACCATCCTTAAGCTTAAAGGCACCGTCGTTTGCATGATTTAAGCCATCTTTTAAAGTAACAGAACCTGTACTTAACTTATTAAGACCATCTGCCAGTTCTCCAGTTTTAGTAGCTGCAGTACTTAAACCATCCTTAAGAGTAGCTGTTCCATCATTAGCTGCTTTTAATCCAGCCTGTAGTGATAGAGATCCTGAGCTTAATTTCCCTAAACCATTAGAAAGCTCACCAGTTTTCTCTGCTGCTGTACTTAATCCAGCTTTCAAAGCAATACTACCACTTTGAATTGCTTTTGCACCAGTAACAAGCTGGTCCACTCCTGCAGCTGCTTTGCCTTGAGTATCTGCAAGTCCACTTACAAGCTGACTTACTCCATTAGAAAGATTGCTTGCCCCTTGACTCAATAACTGCATTGAACTAGGTAATGGTTTTACTGCCTCAGCCATAGCTGAAAGATGTGAACCTATATTAGCTGTTTTATTTACCGTATCAACTTTCTGAACAGTAGCAACTACAGCTTTTAACTTTTCAATATCTTGATCAGTTAAGTTTTTAGTACTTAAATCAGCCAGTAACTGCTTATCTATAACCGCATTTGCATTACTAACTGCTTGTTCAGTCAGTTTAGCTCCATTAGCTAAGGCGCTAAAGTTATCATAATTTAAAGCTGAAGTTTTTTGTGCTAGCTCACTAGTCTTTTCACTTAACTGAGCAGCACCACTTACTAGTAAGGGTAATTGATCATTCTTAGCAATTAATCCTTGTTTTAAGGTAGTAAGACCATCAACTAATTTTCCAGAACCATCAACTATTTGACTTTCACCGTTAGCTAAGGTATTAAGACCTGTTTTTAAGTCATTAGATCCATTAGCAGCTGTTCCCAAACCCGTTGATAAAGTAGTACTTCCATCTAATAGCTGTTTAGTACCAGTTTGAAGGTTAGAAGCTCCATCACTTGCCTGCTTTAAGCCATCTCTAAGTTGACTAGAACCATTAGCTGCGGTTCCAAGTCCATCAGCTAAAGTCTTGCTACCATCTAAAAGCTTCTGTGTACCATCTTGAAGCTTTGAAGCACCATCTCCAGCATCCTTTAAAGAGACCTTTACATCATATAAGCTATCTACTAATGCCTTTGAAACCTCTTTTTGTATATTAGAACTTAATTCAGTCTTTATGCTTTCAGCAACCTTTTCAGAAATTTGTGAGAAAACAAAGTTTCTCCCCTTGTTTGCTTCATAAATTACCTCAGGGGTGCTAAACTTTCCATCTTGAGAATCTGCAATTTTTTGTGAAAAATCCTCTGGTATTTCGATCATTGCGTAGTAATCTGCACCTTGGACTCCTCTTTTAGCCTCATCATAGCTTACAAACTTCCAGGCTACCTTATCATTGCTTTTTAGATTTTTCTCAAGTTCTTTACCTACGGCATATTCTTTATTATCTTTTGTAACTGACTTATCGTTATTTACAAAAGCAACAGGAACATTGTCAAGTCTACCATATGGATCCCAAAAAGCTCCAAGGTAAATAGAAGAATAAAGCATTGGTATAAACATTACTGCTGCGACTGCTATTGATAAAATAATTAATAAGGATTTTTTGCTACTTGTTTTATTCTTAGAATTCATCTTTTTACCTCCCTTAACCTTAGTACGTGTACTTATCATTAATGATAAATCTTCTATAATTAAGAGGTATTATGAGTAGGTCGCATTATGCGTCCATTCGTTTAATCAATTAAACCAATAGGCTAAAAAATTTATCTAAAATGACAAGTACCTTCGATAAAATGTAGAAGCTGTTCAATTTCTTCTATTGGTTTTTTTAGCGTTAAAAAATATAAATTTTCTGTGCCTATCTTCTTAATGCCCACAAAGCCTGCTTGTTTTAATATCTTTAAATGATGTGATATAGCAGGTCTAGAAAGTGGAATACCTTCGGTAATCTTATTTACATTGAGGCCTTCCTCTTCTTCTGCTAATATCATTATTATGTTCTGTCTATTCTCATCAGACAAAACATTAAAATATGGAATACATTGCCTAAATTGATCCAGTATCTTTTCTTTACTCTCTTTATTACTCATACCTACCTCCTATTCGTTTATTGGTTTAATCTTTTAAACATATATAATAATATAATCTTTAAGTTTTAGTGTCAATATACTAATTATAATGTAGACAATTACATAAAAAATTTAATAAATTAGCCCTTTTAGAGACTTCTCTTAAGACCTAATATTAATACAATTATGAGAATAGAAGTCATCAATAAAAAGATGATTTAACCTCTTTCATGTATGACTTCTTATCAGATAATATTTAATTTTAGGCTATTCTAAAGTCTTGTGCATCTGCCCTACGATACTTTAACAATGCCTAATATCCTATTATAACATCTATAGCTTATTTCTTATTTCTAAACCTTTGTTATAATAACTCAAATCATTTACTGAAACCACATTAAATATTCCATCCTCATACTCAACTAGTGAGATACTTGAGTTATCAATTCCTGTAAGCTCTAAATTATTATCCAAATTCTCCAGTAAGTTCATAAGTATTCCCCCGTGAACTACAACAAGAACATTTCCTCCACCATTGCCTTCAACCTTAGTGCATATTAAATTTATGGCTTTCATTATTCTTTCTATGACTTGATCATAATTTTCAGCTTTTTTTGTTTCGTCTAGTGCTGCACAACTATCCGTAAAAGCTCTTCCTGAATCTGAAAATTTAAAAATTTCATCAAAGCTTTTTAAATTTAAATGCTTCAGTATATCATTCATCATTATGATTTCTTTTTCACCTTCGTATTTGCCAAAGTATACTTCTCTTAGCTCAGGTAATTCAATCAGTTCAACATTCTCTGAACTTATGTTTTCCTTTAAAACTATTCTAGCAGTTTTTATAGCTCGTCCAAGGTCACTGCTGTAAACAGCCTTGAACTCAATATCTCTTAGGGCATATGCTACATTTTCAGCTACTTCTATTCCTTCTTCAGTGAGGACACCATCGCACCAACCTTGTACTCTTTCTGCTTTATTAATTATAGTTTGTCCGTGTCTCATTAAATATAATGTTACTTTACTCATTACTTCTCTCCTATCACCCATATCAAAAATTCATCTAACAAATATATATATCTTTAACCTTGAATATTCATGCTTTTAATATAAGGTTTTTTGCTATCTCTATATTAATTATAATCCAATTAGTATTTGTAAGCTATTAGCATTTGTTTTCAAAATCTGAAAATACCCCTTTGTATCTCTGTACTTTGAAATATTTTAAAAACTAATAGAATGAGTATTATACAAAATTTCTATATTATAGTACTAAGTATAAGAAAAACACCTGCAAAATATATTTCAGGTGGCTTCTAACAATTAATTATCTTAATAAAATATCCTCAAAGTAAGCCATAATATCTTTCTTACTTTTTCCAAGGTTTATCTCTTGATCTGCTATAAATATATGCACACCATGAATTAAACTTATGTGGACATCATATTGTAGATTTCTCTTCTCATATTCATCCTTAAAGAAGACATTAACAAAATCCTCTACTTTTATAGGATCATCAAGCTTGCTTGAATTTTTACACTTTTTTAGCTCATTTTTTATGGTTTCTTTTACTTCCTTCATTATCTTATATAGGTTAATTTGCTTCCATCTCTGAGTTCTTCGCTTCAAATCTTTGAAAATTTCATTTTCATCATTTCTTATTATAGGAACTCCATGAAGCTGCTTTTCAAGCTTTCTTACTGTAGAGTTAGTGCTGTCAAACTTACTCATTATAAAAAGCGCTCCATAATCATACTCGGTCCTTATAATCCTTCCATAAATTTGCTTTAAATCTATGGACACTATTGGAAAATTAATATTTGCATATGCCTGCCAATAGTTTTTTCCTTTTTCAATGCCATTTTCAACCAAAGATTTATAAAAAGGTTCCTTGCTATTAATGTTAGGTACCTTATCTAATATAACTGTAGTCATAGAATCTCCAGGAATATCTATGCCTTCAAAGTAACCTTTAGAGCCCAGAAGAATATACCTATTATTTCTTGATTTAAGCTTTACTATATCCTTCTTACCTTCAACCAGTCTTATTCCTAAGGAAGAAAATGAATCTAAACTGTCGTTTTTAAAAGCCTCTAATCTTTTTCTACTTGTGAAGAGTATTATAATATTGCCTTCTATGTTATCAATTAATTTTAAAACAAAGTTCTTCATTTCTTCTGCAAAAGAGCCTATGTCGTTTGGATCTATATTTTCTATAGCATATACCGCACTTTTTCCCTTATAATCAAAAACTGGATCGATAGGTGGTACTTCAACTATTTCTTTATTTTGAGACTTAGCTATATTTATCCCCAAGGAGTTTTTTAGATTGTTGTACCCATTGTCGGTACTTAAAGTTGCTGAAATAAATAGACAGCTTTTTGCACCATTGAGTATTTTATCGTAAAAATCACCAGATACATCTAGAGGGATACTACAAATCCTCCACCAATTGAGGTTTTTATCAACTTCAAAATAAAAGCAATAATCTTCTTTATTCTGTACAATAATATCTTCTATTAGCCTAATATAATTGCCTATGACTTCAACCTTCTCAATTAAAACCTTCAGTCTCTTATCCTTTTCTAGTGCTTTTATTTCTTTAAAAATAGAAGCACATTTATCTAAATACAGATTAAGAGACGACACATCTTCTTTAAGAAAAGTCAAAGCTTTAACTATATGCTCAGTATTAGGATTACCGTTTTTAAGATGTTCTTTAATATTGTATTCTTTGCTTATACCAGAGTGGTTTATATAGTTCTCAAAAGCAGTTTTAACATTATATATTTGAGTAATGCACTGGTCTATATCCGCTTCAATCTCCCTTAGAGGCAAATTCTTATCTTTTGCTCTTAAGGATAAGTAGTAAAGGTAGCCTGTTTTTTCTTTACTATTATATATTTCTTTTAAAAATTTCTCGAACTCGTAAGAAATAAGCGAACTTTCAAAAGCATCATAGGCTTCTTGAGTAAGATTGTGAGCTTCATCAATTATTATATTTTCAAGTGGAGCTACGTTTTGATAAGGCCACTTTAATAACAATGAATGATTAACCACCACTAGTTTTGACTCTCTTAGCGCTTCTACTTTGGAGGCATAGTAGCATCTTTCTCTATAGCTACAACTCTCTATATCACATAGCTCCCCATCACAATAGCATTGCTCTATTATGCTATTAAGCTTTAGTTTTTCTTTAATACCATAATTTATATCCTCAATATCACCTAAGCCTTTTTCAGTTATAAGTCTCTTTAGATAAATATAACCAAGAAGAGTATTAATATCCTTAGGATACTCTATATCTTCGAACCTATCAAAACACAAGTAATTACTTTTTCCCTTAATCAAATCATAGCTAACATCATCTTTTACATTAAGTGACTCTAAAAGGTTTGGTATATCTTTATCAACCAATTGACTTTGCAAGCTCTTAGTATTGGTTGATATAATTACTTTTTCATTATTTAAATAAGAATAGATGGAAGCTGGTAAAAGGTAAGCTAAACTTTTTCCAAGACCTGTAGGGGCCTCCATTATTGTGAATTTACTATTTTGTAAACCCTCTCTTATAAACTTAGAAGCTTCTCTTTGCTGAGGTCTCAGTTTGTAGCCTCTTCCAGTTCTAGTCCATATCTCTTTATGGTCAAATAACTTTTCGTAATCCTTTAGTGCAAATACAGGATATGCTTTTTGCTTTAACTCTTTTGTAATAGATATGTTAGCATTATCTATAAAGTACTTAACATTATCCATATTAATGTTAGATAAGAATCTATACCATTGCCATTGCTCTAACTCTGCAATGGTCATAGGCAAAGTAAAACCGCTTTCTATATAGAATGTGCTTATAACCATATTAAGAACTTTAATGGTATCTTCTGAATCGCTTAGTCCCCTATGCTTCTCTTCTATTTCTCCTTTTAAAAACCTATTAATCAAATATTGAAGATTAAATTCTTGAAGCTCTGGAAATAGAATTGCAACTAGTTCTAAGGAATCTAAAAATTCATTATCTATATTCAAAAAGCTTTCTTCAAAAGCAGCATTGTGACATATTATCGGCATATCCTCTATAAAAATCCTTAATTCCTTCATCACTTCATCTAACTGTGGAGCTTTATCTAGCTCATCTTGAGTCATATCCTTACAGAGATCCAATATGTTAAGAGGAACAGACCTATTAGGATTTACTAAAGAACTAAACCTTGTTACATCATTATTCTTAATCTTTACAGCACCAATTTCTATGATAGTGTCCTTTTCAGGATCTATACCTGTAGTTTCAATATCTAAAAATATTACGTTATTTAAAATACTATAAGGTTCCATATTTTCTCTCCAGTGCTCTAAATTAAAACTATCAAATAAACTTTATATAGATATATCACTTCATTAATAAACTTATAATTTATGATGGAAGTGATACATCTTTAAAAACTATTTAATTATAACTTGAAGCTAGATATGAAACAAGTCAATTTTTGCCCAGCTTTTTTTACAGTAAATACAAACACTGATTCTCCTACTAAATTTTTAATACATTATCTCCTGACAGATTTTTCTCATATACAATATTAGAAGTAATTGTATAAAAAAAATTCGCTAAATAGATCTCTTTAGCGAATTTTTCACATTATTCTTTAATAAACTTACCTGGATTGCCAAATTCAAAGTTACCTTTAGCAGCCAAAGAGAAATGTGCTTTAGCAATGCCAAGGTCTACCAAATCAAATACATAAGTATCTTCTATTGAAGCGGTTACTGTGCTTTTGGAGTAGTTAAACTTCACTTTTTGTGTGTTCATAGCTGAAGGAGCCTTTTGTACCGCACTTATACCTTCAACAAACCAATTGGGAACTTCCCCATCTGCTGAGTAAAACTCTCGAACTTCCTTTGTTTTACGATGTGATAATTTATATATAAGTTTTTCTTTAATAGTTTTGTCTTCTTTTACATTACCAACTGGTATTACACACACTAAAGCTTCATCTTCCTTTACGGTACCAATTGGTGTTTTTTTATCAAAAGTTCCACCTACCCAGCATGTTCCTAAATCTAATTTAGTAGCTTCTAGCACCAATAACTCACCATAATAGCCAAGCTTTTCTCTTAAGTTAGGATCATCTGCTTTTCCTACTAGGGCAAATAAAGCTTTAACACCTGAAAACATTCCATAACTTTTACTTAAACCATTAAAGGCTTCACTTCCATCTTCTAAAAACTGTATTGAAATATTTCCTTGCATATTATATTCAGCTATAAGTCTTTCTAAAGTATCAATCTTATCTTTAGCTATTGGGGTAGGTAAGTAGCTTCTTCTAGATATTCTTTTATCAATTGCTTGCAAATTATCCATTTTACACTCCTATAAATTCATATTCTAATATTTTATTTATAACAAGTTATTGTATGCAATCTTACATGAGTTATATTCAATTTGCTTCATTAAATACCTATTTGAAAGGCTATTACTTCAATGCATATGAATATAACTTATACACATTAAATTGCAAACAATTAATTATATAATTGAATTATAGTTGTATATACAAGTTTAGTCAACTATGGATTTATACCTGTAAAAGAATCTCTAGAGTCTGCGACCTTCGAAAAAAATGTTTTAAGTTCTTCAGCCATATTTCTTTAAATCTATTCTATTAAGCTATATCATTATGATTTCACTTAATGAAGCTATAGGCTAAGTTATGACAGTTCAAAGGCTCCAGTATATAGCTGATAATACTTACCTTTTTGCTCTATTAAATCCTCATGGCTTCCTCTTTCAATGATTTTTCCTTGCTCTAATACCATGATAACATCTGAATTCTTAACAGTTGAAAGTCTATGAGCAATTACAAATACTGTTCTGCCTTCCATAAGCTTATCCATTCCCTCTTGAACAATAGCTTCAGTTCTAGTATCAATACTTGAGGTTGCCTCATCAAGTATTAACACAGGAGGATCAGCAATAGCTGCTCTAGCTATAGTAAGCAACTGTCTTTGCCCTTGAGACAGACTTCCACCATCACCTGTAAGCACTGTATCATATCCATTAGGTAAGTGTTTAATAAATCCATGTGCGTTTGCTAGCTTTGCAGCAGCATAAACCTCTTCGTCTGTAGCATCTAATTTACCATATCTAATATTGTCAGCCACTGTTCCAGTAAATAAATGAGCATCTTGAAGAACTACACCTAGTGATCTTCTCAAATCACTCTTTCTAATTTTATTTACGTTTATTCCATCATATCTTATTTTTCCATCTTGGATATCATAAAATCTATTAATCAGATTGGTTATTGTTGTTTTTCCAGCACCAGTTGCTCCAACAAAAGCTACCTTCTGACCTGGTTTAGCATAAAGCTTTATATTATGAAGTATTATCTTTTCATCATTGTAACCAAAATCTACATCGTCAAATATAACTTCTCCAAGTAATTGTGTATACTCTAAAGTACCATCTGAGTGAGGGTGTTTCCAAGCCCACATACCAGTAGTTTTCTTACCTTCTTGTATTTTACCATCTGTATCTCTCTCTACATTTACTAGTGACACATAACCTTCATCCATTTCTTTCTCTTCATCTAAAAGGTTGAAGATACGTTCAGCCCCTGCCAAAGCCATAATTACAAAGTTGAACTGCTGAGCCATTTGACTTGTGGTCTGACTAAGGCTTCTAGTCAACTGTAAAAACGAAGCCAGCCCACCTAAGGTTAGTCCACCAAAGGAGCTAATTGCTAGGATTGCACCAAAAATCGCTATAAGAACATAGCTTATATAGCCGATGTTTCCCATAATAGGCATTAGGACGTTGGCATATTTGTTAGCGTTATTGGCACTGTTAAAAAGCATATTATTCAATTTATCAAAATCATTTTTAGCTTCTTCTTCGTGGCAAAATACTTTTACTACCTTTTGTCCTTCCATCATCTCTTCGATATATCCATTTACGGCACCTAAATCCTTCTGCTGAAGTCCAAAATACTTTCCACTTTTTGCTCCAATAATCTTTGTAGCATAAACTATTGCTATTATAGTTAGTATTTCGATAAAGGTAAGCGGTATGCTTATAAAAATCATAGAAAAGAATATGCTTACAACGGTTATAAAGGCTGATAAAAGTTGAGGAATACCTTGACTTATCATTTGCCTTAAGGCATCAGTGTCATTTGTATATAAGCTCATAATATCTCCATGGGCATGGGTATCAAAAAACTTTATAGGCAAAGTTTCCATATGGTCAAACATATCATCTCTTAGCTTTTTCAATGATCCCTGAGATATAATAATCATCATACGGCTATATGCGTAAGTGGATATAACTCCTATACCATAAATTGCCGCCATTGTGATAATTGCTTTTAGCAGCGGTCCAAAATCTCTTCCTGAGCTTTTAAGTAATGGTGCAATATAATCATCAATTAAACTTCTCAAGAATAAGGTTCCAACTACATTTGAGATAGAACTAATTATAATTGCTACGGTTACTAAGGAGAATAAAACTTTATATTCCTTAAGCACATAAACTAGTAATCTCTTTAGGGTTTTCAGAGAAATTCCTCTTTTTTTAATTTTTGTATGGCTACTTTTAATATCTTTTATTTCATTATTATTTTGACTCAACTGTCTCAGCTCCTTTCACTTGAGATTCATATACTTCACGGTATATGTTGTTGGATAAAATCAACTCTTCATGAGTTCCTATACCGTCAATCTTCCCATCATTAAGCACAATTATCTTATCAGCTTCTTGTATTGAAGAAATTCTCTGTGCAATAATTATTTTAGTGGTATTAGGAATAGTTTCTTTGAAAGCTTTTCTTATAAGGGCATCGGTTTTAGTATCCACAGCACTAGTAGAATCATCTAAAATAAGTATCTTGGGCTTCTTTAATAAAGCTCTTGCAATACACAATCTTTGTTTTTGTCCTCCTGAAACATTTGTACCACCTTGTTCAATGAAGGTATCATACTTATTAGGAAGAGCTTCTATGAATTCTTCTGCTTGTGCTTGCCTGCAAGCTTCTATCACTTCTTCCTCTGTAGCATTTTTATTTCCCCATCTCAAGTTCTCCTTTATAGTTCCAGAGAAAAGCACATTTTTCTGAAGCACCATAGAGACTTTATCTCTTAAGGTTTCTATATCATAGTTTCTTACGTCGACTCCACCAACTAGAACTGTCCCTCCTGTTACATCATATAGTCTTGGTACAAGTTGAACTAAAGTTGATTTAGCACTACCAGTTCCGCCGATTATACCTATGGTTTCACCTGAATTAATAGAAAGATTTATGTTTTCTAGCACTAGGTTATTAACGTCACTGTTGTAACTGAAGCTAACATTCTTAAAGACTATTGATCCATCTTTAACTTCATAAATAGGACTTTCACAGTTTCTTAGATCACTTTTCTCTTCTAAAACTTCTAATATTCTTTCTGCAGAAGACTTAGACATTATTACCATAACAAAAACCATAGATATTATCATAAGACTCATCAATATGCTAGTGGTATAAGTAAATAAGCTCATAAGCTCCCCAGTAGTCATAGACTTAGAAACTATCATCTTCGCTCCAAGCCATGAAAGTAAGAGAATACAGGCATATACAGAAAACTGCATTGCAGGAGCGTTAAGAATAATAACCTTTTCTGCTCTCATAAAATACTTATATAAAGTTTCTGATGCCTTATAAAATTTATTTACCTCATGCTCTTCTCTCACATAAGCTTTTACAGCACGTATACCAGTTAAATTTTCCTGAACACTAGCATTTAAAGCATCATACTTTTTAAATACCTGTAAAAAATAAGGATGTGCCTTAGTCATAATAAAGTATAGTAATATTCCTAAAAAAACTATGGCCCCTAAGAATATTAAAGAAAGCTTAGAATTGATATAAAAACACATAAACATTGCTGAAAAAAGCATAATTGGAGCTCTAGCAAACATTCTTATTACCATTTGGTATGCATTTTGCACATTGGTCACATCTGTAGTTAATCTAGTAACTAAACCTGCAGTAGAATACTTGTCTATGTTGGAAAATGAATAATCCTGAATATTGTAATACATTGCTTTTCTCAAATTTCTTGCAAAACCTGTAGAAGCACTGGCTCCATACTTTCCAGATAGAAAACCAAAGGTTAAGGCTAAAAAGGATGCTACTATCATTACTGTACCAATAATGCAAACGTAGCTTATATCGCTTTTCCCAAGTCCCCTATCTATTATCCAAGACATAAGTAATGGAATTATTACTTCCATAGCAACCTCTAAGGTTACAAAGAGAGGTGTCAAAATAGAATCTTTTTTGAATTCACCTACATACCTAACTAATTTTTTTATCATGTTTATCCCTCCTATTGTTAGAATTCTAACTATTACTCTAAAAAAAAGAAAACTTATGTTTTCTGCTATGCCTTTATCATATACATCTTGAAAGGTAGATGCGAAAAAAAGCTCGCTGAAGAAGATCGCTTCAGCGACTTTTTACTGTGACTTTTTTATATTATAATTTTAGTCTGCTATTTTATCTGATAATCTGTTTAAAAGTCCAATTAATATCTCAGCCTCATCATCATTTAACTCATCTCTTAAAGACTTTTCGAATTTGAGTATAAAATTATAGACATTTTCTTGAATCTCTAATCCCTTTTCAGTTAGAACTATCTTCTTTAATCTAGCATCCTCTTCAACGCTTACTCTTTTTATATATCCGTCCTTCTCCATTAGTTGTAGTATACTTGTTACAGAAGAACGTCTTATATTCAACTCTTCCTCTAAATCTTTCTGAAAGATATCCCTATTTTTTGATTCATGGTATAAAAAGCCTAATATTCTTCCCTGAGATCCTGTTATACCAAACTTCGAAGCCTCACTACCTATTCGTCTATTGATTCTGTTTGCAAAAATAGTAACTATTCTTCCGATATGTTCATCTCTATTCATAATCATTCTCCTAAGATTTAGTTAGATACCTAACTAATTTCAGTATAAGTAAAATTTATTTAATTGTCAATATATCAAATCTATATATCAGTTTAACTTTTTCCACTAATCCCCCACTATATTTAATATTATCTTTTATACTTAAATATATAATTTTAATATAGAAGGAGGTGATATCTATGGTAAAAAACTGCATAAACTGCAACATAAAAATTAAAAAAGCTTCTATAAATACTGGTTTAGAAAAAAATCATGCATATAAGTGTATACTTCATCCCATGAGAATGTAATGTTAATACACTTACTATGCATGATTTTTTAACATTTAAGGTATGTTTAAGAATACTATCAAAATTACTAACTTCCCCACTGCTATTTTATATATTTGCTCACGAACTCTTCTACCTTCTTTTTATAAGTGTACGGATCTTTAGCTAAAGATGCAGCATGAGTCGCACCATCAATTATAAGAAGGTCTTTATCAGTCTTGCAAGCATCATATACCTTGTGAACCATTTCTGTAGGTACAAAAGTGTCATTTCCTCCATGTATAAAAAGCATTGGAACTTTAGTCTTTTCTACTTGCTTTATTGCAGAAGCATCACTAAAGTTATATCCGGCTTTTATCTGAGTTAATAAACTAGTGGATGGAATGATAGGAAATGCAGGAAGCTTGTACATTCTTTTAAGCTCATATTCTAGCTGATCTTTAACAGAGGTATATCCGCAATCTTCAACTATAACCTTTACTTGCTCAGGAAGATTTTCTCCACTTACCATCATTACTGTTGCTCCGCCCATAGACACTCCATGAAGCAGAATTTCAGCATTACTTCCAACCTTTTCAATCATTAAGTTTATCCATTTTAAGTAATCCTTACGATCAGGCCAACCAAATCCTATGTATTTTCCTTCACTGGCACCATGTCCACGATCGTCTGGCATTAAAACATTATAACCTAAATCATAGTATATCTTAGCGTAATCACCCATACCCTTACCTCTAGAGCCATAACCATGAGCTATGATGGCAGTTTTATTGGTAGTAGTCTTAGCTTTTATATAATATCCTACAAGATTAAGTCCATCATCTGTCTTAATACCTACAGTCTCATACCCAGTATTATTAATCCATTGTTCTCCGCTGCTTACCTTAGGCTTTGCTCCTGTATTGGAAGCTGGCAAATCACTACTTTTGTTAAGAAAATCCTTACTGTTCCTTCCTATGGCTAAGTTATAAAAAAAGAAACTAGCAAAAATATCTGCTCCCAAAAGCAATACAACTATAATAGACGTTATTATAATTATGTGTTTTTTCTTCATTTAATTTGTCCACCTACTTTCATTGTCTCAATATGAAGTAATAACTTATAATGATATCTTAGATATTAATAAATTAGTTACTTATTTATTATAAGCTATAGATATGTCTAACTCCAAACAAAATATTAATAAAGATGAAATAAATCATTGCCAAATCTTTATGATTTTAATGTAATATAAGTTTGCTCATGCAAGAATTATTGCCAATTAAAGTATTTATTAAATAGCTGTAAATACTTAGTACAAATATAGTAGTTATTAGTGATTCACATTCTATATCAATAATACAGCTCATTATCAATTGATAACAACTAATAGTACTTAATCATTGATTTTTACTGATATATGGTATATTATGTAGTTAATGAATTTATCATTTGATAAGATTATTAACTATATTTGGAGGTATCTCAAATGAACAATAAAGTAAAAGTAGCTAGGTTATCTCTTATGTCAAATTCAATTTTAATAATCCTAAAATTAACTGTTGGAATTTTTACTGGTTCTGTAAGTATAATTTCTGAGGCTATACATTCAACTATGGATTTGCTTGCTGCAGTTATAGCTTTCTTTTCTGTAAAAATTTCTGATAAACCAGCAGATGAACTTCATCCTTACGGACATGGTAAAGTTGAAAATATTTCAGGAGTAATAGAAGCATTACTTATTTTTGGTGCAGCAATTATGATAATAGTTGAATCAATAAAAAAACTGATTCATTACAAAGATATTGATAATGTTGGAATTGGATTCTTAGTTATGTTTCTCGCTTCAATTATAAACTTTATTGTATCAAAAAAACTTTATAAAGTTGCAAAAGAAGAGGACTCAATTGCATTAGAGGCTGATGCTCTTCATCTACGAACTGATGTATACACTTCCTTAGGTGTGGGCATTGGACTACTTTTTATTTGGATAACTAAATTGAATTACTTAGACCCGATAGTTGCCATTCTAGTTGCATTGTTTATATTAAAAGAAGCTTTTGCTTTACTAATTGCTGCATTTAATCCTCTTTTAGATGTAAAACTATCAAATGAAGAAATTGAAGTTATCAAAAATATTATAAATAAATATTCATCTTTGTTTTGTAATTATCATGATCTTAAAACAAGAAAAGCCGGAAGAATAAAATATGTAGAAATGCATTTAGTTTTTGACGACAATACGTCAGTAAAAGCTGCCCACGATATATGCAATAAAATTGAACATGATATAGAACAATCATTAAGATATACTCAAATTATGATTCATTTAGAATCTCCAGAATAAGAGTTATACTTTATAAACCTTAAACACCTATGTATAAAGAGGAAACAAAAGTTAAAAATGGTAGATATAGAAAAAGTTCACTAAAGAATAGTGAACTTTTTATTTTTTCTTTTTACTATGCCCCTTCCCTTTCTGAGTATTAGAAAGGACTTGGGAATTATTCGAGTTGTGCTGATCTGTAACACTTGTATTCCCATCTTTTTTTTGGTAATCAGTATTAACTTCTGACTTATTTGATGCACTATCAGTCACTTGCTCTTTAGGATCTCTAGCTTCCTGAGCTTTGTTATTAGAATTATCAACACTTGTGGCATTATCTATAAGCTTAGAGTTATTAAGTTCATTTTCCTGTTGGTTCAGAAAATATAGCGATGTTAAAACTAATATCACTAATAATGGAATAGCTATAATGAATTTATTTATTTTCTTTGATTTAATATCTTTTGCTTCTTCAATTTTAGTAGTATCATTGTTAAGCAAAATTGAGGTCTTTTCATAGTAGTTATCATTAGATAGTTGTATTAACTCATTTCTTAGCTCTACCACAGAAGAATATCTATCCTTAATATTTACCTGAACACACTTTTGTATTATTTTAATTAGCTTTTGATCCACAGCTTTTCCGTAATTTTCATCAATTAAAGGTTCTGCACCACTAAAAGGCACCTTTTTTGTAACCATAAAATACATTACCATGCCAATCCCATAGATATCCGTTTGTATACAAGATTGCATTGCTCCATGTTGTTCAGGTGCCGCATACCCACTTGACCCCATTGAAACAGTGTCCGTATCCTTGTCAAATTTATAAATCCTTGAAATTCCGAAATCAATTAAGATAATACTATTTTCTTTTGTAATCATAATATTTGAAGGCTTTAGGTCTCTATATATAATAGCTGGCGTGAAACTATGCAAATATTTTATTATATCACATACCTGAAGAATTATAGCTATAATACTTTCTAGGTCACTTACGTCATTGCTATTTATATAATCAAATAATGTCTGGCCTTCCACATAATCTTCCACCATATAGATGAAATCCTGTTCATAAAATACGTCTATAACTCTAGGAATCCCTGGATTATTAAGTTTTTTAAGTATATTAGCTTCTGATATAAGATTCATATCTAATTTATCATTTCTCTTCGTTTCTTTAATGGCCCAAAGGTTATTAAGTCGTATGTTCTCGCATAAATAAACAGTCCCCATACCTCCTTTACCAAGAACTTTTATTATCTTATATTTATTATCTAAAACATATCCTGCAGCTAGCATAGTTTCCCCCGTACGAAATTCTTATTATAGTATAAATTAATTCTAAAAATATTAGCTAAACTTAGGTACTGCTACAAAAATGAATTTATCTATATACCTTTGTAGTATACTAATTTAACTTTGAATTTATTAACATATAATTAGAATATTTTTATCACTTATATAGTGTACGTATACAATTAGTATTTTTTAGGGGGTAATATATTTGTTATTTAATGAATTACATTCTAGACTAAGCATTCTTAGATTTTTTTAATAAGTATATAGGATGAAAATTTGTATCTCCTAGCAAAATTTCTTACCTATGTTTAGAAAATGCTGATACGCAAAAAACTTCGCTAAATAAAAACGCTTTAGCGAAGTTTTTACAATTAGTACAGTTCTACTAATTATTATTATTCAAATATAGGTGACATGCTACAGAGTGTCCCTTTTCAATCTCTATCATTTCAGGGGATACCTCTTTACATATAGGCTTAGCATAAGGACATCTAGTGTGGAATCTACAGCCTGATGGTATGTCCATTGGACTTGGGATGTCTCCTTCAATTATTTGTCTTTCTGATAACTTTGCTTTTTTAGGGTCAGCTACTGGTATTGCTGATAGAAGCGCTTTAGTGTATGGATGCAGCGGATTATTGTAAAGATTATTACTTTCCGATATCTCCACTATATTTCCTAAGTACATCACACCAATTCTATCAGATATATGTCTTACCATAGATAAGTCATGAGCTACGAATAGATATGTAAGACCCATCTCTTTCTGTAAATCCTCCAGCATATTAACTACCTGAGCTTGAATAGAAACATCCAAAGCAGAAATTGGTTCATCACAAAGTATAAAGTCTGGCTCAGTAGATATAGCTCTAGCTATACCTATTCTTTGACACTGACCACCACTAAATTCATGAGGGAACTTCTCCATATCACTTTTCTTAAGTCCAACCATTTCAAGTAACTTTTCAATCTTCTTTGTTCTCTCTTCTTTATTAAGGTTAGTATGTAAAATTAGTGGCTCACTGATTAGTTCTTCAACATTCATATTGGGATTAAGTGAAGAGTATGGATCTTGAAAAATAATCTGCATCCTTTTACGGTATTCCTTCATATCTTTCTTGTTAAGCTTTGATATATTATTGCCTTCAAAGAATATATCTCCAGCTGTTATATCATATAGTCTGGTTATGGACCTTCCGAGGGTAGATTTACCACATCCTGACTCCCCTACTAGTCCAAAGGTCTCCCCTTTTTTTATTTGAAAAGAAACTCCATCAACAGCCTTTACAACTTTTTTACTGCCTCCTATAAGACCGCTTTTTACAGGAAAATATTTTTTTAAATCTTTTACTTCTATTAATATTTCTTCAGAGTTATTCACTTTAATCCTCCTTACTATACTAAGAAAACTTATTCTGACAAAAAGCACATAGATCTATGGGTTTTTGAGTGGTTCTTATAACTTGGCATTGCATTAAAACATCTTTCCTCGGCATACTGACATCTTTCTGCAAAAGGACATCCTTTAGGTGGATTTAGTAAAGAAGGAGCTGATCCTTGAATAGGTTTAAGGCGTATCTTTTCTTCACCTTCTACCTTAGGTATTGAATTTAATAAAGCCTTTGTATATGGGTGCTTAGTTTCATAAAATATTTCTTCTGTAAGCCCTTCTTCCATTATTAAACCACCGTACATTACAGCAATTCTATTGCAGATATTAGCTACTACTCCAAGATCATGAGTTATAAGTATTATGGACATATCATTATCTTCTTTAAGTGCTTTTAAAAGCTCTAGTATTTGAGCTTGGATAGTAACATCTAAAGCAGTAGTAGGTTCGTCTGCAATTAACAGCTTTGGCTTACAAGCAAGTGCCATTGCTATCAACACTCTTTGTCTCATACCACCACTAAACTCATGAGGATATTGAGTTATTCTCTTTTCAGGCATAGGAATTCCTACAGCTTTTAATAGTTCAACAGCCAATTCCTTGGCTTCTTTTTTACTTACACCTTTATGTCTAACTAGTATTTCAACTATATGTTCTCCAACTTTTTTTAATGGGTTTAAGGCCGTCATAGGGTCCTGAAAGATCATAGCCATCTCTTTCCCATTGATCTTTCTCATCTCTTTACGAGATAGTTTTAGTATATCTTTTCCTTCAAAGTTGATTTCACCAGAATCTACTTTAGCATTTTCTTGAAGAATATTCATTACAGATCTCATAAGAACACTTTTCCCGCTGCCTGATTCTCCAACAATGCCGAGTATATCACCAGTATTAACCTGAAAGCTTACTCCTCTTACTGCTTGTATCTTTTTATCTTTGTTATAAAAAGTAGTTTTTAAGTTTTCAACCTTAAGAAGCTTTTCTTCATTCATAATGCTATTTTCCACCTCCTGAAGTTCTTGGCTCTGCAAATACTCTTAATACATTTCCTAATTTATTAAAGGAGTATATGGTTAAAATTATAAGTATTCCTGGCAAGATTGCCATGTATGGCGCACTCTGTAGATTAGTTTGAGCATTTTGTAGTAAGTTTCCCCAAGAAGACATTGGTTGCTGAATTCCTAAACCTAAAAAGCTTAGAGAAGATTCAGTCATTATGGCATTTGCGATACTTGAAGTTGAAGCTATTATTATTGTAGGAAATACACTTGGTATAATGTGTCTAAAAATTATATTTCTAGAGGATTCACCGATAGAATTTGCATATAGTACATACTCTCTTTGCTTTACAGAAAGAGTCTCTGCACGTACTAGTCTTGCAGTCTCCATCCATGAGAACAAGCCAATTACTATGATTATTGCTTGTAGACCAGGTTTTAAAAATATACTTACTACAGTAACAAGTATCATCCAAGGAATTGAGGATATTATATCAACAAATCTCATCAATAAGTTATCTATCTTACCTCCAAAATAGCCACTTATTGTACCAACTCCAATACCAATACTTGTAGAGATGATCATTGCAAGAATTCCGACAATAAGAGATACTCTACCACCATATATAGTTCTCGCTAAATAATCTCTCCCAAGTTCGTCAGTTCCAAAGATATGACTTGAGCTAGGAGTTTGTAATATAATTGCAGTATTTGTTGCATCAGGGTCCATTGGTAGTAAAAATGCGAATATAGAAATCAATATTATAAAAGCTAGAAAAGCTACTGAAAACAAAGCACTTTTATTACCTTTTAACTCATCTATAACGTTCTTTAATCTTATGCTTTTCATAGATCTTACTCCATTTCTTTTATTCTAGGGTCAACAATTGAATATAATATATCTGACAGTAAATTACCTATTATAACCATAGAAGAAGATAAAACTAAAATTGCCATAATAACTGGATAGTCTAGTCCGCGAACTGCTGTAACAAAATATGGTCCAACCCCTGGCCAACCAAATACAGTCTCAGTAATCATCGCTCCAGTTACAAGCATAGGCAATGCCATCCCTACCTTCGTAATAATTGGTAATAATACATTTTTACATATATGCTTAAATAATATTTCTTTTTTACTAGCTCCAAAGGCATTTTGTACCATTACATAACCTTCAGAAGTTTGTCCAATCGTTGAAGATCTTACATATCTTATAAGTCCTGGAGTATATGCAATTACTAAAACCAAACATGGCATTATATAATGAAGTAAAAAGTCACCAGCTGAGCCTTCGACTCCTATAGTATTCATACCTAATATAGGTAATAAAGCAAGCTTATACCCAAATATATAAATTAAAATCATTGCAAACCAAAAGGTTGGAGTAGCTATGCTTATAGAACAGAAACCATCTACAATCTTGTCTACAAATTTATTTTTGTTTGCTCCAGCAACTAACCCAAGAACTATGGATACCACTAGGGCAATCAAATAAGCTGGTAATACTAATATCATAGTAGCTGGAAGCCTTGCAGCTAAGTCATTTGATATTGCTTCATGCGTTACTATAGAATATCCAAACTGGCCTGTAACCATGCCTTTAAGCCATAAAAAATACTGAACATAGGCAGGTTTGTCAAAACCGTACTTGGCTTTTATTAGATTGACTGTTTCTTGAGGCATTTTTGGTGTTGTCATTGCATCAACAGCGTTGTATGGTGCTAATTGAATTAATGTAAAACATATTATAGTAATTATTAAAAGTAGCGGAATAGCCTGAAGAATTCTTTTAAGTATGTATTTTGCCACTTTATTCTCACTTCCTTAATTAATAAATTATACATGGAGAATATACATCCCCATGTATTGAAATTAAAACTCTTATTTATAGTAAAGCTTAGACATATCCTCAAAAGTATATACTGGTACTAATTGAGCATCCTTGATTCCATCTAAGTTAGAACTCATTGTAACTATTCTCTTGTTCTCAAGTATTGGATAGAAATAAGCATTGGCTTGTAATTTCTTTTGAACTTGATCATAGATATCTTTTCTCTTTGCTTCATCAGTCTCCACTCTACCAGCATTAAATAAGTCATCAATTTGCTTATCGTTATAGTGGCTGTAATTGTGTGAACTATCAGATATAAATAATGAGTTGAAAGTGTCAGGATCTATCCCCATGATGTATCCGCCAAGGAACATATCGTAGTTGCTCTTAGGATCCTTCATTTGCTTGCTTATAGCAGCATCTTCACCAGCAGCAAGTTCAACATCAATTCCAACAGCCTTTAAGTTTTGTTGAATTATAGCAGCTTCCTTTTGGTAAGGTACATTACTTCCTGGGTATCCAAGTTTAAGCTTTAAGCCTGATACTCCAGCTTTAGATAAAAGTTCCTTTGCTTTAGCTTGGTTAAATTCATACTTTTCTACATCATCAGTGTGATACTTACTTTCGTTTGGTAGGAAGGAATAAGCCTTTTTAGCATATTCTTCAGATCCAAAAGAAGCATTTATTAAATCAGTTCTGTTTAGAGCATAGAATATAGCTTGTCTTACACTTGCATCCTTAAGTTTTTCAGCGTTAGAATTAAGCACCATGTAAGCTATTCTACCTTCGTCATACTTGTAAGGTGTAAGGTTACTTCCCTTTAGAAGGCTATCTAAATCTCTTGACTGAACAGCTAGTGCATTTATTTCACCTTTTTGTAGAGAAAGCTTAGCTGTATTTGCATCAGGAATTACTCTAAATACAACATTTTGAATCTTAGCTTTACCTAAGAAGTAGTCATCGTTTCTAACCATCTTAACGTATTGACCAGCCTTGTACTCTTGTAGCTTATAAGGACCTGTACCTACAGGTTTAGCATTTTTCGCACTGTTTTCAAAGTTTGTTTCACCTTCATATACATGTTTAGGCATTATGAAGATGTTACCTAAAAGTTCCATGCCTGGAGCACTAACTTCAGGAAGTGTAAAGTTAACTGTGTAGTCATCTACTTTTGTAACTTGAACTGGCTTTCCGTTGAATATAAGCTGGCTATATGCCCAACCTGCATTTTTTTCGTTCAACATCTCATTATATGTAAACACAACGTCGTCAGCGGTAAACTTAACTCCATCGCTCCACTTAACATCTTTTCTAAGCTTTGCAGTGTAAGTTTTCTTATCTGCTGATTGTGTCATACTTTCAGCTAGGAAGTAATTAACTCCATCTACATTGTACATATATAATGGAGAATATAATGCCTTTATCTCCATAAGCCCATAACGATCGCTTGTAGTAATTACATTTACAGAATTACCTGGATCTCCATCAATACCATATACAAAGGTATCTGTTTTTGTTGCTGTAGTTGCTGCATTAGAAGCATTTTTTGTTGTGCCACAAGCAGTCATTAATAAAGCTGCTGTAGTTAACGCTGTAAGTAGCATTGATACTTTTTTAAGTTTCATTTGTTTTCTTCCCCCTTGATAAATTAAGTCAATACAACAAAACCTTAGATTAATTTCTTTAACATATAGATTTATAATTAATGAAGAAGTATTTTCTTTTTTACTGTATAACTTAACAAGTTTTTTAACCTATTAGATTACTAGGTTTAGCTAACATAATAGTTCAAAACTTCCCTAACAGCAAAAAATCCCCGTCTCCTTTTCAGAGACGAGGTTATAAACTTCGTTATCCACTCTGATTTATATAATAATACATAAAATCTAGTTAATGTATTGGTACAAACATACCGCAACGCTATATCGGGCGTTCCCGCTGAAGTCTACTTACTTTCAATTCAGAACTCAGAGATGCACTTCTTCTAAGCTTCCTCTAAAACCTCTTCCAGCCAAGGAGGTTTCTCTCTTCAGAATACTCTTAAATTACTCTTCTCTTCATCGTTTAAAACCTATATTTCTTATCTGTTTTGTATGAATTAATATTAATCCATAATCTTCTTAATGTCAACTATTATTGGATATTTTTTTAAATTAGTTATATAACAGTTAAAAAAGAGAGTTTCATCAACAAAAATATAATCGGTTTCAGTCGAAAAAATATACTCTTTTAAATATTACTAACATATCCATATACCATTTTATCTAAAATTAATTTCCCTAGAGAACAAAAAACTGATTCCTATAGAATCAGTTTTTTATATTCCTTTATTGAAAAGCCCGTATATTTTTTAAAACAAGTACTAAAATAATTTGGATCATGTATACCTATTTTTCTACCAATCTCAGAGGATTTTAAATCTGAATTTTTCAGCATATCCATAGCAATTTTCATCTTTACACTTATTATATATTCGGAAAAATTCATACCTGTTTTCGTCTTAAAAATTCTACTTAGATAACTAGAATTTACATAAAAAAATTCTGATACTAACTTTAAAGAAAGCTCATCATTTGAAATATTTTTAAGTATAAACTTTTTTATTTCTTCTATATTTAGAGATTTGTCTTCACAGTTATAATTTTCTTTTAAATCAACAATGGACCCGAAAGTGCTTATTCGATCCTTAATTTGATTATAATCCCTTTCTTTAATTCTCTCACTCAATATAGTATTTTTTAGTTTCAATATAGTACTTTTTAGCTCGTCATCATTTATCGGTTTAAGGATAAAATCACTTACCCCCACTTTTATTGCACGCTTTGCATACTCAAACTCATCGTAACCTGTAATTACAACAACTCTAACCTTATTATATCTTTCTAGAATATATCTACTCATGTCCAATCCATCTGTAGAAGGCATACAGATATCTGTCAGAATTATATCTGGAGTATTATTCTCAATCAAATTTATTGCTTCTTCTGCATTTGATGCCTCACCGATTATATCTATTCCGATTTCCTCCCAAGAAATACAGTTTTTAATAAGATTTCTAATCAAATATTCATCATCCACTGTGATTAACTTTAATATATCATTCATACTATTACTCCACTTCCTTCTGAGGTAAAGTTATAACTATATTAGTACCAATATTTTTTTCACTGGTGATAGAAAAGCTACATTCATCTCCATAGAAAACTTTTAGCCTTTCTCTGGTAGCTCTAACTCCAATACCAGAAGATGAACTTTCCAAAACATCTTTTAATTTTTCTGCATCAATGCCACAGCCATTATCTTCTACCGATAATTGAATAAAATCTAGTTTCAATTTACTAGAAATTTTAATAATTCCCTGCTCTTTTTTGTTTCTTAACCCATGATAAATTGCATTTTCAACTAAAGGCTGCAAAACTAATTTTATTATCTTAAATTCACTACAGCTTGGATCCAAATCATATATCACTTCAAATTTATCTCTATATCTTACTTTTTGGATCATCAAATAACTTTTAATGGTTTTTATTTCTTCATCGATGGTGATGATATCCTTGCCATTACTTAAACTTGTTCTATAAAATGTACCTAATGCCTTTATAACTTCATATACATTTCTATTCTCTCCAGATAGAGCTAATGAACTTATGGTATCGAAAGTATTATATAAAAAATGAGGTTTTATTTGTGACATTAGCACATCTAGCTCTGCCTTTCTTTTAAACTTCTCATCGTCTCTGATTTTATTTAAAAGAAACTTAATATGAAAAACCATTAAATTATATACGTCCTTAACCGCTCCAACTTCATCATTATAGGTTTCTATGTCCACAGTGTTGAACTCTCCATCCTTAACTGCCTTCATGGATGAATGTAGTTTTCTTAAAGGCTTAGTAATCATTCTGGATATTCCCAGTGCCCCAAAGGCAATTAAAAGTATATTTATAACTATAAATAATATAACAAAGTATTTCACATAGTTAGATTGCTCTCTCAGTTGACTATACTCACTTACACTAACCAGATTCCAATTGTTATTAGACATCTTTATGCTTGATATAATATAGTCTTTATTTTTTAATCTTTTAATAACAAACCCCTTATTTTCTGCATAAACCTTCTCTTTTTCTGCCTCATGCAATACTTGTCCATCAATATCAGGCTTAGTTATTATGTTGTTATTCTCATCTTCAATAATTAATTTCGTACCATACTTATTACTTACGCTTACTATAGAATCATAAAAGGCTTTTTCATTTATATTAATTATGAGAACTCCAATCTTTTCTTGAGTATTGATGTCGTTAATTATTCTTATAAAGGATACATAGGATTCGTAACTTCCTTCTTTATTGTGAAATAAACCTCCCCCATTTAGCTTTAATACAAAGCCTCCATGCTTGTCTAATACCTCCTTATACCACTTCATATTGTTTATATCATCCACACTAAAGGTTTTAAAGGTATTATTTTCAGAATAATACTTATTATTGTAGTTATCTAATATATAAATAGAGGCTATATTAGGATTAAAATTAGTGAACTGGGTTAGGTATTTATTTAGATTATACTGTGTCTCTAAATCGCTTTGTATATCTATGTTTTTCAAGTTATTCTGAATATCATCACTAGACACTATCATTTTCGATGCATTCGAAACATTATCAATTATTAAATTTGTACTTGCTTCAGTTGTATCTAGAGCTTCGAAGGAACTTTGCTTTAATTTCTCAGTGTTATAAGTTCTATTTATATGTTCATAAATAAAAGTAAGAGCAAAAATAGCAACTATAAAAAGTATTGAAAAATATATAGCTATTTTTAAACTTATCTTTGAATTTAAATATTTACTCTTTATATTATCTAATATGAAACCAAAGCTAAACCTAATTGACTTATCTCTCATAATCTTAATGTTTTTCCTCCAAGTTTTTCATCTCATTGGCAAATTGCTCGGGACTTATCTTTTTTTGAAATAACTTATAGACAAGTTCCTTATGTTTATTGCCTTTCTCCTCTCCTAAATAGATATCCCAGTATAGAAGGTATTTTCCACTTGCAGTAAGGTTTCTTAGTTGTTTTGAAAGCTTATTTACATTGGTTTCATCACCAGTATATTTCCAAGCAGGTAAGCCCGATCCAAACTCATAGTACCTATCTGAAATAGTCTTACATAGATATTCCAATGCCTTTACAGCCTGTTCCTTGTATTTAGTTTCACTGTTTACCATTAAAAAATCTGCTGGACCTCCAAGAAAATCATCTTCTCCTTCTGCACTTTTGTTCATCAATGGAAATGTCTTGACTATTACTTTATCTTTGATTGGAGAGTTATCAGCCTGTATTTCACCTGCAAGCCAATTTCCAGTATAATACATAGGTACTTTTCCTTGCTTAAACAGTAGCTCTGATTCATCCCTCATCGCCTTTAAGCTAAATTCATCAAAAGCTCCAAGGTCAACTAACTGCTTTAATCTCTGTGCAGCTTTTAAATATAAATTGTTAGTATCACCGCTGGATAAAGCTTTTTTACAACCTTCCATACCACCTTCTCTTAGGGCTAGAATATCGTAATATAACATGCCTGTCCATTTGTCCTGTTCACCTACTAACAATGGCGTAATTCCATCATTTCTAAAAGCGTTAACTGCCTCTAGAAGTTCATCATAATCGTTAGGTATTTTTATATTAGCTTTCTTAAATAATTCTTCATTTAAATAAAAGGTACCAACAGAAAAAGTTAGTGGTAACCCATAAACTTTATTCTTATAGGTAACATTGTCTAGCATATTTTCATTAAGTTGATTTGTGATATCCTTATCTAAAAACTTATTAAGCGCCAGAACTCTTCCAGAATCAATCATAGGTTCAGAAAAGCCTCCACCCCAAGAATAAAAAATATCTGGTAGCTCATTAGTAGCTGATGCTGTTTTTAACTTTGTCTTATATTTTTCACTTTCCACACTCTCAACTTCTATTTGTACCTTAGGGTTATCTTTGTTCCATTTATTTATTACATCTTCGATAATAATCGAGTTATTATCCTGAGATTTTTGAGCCCAGATATGCCATAATTTCAAAGTAATCTTTTGAGTCTTATTTAAATCGTTTACTTTTTCCTTATCACAACCTATAAAGATACTTGTAAATATAAATATCAAGAAAACTGAAAGTAACTTTCTCATACATCACCTCTAGGATAATTTTTTATTTTCCTATATAAATAATACCATATTACAGATATATCACTTCATATTAAAATTTATATTTTCGAATTGCTACACTTAATTAACAAAAATCTCATGTTTCAATAAAGCAGATAATGGCAAGGATTTTAGTAAAAATTCCCTGCCACGTCTATTATCAATAAATTTCTTTATAAGTAAAGTAGTCAAAATCTGCTTCAAGATTCTGTCCAGTAGCATCTTGACAACACATTCCAACAAAAGCACCAGTAAAGAAGCCTTCGCCTCTAATATAGTCATCTGACAACTTGTTAGAATCAAAATATATTGGAATATCTGTCCAGTGCTTTTCATCAAAGGAATATAAGAATCTATACTTTTCCCGTCTAACCTCTACTTTAAAATGAACTGTTTCCACATTCTGAGGTACCACTATCTTATCCTGTTTTAATGGTTCAGAAAATTTAAAGTTGTCACATTCTATTAAATTAATTACCTTTCCAAGTTCTTCATCCATTGTGATATTTATATATACCCAGTTTTCAGTGTTGTAATAGCATACAAGACCAGCCATTTGCTGAAAACTTGATGGATTAAATTGCAACCCAGTTATAGCATCAAAATTGAAGCTTTGCCATCTTCTAGCTACATGTGCTTGGAGGAATTTCGAGGTTAAAGACTGCTTCCCTCTTAGTCTTAGATAGCCTTTTCTTTCTTTTAAGGTCATTACAAACTGGTCTAACGGAACTCTCAAAGTTTGAAAATTAATATTTAGTTCTTCCTCATCAAAATCATCCCTTATAGGATAATTAGGTTCCCATTTAACTTCTTCTATTCTAGGTGCCTCTACATATAAAGAAGGTTCTCTTCCGTTAGATACATATGGCCATCCATCTTGCCATTCAATTTTTTCAATGGCTGTTTCTCTTCCCAAAGGACAGCAGCCTCTTTCTGTTAAAGGCCTTCCTACTAGGTGAGCCAAGTACCATTCATCGCTGTGAGTATGAACTAAAGAAGCATGGCCAGCCTTTTGCAAAGGGTTAGTTGGAGAATTCCAGGAAGTTAAAATTGGATTTTCTGGATGTAATTCATATGGTCCATCAATATTTTTCGATCTAGCAATTGTTACTGCATGTTCATACTTAGTGCCGCCTTCTGCTACCATCAAGTAATAATATCCATTTATCTTATAGATATGTGGCCCTTCAGTAAGCTTAATTTCTGTACCTTTAAATATAAGCTTAGGTTTCCCTATTAGTTTTTTCTCTTCTACACTATACTCTTGAAGGACTATACCATAAAATTGATGATTTCCTTCTCTATGATCCCAAACCATATTGAGTAAGTATTTCCTTCCGTCATCATCGTGAAATAATGATGGGTCAAACCCAGAACTATTTAGAAAAATAGGCTCACTCCACTGTCCAGTTATGCTATCACTAGTAACTAAGTAATTTAGTGAGTCCTTCCATATTCCTGATAACTGCTTAACATCAGTATATATTAGCCAAAACTTATTATCATAGTATGATAGGCACGGTGCCCAGATACCACCAGAATCAGGATCTCCACTCATGTTTAACTGGCTCAATCTATCCAAAGGTCTTTTTATCAAATTCCAATTTTTTAAATCCTTAGAATGATGTATCTGCACCCCCGGAAACCATTCAAAGGTCGAAGTAGCTATATAATAGTCCTCCCCACATCTACATACTGATGGGTCTGGGTTGAATCCTTTAAGAATAGGATTACTTATTTTATTCATATTAAAACCTCCTTTTCATATCTCCTGTACTTAATTGTACAACTATTGATTTTATTTTATCTAGTCTATATATTGGCTATGTTTAATAATATTGCTGAAATTCAGTAGTTATGAGATATATGCTATATGAGCATGCAATTATCCAAAATTCATCAAAATATCATATGATTGACCACTGAATTTCAACAGGGTATTTTAACAAAATCTAAATGATAAATATAGTTATATTATTTTGTTTCTGTGGTGAACTGTTTTTGCTTCTCTTTACCATAGTCAACAATTTTGTCTGCTGGTACCCATTTAACTGATACAGGGTAATTTTCGTCAACCTTTTCTCCCTTTATCTTCTTATCTAACACATCAATTACAGTCTTTCCGATAGAATAAGAGTCTTGGTCTACTATTCCTGTTATTAAGCCAGTAGATATACCATTTTCCCAAGTTGGAGTATAATCAAATCCAAAGTGATATATTTTACCAGCTTTATTCTGTGATTTGATAGCTTCCATAACTCCAGTATCAGGACCTTCAGAACCTAAAGAGAACACCGCAACCATATCCTGATTAGCAGTTATCTGTCCTTCTAGCTGCTTTTTTGACTCTGCAGCTTGATCATTGTCTTGAATTGGTTCTAACCAGGTAAAGCTCTTAGCGTCATCTCCCATAATCTTTTCAAAACCAGACTTAATGCCTGCTTGTCTATATGTCATAGTAGTTTGAGTCAAATTTACTGCAGCCATAGCTATCTTACCGCTTTTAATGCCTTTATCTTTGAGGTATTGAGCCCCTTGCTTTCCTAATTCTTCTCCAGCTAATTTGTTATCTGTACCAACATAAGAAGTTCTATTACCTTTAGTCTTAACATCAGCATCAAAGGTTACTACTGGTATATTAGCATCCTTTACTTCTTTGATTTTCTTATCAAACATATCTGGATCCATTGGAGCTACAGCAATACCTGCTGCACTATTTTGTATGGCTTCATCTACGAAACCTAAATGCTTTTCATTTTTTTGTGGTTCATTGGAAGGTGAAGTTTTAAAAACCAACTCATACCCCAAAGCTTTCGCTTCATCTTGAGCAGCCTTCTTCATTGGTGACCAATATGCTCCTGTATCTACTATCGGAACAAAATAAAGTGTCTTTCCTTTTCCTGCTGAAGCTGAAGAAGCTTTATCCTTTTGTCCACATCCTGCCAATACACTTCCGGTAACTAATAGCGCTGCAACCACAGCAATAACTTTCTTTTTCATTATAATTTCCCCCTCATATAATTCTTAATTATTTAAATAAATGGCTAACTTAGCCAAATAAATTAATAGCTTAGCTTAAAGGATTTGTAAGTTACTATCCTTTTGCCTTAAAGGTACTTCTTTTTCTGTAAAAGTCTATAATTACCGCAACCACTATAATAGCTCCAGTTACAGCCTTTTGTATAAAGGTATTAACACCTAAGATAGCAAGCCCATTTTGGAACACCTGAATAGTTAGTATACCAACCATTGCTCCACCTATAGTACCAATACCGCCTCCAAACTGAGCACCTCCAATGATTGCTGCTGCCATTGCAAATAAATCTATACCATCTGCTTCACTTGGAGCGCCTACATTTAAGCTTGACATAAGCAACAAACCTGCAAGAGCTGCAAAGATACCTTCAATTACATATACCTTTATAAAGTGCTTATCCACATTTATACCTGACAATCTAGCCGCTTCTTTATTTGATCCAACGGCATAACTATATCGGCCAAATCTAGTATTCTTCATTACAAAAGCCATAATCACTGCTAGGATTATAAAGATAACTGTATTAGAATGTACTATTCTAGCTCCAACCGTTGTGTTTGCAAGGCTATAAAACCAATCTGGTACACCTTTAATATAAATTCCGTTTGTGAAGAATAATATTAAACCTCTTATCAAGTAGCTTGTACCCATAGTTAAAATAAAAGGCTCCAGTTTAAACTTGGTTATAAGAAATCCATTGAACAATCCCCATAAGCCACCTATAGCTAAGGAAAGTATAATAACAATTACTGGATTTAATCCCTGTAGTGACAGATAGGCTGCGGCAGTACCAGAAAATGCTGCGATTGCACCAATAGAAAGATCTACACCTCCAGTTATTAACACCATGGTTATTGCCACAGTTATTATGCCAACTGTAGGTATTTGTCTTAAAAAGTTTCCAATGTTTGCAGTACTTAAGAACTTGGGACTAATGCCTGAAAAGGCTATGATTAACACAACTAAAACTAAGTAAATAGAGTATTTTAGAAGTAATTCTCTTGCATTCAAATTGGATGATTTCTTTGTTAATAAATTTGATTTTGAACTAACTTTTTGATCCATATTTAATTAGCACCTCCAACTGTAGCTAATGCCATGATTTTTTCTTGACTAGCTTCTTCTCTGTTAAGTTCACCAGTAACTTTTCCTTCACACATTACATAAATTCTATCTGACATACCTAATAATTCTGGAAGCTCCGAGGATATCATTATTACTACCTTACCTTTTCTAACTAAATCATTCATTATATGATATATTTCAGCTTTAGCACCTACATCTATCCCCTTAGTAGGCTCATCAAAAATAAATATTTCTGAATTAGTATTTAGCCACTTAGCTAGTACTATTTTCTGTTGATTTCCACCAGAAAGAGTTCCAGCCAGAGCATCAAGATTTGAAGTCTTTATAAGTAGCGCTTCTCTAAATTTCTCTCCGGTCTGTCTTAATGCCTTATGATTTAATAAAAAGCTTTTTAAATTGGTAATATTGATGTTATCATTTACACTCATAACTAGAGATAAGCCTTGCTTTTTTCTATCCTCAGTAAGCAAACATACACCATGCCTAATAGCATCTTCCGGTGACTTTAGCTTTACAAGCTTACCATTTATCTTAACGTGTCCTTTTCCAATCTTATCCGCTCCAAAGATCAGCCTCATAACTTCTGTACGTCCAGAACCTACTAAACCAGCAAACCCTAAGATTTCACCTTTTCTAGCCTTTATGCTAATGTTCTTTATTCTCCCAGTAGTATCGCATAAGTCCTTAGTCTCTAGAACTACAGGCCCTTGAGGGAAAATCTCTTTTGGAAATAGATTACTTAAGGATCTACCAACCATCATGTTTATCAGCTCATCTTGACTTATGTCCTTCACCTCAGCACTCCCTATATAAGTACCATCTCTAAGCACAGTTACTCTATCACAAATATCAAAGATTTCCTTCAATCTATGTGATATGTAGATAGCAGATACCCCTTGACTCTTTAAATGATTAATAACATTAAATAAGCTAGTAACATCTTTATTAGAAAGTGATGTAGTGGGCTCATCAAAGATGATTATCTTAGCATTTAAGCTTATAGCTTTAGCTATTTCTACCATCTGCTTTTTTGCGGTCTCCAAATCTGAAACAAGATCTGTTGCCTTTATATTAATGCCTAATCTCTCTAATATAAGCTCTGTATCTGAATATAGTTTTTTATAATTCACAATCCCAAGAGCCTTGTTCTTGTAAGGCAATCTGCCCATAAACACATTTTCAGCTACTGTTAAAGCTTCTGACAGGTTTAATTCCTGATGTACAAATCCAATTCCAAGCTCTGCTGCCTTACTTGGAGTGATGAAACCACAATCATTATCCTCAACATAAATTTTTCCTTCGTCTTGTCCATGTACTCCACCTAATACCTTCATCAGTGTAGATTTACCTGCTCCATTTTCTCCTAAAAGACCATGAACCTCCCCCTTTCTAACCTCTAGGTTTATTCCCTTTAAAGCATAAACTCCAGGAAATTTTTTGTGTATGTTTTCCATCCTTAAAAAAATCTCACTCACAAATTACCACCTCATCCCTCTACAAAACGTTTTCACAAGCTAATTTTAATGCATTGAAAACGTTAAATATATATAATAACTTTACTTCTACCTTTAAAATCTTTACTTCTTAAAGTCATATTAAAAAGTGTACTTATAGACATAGTGGCCTTATATATCACTTCCATTTTTAATTGTATATTCTTAAAAATCTTTTTGTAAAAATTTTACTTATTAATGTTGCAATTTTATACTAGCGGTGTTAATATGTAATTAATTCCAAATATTATAAGCATTTTTTGTATAAATCCATCATTTTATATAAAGAGTTTAATTAAAGGCTTTAATCAGGAGTATTGTTGAAATTAAGTGGTTAATAAGGAGATGCATCGGATGACTGACCACTTAATTTCAACACGATATTTTAATAAAGCCTAATTAAAATTTATTTAAGGGGGAAAAGTTTAATGAAAAGATTGAAAAAGTTCATTTCTCTAATCGCTGTTGTTTCAACAATTGTAACAACCTGCTCCTTTAGTAATGTGCAAAAAGTAAAAGCTGCTGACAACAATAATGACGACTGGCTTCATTGTGTTGGTAACAAGATTTATGATGCCAATGGCCATGAGGTTTGGCTTACTGGCGCCAATTGGTTTGGTTTTAACTGTACAGAAAACGTATTCCATGGTGCTTGGTATGATGTTAAGGATACCTTGACCAACATTGCTAACAGAGGTATCGGATTCTTGAGAGTACCAATTTCTTCTGAGCTACTCTACAGCTGGATGATTGGAAAACCTAACCCTGTGTCTAGTGTTACTGCTGCGAATAATCCTCCATATTATGTGTGCAATCCCGATTTTTACGATCCAACTACCAAGGGTGTTAAAAACAGCATGGAGATATTTGACATAATAATGACCTACTGTAAGCAGTTAGGTATTAAGGTTATGGTAGATGTCCATAGCCCAGATTCAAACAATTCAGGGCAAAACTATCCTCTTTGGTATGGAAAGACTACAACTACCGCTGGTGAAATAACTACAGATAAATGGATAGACACATTAGCTTGGCTTGCAAATAAATATAAAAATGATGATACAATTCTTGCTTTTGATCTTAAAAATGAACCTCACGGCAAAAGAGGCTACAGTGCAACTGCACCTACAGATATAGCTAAATGGGACAACTCCACTGATGAAAACAATTGGAAGTATGCCGCTGAGAAATGCTCAAAAGCTGTACTAGCTGCAAATCCTAAGGTTCTAATTATGATAGAAGGAATTGAGCAATACCCAAAGACTGAAAAAGGTTATACTTACAATACCCCAGATATTTGGGGGGCTAGTGCTGAGCAATCTCCTTGGTATGGTGCTTGGTGGGGAGGAAACCTAAGAGGAGTAAAGGACTATCCTATAAATGTTGGTGCCTTAAACAGTCAAATAGTTTATTCTCCACATGATTATGGTCCTTCAGTTGCAAGTCAAAGTTGGTTTGATAAAGACTTCACTACCCAAACCTTACTAGATGATTACTGGTATAACAGTTGGGCATATATAAATGACAAAGGAATTGCTCCACTTCTAATTGGTGAGTGGGGAGGCATCATGGATGGAGGAAAGAATCAGAAGTGGATGACTCTTCTTAGAGATTATATTGTTAGCAAGCATATAAATCATACCTTCTGGTGTATAAATCCAAACTCTGGAGATACTGGCGGACTATTAAGCTATGACTGGAAGACCTGGGATGAAGCTAAGTATGCGCTATTAAAGCCAGCATTGTGGCAAACCTCCACTGGAAAATTCATAGGTCTTGATCATCAGATACCTCTTGGAGCTAACGGAGTATCTCTTAGTCAGTATTACGGAAATAAGTAGTTATGATAAATAAAAGAGATGATAAAAAAAGATGGTTACTTAATATACTTAGCTAAAATTTTATCTGTGGCTCATCTTTAGTTTTCTAAATAATAAAATAACCTGACACTAATAAGAATTTAATGTCAGGTTATTTTACCTTATGAGAATATATATAGTTCTATGCATTTATTTTATTTAGAAACCACATGCAGGTATCTTTTATATACTTAAGCTCTATATCTTTTTCTGTATTGTTAATTGTGCTTTTGCAGTTGAATAAAATTACATTCTCCATATTACTCTTTGTTTCATCAACTCTCAATATCTTGTTTACTGTAAAAACAGTATAGCTTTCATCCTCTGAAAACACTCTAAATCTCACTGGTATAACCTTTCCATCCTTATTAAAGGCTGCCACCATTTCTATGCTCTTATTTAATATCATATTTCTCACCTCAAACTCTAATCAATAATATTATATAAGAACACACGTTCTAGCGTCAATATGTTCTATAAATTTTTCCTGTTGACAACTCGAATCTAGAATATAGATATGAGAAGTTATACCGAAAACATTGGCAAAGTATTACTGTTAGGCTCTATTAAAGTAACGTATAGAGATTAAACATATCTTATTTTTTTATTATGGATGTAAGTTTTTGCTCTTTGACATGTTTAAATCCTATTATCTTGGTTATAATATAAAAAGCCTAGCAAACACACAAAAACACCCATGAAAAAATTAAGTAAAATTAATTGTTTCATGGGTGTTTCCATTTTAATCAATTCCTGTAACTTTGCTTCTCCTCTCCATAAGCATTACATCATGCCACTTTCCGCTTGGCATCTTAGCAACGTTTTCTCTTACTCCAATTTCTCTAAAACCACATTTCTTATGGAGGCTTATACTTTTAGTATTATCTCTGATGATTCCAGAATGTAGTGTCCAAATGCCATTTTCTTCAGACTGTTTTACTGCCTCCATCAATAAAGCAGTTCCGAGTCCACTTCCTCTGCTGCTTTCACTAATGTAAATACTCAGTTCTGCAACTCCAGAATAGCATGGCCTGCTAGAAGTTGGACTTATAGCTACCCAGCCTAACACTTCATTGTTAAGACGAGCCACTAACCTACAAAATTTATGATGTGCTTTATCCCATTCTTCATAAGTAGGCACTCCGCTTTGAAATGTAGCTATTCCTGTCCTTATACCTTCTAAATATATTTCCTTCACTTGCTCCCAATCTGATGGTTGCATTTCATCTATTTCATATTCCATTTTAATACTCCTTCTTAAATAAATTTACTAAGAGCACAACTTACATTTCAAAGCATACTTAAGCTTTAGAATAAGTTCTGAAAATGCTAAAATATAGTTTTTTAAGCATAGTAATTATATAAATTATATATACTTTACTTTTCACCATAAGCCACAAAAATACTTATACTAGCTTTTTCGCAGCCACAGCTTGAAGCAGCACAGCAATTTCCTCCAACACAATCCACAAAAACATTTTTTAATCCTGCTTCTATGAACCAATTTTCTATAGCTTTGCGATCAAACCCCATCCATCTATCGTGCTGTTCAGTTACTAAGAAGTCAAATTTATGTTCGTCTAAATCAGTGACTACTAACTTTCCACCTGGTCTAATTATTCTTACCATCTCTTTTATTGTTGCTAGAGGTTCTTCTACATGATGTAAAAACATATTTGCCATGGCATAGTCAACTGCTTCACTTTCAACTGGTAGTTTTTCAGCTTCTCCCTGACGGCATTCAACGTCTCCAAAAGAATTAAACTTTTTCTTAATCTCTTCCAGCATTTCTTCTGACCTGTCTACTGCTATAACCTTTAGTCCCTTCTTTAGCAAGCCTTCTGTGATAAACCCAGTTCCAGCCCCTATATCTGCTGCAAGCTCACCATTTTTTACTTCTGCAACTTCATATGCTTTATCTCTAACTTCTTCGGTAAAGAATTCTTCTCTCATATTATCCCATTGGTTAGCTACTTCTTTAAAGTACAACTTACTATCCATATACCCATCTCCTTTACTATTCACAACATTCGCTTTTATCTATGGCAGTTAAAATCATCTCAATGCTTTCTAATACCTGATCCTTTTTACCTTCTGGAAGATTATCATAGATTTTTTTAAAATATAAATTCATATCCTCTTCGATTTCTTCATATAGCTTCTGCCCTTTATCTGTAAGTGATATAGTTAGATACCTTCTATCTTGTGGATCGATATCTCTTTTAGCTAAGTCATTTGAAACAAGATTGTTCACAGTTCTGCTCATTGTACTATTCTCAAGATTTAATACTTCTGCTAATTTGTTTAAGGAAATACTATTAGCGCGTCCTATTTCAACCAAAGCATGACATTGAGATATACTTATACTACAGCAAGAAAAACCATTATCCTCTAAAATTCCAAGTTTCCTCTCTAGTCCTCTTATAAGTTCTCGTAGCTGATTTGAATTATTTGTCAAGTTCATAAATAATTACCTCCTGTAATCATTGTACTATGCAATAGTTGCAAGTTGCAACTATTTTTGATAATTTTTACAGCAACTTTTATCTAGGCGATCTTTTTACAGGAATCAAGCGCAATGCAAGTTAAAAGTACTCTCCTAAATTTAAAAAACGCAAAAATTTAAGGAAAGTTATACAACTTCCCTTAAATTAATTATACTAAGACCTATTAAAATATCTTTTTCTCCAATATAATGCCACGTTAACAAGACCAATCATAACAGGCACCTCTACAAGTGGACCTATAACTGCAGTGAAAGCTTCTTTCGATTCAATACCAAATACAGCAACGGCTACAGCAATAGCAAGTTCGAAATTGTTACTTGCAGCGGTAAATGCTAAGGTTGTAGTTTTCTTATAATCTATACCAGATTTATAACTTATAAAGAAGGATGCAGAAAACATGATTACAAAGTATATCAAAAGTGGAACTGCTACTTTTAAAACTTCTAATGGTAGCTGTACAATATACTGACCTTTATAAGTAAACATAACTATGATTGTAAATAATAACGCAATCAATGCCAATGGACTGATTTTTGGTATAAACTTCTTCGTATACCACTCTGATCCCATCATTGGTTCTAATATTAATCTAGTCAGCATTCCTAAAGCAAAAGGAATTCCTAGGTAGACCGCCACAGATCTAGCAACTTCACCCATGGAGATACTAACTTTGTACCCATTGAGTCCAAATACCGGTGGCAATACAGTAACAAAGATATAGGCGAAAACTGAATAGAATATGACCTGAAATATTGAGTTAAAAGCAACTAATGCTGCTGCATATTCACTGTCTCCATCAGCTAAACTATTCCAGACTATAACCATTGCTATACATCTTGCAAGTCCTATCAGTATTAATCCAGTCATTAAAGCTGAATCCGATCTTAGAAAAACCATAGCAAGTATGAACATCAACACAGGTCCTATAATCCAATTTTGAACTAAAGATAAGCCTAATACTTTTGGATTTTTGAATACCTTTCCTAGTTCTTTATAATTTACCTTTGCCAGTGGTGGATACATCATAATTATTAATCCAACTGCGATAGGTATTGAAGTACTTCCAACAGATAGATTTGATAACACTTTTGATAATTCCGGTACTGCCCAGCCTAAGGTAATCCCTAAAGCCATGGCAAGAAAAATCCATAATGTAAGATATCTATCAAGCAACGATAGTTTTAATTTACTTTTCAAATAAACTCACCCTTTTTAACAATGTTTTTTATTTCTTCACTTTTCCATTCTATAACTGCATATTTACCATTGGAGATATCATTTACTTTATTAATCCAATGGACTTCATTATTTGCTTTTACCCTTAAGATATCATTGGTTGTATTTGCAGCATACAAACTTGAGTTGACAGCCCACCATTTGCTGCTTATTCCAGCACGACTTAAGTCTTCTTCTAGTCTCATTGCTTCATAAACTGGTGTAGGTTCTGCCAAAGTTACAATCACAACTTCGGTTTTACTTGAATCTCTAAGCTTAGGTAATAGTTTTTTAACAGCTTCAGGAGTATCCCCTTGTGATCTAGATATTTCTTTATTATAGCTTTCTGTAGAATCTAAAAGCAGAAGAGTATGCCCTGTTGGAGCAGTATCTATAACCACTACCTCATCTTCAGATCTTTCAACTATCTCAGCAAAAGCTCTAAAAACAGCTATTTCTTGTGTACATGGCGATCTTAAATCTTCTTCAATATACTCTATATCTTCCTCAGTCATAGTTTCTCTAGCTTTACTTAATACTTCTTCTCTATACTTTTCAAGCTCTTTCTTCTCATCTATGTTGCTCAAGGTTAATCCTTCGCTGCCATCTACAACAAATTTAAGATGCGCTGCAGGATCAGTAGTGGTAAGATGAACTTTTTTACCTTTTTTAGCTAGGCCTAATGCAATAGAAGCTGCAATAGTAGTCTTACCTACACCTCCCTTTCCCATGGTAAAGATAACTTTCTTATCTGAAGTATCTAAATCATCAATTATATCTTTTAAAGCTAGCATCTTATCTGCTTTAAGCTTTTCTTTATTCAGCTCAATTTTATCTTCCACCAAAAAAGCTCTTACATTGTCTAATCCAGTAATATTGTAAGGTCTTAGAGGAATTTCATAGGTCTTAAGATTTTTTAACCCTGTTGGGATATTCTTAATAGCCTGTTGTTGTTTTATATATATACTATTTGATAAAGTATCATCTACATGTTTAAGAACTCCATTTATGATTAATACTTGATTGTTAACACCTATTTCTTTGAGCTCACTGGCTGCTCTTTCTGCTTCCATCAAAGGAGTGTTCTCTGGTCTTGTTACTAATATAAGCGCAGTTAATTTACCATCAGACAGTGTTTTTACTGCATCTTTATACACTTCTTTCTTATCTTCTAAGCCTGCCAATTGACCAAGACAAGAGGCACCATGGTTACTTTCACTTATGAAATTGCTCCAAGCAGAAGGAAGCTGAAGCATTCTTAAAGTATGTCCTGTTGGCGCTGTATCAAATATTATATGATCAAATTCTCTTTGTATATTTTCATCAGTTATAAAGTTTGTAAATTCATTAAAGGCAGCAATTTCAACAGTGCAGGAACCAGAAAGCTGCTCCTCCATATTTTTTATAACCACCTCTGGAAGTTTACCTCTATATGGACCAACAACACTTTCCTTGTATTCATTTGCAGCATCAATAGGATTAAAATTTGCCACCATAAGATTAGGCACTTCTTCTATCTTAACCCCTTTATTGTTTAATTCTCTATTAAAAACATCCTGAAGATTTGATGCAGGGTCTGTGCTAACTAACATAACTTTCTTTCCTTGATCTGCTAAAAGCATAGCAGTAGCACAAGCTGTTGAGGTTTTACCAACTCCACCCTTGCCAGTAAAAAACATATATTTAGTTAATTCTATCTCTTTTGGATTAAATAGCTGTGACATATTTAATCCTCCTTTCCTTTTTTAAAAAATATTTTATTATGGTTTATATTAACGATTTATGTGCATGCATAAATCGTTAGTTAAACAACAACTATTAAACTATCTCTTTTTAATTTGGAGTTTTAGATAATTTTCAGGAATATCTAGCATTTCACAAAATTCTTCATTAGTTGGATAAGCCTTGGTTTTTACAACTGCTCCATCAACCATTGTAACAGGTAAAATATCTATACCATCACTATTTAACATCTCATTAATTTCTTTATTATCTACAAAAGCTTGAGGGTTATTAGTAAGATTATATCTCTCCACTATAATACCTCTGCTCTTTAAGTTGTTAAGTACAGTAGCTACTCTCAAAAGCTCTGGATCAATACTTGGGCCACATACTCCTGTTGAACAACACATAGCTGGATCAAAAATAACCATTTTTTTCATAACATCTATCTCCTTTTATTTACACTGGCATTTAGCCTTGTCTTTACATACACAATCATCAGTATCAGTTATTAGGTTCATAATAAATAACATCAATTTATTACAATTCTTATTATTTAAAGAATAATGATTCCATTGGCCTTCCTTACGACTATTAATTAGACCACAATCTATCAGCACTTTCATATGATGAGAAAGTGTTGGCTGGGTAAGATCAAAATGTTCAAGTATATCACAAGCACATTTCTCACCACAGGATAAAATATCGATTATTTTTAACCTGTTTGGATCTGAAAGTGCCTTAATTATCTTTGCATTTTCATTGTAATCAAGCTTCAATTTATCACCTCATATATTGATATTCATCTATATATTGATATTCATCTATATATTGATATTCATCTATATACTAATATATATATTATTCATAAACATGTCAATTGTTCAGTTATAAAAACATATCTAAAAAACGAATTGATATATATCTATATATAGCATTATTTTATTCAAAGGTTACAAATTAATTTAGGTAGTATTTTAGAAGTTTTCAATGTTATTATGTTTACATATAAAAATGTACGATTGGTGACAAAACTTTCATTTCATACTATTACTAATAAGCAGAACAACCCTTAAGCACTTCATCTATATCATTAAAAAAAGGTTAAAAAAATAAAATTCCTATTAGAAAATAGATGTAAGTTATTTGTAGCAATTATATATACTAGTCATAAAATATAAGGACTATATTTCTTATAAATAAGAGATATAGTCCTTATATTATTCATTTTGGCAATTTATAGTGTCCCATACTATCTGTTGGATAAACTCAGCTTCTTTTTTAGGAATATCATAAAGCACCTTGTCATTTAACTTAATTTCATTTGGTAAACCTATAGGGCTGCTTTGTAATATTACACTGTAAAATGTGCAAGCTATCAAGTAGGAACCAGTAGGATTAGCATGTTGTCCATCAATATCGTATAATTCAAGCTCTGGCTTTGAAGCTAGAGCCTTCTGCCAAGCTATGCCAGCTGGACAAAGCAAACCATTAATTTCTTTAGCAAATTCTATATATGCTTCTGTCATTATCTTTTGATTTTCCGGTTTAGCCTTTTCAGCCCATGTCATGTAAGCAATAGGAGTAGCTTCAGTTTTATTAATGAATTCATAAATTGCTTTTCCATCTCGAAGTAATGTCTCCTTCCCACCTTCAAAAGGATGTGCTACTTGCTGCATAACTACAAAATCATAATTACCATAAAGAATATTAAATCTTATTTCTGGCTCATCCTTATGCTCTCCTAAACTTTTTCCTGGTTGAGCAATCATCACTGGTTCAATCCTATGACTTGAATCCGATTGCTCTGATAGATATTTAACCATATAAGCCATATCATTATAATAGGTATGGCTATTGCCAATAAAGAGCACCTTGTAAGTATCTTTATTCATAATATTACCTCCAAAACTTATATTCAGACTTTACTGAAAATGGAATTCCTACAGCAACTATAGTTAATTTCAACAACTTTTTTAAACATAGCCTAATGATGAAATAATCTTACATTAGTAAATGCCATCGCTATATTGTATTTATCACAGGTTTCTATAACATTGTCATCTCTTATTGATCCACCAGTTTGTGCAATATAAGCTACACCGCTTTTTACTGCACGTTCTATATTATCTCCAAAAGGGAAAAATGCATCTGAGCCTAAAGCTACCTCCTTTAAATTCTGTAACCATTCTTTCTTCTCTTCTTTAGTTAATACATCAGGCTTCTCTGTAAAAATATTCTGCCAGGTTTTATCTGATAATATATCCATATAATCCTCTGAAATATAGATATCTATGGCATTGTCTCTGTCTGCCCTTTTTATACCTGGTTTAAAAGGAAGATTTAAAACCTTAGGATTTTGTCTTAAGAACCAGGTATCAGCCTTATTACCTGCCAATCTAGTACAATGAATTCTAGATTGCTGCCCTGCTCCAATACCAATTGCCTGACCATCTTTTACATAACAAACAGAGTTAGATTGAGTGTATTTCAAAGTTATAAGAGCTATAATCAAATCTCTCTTTGCATTGCTTGGCAATAGCTTATTTTGAGTAGGCAGATTTGTTAATAAATCCTCTGATATTTTTACATCATTTCGTTTTTGCTCAAAAGTCACTCCATATACCTCTTTTGTTTCAATTTCTTTAGGTTCATAGTTTTCATCAATCTGTATTATTAGATAATTACCTTTACGCTTGCTTTTTAATACATCTAATGCAGCATTAGAATATGCTGGAGCAATAACCCCATCTGAAACTTCAGTGGATAAAAATCTTGCTGTCTGCTCATCGCATTCATCAGATAAAGCAACAAAGTCACCATAAGAAGACATTCTATCAGCACCTCTTGCCCTAACATATGCAGTAGCAATATCAGATAACTCTGTTTCATCAACAAAATAAGCTTTTCTTAATACTTCTGGAAGTCTTACCGCTACCCCAACTCCAGCTGGACTAACATGCTTAAAAGAAACTGCAGCTGCAAGTCCAGTAGCTACTTTTAATTCCTTTACTAACTGCCATCCATTCAAAGCATCTAATAAATTAATGTACCCAGCATTACCATTGATTATTTTTATAGGAAGGTCTCCTTCCTTAGCAAATATTCTAGCTGGTTTTTGATTAGGATTACATCCGTACTTTAACTTTAATCCCTTCATCTCTAACATACACTCCTTTTCTTACATTTTTTTATGTTTATCCTAACTAGCTTTTATAAAACCTTGATATTGCTAGATTTAGATAACAAAAATTTATACTTTATTAAACAATAAAAAAGCCCACTATCCGGACTTTTCTGCCCAGACGGTCGGCTTTTTAGTTGTTATACTTCATGTGGTTTATTCCACTTCCGTCAGTCGTATAACCTATATGTAAAAAATATCATTATATTATAAAAATGTCAAACTGCTCTCATTTATTCTTTTAGGTATACTTAGGTTCTATTACTAATAATTTTATTTTGCAATCTAGCTTCAAACAATATATAAAAAGCTTAGTTTAGACACTTTCCGTATTTATTCCTATGCAACCTACTAAAACATAGGAATACATTATAATTAATTATCCAGTATTTCCCAGAAAATATATATTATAAAATCCATTTGTTTAGTTTTCTAAAGTCCTTCATTTTCTATTTTAATATTTATATACCTAAATTTCCATACCTGACTGAACTCCCAAAATTAAAAATACCAATGGTATGCTCTTCAATTACCTTAAAACTATAGCTTTCAAGGTAAAAAATATTTTCACATAAAAAAACACGCTACACTGCCTTACACAATAAAACATTCGCTGAAGTGGCCCTTTTAGGCGAGTCACTTTAACATCTGTTTTTTAATGGATATGAAGAAAATATAGCAGACGAATTTAACCTAGAAATCTGCTCTAACTTCTTTTATTCATAGGTTTAATTAATATTTTTTATACTTTCATTAACAACAAAAAGGCGCTGACGAACACAATGTTCATCAACACCTCTTTTTACTTTAAAGCTCTATATTATTTAAGACCTTTCCATGTCCAGTTAGCTATTTCTGGAAGATCTATTCCATTTGCATGTACAAACTTAGTATGAGTGTCTAATTTTTCGTTCATTTCTTGTATAATGTAAGCTCCCTTGTTACCTAATTGTGGTAAGTGGTAGATTGCATCCTTAACAAGGTTGAAACGGTCTAATTGGTTCATAACACGCATATCGAAGCCAGTTGTGATTTCACCCTTATCTCTGTAACCATGAACAGAAACATTGTGGTTAGCACGCTTGAAGAATAAAGTATCTACTAAGTTTTCATAACCGTGGAAACCGAATATTATTGGCTTATCTTTTGTAAAGATCATATCGAACTCTGCATCAGATATACCATGTTCATAAGTTTCTGGAGATTGTAGCTTTAATAAGTCAACTATATTTACAAATCTTATCTTTAATTCTGGAAGATAATCATGTAATAATTGAACAGCAGCTAAACCTTCAAGAGTTGGAGTATCACCAGCTGTTGCAAATATGATGTCAGGTTCTTGACCCTTGTCAGTACTTGCCCATTCTACTATTCCTAAACCGTTGTTAACTAGATATTCAGCTTCATCAATAGTAAACCATTGTTGTCTTGGGTGCTTTGAAGCTGTTAATATGTTAACTTGGTTAGTGCTTCTTAGAGATTTATCAAATGCTACAAGTAAAGAGTTAGCATCTGCTGGTAAGTATTCATGGATTAATCCAGAATTCTTGTCAGCTAAGTGTCCTAACATACCTGGATCTTGGTGAGTATAACCATTATGGTCTTGTTGCCAGATATGAGAAGTCATTATTAAGTTTAATGATGCTATCTTAGTTCTCCAAGAAATTTCTTCACATTGGTTTAACCATTTAAAGTGTTGTGTAACCATTGAATCTACAACACGTAGGAATGATTCGTAGCTGTGTATGAAACCATGACGACCAGTTAATAAGTATGCTTCTAAAGCACCTTCAGCTATATGCTCACTTAACATAGAATCTAATACACGTCCATCTGGAGCTAAGAATTCATCATAAGGTTCGTTGATTTCTCCAACCCATTGACGGCTTGTTTCTTCAAACATTGCATATAAACGGTTTGAAGCAGCTTCGTCTGGACTGAATACTCTGAAGTTACGTTCCTTTTTGTTTAATTTCATTACGTCACGTACATAGTTACCTAAAACTAGCATATCTTGTGCAACGTTCTTGCCTTTTTCTGAGTTGTCTATAGCATACTCACGGTAGTTTGGTAAACGTAAGTCTTTCATTATGTTTCCGCCGTTCGCAGCAGGGTTGCAAGCCATACGTCTGTTACCCTTAGGCATGATTTCTGCTATTTCATCTACTAACTTACCATCTTCAGTGAATAATTCTTCTGGACGGTAACTGTTCATCCAAGCAGCGAAATCATCTGCATATTCCATATGCTTTCTGTCAAAAGGAATTGGAACTTGGTGAGCACGGAATGAACCTTCGATTGGGCTTCCGTTTAATTCCTTAGGACCTGTCCATCCTTTAGGTGTTCTGTTAAGTATAACTGGCCACTTAGGTCTAGACATATCATTGTTTTCAATTGCATTTTTCTTTATAGTTAATATCTTTTCGATAGCTTCATCCATCTTTTCAGCCATTATACCATGAGTTAATTCAGGATCTGTACCTTCAACAAATATTGGATCCCATCCTAAACCTTCAAAGTACTTTTGTAATTCTTCATCAGTCATTTTAGCCATTATTGTAGGGTTACTGATTTTGAATCCGTTTAAGTATAGTATTGGTAAAACAACACCATCTGTAGCAGGGTTTATAAATTTGTTTAATTGCCATGATGCAGCTAATGGACCTGTTTCAGCTTCACCATCACCAACAACTACTGCAGCTATTAGATCAGGATTGTCTAATATAGCTCCATAACCATGAACTAATGAATAACCTAGTTCTCCACCTTCATGTATTGAACCTGGAGCTTGAGGAGTTGCATGTGATCCAATTCCACCTGAGAAGGAGAATTGCTTGTACAATTTTGATAATCCTGGTATGTCTTGAGTTATTTCAGGATATATGTCGCTATAGCTTCCGTCTAAGTAAGAGTTAGAAACCATAACTTGTCCACCGTGACCTGGACCTGATATGTATAACATATTTAAATCATATTTATTAATAACACGGTTTAAGTGCGCATAAATAAAGTTTTGTCCAGCAATTGTACCCCAGTGACCAAAAACAGCATTTTTTACATGTTCTGGCTTTAGTGGTTCCTTTAGTAAAGGATTGCCCATAAGATACAATTGTCCAACTGATATAAAATTAGCAGCTCTCCAATACGCATCTACCTTTTTAAGATAACTCTCAGAAGAATAATCAAAGTCTTTCATTCTATATAATCTCCTTTATATATATTTTTTCACTAGCAAACTTAATTTAATTGCTTCATGAAATTATTAGCTAATTTAAATGTCGATGATAATCATTAAATGTACGTACAATATATAATATACTAAGTCTTAAAAGCTAGTAATTACCATCGACAATATTCTAAAATAAATAAATTCATTGGTTTGAATTCATTTTAGAAGCATGTTTAAATAATATCAATTTTCCTTTGATGCCTTGTGACCGCTACATGTAAGTACAATATAGTTGATTTTCACACAAATCATCAATAAAAAAGGTACAACTCTTGTTCATTATTTAACAATATTATAATAATGCTTTTTAGCATAAATTTCAATAGATTTTACGAACTTTTTTATATAAATACAAATCTTTTTAGTTTTATCTAAAATAAATCAATAATAATGGAACTGTTTACAAAGATCGATTACATATTTTTCTAATTACATTTTAACCCATTTGTTACAACTTTAACAATAAATTTATTCTACAAGTGCTAATATAAGCAATACAATTAAAAATAATGTACGTACATATATTCTATATCTTTTTTGTTAATTTCTTTATATCGGTATATTCTAATTTTTCAAAATAAAAAGAAGCAGCCTGCTATTAGACCACTTCATGCTTTGCTGTATCTATTTATATTCTTTTACCTCTTCTTCTTTATTAAGCACTCTAAGTACTCCTTGAGCCAGAGCAAGCATCTCATCTTCTCCTGGATAAACAATAACTGGGCCAATAAATCCTACCTTCTCTTTAATTAGGTTTACCATAGGCTTTCCGTAAGCCATACCTCCAGTTAAAATGATAGCGTCAACTTTTCCATTAAGCACTGTGGCAGCTGCGCCTATTTCTTTTGCTACTTGGTAACCCATTGCATCATGGATTAGTTTTGCATTTTCATCTCCTTGTAAGGCAGCTTCTTCCACAGCTCTTGCATCATTAGTATTAAGATAAGCTACAAAACCGCCTTTTCCTGTTATCTTCTTTAAGATTTCCTCTAGCGTATATTTTCCACTATAGCATAGTCTAGCTAAGTCTCCAGCCGGAACTCCACCACTTCTTTCTGGCGAAAAAGGACCATCTCCATCCAAAGCATTATTTACATCCACTATCTTTCCGTTTTGATGTACTCCTACTGAAACTCCGCCTCCCATATGAGCAACAATAATATTCAGCTCTTCATAGTTTTTAGAGTTTTCCTTAGCATATCTTTTTGCAACAGCTTTTTGATTTAGTGCATGGAAGATGCTTTTTCTAGGAAGCTCAGGGTTTCCTGATATCCTTGCTATATCTTCCATCTCATCAACTACAACCGGATCTACTATAAATGCTGTTTTGCTTATAGAATCAGCTATTTCCTTTGCTATTATTGCACCTAGATTTGATGCATGCTCACCATTTACTCCCTCTTTTAGGTCTTTAAGCATTTTATCATTTACTGCGTAAGTCCCACTAGGAATCGGCTTTAGAAGCCCGCCTCTTCCGACTATTGCATCCAATTCTTTTACTTCTATATTATTGTTTTTTAAAGTGGTTAGTATAACCTCTGCTCTAAAGCTTTTCTGTTCTAATACAGTTTTAAATTTGCCTATTTCCTCAGATGGATGTCTAAGAGTTTCGCCAAGTATCTCTTTTTCATCCTCAAACACTGATATTTTGGTTGATGTTGAGCCTGGGTTTATTATTAATAATTTATAAGCCATAATATTCCTCCGTTAATCTTATTACCTTATATTATTAAATTTTTCCTACAATACATCTTTTTATACTATCAAAATGCTATTATTGGAATGACAACTAGTTTCTTATAACTATATAAGGAACTTTCGCGGAGCAATCAGTGGAAATTCAGAAGAAAATAAGATGACTCCCGTAATTACTGATATATTATTCAGTAGTTATGGGAGTCGTCTATAGATATACTACTTCATATTAAAACTTATATTTTCAAATTATCCCTTCAGAATCCAGAGTAGTTTTGAAAATAGATTTTGGAGTGAAGTGGTACTTCTTTATATAGTATGCTTATGAAAAGATAATATATAAAGGCTTTAGTTAAAAGCTAAGTTTAATAATATTACTTAAATTCAGTGGTTATATAACTTGTAGTTTATGTATCTTCTCTATATTCTAATATATCACCAGGTTGGCAGTCCAAAGCCTTACAAATTGCCTCTAAAGTAGAGAATCTAATAGCTTTTGCCTTTCCATTCTTTAGTATAGAGAGATTTGCCATAGTAATGCCCACCTTTCCTGTAAGCTCTGTTACACTCATTTTTCTCTTAGCCAGCATTACATCAATATTAATTATAATTGCCATCTTATCACCTCAGACTGTTAGATCATTTTCTGTCTTTATGTCTATTGCCTCTTTTAATAGTCTTTGAAGTACAGCAGCAAAGACTGAAACTACAATTGATACAAAGATAAATATTAGCGGCAATGCTAATAAACCAGGTGCATCGTCTCTATCTGCTATAGGATATATAAAAGGGGCCATTACTGCATATATACCACTGATGGTTAGTGCACTATATTTTATATTCTTCAAGGCATTTACAGATAGCTCCGAGAAAGCTTTATTCTTATCTATAAAGCTTAGTAGCCTTAAAGCTTGATAAAGTGCATAGTAAAATGGTATCGCCGTAGCATACACTCCGATTATTATACCATGAGGAAGATAGTTTATAAATCCAGGCAACCAAAATATGCATAGGGCAAGCACTGGAATTCCAATTAAAATAACCGCTATCTTTAAAAGAATTGTCGAATATCGTTTCATAAAAGCCACCTCTCTTTAAGTTATAAAAATAATATAACATATTTCTTATTGTTTATCAATAAACTTTTATTGTATCTATCCACTGTATTGCTCAAGCGTGATATATTAAGCTTATCCACTAAACATTCAATTAATGCGGAGCTTGTTAGTAGTACATGATTTTAATACGTTGCTTTACAGAGGCAATATGCAAAATTCTGAAGCTAAACACTATCTGTATCTTCCAAAACTTCCTCTCCTACGACATATCACCTTAAGAAGTCATATATGGCTATCTTACCCAAATAAGTCTAAATTTCTACTATGCTCTATATTTGAAGGTACTATTATTTGAGTCTATACTTAATAATGGTTTATTTTACACACTGTATATAAGTACTAAGACAGTAATTACTTAACTGAAAGCTGGTGAAAATAGATATGAAATTGAATTTTTTACATCAAAACACTGAGGAAAGACGTGACTTAATCCTAAATGGATCAATACTCTCAACTCTTTTCTTACTTTCAGTCCCTACACTTATGATGGGACTAGTTCAATCAATAATCCCAGTGATGGACGGGATTTTTATTAATAACATTGTAGGAACTATAGGTGCTAGCGCTATTACCTATTCGGGTCCTATTATAAATATGGCTATAGCTCTTTCTCAAGGTCTTAGCGTCGCTGCAATTGCTATAATTGGTCAAATGAATGGTAGAGGAAATTATAAGAAGGCAAAGTATGTTTCAACTCAGGTTGTTGTTTTTGCTTTTCTCATAGGAATAATAATGGCACCAGTGCTTTACTTCATAGCCTTTCCTATTTCTAGTAGAGTTGATCCACAAATATCTCATGACGTTTTTTTATATCTTTCTTTAAATTCCTTAGTATTGCCTTTTTTATTTCTTGAAGCAATATATAACTCTATAAAAAACGCCAACGGAAAGCCTGAAGCTACTTTCATTAGAATGATGCTGATGCTGGTTTTAAAACTAATATTTAATGTACTGTTTATCGCTGTTTTTCATTTTGGTCTTATAGGAGCAGTTATGTCCTCCTTTGCTTCAAACCTGCTAATTTGCATTTGGATGTTTTATGAGTTGTTTATTAAAGAAGGAGATGACAAGCTTATAATAAAAGGGTTCAAGTTTGATTTTAAGATTTTACTTAAACTAATCAAGCTAGGTATACCTTCAATGCTATCAAGCTTAATGCTTAGTTTAGGATTTTTTCTTATAAACAATGAAATTGAAAAATATGGAGCTATCGTTCTTACAGGACAAGGCATAGCCGGAAATATAACCTCTGTATGTTTCATTCTCCCATCAGCCTTTGGTTCTTCAATAACCACTATGGTAAGTATGAATGTAGGTGCTGGGCAAAGTGAAAAGGCAAGAAAATCCTGTTTTCAAGGCTGTATAGTCAGTGCTATTACAGCAGCACTATTGATAGCTATAGTTGTACCATTATCTCCATACCTAACAGTTTTATTTACTAATAATTCTGAAGTGCTTCAAATAGCTAACAAATCCCTGCATATCTACACTTATTCAGTAATAGGTTTTGGTATATGCATGGTTCAACAAGGTGCCTTTATAGGACTTGGACGTACAGGAATTCCATTAATAATGAGCTTCCTTAGAATCTGGCTTTTAAGATATGTATTTATTTTAGCTACAGAGCATGTGCTTGGATTTTATTCTGTTTTCTGGGGAAATTTATTCTCAAACTATATGGCGGCTATAATTACCACTATTTTGATCTTGAGAATAAAATGGGTATCTTCAATATCAAAAAAAGAAAATGAGGTTGACAATTCAAATAAGAAACTTGCTTCTAGAACAAGCTAAAATTATACCCTTAATGTAAGTATTGAAATGATAGCTATTTAAAGTACCGTTGTATAATTAAGTGGTCAGTGATTCGATGCTTTGATTATCATTAAGCTTGTCAAACAACTAATATTATTACTACTATATAAATAAAAGCTGTGCATAGTAAGGTCATCTAGTGAACTTACTACGCATAGCTTTTATTATTCTTTAGGAAAAGTCCAATACTAATTTTATTCTTTCTGCTCACTCTAAATTGCTGTTCTAAGCCCTTGAAGTACTATATTGGCTAAAAATAGTAGCTTACTAGACAGCTAGAAAAGACTCTCACGCTTATAATCTGTGCATTCTGAAACTAATCTATCAAATAAATCCACTACATTTAACTTCTTGTCAATAATAGCTTTCAATTCTGCATCCGTCACCCCTATAAGCTCAACAAACTGTAACTTTCCATTTGGAGTATTGATTTCTCCAAGCTTATCTAGATGTGTAATAAAACCTGCAATTAACGACTGCCCCTTAGGGTCCATGCCAGAAGTCTGCCCTGTATAGATATACTCATCTGGTTGAAATATCTCTCCTTCATTATAGGTTAATCTTGCTATAGCTTGAAGAATTCCACACATTCCTCGAATTGCTGCTTCTTCATCCTCTAATCCTCCCTTCTTTAACTTCACTGTTAATTCAAAGCCATAACCACTATATTCTTTATTTTTAAATTCTTTCTCATAAAGTTCTGATAGACCATATGTAACGAAGTGATAATAGGCTCCACTTTTTCTGTTTTTTTCTTAAACTTATCGAATATTCCCATGCTTGTTCCTTTCATATTTTAACTAAAAATTTCCTATTTTAAGTATTCTATAAGCTTACATATTTTCCTTTTATAGAACCTCAACAATATTCTTTATATTAATTTATTCTTTATACAAGCTAATTAAAGCATGGGATGACTGATCACTTATTTTCAATACGTTACTTTAACAGAGCCTAAGTAAAAAAGTATGCTAAGAATTAAAACTAGCATACTTTTTAATCATACCTCTCCAGCAGCCCTATTATTTTTTTGCAAAGCTCAGCATCTTTTTTAAGTTTTTCTTCTTTAAAAGGGATCTTGTTTTTTCTAAGTACCTCACAAGCTTTTTTATATAATACAACATCTGCAATATCTATTACTTTGTCCATACTTATCACCTTGGTATATTATTAATATATACTATGATGATTTAATACAGCAGTTACTAAAGAGTTCATATAACGAAACTTAATTTATACTTATTGGAAAATCCCCTCTTCTGGTGATTGCTTAGCATATATCAATTAATAGCTAAGTTGGTAACTCTATAAAGATGTACGGCTTCATTCCCAAATCTATTTTTAAAGCTCCTGTGGTACTTCCCCTACTATAAAGTCATTGTTTTCTCCTAACTGGCAGTAAAAATATTGCTTGTTATCACTGACATAATAATTTCCTACTAACTCATCTGCACCTTCTACTGCAAGAGCTAGTTTTCTACCTCCATCCTTTGACGGGATTTCAAGTTCTTTAACTTCTAGATTCATAGCTCTTAATATAGCAGCTGTGCAAAGGCCTAGAGAGTAATAATTACCAGCTTGTTTTACTATGGTTTCAGAAGGAGTTTGATTAGGTTGCTCTGGATGCTCTATTGAGTCGTCAACTTTAAATTTACTTATCAGTGAGCATACTGCAGAGATTTTGTGAAAGTTGTCTAAGCCATTATAGTCACATATAGCTTTTACTTCCTCACTAAAATCCTTAATGTTTTTTTCTATTTCTAACATAGTAGCCTTATCCTTCACTAGGTAACCTTCTTTCTTATTAAATCTTATATTAAAGTCTATAGGTTTCTTCAAGTCTAAGGCATCTAATACATAACTCCAGGATAAGTCCATATAATCTTCTTTGTTATCCACCACCAACTCTTTCTTCGAAATTCTTTCCTTAGGCTTTACTGCATTCTCTAGAGTTTTTCTGATTTTTCTAGGTTTTAACTCTTTAAAAATAAATACCAAACAAAGTACTCCTAACACTATGATTCTTATGTCTATTACTTCAAAATACCATTGCAGCAACAGTAAAACAATAATGAGAATTCTAGCTGTTATATTCATAGACTTTTGTCCTTTTGAGTACTTAATAAGGTTGTATTTACTTATATCTATGTTCTTAAAGATAAATAAACTTTTTCTTATTACATTGCTTAATAAGAAATAAAACAGTAAAAATATAAGCATAAAACTCACAACATAGATTGTAGGCGGCAAATAATCTGAAGATATATATAGCAAAAACTTAAAAGGAGGATTAGGATAGTTTTCTAAAAGATACTCTGAAAAATATTCACAGAAATTATACAACACTATATTTAAAGGAATAACATAAAAAAGTATAACTAAAAATAGTGCAATAAACTCTATCATATATATTCACCCTCCTTTATATTCATAAAAGGAGTAATGCTGCTAAGTTCCACTCCTAAGGTCAGCTTGATTATGGAAATACTGTTGGTGAAAATATCCGCTCCATCAACGCTTGATATCTCATAGCCATTTAACTTTTTGCTTATTATTTCTTTGGTAGCTTCTTTAAACTCTTTTGTGGCTAAAAACATCCTATGAAGTTCTAGATCTCTAGTATTATTATATTGTAGTAATTCTTTAGACTTAACTACTCCCTTATCTATCCAACTAGAAATTTCGTCCTTCAGATCTTCACCATATTTAAACTTTAAAAATTCAAAAAAGTCTATGGATATATAACTATTAGCCACCTCTCTTGCATATGCTTCTAAGATTTTCTTTATTGCTTCATAACGAAACTCAGTATAGTCTGAAAGCTGAGCCGAAAAGCCCAAGTATATACTACTTATGTCCTTACTTTGCAGCTCATAGAATCTTTTTCTATCTTCAAAGCTTAACAAGTTAGTAATGAGATTTGCTTCATAGTCCTCACTTTCTTTTGTTATAGCTTCAACCTCTAATCTTAGATTTTCGCAGTTTTCAATTCCTTCTGCTACTTCTTTAAGCTTTTCCTCAATTAGATCTATAATTGCTTGTTGGACCTCTGCTAACTTTCTTTCCATATACTGTTTAACTAAGATACCAGCATTTTTATAAAACTCATCTATATAAGTTTTAATAAAAGCCTTGAAATTCTTAACCTTATACTTGTAGTCTAGTAAAGTTAAAGAAACTATTAAGCTTATTAACAATAAAATATAAATTATTCGAAGTAAGTTACTCATGTGAGGAAAGAGCAAACTATAAGATGAATAAATCAAAAAAGTTATGAGTATAACTATCTTCACTATAAACCCTATATAATTAGGATAGTTATTTACCTTTTTCTTTAATTCTTCATTTAGATAACTTATATCCTTAGGATCTTTTGTTCCATGACCTGCTGATTGATTGTTTATAGTTTTCAATAGATTAAGTAAGAAATTCTGTCCTTGCTTTAGTCCATACTTTAAGGTTAATTCCTTTAACTCACTGTTAATTGAATTTTTAGCCTTGCTTATAATGCCTTTAGAGTTCTCATCTATTTTTCTCTTTATTTCTCCAAGATAGTTTTGTTCAAATATGCCTTCCCAGTTCTTCATTATATGAGGGTATTCCCAAATGTCTTCTGTTAAATTAACTTTTAACTCCTCATTAAACTTTAAGGTAGGTTCATCTCCATCAATTAGTGGCACTTCATTTTTAAGTTCCTTAATATGTGCGCTACTCTTAAGCTTTCTAAAACTATCATAAGAACTATAATTTATTTTCTTTTCAAAATTTATTATATGTTCAAGTAAATCACAGGTAAGATACTGTGAAAATTCCCTAAGAAGCTTGTCCTTTCTAACAGCTAAAGCTGATATACCAATGGTACCAACCTTGAAGTCGCTCTCATGCATCATTATCCTTTGATTAAAGTATGCAAGTGGCGGCTGTTTTGAAGGAATTATATTATAATATATCAAGTGAGAGCTTACATATTCTAGCTCCTCTTTTGAAATTCTAGTACCATCCTTTGAAATACTGTGGAGAAGATAAATCTTTGAATCAATTTTAATCATATTTTCTTGTTTTGTAATGAATTTAAAGACTTTAGCTAACTCATATACACCTTGAAGTCTTTCTTCATCCTCATAGAGCCACTCCTTATCAACTATTGGTATTATATATAATAGCACCCCTGAATTTTGGTGCTTATCTACATTACCGTAATTTAAAGCATAAATTGTGTCAACAAGGTCACTGGCTGATATTTCAGAACTATACATATCCCAAAGTAAATAAATATCTATTTTGACTTCTTCCACATTTTCATTTCTAACCTTATAGCCTAGATCCACAAGCTTATTAAGATTGGAAGCTGACAACAGCTTATTGTCAATGGTGTACTGAAGCTTTTTTTCTAGCTCCTCCAAGTTATCTATAGCGAAACCTTCTATTAGGTTCAAAAAATGTTTTGGCAGTTCTAAGAGCATACTATTTAAAAAATCAAGGGCCTTTTTCCCAGAAGGCCCTATGGAAATTACTAATGAAGGATTAAATACTTCATTCATTTAAAACACCTCTGTTATACTGATGTTTTATACTTAATTTTCTCATACGCAATAAAATCTTTCTCATTCACTTCATCTGAAACAAATTTTATCATATGCTCTTTCAACTGTTCCTTTTTGAAACTCTTTTCTATAGCTGCTATGAAATCACGGATTAATTTAACCAATTGCTTATCATCTGCTAATCTTTTAAGCACCTCTTCTTGAGAAGTACCCAAAATCAATTTTTTATCTATTGTTGCCTTATTTTCAGGGAAGCCCTCACATAGCTCTTTACTCTCCTCAAACTCTATACAGTATGGTGAAGTATATATATATTTGTACCCCTCATCATATCTAAGGTTCTTCACAAAATCGCCATCAACATTTATTATCACGCCATATGCAAGAGACAAATAATAGTCTTCCATAAGCTTTTCAGTGTCTAAATCCAAATCACTAAGTCCAACATATGCCTCATCCAGATGTAGTGGATAGGCCTTAGAGGAAAGCAACCTCAGATAGAACTGTTTGTAGTTTTTTATATCAGGAAGATATGCTGCACAGGCACCCATGGTTATGTGAATTACATCAATAGCATATGGATTTGTAGTTTCCACATACCTTGCTTGTCTGGATCTCTCCCCTGTTTGACTTCTTATCCAATTATCAATAGGCTCCTGTGGTTTTATTGTAAAGCCATTAGTAATATTCTCATCCTTAATTGCTCCAATATAATAACATTCTGTCCAAGAAACCTCTGGATTCTTCACTGCAGACCAAAAGGGTTTAGATAGTTTAGAGGTTATCTCTAGTTGTTCTTTAACGTAATCATTTATGCTCATGTCCATATTCTTAGCATTTTGCTCTAAGATCTCCATTATGTTGATTTTAGAATCAATCTTATCAAATTCTTTTTCACAGATAGCTAATAGTCTTTCCTTTCCTTCTCTTATAACCGAAATGATGCTTACTTCCTTAAACATTGCTGCAACCTTTTCTGTAAGGTTTTTTCCAAAGTTCTCGTTATAATAATGTTCATAGAACTCCCTAGTTATCATCTCTCTTGAAATAATATTGCCACCATACTTTTTATTTGCTTGATAGTTAATTTTGTTCAATCTATTATTAACCTGAGTAATAGAGGCGTTTATATCACCAATTACTGCATTAATATTTGCTCTGCAATCATCTATAATTTCTTCTGTCATATCATATTTTTTCTTATGAATTCTATATGCTAGCTCACCAAACTTCTGATCAATAAACTTGTTGAAGTCAGAGATTAATTTACCATCTACATCTCTCTTACCACTTTTAACTTTTTTATCTTTTATATTGTCCATAGAGTTTTCAATATTTGCCCTATCAATGGTACTTTTACCATTATAATCTGCATAGTTTTCATAATCACTAACAAGGCTCGCCTTTAGTTCCATAAGAATTTTATTTAAATTGTTAAGTCCATATTCTATAGCTTTTTCATTTATAAAGGACTTGATAAGCTTGCTTACTTGCTCTTTATTTTCCTCCAGATCACTTTTCCATTGAAGATATCTTTCATCACAGATATTCTCAGCTTTTTTTAGATTTGCTTTTTTCCCTATAAACTCACTATATTTCTTTCCACTATATCTATTACTTCCTCTAAAGTCCTTAAGCCTGTCTGTAATTTCTAAAGCTTCATTGATATCTTCTGCTAAAGCTTTAGCAGCTTCTATAGTGTTATCCTCCTCATTAGAATTGTTTATTTTGGATAATATCTCTGAAGTAAGTCTATAAGCACAATATCTTCTAAGATTCTCCACCGGTACTTCCATTGACGAAGAGGAAAAAGTACTAAAGTGTCTATCTCTTTTTAATACTGGATCCTTATCCTTACATATAAAATTAGCATAGTCAGCTCTTAGTTGAGATCCTAGCCTTGTACCTACCTCTTGGAAAAGCTGAAGAGAACATAAATCATAGATATCTTCAATGTTTGTTAACACTCCACCCATTTCATTCTTATTTTCAAGTAAGTAGCAAATATCAAAGATCTTCTTTTCAAGCTTTATCTCACCGATATTATTATAATTAAAGGAGTATTTTTCATCATCTGGATTGGTTATTGAAGACATAAAGAACTCCAATTCCTTTAAAGCAGCATAGCAATTTGCCTTACTTCTGTTTTGAGCATCCAAGTCAGAGGATAGTTTATCATCGTAACAGCTTTCTAAAGTAAATAATCCAATTATGTTTGTGTTATCTCTATTAAATACCTTTGATAGCATAACCGCTACATCTAAAAAAGTACCACAGCCTGTTCCGCCAGCCAAAGAGCCAACTACATATACTTTATGCCTGTCTATATTCTCCAGATAAGCTTCTCCAACATCTGTTAGTACCTTGTGCAGGTCAACCAGGTCATTTTTAGCAGTATTTAAAGTATCGTAAACCAGTTGTGCATTCTTAGCTAAATATAATCTTCCAATAGGTCTCATAAGTCCTGCTCCCTGATCTGTTGATGTGAAGAAATCAGGGGTTATTGGTGGATTTTTAGGAAGCCAATTAAAGTAAGGGTTGCTATAAGCCCAATCTAAGGTGGTCTTTACCCCCTCTCCAAATCTTAATTGACATTTTTCATTATTATCTATGTCATCATCCAAAAAGGATTTTAAGTCCGTATCAATAATCAAATACCTTATAGGCAGCTTTTTAGTGTTGTACCTTTTATCAAATAGCTTTTTAAGCCTTTTAATAACCTGAAAGCCTGTACCTCCTAGCCCAATAACCAGTGTGGGCATAATATCTTTTGGAACTTCCATATTATACATACTTAACCTCCACAATATAATAAATTTTACATAAAACTAACTCTAAGCTTTTCTTTTTTAATACTTAATGAAATTTCTACACCTGAGGTATAAGCTATTTCACTACCAATCTCCTCCTCGTTATATAGAATTTCTTGAGGTTCTGTGCCACAGTAATTAAATTTGAAGATAGCCTCCTTTTTAACTAGATACTCTAAGCCTAGTAAGAATTCAGGTTTGTCCTCTAATTCAAGAATGAAATAACCTATGGAACCTTCATCTACATCATCTAAACTGAAACTCCTAAGCCTGTTATTATAATTCAAATACATTGTATTCTGCTGTAAATTAATCGAAAGATTAATTGAAATTGACTTAGCTCCAACACTACAATCTATTTCTTTAGCAACGCTATATTCCTGAATATTTTTATTATAGGAGTTTCTTCCTATAATATATAATGCTAGGCAAATCAAAACTAAGGTAATTATAATTATTAATGGAAGCTTAAATAAGTTAAGATAATATAAAGCTCCAGACAGCACTATTAACCCTGTATTGAAATTATCTGTAACTCCAACCTCTTTATCTGTTTTGAAATAAATCTTCATATTTCTTGTGTTTTTTAGAGGAGTTATAGAAACTGAGATTTCTTTGGAGCCATTAGGTGTTACCTCAAAATCACCTATTTTATGTTTGTCTTCATCTAAAACTTCTACTTTTTCTTTATCATATAATATAACTTTATTTAGTTTTATATCTAGACTTATGGGTTGTCCTAGTTTATAGTTTCTCTTTGCCGCAGTAACTTTACTGATTTCTATAAGTGGTTTATCTATCACATTCACATTTTCATAAGGGAGATAATAGCTGAAGCTTTCATTGTTGACCACTCCATTAATGCAAGTAGTAAGCTTTACTGTGCCCTTTTTATTAAGTTCAATTTCATTTGAAAGAATTCCATTTTCAAGCTTTAAGGGATATTCTTTTTTCTCTGTACCATCATCAATAACCACAGTTCCACCTAAGGTGGCTACTTTGGTATTATCTTTAGGCTTTAGCTGAATCTTCAGCTTATCCCCTAGCTTTATATCTTTTGCTAATGCTGGTTCATAGTAAAAGGGAGGATAATCATTTACGTATATTACTAGCTCCTTAACCCCTACGATACCCCCATTGCCATCTGTAGCTATTAGAGTAATTGGATATTGTCCTGGCTTGTCCTTATTAAATTGATATTTAAAAACCTCACCTACTTTATTGTTAATATTCTCTATACTGTCTTGTTCCTTCTTCTGTAGGTAAATACCATCTAGTTTTTTATCACTATCTACGGTTATATCAAAGTTTAAAGGAATCCCTTTAGGTATATTTAAAGTGGTTTGAGTAGCATTTATGTTTATAGCTGCTTTACTCTTTATCTGAACGATCACTGAGTTTTTTGAAGTATCTTTACTATCTATCTTTAAAGTTTTATCACTATCCTTTTTTATTTTATATATCTTATAAGTCTCATCACTCTTGTCAGATGGAATCTCTTCACCATTTGAAGTAACACTAACTAAAGGTGATTTATTTTCACAAGAAGCTACCTTTATGACAACTTCATCTATCATGGAACTTAATTTGATTTCCTGACTTTTCTTATTCTCTGTATTATAGTTAGCTATGGTATAAAAGCCATCCATATCTCCAAGCATTTTACTAAAGGCATTGAATAGCTCAGCTGGATTTTCACAGTATAAGAAATCTCCATTCGTGTTAAAGGCTATGGAGTTCAATCTGTTCTGGTCCACATCCTTAGAAAGACCAATGGTATTAATCTTAATTTTTGAGGAATAAGCTTTTTTCACTAAGTCATTAAGCTCACTTATATGTTCTGCTGTAAGTCCAGCTACTGGGTCTTCTTTTCCGTCAGATAGCACAACAATGGATTTATCTCCAGATACTCCGTCTAACTGAGTTATAGCTTCCTTTAGTCCTTCCTTAAGATCTGTGCCTCTATCTTGAAACTTTATGGACTGTAAGAAACCTTTCAAACTTTCTCTTGTAGGTTTTTCATTAAGCTTTTTTGCATAGGCTAGATTTTCTCCAAAGCCTATTACATTTACGTTTACTTTTTCATTTAATGTATCCATAAGCATAGAGCCTGCTACTAAAGACAATCTAAAGGGGTCAGTTTGCTGCATGCTTGCTGATTTATCTATTAGAATGATTAGATTCTTTTCTTGAACTTGTTCTACAGCTTTAGCAATTTTTATTTTATTAACTATGCCAGCGTTACAGATAGCCAATGCAAAAGCTACAAGTAAGGCTATAATATGTAGTTTCCTTCTTTTACTTTCTCTCAACTTTCTCTCCCTCCCGAATAGATATACCTTAATATACTATTTAAGATTTCCTTATATTAGAACTAAAGCTAAGAAGAGAATCACCTATATATGTTGTCTATGTAATATTTTTACTGTATAGAAAGGTATAACTTTTCTTGCTATCTAAACCTAACAATATTAAGGGTTTAGAGCAGCTATTTAGGGTAACCAGTAAAAAAAATCATATTCGCCTGCCAGATTTTCCTCATATACATTCAGAAAGGCAGATGCGCAAAAAAATTCTCTAAAAAAGTTCGCTTTAGGGAATTTTTTACTGTAATATATAAGTATATTTACCATAAGGAGAAGATTATGAAAAAATACTTTAAATATCTAACAGTCTTTTTACTTTTTATATTTTTGCTACCAGTCCAAAATGCCTTTGCTGATACAAGAAGTTTTTCTATTGATAGTCTAAACATTGACGCAACTGTAAACACTTCCGGTGATCTTGCGGTTTCAGAGACCTATGAATATAACTTTAAAGGAGATTTTAACGGTATAACTAGAAAAATTAATTTTAAGGAAGCCTCTGGAGTGGACAATATTGAAGTTAGTATTTTAGACGGGTCCAATAAAGTGACCTTTAAAAACAATGATAGCAAAGAAAATGGTAGCTACTCCATAGTTACTGAAGGCACTAATAAGAAACTAACTATACATTCTAAAAATAGTAATAAAGTTGTGAAATTTAACATTAAATACAGCCTTCCTGGTGTTGCTACTAAATATAAGGATGCTGGAGAGTTGTATGGAACATTCTATGAAAACTCTTCTAATTTGGATATGAATAATCTTTCTTTAAAAGTAAATTTTCCATCAGGTAATGTGAAAGATGCAAAGTACTGGGGAATGGGACCTGCTTCTGGCAATTCCAGCAAAATAGATGACAACACTTTTTTATTCAAGGTATCAAAGCTAAATGCTGGCGAATATTTTGGTTGCCGTATACTGTTTCCAGCAGACTACCTTCAATCAGCTAAGAAGATAGTAAATGAAGATGCCTACGATAGAATTTATAATGAGCAAAAAAATAATGCTTACACTGAAAATAATAGTAGTAGCGGTAGTAATACTAACAACAATAATATTAATAATTCAGTCAATCCCCCAGATACTAATGCACTAAAAAAGGAAGATAGTAGCGCTATATTTGCTATTATAGGCGTAGTTTTATTTATAGTTGTAATAGTAGCCTACAAGGCAAAAGAAAGAAACGAGTTTGAAAAAGAATTAGAACAATATAGAAATACTGAGCCACCTTTCAATTCTGATTATTATGACTCAATACCTAGTGACCTTAGTCCAGCCTTAGTTACTTATCTTATAAATAAATCTATTGAAATTAAAGATATAATAGCAACCTTGATGGATTTATCCGTAAGAAATGTATTGAAATATACTAAGAACACTTATACGAAGAAAAAGCATATTTCCAAAGACACTGAAGAGATAGATTTTGTCTTCACTATAAATACCAAAGCTTTAGACGGTTGTTCTTTGCAAGAAAGACATCTAATCGAATGGCTTTCTTCCTATGGAGACTCAGATTCTATCTCACTAAAACATATTGAAGAACAAACCAATGATCGTGAAACAGCAAGAGAATTTAAAAATCTATTTGATAACTGGGTAAGCTTAATAGAAGAAGAAGCCTCATCAAAGCCTTTTTACACAAAGATTAGAAACCGTGAGGTATTAACCAATACCTATCACAATGAAAAATTAAAGTGGCTGGCTTTTAAAAAGTTTTTAGTTAATAGCATGAGTTCTGCTTCAAAAGATAGTTTAGACTTTGAGTTATGGAAAAGATATTTACCCTATGCCCTTGCTTTAGGCTTAGTAGATAAAGTAATAGATTTTGCTCCTAACATGATAAGTGAAGACTATCTGACCTCAGATCCTTTATTCTATAACATGCATTACCTTAACTTCATTTATTACGATTTCTTCGATAACTTTGAAGTCCAAATAAGAGAAAATACCACAGATAATAGCTCCAATAACTCTGGTGGCTTTGGAGACGGCGGTGGCTTCGGAGATGGTGGCGGTTTTACCTCTGGAGGAGATGGTGGCTCTTTTGGCGGCGGAGACTCTGGTGCTTTTTAGAAATTTTATAAAGCCAGTACAGCAAAGAATTTATTACCTATTCGATAATAAAAAGTTCACTGAAGTATCCTTTCTTCAGTGACTTTTTTGTGCATCAGCTTTTTCTAATGGATATAAGGAAAATCTATAAGCTAGTAGGTTTTATTTTAAATCTATCTTCTAACAAGCTGTCATAAGACTTTGATATCTCTAGGTTTAGCCAATAATAAGCTTTATAATTTCTAGAAATTATAAACAGTCCATAAAACTAGTAGCTTTTAGTTCTATGGACTGTTTTATTCTATGGTAATTACTTTATTAGAAGGATTCTTAAACATATCAACTAAGATAAAAGCAAAGACTGCTACTCTTAATGTATTTAAAATAATTAAATACATATTGAATTGGCCATTATTAATATTTGCTATCAACAGAACAGTATCATCCATTGTATGAAATAAAATCACTGCCAAAAGACTTCCCTTAGTACGATTATATAACCATGTAAATATGGTAGTTAGCCAAATTGTTTCTATAATATAAAAAGTGAAACTTAATACAAAACCTAAATTGCCAATAAGATAATTATCTGGCGTAATAGCAAACAAAGGTATATGCCAAACTGACCATACTATGCCTAAGATTACACTTGTAATAAAAGGATTTAATCTTCTTTGAAGTCTTGGTAACAAAAATCCTCTCCAGCCAAACTCTTCATTAACTCCACCACCAAAAAACATTATTGCAAAAAAATATAATATAATATAAAAAATTGAACTACCACCATTTGAAAATCTATAATTAATATTAAACTCATACTTGTAACCAATAACATCACAAATAAGTTTAGGTATAATAATTGATGCTATTGTAAAAGAAAATATAAATACATAATAGACTTTTTTAACACTATGTATTCTTAACCTATCAAATATTTCTCTTATACCACTTTTCCAATGAAGAAAACTTATAAGAGCTATAGCAACAACACTAGGCATAAACCCGCCTATTATATATAGAGGTGTATACATAGATAAATATATAGACTTTGTTATTAACCCTTTAGATGAGGCATATAAACATCCCCAAAAAAGATATGATAAACCTAACGTCAACACAATGAACGTTGAGATTTCATGAGCTTTAACAAGCTTTTTTAAGTTATGCATAATTTAAATTACCCCTTATATTAACTTGCAGCAAGTATTTCTTTAATACTACCATCATCTATCTTAACGATCTAATCATACTATGCTACATCATTACTAAAAAATCCAATATAACCTATCTTCTGAAATAGTAAGTCCTAGTTTCTTTTGCAACCCAATAGATTTTTCATTATTAACTTCAATTTGAGCAAATGGAACCAAGTCTTTATCTATAAGCATGTTTATCATATAACTTTCAATAATTTCACCATATCCTAAACGTCTGTATTGAGGAAATATCTCCAGTAGTCCCATGCTTCCTTCAAGATGTGTACCGATAAACCCTATTAGCTTTCCGTCTTTATATCCTCCAAATAGACTTTTATTCCTTAAAAGCTCTTTAATTTCATCCACAGACAGTTTGTCATAATGTTCTAGGATAACTTCTATTTGATTTTCTTCTAGTGGCTTTACTTCAATTTCTTCTTTAATTTCATGCTTAGCAGTACCTGTATAAACAGCTTGAAAGCACTCAAGCTGTTCAGTCAACTGGAATTTATTTAATATATACTCCACCATATATTTTTGATGTACAGCTATAAGACTGCATTTTGGTATTAAATTCAATAATTCGTGGCCCTTCTCGTAGCTTGTAACAGATATCATATAAGCCTTACTTTTTAGCTCTTTTATCAGTACTCCATCAAAGTCAGCATACAATATATCCGCAGAGCCACTACGTATTGGCTCAATCATCCCCATATGTAATATAGGATTTTGCATTAAATACTCAATTGCCTTCTCTTTCATCTTTTATCACCATCTATCTCTTTCTTTTAATAAAAGGCTATATTTTAATATGATGGTTAAATATAGCCTAAAAAAATTATAGGTGGGATTATCCACCTATTAGAATATTTTAATCAGGTAATACTCAACATATTAAATAAGTTGTTCCCTGTACTATTATTTTTTAGAAAGGACTTATAGCTCCAATAGGCAGCCAACCATTTGATCTTGAAAGTTTATCCATCTCCTTCAATACTTTATAAGCTCTATCACCAACAGTAACCTTTTCAATAAAAACTACCCGATAAACTCCAACAACTACATGTTTCAAAACAACTTGTGGAATTTTACCTTTGCTCAATTCACTTTGTCCATTCAATATAATGTCATCAATAATTTTGTTTTTAGGTTCGTATACTTCATTAAACTCATTTAATAAAAGTCTTGCTTGTTCCTCTATTTTTATCTTTTCCTTTTTCATAAATAATCACCTTACTATCTCTAAAATCATTTTTTTAATTATTGTTGCTACATATTATGAGTTACTATTGTTCTTTAGAGTTTCGTTTGATTGTAGTTTTTACAATATTTATTATAACATAATTTTCAAAATATCACACAATATACAAATACACTAACTTTATGTTTTTTAAGGTTTCTTTTTGATATAACCTTTTTCTCAATTTTTGCTTATTTTACCATGGTAGATTTGCTTGTTAGCAGGTTTTGTATCTTTAAAACTTTAAGCATATAATACTTAACTAATAAAATAAAACTACTTATATCTTGGATACTCTGGAAGCAACTCTATTAACCTTATTGTCCTTCCTTCATTATCAAGAAGCATCTCAATATTTTCAGCATCTACTCCAAGATGCATCATAAATTCTCTACAAGCACCACAAGAGGGTATAATCTTCCCGTCCTTATAAACCGAAACTACTTTATCAACCTCATTTTCACCATGTGTGAGCATTGTGGATAAGGCATTTCTCTCTGCGCACATACCTAAAGATCCATTGGTATCAATACATATACCAGTATAAATATTTCCTTTTTTAGTTAATACTGCTGAAGCAACGCTTCCTACCCACATTTTGCTTGATACCTCATGAGGATTTATTACATTCATTGCTTCTTTATAAAGCTTTTCCCATATTTGTTCCATATATTTTCTCCTTAAATTTTTATTTAAATATCCGATGACCGATTAATTTTAACACAGTCAAAAATAATAGTGATTTGACATAGTTTTGTCTATTGATTTTCATTTACATAAGCCCACTCATTATTAATACCTTTAAAATGCTTAGGAATTGCTAAATAAAATGTTTCGGGAATAACTTCTCCTTTATAAGTCCTATACCTTACGAAAGAACCATTTTTAAAATCATGTATTTTTTTAACTTCTGTTGATTCAAAATGATGTTTATACTTTTTACCAGCTATACTAAATACAACTAAGTACTTGCTTTTATCCAACTTATATTTTTCTACTGGTGCATTATGTGGCTGTTGAGCTTTTATTTCACATTCCATACTGTTAATTTTCTTTTTTAACACTATGCAGATAGCTACAGATAGTATTGCTATAATTATTCCAATTAATGAAACTTTGTAATACATAGCTCTATTATAATTAAAAAGAGATTCAACTCCCTTCCTACCTTTCGTCAACCCTATGAGCGGCATTCCAAATCCCATAGTAGCTATTATAGCAAAAATGCCAAATAAATTACTTAAAATCTTATGCACTTAATCCTCCCATTACCACAATCCTTGATTTCTTCAAATTTTTTCGGAAACTAATACTCCTTCTTACATCTACTGTAATATTTAACAATTGTTATTATATTTAATTATACAGTATGCAAAAACATAATCAAAATATTTCTAATAACTTAAACATAAATTCAATCTTTTACTATATAATACCTAAATTGTGTATAAGTATGATATGCAGTTGATTGTACTAATACAGTCTTACTTTTAATATAATATTTTTCTGCATTAAAGTACTCAGCACCTAAATCTTGTTATAGCTTTGCAACATTTTAAGACATACTCTTGTCAAAATATTGTGTTGAAGACATGTGTTTAAATCTACAGTACTTTAAGGAAATTGCAAGCTTAAAGAGAATTGAATTATTTTATAAATATATAAAAATAAAGGAAACACTCCGTGTCTCCTTTAAATTAATACAAAACTATTATTACCACTTAAATAATGAAATAAAACCCTTATTGCTTCTTGATAGGCCGAATTTAGAATAAAAAGCTTCTTCAGATGGTTTAGTTAACAATATGGGACTTAGATTATTTTCTTCAAGAAAATCCATCAAATTCTCCATAATCTTTGTACCAATTCCTTTGCCCTGATATTTGTTATGAACTAGGAATCTAAGTATATAAGCGTGCTTAATCCCATCAGAAAGTATCTGTACAAATCCGATAAGCCTATTTTCATCATCTCTTGCAGTAATCCAGCCCCACGACAGTTTTAGTGCCTCTTCTAGTTTTTGTGATGAGTTTAGCCCCCAACCTATGGATTTCAATAAGTTATTTAATTCATTCACATCAATTTTAGTATTTCGTTCGATTCTCATGTAATAAAACTTCTCCCCATAGTAATATTATCGCAATTTTAAAGGTATGTACTTAGATACAACCTATTTACACCATAATTATAGCATTTATTCCAAAAAAATACTTGTAATTAGACAAACTTAGGCTGCGATCCTTAAAATAGCATTTAATTAACTTTTCATTTTTTACTTGTTATATAGGACTATTATAGAAAGTTCCCATATAAAACTATTAATTACTGTTAAATATTTTCACTAGTCTCCAATAACTATTTGTTAAGCTGCATTCATTTTAGTATAATATTGTAAAAATACACTTGTATTTTATTCTGATTATTAATTTATCTAAGAGAGGTGAACTATATCTTGGTATCTTTAGATCAGCCCATTAATGAAATATTAGAAAAAGCAGAAAACTTGTACAATGCAAAAACAGTTAATAGAGAATTATTAGGTAACTCAGCAAATATGGTATTTGAACTTTCAACTGAAGACGCTTCACTTATAGTTAGAATATCTGAATACAGTGAACATAAAGAAAAACATATTAGTTTCGAATTAAATTGGGTAAAATATCTTTCCAGTAAGATTCTTGAAGTTGTAGCCCCTATTCTCAATACAAATGGCAATTTATACGAAGTAGTTAATATAAACAAAAACTCTTATATAATATGTGCTTTTGAAAAAGCAAAAGGGAAACTTGTAAACATAAATAACCCACATAAATGGAATGATAAGCTATTTTATAAGTTAGGAGAAATCATGGGAGATATACATAAAATCTCTAAAGATTATGCACTTAATAAGGATTACAGACCAGAATTTCAATGGAATGAAGACTTCGCATTTTCACCAGAATTTAATTTAATCAATGATAGTGAGGCACTTCAGGTATGGAATAATATAACTTCTCAATTGGAAAAGCTTCCAAGAACTATTGATTGCTATGGTATAATTCACAATGACTTGCATCACTTGAATTTTTTTCTTCATGACAACAGAATAAAAGTATTTGATTTTGATGATTGTGTTTGTAGTTGGTATCCAATTGATATAGTAATAACCTTATTTCAAGTGATCTCAACCATATCCTATAAAGAAACTGAATTAAGAAACACCTTTGGCAAACAATTTGCTTCAGCTTTCTTAAGAGGATATAAAACTAAGCAGGTTCTAGAAAGCTTTTGGCTTGATAAATTTGATTTATTCTTAAAGTACCGCAGAATATGCTCATATAAGTTTTTCAATGCACTGTTCTCAAATAATCCAAGCACTTCACATGTAGAGTACTTGAGCTGGCTAAGAAATGAAATTATTAGTGATAAGCCTTTTATAGAAATAAATTTTGAAGAATTGTACAGAAATTTATAAGAGTAATTTTCTCATAAAATTACTACTTAAATAATAGTTGAATAATGATTTTATTCAACTATATTCCACATAATTAAATAAATCCAAATATTACACATATAAATTACTTTTCTAAGTCTAAAATAATTTAATAAGCTTATGTAGCTTTGCTTTATAGATTTCAATATGAGGTATTATTTCTATGAAAAATTCTTATATCAAAGTTAAATTATATATTCTTAAATTCTCGTCTTAGAAACAAAATGAGTTTAAAAAATAGATTTTCGATTGAAGAATTTCATTTTTATAAATTGCTATGGAGAAATTCAATACTTTTATCAAATAAAAAAGGCTGAATCATAGGGTAAGTTAGATTAATCGGCATATCATTAAATAGTTTTACTTCTCCAATCTCTAAATCGGGTAAATGCCCTAACTTTTCTACTTCTCCATAGAAAAGCTGTCCAAAACTCTCTTTTCCATCTTTATCTACAGAATAAATGCAGATAGGATATAATTTATAGCTTTCAGCTCCAGTTTCTTCAACTAATTCTCTTGAAGCTGTATCATTAATGTCCTCAAAATCTTCTCTATGTCCACCTGGTATCTCCCAAGTTGATCTTTCTTTATGTCTCACAAATACCCATTTGCCATTATGTTTAGTTGAGATTACTGCAAACTTCAGTAGACTATCTTCAATAGTCCCTAAATCATAAAAATTAACTTTTAGCACTTCTATTCTCCTCCTCATACATATTTAACTACCTATAGGTATGTATTAAATAAATGTTGTTGATACTAACATGCTTTAAATATTTAACTTTTTATTCTAAAATCATTAAATATGTTCTCTTCTAAACAGCCTGTCTTTAAATAAGCTTTTCTTTGCTTGATCTACAAAGAAAAGTCCCACCCACATTTTTTGAATACATTCATATATACTACTTAAAACTAATATCATACACCATTAAATGCTTGTCTCAAGCTATTATCTAATATTGTGAATAGAATTTTAGAAGTTATATATTAATAAACTGTTTCTCTAAGTATTTCAATATATCTTAAAATAATATTAATGTTCAACTAACTTTTTCAGTTCTTCAAACCATTCTGGAAAGTAATTTCTATTATTAAGTTCCTTTAATAGAATTTTAAAATATTCTATATCTATTGAACTAAATCTATTATGTTCGCTTATAGGTATAAACTCTAATTTTTGAAGAGCTCTCATATGCGGCTCCTTGGCTAACTCTTCAGGTTCTGGATCATAGCCTATCAATGGGGTTTGATTTCCTATGTCAACTAAAAAAGTATGGTGATTTTCCTTATATTCATTTGTAAACTTAAAAATTATAGCTCCTTCACAGCCTGTCTCTTCTCTTAATTCACGGACAATAGCTTCTTCTGGAGTTTCACCTTTTTCGACTCCGCCACCTATAAAAAAGTGCCTGTACTCCTTTTCATTTACCATTCCAGCTCCAAAAAATACTTTGTTATCTTGAATAACAATAGCTTGAACTCTCTGTCTTTTCTCCATTTATACACCTCTAAAATATATTCTTTTATCATTGAATGTTTGATAAATATATTAATTATACATACAATCTATTAAGACTGATTTATTTTTTCCTTCAGATAAAATATTAGTCCAGCAATATCTATATCTGAGAATAGTTCCTTATTATTCTTAACCAAAGCATCCAACTCTTTAATGTCAATCCATCTAACATTTAAAGTGCAGTCGCCTTCTTCTTGTATTTCTCCAGTTACTTTACATCTAAAATATGCTCCCATTGAATCTACTGGGCCTTTCATAGTTTGATACACTGCAAAAGGCCTTAAACATTCCATAGAAAAGTCATAACCCATATCACTTGTATCTACTTTATTTTCCTGTCCTTCTATCTCTATAACATCAAGGCCAGTCTCTTCAAATACTTCTCGCTTTAATGCATCTACTAGTGATTCAAATTCATTTACTCGCCCACCTGGCAACTCTAGTTTTTCTTGGCCTGGTTTATTTCTTGTTTGTATAACAACTTCCGTTTTATTGTCAAAACACCTTTCAATAATCGCTCTTGCATTTACATGTATCATCTTCAATCAACCTTTCATATAAGTTAATACTTTTATTAATACAATTATGAAAAAAAGTTACTGAGGCTAAGGATATTAAAATAGTAATTAACTATGCCTTTAAACAATACGCCTCTTAATAGGCAACTTAGTAATTCCTATTTGATTTCCCCTTTCCTTCAACTTCTTCTTAATATAAAAGCACATACTCTAGTTCAGAACTTACTTAACTATTTTTAGCGCATTGACATTATACTAGGTAACCATAAACATAATAGCCTTACTAATAATGTAATTACATCAATATTTTTCTTCTTAAATTGTATCATAATATATTCTCTCTATCTATGTATGATTTACTCTACGACAATAAAAAAAGGAAATAAGCAAGTAATATTAAAATTAAGAATTACTAACTTATTTCACAAGATACTTCTATATTCGTTTTTAATAAAAAATCTATAAAATTACAGCTCTACATGCTGTTAAATGTTAGCTAGCATTGCTGTTTACAGAATACTTCTATATCAGCTTATACCCATAAAGCTGGTTCCAAATGTAAGGAAGTTTACTTTCCAAACTCCATCTTTCTTAACTAAATCCATATTGTACATTCTTGCTTCTTTTTGTACATCAGATCTCAATGAGTATTTAACCAAAGCCTTTTCCTTATCTATAATCTGAATATTTTCTACCTTGTAATACAAATTATAGGCTTGTCCATTAGATTTTTGATCTAAATTAGTAGCTGTTGCTATGGTTCTACTTAAACTATCGAAATACTCTTTATTTTTTTGCTCGTCTGAATTCTCAAGAAAACTATATTCCATTGTACCTTTAAAGTCATTTCCTAAAAATGCTGTGAGAAACTTATCAGAAGTGCTCTTTATGTCAGTTGCACTACTTGATTCTTTAAAAAACATATTACTTCCATATCTATTGAGATAAGCTTGATTGGAAAACGCAGCAATAACAATAGCACTAATTGATCCCAAATATATTATGATACAAATAATAAGGACTCCTAAACTTGTGCCGCCTTTTTTGCTTATCACTTGCTGTTTGTCCGAATACTTGCTGTTGTTTTTAATTGCAATAATCTTCCTTTTTGAATGCTCATAATACAATTTATCACTAAACAGCGCTAATAATAAGGATACTGCTATGTTCAATGGTAGTGTGTATTGATCTGGAATCAATTGTGTTATAACTCCTAATAAAATCCAAATACCAATCCCGTATAAATACATCTTTCTATACATTAACCACAAGGTAGCACAAAATAAGGCGGACCAGTTCCAGCCTATACTGGAGCTATTGCCAGGCTTCCTAAACTTAGACCATTTTTCATTACAATACTTATATCTTTTATTTCCAACGAATAGCCCTAATTCTTCACTTGTAATACCATCTGAATAAATATCATACCTATTCGAATCACTGCTTATAACTGGTATATCCCAAACTTGCTCTCCACAGTTATAGCAAATACTATTACCTTCCGTAATTTCATTACCGCAATTATTGCAGTACATAGCATATCACCTCATGACATCTTTATAGTTCCTTAATATCATTTTTGAGTCTAATCATCATTATTAACCAATTTCTATAAACTTTATTGTTAATTATTCTACAAATTTTAGTCGAATTATACGCAATCGCATCCTAATTATACACTACAGTTCAATATTTTACCATATATTTTATATATAACGATTAAACTTTGTATGTTTATACCAATTGTTTTCTTTTTCGCCCTGAAACCAAGATACTTTTCCAACTCATTTGTCTGGTTGCACATCACCCAAAGGACCATTCTGAAATAACCTTATCGCTATTTTCTAAAGGAGCTATTCCTTCAATTACATTTGTCATATCATCTCTAATTCCATCCTCTGAAATTATTTCCTCAGTGGTTTCAATATTCAAAGTAAGATCCTTCTTCTTTTTTCTACCAACTTTCCTCTTATTTATTTCAAAGGTCTTAGGGGTGTATTCTAGTAAATTATCCTTATTGTTTTTATCAGCTTCACTGCCATCAGTTAAAATTACCTTAGTATTAGTGGTTTTTATATCATCTACGACAGATTGTCCACAATTTCTTATTGCTTTATCAGTGTCTTGGTCAGTTTTCAAATCATATTTAGTATTTTCTACCTTATCAATAGAATCCTTGTTAATTTGAATATCAGTATTTTTCATATCATGATTTTCACTCTTATCTATTTCTTTTTCTTTGACCTTAATATTTTGATGCTTGGCAAAATTTTTCACCCTATATACATTTCCTTCAACGAACTCCATCATTTCTAGCTCTATAAACAATTCTAATGCCAGTTTAACTTGACTACTCTCTCTATTAAACTCTATTGCTAAAGTCTCCACTGTATAGGGGATATTCCTTGAAAGGAATAACTCACCTTCTAAATTAATCTTACCTGCCAGCATTACAAGTCTATTCCATATATAGTGAATAACATCCCTCTCTGGCTTCATATCAATTATCTTAAATTTAGTATCCTCATACATATCAACTCTAAACTTCACATATTTTCTTTCTCTCATATATCTCATTCCCCTTACTTTTTATTTCACAGATAACTTATTTTATCTTTCAGTTATTATATATGCTTTAGTAAGGTGAGATTTGGGAAATTATTAATATGCTTTTTTAAATTACTTTAGACATCAAAGTCATATTTTATAAAAGATATATCTATAACAATATTAGATAAGCTGAATTTATAGATTCTCTTTAATATTAAGAAATAGGCATGCTAGTAGAATGATAAGATCACTTATTCATTGGATTTACTTGATTGACTATACAAACTTTTTTGAAAAATAAACGTATATTTAATGAAAGACGAATAGAAAATTACTAATATAATTATTGGGAGTGGATTCTGTTGAGTAAAAAACAAATTTGCATCATAACAACCTTTACTATGGTCATTACAGTTATCGCATTATTCTTTCAGTGGCCGGAATTTTATAAAGGTTATAGTTATGATAGTTTTAATCTTACTATTTCAATAATATTTTTATTTGAATGGTTAATATTTAGCTTGTTCTTGGGTAAATCTCAGGAAAAAATTTACCGAAATTTTTTATTAGTTTATTGGTGTATAAATATTATTTCAGCTATAGGCATCTATGTTTTTCCTTATAGTAAATTAATTAAATCCTTCCTTTTCCCATTTTATATTTGGTACGGAGGCACTTTATATGGCTTCAAATATATATTTTTTCCACTAAGCATATCTATGCCAAGCTTAATACTTATAACATCACCATTAGGTATATTGTTTTCCTTTATAGGTTATTTTCTTGGTAGTAAGGCTTTAAAATAAGGCTCTGATAAAGAATTGTGTTGATAAACAAAAGAAAAATCAATTTTACTAAGGACGTATTTTTCTTGTATTGCGACGCAAAAAACACTCCAAAACTCAATTATGAATAATGCAGTGTTTAATTAATTATTCGGTTTTTATTTATGTGACGTTAAATGAGAAAATTATTCATTATTACAACTCTGTATACTGCCTTTACCTAATTACTAATATAAAAATTGCAACTAAAAAAATAAATATTACAAAGCATAATTTAAATATAGCAATTACTTTATTTTCTTTCCAATTCTGGATGGCTTGAATCAAAATTAGCAAACCCAGCAATGGCTCAAATACATTTATTGCAGTTTTCCAGATACCTAGAATCTGCATACATACTAATATTATTATACTTATGGAGCAAATAATACCCAGTACAGATAGCACTTTCCCACTTGTTTGTTTTTGACTCCATGCATTTGTAATTTTATTCATAATACCTCCTATATACCCTTATTTACTATTAGCAATTATTTACCTTTCTGACTTAATTTCTTGTAATTATATCATTTAAATACAACTAATTCCACATATTCTATAGTTATTTAAAGAATCTAATATTACTTTTCTCACTGCATTATTCAATTTTCAAAGAACATTATTCGTATTTTTAATTTTATAAGTTATGTCGCATTATTTTCATTACATACAATCTTTAATATGAGAATCAACATTATACTTTAACATAGCCTAAAATAAAAAATATTACAGTGTTTAAAAATATAATAAACCATCTTATGACTGTCAATTATAGATACTAAAGTATAAGTTATTATAATAAATACATAGAAATGGCTGGAGGTTTAAAATGAAGCAAAAGTATATTTATGTTATTACTGTATTGATACTAAGTGTAATTTGTATTTTCTTCTATTATCATTCAAGAAGCTCAATCCTCTATGAAAGAATCGATGTATATGCTGCTAAAGACTTTGACAAATCTACACAATACCCAATTTTATCTATCGCTGATAATAATGGCTTAGGTGAAGTTGCTAATATATTAAGAGAATCTAAAAAAATGTCTGGAGTCCTAAATGTATCATCACCAGACTATATATTAGAAATGCATTCCAATGATAAAAGTATAAATACTGTGTACTTGTGGATTAAAGCAGCTAGTATTCAAGGAATGTATATTTATAAAGACAATACAGAAACTGGATATGCCATTTCAAAGTCTGACACAGAAAAACTAAAGAAAATAATCCTTACTAGCCGTAAATAATATATCATTATTAGGTTTATATGCAAGAAATCACTTTTCTATTTAAAGTTAGGGCTATGTTTAAGAATAATGTAAAAAATAAAAGGCAATCTTTATGGATTGCCTTTTATTGGTCATATAACAATATTGTATATTAAGCTTACTGAAGATTATGCTTATAACCTACAGCTATCAATTATTTTTTTCTAACACATAAATTATATTCATTCCGCAATCTAGTGTTCCTTGCATTTTAGTGAAAGCAAGTTCTTTTTCTACAATAAGTTTCCAAAACTCTTTATCTTGCCTAGCATTTTCTACTGCAGAATCGCCAGCTTGCGTAAATAAACCAGCGGAACTTCTCTCTTTTATAGTAACAGGAAAGTCAGCAAATAGTTCATCCATTTCTGAACTTCTCATCATATGGACATAGTGCTTGCTTGGTACAGGATAATGCTCTTCATCCTGAATACCTGTATTAAATACCCACTTTGTAGCTTCAAGACCAAATTGGTCTTTTTCATACCTAATACCATCTAAATAATATAGTGATGCGCCGATAAAACTCATAGCACCTACAATCAATGTTCCGCCTGGCTTTAGAACTCTTAGCATTTCATTTATTCCGTCTTTTTCCTTATCTAAGAGATAGTTAATTACTCCACCAATACAAACGATACAATCAAAAGAGGAATCTTCAAAAATTCCCATATCAAGCACGTCTAATACACAAAACTTCTTGATTTTATCAAGCAATGAAAGCTCTTTCATTTTTGATTTATTGAATTCTATTTGATGTGCAGATATATCTCCTACAGTTAGTTCCTTGCACATCTTCACAATATCTTTTGTGTATCGTCCAGAACCAGCTCCTATTTCCAAAACCTTGTCATTATGATTGATATAACGGTTTAATATATCAAAATGCACATGGTAAAGAAGTTCTCCTTGTCCATCCTTTTCAAGACGAGTCCACTCACGGTCTCCATAATTATCATATCTGTTTTTTGGGATTTCGGGGTTGTAACTCATAAAAGCATCTCCTTATTGTTTTTAGATTTATAATAGGTATAATATCGCTTATATCGCTTTCACTCATATAACCACCACCTCTCAAAAAATAAATAATCTGTAGTTTTTATTATCCTACGATTACTCTTGAGTTAATTATACCAAATATGGATAATTAATGATATGAACTATATCCATTTTCTAAACTATTCTTGAACGGAACCAAAGTAAAAGCATACATTGCCTTTATTTATTAAAGCTATGTATGCTTGAAAACTTATTATATATTGACTTTTGAGTTATTTCATTTAATTACTGACATTACAAACTTAACTATGTTTTGTACTTAATATTAATTTTTATACCTTATCTTTTAATTCTATACCATTTTTCTCTAATCATATATTACCTCCAAATACAAAACATACTAATCATGGTTAATGTGATTATTTCTTATCTGATCTTATTACGAAACTGAACTTGAAATAATTACTTAGATACATAACATTTAAATTTTCATTTCAATTTTAAATTGCACATTTATAAAAACACTAATTAATACTATAAAATATCTTTTATATCCTGCCAGTTTTCGGCCTTAAAATATATCATATCTTCACTTGGCATATCACTTTCACTATAATAGTGCTTGTACCAAACCGGATATAAACCTACTGAACTTGATCCTTGTAAATCGCATATAACATCATCTCCAATATGCCATGCTTCTGCTGAAGAAATTCCAGCTTTCTGCAAAGCAATATTAAATAGATGAGGTTTTGGCTTAGCCACTCCATAGTCGGCACTTGATATAATAAACTCAAACTTGTTATATGGAAGTACTTCATCTAATCTACTCTTAATTATTGTGTCTTGAAACAGATTATTGGTAATTACAGCAGTTCTTATATTTTGCTCACTTAAAAAGCTCAAAAACTCTTGTACTCCTTCAGTAGCCTTATATAAATTGCAATGTTTCCAAAATAACTCTGCTGCTTCAATATAAGAAATACTAAGCAGTACTCCATTCTTCTCAAGTAAATACCGTAAGGTAACTGAAAATGGTATTTCAATAGATGAATTTAGTATAGCTTGTCTAGTATCCATATGCAGATCTCTCCTATATTCAGAGTACTCCTGTACTAAAATGGAGGAGGTTATATTATTATCATTTTTTATAGCCCTATCAAGTACTGCCTGGAATCCGCAATTCTGATTATGCATTTTTTCTTTCACATTGACAACAAGGGTATTCCCCCAATCGAAAAAAATAATTCTAGGATTTATTCTCATAATACACCACCTTTAAATTACCCTTTAGTAACTATATATTTTCATGATTATTTCCTAATAATTATATAATAGGAAATTTATATTTAGCTAGTAGTTTTAGATTCTTTTTAATTTAAGACCTCTTATAATCTGATGCTTCTATAAAATCAATACTGGAAGGCTATATAAATTTTCTTTTTAATCTTTCTACTTTATATACTAATAAACGTCACAATATACTTTACTTAACACTTATCAATTTCATTATATTGGCAAATGTTGAAGATTTGATTTATAATATAGATTAACAATAGTAAATTATGGTGAATCAAGGAATAGATGAATTTAAAAAAGGGAGATCTTTAACTATGAAAGCTGGCACTTTTTATTTACTTTTAAAAGATAGCTTAAAGAGTATTAGAAGAAATACTACTACAAGCATTTCTTCTATTATCACAGTAATGTTGTCTTTAATTTTATTGGAGCTTTTTGCGCTATCGGCATTAAATCTTAAAGTTGGAGTTGCTAGTGTCTATACTCAAAATGAAGTGCAGGCAATCTTAAAAGAGAATTTAAGCTTTTCTGATCAGCAAAATATCTATAATATAATAGATGAATCAAAACTTTCAACTAATATTACTCTTAGAAATGTTTCAACATCCACAGCTGTATATTTCATCAGAGTAAGTAGACCGGATGATATGGCAAAAATGATTTCTAAGCTGAAAGGAGTATCTGGTATAGATAAAATAACCTATTCACAAATAATTCCTATTAGAATAGTATCAGTTATTAACTTCATAAAGATAGCAGGTATACTACTTTTTGTTTTACTGCTCTTTGCAGTTTACTTTCTAGTTAGGCACTCAATGAAGCTTTCAATATATAATAGAATTAACGATATTACCATAATGCAATATGTTGGAGCAACAGATTGGTTTATTAGATTACCATTTATTTTTGAAGCAATAGTACTTGGCTTCATAGGAGCTGTTGCCTCAGTAGTAGCACTTTACTTTTCCTACAGTTATATATTTAAGCAGATAAAAATAATTTTAGGAAACACCTTTATTGAGTTTGTAAATCCATCTTTTATATTTCCAACCATGGCATTTAGTTTTATACTTATTGGAATATTGCTAACTACCATAGTTAATACATTGTTGATAAAGAAGTATTTAATAATTTAGAAACTCTTAAATAAGTATTTCTCCTTTAGCTTAGTATTTTATATTATCTCAATATGAAAGTCGTCACTTATAGTAAACTGGATTTCCTCAGCCCAGGTGCAGGCCTTAATATCCTTCAAGGTTTTCTCTAAATACTGTAGTTGTTTTATTGGAATATATATTTTTAAAGTATTTATTTTCTCCTTAAGTGACATGTTTCTTTCTGACTTATATCTTCTTACCTCACCAATTATCTGTTTAATGATTTCTCCAAAGTTTAATATAGTTTCATCGTTATTATCACTTTTCATATCCCACAGCATTTTATGAATTGAGATTTGATTTTCAAATTCTTTATAATATGATTGAAAAATTTCTTCTGTAATATGTGGAACATATATGGAATAAAGTTTCAGAATCTCCAAGAGTACTGTATAAATTGTATATTGCCCTGACAATCTCTCTTCTTTTCCATGTATCTCTGGTTTGTAAAGTCTGTCTTTAACTACTTCAAGATAATTATCACAAAAATCACTCCAAAAGAAATCATCTATCTCGTGCTTTGCAAGTCCTATCTCATAATGATTTAAATTATCTACTGCTGAAGCTTCTAAAACTTTTATTTTCTCAATGATCCATTGATCAATAGGGAGAAGTTCCTTAGGCTTATTACCATCAAAGTCCTGTAGCTGCATAATACAAAAACTTGCAGCGTTCCAAAGTTTAGTTAAGAACCTTTTTGAGATTTTAAGCTCATCTTCAGAAAACATAGTATCAGTTCCTAGCTTTGCTCCTGCAGCCCAGTATCTAAGTGAATCAGCTGAATGCCTTTCTATTAACTCCCTTGGAGAGGATGCTGCATTATTTTTTGATTTACTTATTTTCTCACCTTTCTTTGCCAATACAAATCCACATATCATTATGTCCTTCCATGGAACTCTTCCAGTATGAAATAAACTCCTTACAATGGTATAAAATGCCCAAGTTCTTATTATTTCGTGTGCTTGTGTTCTCATTCCCATTGGTATAAGTTTATCGCTGAAGTCATCTTTACTTCCCCATTTTGAATTAATAAGTGGAGAAAGGGATGATGTTGCCCAGGTGTCAAGTACTGCTGTTTCAGGTGTAAATTCTGTGCTGCCACAGCTACATGTTGTTGAAGGTTTTGCTTCCATTGGGTTTAATGGTAGCTCCTCTTCTTTTGCAAAAATAGCTTTACCACATTTACTACAGTACCATAAAGGAAATGGGATTCCAAAATATCTTTGTCTAGAAATACACCAGTCCCATTTTAAATTCTCTACCCATAATATATATCTATTTTTCATAGAGGCTGGATACCAGTTAATCTCATCCGCCGCTTGTAGGTATCTTTCCCTTTCACTTAAAATATCTATATACCACTGCTTTGAAGGTATTATTTCAATTGGCTTACCACATCTTTCATGGGTTGAAACTGTATGAATTAAACCTTCACTTTTCCTTAAAAGCTTGTTTTCCTTGAGCAGTTCTATTGTCTTCTCTCTTGCACTTATAACAGTCAAACCACTAATGAATGGTACATTATCTGATATTCTGCCATTACTTTCTATAACCTTTCTATAAGGCAGCTTGTGCTTTTCATACCATTCTGTATCTGTTATATCACCGAAGGTAGCACACATTACTATACCTGTTCCTTTATCCAAACTAACCTTTTCGTCTTCAAGGATAGGTATTTCATAGTTGTACAAAGGAACTAATGCCTTTTTCCCTAAATATTTCTTATACCTATTATCCTCAGGATTTATAAATAAACATACACATCCATACAAAAGCTCTGGCCTTGTAGTTGCAACAATTAACTCCTCTCCCTCTACTTTAAAAGATATATAGTTAAAGGCTGTTTCCTTTTCTATGCTTTCAAGCTCTGCTTGAGCTATAGAAGTCTGGCAGGTTGTGCACCACAGAACTGGTGATTCCTTGATATAAGCCTTACCACACTTTGCCATATCTAAAAATGCCTTTTGCGAAAGCTTCCTTACCCTAGGATTAATAGTTTCATATTGAAGACTCCAGTCTACACTAAAGCCCATTGCCATCCAAAGCTTCTTAAAATCTTCTTCGTATTTTTTAGTTGTTAAAAGACATCTTTCAATAAATTCACTTCTTGGCATAGTTGCAGCTCTAGTATTCTCTTCTTTTTCTACAAGTCTTTCTGTTGGAAGGCCATTATCATCAAAGCCAAAGGGATAAAAGACATTTTTACCCTGCATCCTATGAAACCTAGCTATAATCTCAGCTTGGGTATAAGAAAATATGTGTCCTATGTGAAGACTTCCACTTATAGTTGGTGGAGGGGTATCTATTGAAAAAGTCTCCTTATCACTTTCATAGTCATATTTATATATATCATTTTTATACCAATATTCTTGCCATTTTAGCTCAAATTCATTTGGGTCATATTTTTTACTTAACATTACTAATACCTCCTATTTTGCTTTCTCTCTAACTGCGCAATTAGAAGAAAAATAAAGTTTTGCTAACATCAGCATTTAGTGTTCTGCTTATACCAACTCACAGCTTTCTATGTGGGTAAGTAATAAAAAAGTCGCTGAAGCGACCTTCTTCAGTGAGCTTTTTTTGCGCATCTGCCTTTTCTGAACGTATGTGAAGAAATTCTGGCAGGCGACATAATTTTATTTTTTTACTGTTTACCCTAAATAGCTACTTAGAGGCCTTGATATTACTAGGGTTACATAAAAACTTTTTATACTTTCTTTAACAGTAAAAAAACCTTCATCCTATATAAAGGACGAAGGTTGAATCTCCGTGGTACCACCTAATTTTGTACAAATGCACACACTCAATATAGTACGGGCATATCGCCGATACTACTTCCCTTTTAACAGTGGGAATTCCGTTAGAACCTAATCGTAAAAATCGCTAATGCGACCTTCTTTAGTAAATTTCTAAAGAATAAAAACTTTCAGCCTAAAGCTCCGAGGCTACCTTCATTACATTTATCATGGGAAACTTCCACCACCATTCCCTCTCTTTATTTCAAAATTGTAATTACTCTTCCTCATCAATGCCATTATTTGTATTATATTAAATATAATATAAACAATTAAAGATATTGTCAACTATATTTTAAAAACAATTTATTTTTTAAGTCTTATCCATGTTATAACAAAAGCATATTAATTTTTTTAGTAATCCCATCAAAGTATCATATCAATAACTACTTTAGTCTCAATACAGTATTTTAATAATGCTTATTTTAATGTTATTATGCTTACTTATTATTAATAGTATTCTGAAAGTATAAATTATATTTTTAATAGTTTTCCTACTAATTCCATATAATTTTTACTAATTATAACACTATTTATAATAATACTTAGATTAATTTAAAAAGTTATGAGTCTCATTTACCCTCTATTTACGGCTGCCATAAACTAAATGCCAGTGAAGATGTTTTGAATCCTGATACTCTCCCAAATTGGTGATTACTCTACATGCTCCATGCTCGGACACAATATCTGCAGCAATTTTCTTTACTACACTAAGTAGTTCTAGTAGAATATGATTTTCTTCTTCAGTGATTGTAATCAAAGAAGATATATGCTTCTTTGGTATAACTACTATATGTTTTTCATAAGCTGGTCTAGTATGATAATAGGCAAGCACATTATCTGTTTCAAATACCTTTGTTACTTCTGTTTTTCCACTTAATACTTGTTCACAATAAAAATCACTTATCATCTTCTTATCTCCTTCAGTAAGTTTTGTTTTTACAATATTATGAGATTTACATCACAGCATATTAATTGTCATCATGATTTCTTCTTCAATTCCACTAAGCCAATCTACCGGAATATCTTCTCTATTTATTAGCGCTAACATTACTGCTATATCTGCTACTTTCGCTAGTCTATACCAGTCCTCAGGTAATTTATATAGACTCATTGCATTATATCCATCTGCAAAATATATTTTTACATTATCATCTATATATTCAGTATAACTATCTCTGGATCTAAAAAATTTGCCTATGTCATAATAAAAGGGCGAAGAAAAACAATATTCAAAATCAATAATCCAAATATTATCATTAAAATCTACAAGAATGTTAGATGGAATAAAATCACCATGACAAAATACATTTTTTTCAGCTATCTTACTTATCATATGATCATAGTTATTTATAAAATATTCTAAAGCTTGCTTTACTTTTGGATTTAAATGTTTCCCTGGTATTCCATTAAGAAAGTATTTGTATTGGTCTTTAAACTGTGTAATTTGTTTCTTGATGCCTAAGTCAACATCTAGTAATGCTGTATGTGCATATTCTTTTCTATGTAATCCCCCTAGCATTTTTCCTATGTTATAAGCAAGTTTTTCTGAAATACCTTTGTTTTTAGAAATATATTCTCTCAGTGATAATCCATCAATATATTGAAATATTGCATAAGTATAATCAACTAATATTTTACTTTTATCCAAATACAGTACTTCCGGAACATTAATAATGTTATGAGCGTACTTATATGCTGATATCTCTACATCACTATGATCATTGTTCTTAGGATATACCTTGAGCAGATATCTTTTATCATTAGTTTTAACCATATAGTTGCTTGTGCTCATTCCCTCTTCAATTGGAACTATGTTATTAACTATAAGTTGGCTATTATATTTAGAAAAAATAGCATAAATATCTTTGGAATCTAAAAATTTAAATTCAAATAGCCTTTCATTATTTTGTGTCATGCGCCACCCCATCTCTTGATATAGTTAATTATACCATATAATTACAGAGGATCTAAAGCTACGTCAATCTGTTTCTAAAATTAAAATAGGAGTATTAATTTACTTAATACTCCGTCTATGTAAAACTAAAAATATATATTCAGTTCTTTACTCATATAATCAATTATTCTTAAATAATATTAAGTAAATGTGAATTAAAATACTATACACGCTTACAAAGCTCATTTCTTATTAACTTTTTTGTCATTACTTTTAACGACTTTTCTTACAAATTCAACATCTATTTCGTTTATCTCTGCAATATATTCTACAGACAGGCCTTTACTATATTGTTTTAAGATAAGTTGCTTTGTAGCTTCTTCTCTTCCTTCTTCAATCTTTTCTCTATCTCTCTCTAATAAAGTCATAAACTCTACCTCCACCGAAATATCATTTTTAAATTCTTGCACTCTTTTATGAATATTTTTTACAAGATTTCCTTTCGAATGTTTTACTGTACATTCTGTCGAATCTTCTACATATTCTAGAAACTCTAATAACTCTTCATTTAAGTCATTAATAATTCCTTTTGTACTTAATATTATTTTTTGTGTCTCATCCTTTAATGCTATACTATTGTCTTCTAAGCATATATTTTCAAAGGTATATTTATGCCTTCCTGCTTCAAAGTAGTCAAATGTACAGATGGTTTAACTCTTTTAAAGTTTTACTCATATTATAACCTTATCCTAACTTCATCTTTTGTATTAATGATTAACAATATTATATCTAATTAAGCACTTTGTTTAAATATAATCTAGCATAATTATCTATTGGATTAACCCAAGATTGCCACTCGCTACTTTGTATTTATAAATCATTTATTTAAAACTAAGCTTTGTGTTCTATGATCTTTATCTATAACATCTATAAACTTATATATACCAATTCTTAAGAATTCTTAAGTAATCTTAAGTTACCTAGCTTTATGATATATGGCATTATATACTAATAAGAAATAAGCTATAAATTAATGCAAGGAGAACCCTTATGAGTTTAACAATAGAAACTATAACTAGAGACTTTAAAGAAATGAATAAATTAACAGATTCATATTGTGATTCTTTTCCAAAGCACGAACAATTTCCTATATGGTTTCTGCTTTGGAAGTCCAAAAAGAATTTTGTTGATTATTTAGCTTTTTATGATAACGATGTATTTATAGGTTTTTCATATTTAATTACAGATAAGGATTTAACCTTTGTTCTATATTTAGCTATAGATGAAAATATAAGGTCACATGGCTATGGAAAAAAAGTCTTGATGAGAATAAAAGAGAAATATCCTAATAATAAAATAATATTAAGTATCGAGTCTGTTGAAAAAACATCAATTAATTATGAACAAAGGATTAGATGAGAAAATTTTTATTTAAATAACGATTACAGATATTTGAATTATAGAATAATAGAAAAAGACTCTTGCTATGACTTTTTAATAAACGGGAAGTCTCCTTCAATAGAAGAGTGCAACTCATTATTTAAGAAATTTGCAGGAACTTTACTTTTTTTATTATTTAAACCAAAGCTAATCTATACAAGTGTTAAAAGTACTATGTGAAAATCTACCACTTAAATACTAGAAACTTTTTAATAGCAACTTTAGCTTCTAAAAGAAGCTGTGAATTTTGCAAAAAATATATGGAGGATTTTAAATGCTAAAGAAAATTACGGATTTACTTATTGGAGAACCTTTACCTAACGAAAGAAGTTCTCACGAAAGCTACAACATACCGTTTGGTTTATCAATTATGGCAAGTGATGCCGTTTCCTCAGTTGCATATGCTGCTGAAGAAATACTCATTGTGCTTATTCCAATAATAGGACTAGCCTCTTATTATTGGCTTGGATGGATTTCATTTATGATTATAGCTTTACTACTTATACTTACCACTTCTTATATCCAAGTTATAAGAGCCTATCCTCAAGGTGGTGGCGCTTATATGGTAGCAAAAGAAAACATCAGCTTAAAAGCTGGTTTAGTAGCAGGAGCAGCACTATTAATTGATTATGTATTAACCGTTGCTGTAAGTGCTAGTTCTGGAGTTGCAGCAATAATATCAGCCTTCCCTAATTTAAGTGAATACAAAGTTATACTGGCAGTTTTCATAGTAATTGTATTAACTATATTGAACTTAAGAGGTATTAGTGAATCAGCAAAAATTTTCAGTATACCTGCTTATCTCTTCATAGTAAGTATGATTTCCATGATAATCTATGGGATTGTTAAGTTTTATTTATATGGTGCTCCTACTCCTATGATAAATGAGCAAATAAAAGCTACAGGAGAATTAAGTGTTTTTCTTATATTAAAGGCCTTTTCATCTGGTTGTTCAGCTCTAACAGGTTTAGAAGCAGTGAGTAACTCTGTGCCAAACTTTAAAGCACCTGCTCAAAAGAATGCAAAGATTGTCATGATGCTTTTATCTTTACTTATTGTATTCATATTTGGAGGAATGTCAATACTTGCCAACTTATATCAAACTATACCTGTAGGATACCCTACCGTAATAGCGCAAATGGCTTATGCAATATTTGGACAAGGATTTATGTTTTACGTGATTCAGTTAGCAACGGCACTTATACTTATTATGGCGTGTAATACAGCGTTTACTGGATTTCCAATGCTTATGCATACTATCGGTAAAGATGGCTTCGCTCCAAGACAGTTCACTGTAAAGGGAAAGAGATTAAGTTTTTCAAATGGAATAGTTGCTTTAGCTGTAATTGCGTGTTTATTAATTGTTGCCTTTAATGCAAACAATCATGATTTGATGCCTTTATACTCAGTAGGTGTATTCCTTTCCTTTACACTTGCCCAATCAGGAATGGTTATACATTGGATGAAGTCAAAAGAAAAAGGCTGGACTAATAGAGCAATTATTAATGGCTTTGGCGCTATAATAACTGCTGGAACAACATTAATTATAGCTTATGAGAAATTTGCTCATGGAGCTTGGATGATTATTCTAGTAGTACCGATCCTTGTAGCTATTATGCTATCTATAAAAAAGCATTATACTAATGTTGCTGCTCAACTACAAATAACAAGAAGTGAATTAAAGAACTATAATTTAAATAAAGATCTAAGACATATAATAATAATTCCGATTGCAAGTTTAAATAAAGCTACTCTGGCTACATTAGAATATGCTAGAAGTTTGTCTCAAGATATTATAGCTCTCAATGTGTCTACAAATAAAGAAGAAATAGAAAAGCTAAAAGATAGATGGGCTGAACTTAATACAGATATATTACTTGTAACAAAATATTCAACATACAGAACCATAATCACCCCTTTGATTGATTATATCAATGTAATAGCTGATACTACAGATAAAAATGAAAAAGTAACGGTTATGCTTCCCCAATTTGTAACTCATAACAACTTAGGTGAAGTACTACATAACCATACAGGATTTATAATAAGAGAGAAACTTCTGCAAAGTGAAAATATTGTAGTATCAACTTATCCATACCATTTAAAAGATACCTCTACTATATAGCTTAGATATATAGTAGAACCTTTACTCCTATTCTAAACCAAATTACTTATTTTCATCTAGACTAGGCATAGAATATTTGCGATGAGGAATATTAAGTATGATTAAAAATACTTAATATTAAGGTATAGGAGGTTTTTATGGAACACTTTATATTCTTCGTTATAGCATGGGTAGCGGTTTTTATTGTATTACCCTTAGACAGGATAAAAGAATTACGTTACGTAGCCTTAGTATCTATATTGTGGATGCTTTTTGTAGATAACATATCTGCCTATTTAGGCTATTATAGTTATGAGCATATCCTATTTCCAATAGGAAGAGCATCACTTTTTCAACTTTTGGGCCTAGCGGCCATTGGCTTTCTTATGATTAATCTCATAGACGAAAGCTCGTTATCAAAGCTAATAGCTGTTCTAATAGTAGCCCTAGCTCTTGTAGCTTTGCAATACACTTATAGCCAACTAGGTGCTTTTTCCTATGGAAGCTTCGATTTGATGCTAAGTTTTATACATAGCGTAGCAGCATTATCAATTTTCACTTGGGCATCCCTTGCTATAGTTGGAGAGGAAAAGATATATCATAGCAATGGAAAAAGGATACGAAAATTTCATGTTAATTGAAAAAAGCAGCTGCTAGTTAGAAAATACTAATTATCAGCTGCTTTTAATAATATCGGTTTATGCCATATTGTGTACCTTTCAAGTAAGACAAAGGTAATAAATATAAGTATACGAATAGCATCGAAATAAAATAAATTCCATCCATTATAGAAATTCAAAATATGAGTATACACAAAAAGACTATCCATTATTATGGTTAAAATTAGCGGAAAGATAGTAAAATACCATTTCTTATGTGCAGTAATAAAAGCTGAATAAATTATAGCTAAACATAGCTGATAAGGAACACTAAATAAGATACTGTCTTGATATGGATTTTGAACAAATCCTATTCTAAAATGCTGCTTATCAAAAAGATTCTGAACTACAGATGCTCCTTGCAATAACACCCAGGCTGTCATAAAAAAGGTAAACTTTCTCAAAAACTTGTGATTACCTTTCTGCAGTCCATGAAACCATATCTTTACTATATTAAAAATTACAAAAGCTCCAGCACCGGTCAAATATAATTTCCACCAATGATGCTCATATGCTCCAACTTTTAAAAATAATACCTCAACAAGCATGTATGCAATTGCTATTAAAAAAATCCAAAATGCATTTAAAGAAAATACTGCTACGAAGATTGCTGTCCCTCCCCAAAAGAACCCATTGCATACAAGATGTCCTAAGATATCCTCTGCTATATAATCTTTAAATACACCAGGTTTATATTGATAGCTTCCAAATACAAATAACACTAGAACTTCACAGAAATAGGCCAGTGCTGAAAAAGCTAAAAACGCAGAAAATAAATCTAAAAAATTCCTTTTCTTTATCATGGAAACTATTAACAACGCTAAGCCAATTGCAATTACACAATAGTACCAAAATATATTAGGCATAATGCACCTCTACTAAAGAGCTCCTATATTGAAGCTTAATTTACCTGTTGAAAAATAACGGTTTCTCGGGACTTTCTTAGATATTAAAATTAATAGTTGGGTTAGGAACTCTATGTTATTTATTATTTTTGTAACAAAACCCTATAATTAGTTTCTGCTTATATAGTGAATCTTATACTGAATTTTTATAACTTTTGAAATAAAAAGCATCATTCTATATTTTTCAGTACTTGCTAATAAACCTAACTATATTCAAATATGCTCCTTAAGTAACATAGATTTTCCCATAAATCATTAAAGTGATGGTTTCAAAATAAGGAGTCCATTAAGCTTTGTAGGAAATGAACTTATTAATCAGTTTTAAAGGTGGCAAAACTATTAATCAAATAGTCTGGCCACCTTTGAAAGAAAATTATATTTGTACCTTTATATATTTTTAGAATTTATATTTATGGATATGTTTACTTATATTGCTTTCTCTTTTCTATTAAATATTGAAGTTCCAAGTAAAAAGAAGATAACAAGCTGTATTCCAATTATAAGAAAACTAGAGGCTATGGAAATGTTGGGATTCTTCATGGTTCTAGATAAGTCACCAGTTATTATACTTACTCCATCAAAATAACCGGCAAAAATCATATTATACAAATCTTTAATAGACTCGGAATTGCTTCTTGCTATAACATTGGTAAATAAACTTACACCTACACAAACTACAAAGTTTATACTTACAGATAATATTGAGCTTTTTGCTATAGTTGATACCATCATTATAAATCCACAGGCACATACCATAAATAACACTTGAAGTGCCATACCTATCAGTAGAACTTTCCAGATTGGCAATAGATACATACTACCATGTATAAGTGAAACACCATTTAATAAATCATTATGGTATCTTCCTCCAACAATATTAGGTAACTGAGGGTTCTCAAATCCCATCATTAATCCTAAAATTAAGAAATTTACTAATTCCACTAATAACACCGATCCTATAGTTAAAATATTAAGTGTAATAAATTTTGATAAGTATATTTTCACCTTAGAAACTGGGCGTACTAGTAGCATTCTTATAGTCATTGGATTGAACTCACCAGATATTGAATCTGAAATAATTACTACTACAAAAATTGGTATAAAAAATATACTCAACAATCTTATAACATTCATAATTAAATTAAATGCTTTATCGTTATACCCACTATAAATTGGTTCCATATTTTTATCTAAACATGTTTGATACATTTTCTTACTTATTTCTAAGTTTTCCTTATCATCTGCCTTGCCACTGACCAAATTTTTAATCTTGCTATCAATATCTGTTATTTTCCTTTCAGTCAAGGCTTTCCATCCTAAATCCTTATTGTCAAGTTGAAACTGTAAATCGTTATTAGCTGATTCTATATCCTTGATTTTATTTTGAATATCCTTCTTTTCATTTTCATTGTTACTTTTATCAAGATTTACTTTCAAGTCATCAATAAATTTCTGATTTTGTTTAATTCTATTTTCAGGTGTTGAATCTCTTCTATTATTTAAAGCATATAAATTGGCAAAAACCATTACTAGTACTAGCATAAATAGCATTATTATTGTTTTCTTTTTCTTAACTTCTTTTAATATTTCATTTTTTATAAGCTTGTACATTTTTATTTCCCTTCTTCTCTCAATAGATCAAAAAATTCTCTTTCAAGATTCTTTTTTACTTCGCTTATATAATATATGTCAATATTTTCAGTTACAGCTAATTTAATTACATCGTTTATGCCATTTTTCCTCACCGTCAAATAGATATTGTGGTCGCTTATATTGCACTCAAATATATACTCTTTATTCTTTAGTAAATCATACACTTCATTTATTCTTGAACATCTTATAATATAATCCTCGTACTCTTCTTCGCTACCCATGATTTTTTCTTTAATAATATGTCCATTATTTATAAAAATCACTTTCTGGCATATATTCTCAATCTCAGATAATATATGTGAAGATATAAATATAGTACATCCCTCACTGTTTATGTCTTTAAGTATATTTCTAAATTCTACTATCCCCTGTGGATCCAACCCATTAGTAGGTTCATCCAGTATTAATATCTTAGGGTTCATTATAATAGCTTGAGCTAATGCTAATCTCTGTTTCATACCTAGTGAATAAGCTCTAACCTTCTTATCTAAACTATGAAATATTCCAGCCTTTTTAGCAGCTTCAATTAAGTTTTCTTCAGTTAAGCTTTTATACATGTTGGATATAATTTTTAAGTTTTCTCTTCCTGTTAAATACTCATAAAAATAGGGAGTTTCAATTGTGCATCCTATTTTCTCTAAGGCTCGTTCTCTATTCTTCTTTACATCATACCCCATTATGGTCACATTACCTTTAGTTGATGGAATTAATCCTACCATTATCTTCATCAAGGTACTCTTGCCTGCACCATTAGGTCCTACAAAGCCAATTATTTCATTTTCTTTTATTGTAATATTAATATTATCCAAAGCTCTTTGCTTTTTGTAATCCTTATATAAGTTTTTAACCTCTAAAACATTCATAAATACCCTTCTTTCTAGAACTATTACTGGTTAAAAGCTACAGGTGATTATTATTTATTATTAAGTTGTATACCTATTCTCAGTTATTGAATAATGAAATATCTCAATATCCTTGACAATCCTCTCCCATATCATGATCTAAAGAAAGTAAATCTACTATATTGTTCTCTAGATAGAATATAGCCTCTTCAAATGTTCTTGCTAAAATAAATCCATCTGGGCAATCCCTTAAGTCATATACATAAAGATTAATTATATTCTTCTGTACCATCATAATAATACCTACCTAACAAATAATTACAATCTTGAAGTCATATAAACTACAACCTTAGCGATATTTATATTAGCTATTATCATTAGCTAGCATATTACTGATATCCCAGTTTTCCATCCTAGTTTTATAAACCTCATGCATCTTTTCGAGATTTGCTTCATTAAATTCTAACCATTCATACCTATCATGTTCATCAGATAATTGTAAACTGCCAGCTTTTATCTTGCATAAGAATATAACTCCAGTTATCTGATAATCCGTTGCAATGAAGTTCCAAGTATCTATTAATCTTATTGGTTCTACTATAAAGCTAGTCTCTTCTTTAACTTCTCTTATTACAGTTTCCTCAGCAGTTTCGCCGAACTCCATTCTTCCACCTGGAAGTTCATATAGATTATGTTTGGCTATACTCTTGTGTAGAGCCAAATACTTACCTTCACAAAATATAAGAGCCTTTGCTGCAAATTCTATTTTTCTAGTATCCATTTCAACAATCCTCACTTTTCCTACTATTTTTTAAGAACAGATAGGCCTCTGTTCCAATATTTCGTATAACTTTTGCTTCTATCTATTATAACAACGCCTTTTACTGAAACCTTTATTTGATCAAATTCATCAGGAATCGGCTACTTATACTTTATTCTATAAATAGGAATAATTTCCTTCAAGGAGGTGTATTTTATATGCATTTTTCGATTTTATCAAAATTATTACATCAAATAAGAAAGACTATATATTCACATATAAAGAATATACAGTCTTTCTTATTTATAACTTATTCCATTTTGAGCTGATTAATTTTCATACTTAATATTCTAATTATTTTTCACCATAAGCTACAAAGATACTTATACTTGCACTTTCACATCCACAGCTTGAAGTTGCATTACAGCTTCCGCCTACACAATCAACAAACACATTTGATAATCCTGCTTCAACAAACCAATTTTCAATATCTTTTCTATCAAATCCCATCCACCTATCATGATGTTCAGTTCTTAAAAATTCATGATTGTGATTATCTAAATCTGTAATTACAAGTTTTCCAGAAGGTTTTAGTATCCTTACCATTTCTTTAATAGCTGACAATGGATTTTCTACATGATGAAGATACATATTGGCCATTGCATAATCCACTGTGTCATTATTGATTGGAAGACTCTCCGCATCACCTTGGCGATATTCTACCTGATTATATTGATTAAATTTCTGCTTCATTTCTTGAAGCATCTCATTAGATTGATCTACTGCTATTACATTTAATCCTTTTTTCAAAAGACCTTCTGTTATAAAACCAGTTCCAGCTCCTATATCGGCGGCTAATTTGCCTTCTTTCACATCTGCAACTTCATAAGCCTTATCTCTTACAGATTCTGAAAAAAAATCTTGCCTCATGTTATCCCATTCTTTAGCTACTTCTTTAAAATAAATTTTACTATCCATCTCATACCACTCCCCTTATTACCTAACAACAGAATTCATATTTATTTCCTATATTTTGTTTACACTCAATTTTGCAGAAATCACTCATAATTTTACTCTTACTGGTATCTTGTGCAAATCCTATTAAAGCAACAACACTTAATAATCCAATTATAATCATAATAAATTCCTCCCTATTTACGAGCCTTAATGTAAGCACCAGCGAAAGCACCATCGATCACATCTAAATATGCGGGATTTTTTAGATCTTCTTTTCCTTCAAGAAACGTACTTTCAATTATAGATTTGGTATAAACATGTGCTGGTTTTACTTCTATATCTTTAAATCCAACCTTTTGAAGAATGTCTTTGTACTCTTTAGAAGTAAGTGTTCCGCCTAAGCACCCACACCACATCCCTGCTTTTGTCTTAAGTTCATCTGGAACTTCTTTCATAGTAATAATGTCTGCAATTGCTAATCTCCCGCCTTCTTTTAGCACTCTAAATGCTTCTGAAAGTGCTTTTTCCTTATCTTCTGATAAATTTATTACGCAATTAGACATTATGACATCCACAAATTTATCATCTAATGGTATATCTTCTATATATCCTTTCAAAAACTCTGCATTCTTTACCCCCATTTTTTCCTTATTATCATTTGCTAGTTTCAACATTTCATCAGTCATATCAAGTCCATATACTTTTCCACTTAGCCCAACATGCTTAGCAGCCATTAGTACGTTAATTCCGCCACCACTACCAAGGTCAAGCACAGTTTCACCTTCTTTAAGTTCAGCAAAAAACACAGGATTAGCGCATCCCAAGGATGCTTCTATTGCTTCCTTAGGCAAATCAGTAAGATTCTCTTTACCATATATGAAAGAAGTTTTACCTCCCTCACTACAACATGAATTGTTTGAGCAGCAACCATTCGAATCTCCACTATTTACTTTTCTTGCAATACCTCCATAGTATTCTTTTACTTTACTTTTAACATCAAATTCCATGTATAATGCTCCTTTCATTATTCACATCATTTACTTCTATTTATAGATTCGAGAAGAATTTCAACACTTTCTAATACTTGTTGCCTCTTATCAGCAGGTATTGTTTCATATATCTTTTTAAAGTACAAATTCATTTCTTCTTCAATCCCTTGGTAAATATCATGCCCTTTATCAGTAAGTGATATAGTTACATATCTTCTGTCTTGTTGATCAATCTCTCTTTTCACTAACTCATTCGCTACCAGATTATTTACTGTTCTACTCATAGTGCTATTTTCTAAGTTTAATAATTCAGCTAGTTCATTTAATGAGATGACTTTTGTACGACCTATCTCTACTAAAGCATGACACTGTGACATCGTTATTTTACAATATGAAAACCCGCTATCTTGCAGAATTCCTAACTTTCTTTCAAGCATTCTTATTAATTCTCTTAACTTCTTTGGATCATCCATAAAAACCATGTTTAATCCCCCTTCACAACTATTGTATCATACAATAGTTAGAATATACAACTATTATTTTGATAAATTTACCATATATTTTTTATCAAAAAAAGATACCAATACATACGAGTATTAGTATCTTTTCGATTTAGTATTAATTAAATTTCGTTATCTAGTGTCTTATATATTATTTCATTATTCACTAGTGTTTCAGACTCACTTTCATCATTACCAGTTGCGCTATAAATAGTTGTTCCAACTATAGCTCCTGCTATAGGGGCTACTATATAGACCCAAAGATCTGTATAATTTCCTGATACAATTGCAGGTGCAATTGTACGAGCTGGGTTAAATGATCCGCCTGAAATAGGTCCAGCAACTAAAGCTCCGATAAATATAGTTAATCCAATAGCAAAAGCTCCAGTAAAATCATCATCTTTTGAACTTGAACTCACCCTCATTATTACGTACATTAGTAAAAATGTAAAAATGAATTCAACTATAACTGCTATTATTGAAGAATTTCTTATATTATTAGCTGGAATGGTAGCTCCCATTGAACTTATATTTCCTAATAATATCTTTAACACAAAACTAGCTAGTGTACCTCCCAAGACTTGACTAATAATATATGGGATTACTTCGCTACTCTTAAACTTACCACTAAAGCTTAACGCTATAGTGACTGCTGGATTAAAATGAGCACCTGATGTATTTCCAAATAAATATATCAAAATGAATATTATAAATCCAAAAGCAAATGATATACCAACTGATCCAAGTGCATTATTATTGATTGTATTCACCATGATTGCACCTGTACCTATGAATAATAGAAAGAATGTACCAATAAATTCTGAAACATATTTTTTATACATATAATCCGCCTCTACCCTCGCTATATTTTAGCAATCACAGCCACAATCACAAGCTGTCGCACATGCTGTTTCTTCTTTTGACTCTGCTACGCCTACTATTCCTTTGGTAACATGAATGTCTCTAATTTTAGGTGTATTGCAATCAAAAAGCTGAGCAGTTTCTTCTGGGACGTCTACATAACTTGGTACATATATAAATTGATCTTTATATGGATTTCTACTAACAACTCCGTAAGTTTTTGAGCACACCGCAACACGTTCACCACGTACGTAATGGTGTCCATCATCATCAAATACTTCTTTCCAAGGTCCTCGATAAATAACAGCTTGGCCACAATCTAAGCAAGGTCCTTGCTTTCCTTTATAAGCAGATATTACAAATTCTCTTAATTCTACTTGACCTATAACCTTTACAGGTAATTCACTTCTAGATTCAAACTGTATTCCATGAAACCCTATCTTATCCATTATATCTATAACTTCTTTCTCTAATGGAATAGTTCTAAATTTGAGTTCATTAATATTTATAGGTAGTAAATGATTGCATGGTTCATCTGTAATTATCAATCTCATTAGTATCTTTCCGCCTTTTTCAAGGACTCTAAACGCTTCATTTACTACCTCAGTAAACTTATCGGAATCTAATGTATTTACATCTGTATCTATAATTACTGTATCAACTGAGTTATCAGATACTAATGGACTATTTCTTTTTTGTTCTTCAACGCTTAATTGCAATATTTTATATGCAGCCAAATCTATTGTTGGATTAGTATTTAGATAGCTACTAATTAAGTTTATATTCGTTTTCAAATCATAATTTTCGGCGGTTAACACTTCTAGATTTGCAGTGTCAGATAATCTATTTCTAATATCATTGTTCTTAGTAACTATTTTTATGCTACTTTCTAGATTGGGATTATCTAAAAATTCTTCTGGATTATGAGAGCATAAAATCACCATTTTTTTTGATTCACCCAATGTCGTTTTAATTATATTTAAAGATTTTTCAGATTTCATGCTAATTGAGCTTAAATCAAGTTCAGAATCATGCTTAGCTACTACACTAAGTATAGTATTCTCAAGGTTTTTTACTTTTGAATTTTTTAACATACTTACGCCTCCAAGTTTTATTCTAATTATAGATATAAGAAATTTTATTTATATTTATAAGCAATGAAAATAGTCTCAATATTTTAGTTACATTCATTGCATTAACTGTAACTAAATTCATATATTAATTTAGTATTAGCATTTTAAGCAGCATCTTTTAAATATTCCTTCTTCCACTGGAGTAACCATTCTATTATAAACTTCATCAACTCTAGGATCTGAATGCTTCCATTCATAATTAAACTCATGTTCTATTAAATCAAGATCCTGGATTGATTTTTGCTTTAATAGAGGTGAACCTTTATATATGTGAAGTCTTGTTTCATACTGTATTGGATCGATTATATCGTCTAAGTTATTCTTATTTACAAAAGTCTTGAAGTCTATTAAGTTTTCCAACTTAATCCATGGATTAAACATAATAAAAGTAGGATTTATCTTTATACTAGTTTCTTGTAAAAATCCTAATGCTTCTTCTATGTCTTCCAACGTGATTTCCTTAGCTATCTCATCAACAACTTCTTCACATGGAAATTCAACTGCAGTTGTAATAAATTTAACTCCTAGGTCAGCCATTTCAGCAATAATTTCTTTATGCTCATTAATATGATCTATTCTTGTTGTAAAGTCATAAGTAAGCTTTGGAAACTTACTGTGAAGTGTTCGTATTATATTTATTCCATGATATTTGGAATTGAAAAAGTCTGCATCCATAAAAGTTAGGTGTGTCATTCCTTGTTCAACAAGATTTGTTACATCTGTAATTACTACGTCTTCTGGAATTATATGAACTTTTCCTTCGTATGACGCATACACTGAGCAATATAGACATTTATGATGACATCCACGAGTAATTTCAGTTCCACCTATTATCTGCTTACCACCACATAATTTATCAATCTGATCTTGTGGATATTTATATAGTGGCGGTAAAGTTTTTCTATTAGGAACATAGAAGCTATCATCCTCTTTTTCACTACAGCACCCAGTTTGAGCCTTCGATAATACTGTAGGCAATAAATCTATTTCATTTTGCTCTAATTTATTAGCCAACTGCACTAAAGTATCTTCCCACTGCCCAACTATACAGCTATCACTATATTTGGGTGTAAGTCTATTTGCATTTATTGAAGCATATTGACCAAAGAAAGTAACGTGTACGTTTTTATTTAACTTCTTTACTGTTTTAGCAATTTCTATGCCTGAAAATAAAGCGTCAAACAAAGGTATAGATATAGCTACTAACTCAGCATCACCTAATATATCTTCTCTGATTCCTTCTACATAAGTATCAAGTATTGTGGTATTAAACCCATTTTCGATTAATGCTGAATAAGCTGTTGCTATACTTATAGGCTGATATCCTCCTTCAAAATTTGATACAAGTAGCACCTTTAGTTTCTTCTCATGATTTTTTTCGTTACACATTGTCTCAAAACCCCCTTTTATTTTTGTTTGTAATGGAATATCGCAAATTATGCAACATATTTTTCCCAAAAAAACTAACCAATACTATATTTTTACAATTTGTTATCCCCCTAAACATTGCATGAAATCAAGCTTATAATATGGTTAAAAATATTTTTTTCAAAAAAACATTTAACATTTGTTAAAAAACAAATAAAACCACGGGGTTTATTGACATATCCATATTTTGTCTGTATTATAGATTCATAGATATATAAGTATATAATTATATTTTTATACTGTTACGAGGTGTTATTATGAGCAATTTGATAAGTCTTAATAGACTTGAGGCTACTTTAAAAATTTTAAGTGATAAAACTAGGTTAATAATTCTGTATAGGCTCAAGAATAGTGAACTTTGTGTTTGTGATATAGCAGAGACACTTGGGATTAGCCAACCTGCAGTAAGCCAACATTTGAGAAAAATGAAGGATTTAGAAATAATTCAAGAAGAAAAGAGAGGACAATGGAGTTATTATAAAATAAATCAAGATAATGTATTGAATGATTTGATACAAGATATAATAGACAAAGTTGAACTAGAATGATTTTTGATTTGAGATATGAAAAATTTAATTATTCTTTTTATTTAAATTTTCATATCTCAAAAAATAAATCAATTCCCTATTGACACACCTTTTTCCATGTTTTACTATTAATTACATAAGCATATAATTATATGGTTATACGAGAAACATAAAAACCATATTTTTTTGCCCCTTATATAAGTATATGCTTATATGATTATAATTCTAAGGAGGATACTTTTATGATATCAGTTGAAATTTTCGAAACAGTAACTTGTTGCTCAGGAGGGTTAGATAAAGAACTTTTAAGAGTATCAAGTGCAATTAACAATCTAAAACAAGAAGGAATTGCTATTACTAGACATAATTTATCTAAAGATCCACAAGCCTTTATAGACAATAAAATTATCAATGAATATATCCAAGCTAATGGTATTGAGGATTTACCAATAACCATTGTTAATGACAAAATAGTTAAACTAGATCAATATCCAACTCTTAGTGATTTTAGTGAGTGGTTTGAAATAACAATAGACGCCTCATCTGAAGAATCATCAGGAGAAGGCTGTTCTTGCGGTTGCAAATAACGTTCATACTAGGGAGGAAATTTTATGTATAAACAATATAAAGCCATTGATTTGTCATTACCTAAATTCATCTTTTTCACAGGTAAAGGTGGCGTAGGCAAGACTTCTACAGCATGTGCTACAGCAGTGACTTTAGCCGATAACGGAAATAAAGTTTTGATTGTAAGTACTGACCCAGCTTCTAACTTGCAAGATGTATTTAATATAAATCTAAGCAGTGTACATCAACAAGTAGAAACAGCTCCTAATTTATTTGTAGTAAACTTAAACCCTGAAGAAGCAGCAAGAAAGTATAAAGAGTCAATTGTTGGTCCATATAGAGGCAAACTTCCAGATGTAGTTATAGCTGAGATGGAGGAAAAATTATCTGGTTCATGTACACTTGAAGTTTCAGCATTTAATGAATTTTCAGATTACATCACGAATGATGAAATACAAAAAAAATATGATTATATAATTTTTGATACTGCTCCTACAGGCCACACACTCAGATTATTAGAATTACCTGCTGCATGGAACAAGTATGTAAATGAACAAGATACTGAAAACTTAAGTGTAGGACAACTTTCCGGTCTTCAAAGCAGAAGAGAAGATTGCAAAAAAGCTGTAGATACGTTATCAGATCCTAATATGACAAAGATGATTTTAGTTTCAAGGGCAGAAAATATACCTTTACTTGAAACCGCGAGAGCTCTAAAAGAATTAGAAGAGCTAGAAATAAGTAATTTCACAATAGTTATCAATGGTTTAGTGAATAGCGGAAATGACAGCATCTCTGATAATTTTTATAAAAAACAGCAGATTGCACTTCAGAATATACCTGAGGAATTAAAAAATATAGAAACTTTTTTCATCCCACTGCGCTCTTACAATATTAGCGGAATAGATAACATCCGCATGATGCTTAAAGATGATCGTATCAAAGATGTAATTATAAATCAAGATGAATTGAATCTTAAGGGTTTAAAACATTTAATTAATGATTTATATAATTCAAAAAAGAAAGTAGTATTTACAATGGGTAAAGGTGGAGTTGGAAAAACTTCAATAGCAGCTGCAGTCGCATTAGGCCTATCTGAGAAAGGTGCAAAAGTTCATTTAACAACTACAGATCCTGCTGACCATTTACAATATATTATTCAACAAGACAGCAAAATAACATTAAGTAAAATAGATGAGAAAAAGGTTCTTGAAGAATATAAGAGCGAGGTTTTATCTGAAGCTGAGCAAACAATGAGTAAGGAAGATATTGATTATCTAAAAGAAAGCTTAAAAACCCCATGTACACAAGAGATTGCAGTATTCAGAGCGTTTTCAAAAATAGTTGAAAAAGCTGATGATGAAATTGTGGTAATTGATACCGCACCAACAGGTCATACATTACTTCTTCTAGATTCTTCTGAAAGAAATTATAAACAAATCGAAAGTTCCCAAGTAGAAGTCCCTAATAGCGTTAGAAAATTGCTTCCTAGATTAAGAAATAAAAATGACACTGAAGTTATTATTGTGACACTGCCTGAAATAACTCCAATATATGAGGCAACAAGGCTAGAAGAAGACTTAAAACGTGCTGGAATATTCACTAAATGGTGGGTTATAAACTCAAGTTTATTGTTAACCAATACAAAAAATGACTTGTTAAGAGTAAAGGCTTCAAGTGAATTACAATGGATAAATAAGACCATAAATTACACAAACAATAATTGTGTCATAACACCTTGGATAGCCGATGACATTAAACAAAGTATACTTCATGAGTTAATAAAATAAAATGCTTTCCCACTATTATATGTTTGGAGGTTAACTATGAATAACAAAGAAAAATATGTTTTAGTTGTAAAACTGATGAGCAAAGGAAATGAATTTGAACTAATTAGAGAGTTAGGCTATAAAATAATATCATTTTCTACAGAGTTAAGCATAACTGAAGCATTACAAGTTGATGTACCCGTTGAAGTTAATTTAAATGATGAAACGGCAGTCTTAGAAAAAGCTAAAGAATTATCAAAGAAATATAATATTGCAGGTGTGTTTACTCTTAATGAATATAGAGTTCCATTATGTGCACGTATAAGAGAAGTTTTAGGAATAAAATATGGAATTTCTTACGAAGCAGCTTTTAAATGTAGAAATAAGAAAGAAACACGAAGAGCTCTATCTGATACAGGAATTAATTCTGTTAAATATAAATTAATTCATTCTGTAGATGAAGCAATAATCTCACTTACTGAAATTCCTTTACCAGTCGTTATTAAACCGTCAAATGATGCAGGAAGTAAAATGGTATACTGCTGTCAAACACTTGATGATGTTCGTTCAGCTGTGGAATCAATTCTAAGTTGTGCAAGCAATCTAGTAGGCCAAAAACTTGATGAAGAAATTATCTTAGAAGAGTTTTTAACTGGTCCTGAATTTAGCGTTGAAACCTATACATTCGATAAGGAAACTAGAATAATAGCTATTACTGCTAAGAAAGTGCTATCCCCTTTCTTCCCTATTGAAGCAGGACATACTGTGCCTGCTAACCTTGATGATCATATTGTTAAAGAAATTGAAGCTGTTGTAAAAGCTGCAGTTTCAGCGTTAAAAATTGATTTTTCCATTACGCATATTGAAGTTAAATTAACACCAACTGGTCCTAAGATAGTAGAAATCAACGCACGACCTGGCGGAGATAACATTCCAACACTTGTAGAAATGGCTACTGGTTTTAATCTTCATAAAATTGCGTTGCTAATATCATTGGGGCTTCCAATAGATAATGTTATTCCAAAACAACCTGAAGCTGATTCAGCTTCCATTCGATTCTTAATGTCACACGCTGACGGACGAATAGAAATTGATAAACAACTAATCATTTTAGACAACCCATCAGTAACTCAAACGAATATAACTGTTTCAGATGGAGATTTAGTTGAAAAAACCACTAGCAATTACAATAGATTAGGTTATTTCATTGTAAAAGGTACTAATACTAAGCACGCTGAAGATATAGCTGAGGATTTACTAAGTAAAATTAATATAAAAATAAGTTAATTATTTAGGAGGATTTTAATATGAGCGAAAATTCAAATGCATGCCAATGCTGTGGCGATGCAAAAAAAAATACTTTAACAGAACGTGAGAAACTATTAATAAATTTAGCTTATCACTTTGCAGTTAGAGATACTGTTTCTATAAAACAAAGCATTGTAGCTGCCAAAATTGCAGGTATAACTTACGATGAAATAAAAGAACTATGTTTAATCACCGCAGAAAACTCAAAAGAAAGTATTTTATCTATAATTGAACTAAATAACAAAGTAAATTCAGCTACTTGCTGTGTATAAACATCTGGATTATTAGTTATTTATAGAGTTTTAGATTGCAATATTTATGGTGTTATAAGGTTAGTACAAATACTATATTATAGCACCATAAAAAATAATATCATATTAATACAATATTATATGGAGGTTCTTTAATGAGCGATAACAAAAAGGTAGAAGCTAGTTTTTTTAATATGTCAAAGGAAGTTAAGTTGATTATGCTTGCAACCTTAATCACTAATATAGGAAATGGTATGTATACTATAGCTGTGAGTAAACTAGTGTACGATAAAACTAATAGCGCAATGGCTTTCGGTGGAGTAATGATACTTCAATATATCGTTATGTTCTCAGTACAGTTTTTATCAGGATCTTTAGTAGACAGAAATAATCCAAAGCACGTTTCAATCATTTGTGATCTTATAAGCGGATTCTTAGTTGTAAGTAGTGGTCTAATGGTTTTCTTCACAAATATAGGATTATTCTACCTATTCATTGCTGTAATATTTTTGAATATAGTTGCTCCATTTTTCAGTTCGGCTAACTTTAGTTTAGTTCCAATGGTCGTAGAAGATAAAACTAAGCTGTTAAAAATGAACGGTTTAATAACTACTCTATTCCAAGCTGGTCAGTTACTAGGATGTGCTTTGGTTGCTCCAGTAATATACTTTTTTAATCCTCAGACAGCATTAGTTATAGACGGAATAACGTTTTTCTTGTCAGCTTTATTTATAAGTTTTACTACCGTAACTAATGTTGAAGTTAAAAAAGATAATAGTAAAAATATCGGCAAGAATCTATTGAATGATTGGAAAGAAATAGGCAGAGCTATGAAGCAAGAAAAGAGTTTTGCTGCACACTTATTCATAGCATCAGGCGACTATCTTTCGATCAATTTCTTTAATGTAATGCTCGTACCTATGGTTACACTTTGGTATAAAAACAATAGTTTTTATATATCTCTTTATGATGGAGGCTTCGCAGTTGGAGCAATGTTGATTGCCACATTTGTAGTAATACTATCAAAGAAAATAGGCACTAATAATTCTGCATTCATAGGTCTTTTTGTTCAAGCAATTATATTCGGACTAATGATATTAAGTAGGAATCCATTAGTGACATTTCTTATTATACTTATATTTGGAGCGTTAAACTCCTTTTCTGTAGCGATTTTCACATCTAATCTTCAGCAACGTTCTGTTGGCCCTATTAAGGGTAGAGTTGGTTCAATAAAGAGTTTTATTGTATCTTGCTTCTCTATCGTATTGATACCAATCATATCTAAATTACATGATATCTCGATAACTTATGGATTAGCAGCATCATGCGGGATTATTTTAACCTACTCGTTAATATCATTTTTATTCGGTAGAAAGTTTGCTTTTGGAGATGACTATTTATTAAAAACTGTGGAAGTAGATAATACTCCAAGAATACAGAAAAAATTAGATATGGCTGAAAACTCTTAATAGTTTATGTATTTCTATAATATATAACTATTTAATGAAAACTATACAAAATGAGGGATATTTTCAATACAGAAAATATCCCTCTTAATATCTATAATACTTAAAATCAACTCACTTTTGTAAAATACTTCTTCCTCCAATATAAAGCTACCTTAACCAATCCAAACTTCTAATCTCCATAGCTGAGATTAGAAGTGTTAAATACGATTCGTGTAATATATTAAGCTATTAGTTTTTACTTGTGAGAACTTTTATTAAAAATCATATCAGGCTTGTTCTTGTTTAGTGGATCACTTAAAAATAGAAATGTAGTATTATAGTTATTAATAAGCAACTGTTCTTTAAGTATGTCTTTTCTAAATGAATTTTCATCAACTACTAATCCTATTCTTTCCTGATGATCCCCTTTAATCATACTCATCATTTCAATTTCTAAAACTTTTATTTTTTCTCCTGTTAATGTCATTAAAGTATCTCCTACTTTAACAATACCTTTATATGTGCCAACTATCACTCTTCCACGGCCTTTAATATCAAATGCATCTTAAACCTTTAATACAAAATTATTTTCCATATATTTTTCCTTCATATCCTTTCATATAAACTATCTACATTGTTCTTCCTAAGTTTTAGTTAGTTACTCTTTATTCAATTATCAATAAGGAAATTATTATGTAAAACTCCCTTATAAATAACTTTATAGAATTTTATTCTCAAACTTTCATATTTAAATCAGTTAAATGATGCTATTTACATTTTTAACTTACTTGTATATCTTCAGTTTTATTTTTATTATTTGACATGTAATAATGCGCTTGCTTTTTAAACATTTTTGCATATTGTCCGTCGAGCTCCATTAGTTCATCATGGGTTCCCTCTTCTATTATTCTTCCATTATCAAACATATAAATTTTATCTGCCATACGAGTAGTAGATAAACGATGAGAAATGAAAATAACAGTGCTATCCTTTGATGCAGAAAACATATTTTGATTTAATTTATATTCTTCCATAGGATCCAATGCACTTGATGGTTCATCTAAAATTGCAACACCAAATTTTTTAGCTACAAGTCTCAAGTATGCTAATTTCTGATTTTGTCCTCCGGATAAAACTATTCCATTGTCATCAAATTCTCTAGTAAGTTGTGAATCAATACCAAATCTATCCTCGTTTGCACCATCGGAAATACCGTAAGCATCTAAATATCCCTTAATCAGATACTGGTCCTCATCATTAACACGATTCATCATTATGTTTTCTCCAATAGTACCAGCATAAACTTGAAAGTCTTGAAAGATTACCCCAAACTGATTGCGATAATCTTTTATATCATAATCTTTGATATTTTTTCCACCATATATAACTTCGCCTTCTGAAGCCTCATACAAATGTAAAAGTAGTTTTACAAAAGTGCTCTTTCCCGCTCCATTATGGCCTACAATTGCAATCTTCTCTTTTGGCTTTATAGTGATATTGATATCTTCCAAAACATTTTTTCCGCTCTCTTCATATCTGAAAGATAAATTTTTTATTTCTATTAGCTTTGGTTCATATTCTTCTAGCTTTTCTCCTGTAGCTTCTTCTATCTCACATCTACATTCCATAAATTCGCGAAACTGTTCTGCAAACAAACTAATCTTCTGCAATTCAAGTATCTGAAAAGCAAAACCATTTAAGGTATTATAGGTCTTACTATTTGCTTCATTGAGAGCACCTAGACTACCTATTTTGATTTTCTTTGATATCATTGAATTGTAAATTAGTAGAGAGGTAGGCAAGTAGTAAACAAGACCAGTCAACCCAATTACAGAATTTATAATACTTACAAATAATAGTTTTATACCATACTTTTTAGCAAGCTTCTGTTCGTCTTCCACAGCTTTATTAAACATATTAAATAGTGGATTTTTTATTTCTGTTAGCCTCATTTCTTTTGCATAATCTACTTGATAAAATACTCTAGTGAAATAGGCTTTCCTTCTTTTGATAGGATCCATTTCTAATGACATTGCATATTTCATACGATTTATGTTAAAGCCTGCGATAACATTAACAATGCACGCCATAAATGGGAAAATCGCCATGATTGGATTTATTATTGAAATAATACTAATAAGACTGACTATGCTGGCAATGCTACCGGTTAAGTATATTATAAACTCAATACACCTTACTACCTCAGAATCTCCTCTTTCCGCTGCTCGTACGAAACTATCATAGTATTCTGCTTTATCATAGGATATTAAATTAATTTTTGCCGCTTTTTTTATAATTTGTCTTTGTACAATTCCATTTACCTTAGTTTGTCTAATATCATTATATCTTCTCAAAATCACTGAGATTACATTTGATATTCCTCCTAACACTGCCCCATAAAAGATTATAGTAAATAACGTTTCATTAAAGGATCTTTTTAAACTAATACTATCTATCATATACTTGTATAACATAATTACCAACACACTATCAAAGGCCTGAATTATAAAGTTTAATACAATATAGAAAGTATAGTATTTAGGTTCTAAACGAAAAGTATATCTTAAAATATAGCTAATATTTTCCCACATACTCCTTAAGTTTAATTTTTTCATTTCCATTGTTACCCCTCCAGGACAGTATCAGTGTAATTTTGTGCTTGAACCTGATACAACTCAGCATACTTTTGATTGTTTTTCATTAGTTCTTCATGGGAACCTTCTTCTATTACCTTTCCATCTTCAAACATATATATCCTATCCGCAATCCTTGTAGTAGAAAGTCTATGAGAAATAAAAATTACGGTTCTATCTTCTACAGCTTCCATGATATTTTGATAAATATTGAATTCAGATATAGGATCTAAGGCACTAGAAGGTTCATCAAGAATTACGATATCGGCATCTTTGTTAGCAAAAACTCTTGCTATTGCTATTTTTTGTAACTCTCCACCAGATAGCATCTTTCCAGCGTTATCAAATTCATGAGTTAAGGTTGTATCTATTCCTTTTGGAAATTGTCTAACTTTATTATCTAGTCCAACATTTTTAAGTGCTTCTAGAACTACTCTTTCATCATCTTGTCCAGATGCTTCTTTCATTATTATATTTGTGGAAATAGGTAAAGCATATATCTGAAAATCTTGAAAAATGGTTGCAAACTTTTTTCTATATTTACTTTTTTCTATAGAATTTATGTTCTTAGAATTGTATACAATTTCTCCAGCATAATTATCATAAAGACCCATGATTAACTTTACTAAAGTGGTCTTTCCTGCCCCATTATAGCCGACGAAGGCTATTTTTTCTCCTTTACGAATCGTAAGATTTAGATCCTTTATTACATATTTATCTGATCCAAGGTACTGATAATATAGATTTTTCAGCTCCAAAGTATTAAATGGTTCTATTCTATCTGAAGTTGACTGTTGATCTCCAAGGTCTTCTTCTTTAATTTGAAGAAACAATTTTAAGTTCTCAATTGATTTACCACGGCTAAACAGTTCTATAGATCCATTTAAAAATGAAGCTATACCATCAGTAACATCAAATATTGCCGCCATTATAGCAGCATATGCTCCTATAGAGAACTTATGTAAAACTAAAATTTCATAAGTTACATATATGCTTGATAAAACAAACATTATTGTTCTAAGTACAATGCTATCATATATATCTAATAGGATTAGCTTTTTGTTATACTTCTTTATAGTATCGCCAACAGAATCGTAGGCCTTCCTATGAACGTCTAGCAAATAATTTTTTATAGGAAATAATCTAAGCTCATTAGCGTATTTTTTCTCATAAAATACCTTCTTGCAATAGTTTATTTTTCTTCTATACTTGGTCATTTCATTATTTTTATTTAATATTGTGGTGCTTTGTATTTGACTAATAAAAATACTATTAATAAGCGGAAGGATTGAAAACACCATTAATATTGGGTCAAACCGAACAAGGATGATAATAAGTGAAATAACTCTTGCAAGGTTTGCAGTAAGTTCTGATATATTTCTTATTAAATCCTCTGCAGCTACTTCGGCTTCCTCTAGAGCTCTTGAGTACTTATCATAGTAACTTGGACTTTCAAATTCACATAAAGAAACACTAGCTGCCTTTTCAATTACTCTTTCATATATATATCTATATAGTCTTGGCCTACTTTTCAAAACATAATAATCATAGAAGGCATTAAAAAAATGAATTATTATTTGAAATATGATTAAAATAGTAAAAAAAGTCATAACAACTTTAAATGTACTTCCATTCTCAATACTATTAAATAAATATTGCAGAAAGTATACAAAGAAAATAACGTTAAACACTTTTTCAATTACAGCTTTAACTACGGAGATCAAAAGTCTGTTAGGAGCTCCATTATTTATTAAACCTATCATATATCTTATGTTTTCAATAGTATTAACCCTTGTTGTTGTGGTATCATTGTTCTTATTACTCATTTTAACTCTCCATTCATAGTTATCTAGTTAGTCTTTAGCAACCTTCTTTGCTTGATATATAGTCTTATGTATTATATATTCACAATTTCCAACAGAAAGTGAATTTATATCATTCCTCATTATATTAGGTATTTTCGTCAAATAATTTTATTAAATTTCCCATTAATATATTTCATAAGAAAACATTTTCATAAGCAGTTATTTTATAAGTCATCATATTTATTTTTAATTTAACCTAGCACTCTTAAAGTTGTATTAGATTATTTATGCGGTAATTAGGATATTGGGATTTAGTTCCGTAGAATACAACACCCTAACATTTACTGTAATAATCAACTATATTGTTCCATGTTATGATATCATTGTCAATAAACTTACATTTTTATAATAAGTTTTGGATTAATTGTAAAAAAGTATGATTTAAGTTGTAACTTTTTATAAATCGTAAATAAGAACTAAAATAATATATTAATAATTCACCAGCAGCATAGTTATTGGAATATTTTTACTTAAGGTGATATAATTACAAGTAATTATATGATGATAGGTAAGATATTATAGATCAATTAAAATTAAGGAGTGATATTTCATGGGATTGATGACAGACAGAGTATTAAATAGGTTAGATGCTTTGGAAAAATACTTAAATACCTTGGAACTGAAAATTGATTCTATTGCTAAAGAAACTAATTCAATAAAAAATATTGAGTTACAAATAAACGAAATAAGACAGGATATAAATGAATTAAAGAAATAACTTAAAGTAAGTCATTACTAATGGTCACAGAATATTCCAAATTGAAGTCAAATCAATAAAAAAGCAATTATTAATTAAAACACTGCAAAACATAATTATATATAATGCAGTGTTTTGATTTGTCAGAGTCTTTAGATAATTTTGCGTAAATAAGTCGTATGGAAGGTTACAGGAATATTCTTATCTCTAATAAAATTAATGAATTCAATTTTTTGTAAAATTCTATATTCTGTATAATATCTCCATTAATATATTCTTAAAGTATAGTTGTTTTCATTAAACATTGAACTCTCCATGAATATTAACCTTTACCTTTTAGCTATATAGTGATTCCTCTCCGATACCAAAGTATCACAGGCTAACTGTATAACATCACCTAACTCTTTTAGCCATCTCTTATTTTCATCTAATTTAGCAAGAGCAGGGTCAAGTCGTATTTCTATAGCTTTATTTAAATAATCTCTCCAACTATAAGCACAGCTATCCATTATCCATTTAGCTGAATTTGTTTTCCCAGTAACATTGGAGCTTTTAAGCCAGTATATTGATTGACTTATTAGAAACAGCCAGTCCACAGAGTGAATATCCTCATCTGTAGTTTTAGCATACTCTCTTATGGTATCAATCATGTGGTTTACCTGGCTTAGCATTTCTTCATCACTTGGATCTGGAAGTTCATTCCTTAATTCTTTACCGAAAATTAAATACCCTTTATGCATTAATCCTTTAAGAGAGAACCCAGATAACCCATATCTTTTATTCAATCTATCCTTTGAGGTCCCCCAATATATTATATTGGACTCAATATCATTATGAATTGCCTTATGTGAAATTACTTCCCCCTCTAAAACTGATAGGTAGGGATGATTTAAGATCTTATATTCACTTCTAAGTAAAGAAAACTTTTCAAAGTCATCTCTTGTTATTATCTTATCTGCTATTATAAAAAAGTCTAAATCACTGTATCCAATATGAAAATCATCATAAATTGCAGAACCGAAGCAATAGGCAGACATTATACTATTGTTTAAAATTACATTAGCTTTATCAACAAATTCTTCAAGAGCTTTTAATGCTTTATAGTCCATTATTCTCACCTTTTGCCCTTATTGTTAGCTAATTTTGTAATTTTCTCGTAGGATTCAGCTGATAAACCTCTTGAATTTAAAAATCCACAAAATCTATTGAAACAATCCATAATACTATCTATAATTTCCTCAGTAATTATAGTACCTTCTTCCCACCACCAATTTTTTATTACTAGCTCATCATTGCCTCTATGTACTTCAGGCTCAAACCTTGCTATTAATTTGTCACCATACAATACTGGTAATACATAGTAACCATATTTTCTTTTTTTGATTGGAATATAAACTTCCCAGCTATATTCAAAATCGAAGATATCTTTTACTAATTTCCTATCCCAAAGTAAATTATCTAATGGAGCTAAAAAGTTAACTTTACTTTCATAGTTATAGTCTAGTAGCTCTAAAATATTTGAATCCTCTGATCTCATGTAAAAATTCTCATTCAATTCAGGAACATTTACTTTTATCAATTCTCCCTCTTCATACAGTTCCTTCAATAATTCTATTCTTAATTCTTTGTCAGAAACAAAATGTCCTAGCCACCCGCCGCCATTTCTGTCCCAATAGATTCCTATGCTTCCTATTCTTCTTTTAAAATACCACTTATAGAAGCTCTTATCACTATCAAAGGGCTCTTCAGCTTGTAAAACCTCACTTGGAAGTATATTCTCTATTAAGTCATACACTTTCTGAACATTTCTTTTTTCCTTTATACCTATAGTTCCAATATTGAACATATAGTCCATAGCAGCACTAGAAAGTTTTCTATGTCCCCAACTACCATTTTCTGCTCGGCCTAAATCTATTTTACCTGGTAAGGAAGGTCCATTTTCAGCAAGAAATTTCTTAATAGTATTAACATACTCAATTGCTTCACTGGAATTACGGCGTGCAAGGATAACTTCTATTTCTGATTTTTTTCTCATTCTCAATCTTTTAAAATACGGCCAATCCTCTGTACAATAAACTGACATCATTTTATCCCAACCATCGATTAAAACTCTATCTTGGTACATCAATTTATCTAACATATCTGTTTTATAATTATCTATTCTTGATTGAAGCATAAGGTCAATATTTCTTCCTACTACATTTAAAGGGTCATATTGCATACATCCTACTCTTTTTACATAAGCTCTAATACCATCATGTCCTTGAAATGCTTTTGGATAACTTAAGCCTTGATATATTACTAAAAACTTTCTTAATTGTTCTTTCGATAAATTTATTGTTTTCATAGTATCTCCTACTTTTAAAATTTTGTTCTTATACAAAATTAGCGGAAACCTAGATAGATCTCCACCACTTGTACTTTGAAAATACATATATAACTTAAATTTGTCCGTTATTTAAGCAAACAAAGTAATCATCATATATCATGAATTTTTTATTGATTGGGTAGTATCCCTTTTCTAATAATGAAGCAGTCCTTTCAGTGGCATCAGGAATAGCCTTTGTTAAAATATGCTCTACATCAAATGCCTCATAGAAATTCTCGTTAGCAATGTCTAATATATAATTTGTTTTTACCTATTTACTTAATAAAGGCTCTGCTAAGCAATCGGTTCCATTTCACCTTATTTTATTATACAAATTATTTTGAATATCTTCAAACATTTAACATATAAATTATACTTTTGGTGAAAGCTTTCTTGTCCACTATTGCAGCTTCACTTAAGCCCTTCATAATTACTTTTGATATTTATTTACCAGCTCCACTAGATAACATTTTAAATCTTCAAAAGGTACTTCATCACCAGATGCTCCCACAGAAGCATAAATTTTAATAAAGCTCGGAATACCATCTTGCTCTGACGTATCACAAAAACGTTCACCTTTATTGTAATAATCAAGAATCATACTTTCCTGTAATTTTTCATCATAAAATTTCTCTAAAATCATTTTTATTGTTTTTTGTGGTTCAACTGCATAACTATAAGAATATTCCTCAGTCTCATAATAAGACCCAAAAACATATATAAAATCAACTTTTCTTTCAGCAAATCCAAAAGACAAGGTAAACACGCCTTGTTTTTTGCCTCCTGTATAAGGCACAAGATTTTTCAAGCGATTAGCTATATCTAACATGGTTGTTTTCTCTGCTAAAAATTTTATATATTCATTATGGGGATTACAATCATCCCCCATACATACACTATTACGGTCAAAGCATACTTTCACATATTTAGCTTCCAATATATTTTTTACTGTCCAATTTATTAAATTGTGCATTTAATAATACTCTCCCTCTAATATTAAGTTGTTGAAGTTATATTTGATTAATCCCAATCAAAACATCCATCTAGACAGGAAGTTTTTGAGCTCCCGCATTTGGGACATTTTATCTCAACAGTCTTTCCATTGTCTTTTGCTAATATTATTCCTTTTTCATTTCGAATATCTATTGATTCTAATGGATAACTACAATTTGAACAAACATAATTTGCTTTATGTTCCCCATGGCTATACTTTATAGAATAATAGTATTTTGAATATAATTGATTACATTTTAAACATCTATATAATCTTTCTTCACTGGCTTCCACTTGAGCCTTTGTATCTTTCATTATCTCAGAAATAAGTTTTCGTTCTTCTTTATCTTTTACAAAATGAGATAACTTAGCTCCGTCACTGTTAAATACATATTCAGGTAAATAATTAAATCCAATACCTAAGAAAAAAACCTTCTCATAATCACATTCTTCACACTTTATCTTAATTGACCAACCCATATTAACCCCTCATAATACTATGTAAATTTTATACTCTATTTAATTTCAGGCAACAAACTTTTTAAATGTAGTACAACAAAAACTTCATAGTATACTCAAATAACAAGCTCTTTTATTGTAATTGATAATTTAATTATTCAATTAGATTATTATTCCTTCAAAATGATCCATTTCATGTTGGATTATCTGAGCTGTAAATCCAGTAAACACTTGCTTTTGCTTCTTAAAATTTCTATCAAGATACTCCACTTCAATCATTTCATATCTCTTTGTTTTTCTAAATCCAATTAAAGATAAACAACTTTCTTCTGTTTCATAAAGTTTATCCTTCTTTAATATAACTGGATTTACCATAGGTACAATAAGGCTTCCTACAGTAAATACCAGTATACGCTTTTTTACTCCAATCATGTTGGCAGCTAAACCAACACAATGCTCTAAGTTTGCTCTTAGAGTATCTACTAAATCATCAATTACTGTTATATCAGCTTTAGTTGCAGCTTCTGATTTTTGTCCTAAAAACAATACATCTTTTACAATTGGTCTTATCATAATTTACCTCTTTATCAATTATATTTTTTAAATAAGGTTTTATTTTTTAATATGCAATATACCCTTATTAAATAGATTTTTTTACTATATTCTCTCCTATAATTACATATAGGCTCTCCACTAATACCAATGTTTAACTCAATAAATTATAACATAAACTAATGAAAATATTAAAACTCCATATGAAATCCTACAAAGAGTAAGTAAGAGTAATAGATCTAGAATAGCTTATGAGCCTAAGTAGGAAGAACTTATGAATAAACTGACAAATGGGAACACAGCAAGAAAAGAAGGTCTAAAACAAGGGCTTGAACCTATAACAATATTTTGGACACATTTTTCTTAGCTAGATTTTCTAGCTAAGTTTTCTTTCATTTGTGGTGTATATAGCCATGGATTCTTTTTCTGTTATACCAAGACTCAATAAAAATAAACAAATCTAACTTGGCACTTTCATAATCATAGTATTTTACACGGTTAACTCGTTCTTTCTTAAGTATTGAATGAAATCCTTCTCTTTTCTTTATTTTAAAGTGTTCGGCTTTCTGTGTCTACAATATTATACTAACACCAACCATCATTAGTATTTAGATTAGGACAACTCATAGATAATAATACACAGTTACCTTATATTATAAGTTATCAGCAACTTAAGGGAAAAAATGTGGAATATCCTTGGAAATTATATATTAATCAGCCGTAAAAACAAAGCCAAGCTGTACTTTGGAATGAACTATAAGAGGAAACGTTATATATAATATGGAAAAGTCTAGGTTTAGACCAGATATCTTGATTAACTTCTTAAGATTAAAAAGGGTAGAAGTGAACAGTTAGAATATACTGAATTTTTAGACTCTCATAAAGTATCCTGCTATATCGTGCAAAATGGAGAATGTGTAGTAGAGCAAACTATTGATGTACCAATCTCAGTTTAATATAAAATTTTCATTTAATATAATAGTAGTACTTACGATTAAAGGAATCCTCATATAAGGTTTATATGAGGATTCCTTTGTAATTTCTGACTTTGTTTTAAGTTTTAACAACTTAGTTTCATTTTTAACGACTTTGTTTCAGTTAAACATAACTGTATGTTTGTAAAAAAGTTTGATCAAAACAACGGAATAAGTTCTAGTGTTTTACTGTCTTTAATGCAGAATTATCAACTGTTTAATATTGCATAACAAAAACCAGTAATTTCAATGTCTAATAAATCCTCTATTTAACTTCTATTAATATGAAGTAACATTGATTATCGCTTCTTCAGTTTACGAAATGTTTGTAAAACTACTCGTCCTAAACTTTTTATTTTTATCCATTCTAATATACTTCGTATGAATTTTGTAGTTTTTAACACAAATATAATCTATGTCATTCCCCTTAACATTGGACTAAATCCGAATTAAACACTTGCTTTTTTTAAAGATAAATCAGGACCGCTAATAAAATGTGTAGTTCTGACTATAATAATTTTGTAGCAATATATACATTTAAAGAACTTTATAATTTTTTATTGTAATTTCTGAATCTCCTTAATAATGTATCTATTTCATACTATAAGAAATTTCTATTGCTTCTATTCGTCTTGCTTGACCAACTGTTCCTGCTATACTTCCATTAGAGCCTGAGATCCACCCTACTCCGTCTACATATACCTTGTAATTAACATTATAAAGCGAGCTATCTGATCCGGTTAACCATATTTTTATAGCTTCAAGTCTCTTGGATTGTCCAGTTGTACCTGCTGTCGCTCCATTAGAAACAGTTCCCATCCAGCCAATGTCTTGTACATGAGCACTATAATTAACGTATACAGCTGAGTTTAGTACTACCGACATAGAAACAGCCTCTAATTGTTGAGGAGAACCTAAATATCCTGAAGTACTGCCGCTTCTAAGCGTAGGCCCCCAACCTATATTAGAAATATGAGTTTTAAAATCTAAAAATCCAGCATAAGTATAGCTATGATCGTCATGAATATGCATTCTTTCATCATGTCCTATTCCATTAAACCAAGAGCAATTATAATGTCCATCGCTTCCCAATTTTCCATTACAATAAACATTCGTTCCTAAAGTATTCATTGATTTATTTTGAACAGCTTCAACTGCACACTTTTCACTGTCATAATAAATTGCTTCGTATATTGGATTACCCAAGGCTATTATTCCATACCCAATTGATAATGCACAATCTGAATTAACGTCATTAGGAAAATTTTGTGCCGAATTTAGAGTTGTATCTGCTTTATTGCATCCTACTATACCACTCGGTGTTGCAAACCACATATTTAAGCCATATCCATTCAAACCGTTCCCAGTTGATGGAAAATTATCATATCTTCTATTATACAGATTATCAAACTGTCCAAAATCAGAAGTATAATACCCAAAATATGATGGCAATATAATACTTTGTGCATGTACCATGCTTTCACCCATTCTATTTATTGCATCATTAATTTGCTTACTTGTTGATGTAACTGTTACGTCTGTTTCTTTTGTAGTATCTTTACTTTTACTATTATCAAAATTATCACTTGTTATATCTATTTTTGCAGAGTTAAACTGATTTCCTTGGTAATATAAATCAACTTTATGTTCTCCCACAGTAACTGAATCCAAGGAATAATCGCCATTTGCATCACTAGTAACCTGAGCAGTATCATCCACAACTATTTTACAATTTGGTAATTTTATATCAATTGTCGATGAACCATCTTCATTAGTTTTTAAGAGCTCCTTAACATTAAAATTTTTAGATTCGCTGAGCTCTTTTTTAAGTAATTTTAATTTATCCGAATCTGTAGTAGTTGAGATTTGATCTTCAATATACTTTTCGCCTGTTACTTTAGCATGATTAAGCCAGTTATAAACTTGATTTGTTTCTGATTTTTGAAACAAATATTTTAAATGCACAGATCCATGAACGCGCTTATTATCTGTTTTAGCAAATGCAATAACATTTAAAAACATAAATTGCGAGGCCACTATTATTGTTAAAACAGAAGATAATATTTTCTTTCTCATTTGAAACTACCCCTTTTAATTTCTTTTTTAATTAATATAATGCTTCTTAGCCATTTCCCCCTTGATAACAACTATCTTTCATTAATTTTCTATATACTACCCTTTACTGGAATCATTTTGAAATAAATCCTTTCTAGCACATTTTTTCACGTCATTATCTTATACTTAATGATTAATAATTTGCAATATATTCGTATATAATACAAAAGCTTTCAACCTAATTGAGAATAACTTGTCCAAATTACTGAAGATTTTTTACTTAATAGATAACATTTATACTTTATTTATAAAAAAAATTGATTTTATTTTATATACTTCCCAAATTCATTTGTTACTTCGATGTATCTATCTCCAGCTAAACGACAATAGTACTTTCCATCCTTTGTTATAGTCAAGTATCCTCTATAAGCAATTCCTTTATATTGTGGTGATACAAAATACAATACATATGACTTGCCATCAAAAGGACCAGATAGTTTTTTTTCATCAGCACTATTTGTAATAATATCAACTATTTTATTGACTTCTTCACTATCCTTAATTGTTTTTTTTGTATAATGCTCATTGTCTTCCAATATTTTTATCTCATTAACACCAAAATCTGATATTTTAGGAAGCTCTACAGAATCCTTCTTACAGGCCCATATTCCTCTCCCTCCTGGCTCTTCAGAATCATTTACTGCTATCCATTCGCTAGTTTTTAATCCTTTAATTTCATAAACATCATAAAGATTTTTATTATTTCCATCGGCAACATAACCTACTTTTTTCCCTTTATCATCTACAGAAAGAACTTTCACAGGTGAATAGTTTTCTCCATTAAGTGAAATACCATCCATATTTACTCCCTTTTCATACTTAATTAGATTTGTGTTATTATTGTTAATATAATACACTCCAATACTAATTAATATAATTACAATTAAAATAAGAGCTGTTGATAACGATACCCATTTTAATCTTCTATACTTAATAGACATATTCCCTCCTTAATTTGTAAATATCTCGAATATATTTGCGTAAAATATTACTTTAGTTAACTACATCATATACTTTTCTAGTTCATGACCTATTTTCCATGCTTTTTTATTTACTGTATCAATAATAAAGCAATTTTCTGATACATCATGTACAAGAAGATATGAATAAATTAAACCGGGATATTTTTCAGATTGAAATTCCAATTTCTTAACCATTGCTGCTGACTTAGGTTCATCAACTATATTTTTTTCACACATGTCCACAGTAGTTTCCTTTATAATATTACTATCGTTTAAGATTATTTCTTTATTGGAATTTGTATCCCTAATTTTGATTTCACAAGGCTGAAATTCATTTATATCTAAATACGGTGCATTTTGTTCTTTGTATATTATCCCTATTCCTTCATCAAATAAACATAACCATTTACTCTCGTCCTGTCCACTGACTTGAAAAACTTGCTTTTTCAAATCAGTTATTCCACACTGCTTACCTAACGTTTTTGGTATTATATTAACTGGCTGAGCACGAAATAATTTACTATCGTATATCAGACCATCTCCTGTTTCTACATATTTATTAATACTAACAATTAAGTCTTTTGTATTAGCTTTATTATAATTTATGATCTCCTTAATAGAGAAAATGGCTATTAAGATTATTGAAAATACTATAAATGTCATATACTTTTTACTTTTGCTCATTTAATTTTTATCCCCCTTGTATAATCAAGTTGTAACATTTGATAGAAAACTATTTATCTTTCTAACGAACATTACACTTCGTATTTACTTAAAATATTCTTAATTTACTACTTTGCCTACGCCCCGATAGTAAATATGCATTTCATATATTAAATAGTTTTTTATTTCAATTCCTAAAGAAATCTGACCAAATTAAATATATTTTAGTATAATACTCCTGAATAGAAGATAGATGTAATCCCATTGGGAGGTTTTAGAACCTATACCCGCAAATTAGCGTATCATTCCATCAGGTAGAATTCTATGTTTAGCTGGTTTGGTTTCCCTTCTGGAATTACCAGTGTCACAAACAAGTTTATAAGCTATTTGATAGATTGGAAGTTCTATTCTATCTCTAAATTTTATTTTAAAGAAGATATATACAATGTCTAAATTTTTTACTAGTCCTGTAGTTTGAATTGATGTTTCAGGTGACTCTTCATATGCTGCAATTCTCGCACCGAATGGTGACGTTTACAAGAAGTCTTTCAACATAAAGCATGATCTTAATGGTTTTATTAAACCCAAACACCTAGTAGCTTTCTTTGATATTAATAGCTCAGTTAACGAGTCAGATAACTTGGAAGGTGATGACAACAAAATTTCAAAAAGAGGAACTAGAATCGGTCGAAGAGCGTTATATGCAGTTGCATTAGCGTCTATACGTAACAATCGTAATTATCTTCCTATAAATAAAGTTCTTTTAGACTATTATCAAATAAACATAAAAGGCAAAAATCCTAAAATCGCTCTAGTAGCTATAATACATAAAATTATTAACTATATTTTTGCTGTTCTCCGAACTCAAACGGAGCTTGAGCAAAGAGATCCTAAAATACATAAACAAATGTTTTTAGAAAATAGCTCTTTAAGCAAGATCGCTTAATCACATTCCAGTTTTTGTAATCTTTCGTGTTTTGAAATGGTTTGGTTGCTACGTCATTTTTTATAAAAACTTATTTTTAAAAATTGACTTGACTATTATTAGCTGGTCTAACATAAATAAATCCATGTCCCTGTTCCTTATCTGAACTAGACAATTTTACACATTGTTTTTCCAATACTTCAATAATTTCTGCTGGTAATTTTTCTGAATGTTGTTGCATAATTAATGCTGCTATTCCAGTCAATACTGCGGAAGATTCAGATGTTCCACTAGAAATTGAATAAGTGTTTTTTTTGTTAAGTTTTTCACCTGAGCTTGGTTTATAATAAATATCACTTTCCAAAGAAAGTATTCTGTTTCCAGGTGCAATCAAGTCCGGTTTTATCGTCCCATCTTCATTAATCCAATGATCGGAAAAGTCTGCAATACTATATTCAAATCTTGAATTTAAAATTGTATCACTTATTGATCCGACTGCTAGTACCTTATTACTAATTGCTGGTGAATAAACTATTGATTCATTATTATATAAATTTCCAACTGAGGTTATTACAAGGATTCCTGAATCATATGCTTTCTCAACAACATTAATAAGCTTTTGGTTCTCATCTTCATTTCTAATAGCAACCCCTAAAGACAAGTTTAATATTTTTATATTATATTTGTCTTTATTATCTATAACCCAATTTAATCCATTAATTAAGGTACTAATTCTAGCACTATTATCTCTGTTTAATGCTTTTACTATCACCAGATTTGCATCTGGTGCCATTCCTATGCATTCCTTATTAGAATAGCCATTTCCAGCGATAATACCTGCTATTGATGTCCCATGTCCACTATCATCATAAGGGTCTGTTAAGTTATTTACAAAATCTTTAAAGGCAATAATTCTATTATTAGGTTTAATTAAATCATCGTGTATATATACTCCGCTATCTACAACAGCTACTGTTACTCCCTTGCCAGTGACACCTTCCTCATGTACCCTATCTACTCCAACCATTTTTGCAACTTCTTCCAATGTAGAGTAGTTATTATTAGATAACTTAGATTGAGAATTATAGTCTGCCTTTTGTGAGTTCTTTCTCGTATTTGTATCTACCTTATTATTAAGTTTATAAATGGTGTTAAAATATACGGATATAACAGATACTACGAATATAAATACTATAATTTTACTTCTATTGCACGGTTTCAACAAATAAATCTCCTCAAAAAAATTATGTTTTATAGTAGTGTGCTTTTTTAATCAACTCGTTATAAATTAAGCGAGATTTTAATAGCAATTTATTGTCGCTTTCTAATACTGGCACTTATAACTTTACTTGTTTATAAACACATTAAAATTATTATTGCATACTATAAAAAAAAATAAATTTTTACTTGTGTATATTTTGTATTACTTAGCTTATTCCCTTCATCATTAAACCATAGATCCTTAATAGAAGAATTTAACACTCCATCAGGAATTTTCACATATTCACTAAATTCATCAAATAAATCTTTACCAATTCCTTTATACTGTGAGCCCTGACCTGGAAATCCATATGTTTTCAACCTTATATGTTACTTCCCATATTTATCTACTAATTTACTTACATTTCTATCTTTTGTGAATGGAGATAACATTGTCTCAGTATAAGATTTTCATTTTTCCACGAACAACATTCCACAAATAATTTTCATCTACTTCTTTTAACATTCCCCCATAATAACATGAAGCAATTTTAATACTACTTTCATTAATGCTAGTGTTTTTAACCACTTTCTTACACTCTATTTCTGCTTTATCAATATATTTAGAATGAAAAGTATATTTTACAGGTAGTTTCATGTAGACTACTGAATTATCTTTCAAAAAATTAATAATTTTATCATAATTTTTAGAACAACAAGAGATGATATAATGATTATCATAATTTATTGCAGCTATTTCACTATTACCACACAATTCTTTATTTTCATAATAAGAATGATAATCATCTAAAATAGAAATCATATTACCATAATCACACTTTTCTATAATTATTTGAGCTTGTCTATTTACATATTTTATTGCATAAACATATGATATTTTTCCTGATACAACTAAAGCTACAATTTTACCTAAGCTGATTCCTACAACATATTTTGGAGTAATTCCTTCTTCAATTAATAATTGAGCTAAAGAATACTCTATCATGAAAATAGCTAAGTGAGAAATATTTAAATCATTCAAGTCATCACTCATTTTTTTATTGAAATCATAAATAAATTCAATTATAGATTTATTGGCTATTTTCTTAACCTTATTGTCTAACTTCAACATCCATTTTCTAAATACTGGATAACTCTCAAATAGTTCTTCACACATATGATAATATTGAGAGCCTTGTCCAGAAAACAAAAATATATAGTTTTTTCAAATCATCCCCCCCCCAAAAAATTACCCATCGATAAAAATCCTTTATTAATCTACTTGAAATCAAATAAGTTCCTTTGTTTTTTTCTCATACGAAACCTTACAAAACCTTCTTCATCATCGATTTGGCAATAAACATTATTTCTTAATACAAAATTAAATTCACAACCAGGTTCCTTATTATATGAATGACCTTGATAAACTAAAATATTACTATTAACTAATCCTTTTAGTTTTTTTATACTCTCAAACATACTATAAGTGTTCCGTCCTAATTCATCACATTTCACTGCACATTCAATAAAAAAAGTATCTCCAGTAAATATTGAATCTTTCACTAAGTAACACATACTACCCACTGTATGCCCATGTGTTAAAATACACTTAATACCTATATTACCTAATACCTGGATCAATGTCAATATTTTGGACACATTAAGTCGAACTAAGTAAAATATTATTTAGTTAAGAAAGGATGTGTCCAATATTGGAGAGTGCAGAAGGTACAACCAATAATATAAAAACATGATTGTAGATTTATACAAATCTGAAATGAGCTAAGTAGCGAATATGGCATTGCAAAATTAACAATTAACGGCTGGATTAAAGAGGAAAATGAAGATTTTAGAATAGCTATTAAAAGAGTCTACGATGATAATAAAGGTATATATGGTGCTCCTAGAATTCACCATATACTTAAAAATGAATGTTATAAAGTATCCTTAAATAGAGTTCAAAGACGTATGACTGAACTTGGCCTTTTTGCGATAACTATAAAAAAATATAAGCCTTACTCAAATAAGAAAGTATTAGATGGATTTGAGCCTAGGATAGTTAAGAAATATGAAACTGTATGCAACGAGCTTGATAAAAAGGTAATTGGCCTATACGCACGAGGAATGTCTGTTGATGACATTAAATCTGAAATAGATGAACTTTACGGGGTAGATATATCTCCATCAATGATATCGAAAATTACCGATAAGGTAATAGATACAGCGGTGGCTTGGCAGAATAGGCCTCTAGAAGAAGTATATCAAATAGTGTATATGGATGCTATACATTTTAAAGTTAGAGATGAGCATAAAATTGTTAGCAAGGCCGCATATATTTGCATGGCGTTAGACTTGAAAGGCTACAAAGATATTCTTGGAATATGGATAGGTGAGCAAGAAGGAGCTAAGTTTTGGCTATCAGTATGCAATGACCTAAAAAATAGGGGTGTCAAAGACATACTTATAGCCTGTATGGATGGACTAAAATGCCTGCCCGATGCTATAAAAGCAGTTTTTCCCGATGTCAACATACAAACTTGTATAGTTCATCAAATAAGGAACTCCATAAAATATATCGCTTCTGTAGATTGTCAAGTACTTTTGGTTCTCTCGCAATTTTGGTGAAGTTATAATATAGTGTACCAAGCCGGAAGAAACACTGTTTTTCTATCCAGTGGTACCCTGAGAATGTAGAATTTTACTCCTTAGAAGATCAAAGTTGCACCTTCCATAGCTTGTGCGCTTTATGCCTTTAACCTTGTTCACCATTCCTTCAAGAAGTCCATTATTATATTTACTACTTATGCTATTTTTAACTGATTCAATATCATTCTCTATTCCAGATATATATGAACTTAACTCTTAAATATTAAAATCCTTAGCTTTATTTATCCAGGTTTCTAATGTGAGAGAACTACCTTTAAATATACTCTTGAAGTCATCAATAAGATTCTTCAAATCTATTAATTCAGGATATGTTCTACTTAAGATTTTAAGTGTATCAACATCAGTATTACTTAGGTTTTCTGAGTTCTTACAGATAGCCTTAATTACTAAGCTTGAATTAATAATATAATTTGTCTTTGTATTAACACTACTGTCTGCTAGGTCAATTACAGAAGCTCTTTTTATACCATTCTTACTCATATATGAAGACAAGTATGAAAGAGATCATTTATAACCTAATTTACTTATTTCATGTAGAATTTCCTTATGTGTTTTACATTGCTTTAGTAACTTAATAATATAGCTTTTATATTTATCAAGTTCGCTTCCTCTTTTTATTCCTTGAGGCCAGTATATAGATTTTTCCGATTTTAAATATCCATTTATAGTGTTTTTTGACATGGAATACTCTCTAGCCAGTCCCCGTATGCTTGCTCCAGATTGATGCTTATACTTTATTTCTTTTATAAACGCCCATTTAGCTTTGATTTTTTCATCTCTTATAGTTGCCTTGAGATTATTTTTATCTTCTATAACGGCATCAATAATTTCCTCTTTATTCTTTGGTATGACCAAGTTTGTAGGGTATTTTCTCTTAACATATCTATTTATGTTATCAAGTAAATTCTTCACTAAGTGAAATTTATCTGACACTTGAAGAGCATTTGGAAGTGCCTCAGTAATTGCGCCTGCATATGATATTGAGCCATCTCTACTGACTAGTCTGATTTGTGGATATTTCTTTAACCAATCTGCTACTGCTGCTTTATTCCTACTTGGCAATATATCTAAAATAATTCTTTTATCCATATCACAAATTAAGGTACAGTACTTTTTTCTCTTTTTAAATGCAAAATCACCTATACCTATATTTTTAACTGAATCATCAATTGTAGCTGTGTGCTTGGGTAGCTTTCTTATTAATCTTAATATAGTATCATGAGAGATGCTTATACCTAGCTTTTTCATAATGCATGATAATTTTTCAGCACTAATTATCAAAGCTAAGAATGTAATTAATTCAATAGCTTTATTAGTTATTCTTGCGTATGCGGACGCAAAGGGTAATCTTTCAGTAAAGATTTTCTGGCTACAACTAGAAAATCTACATTTAAACTTTCTAACAATAATAGTTATATTTTTAGAAAAGCCCTCTAAAGATCCATCAGAAGGTTTTCTAGTATACTTTGAATGTTTGCTCTTTGATATTGTTCCGCAACGTGGACAGCAGCTTCCTTCGGAAGTACTTTCGGCTATAATGTGGATAACGTTATTCTCATCAAATTGATGCAGTATCTTAGTATCTTTCAAATTAGCATCTCCAAACATAGTTTTTAATCTATTATAAGTGAAAATCTATGCTGGAATCATTGAATAATAGTTTCCAATAAAAGTATCACCAAAATTGCGAGAGAACCAAAAGTACTTGACACTCTACAATCATTTTTATGTAATTTAATACTTACAGCATCCACATGATGATTTCTTCTTAAACTTTTTATATATGGTGAACACTGAAAAAACCACTAATCCTATAGTAACTAAAACTTCAATAATCAATGATGTCACCTCCAAATAATATGATTTATTTTTTAGATAATATTTTTATTTAAGTATCTAAATTAATCTCTATAAAATATATCTTATTATTTTTTTGTAAAGATAATATGAAGAATTTATCCGAGATATCTCTAATGTACTCTAATTATTTGGTGTTAGTATAAAGTATTAGACACATTAAAAAGACATGATAGTAGATCTATATAAATCTGGGATGAGCTTAGCAGAGCTAAGTAGCGAATATTGCATTGCAAAATCAACAAATAACGGCTGGATTAAAGATGTAAAAGAAATTAAAGTTGATGTTAATGAAGTTATGACATAAAAAGAAGTTAAAGCCTTGAAAAAAGAAATGGCAAGGTTTAAAGAGGAAAATGAAATATTAAAAAAGCTATGGACATATTTGCAGCGAAAAATTAGATATATTAATAGAGATTATAGATAGCAATGTAAGCGTAAAAGAATCGACGCATGGAAAAGGAAAATATCAAATGATAAAATAA